>JAWLCL010000044.1:0-2842 GCA_041687255.1 Mariniphaga sp. | reverse complement strand
CTATCTCGCATTGCCCACTACGGGCAAGTGCAAGTTTTCGACCCGGATACGTATTGCTTGATTGTCCATAAAATACAAAATATTTAGCGATATGAGATAGTAATTATTCGGCCTTGCACGTCCGATAATGTCCAATGTTTTTTGTAGTTACTCGGACAGAGGTAGGATTTTCATTAAGATTTAAGAGAAGTACAGTGGTTAGTCCAAAGAATTCCAACTTTTTTTGGAATCAGTTGGATACGGGCTGACACTGCCGTGCTTTCTTCCAGTTGTGAGGAAGAAGGTCTGCCAGGTCAAGACGGTAATCATTGTTGTAAACCGGAATACGTGTAAGAACATCAGTCAGCCATTCACGTGGATCCACATTCTGAGCTTTGCAGGTTTCTATAAAGGAGTACATGATGGCAGCATTTTCAGCAGAATCATGATTGCCACAGAAAAGGTAATTCTTTCGCCCGATTGCCATTCCCCTTATACTGTTTTCAATAAGATTATTATCCAATTTATATCTTCCATCAAGATGGTAGCGGGATAAGCGGCGGAATATAGAATAGGTATATTTTAATGCCCTCTCCATTCTTCCTTTTGGTTGTGCTTTCGGGTAATAGTGTTCAATCCATTTTTCAAAAGCCTGGAGGATTGGGTATGCCAGCCGGGTGCGCAGTTCTGCCCGTTGCTGATCGTCCAGATTCTGCTCATCGGCCATTGTCTCCACTTTGTAAAGCAGGCTTATTTGTCCAAGTGCATATTCTGCACCGGATTTGTCTTCTTTTTCTGCTTCCTTAAATTTACGGCGTGCATGAGCCCAGCATCCAAGCAGCAATACTCCTGTTTTGTTCTCATAAATGGAATATGCACCATAACCATCGGATTGGACTGCCCCCTTAAAATCACGCAACAGTTCAACTATCACTTTTTGCGCCCTCGATCCTTTATCGTAATGAAAAAATACCAGTTTTTCTATTACCGACCTCACTACCCAAAGATATTCTTTTGCCGCTTTTTGTTTTTTCTTATTGATAACCGGGATGGTACTTTCATCCACCTGAATATAATCTGACAAGAGCACAATCTCTTTTAACCGGTAGTACAATGCCCTTAACAAATCACAGGTATCCTTATGCCATCCGTTAATGGTGGATGCCGGTAACGAAACACCAAGCTGTTTATAGATGGCAATCTGGCGATGGAAAGGCAGGTGGTATAAATATTTTCCTAATTCAATATCAGCAAGTAAGGAAGCATCGGCATTACTGCGTGAAAGTGGCAAATTAGGCAAAGATGCAATACGGATGCATTTTCCGGGTTCCTGTTCATCATCATTCTGCTGCAGGAGAGCTTTTTTTAATGCATAAACTGGTCGTACAATCCGCCGGACATACAGTTCTCCCGGTTTCAGGTTAAGAACTTCAGTTACTTCTTCATTTATGCGTATCCAGTTTTCATCGATTCCTTCCGGCTCAATGACTTCTGTTTCACGACGAAGATGGTCTGGAAGTGGCATCCGGACCGGTTGTTTTTTCTCTTTTTTAGGTTTATTGCGCTCATACGAGATAACCTCTTTTTCTGCTTCCTGTGCGTAAGCTTTTTCTTCTGGCAGCATATCCAGACCGTCAAAGTCAATCCTGCATTGGTTCGGATCCTGGGGAATGTATTTCTCTGTAGTTGGTTTCCAGAACTTTCGTTTATACCAGGCAAGCTGGTCGGTAAGCTGACGAATCTTATCGTCTTTTTCTTCGATAATACGATTAAGCTTCTTGTTGGTGTTTTCTACTTCTTCTAATGCACCCTGATCGATTTTTCTCAAGCGGGAAAGCTCCTGAAACATGGTGTCTCGTTCATGGAGAAGTTGCTCAATAAATGTGTCCTTATCTTCAAAATGACTCATTGCCCCGTTTGATTTATTATGGGTTGAAAATAATAAAAAATCCTTGTATTACCAAGGGTTTAAAGGCAAATAAGTAAAATATTTTTTATGTTTTTTCACCTTTTTTTTAACCTGCGGGCCCTGATTTTTACATCCGAAACCATACTCATCAAATCCTGCCAGTTTAGTTGAAGTGAAGTGATATTTTCATCAAAAGATGGAAACCTGAAAGTACCGTTTTCAAGTTTCTTGTGGTAGATTACCAGTCCCCCGTATTCGAGGTGCAAAATCTTCATAATGGTCAGGTTCCGGTTGACAAAAATAAACACCTCACCATCGCGTACGTTTCGTTTCATTATTGAGGTTACAATACCGCTCAGGGTGTAAAAACTTTTACGCATGTCAACCGGACCAGGGTAAAGATAATACTGGAGTTTGTTATGTAAATGAAACATTCCGCTCAATCGTAGAGGTGAACCAATTTTTGCAGAAGGGGCAGGTCCACCTGGTTTCTTACTTTTAATACAGTGCCATTGGGGAAAACCAGCTCCAGCAGAACAGGGGCTTCCATTTGCTTTGCTGACAGGTGAGATCGTGAGTAGTGGTTCTTTTTATATGCAGACAACTGCTCTCCTCCAATGGTAAGCGGAATGAAAACTTTTGGCTGAACTTCTTTTTCCCTGCATTTTTTCAGCCAGTAGTAAAAAGTGGAAGGAACTATCCCCTCGTTGGCACAAAAATCCCGGACAGTTAATCCGGATTCCTTTTGCCGCTTTAATAAATCCTGAAATAAAGCTTCGGTCATAATGATAACTTTTGCCGGCAAACTTAGCGTCTCAGGATTTTTTTAGCAATAAGTACTACGCCGCATATTTACTGTTGTTTACAAAATCGGATAATTCAATATCATTTATTCTATTATTTTGAAACAACATGACAGGTATAGATAAAATGCTTTCACTTGAGTTTAAGTCA
>JAWLCL010000043.1:0-3619 GCA_041687255.1 Mariniphaga sp. | reverse complement strand
TAACAAGGTTTTTGGTATCAAAACCAAAAAAGAGGAAAAATGAATATTTTGAAAAAATGCACGTCAAGATGCCTGTTTAGGCATCTAAGGTTTAAACTAGTATTCATGTTTTTTTTAATTATTGGTTTTATCACACATGCTGAAAATCATTATTTCCAATTTTCAAACCTGCCTGATCTTCCCCCAAATTCGGGTTATACCACTCAACCCGGATTGGCAGGGCCCTATACTGGAATGGATGATGGCGTTTTAATCATTGCCGGTGGCGCTAATTTCCCCGATAAATTACCGTGGGATGACGGGACAAAAACATATTACGATGAGGTTTTCTTCCTCAATACAAATACAACCGGAGAATATTCGTGGGAAAAATCAACAGAAAAAATCCCTTTTGAAGCGGGTTACGGCGGAGCTGTTGAAACACCGTTCGGATTACTTTGTTTTGGTGGAAATACTGCGAGTGACTGCATTTCAGAAAGTTGGTTGATAGATTATAACCCGCTAACCGCAAGTGTTGAAATTAAACCCGGCCCAAGCCTTCCTGCACCATTAACCAATTTTGCATTTGCCAAAGTGGATGGGTACGTGTATGTGGCTGGTGGTTTATCTGAACTTTCCGGGGCATCGGGCAAGCATTTTTTCAGGCTGACAATGACTGGCAGCAATCCACAATTCTGGATATGGGAAGAACTACCCTCATGGGAAGGGAAACCCCGCGCCTTTGCGGTTGGTGTTGGACAAAGCGACGGCGAAACCAACTGTTTTTATCTTTTTTCAGGCAGAAATGTCCGACTAGTAAACGATCCTGAGATACTTTATGATGCTCACGTTTATAATCCCTATCTGGAACAATGGTCTGTTATTTCGGATGGGAGTCAGATAAAATTTCCATTCATGGCAGGGACTGCCTTCCCGTTGGGAGCTGCTACTATTGTTTTTCCTTCTGGTGCAAGCGGGGAGATGATGAAAAAACAACTGGAAATTGAGAAACAAATAACATCAGCAAAAAATAATGATGCAAATGACAGTATGCTGGATTCTTTGCAAAATGTACTGCTCCACCATTTAAACAACCATTCCGGTTTTGGAAATCAAATGACGGCTTTCAATACCATTACAAACGAAATTTACAGCGCAGGAAAACTTCCGAAAACCGGCCAGGTAACCACTACCACGGTTAAATGGGGAAATGAGGTTTTTGTACCATCCGGTGAAATCCGTCCGGGAGTGCGCACTCCTGGTACGCTAAAAATTACGATCAATAAAGAAAGCAGGCATCTTGGCTTTATCGACGTGGTTGTGATAGCGCTCTATTTTCTAATCTTGTCATGGATGGGATGGTTTTTTTCCAAACGGCAAAAAAACACCAACGACTATTTTAAAGGAGGAGGCCGTGTTCCTTGGTGGGCTGCCGGTTTAAGTATTTTTGGAACTGCATTGAGCGCCATAACTTTTATGGCGATCCCGGCCAAAACATTTGCCACCGATTGGTCTTATTTTATGCTGAACATGACTATTTTTATGGTGGCGCCGATAATCGTTTTCGTTTTTATTCCTTTTTACCGGAAAATGAATATAACCACAGCTTACGAATATCTGGAGGCAAGATTTAATATTGTTGTTCGTTTAATCGGAAGTCTTTCATTTATATTGTTCCAGGTGGGCCGGATGGGAGTGGTGATGTTTCTGCCGTCTATTGCTCTGAATGTAGTAACAGGAATCGACATTTTTGTTTGTATCGGACTGATGGGAATTATCAGCTTAATTTATACCATGATGGGCGGCATCGAAGCCGTTATCTGGACCGACGTAATGCAGGTAATCGTTTTGTTGGGCGGGGCAATCCTGTCGCTTGTCCTGATTATTATTGCCGTTGACGGCGGTTTTGTTACCATTGTGGAAACGGCCGTTGAAAACCATAAATTTAATTTGGTTGATGTAACCTGGTCACTTAAACAACCAACTGTCTGGGTAATGTTGCTCGGGGGCATTTTTGCAAATATTACTACTTACGGAACGGACCAAACCATGGTGCAGCGGTACCTTACCACCAAATCAGAGAATGCCGCTAAACAAAGCGTATGGACTAATGCCATTTTAGTTATACCCGCAACTTTGATTTTCTTTTTTGTTGGAACTGCCCTCTTTGTTTTTTACAAATCATTTCCGTCGGAACTGAATCCTACATTCTCAAACAATGATGCCATTTTCCCCTGGTACATTGCTTCTCAACTACCGGCAGGTATTTCCGGATTGCTGATAGCAGGAATTTTTGCCGCCGCAATGAGTAGCCTGAGCAGCAGTATGAACTCGGCAGCAACCGCCTATTCTACCGATATCCACTTCAGATTTAACTGGAGTAATAATGTGGGAGGATTAAGAGTAGCCCGGATTGCAACGCTTGTTATCGGATTGGTTGGAATTCTCTTTGCCCTGATGATGGCCACGATGGATGTAAAATCGTTATGGGATGAATTTCAGAAAATACTCGGGTTAGTAATTGGCAGTTTGGGAGGGGTATTCTTATTGGGAATATTATCGAAACGCGCCAATTCAGCCGGGGCATTAATCGGAATTGCCTGTAGCATTGGGGTGCAGGTTTTAGTGGCAATTCATGAGCCGGTTCATCTTATAGCTTACGCTGCGACTGGAGTAGTTTCTTGTTTTTTTGCAGGGTATCTTGCCAGCCTTTTCTTTAAAAAAGATAAAAACATTAATGGTAAAACTTTGATATAGAAGGCAGTTTGCTTATTTCTTGCTGGCTACAGGGCATAAAGAAACGCCGCCGGAAGGATTGGTTTATTAACTGGAAACCGCACATTGTATCCCATCTACCAACCCCGTCTTGCCAGATGCCTCGCTGATCCCTAACTTCGCGCCATGCGAAAGAACCGGAAAGCCTGTCCGGTTAATGATGGATATAGTAAAGAGGAGATGTACCTGACCATAGAATTATGGCAGGAAAGCGGATTATCCCAGAGTAAGTTTTGTGCCCGTGAAAACCTGTCAGTAAAAACATTCAGTTACTGGTATAGAAAGTACAAGAAGGAAAAAGGACTTTCGGTTGAATGCAACAAAGAAACTCCCGATACATTTATTCCTGTTAAAGTATCCAAGGGCAGAACGGCAACTGTTACAAACGAAAATTATGGCCGGATAGTAGTTTCATTCCCCAATGGAGTTCAAATGAGTTGCGCGGTTGGCATTGATATTGGCCAGTTGAAAAGCCTTATAAGCTTCTAACCCATGTTTGCAGTCATCCGACAACCGGTTTCACTTGTACAACCAGCCAACCGAAATCCGCAAAAGTTGTGAAGCTCTGATTAGTCTGGTTCAAAATACGCTTGGCGGGAATCCCTACAATGGCGATGCGTTTATTTTTATCAATAAACGCCGCGACAAAATCAAACTGCTGCACTGGCAGGGAGCCGGTTTTATTTTGTCTTACAAACGTATAGAGAAAGGAACTTCTGAACTCCTCAGATGCGAATCTTCAGCCGGATGCGCCTTCACCCATGCTGGTTGTAATAGTGTTTTCAGCGGGTTGTCTGTCTCATTTGCATTTGCCTTTTCAGTGGAAAGTAGAAAGCCGATCATTGATTGAGAGTGCTTCAATTAC
>JAWLCL010000042.1:0-4166 GCA_041687255.1 Mariniphaga sp. | reverse complement strand
TACGCCCAAGGATGATATTTCGGGCAAGGATGTGGGAAGGGTGTACTGGGAGGAGAACGACCTGGAACGCATTGCCACCTATTGCGCCAAAGATGTGGTAACCATTGCCCGGCTTTATCTGAAATACCGAATGGCCGGTGAACTGAAAGATGATCAGGTGCATTTCCTTTCCTGAAAAAATCCTGCCCATAACTGGTTTGTTTTCGCTAAAAGGTGTCGGGTGGCACTAACTTTTATGTTAAAATTGTCATTGTAATGACAAAATTTATGTAGAATTTGTCATTACACCTTCTGCCTTTAAGTATGGCGTTAAACCAAACAGCTATTCCCTTATGCCCAAATTATTACTGCCACAATATGACTAAAAATAGCTATGTTGAATAAAAACATTATTTAGAATAAGTATAAATAACAAAAAATCATCGCTGAAATTTGGTTAAAATCATTTTTTTACTTTGATTTACAAAGTAAAAGTTCTTTATCGGGCCCAAAAGAACCCGTGCGGGCGGCAAACCGAAAAGCCCCGGCGTAGTGCCAAGAGTAGATTTTATTAGCAAAAAAAGCAAATAAATAAAAAAGCAATTATTCGAAATTTTGCGATATTGCTGAAGGCTTTTAAAGGCAAGAGTATCGTTTTGAACTAAAACATAGCATGAACATGGACCAGAAACCTCTAACTGTATTTATTCTCCTGATCATTTGTGTCATGCTGGGAAGCTTACAAACCTTCGCCCAACAAGTATTAGACCATGCACAATTCAAATTTTATTACGAGTATGCCTGGGAATTTGATACTCTAACAAACAATGACACACGAGAAGATCTGATAATCCTCCAGGTAGGGCAGAACATTTCAAAAAGCTACAGTTACTATACCTTTCAAGCTGACTCATTGAGGGCTACCTCTGATGGAGAAAGGGTTATGAGGCAAATTGCTGCTAGAGTTGCTAGAGCGAGATTGGAGAATAGAGAAGCTCCCAAAGGATTTATCCGTCGACGCACTCCGATAACAGTTTACAAAAACTACCCTGTTGGGCAAGTCACAGTAACAGATGCCATAAGTACAAATCATTACATTTACACTGACGAGTTCAACCCCCTAAAATGGGAAATCATTGATAGTGTAAAAACCATTTTGGACTTCCCTGTTCAAATGGCCGTGAGCGATTTTCGTGGCCGCCGCTGGATTGCCTGGTTCGCACACGATATACCTATCAGCGATGGCCCTTGGAAATTGAGTGGATTACCTGGCCTGATTATGGAAGCATACGATGCAAAAAAACACTACCATTTTAATATTGTCGGAATAGAAAAAGTGGATAATGAACCCATAGTTTTTTCGCCGGTGGTTTTATCCTATGGCTCATTTGGCAAGTATGAAGAAACCAACCGTATAACTTTTCTCAGAGGTCGGTTTAGGTACCGGCATAACATGCCTGACATTTTGAATAACCAATTGGGTATGGATATTTTTAGTGCTACATCACCAAGTAGTCACCCCCACGATTTTATTGAGCGTGATTATTGGTAAGCCCTGGCAAGCAAAAAAGTGCAAGATGGTACGCATTTGTTTTTGAGGCTTACAAAACAGTAATTGAAATGTTGAAACCCAAACTGGCCCTTTTCATATTGATTGTTTTCTCAGCTTTTTGGCTTAATGCACAACCTGTTGTTTTAAGCGGGGTGGTAACCAATAAAGATACGGATGAGTTGATACCGGGTGTCATTATCAGGATTCGGCTGGCCGACGAAAGCAGGATTTTGAGGTATGCCACTACCTCGCCTGGTGGAAGATTTGAGATAACCCTTGACTCTTTTTCCGAGAACCTGGTGCTGCATTTTGCTATGATGGGTTACGCTCCGCAAACCATTCCAATTAGTCAGGGCCGGCTTGTTTACAACGCACAATTGTCAGTGAGGGCAACCGAGCTGAGAGAGTTTGTTTTTAAAGCGCCAAGCATTGACCAAAGGGGCGATACCATAACGTTTCATGTTGAGAGCTTTGCCGAAATACAAGACCAAACATTGGCCGATGTGTTGAAAAGAATGCCCGGAATAACCGTTGAGCCCAGTGGTCAGATAAAATTCCAGGATCAGCCCATTAACAGATTTTACATTGAAGGAAGGGATATGCTGGGCGGACGCTACGGAATTGCCACCAACAACATTCACCAAAAAGACGTATCGAGGGTGGAGGTGTTGCAAAATCATCAACCCATAAGGGCCCTTGAAGACATTTCGTTTTCGCAGGATCCGGCCATCAATATTCGCCTAAAGGAAGATGCCAAAGCCCGCTGGGTGGGAACCATAAAAACAGGTGCCGGTTTTGAACCCTTTTTATGGAAATCGGAGCTTGCGGCCATGCGGTTTAAGGCCAATGCGCAGACACTGAATCTTTATAAATCAAATAACACGGGCGATGCGCTGGCACATGAAACCAGGGCTTTTGCTATTGAAAATCCCATTGCCCAATTTCGCAGAGGCTATAACCTGCAGAATTACATAAGGGTTTCTCCCGAAAATCTGCGACAGATTGATGACTATCGAAGCCGATTCAATAAAACCCACCTGTTCAGTACCAACAACTTGTGGTCGGTGGGCCAGCATTACGATCTTACCTCGCAGTTTTCTTACCTCAATAAACGCCTTACTTCTGAAAATTCCACCCGTAATTCGTATTTCCTTGAAGATGGCACCATAATAACCCTGGCAGATGAGTATGCTTCAAGTCGGCAAAACCGCCTGTTGGGCGATTTGACCCTTACGGCCAACACGCCAACTTATTATTTCAGGAACAAGCTGCTTGCTGATATGAACTGGAACGACATAAAAATTAATATTGATGGATCATTCCCCAATATGCAAGAAGCCTCGGTTCCGCACCGGCAATTCTCTAACGACCTGGAAATTCTCAAGCGGTTTGGCAATAAGGCTTATACACTGAAATCATTCAACCTATACCAGACCAAACCCCAGCAGCTTACCGTAAGTCGCGAAAATGAAGTCCAGCAACAGGAGGTGCAAACTTCAGCTTTCTACACCAATACCAATACGGCCTTGTCATTTTATGTAAATCCTGTAAACATTTCTATGACAATAGGAGTGGTTGGGGTGATCCGTTCACTGGCAAGCCAACTAACAGGCATTGCTGACACCCTGGGAAGATTGAATAACGATGAAACCATGCGTTACCTGAACCTTTATGCTTCGCCCTCAATGGAGTATAAAAAGGGGAGCTTTGAAGCCACATTCAACATGCCGCTGTCGTTTATCCCTTTCCTCTACTTTGACAAAATAGCCGATAGAAAACATAACGAAGAAAAATTCTTTCTCTCACCAAGGTTGTTAATTCGGCATCATTTCTCGCAACGCTTATCTGCATCTATATCTGGCAGTTATGTCCAACGTCCCTTGCAAGAACAATCCTTTCACGAAGGATTAATACTGAACAATTACCGCAATCTTAGCAGGGGGTTAATTGACTTCAACACGGGAAACAGCAAATCTGCAAGTTTTAACTTCAGGTATCAGAATCCATTGAGGGCTTTATTTTGGAATGCTGGCATTATTCGTTCGTGGGAATATTCGCCCCAAATTACCAACCGTTTTTTCCTGGATGCATACCTGTTGAATACGTTCATTCCTCAAGGATACAGCAGCAATATGTGGATGCTGAGTGGCAATATCAGCAAAGGGGTGGATGCCATAAACGGAATGTTTTCGCTGCGTTCATCGTTCTCCACATTCGAGGGTGCCCTGTTTCAGAACGGCATAGAATCGCCATACTCCTCCGGGCTATGGAGTATTGCTCCAAAAATCACCAGCCGGATTGCCCGTTGGTTCAATGCATCTTATGAATTCTCCTTTTCTCAGAATTGGATGGATATGAAAAACACCGGATTGCAAACTTCAAGCAAAAACTTCGTGCAAAAGCTCTCGGGTAATTTTTCGCTAAACAAAAAGTGGCTTGTGCGGGTTTCGGGAGAGCACTATAATAATGAGATATCTGCCGGGCTATCCAAGCATTTTTTCCTTGCTGATGCTGAAGTTACTTACGTTTTTAAAAACGGGCTGGAGTTTAATTTATCGGTAAGAAACATCCTTAATCAGGATGTATACGCCTATACCAGTTTCGGCGGATTAATGGCCATAAGCCGGGAATACAC
>JAWLCL010000041.1:0-5306 GCA_041687255.1 Mariniphaga sp. | reverse complement strand
GAACAAAGAGGCATTTGCCCATTTGTACAACCTGCATGTGGAGGTGCTGTTCCGGTATGGAACCAAACTGTGTGCCGACGATAACCTGGTGAAAGATGCCATTCAGGAGGTTTTTCTCGATTTATACCTGAAGCGGCAAAAAAACAGAACCAACCCGGAAAACCTGCGTTATTATTTAATTCTTGCCCTGAAACGAAACCTCATAAAAAAACTGAAACGCAACCGCAAGATGGTAAACGAAGAAGAATGCGAACTGAATTTTGAACCCGAGTACAGCATTGAAAAAGCCATTATTGAAAACGTAGAGGAAGCGGAACTGAACTGGCGGGTAAATGAAGTATGTAAAAACCTTCCGGCCAGGCAAAAGGAAGCGCTGTATCTGCGGTACAACGAATCGATGGAATATGAGGAGATTGCCAAAGTATTGAATATTTCAATTGAATCGGTTCGGAAACAGGTTTACCGGGCATTGCAATCCATCCGTGAAAAATTCGGGAAGCAGGGGCTGGTGTTGTTTTTGGTTCATCTGCGGTAAAACAGATTTTAAACGAAAGTGGCAGAGTTTTCTACAAATTTTAAGGTGCGCTGCATCTACTACCCCGAACAACTGATATTCATTTGAAATCAGCGACAGAGCCAAAAAATATTTTTAGAAAAATCAAATTCCGCAAAAAGAACAGCAGCAGAGCTGCGAAACATTTGTAAGCGCAAGAGCATCACAACAGGGAACCAGCGGCAGAGCCGCGAAACATTTGTAGCCGTAAAAGTAAAACAACAGAAAACCAGCGGCAGAGCCGCGAAATATTTGTAGCACCAATAGCATTACAACAGAACGAAAGGTGCAGCGCACCGGAATATTAATCAAAAATATGTAATCTCCTGTCCATATTCCCCATCCCCTTGTCCTTTTATAGAAACAGGGTTAGGCCCGGGATTAAACCATTTTTATGATTATTTGAAAAACATCTGTCTGAAAATCGGTTTATCCAATTGTTCATAGTTTTACACGGTTCCGCCCTCATTTTCGGGGGCGGAATTTTTTTTTTGCAAAAAAAGTTAAAAAAGTTGTCCATATTTTAAAGGTTGAAGTCCTTTTAAAGCAGAACGAACAAATTTGAATGGAAAATATTAGCAAATATCTCGACGATAAACGGTTCATTCAATGGGTATTCAGCCCCGGAAACGAACTGGACAACTGGTGGAAATCGTTTGAGACCAGCAATCCACAGGAAAAAGAAAACATCCAGCTTGCACGCCGAATCCTGCAAAAACTCCGTACTTCAGACAAGGAACTTTCGGAAAATGAAAAAATAATCCTCTTCACCCGGATATTAAAGCAGGTGGAAGACCAACAGCAGGGGCAAAAAACCCGGAAAATTTTCATCGGGCTGTTAAAATACGCCGCTGTTGCCATCCTGTTCTTCTCCATTGGCGCGCTGCTTTTTTACCAGAAAGACAATTTCAATCCGCAATTTTACACGCAGGAAATCTCAGAACCCATTCATTCGGATGAAGCCAGGCTTATGCGGCCCGGAGGAAATAATATATTGCTTAATGAAACCAATTCGCGCATCGAACACCGCGACGGACAGGTTGTGGTGAATGACAACATTGTGGAAGACAGGGGTTCGCCACGGCAAGGCACTCCCGAATTAAACCAGCTGGTTATTCCCTACGGAAAAACTTCTGAAATTATTCTGCCCGACGGCACCCATGTATTTCTGAATGCCGGCAGCCGGTTAATTTACCCCGACTTTTTTGTTGACAAAACCCGCGAGGTTTTTCTGGTGGGCGAAGCCTATTTTGAGGTGAAACACAACGAGCACCAACCTTTTGTGGTTCAAACCACCGATATCCGTGTACGGGTGCTGGGTACGCAATTCAATGTTTCGGCCTACCCTTCCGACAACATCATTGAAACCGTGCTTACCGAAGGAAAAGTGCGGCTGGAACAAAACAATACGGGCATGTTTTCCCAAACAACCGATTTAATGCCGGGACAACTGGCAGCCTTCAGCAAAACGGAACGAACCACACGCCTGGAAGAGGTGGAAATTGAAAATTATACCCTCTGGACAGAAGGATTGCTCAAGTTTGAAAGCACCGACCTGAGCCGCGTTGTTAAAAGACTGGAACGTTATTTCAATATTCGCTTCCGGTATGAAGATCCCTTTTTTGGAGGTATAAAAATAACGGGGAAACTGGAGCTGACCGACAGCCGCGAAGCCGTGCTGGAAAATGTGGCCGCTGTGGCATCGGTAAAGATTATAAAAACAGGAGATAATTATTATGAAATAAGCAAATAATGAAAAACCGGAAGGTGTTGCAGCACTTCCCGGTTTTAATGTGTTAAATTTTAATATTGTGTAACTTAACAGTTCAAAAGTATGAAAAAAAAGCGAGAATGGATTCTTCCGCAAGGAAGAAACCGAAAACTTAAATTAAGTTCTAAAAAGATGAAACTAACACTGATTTTTTCCATGCTGGTGTTCCTCACTTTCGGGAATGGATTTTCCCAGTCGAAAGTGACGTTGCATTTTGAAAAGGCAACCATCCGGCAAGTGCTCAAAACCCTTGAAGACCAGACCGGTCATGTTTTCCTCTACAAGGACGACATTTTCAACCCGACCCAAAAGTATTCGGTTGACTTCACCGACGAACCTTTTGAGGAAGTACTGAAATCGGTTTGCGCCACCGCCGGAGTAGATTACGAAGTGAGAAGCAACCGGCAGATTATTTTAACTGAAAAAGAGAAAGAGTCTGTTACCACCATTACTTTTCAGCAGCGAACCGTTACCGGTGTGGTAACCGATCAGCGTGGCCTACCGCTACCTGGAGTTACGGTTGTTGTAACCGGAACAACCACCGGCACAGTAACCAACGCCGATGGGAACTTTTCCCTGGCCATTCCACCTTCTGCCGAAACCTTACAGTTTTCGTTTGTGGGGATGCGAACGCAGGAAATAACTATTGAAGGTAGGACAACGTTTACGATCGTAATGGAAGAGGAGACAATAGGATTAGAAGAAATAGTAGCTGTAGGATATGGTACAATGCAAAAAAGACATTTAACGGGAGCTGTTGGTTCTATAAGTTTGGATGATGACATGGCCTATAGACCTGCGACTGAATTTGGCCAATCTATTTATGGGCGCATTGCGGGTGTTCAGGTCTTAAATACCAGTGGACGACCAGGAGTTTCATCTACTATTCAGATTAGAGGTATTAATTCAATTAGTGCAAGTGCTTCTCCTTTAGTTGTGATTGATGGTGTAATTATACCTGATTATGATTTAAGTACAATAAATCCTGCAGATATTGAATCAATTGATATCTTGAAAGATGCTGCTTCGAGTGCAATATATGGATCAAGAGGTGCAAATGGAGTTATTCTGGTGACTACAAAAGCGGGAAAAGCGGGTAAGCCAATTCTAACAGTTAATCATTCTTCAAGCATACAAAAAGTTATACGACGAGTTGATGTTATGAACGCAGCTGAATATGCTCAAGCAACAATTGACGCTGCACAAAATGGATGGATTGATACTGGTGGTGATCCTAATGCTCCCAATACAGTTGAAGCTAGAGGTCACATAAAATATACCTGGCCTGAGCCTATGAATAACCCTGCATCCTTATATGATACGGATTGGCATGACATTGTTTTTAGAGTAGCCCCTATGCATAAATCCGATATGAGTGTAGCAGGTGGAGATGAGAATACAACATATTTTTTATCTGCCGGATATTTAGATCAAGACGGGGTTTTAATCAATACGGATTACCAAAAATATTCTCTTAATTTAAAACTATATTCAAAAATTACAAATTGGTTAAGTGTAGGTGGAATGCTCAACGCTAGCGTTGATTATGAAAATCGTTCAGGAAACACTTCAGTTCATACATTAACCAGTGCGAACCAATATCCTCCTGTATATCCAGTGTATGGTGAGGATGGATTTTTGGGTGGTCCACAAAATACTCCTGGATTTGAGAATCATGTGAATGTTTTATTTCGGGTACATCATGGCCATCCTTATCATAGAGGTGGGGGAAGAGAAATTTTAGATATAAAAATAAATCATACAATAGGCAATATTTATGGTGAAATTTTTGTTTTGCCAGGACTTAGCTTCAGAAGTTCTTTTAATGCTTATATAAGGCAAAGGGAGCAAAGGTATTATAGGAATGCTGATACAGGCCAAGGACCAACTGTATTAAGACAAGCAAGAAAAGAAGTAGATAAAAGTGAAACCCTTAATTATACTGCATTAAATTACTTAAATTACAGTTTACGAAAGGATGAACATCAAGTAGAAGCTGTGATTGGATATGAATTTAATCAAAGAGAATATTATGGAGTTTCAGCACAGAGGAGAGACTTTGACAATGATTTAGTGCCCTATTTGAGTGCTGGAAATACGGTGTATGCTGCAAGTGATAATGCTTATGAAAGTGCCTTAATTTCAGGCTTTGGGCGAATAAGTTATAATTTTGGAGGAAAATACATGGCTTCTGCATCATTTCGCAGGGATGGTTCTTCTCGATTTGGACCTGATTATAAATGGGGAAATTTCCCCTCGATATCTGCCGGTTGGAGGATAAGTGAAGAAGTATTTCTAAGAGATATTGATTTTTTAAGTAATTTAAATATTAGGGCAAGTTATGGTTTTACAGGAAATGAAAACATTGGTGATTACCGATGGGTAAGTTCAATGTCACAAGCCAGAGTTGCATTTGGTAATTCTTTAGCGATTTCTTATTATCCATCAAGTGTAGAAAATCCAGAATTAAGATGGGAGCGCACCAAGCAGCAGAATGTTGGAATTGATTTAGGTTTGTATAGAGATCGTATATTTCTTGAAACAGATCTATTTCTTTCAATTTCTGATGATTTACTTCTGGATGTTCCAATACCTTCTATCTCAGGATTTACTTCAGTTTTTAGAAATATCGGTGAAGTTCAAAATAAAGGAATTGAATCTAAATTAACAACCCGAAATATTACAGGACCTTTAAGCTGGACAACAACTGCAACATTTTCAATCGTTAGAAATGAAGTTACAGCTTTAGGGCCAGATAATGCACCTATATACTATAGACCTGGTAATGCCATGGAATCAATAAATATAGTTGGCCATCCAATGTTTAGTTATTATGGTTTACAATATGACGGCGTTTACATGTCACAAAGTGAAATAGATTCTGATCCAGCTAGTTATCCGGGAGCTAAACCTGGAGATGGAAAATATAAAGATATCAATGGAGACCAAGTTATAGATGCAAACGACCGTGTAATTATAGGA
>JAWLCL010000040.1:0-5340 GCA_041687255.1 Mariniphaga sp. | reverse complement strand
TCTGATAATTAAATGCTGCATAACAATGCCTGCAAAATAGGTAAGAGGGATACTTATGTTCATCCGAAATACTGTCAGTTATATATGAGTTCTAAATCTTTGGAAAAGCTTGTTTCTATAAGGTTTTATAATCTTGAAAAAGCACAGTTCCTTAAAGCTCCATAGGTCTTAAATGGCAATACATAAAATTAGCCAGGCCACCAAACCACTGTAAAACCTGCTCCCTTTTAATCTGGGTAGGTTTTTTCGAAACAATTGCGTTATAGGATGAATATTTCCATTGTGATGGTTTATTAACAAAACCATGAGTAACGGGATTAAAATGAATGTAATTAATAAGCCGTATAAAATAATTCTCATCACCAATTCTTTTCCTTTTGAAGTTTTTTATGAAAAGACTTCCCTTTCGGGTATACAATCCATTGTAAGCCTGAGTATATGCACTAAATAGATTTGAAAACTGTTTACTTACGTACTTTGAAATATACTCTTCCTTTGAAGAAATACTTGCTGTCTGTAACACTTTGCTCCAACTAAGCGAATCTGCAAAAAGATGTAGGATATCATCTTCATCTTTAATTTGTATAAGAATATGGAAATGATTTGGCATAATGCAATAAACACAAATATCAGCAACTGGAATGACATGTTTTTTAAATTTTTGAAGAAAAAATATATAATTCTTTTCTTCTTTAAAAAGGTTCTCCTTTCCATTAGAATGATTATATATGTGGTAATAATATCCTGGTATTAGTGGTTCCATTTTAATTGCTTATGAAGATGACAAAGAACTTTTCCAAAGCTCCAAAACTTTGGAAAAGTATAGCTATTCAGGAACTTCGGCAGAAAATGAAAATTTCTTAATGTTGTGTTGATCATGGTGTGAACTCGAACATATGTACATTAAAGATAATCAAATAAAATATTATGTGCAATATTTTTTAAAGGAAACCAGATTCTGAATCCAGCTTTTCCAAAGTTTCAAACTTTGGAAAAGCTCCTTCCCATGAGAATCCTCAAAAAACGAACGGAAGGTTCACTACAGCTGCATAAAATCGCTATATTTGTCGAAAAACGTACTTAAACGATAAACAAAATGAAAAATCTGCTTCTGGGAATTGTTGCTTTTCTTATGATTTCTCCTGTTGTAAAGGGCTCGGATAAAGACAATCCGACATGTGCATGTGAATGCCCCAAAGATTCAATGGTTGTGGTAATGCGCTTCGAACGCAAGGTAAAACCTGAGCATGTAGCTTTTTTTAAGGAGTCGTTCGATAGCTGTAAGGAAGAAGTCATGGCAAAAGAACCCGGCTGCCTCGATTATTCATTGTTCCAGTCGTACAACGACAGCACACTGTTTTGTCTTACAGAAGCCTGGGTAAACAAAGGAGCCCATAATTACCATATGGAGCTTGAACATACCAAAAAACATATTGCAGAGACAAGAGGAATAAGTGATCCTTCGTTTAAATCTTCGACGAATTATGTTTATTGGATTTGCCCGGAGGCAAATAAATAGCAATAAAGGAATAATAATCTTTTGGAGCCAGCTTTTCCAAAGTCCCAAAACTTCGGAAAAGCATTTTTTCTCATATCTCCGCCGTCCTTAGGCCGGACAGCCGGACATATGGGCTTGCTTTCAAAGAAGTACTTTTAATTGATTCAATCCCTTTCCGTTTGTCTGCGGTAACCCTGTGACACGGATGACCTAAGGATCAATTATGGAAAGGGGGAATCCCATCACTTCAACCAAACCTGCCATCAACGAATTCAGGTAGTGTTCAATAAAACCTTCTTCCTCTTCTTTTTCTCTTTCGAACTTTGCTGTTTCCGGTTTCTCCCTTTTACCATCAGCTATATCTTCATCCAGCACAAGCGCATTCGCCAGGTAGGTCCCGACGGTATTTACAAAGCCATCCGTATCAGGCGATGCAGCCTCGCTCAGCTGAATATTGAGATTTTCATAACTCATTCCAAATTCACCCCGGGCTGTACCGTTGCTTGTCTCAAAATCCCACAGCAGTTTGTAAATAGTGCCGCTCTCTATACCGAATCTTGTTGTGTATTCCGTATAATCATTTAACCGGGTTAGGTCCAGGGTATCCAGGTTTCCTGAAACAACTACAGGTTGATTGGTGTCAGGCACAGGAATTTCAGCCTGTATCTCAAGCAAGCCTGCTCCCATAAGTCTTGTGCTGAAATTTAACGATGCCTCAGGAATATTATTCAAAATATTCCGGTTGTTCGACAGGTTCTTCAGGCTAACATCCATTTCATCGGCAGTAAATACTCCAGGCTCCTCTCCACCCTCAGCCATTTCTTCAAAAGTCAATGAACCACTTTTAAGGTTAAATTCGCCAACATAAAATGGAGTTTCAATAGCCGTGATCATCGCTTGCGGAGTTGGATATACTTTACCATCCGTTTCTTCTTCGGGATAATTATTGTTTTTATAGACATAGGCTTCAAGGCCGTCAAGTAAAACCCGGCCGGCAAAAAAGCCACTGCTTTTTATAAGGTCCTGAAACTCCAGGTTACTTATTGAAAACCGGTTTCCTTTGACTGTATACACCTGATTTGATTCAGGTGCCTGAAGCAACTGTTTGTAGTTATCGTTGTATGAATAGGAAAAGTTGTTGATGCTAAAGAATTTTTCCCTGGTACTCAATCTTAGCAGGGACAGTGTTGCTTTATAAATATTATCAGGCATTGAATAACTGATGTTCTCCAGACGTACAGCTATGTCATCGGCATGGAAAAACCTGCGGCCGGCAAAGGCATTGCCCTCATCGATATTCATATCCGAAACCTGTACATATACCTTTGGAAGGCGGATATCCTGACGTTGTTCACCAAGTCCTTCCACTTCTACATCTCCGTTGACAAAAGCGATCTTGCGGATTGTGAGGGTGCTTAAAAAATCACTTATAAAAGGATATAAACTTTCGATTTTACTGGATTCTTTTTGCCTCCCGGCCATGTTTGCATGAACGACTGGATTGTTTATAGCTATGCTGTCTATCTTCAATATCCTGGAGGTTAGTTCGGTAACATCGAGCCGACTCACAAGAAACTCATGAAGATCCAGGTTAATGATTGTTTTATTGGTTTCATTTTGCAGTGGTTTTACCGAAAGATCATTTAGCCGGATACTTCCTTTTCCGTTATCAATGTCAACATTAAAATTATTAAGGTTTACCTGGTAATTGGCAACATCGTTCATGTTGATTCCATGAACGGAACTTTTAAACTGCTCAGCGTGCAAAAACCGGTTGTCAGAAAAAGCCGGCATACTATCCAGCCTGAAGTTGTGAGATTCCAGGTTAAAGCTTTCCACTACGAATTTGTAATTTTGATTGTAACTAAAATTCTGAAAATCAATTTCCTCTATGTTGATTTGATGTACAAACTCAGGAAGATTTTCTCCAAGACTAAAAGTGGATAAGGAAACCGGTCGGTTACTTTGGTTCCCGGGTTCTTCAGATTCAGGTTCTTCTTCTGCATCCGGATAAGAAAAGATTTTCAGGTTATGCAAAACCAAATTACGGATATTGGCTATACTGTCTGTTCGCAATGCTTTAAGCCCAATATCATTGATTTCAAACATGCTGTATCCTGCAAAAACCAGTGTATCTTTTACTGTGTTTCCACTGTTTAAGAACGCCATATTTTCTGAAAGCAGACTCAAATCTTCTTCCCGGGTATCAATATACACAAGGTCAAAATCCAGATCCCAGTCTGAACTTCCCGAGCGTTTGATTTCAATATCTTTACCTTCCAAATCAATCTGTGAGGCATAGAAGGCACGTGTATCAGTAAATACTTTATCGGCATCTACCAGAATATCATCACTGTTCAGGTTGAACTCACCGGACTTGAAGATTAAAGTATCAGCGCTTTCCAAATTTATAAGCGTCAGATCAATGTTGTTGAACCTCAGGTCCTGCAACCGGATTCTGTCAATGTACTCCTTCAGGTCAGGATAAATATTAAGTTGATTCCATTGAAAAGGTTTTGTTTTCTCATCGTTTCCCTCAGTCCAGACCCTCATCTCCGTCCGGATATCCAGAAATGAAATACGATCGATATAAAGTTCATCTGTAAGCAAAAATTTGAGCCAGGAAATCCCTTCGGCAGATAGTTCACCTGACTCCAAATAAACCACAGGAACTTCTTCATCTCTTGCTTTTGAGGTATCGGTTTGCAATATTATATCTTTCAGAATGATATCTCCTGAGAACAATGAAATATTGACATCCTCCAGGTTTAATGTGTACTGGCTTTCGTCAGCCTTGTTAACTTGCCGCTCGATAATATTCTTTGCAATTGGATCTGCGACTATACTTACTATCAGGAGCAACAGTAAAACCACCCCCAAAAAATACATAAAAAATTTCCCGATCTTTTTTAACTTTTTCATACGTATAAAATTTATTTTCAAAGGTCGGATGTCTGCCAATATCGGCAGGCAGGCCAGCCTTGGTCGGCAGGCAGGCTTGCCTGCCGGACAGGCAGGGGAACTCACAGTGAATTTTGTTCATGCGCTTTTGTAAATATCGCATTCCAAAATTCATGTTCGTTTCATCAGTGAGTAATTTTGTATTTATTGGTACAATGGATCCACACATGTTTATAAAACCGGCTTTACCGGTTTCCCATTACAAGTACTGATGTCAATCACTGTAACATACCCTCATGTTTTTTTGTTTACATAGCCATAACAGCAGTAAAGGAGGCAGCTCAATTCCGGCAACATCTTCAACTCCCCACCTTTTTCCACCTTCTTTTAAACCCTTTTTTCAACCTGCCTTCGTCGTACCAACACCATGCAATCGCGAATTTGATTAGGCGCAGGTATGGCGAACGTACGACCGGGGGAGGGGGAGGAAGTTGAAAGTTGAAAGTCTAAAGTTGAAAGTTTAAGGAGTTCAAAGTTCAAAGTTCCGGGTTCGGGGCAGTACGTGCCCTGTGCCTTTTGTTCCGGTTCCTGACGGCTCCGTAGGAGTCGGATGTGGGTAGAAATGAGATACAGACGTTTCGACACCCGACCCCGTCAACCTTATTTCTCTTAAACCTTATTTTCAAAACCGACCTCAGTAGCAGGCCCTCCCGGGAAACCCCTGCCGCTGAACAGAGCGATGACCTCCTTGTATGCACATTTTGTTTTCATCCACTATGTTTGTGTTTGCAAAACATGTGGAAAAAAATAAGGGATTAAGGTAGGGGATCTTGATGTAGATTACTGGCTACTAAGTTACCCCCGGTAATCAAACCGAACTTCATGGTGAATAACTTTATTCGGCCTTTCATATGAAGGTATCTGCATGATAGCCAAAGATT
>JAWLCL010000039.1:0-5454 GCA_041687255.1 Mariniphaga sp. | reverse complement strand
CGTCTTTGCAACCATAAGAATCAACCAGTTGATAGGAAGGAACTTTATTTGCATGCCCTCCACCGTTTCTACAGCCGAAAAGCCTGAAAATAGGATGAACTCTGTATCCAAACAGGTATTGAATTGAAAAAAGAATTTCCTTGGAACTCTGACCCTCGTAAGTGAAAAGGTTTTGAAAACTTGGATCGATAATAACTTCCGAGCCTTCATGTTTCATTACCTCGGAGGCGGCACTAATTGCCACATCCCACTTTTCATTGTATAATGCTGTCCTTGCTTTTAGGGCTAAAGCTGCCATACGCGACGGACGCCCGGAGGTTGGATTGTTCGTTGTTCCCAACACGGCAGCAGCTTCATCATAATCTTTAAATATTTGATTCAGAACTTCTTCTTTAGAATTACGTGGTACTTCAGCATTTTCGAGTGTAATCGTTTCCAGAATCAAAGGTACATCTCCATAAAGATCGATAAGATAGGAATAGTAGTAAGCTCTAAGAAACTGAGCTTCTGCTTTAGCTTGGGAAATTACCTCAGTGCTTACACCTTCCACATCCGCCAGTTTGTTAATTAAATAGTTACATCTGCTAATGCCACTGTAACATGAACTCCAAACACTTCTCACAAAACTGCTATTTGCGTCATTCGCTCCCTGCGAGAGTTTTTGTACGTCGTTCGTATTTCTGTCCCATCCATTATCCGATAATTCCTCGAAAGCCAGATAAAATGGCATTCCCTCATGACTTGTATATAAGTTTGTGTAACAACCTACAACAGCCATTTCAATTTCCGTCTCATTGGCTAAAAAAGTTTTGTCTGAAGGCGAATCCATAGGATACTTTTCCAAAAATTCGCTGCATGATGCCAACAAGAAAATGCTTATTATAGAATATATTATCTTTTTCATAATACAAATAGTTTTAAATTAAAATGTTAGATCAATTCCAATTGATGTAGTACGCATGATAGGATAAAAATTTCCATATCCACTTAAAACAGGAGCTTCCACATCAAAGTATTCCCAGAATTTTGAAATAGTAAACACATTGTCGGTACTTACATACAATCTTAATTTGGAAATTCCGACTTTTGAAATTACACTAGCTGGAATGGTGTAGCCAAGTTGAATATTTTTAAGTCGTAAATATGAAGCATCTTTTACCCAAAAAGATGAGTTTTGCTGGTTGTTGCTATTGTTAAAAGCTAACCTTGGAAACATCGCATCTCTGTTTTCAGGGGTCCAGTAATCTTTGCCAATTTCGGGCATTGAGCCCCCTTCAAAGAATGAAGCAATTGAGTGGCCCCAAACATATCCATCGGCTTTTCCCACGCCCTGAAAAAATAACGTCAAGTCGATTCCTTTAAATTCGCCATACAGATTTAATCCAAAGGTATAGCGTGGAATGGTGTTCCCAATAATCACCCTGTCGGAGGTATTGATAATACCGTCGGCTTCATCGGGTATTTCGTCGTCGTTGGTATCAACGGTCAGTTGGTCAACGTATTTAATATCACCAGGGCCGAAGTTTCCTATTTGTGTAGCTCCTAAATAATTTCCATCATTATCGTAGTCCTCAGGAACGATATATCCATCTGCCTGATAACCGTAAAGCGAACCCATTGGATACCCCTCTCTGTTCACGGTAAGTCCGGTTTCATTAATGCCTCTTAAATCAAGGATTTTATTTTTAACATCAGAAATGTTAAATGTGGCGTTGAAATTGAAATCGCCAAAACGGTCGTTGTAAGTTGTGGAGAGTTCCCATCCTTTGTTTTCAACTTTACCCGCATTTTGAGCAGGTGCTGAAAGGCCAATAATCAATGGAATATCAAGAGTTAAAAGAATATCATCAGTAACCCTGTAGTAATATTCTGCTGTGAAATCCAGCTTATTTAACAGATTAAATTCCAAGGCAATATTGCTCATCGTGGTCGTCTCCCAACTGATTATTGAGTTTGCCATTGTTGTGATTGCTGCACCAGAGGCAATGTTTTTGTTGAAAACATAATTGGGATTTAAATTTACAGTTGATTGAGATGGATAATATCCATTCAGTGTATTCTGGTTTCCTAATTGTCCCCAGGATGCCCTGAATTTCAGGTTGGGTAAAATATCTCTGATATCGTCCCAGAAACTTTCCTCGCTTAAGCGCCAACCTCCGGAAACAGAAGGAAACATACCCCACCTGTAACCTTCTGCAAAACGAGACGAACCATCGTATCGTAAATTGGCTTCAATCAAATATTTACCTTTAAAGTCGTAATTAAACCTCCCGAAAAAAGCCTGTAACGCAAATTCTGAAGCTGATCCTTCCGATTTTTGATTTTCACTACCGCCAGCATTGAGCACAGGATAATCAGGAAACGGAAACTCTTCCCGGTATCCAGAATGCCATTTGTTCCAGAATGTTTCCTGCTGATATCCGGCCATTAATTTGAAATTATGAACATCAAGTAGTGACTTGTGGTATGTAGCACGTCCAACAAGCATATTGCGCATATTACGACTTGAATTTTCTGTTAGGGTAGATTTTGACTGAGTCTGTGGGTCCGGCGTACCGTCATTGAGATATAACTGTACAAGTTTGTTCCAGTTTGTATTGTGATTTTCCCAGTAATTCAGGGCATACTGTCCCTGTAGTTCAAGATCCTCGACAGGTTTGAAAGTTGCTGTCATATTTAATATGGCCGACGGTGCAACGTTTGTAATTATTCCCCCATCCTTGTAATAGGCAACGGGATTGATTCCCTGCCATCCGGGCCCGTATCTTCCATCTGCCAGATATGCTGCCTGATTAGCTGGAATGCGGCCAACAAAATTAAATCCGTTACCTAGTTTAGTTGGTTCCTTTCTGTCTGTATATCCGATGGAAATATCTGAAGTAACAGCTAGTTTTGGTAATACTTGATAATCAGTATTAGACCTCAATGTATATCTTTTATAATTTGTATTTTCGGTAATACCATTTTGTGAAACATAACCTGCCTGCGTTAAAGATTTAAGTCGTTCTGTACCCAGGCTGACTGTTACAAACTGGTTGGTCATTAAACCGTTGTTTGTTGCAGTGGCATCAAACCAATCCACATCAGGATAATTCGGATCATTCCTGGCTACACCCTCTTCATATTCTTTTATATATTCTTCAGAATATTCCGGTGTCATACCAACAGCACGTTTTGCAATGGAAATGTATTTCATAAAATCGACTGCCCCTACATATTTAGGTACTTTAGTCGGTTCACCTTTGGCAACAAAACTGTTGTAGGTTACAAAAGCCTTTCCGCTTTCTGCACGTTTTGTAGTTATAAGAATTACACCGTTTGCAGCGCGGTTTCCATAAATGGCTGATGATGCAGCATCCTTCAGAACTGAAATCGATTCGATGCTTTCTGGATCAATGGCATTGATGCTTGATTCCACGCCATCAATTAAAACCAGTGGGTCATTATTGCCAATGGTAGTATTACCACGAATACGAATGGTTCCACCATCACCTCCCGGTTTTCCACTACGTTGAGTTACGGTTACCCCTGGTACAAGACCCTGCAGGGCCAAGGAAGTTTGAGCTACGGTGCGTTTTTCCATTTGCGGCAACGAAACTGTTGATACAGCTCCGGTAAGATTTGCTTTTCTCTGGCTACCATAACCAACAATTACAACTTCATCAACACCTATAACCTCTTCCTGCATTGTAGCATTAACTATACTGCCTTCCTTTACATCTATTTCTTGTGTTAATAAACCTACAAATGAAAACACCAGTGTAGCATCATTAGGGATATTTGAGAGAGAATAATTCCCATCAATATCAGTAACTGTTCCGTTTGAGGTCCCTTTAACCAGAACAGTAACCCCTGGAATTGGTTCTCCCTGAGCAGTAGTAACCCTTCCTGTAACCGTTTGAGGCTGTTGTCCTTCTGCCGGAATAATAACAATGAGGTTGTTTTCGGCAATTTTATACGTAATTTTCGAAGGTTCAAAAAGCCGATCCATGATTTCGGCAACCGTTTCGTTTTCAATATTAAATCCAACCCTGCGCTCCATATTCACAAAGTCTTCATTGTAAAAGAACCGAAACTCACTTTGATTTTCAATGTTTCTAAGTACTTCTTTTACTGTTTTGTTTTTAGATTCCACGGTCAAACGTGTTTGAGAATACACGCTTGCAGACATCTGCAAAACCAGAAAGACGCTTAGAAAGAATGTTAGTTTTGTCATAAGTAAAACCTTTTTAATGTCTCGTTTATAAGGATGAGACAGTTCCATAAAAATTTTTTTCATATTTTTGAATCGTTAAGGTTTAAAATGTGTTGCGCACATACTACCAATATGTTGCAACATGAATTAACACGGAAATGGGGAGGTCTTACCGGATCTCCCTTTTTTTGATTGGATAGTTTTTATCTCATAAGCAAATGTTTAAATTTTTCCATTTTTTGATTGTCAGACATGATATACACTGTTTTTCCTTCAATTAAATATTTAATAGGCGAACTGGAGCAAATGGCGTCCAACACCTGACCCAGCGTTTCATCCTCGAGCGTGCCGCCAAATGAATAATCTTTCAGCAATTCGTTATCGAAAATGAAATTTACAGCATATCTGCGTTCCAGTTTTTTAGATAGCGATCCCAGTTTTTCATTGTTAATGATCCATCTTTCTTCTTTCCACGAAATGACTGGAGCGGATTCAATTGATGATATTATTTTTAGCTCAGTCTTTGGTTTTACTTCGTTTACTTCGTTTGCCGGAAGTTGGTTTTTTTCATTTATTTCGATCGTTTGTGCCTTTTTTGTAAAAATTGCCTTTTCATTCTTTTTCAGAATTACGTCTTCAGCGAGTTTGAAATCATTGCCTTCCAGTTTTACCGAACCTTCAATAAGGGTGGTTTCAATGGTTCTTTCCTCGGCATAAGCTTTTACGTTGAATTTTGTTCCTAAAGCTGTAATGTTTAATTGGCTTGTTTGAACCATAAAAGGAAGCTGTGGATTTTTTTTAATTTCGAAAAAAGCTTCTCCTGTAAGACAAACTTCCCTATTGTCAATTCCGAAGTTGTTTTTGTATTTGAGTGTTGTTCCGGCATTCAGCCAGATTTTGCTTCCGTCGGGCATTTTAATGAAAGAACGCGAACCTAGCGGGGCCAGGTATTCAACATGTAAAGGAGAGTTAGTTGGCTCAGGTTTTTGGCTTAAAAAATAGTGCCCGAATCCGCCTGAAATAAATGCCAGCACAAAAATGGCAGCTACTTTCAGCCATTTAAATGTGGTTTGCTGTTGTGCAAAATTGCTTTTATTGAGTCGATACTGAATTTCTTTCCACGCATTTTCAACGTCAATCGTTTTGTGGTGTTTTACAAAATTTACTGATTGCCAGACTTCTGAAAGTTGGTCGAATAGTAATTTGTTTGCCTCGCTTTTTTCGAGCCAGGTATTGAGAATTTTTGAATCTTCAGCAGA
>JAWLCL010000038.1:0-6739 GCA_041687255.1 Mariniphaga sp. | reverse complement strand
TTCCATGAATACAGGTGCTACCATTCAAGGTCGATTGTTTGCACGTATTGCCGCTGTGACATTAAACAGTAATACGGTTGTAAAACCATAATACGACAAAATCATAACTTATTAAGGAGCAGTACTTTTTTGTACTGCTCCTTTTTTATAGCATTATCTGCAACTCTCAACTTAAATGCGCAACTGAGGCTTATTCTTTCCAAGTTACCAGGGCTGAATAGGTTTTCTTCAACCAACAAAGGGGCTGAATTATGAACAGAAAAAAGCAATTTAAACGACTGAAAAGCCAGGAGAAGGGAAAAATGAAGACCAACGGATTGAAACCGGATATTCCGGATTAACCTGATCCCCTCTGTTTAAAACTTTTCCTGATTCCCGTCATGTCTGGCCTTGCGGATATTCAGTGAAAAACTAAAAATATTCGTTCGATACTTTTATATTTGGAAATGATTTGAGAACTACGGTGGGGGTTCTTCTCAAACGCTGCTAAAAGGCAAGGATACCTTAAATGAGAAACAAAGTATTAATATTGCTGGTTTGCTGTTTTATGCCATTGGCATCGCTGGCGCAGCTTACTTTAACCATCGAAATAAACGATTTGCGCAATAACAATGGGCAAATCCAATTTGAACTCAGCAACGAGCAGGAAGTAAGGGTGGTAGCTTTAAGCAGGAGCATATCGGATAAAAAATGCAGCATTGTTATTGAAAACCTCAAACCCGGAAAGTATTCTTTCAAATTTTTTCATGATGAGAATAAAAATGAGAAACTGGATACAAACATGATAGGTATTCCTAAGGAAGGGTTTTGTTTTTCAAATAATCCCAGCATGACCTTTGGCCCGCCAGCATTTGATAAAACCATATTTGAGCTGAAAGAATCGAAGGTGATAAAATGCAAACCGAAGTACTTTTAAACTAACTACCTGTAAATATGGAATCAAAAGATCAAAAACCATTGAATGAAGAGCAGGAACCCCTTACCTTAAACATGGACTCTATTAAGGAGTTGTGGTCAAAAACATATAATACAGAAGGTAAGCCCGATTGGTCGCATATATTTAAGTATTATCACAAGGACATCGTTTTTCAGGATACGATACAGCGCATGGAGGGAATTGATGATTTTATCGCCATGTGCAATCGGCTTACCAAACGCACAAAGCAACTGCAAATGGAGATTGTATCCATTGCCCAGAACGATAATATTATTATGTTCGACTGGGTAATGACCATGATGTTCAAGAAATACCCCAATACGCCCATGTACGGATCAACAAAACTTGTGCTTAGCGAAGATGGGCTGATCAAAGAGCAGCGCGACTATTACGATTTATGGGGTGATATTTTCAATAATATTCCACGGTTTGGAAAAATGTACCGCAGGTTCCTGGTCAGAAAATTCGGATAAAAGCTACTTATGAGAAATAAAACATACCAATACTTTCGGGAGTATAAGTGGTCCAATGTGTTTGCCATGATCAGAAACAATCGCTTAGACCCCAAAATTTGTACTGATGATTTTCCTAACAAACTTGTGGTTATTACCGGTGCCACATCAGGTATTGGTAAGGTTACGGCCCGAAAATACGCTTCAAAGGGAGCCAACCTGCTTTGCATTAACAGAAACCCTGAGAAATCTGAAATCCTTTGCCGCGAAATTGAGGATGAGTTTGGTGTTAGCTGCGAATACCGAATTGCTGACCTGAGCAATTTAAAGGACATTTTCAGGGTTTCGAATGAGCTTGCGGAACTGGCAAGGCCTATTGACGTGATCATTCACAATGCGGGTGTTTACCTTACCAAACGCGAGTTGACAACCGATGGCTTTGAAAAGGTTTTTGTAGTTCATTATTTATCGTCATTCATTATGAATTACCTTTTGATGGATAAGCTGAAAGCACAAAGGAAGGCCCGGATAATCATGGTTGGTTCTGAGGGCCATCGCTTTGCTGCCTGGGGCTTAAGGCTCGACGATCTGAACTGGGAAAAACGAAGGTACTCCGGATTGAAAAGCTATGGCTCTGCCAAAACCGCTCAATTATTATCGATGATGGTGTTTGACGATCTCTTGAAGAACACAGGCGTTTCAATAAATACCATGCATCCGGGAGCTGTAAAAACTGAAACCGGGCAGGAAAACGGACCGGTTTACCGCTGGTTTAAGCGAAATTTCTTTGACAAAACCTTAAAATCCCCTGAGATTTCGGCTGAGGCATTGTACTACTTGGGCGTTTCAGAAGACCTGAATGGGGTTAGCGGAAAATTCTTTAACCTAACAACCATTGAAGAACCTGCTCCTCCTGCCATGGACAGAGAGGTAGCCGCTGATCTATGGGAAGAAACGCTGAAAATGACAGGTATTAAGCAGCAAAGTTGAAAAATTGTAAATGATTCATCTTTTTTCACATTAAAAACTATGGTTGAAAAAACATATGATACCATAATTGTTGGCGGAGGAATTGCCGGGTTAACGGCCAGTGTGTATTTGGCGCGCGAAGGGCAAAAAGTTTTGCTCATAGAAAAGAACAGAGAACTTGGAGGCCTGGTTAACTCGTTCTCGCGCAACGGATTTCATTTCGATGCCGGGGTAAGGGCCCTGGAAGACGCTGGGATTATCCTGCCTATGCTAAAGGATTTAGGCATCGAGCTCGAGTTGGTAAAAAGCCCGGTTTCGCTGGGTATTGAAAATGAAGTTTTGCATATCGAAAACCTTGATAGCCTTAACAAATACCGTGATTTTCTGAAGAAATTCTATCCCGAAAGTGAAAGCGAAATTGATGAGGTGGTGAAGGTCATCAGGAAGATCATGAAACACATGGACGTACTTTACGGTATTGAAAATCCGCTTTTTAAGGATATGAAGCGCGATACGTCCTTCATCTTCAAAAAATTGCTCCCCTGGATGCCCCGCTTCCTGTTCACCGTTCGGAAAATTAACCGAATGCAGGTTCCCGTTGAGGATTACCTCCGATCCGTTATTAAGAACCCATCACTCAGAGATATTATCTCACAGCACTTCTTTAAGAATACTCCCACCTTTTTTGCCTTGAGCTACTTTTCGCTATACCTTGACTATTTTTACCCAAGGGGAGGGGTAGGGAAGCTGTCGGAGGCATTAAAAGAGAAAATTACAGAGCTGGGTGGCGAAATTAAAACCGGAACAATGGTTACCGGGGTTTTTCCTGAGAACAATACGGTTACCGACGAAAAAAATATCAGCTATAAATACAGGAATCTTATCTGGGCAGCCGATCTGAAAACGCTTTACAGAATAGCCGAAACGGAAAATTTATCTGCTGAAATCAAAACCAGGTTCGAAGCTGTTAAGTCAAAAATGCTTGGCAATAAAGGTGGCGAGTCTGTCTTTACGCTTTTCCTTCAGTTGGATGAGCCCCTTGAAAGTTTTGGGAAGATTGCAAACGGACACTTTTTTTATACCCCATCACGAAAAGGTTTAGGCGAAACACACCGCAAGGAACTTGGCGATCTGCTCGGAAGTTTCTCCAATACCAGCAAGGAACAGGTGTATAAATGGCTTGACAAATTTATAACCCTAAATACGTTCGAAATTTCAATCCCTGGTTTAAAAGACAGGGACCTGGTTCCCCCGGGAAAAACAGGCATGATCATAAGCTTTCTTGCTGATTATGAGTTGTTTAAAAAGATAGAAGAAGCGGGTTGGCTTGATGAGTTTGTTTCTGGTATTGAGCAGCGTGTTTTAAGCATTATCTCAGAGTCGATTTTCCCAATGCTGAAAGAGAAGGTGATGGCACGCTTCTCATTTTCACCTTTAAGCTACCACACCAGAATAGCCAGCTCTGAGGGGGCAATTGTGGGTTGGGAGTTTCAGAAAGAAATGCCTGTGATAAATAAAATTCAGGTTGCCGATCGATCTGTCTTAACGCCTTTGCCTTCGATATATCAGGCTGGTCAATGGGCATACAGCCCGGCCGGTGTGCCTATGTCAATACTAACCGGGAAACTGGCAGCAAACAGAATTGCTAAAGAAAAATTAACCTGATAATTTTAGCCTGAATGAAATATGAATCGGTAGTAGTTGGAGGAGGCATTGCCGGTTTAACCGCTGCTGCCTATCTCGCCAAATCAGGCCAGTCGGTGGCGCTTTTCGAGAAGCAACCAAGAACCGGGGGCCTGGTGCAGACCTTTCAGCGAAACAATGTGTATTTCGACACCGGATTGCGATCCATTGAGAATTCGGGAATTGTTTTTCCTATGCTGAAACAGCTGGGAATTAATGATATTGAATTTCAGAAATCTATTGTTTCTATTGGTATTGAAGATCAGGTAATAAGGGTAATTGACAAAAACAGTATTGCCGACTATGAAGATTTTCTCAAATCTTATTTTCCCGATAATGCTGCCGATATTTCGGTCATCATCAGGGAAATAAAAAAGATTATGGGCTATATGGATGTGCTGTATGGCATCGATAATCCGGCTTTAATGGACTTTGCCGGGAATAAAAAGTACCTAATCAAAAAGTTGCTTCCCTGGTTGTTCCGCTTCCTGTTTACCATGCGCAGAATTAATAAATTAAACGAGCCGGTTGAAGACTACCTGAAAAGACTGACCAATAACCAGGCGCTGATTGATATCATTGCCCAGCATTTTTTCAAAAATACGCCCACATCTTTTGCCTTAAGTTACTTTAGCCTCTATCTCGATTATCACTACCCGAAGGGTGGGACCGGGACTTTAATTGATAGATTGACAAGTTTTATTATCGAAAAGGGAGGAGTTATCAACACTGGAGTGTCCGTTACCAGTCTGAATCCTGAACAGAAGTTTCTTACCGACAGCAAAGGGAATAGCATCGGATATTCCAATCTGGTTTGGGCATGCGACCTGAAGCAACTCTACAATATCATTCCTGTTGAAGAACTGCAAAACCAGGATTTAGTTAAAAAAATTGAACAAAAAAGAGCTGCGCTGAAACTTTTAAAGGGAGGCGATTCTGTATTCACGGTATATCTCACCGTAAACGAGAGCATAGATTATTTTTCGAAAATTTGCACCGGGCATTTCTTTTACACTCCCGATAAAAGAGGCTTATCAAGCGTTTCAACAAAAGATATTGAAGCCTTTTTTAATTCTCCCGGCGTTCAACCTGATGATTCAGTGTTGAAAAGCAAGCTTAAAGAATATCTTATGGCCTATTTCAAGCTCAATACTTTTGAGATAGCCATTCCGGCCTTGCGCGACCCTGCCTTGGCTCCCGAAGGAAAAGTTGGGCTTGAGGTGAGCCTGTTCCTTGATTTTGCATTGGATAAAAGGATGGAAGAACATGGCTGGACCAATGAGATGAGGGATTATATGGAAAACATTACAATAGATATTCTGAACGAAACCATTTTTCCCGGGATAAAGAAAAAGGTGGCCGACCGCTTCTCATCATCGCCATTAACCCTGGAGAAGTTAACAGGAAATACCCACGGCGCCCTCACTGGTTGGGCATTTACCAATCCGTTTGTTCCGGCTGTAAACCAGATGCTTAAAGTGAATGACTCGGTCAAAACAATTCTGCCAGACATATTCCAGGCCGGTCAATGGACTTACAGCCCTTCCGGTTTTCCAATGTCAATCGTAACTGGCAAACTCGCCGCCGACAGGGTGCTGAAAAGCATTCCCAAATAGTTTTTACCCAAAGAATACCATGAGCAATTTGGTTTATTACCATACGGTTTCACCAGGCATCGAATCAAAACTCACTAAGTTAACTGTGATTGGATTCTGGAAAGTAATGGTGTTTTTTCTTTTGCTGGTTTTGGCTTGCAATAAAGCGGATGAAACAAATCAAGACAATGCCTATCAAATTGTAAAAAGCATTAGCTATAACGGCGTTTCCGTTGATCTGGTAATTGATAAGCCTGAAAATAATGAGTTGGATGTGCTGATGGTTTTTCACGGAACGGTAAGACGAGATAGTTTGATTTTACAGGCAGCCCACAATGTGCTTGACAGGTTTAAAAGCACTCTCGAACGAAAAGATATGATGATTGTAAGTGTGGCTTATACTGAAGAAAATTTGCTTTTCGGAGATAATATACAACACTGTGAAGCTGCATTGCTTTGGGTAAAAAATATGGCAAACAGCGAATTAGGCATTACGGTAAAAAAAATATTTCTTGCCGGGCATTCACAGGGTGGTTATTTGGTTACGCGACTCAATACAATGCACCAAACCGCTGGGGTAATTGCCAATGCGCCTGGCCCGCTTAATTTGGTTTTCCGTTGTCAACTGGAAGAGAATGGCCAGATTCCCAATGAAATGGAATGCACTATTTTATACAATCATTATGGCTCCACTGCAGCAAATCCGGAGGCTTATTTTGAAAGATCACTATTGAACTTTACAGATGGCTTTAAATCAGACATATTGTTTGTTCAGGGGCTGGAAGATGGGCCCATTCATATGCATTCCTGGCCTCAGTTTAAACAACTAATCGAAGATTGTACTGATTGTCAAAGCACGCAGTTTCTTGAATTAACGGGGGTTGGGCATAATGCCTTATTTACAAGCACCCAAGCCAAAACAACGTTTAATGACTTTATTAACAGCAGGCGATGAACAGAAAAAGACCAGTTACAAACAGGGAAAAAGGGTTTTGAAAATAATGAATAAGTAATCAGCAATTGAAAAGAAACATGACGATAAGGCTTATATTTATAATGCTCGCGACCATTGTATTGACAAATGGAAAGCTATTGGGGCAGGA
>JAWLCL010000037.1:5485-8465 GCA_041687255.1 Mariniphaga sp. | reverse complement strand
CAGTTTATGATGGGGTTTCACCATTGAGGTGTTGATTTGAGGGATAGATTTCTTATTTAACCCGTAAAGAGGCCGGCAGAAAATCACCGGCCTCTTTTTTTCGAATTAGTGGATAAAAATACCTTGTTGCATAACAGATATTTGTAAAAAAATATTTAGCTTGTGGTACTTTTTATTGGATGGCTGACAGTTTTCCAATACCCCGGTAAGTGTAATTAAATTATCAACTGTAACATGAAAAAAATGTTTTTTTTAAGCACTATGGCAATAGTGATTACAGGTTCTGTATTCTGTGGTTGCCAAAAAGAAGAAGTATTGGTACTGTTTGAAAATGAGTAGGTCATGTTGAAAAGCGCAACAATTGTCAAGGAAAATGATTGTTCTCCTGCCAGTTATTTTCTGGTCACCCAAAAGAATTGGGAGGTTGGGCTGATTACTGTTTCGAATGATGAAAACGTTCTGACGGTTGAATTCACCGGAAGCGGATTGCCTGTTTCCAAAGTGCAGCTCTGGGTTGGAACCGATCCTTCGCTGGTTCCGAAGACCAGCAAAAATATTCCTGTTCCGGGCAAATTTCCTTACAAAGCTTCTGATTATACCACTTTCCACATTCCTTTGTCTGATTTGTTTACATTACTTCCCGAAGGTTCTTATGATGGAAAGGAAGTGTATATTTTTGCACATGCCGAATTTGAAGATACCGAAATCGAAAGCCGAAATGATAAAATACGACACCCTAAATAACTACACGACAAATTAGTCTTTTTTTTCTTGACATATGATTAAAAAATACGTATTTCTACGGATGGAATTTGTTTACAATTCTCCGTAACTTTTCACAAGTATTTTATGATGATAAAAATATCGGACTAATCCTGCATTGACTATCCCGTAATGCAGGAATAAACAAAGCAACCAAATTTGGGAAGATTTCCCGGAACGCTTTTATTGAGGATGATTTGAGGATGTAAAAAGTTTAATTAATTAATTATTGTTCCTTAAATCATTATTTTATGAAAAATTACTACAGTGTTTCTCTCAAAAAAATCTGGCGTTTAACTCTAAGCGTCGTGTTTCTGTTCTTCTGTTGTGGCTTTATGGTCACTGCGCAGATTGAGATCGATGGCGACCCAAGTGACTGGTGTTGCACCGATGTGGAAAATAATCCAACGTTTATCCATGTAACTGACCCCTTTGGCGGTGATGACTTGGATGACCAGTTTACGCAAGGGTCAACCGACCTTGACTTTAAAGTCTGGTCGTGGAGCCAGGTAAAAAACAAGAACGATATTGCCAATGGTGCAGCCGTTCTTATTGATACTAAACTTTATTTTGCCGGCGACCGGCTAGCCATAACTGGCGATGCGCAAATTGGCTTTTGGTTTTTTACCAACGGTACTGCGCCTGTTATGGATGATGGTGAAAAATTCGGATATTTTGACCCGCCGCGGGTTGCAGGAGACATCCTTATCCTTAGCAATTTCAGCGGGGGTGGAAAATATGCCGATGTAACTGTTTATCAAATAACAGGTTTTAACAACAAAGGCGAAGCCATATTTGAAGAAATTACAGGTACGGAAGCTATCGTTGCCATTAATAATGACCAGGAATATCCGGTTCCTACCGATTGGGATTACATCTCGGGCACTTATCCAACCAACTCTTTTTATGAAGGAATGATTAATTTGACTGGTTTGGGTGTTGAAAATTTGTGTTATTCCAGCTTTTTGCTCGAAACCCGCTCTTCCACTTCATTAACCGCTTCTCTCGACGACTTTGTGGGCGGTGCTTTCAGCACTATTCCTGAAATTACGGTTGAAGGAGATGGAGCATGTGCTACCGGTGGAGAAATAGAAATGACATTGTGCGTTACCAGTGATGATGAAATTGAATATTATCAGTGGTACGAAGATGCAGATTTATCAATCCCTTTTGGTGGACCAATGACCCCTGATGGTGACAACAGCGCTTGCATTACGGTTAGTGTTTCATCAACAACACCTTTTTATGTGGTTGGTGTTAATACAATTCAATGCGTTAGCGAAGTTGCCATGGCAACAGCCGAGGTTTGGGAAAATCCGACGTGTAGTATTGATGATTATGGTATGATTACATACTACATGGGAAACGACGGTTACCTTGTGGTTTCTGTAGAAGGAGGTACACCGCTTTATTCCTATTCCTGGTGGACAAGCGACGGAGAAATTCCGGCTGGTCAGGGCGACGGTCCAAGTTTAACCGGAATATCTGTTCCCGGAACCTATTATGTTGATATAACGGATTCTAAAGGATGTGTTACCCAATGTAATGAGTTAATTACTATGCCTCCTGCAGCTCCATACTGTAATGCAGTTGGTTCCATGCTTGATTGTTTTGGAGGAAATGACGGAACGATTGAAGTTACCTGGGCAGATTTATATTCATCTACGGTTGATATTTATCTTGATGGGGCATTGGTTGAAGCCGGTGTTTTATCCAGTCCGGATATGGGTGTCGAATCTTCTTACACCATTCATGATTTAGAAGCTGGTACATATTTAATTGAAATAAAAAACAATGAAAATGTACTGGAAACTGATTGTGAAGCAACAGTTGGTCAGCCAGACTTTAATCCGCCAGTCCTTTCCTGTGAGGATGGTGGAGCAGGTTCATGCCCGGAAAATCTTGAAACTGATTTTGATACATGGAAAACTTCACTGGGAAATTATACCGAGGGAACAGGAACAGAACCTGTGGTTGTTACCTTCTGGATTGATGATGTGGAATTTCAATTGGACGACGTTGAAGCACCAGATGCATGCGGTGGTTCAGTTACCATTGTTACCAAAGCCATCGATGCTTGTGAAGAAGAGGATGAAATTGCATGTACCTTTACGGTACAGGCAGCACCTGAAGTAACTTATGATTTGCTTCCTCAGGATGCAACATATTCAGCCTGCGAATTTACCATCCAGCAAGATGCCATCGATGCATTTAACGC
>JAWLCL010000037.1:0-5385 GCA_041687255.1 Mariniphaga sp. | reverse complement strand
GAGCAGCGATGCCGATCTGGTTGAACTGGCAGATTTCTGCGAAGGCGATGTTGTCACGGTTACCTGGACTGTCCGTGATTTGTGCATTGAGGATATTGTAGTCGATGCCACATTTACCATTACGGCAGCACCTCCTATCGAAGCTTATTGCAGTAGCATGACTGATATCGTTTGTGCTTCAGAGGAAGAAATTGATATGCTCTTTGCAGAATGGAAAACCGGTTTCGGTTATACCGGAGGCTGCCCCGATGCAGAAGATAATATAGATGAACTGGAAGCTCTGGTATGGTCAGATTATATTGATGCATACAGCGGAGGAACCATATCGTTCACATATACGGTTTGGGATGGTTGCAGCAGGGATGAAGTGACCTGTGAATTTACCGTTCTGAAATGTGTATGTGAAACTGCTTTTGCAATGGGTGACGATGCCATCTGTTTCATGCCTGAATACTTTAATAAATGGGGCTGGACCAACCCGATTGAACCCGGAACCTATACCTGGGATTTGTGGGCTGCCGCCGGACAATGCGATACCGATAAAGGAACTCTGGTAGGAAACGTAACAGTGAACTACGTCGACGGTTATGTAACCGTTGATTATGATCTTTTTGAAGGTTTTAAACTGGAAGAAAGCCATGTTTATGCTGGTTATGATATGTTCCAGCAGGTTAAACAGGGTAAGAAAACAGTTTCCACCGTTGCTCCCGGATCGTTTAAAAATGAAGGTCCGTTTGATGGTTCGATCTATGTTATTGTTCATGCTGTTGTTTGCGGCAATTACCCGGATGAATATATGGAAGAACCTTACAGCGAAGAAAGGATTCAAAGTTTGAATTTGAAATCCAACACTTTGAAAGTTTACCCGAATCCGTTCAGCAGCAAAGTGAACTTTGAATTTGTATCTCAAAAAGATGCACGTGCACGCCTTGAAATTACAAATGCCCTGGGTCAGCGTGTTGCTGTACTTATGGACGAAAATGTAAGAAAAGGAGTGATGAACCGTGTGGAATATACACCGGTTGATGTAGTGTCAGGTATCCTGATTTACAGGTTAATGCTTGATGATACTGTAAATACCGGCAGATTGATCTACAAGGAATAATGTCCGTCTGAGAAGGAAATGAGTTCCTTTAAATAAATTGAAAGTTATGTCCGATATTTAATTCAGGGAATAAATTCCTTCTTTATGAACAAAGAGGCTGGCTCACAGGAGTCCAGCCTCTTTTTTTGTTTAACGAATAGATAATTTTACTTTTTTATCACCTTTTCCCTGAAAATCTGCCTGTTGTTTTCAATGACCACAACATATACTCCGGGGGCATGTTCCGAAAGGTCAATGTTGGTGATTTCAGATAAAATCCGGTCGGTTTTCAGTTTTCGTCCGTTTATGTTGTAGATAGTATAGGAATCGCCCGGGAAAGCTGAATCCAACCGAAATGTTAATTCTTTTGACACCGGGTTGGGGTATATTTTTATACCAAAAGTTTCTCCGATTACAGGATTATTTCCTACTGATAAAAAAGACGCCTGAGGTGCCACCTCAAATGAAACAATAAAATCCTTCACTTCGCCATCGAAATAACTGTCGCAGGCCGAGGGTGCGGTGTTGTTGCGCATGGCCACTCTCATTCGTGTATTTCCTGTTGCATACGAAGGAATGGTGATGCCGGAAGTTACCGTTCCTTTTTTGTTGTTTATGGCCAGCAGAGTTTCGTCAGCATCTTCAAAATCGCCATCGCCGTTCAAGTCAATCCAGATTCTCCAGAAATTCCGGTTTCTCAAATCTTTTGGACTTAGCGATACAGAAAAGGTTTGGCCAGGAACCAATGAAACTGTATTGGCCGAAAGGGAATAGCCACTGCCTGCTGTGGAGCTGTTTAAAACACTGCCTATGGTAACGTTCTGAATATAATCAGACGAACTGTTTACAGCAACCGGAGTACAATAATCTTCAGTTATGATATCAGTGACTACTATGTATTTCGCTTTTATCATTTCTGAAGGTTCAAACCCTTCCTTTGAAACCACGAGGGTAACATCATATTCTCCCGCTACCTCGTAGGTGATCAAAGGATTAGAGTCTGAACTTCTGTTGGGGGTGCCTCCTGGAAATTCCCAGTACCATGTTGTGGGTTCATTTGAGGACAAATCGGTAAACTGCAACGCGTCGCCGGGTTTAACCTGTGTATTTTCGGCTGAAAAGCCGGCAACAGGAGGTTGGGGTAAAGGTGCTTCAAAATGAATGGTATAATCTTTCACTTCCCCTTTTGAAAAGGTTTCACAAGCCGTTGGAACAGCGTCCCTTTTCATGGAAATACGCATGTGGGTGGTACCACTTACACCAGCCGGAATGGTGAATGACCCCGATACTTCTCCTTTGCTGCGCGAACTGGTGTAAACAAGTTCTCCGGGGTCGTCAAAATCGATGTCACCGTTATAATCAATCCAGATACGCACGTACTCATAATGCCAGCGGTTTAAAAATCCGGCGGACAACGAAAAGTTAATACGGTTTCCTGCTTCCGCAGTAAAGGCAGTAGTACCGGAAAAGTCCTGATAACCTGCTGCACCAGATGAGTTCGATTCATGGGTTTGATTACCCATAGTAACGGAAGTAATCCATTCTTCTGAGGCGTCACCTTTTGATGCGCAATATTCCGGTAAATTTTCCTCAACGTTTATGAAGTTTTCAACCATTTTTGTATCCGAACCACCGGCATTGGTCACTGTAAGTGTGACCCCGTAATTTCCCGGCGAGTCATATCTGACTGAAGGATTTTTCTGTGTTGATGTTGCCGGTGTTCCACCTTCGAATTTCCACGACCATGATTCCGGGGTGTTTGCGGATAAATCATCAAATTGAACGGTTTCGCTTTCTGTCAGAATTGTAAATGTTGCTGTAAAATCTGCTACGGGAGCATCAATTCCTTCGGTCCAGGTGTAGGTTGTGGTGGCCAAAGTTTTGTTGCTACATTCGTCAGAGGCAATATAAGTAAAGGTCTGAATCCTTTCATCGCCGTTGTGAACGATGTCGCCTGGTGTACATATTACCGTCGCCTCGCTGCATTCATCACTGGCTGATACATTCAAATCACAGGTTGGAGGCTCCGGGTTGTGGCCCAGGTTTTTATTTGCGGGAACATTTACTAATACTGGTGGCGTAAAATCTTCCGTCCAGGTATAGGTTGTGGTGGCCGAAGTCGTATTTCCACATACGTCGGTAGCCAAATAAGTAAAGGTCTGGCTTCTTTCACAGTCCATTATTATAATTTCACCCGGTGTGCATGTTACTGTTGCCTCTCCGCAACCACTGGTAGCTGTTACATTTAAATTACAGGTTGGAAGTTCAGGATTACATTCCAGGTTTTCATCAGCAGGCACGCCGGCAAACACCGGAGCAATCTGTTCTTCTGTCCATGTATAAGTTGTGGTGGCTGAAGTTGTGTTTCCACAATCATCGGTAGCCAAATAGGTAAAGGTTTGGCTTTTGCCGTTGCCTTCCTGAATAATTTCACCAGGGGTACAAGTTACTGTCGCATTACTGCAGTTATCGGAAGCTGTTACTCCGGCATCACAAGTTGGAAGTTCCGGATTGTGCCCAAGGTACTGATCTGCGGGAACGTTTGCCAGTATTGGTGGTGTCATATCTTCCACCCATGTATAGGTAGTGGTGGCAGAAACGGTATTTCCGCAATCGTCAGTGGCTGTATAGGTGAAGGTCTGGCTCCTCTCACAGCCGTCTTCAATAATTTCACCGGGGTTACAGATTACAGTTGGCTCACTGCATTCGTCAATGGCTGTTACATTCAGATCACAGGTTGGAAGTTCCGGGTTGTTTCCCAGGTATTCATCAGCGGGAACATTTGCAAGTATCGGTGGTGTCAGATCTTCTATCCAGGTATAGGTTGTGGCAGATGAAACGGTGTTCCCGCAATCGTCAGTAGCCGTATATGTGAAAGTCTGGCTTCTTTCGCAGCCGTTTTCCAAAATATCTTCGGGCATACAGGTAACTGGTGCTTCGCTGCATCCATTGGTGGATGAAACCCCTGAATCGCATGTTGGCAATTCAGGATTTTGTCCCAGAGATTTACTGGCAGGAACGTTAACCAGTGTAAGGGTGGGTGTTAATTTTATGCAATTTCCGTATTCATCCAGCGGCCCGAGTGTTGGGTCAGAGTCGTCTCCGTCGGGCTCGTCGGGGCAATCGCAGGTTTCTGGTTTTTCGCCCAGGCCCCACCAGTAATAGCCGTCGCCGTCTTTGTCTTCGCAAATTACTTCGTAATCGTTAACTAAACTTGTAATCGGAGTTAATATAGCATGTGTCCAGCCTAAATTCGAAATGGATGTTTCCACATAAACATAACCTTCATCTCCAAAGCTACTGCCCCAGCTGTTTTTAAAAATCCAAACTGTTTTTCCGATTAAGGGATCGCCGGATTCAATAGTAATCCAGTACCTTTTTAAATTCAGATCGCGGTAGTAAAATGTATCTCCTTCTTCAACAACTTTATATCCAACCAACACTATGGCATGGTTCCAATCGTAAAGTCCACTACTAACTGGTCCCATTTCAATGAGCATTTGTTTTAATACGTCTTCTGTTTTAGGGTACAATACATTTCCATAATCGGCTCTTCCACTGATTTTAATTATATCCACTGGCATTGAGCTTTTATTGTCGCAAGGTTCATTACTTCCTGAATATGGAAATGCTCCTTCATCTACTATCCCTGTGTTTGTTATGTAATTTAATGCATAATGTGGATAACCACCTCCACAACTGCCCGCTTCGCTGCATGATAATAAATCCTGTTCTGACAAATCAAGGTTTAATTGCTGATTGAAAAAAAGGTTAACCATTGCTTCGGTTGCTCCGGCAGCAGCAAAAGCCCAGCATGATCCGCAAAGTCCCTGATCTGTTACCGGACTTATCCAGTTTTGGCCATGCCTGTTCCTCCAGTCCCATTCGTTTACATAGGGGCTTGCAGTTGCAGATTTCAAATTCAGTTGTTCTGAATCTGAAGTACTCGTTGAGATTACACCACCGACGTAAAATTCAAATCCGGGAGGGAAGGTACTTTGGCCATATAAAAGCTTCTTTTCAGTGTAAGTTAATTCAGCTACTGAAGTGAGGCCGGCAATCCAATTTTTTCCTTTCGACTTAAGATTTTTGTTGATTTTATTAATCTTCTCCTCGTTCTGGGCCTGCTTTTTCTCTTTTTTAACCTGATTAATTTTAACCGAAGGATCTAACTGGGTAGAAAAAACCAGGCTGTTGAGATTTAAAGAGGCATTTTCAAGCTCAATTTTTATTGAACTTGCTTTGATACCTTCCATGATGGCAGTTTCTTCACAAATTTCATCAATTGACCACGACAACTC
>JAWLCL010000036.1:0-11567 GCA_041687255.1 Mariniphaga sp. | reverse complement strand
TAAGCTCATTCATCAATGAGAGCGCTGGGAAAGTGGTACACTTTTGATGATTATTTGTGGTATACTTTTGATGAATATTAACAAAATTATCATTGATTCATTGAAGGTAAAGTTGAGAATAAGAATGTATAAACCTTTTACACAATTTCAAAAATATGTTGTATAATTCACACATTAAAGTTGAGGCAAAGCTCAGTGGTATCTAAAGCATCAAGGGACACCCGGGTCACAGCACAGCAGACTGCTATGCAGAAGTTATGATTGACTTCCTGATGCGGGTTGGGTTCTATTGAGGCTATCGTAACCCTGGGCGAATAGAAGTAAAGGAATTGAGAAGCATTCGCTCCCAAAAAAAATAAGTTCAGTTCCTGAAGGTGAAATGCACTGGTCGGAGTATTCTCATACCTGACTGTAACTTTTTATAAAGCAGCATGGAAAGAGAGGCAGGGATTAAATTTCCTGCCTCTCAACCTTTTTTTTATCTTCATTTCCCCTCATAACAGCCTGTCATAATAATGCGCTCTGAGCTTGTTTAATGCTATCTGTTTTTAATGTCTTTTTTTAAATACTCCTTGACAACCTTGCCCAGAATTTTCTTCTTCTTTCGCCTTTCGGCCGCTGTGGATTCAAAATGTACCCTTTCCTTTTCCATCCTGAGGTAGTTTTCATAGGCGCTACCGTCCAGTTCTCCTTTTTCCAGAGCGTCCAGTACAGCACAACCTAGTTCATTTGTGTGCGTACAATCCTTGAACCTGCACTGCCGCGAAAGCACTGCAATGCTGTCAAAAGCTGCCTCCAGTCCGCCGCCGTCATCGGCAATGCCCACCTCCCGCATACCGGGATTATCGATAAGTATTCCCCCGCTATTAAGAACAATCAGTTCACGGTGGCTGGTGACGTGTCTTCCCTTGCCGGTGGTTTGACTGATGGCGCCGGTTTTCATCACTGCTTTGCCCGAAAGATTGTTCAGTAAGGTGGACTTCCCCACTCCCGAAGAGCCCAGCATGCAATAAGTTTTACCTTTTTCGATGATTTTAGCCAAATCCCCGTACCCGCTCTGTGTTTCATTGCTGACAGCAAGTACCGGCACATCACCAATCCGTTGCCTGAGGCGCTCTGTCAGTTCCAATATTCTTTCTTCATCTGCCAGATCGGTTTTGGTAAGCACAATTACAGATTTCACTTTTGCCGAAAAGCAAATGGCGAGGTAACGTTCAAGCCGGTTAATGTTAAAATCTCGGTCGACAGCCTGTACCAGGAAAGCGCAGTCGATATTGGCAGCAATTACCTGTACTTCACCGGCATGCCCCACCGCCTTGCGCTTAATTACAGAAAAGCGTGGAAGTATTCTGTGCACGATTGCGAAGCCGGTATCGTGAACGGCCAGCACAACCCAGTCGCCCACGGCAGGAAAGTCTTCCCTGTTTTGAGCCGTAAAACGCATGTTGCCGGTGATTTCTGCTTCGTATTCACCGAAAGCGGTTTGAACCACATACCTTTCCTTGTGTTCGGCAATTACTCTTCCCGGTTCGAAACCATCGGGAATCTGTTCTTTCTCCCAATTCAGGCGGTTGCTGTATCCCAGATCTGCAAGTTCCATGATGAGTAATTTTTTGTATGAGTATCGGATGGTGCGTATTCCCTGTCCGTCCGGCAGGCAGGGAAACTGCTGCACCCTCATACCCTTGCCGTTCAGGATATAAAGTTAATTATAAAAATTTTATTCATTGCAATTTATAAGGGGTGGTGCGGATTCCCTGTCCGTCCGGCAGGCGGGCAATCCTCACATTTTGATGTTAAAGAATCAGCGTTTCGCCTGCCTGCCGTCAGACAGGGAAACCACTACACCCACATCGCTGCACCCGATTCAGGTATTAACCTTCTGCAATCTCTTCAAAGCATTCGATAAACGATTTGATGCCGATTAGTTGAACGCAATAGTCATTCATTTCCATTTGTATCAGTGACGGAAGGGTTTGGAAGCAATGGGAAACATACTGCATGATGGCTTCATTCTTTAACCGCTTATGGTCATCGTGTACAACCTGCCCAAATAATTTGATGTCATCCTCTTCTTCGAGGTAATTAAACATGCTGATGTTTCGTTGCTGCACGCGTTCGAACTGCTGTTGGGTGACTTCTGTTTCACAACATCCGGGGTACTGCAGGAAAAGTCCCCACACCGCCAGGTACAGGGAAAGCATGTCTTCCGAGGCTTCCGGTTCCAAATCGCCTGTAAGCTGCATAACGGAGGCAGCGAAATAAGCCTGCTTACCGGCGGCTTCTGACATGAGCCGGCTGATGTAGTCTGTATCGTAGTTATTGATGCGTTCTGCAATACGATGAATTGTTTTAATATCCTGCAAATGATTGGTACCGGTTTCCTTCATGATTCTGTGTTGATAAAGACATCGGTGCAAAGATAAACTGTGACGATTCTTTTGCAACAGCCAAACGGCATCAGGGAAAGATTTCAGTCTTTTATCCTTCCTGTTTCCATTTTGCCTATTTAGGGAGTAATGACTTTGCTTAGGAAGATTGTGAAATTGAGAAAAGGATAAAATGAAAGCTGCCCGGTTTGAAAAATAAGAAATAGCAAATTATGAATTGAGGATTTAGCCTTAATCATACCAGTGCCAAAGTGATTTACCTTTAATACCCTGTCTCTTCAATCCTTAGTTTTAGTCAGGGGCAGAAGCTAACTCATCAGCCACAACAATTTCATCTTTAGCTATGTTTGCATAAAGATTGCATCCAATTGGACCTATCCTGATGATAATCCGGTAATTGTTGCAGATTTGAATCACCTCTCCTTCTACACCCTTAAAAGGACCATAAAGAACTCTTGTATGTTGCCCTCTTTTTAAATGTTCTCTCGACACAACGATTTCTCTTTCCCGTTGGTTTATCATCGTTTTAATGTCGGTCATAAGCCTGTCAGATATCAAATAAGGCTTGCCTTCAAATCCTACATAATTAACAATCCCCGGTACATTTAGTACATTATATAATTCGGCAACACTGATATAGACAAAAATGTAGCATCTGAACCAGGGTTCTTCGATCCATATCTTTCGATCGCTCCATTGTTTTAATGATTTTTTTAACGGCAGGTAACACTCAATATGAGCTTTTTCTAGCTGTTTGAAAATAATCTTTTCCTGGTTTACCCTGGTATAGAAAATATGCCAATTGTATTTTCTTTTTAGGATTTCCATTTCTTTAAAGGTGTTTGTTGTTGATTTCAAATCTTAAGCAAGTTACTGATTTTAAGAATAGATATAACTCTATTTTTCGGGATTTTTATTTGTGCATTATTGGTGCAATATTTTATACATTTATTTAAAAACTTTTCATTAATCAAAATTTTAATTGATAAAAATGAATTGGAAAATCTTCTGACTATAAATAAACCCCATATTTGAAACCGGCTAAAAACGGTAGTATTTATACTACACAAGAGTAAATGATTTCTATACAAGACTTCTGCAGATTACAATCAAGCGTTTATTTAATTGCTGAAATCTTTATAAACAAGAAATGTTAATTAAGTTAGAACGATTACAAATTATTTATTTGAAAAAAAAAACGTTGATTTCGAAGATCGTTTTTTGCAAATACATATGTAACTTGTATTATCCAAATTTGAGTTAAATAACGCCTCAATTTTGAATTTCAAATTCCTTTCCCTGTTGTGGGAGATGTGGCGAAGCCTAATAAATAGAAACCAGTCCCCTTAAATTCTTCATTTTCAAAATCAGCAGACCAGTTTCAGATGCTTGATACTATTGTTTCATCCCAGACGCGTTTAAAGTTGTTAATCAAATTTTTTCTTTCAGCAGAAAACATGGGCTACCTGCGCGGTCTTGAGAAAGAGTTTCATGAATCATCGAATTCCATCCGGATTGAATTAAAAAAATTCATTGATGCCGGACTGCTAATTTCAGAATTAAAGGGAAAAAGAAGGTTTTATAAAGCCAATCCGGCGCATCCCCTGTTTAACGATTTAAAGCATATAGTCAGCAAATCGGTAGGTATAAACCAGATTTTGAATTGTAAACTTACAGAGGCAGGAAACCTGGAAGCCATCTTTATTATCGGTGATCTTGCACGGGGGATTAATTCCGATACCATTGAACTGGCATTGGTGGGGCAAAACCTCGATTCAGAATACATTGACGTATGCATAAAACTGGCAGAAAAGCAACTCATGAGAAAAGTAATGTATCTGATTTGCACCTCTGAACAGATGCAATACTTTTTCAAGGAATTACCTTTCATGATAATATGGAGAGCAGGTAACCATCTAGTTGAAATTTGACCTCACTTTTTTTGCAGGAAAGAAACATCATGTTTTTCAAGGGGATCATCATCTGCAATTTAAAATGATTTTTAATGATCATTACAATACAACATAAAGAATGGCACATCACACGGTTTCAATCAAGTGAAACATCCAGCTATTTATAAATTAGAAATTTACTTTAGAGAACCTGGTTGAACAGATAAAAAATGAAAATCCTGATAACCGGTAGTGCCGGATTCATTGGCTTTCATGTTGCAAAAAAACTCCTGCTCCGCGGTGAAGTTATTGTGGGAATCGATAATAATAACGGTTACTACGACACACATCTCAAGTACGACCGACTGGAAGAGAGCGGTATTTTGCAGAATGCAGAAATGTGGTATCAGCCGGTAAGCAGTTTGAAGTATCCCGATTACACTTTTATCCGGATGAACCTTGAAGACCGTGAGCAACTTATGGAGCTGTTCGATAGAGAGAAATTCGATAAAGTCATCCATCTTGCAGCGCAGGCCGGGGTAAGGTACAGCCTGGAGAATCCCTATGCCTATGTGAACAGCAATCTTACAGGGTTTGTGACAGTGCTGGAGGCATGTCGCCATCACAACATCCGGCACCTGGTGTATGCCAGCTCTTCAAGTGTATACGGCAATAACACCAAGATGCCGCTAAGCACCGACGACAATGTAGACCATCCCATTAGTCTGTATGCCGCCACAAAAAAGAGTAACGAGCTGATGGCCCATACCTACAGCCACCTTTTCAATCTTCCCACCACCGGCCTCCGTTTCTTTACTGTATATGGCCCCTGGGGCCGCCCCGATATGGCGCTCTTCCTGTTTACCAAAGCCATCCTGGAAAATAAACCCATTAAAGTATTCAACAATGGAAATATGGTACGTGATTTCACGTATATCGACGATATTGTGGAAGGAGTAATACGTGTATTGGATAATCCACCTGGACTGAAAAAAGCAAATAGCAAAACTCAAATAAAAAATAACAAACCACAAAGCACAAATAACAAACAACAAACTACAAATGATAAACAACAAACGACAAATGATAAACAACAAATAACAAATTACAAACCACAAGCAATCAGTAACCAGCAACCAACAACAAGTAACGAGCTACAAGCAACTACACCGTACAAAATATACAACATCGGCAACTCCTCCCCTGTCCCGCTTATGGATTACATTTCTGCCATCGAAATGCATTTAGGGAAAACAGCCAAAAAAGAATTTCTGCCCATGCAGCCGGGTGATGTGCTCCGTACCGAAGCCGATGTAACCGATTTGGTGGCTGATTTGGGGTACAGGCCTGCAACGACAGTGGAAATCGGAACCGGAAGGTTTATAGACTGGTATAAATCGTATTTCAGAATCCCGCTATCAACATTACAAATAGCGAAAACAGCTGTTTCCTCTAAAATTCAGTTACCATAAATAACCATACATCTAATCAGCCGGTGGCATGTCCAGTTAAACAAAGCATTCATAAAATACATTTATGTATCCTTTTTTTAAAAGAGTCATCGATATTAGTTCATCCATCCTGGGGCTGTTCATTTTATCGCCGTTGCTGTTGCTCACCGCACTGGCTATAAAAGTTGATACGCCGGGTCCGGTTTTTTTTAAACAGAACAGGTTGGGATTTCACGGCAGGGTGTTTAAAATGTTCAAATTTCGTTCGATGCGTGTGGGAGCAGAAAAAGGAGGTGTTTATTCGGCAAAAGACGATGTCAGGGTAACACGCGTGGGAAGAATTATTCGTGCCACCAGCATCGATGAATTCCCACAGTTTATAAATATTCTCAAAGGCGATATGTCACTCATCGGCCCCCGGCCTGTTCTCACTTATCATCCCTGTCCGCTGGAAAAATACACTCCGGAGCAAAAAAAACGTTTTTTGGTAAGACCCGGAATTACGGGTTGGGCACAGGTAAACGGCAGAAAAGAAATCCATTGGAACCGTCGCTTTATGCTTGATGCGGAATATGTGAACAACCTTTCGTTTGCTCTTGATGCAAAAATATTCTTCATGACAATTGCCAAAGTACTTGCCATGAAGGAAAATATGAATATTGGAGAAACAGCAATTAAAAGTTAACGCATGCCTCTGAAGCTGATGTACATCACCAACCGGCCGGAAGTTGTTGCCATTGCGGAAGCATGTGGTGTCGATTGGATTTTCATTGACCTCGAGTTAAGAGGAAAGGCAGAACGTCAGGGACATCTGGATACAGTTATTTCAGGACATACTTTCAGGGATATAAAGCTTGTAAAGCATTTTCTTCATAAATCCCAGTTATTGGTAAGGATAAATCCGGTATATGAAGGAACGGCTGAGGAGATCGAGGAAGTTATTGGAGATGGTGCCGATATAATTATGCTGCCCTTCTTTACAACCGTACAGGAAGTGGAAACATTCATCCATTATATAAACGGTCGGGTGAAAACCTGCCTGCTTTGCGAAACGCCGGGTGCCGTTGCCTGTATCGATTCCATACTGGAGGTGCCGGGAATTGATTGCATCCATATCGGTTTAAACGATCTGCACCTGGGTTACGGCATGAAGTTCATGTTTGAACTGCTGGCCGATGGCACTGTAGAAAAGCTTTGCCTGAAATTCAGGAGCAAAAGGATTCCCTATGGATTTGGAGGCATTGCCTGCCTCGGACTGGGAGCCCTGCCGTCAGAACATGTAATTGCCGAACATTATCGTCTGGGCTCGGAAATGGCCATCCTCTCCCGAAGCTTCTGCAATATTAAAAAGTGTGAAAACCTGTTGCAGGTTGAGAAAATTTTCAACAAGGGCATGACTGATATACGAAACTACGAGAAGTTTCTGCAAAATCAGGATATCAGTTGGTTTATCCAAAACAAGCAGAAAACAGTAGAGCTTGTAAAACAGATAATACAGAAAATGGAAGTGAGTTATATATGATGGAAACAGGATCTTTTTTCACCTCAGCATATTCATAAGAGTACATCAAATACTTATAACGCCTCATACTGTCCCTGCTACGAAGTCGTCATTGCGCTCCCGATGTATTCCATCGGGAAAAGCAATCTTCGGCTATTATGCAGATACCTCAATTTAAAAAGATGAATAATTTACAATTTTGCTGTTCATTAATTACTAAGAATAGAATGAGAAACAGGTAGTTAAAAAAAATAATTCTTTGTGCCTTTGAACCTGTGTGTTTAAATTTTCTCCTTGTGCCTTGTGTCTTTGTGTTTAAATTATTCCTTATGAATTTATTGCTTACAGGAGCTTATTCCTATACCAACCAACAGCTGAAACAGCTTGAAAATCTGGGTTGCCGGATTACAATGCTTCCGGATGAACGCAGTCCCAATAATCTTAAAGTCGCACGTATCGAAGCTGTCGTTTGCAATAATTTATTCAAGCATACTGAAATTACAAAATTTAAGAACCTGAAGTTTATACAGCTTACCAGCGCCGGTGCAGATAAAGTACCGATGGACTACATCGAAGAAGCAGGCATTCGACTGGAGACCGCACGAGGGGTATATAGCATACCAATTGCCGAATGGGTGGTACTTAAGGTTCTTGAAATCTGCAAAAAGAGCATACACTTATAAGGCAAGGGTCTTTTCGACCTGATGTAAAAAACTAAATGTGTAATGCTAAACAATTCCAAAATGAAATTACTGGTGATATCACCAAAGAATCGCAGCATATGGAATTTTCGCGGCGATTTGATTAAAGAAATAATTGCACAGGGTTGTGAAGTGTTAGTAACTGGGCCTGATATGGAGGGAAATGATAAAATAACAGAACTTAAAGCCAGGTTAATAGTAATTCCTTTGAAAAAAAACGGACTAAATGTTCTTGGCGATATAAAATACACCTGGCAATTATGGAAATTGATGCGCATGGAAAAACCAGATATTGCATTTTGCTATACCATTAAACCAGTTATATATGGCGCCATTGCAGCACGGCTGGCAGGAGTTGATAACATAAATTCGATGATAACCGGAGGTGGTTACATATTTACTTCCACAACATTCAAGGCAAAAATTTTGAAACCATTGGTTATCCTGCTTTACAGAACCGGACTTCGATGCGCCCACACTGTTATTTTTCAAAATCAGGACGATTTAAAAGAATTTACCTTTCAACGTAAACTGGTTCCCTTACATAAAAGCAAACTGGTAAATGGTTCAGGTGTCAATATGGAGAAATTTAAACCTGCACCTTATCCAAAAATTATTACCTTTTTTATGCTCTCCCGCATCATGTACAGCAAAGGAGTAATAGAATATTTAAAAGCAGCCCGTATGATAAAAATCATTTATCCGGATGTGCGTTTTATGCTGCTTGGCGCCCTGGAAGATATTCAGGATTCTTTGAATGCTTCTGAATTGCAATCATATATCGATGATAAAACAATAGAATATTTTGAGGAAACCATAGATGTCATTTCATACTACCGGCAGTGCTCAGTTTATGTGCTTCCTTCCTACCGTGAAGGCACTCCACGTACCGTATTGGAAGCCATGGCAATGGGACGGCCCATCATTACCACTGATACCCAAGGCTGCCGCGAAACAGTAATAAATGGCAAAAACGGTTTCCTTGTGCCGGTTAAAGACAGTTCTGCCCTGGCAGATAAAGTGGAGTGGTTTATTCATCACCCGGAGGAAATAGCAAAAATGGGACAGAAAAGCCTGAAGCTTTGTGAGGAAAAATTTGATGTGAGGAAGGTGAATCGGGAGATGAAAAACGCTTTTAAGCTATCAAGATGAAAGTATTACATATAATAAATGATTTAAATGCAGGAGGGGCAGAACGTCTTTTATTGGATATACTTCCGGTTTTAAATCACTTTGATTCAATAGAGGCAGATTTATTGTTGCTTACCGATAAAAAGAATATTTTCGATAAACAATTGAAAGAAGCAGGCATTAATGTCTTTGTTTGTAAAAAAAGAAATGTTAAAAGTATTTTTAACATTTTTGATATTCGAAAATTTATAATCCTGGGGAATTATAGTATTGTACATGTACACCTGTTTCCTTCTAACTATTGGGTTGCATTAGCGAAAAAATTACTCCCTGGTAAAAATTTAATTTTAATAGCCAGTGAACACAGTACATATAATAAAAGAAGAAGATATCGGGTGTTTCAGTTTATTGAAAAACTTATTTATAAAGAATTTAATTATATTATAAGTATTAGCAATCAAACTGAACATAATCTGCAAAGGTGGTTAAAAATAAAACAGCATGAAAAGAAGAAATTCAAGGTAATTGAAAATGCAATTGATATACAAAAATTCAAAAATGCTATACCTTATGCCAAAAAGGATCTTGTTTCCTGCCACACCAATGACGTGAAGCTTATTTGTATGGTAGGCAATTTCAGAGCACAAAAAGATCAGAAAACGCTTATTACAAGTATGATCAATCTTAATGAAAAGATACATTTAGTGCTAGTAGGTCAAGGAGAAAAATTAGAGGAAATGAAAAGGTTGGCCTTTCAAATGAAGTTGACAGAACGAATTCATTTTTTGGGTGTAAGAACAGACGTTGAACGGATTATAAAAACATGCGATATAATAGCTTTATCAAGTCATTGGGAAGGTTTTGGCTTGGTTGCTGTAGAGGGTATGGCTGCAGGAAAACCTGTCATTGTAAGCAATGTTGATGGTTTAAGGGAAGTGGTTAAAGGAGCGGGATTGTTGTTTGAAAAAGGAAATTCCGAACAGTTTTCAAGTATAGTAAATAAGTTATTGAGAGATCAAAACTTTTATAACAATGTCGCTAAAAAGTGTAGTGATAAATCAGAATTATTTGATAAAAAGGCAATGGTTGAAAAAATTTTTCAAATTTATAAATCTCTTTCGACCAATTATGAATTTTCCTGAATTAAAGAAGCTTCCAGCAATTTGGCTTTCTATGATTTTCTTAATAATATTATTAGGATTACTTAAAATAGCAGAACCTGAATTTGAACTTGTTTCATGGATAACAGTTTTCATTCATGCCACTTTTGCTTTATTTGTTTTATCAACAATACCTATGCGTCTAAGAACTATTTTAATCTGGGCTTTTCTGGTTCGATTAATGTTCATGATTTGGGATATATATGCAAGAAGTATATTTGTGCTACCTAATAGTGGAGCCGATGCTTTAATGTATTATGGTTCTTCCTTAAAAATTTCAGAGGATATAACCCTTCTGAATCTTCAAGTCAGAGGAGGAATTTATGCCAAAATGATTGGAACTTTATTTTATATTATTGGACCGCAACGTATGGTGGCGCAATATATAAATGTTTTGACTGGATTGTTTGTAATCATTGTTATATACAAAATATTAATTATTCTGGAAATTAATTCAAAAGTCAGACAAAATATTTTGTTGATAGCTGCTTTTTTCCCCAATTCCTTGGTCATGTCTGCAATTTTTTTGCGGGAAATTATTCCCACTTATTTTGTTGCAGTATCGCTCTATTTCTTTATTCTTTGGTTCAAAAAAGAAAAGCTAGTCAATATATTATTGTCATTTCTGATGCTGGCATTTGCAGCAGTGTTTCATTCAGGTGTTTTAGGCATTTTTGTAGGATATGCGTTTTTCTTTTTGTTTTATGACAAAAAGTATAATAAATTCCTTTTCAATACACAAACTATCTTAACGTTCGCTATTTTGGTTGTGATAGCTTTATTTGCAGTCTCACAATTTGGAAATATTTTACTAGTAAAGTTTAAAGGCGTTGAAGATATAGAAGATATATATTTACAGGCCAATAAACGATTGGGCGAATCAGCTTATCTCAAAGGAATCCAAATTAATAGTCCCGCTCTATTTCTATTATTTGGTCCTATAAAGGCTTTTTATTTTCTTACCTCTCCCCTGCCAATGAACTGGCGCGGTGGAATGGATATTTTTACTTTTGTTTTCGATTCCTCCCTCTATTTTATTACCATCTGGTATATCTGGAAAAACTGGAAATTCATCGGAGAAAGAAATGTTCTGATTATTGCTTTAATAATAACACTCGTTGGTGTTGCCTTTATTTTTGGCATTGGGGTAGGAAATGCCGGAACAGCAGTAAGACACCGGCAAAAGATAATACCGTTGATGCTGATTTTGCTGGCGGTAATGATGGATGAAAAGCAACGGTATCAAGAACGAAGGTATTTCAATAAAGCTGTAAATAGAATTATTCATCAAACGCATATATGAAGATATTATATTTTGGAGCTATGTCTGTTTCTATTGAG
>JAWLCL010000035.1:0-12106 GCA_041687255.1 Mariniphaga sp. | reverse complement strand
ACATACCCACCGTTCAGATTAAAACAAAGTGTAATAATCATTAAAAGTTTGTAAATTTATGGAAAATCAGACAAAACCTGTCGGACTTAACCGACAATTTAAAAAATTGTTGCTAAAGATGAAACTAACGTTAACAATCTTTTTGTTCTGCCTGGCGGGAGCTGCGGCTTCCACCTATTCGCAAAACACCCGGCTCGATGTGAAAATCGAAAACGGAAACATGGTAGAACTTATCAAACAAATTGAGGCCAAAAGCGAGTTCTTTTTCTATTACCAGAAGGAAGAACTCAACCAACTGGACAACCTGACCATGGAGGCTCAGAATGCCACCGTAATGGAAATCCTTGATAAGGCAACTAAAGGAACTTCGTTCGATTATTCTGTCATCGACAGATACATTGTGGTGCGTAAAGTTGGAGATAATGACTTTGGAAAAAATTTCCTGGTTACCGCCAAAGAAAATTTGGCGGCACAGCAACGATCTGTTTCAGGAAAAGTTACAGATAGCAATAACCAGCCATTACCCGGTGCAACCGTAGTAATAAAAGGCACAACCCAGGGAACGGTTACCAATGCAGACGGGGATTACACTCTTGGCAATATTCCTGAAGATGCCACGCTGGTGTTTTCGTTTGTGGGTATGATTACCCAGGAAATTCCGGTAAACGGTCGTACCCAAATCAATGTAACAATGCAATCCGATTATATCGGTATTGAAGAGGTTGTTGCGGTAGGTTACGGCACCATGAAAAAAAGTGACGTTACCGGTTCCGTTTCCAGCGTAACACCGGAACAACTGGTTGACAGGCCTGTTCTGAACGTTGGACAAGCCTTGCAGAACAAAATCTCAGGTGTTCAGGTAATTCAGCAAGCTGCTGGAGATCCGGGTGGAAGGCCCCAAATTCGAATCAGAGGTACAAACTCCATTAATACCAATTCGGATCCTTTATTTGTTGTGGATGGAATTGTTGGTGTGAACAATGCCTTGGAAAACATCAATCCTAATGATATTGAGACTATGGATGTTTTAAAAGATGCGTCGGCAACTGCCATCTACGGTACACGTGGTGCAAACGGTGTTATTATTATAAACACCAAGCGTGGGATTGCAGGTGATACAAGAATCAACTATAGTGGTTCAGCCACAGTTAGTACCATGACAAGACACAACTACGTAGTAAATGCCGACCAGTTTATGTACCTGTATGAGCAGGCATTTAACAATACGCCTAAATATGGAACTCTGGCACAACACAAGGATTTCCGTGGTCCAAATGCATCAGGAATATCATGGTCAGAGATGCCACATTTATTCGAACAGGTTGCACAAGGTGAATATTTTATGGATTTTATTGGCAACGACGGAAATTATTACAAACCAAGATTTAATAGTATCCTGGAAGATGAAGTTTTCAGAAACGCTTTATCACATAACCACCATATTGATATGAGAGGTGGAACAGAAAAAGCAAAATACTCTTTCGCTGTAGGTAGCACCAACCAGAATGGGCTTTTGAAAGAATCGTACAGAAACCGTTTGAACACCAATATGACCGTAGATCTTGAACTTGCTAAATGGCTCGATTTGAGTGCCAACATCGCATATTTAACTAGTAAGCGCGACCAAATGAGTAGTGATTTGATGAGAAATACCTCGGAATATTTTGCTATTCTGCCAGCATATCCATATCCTAATGAAGAAGAATTTGGAATATATGCAGGAAAATGGCCTCAAGCCAGGGACTTTAATGTTGGTGAAAACCGGCCAGGTTCAACTTTTATGTTAGACCAACAAGAGGGCTATTACAGAGACAACCAATTTATGGGAGCGGTGGTGCTCAATGCAAAAATTACAGAAGACCTGAGTTTTGAAACAAACTTATCTGTAGATAACAGGAATCAACAGACCAGATGGTTTAATGGAGACTTCGAAGGTAGAAACAGAAGTGATGCGAATGGTAACCATTATTTATGGCGTTATTGGCAAAGTGAAAACTATTTCAACTATAATAAAACAATAGGAGATCATGCAATAACCGGTTTGGTTGGGCTTTCTTGGTCTGAAAATTATTATGACAGATTATATGCAAGAGGAAACAGATTCTCCACAAATTTTTACCAATGGAATAATTTAGGTGCCGGCAGCGATACTCCAGAAGTAGCCTCCGCAAATTCCAGGGGTGCTTTAAACTCTTATTTTGCTCGTGCTACTTATAACTATCTGGGCAAATATATGTTAACAGCAACAGGGCGTATTGATGGTTCCTCTAAATTCGGAAAGAACGAAAAATACGGGTTTTTCCCTTCTATTGGTCTTGCATGGAGAATCTCTCAAGAGGGTTTTCTGGCCGACAGCGAAACGATATCTAACCTTAAACTGCGTTTAAGTGCCGGACAAACCGGGAATCAGGAAATTGGTAGTTTTGTAACACAACGATATGTTAATTCAACCAATGTTCTGTTCGGAGATGGCTTGCATGCAGGTCTTTATCCAGGCTCTACCGGAAACCAGAACCTAAAATGGGAAACAACAACACAATACGATATTGGTTTAGATATTGGCCTGATAAAAAACAGGGTCAACATTATTATTGATGCGTATCATAAATTGACAACCGATATGTTATTTAATCTTCCGTTACCTCAATCAACTACAACAGGTAATGCATATGTAAACTATGGTTCGGTTAAAAACATGGGTATCGAGTTTGCAGTGTCAACAGTCAATTTCCAATCGAAAAACTTTTCATGGGATACTCGCTTTAATTTAACATCCAATAAAAATGAGATAGTGGAACTCGGTCCTACCGGCGCCGACATTTACGTTGATACAGGAGCAGGTAACGGAACCAGTGTTTATAGAGTTGGCGAACCCATCGGATCATTCTTCGGATTGAACCGAATGGGAGTTTGGAGCACTCTGGAAGCAGCGGAAGCAGCGCGTTATGGCAGATTGCCCGGAGACTTGAAATTTGAAGATGTGAACCAGGACGGAAAAATTGAACTGCTGACTGACGGTGACGTAATTGGTCACTCATATCCAAGATTCTATGGTGGTCTGAATAACACATTTACTTATAAAAACTTTGATGCAAGTATCGATATTCGGTTTGTTGGCGGAGTTGATAAAGCTATCGTACATGAGTCTGCTCATGACCGCCAGTTTGTAAATGGTATGATGAACGATGTTTTGAATGCCTGGCGTCCCGATCATCAGGGTCCGGAAGTAATGGTAGCCCAAGTTCGTGCCGGTAATGCCGGTGCACGCTACGACTCATACCCTGACACCCATATGATTTATAACGCTGGCTTCATTAGGGGTCAGGTTGCTTCAATAGGTTATACCCTTCCTAGAAACATTGGAGGTTTGGATAGATTACGAGTTTATGCCACTGCAGAAAATTTCTTTTTATGGACCGCAGTTGAACTTCCAGGTTATGATCCTGAAGGAAGTGCTATACAGAAAATTAATGTAAGGGTACCGAATATTGATAAATATCAGCATCCAACTCCTACAAACTTCAGCTTAGGCGTTAATGTCAGTTTCTAATTTTAAAACTTTTATATCATGAACTACAAAATAATAAACAATATAGCGTTAAGATCCATTATACTATTGGTGATATTCTCTATTGCGCTGAGTAGTTGCGAAGAATTTCTGGAGGAAGTGCCTACAGGAGCACTAACCACTTCAGCAGATCTATCTGCTAAAGAATTTGGTGAGACTTTTACAGTTGGAGCATATCGACAGTTGCCCAATTGGACAGGTGGTGCGGGAGACTGGGGAAATAATCTTGCCGCTACACTTGAATATCCTACTGGAGGAGCTTACACAATTGAGCCACACGTTCAATTCGATAAATTTGCAACCAATCAGGTTACAGGTAGTTTACTCGACGATTTCAATAATCAGTGGGCTAATTGGTATCAGGGTGTACAAGACTGTAACCTCGCAATCGAACAACTTCCGTTAGTTAATCTTAATGAGAGCGAATTTAATCGATATGATGCAGAAGTACGTACCTTAAGGGCATTCTATTATTTTTGTATTGTGCGTTACTGGGGTGATGCTATTTTTTTAACAGAGGCAGTAACTGATGTATTTGCAGCAGAGATGCCTCGTACCAGTCTGAAAACAATTTATGATGAATTAATTATCCCTGACCTTGAAGGTGCAATTAACAGGCTTCCGGAAGGGAGATCGGCTACCGGTCGTGTAACTCAGGATGTTGCCAGGGCAATATTAGCGGATGTTTATCTTACTGTGGCTGGTTATCCTTATCAGGAAGTTGCAACTGACCCAACAAAAAATTGGTGTGGTGAAGGATCGTGGCAAATGCAGAACTATCCGGTTGCAAGTGGTTTAGATTTTCTGAAAAAGGCACAAACACAGCTTAATGCGTTGTATGGGAAATATTCACTTGGAACTTACGAGGATTTGCACGATCCTGCAATGAATAATCAAGGGGAAGCAATATTCCAGGTGCAGTATCATAGAGAACTCAGAACTAATGGAATTATACAGCCTTCTCTTCCTTTGTTGAGTGCAATTACCCCATCAGAAGAAAACGGATCGTTTACTCCATGGGTAGGATATTACAATTCTTATTCTGATGATGACTTAAGAAAACAGGAACGTCAGTTCTTCTTTACTTGGGATACCAAATATCGAGACGTTACGGATACCGTTCGCTTTGAACCACACTTGTATAAGTATTACGATGTCGCTGCAGTTAAATCAACATTTGGTTCCGGCCTGAACTGGTCGCATTACCGTTATGGCGAGATTCTATTGTCACTTACTGAAGTGAACTGGGCGTTAAGACAATTAGGAGAATCTGTTTCGGATGATGATATTGTAAAGGGGATCAACGAAATCAGGGAAAGAGCTGAACTTCCCCCATTATCTGCAGGTAGCCTCACACTTAAAGAAATATTAAGTGAAAGAGCCTGGGAATTGATTTTTGAAAATAAAATGCTTTGGGATCAGCGTCGCACAAGAAAATGTCTTGAATATGGCAATGGAGAAATTTCATCTATGGAAAATTTCATTGGGCATCAGCCACAGCTTTTCAATTATGCTTTTGAGCCAATGCATTTATTATCTCCAATTCCTGGTAAAGAAATAGACAGAAATGGGATTATTGAACAGAATAGTGGGTATTTGCCTGCAAATTAATAAGTATAGCATTTTATAATTATTTAATTAAGAAAAAATATGAAAACAAAAATAATCATTTCATTCTCAATAATCATTTCAATGGCATTGATAATGAGTTGTACAGATCAACCATATTATGATATTCCCTATGATGAAAATGGAAATGTTATCATTACTGACATCTCGGTTGTTACTTCAACAGGAGTTACAACTGCCGATGATTCCTTTACAATCAACGGTTATTTTCCAAATGCAAAATCAGGAGATGTAATGACAGCTCAGGTATTAAAACGCCAGGCACCCAGCTGGGATCCCCAAGGTGCATTGCAACTGCTTCCTTATGGTACACCAAAAAGTATCACAGTTGGAAGTGACCTAAAAACTTCGGTCACCTTTACAAGGACAGAAGCAGGCCTCATAAATGTTGGTGATGCTATAACTGTTACTTTTGCAGGAGTAACCGATTCCGGTATAATTACAATTACGCTTCAGGCTGCCAATTAATTATTGTATTAATTTAAATTTGACATTACCCGTTGGTGCAATAAATTTAACAGACAATGAGACAATGCTCTTTTTAATAATTGAGAGCGTTGTCTCGGTCTGTTTTCGTTATGCCGAATTCAGGTTATTTATTTCAATAACGGGATTTATCCTTTAAAAAACTACAAAAATGGGAAATAAAAAAAATCTAACCAGAAGGAATTTTATTACCTCATCGGCTACTGTAGCGACAGGTCTTTGGATAGTTCCAAGTAATGTTGTGGCAGGATTAGGCCATAAAGCCCCAAGCGACAAATTAAATATAGCAGGAGTGGGAATTGGGGGTATGGGATTTGGTAATCTGAGAAGAATGGAGGATGAGAACATTGTTGCCTTGTGTGATGTTGATTGGGACCATAGCAAACGTACTTTCGTTCATTATCCAAATGCAAAGAAGTATTGGGACTGGCGAGAAATGTTTGATGAAATGGATAAGTCAATAGATGCAGTTTTAGTTGCAACTGCTGATCATAATCATGCAATTATAGCAGCCCATGCTATGACACTTAACAAAAATGTTTATGTACAGAAGCCATTGACTCACTCAGTTTATGAATCAAGGCTTTTAACAAAACTTGCTGAAAAATACAATGTTGCCACGTCCATGGGGAACCAGGGATCCTCGGAAGAAGGTGTGCGTTTAATACAGGAATGGCTTTGGAATGATGAGATTGGAGAGGTAACGAAAGTTGAAGCATTTACAGACAGGCCTTTGTGGCCACAAGGGTTGGCTGCTCCCAAAATGGGCATGTGGCCACCAGAAACAATGAATTGGGATTTATTTATTGGGCCAGCCAAATTTCGTCCTTACCATCGTATGTACACTCCATGGACCTTTAGGGGTTGGTGGGATTTTGGCACAGGTGCACTTGGCGATATGGCATGCCATATTCTTCACCCTGTATTCATGGGCCTTAAACTTGGTTATCCAACTAAAGTTCAAGGTGTATCAACACTGCTCATGACAGACTCTGCACCAGATAGTGAAACAGTCCAATTAATATTTCCTGCCCGACCAAAACAAAGGGGAATAAAAATCAACCTCCCTGAAGTTCTGGTTACATGGATGGATGGGGGCATGCGGCCTATGAAACCGTCGAATTGGCCAGAAGGACGTGATATGAATGTAGATGGTGGTGGTGTTATTTTTCATGGAACAAAGGACAAGATTATTTGTGGTTGCTATGGCAGAAAACCCTGGTTATTATCTGGTCGTGTACCAAATGTTCCTCAGTCAATTCCACGTATTACAGTAAGTCATGAAGAAGATTGGATTCGTGCTTGTAAAGAAAATCCTGAAACCCGGATAGAAACTGCTTCACCCTTCTCAGAAGCAGGACCATTTAATGAAATGGTCGTAATGGGAGTTCTTGCTGTCCGATTACAAGACCTTCATAAAGAATTACATTGGGACGGACCAAATATGCAATTTACCAATATCCGGGATAACGAAGAATTGAAATTTTTAATTGATGATTGAATGGAAATCATTGAAGGTCACCCCAGATTTAATAAAGTTTGGGATGAGCCAATTAATGCAAAAGCATTTGCACAAGATTTGATCAAACACACCTATCGTGATGGTTGGTCTCTTCCAGAAATGCCTTCATAAATGAGTAGTTAAATTTTTTTATAACTGTTTGAATTATGTATAATTCAAACAGTTATAAATCTAATAATTACTATAATTTTTAAAATTAAAATCATGAAAAAAATTTTTATCCTAACTTTTACAGTCACTCTTCTTAATTATAGTACCTATGCTCAATCTGAATGGATTTCATTATTTAACGGTAAAGATTTAACCGGTTGGTTTGTAAGAGGTAAGGCAACATGGTCTGTCCAAGATGGAGTGCTTATTGGAGAAGAGGGTATGGGGCACATTTACACACATGCTACTGCTTCTGATTTTGAGGTAAAAGGTATGTTCCGAATTAGTGGTGAGAAGACAAATAGTGGTTTTTATTTCAGGGCAAATCCGCCAGAAAATAACCCAGATGGTTTTCCCCGTGGTTATGAAGCTCAGATTTGTCATAATCAGGATGCATATACAGGATGGTTATGGAAACCTGGAACTCCAACAGGCAAAGCTTCTAAACTATTAACAAAAGATGGCGAATGGTTCTCATACAAGATTCAGGCAATTGGAGATAAAATTAAATTCTGGGTTAATGATGAAATGGTAATGACATATGAGAATGATGAATTTAAATCCGGACATTTTGCCATTCAAGGTCATAACCCGGGCATGAAAATAGAAGCAAAAGATTTATATTACAAAGACTTAACAAAGCATTAAATTTTATTTTGATATAAATAAATTAATTTCAAATTAAAAATATACTGAGATGAAAAAAAGTATTATTTCTTCGATTGTAATAAGCAGTTTGTTTATTATATCAATTAATGGAGTTGCTCAAAATGCAAATAAGCTTTCTAAAAAAGAGAAAAGACAAGGTTGGGAGCTACTTTTTAATGGAAAAAACTTTGATGGATGGAGGCAATGCAATGGAACTGATATGCCTGCTAACTGGACAATAGAAGATGGAACAATGAAAGTTTTTACCGGGGAAGGGAAAAAACCCGGGCAAGGCTCAGGTGGAGATATCCTTTTTTATCCCAAAAAGTTCAGAAATTTTGAATTGTCAATTGACTGGAAAGCTGGAGAAATGGCGAACTCCGGTATTTTTTACTATGTCAGGGAAGTACCCGGTAGACCAATATATTACGCTGCCCCGGAAATTCAGGTACTTGATAACGAAAACGCTACCGACAATAAAATAGACAGCCATTTGGCAGGTTCGTTGTACGATATGATTGCAGCTGATCCTTCCACTATTAATCCAGCCGGAGAATGGAATACCTGCGTCATTAAAGTTGCCGACGGCAAAGCGACAATTTCAATGAACGGAACAGAAGTAGTAAAATACACTCACTGGACACGTGAATGGGATGAACTTGTGCAAAACAGTAAGTTCAAAAACTTTCCGGGGTTCAAGGAAGGAATTTCGAAAGAAGGATATATTGGTCTTCAAGATCATGGATATACGGTTTGGTTTAAAAATATAAAAATTCGTGAACTTTAAGATTGTTCTGAAAATTTTAAACCGATTAAGTTAAGCTTGATAACTTCTTGATTTATTTTTTAGAAAATATTTTATAAAAGAAAAATTATAAATCTTTCAGAAAGTAAAATTGATAAAAACAACTGAAATACAAATATTTAATTCTGTTTGTCCAAAACAACTATTAATTGAATAGTAAATTAGTTGGCAGTATTTTACTGCCAACTAATTTCTTTCTATTTCTTAATGATATGTGAAATTATTAATTGAAAAAATCTGACGACAGATATTTAATATATTATGAATAAAAAAGAGATTGCAAATTATAAAAATGAGGCAGAAAATCATTTGACAAATGAACTATTACCATTTTGGACAAGCAGAATGGTAGATAAAAGATTTGGTGGCTATATTACACATTTTGACAAAAACGGTTTTGATACCGGGGAGGATGAAAAGTCATTAATTGCTCAAACAAGATGTTTATATACAATCTCCTCAGCACATCGGGCAGGCTTTGGCAGCGGAAAATATTCAAAAATAGCCAAACATGGTGTTGATTTCCTGATAAATAAAATGTGGGATAATGAACATGGTGGTTTTTACTGGATGGCTAATCGAAAGGGAGACATTACAAATGATCAGAAAATAATTTACGGACAAAGTTTTGCAATTTATGCATTGAGCGAATATTCGCTTGCTACCGGAGATTCAACAGGAATTTACTACGCGATGAAAATATTTGAAAAGCTCCAAATTCATTGTACAGATACTATGTATGGCGGCTATTGGGAGATGTTTCAACGCGACTGGACCCTATGTGGTTCTGGTAGTCAGGGGGGTGATAGAAAAACCTTGGATGTTCATATGCATTTAATGGAGGCATTTACCACACTTTATGAATGTTCAGGCATGAGCATACATAAAAGAAAATTACAAGAAGTAATTGACTTGCTCCTTCATCGAATAATTCATCCTAAATATAAAACCGGAATTCCACAGTTTTACAAAGATTGGTCTATTGCCCCACAAATCAAATTCGATATTATTTGGGGATGGGACCGGTTTTCAGAGGAAGGACAAAAAGGCAATGCCACCGATAATACCTGCTACGGACATAATGCAGAGTTTGCCTGGCTACTGAATCGTGCACTTGAAATACTGAAAGACGATCCGAAAAAGTATTCGGATTTATTCCGTACCATATACAACCACACAATTAATAATGGTATCGATTACGAATTTGGCGGTGTGTTCGTGGAAGGTCCTCACTCAGGTGGTGTTTACGATCACGAAAAAGAATTCTGGCAACAGGCCGAGGTTTTGATAGGCATGCTCGACGCTGTACTTTTACTGAACGATGAAAAATACTGGGAAGCCTATAAAAATGTACATCGATTTGTTTTCGACAAGACTATAAACAAAGGAGTTGGTGAATGGTATCCTTTACTAACAAGACGAGGTGAACCTATTTGGACTCACATGGGCCATTCCTGGAAAATTAACTATCACTCCGTTAGATCGATGATTCAAAGCATCCGGCGAATGGATAAAATCCTTTTAAAATTATGAATTACCAAATAATTTTGAATAAATTTTAAATCTTTCAGTATGGAACTTATTCTTTCTTCCTGGGATTGGATTGTTTTACTAATTGTTATTTTGGGTAGCCTATCTTTTGGGATGTATATGGCATACATAAAAAAAGCTGGAAAAAATAGTTCTAACTTTTTTTTGGGAGGAAGAAATGTTAAATGGCCTATAATAGGAGCATCTATATTCGCAACAAACATTGGTGCCGAACATATTGTTGGATTGACCGGAGACTCTTACCGTTATGGACTTTCAGCAGGAACTGTTGAATTAACCACTGCGATAAACTTAGGTATTGCCTGTGCTATACTTTTCCCCTACTACATGAAAAACAAAGTTTTTACTATTCCGGAATTTCTTGAATTGCGCTATAATCGTTCTTTACGTACCTTCTTTTCGGGGTTAATGCTCGTTATAAGTGTAATGACAAAACTTGCATTTACACTTTTTGCCGGTGCGTTGGTGTTAAATAGTATCTTGGGATGGAATATAATGGCCACTATTTTTTATGTTGGGATGATTGTTGCTGCTTTCACAATTATCGGTGGTTTTACAGCAGTTGTCTATACGGATGCCATTCAAACAATTGTTATCATTATCGGGGCAGTCTCAATGTTGGCTATTGGGCTAGATAAAGTTGGAGGATGGAACAGTCTGTTGGAGAAAGCCCCGACAATGATGTCCATTTACAAACCATATGACGACCCTGTTTACCCTTTTTGGGGAATAATTGCCACTTCTTTTTATGCGGGGATATTTTATTGGGGAATGGACCAAGTAAATGTGCAAAGGGCACTTGCAGCGCCCGATCTAAATAATGCCCGGTGGGGCGCCATGTTTGCGACATTCCTGAAACTATTGCCCGTGTTTCTATTTTCGGTAACAGGAGTAATCGCATTTGCTCTATTCCCCGGAGAACTGGAAGGAGATGCTACCAGACAAACTTTTGTCCTTATGCTTAATAAACTTCTTCCTACCGGACTTAGAGGCTTACTTCTTGCATCATTAATGGCTGCACTCATAACATCTCTCATAGCTGTCCTAAATTCTGTTTCAACATTAATAGTTCGCGATTTTATTATTGAATTTCGTCCAAAAACATCAGAAAAAAAACAAGTGCTATTCGGACGTTTTTCCATTGTAATAATGACACTTTTAGGAATTGGTGCCGCCTATTTAGTTTATAAAAACGAAGAAGGCCTGTATAAATATCTACAAACTATTACTGCTTACTTGGTAATACCAATATTTCCAGCTATTTTTTTTGGAATAATAAGTAAAAAGGTTACTCTGAAGGGTGCTGTTGTATCAGTAATTTTTGGAGCATGCATTGCAACAGTTTTTGTTATAGATCAATTAATTGGACCTGAAAGTGGAAAAGAACTGTTTCCATTATTACATCATAAACTCACCCTAAACTTTGCTTATCGGGGCCTTTGGGCTGAAATACTCATTACTGGTGTACTTTTTATTGTTTCTGCATTCACGCAAAAAACTGCACCAGAAAAACTAGAAAAAACAACCATAAATTATAAAACTAAGATTACAAAATTCCAAGGGATTACTGACTGGCGATTGCATCTTTTTGTAATTTCGGTTATTACCATACTTATTTATATTTGGTTAAGCTAATTTTTTGAATTTTAAAAAATGAAAGACAACAAAAAGGAATATTATCTGGGAATTGACATTGGCGGAACCAAATGTGCGGTTGTTGTTGGCGCAGGTGATTTTAAGATTCACC
>JAWLCL010000034.1:0-13565 GCA_041687255.1 Mariniphaga sp. | reverse complement strand
CCAATTATGGTTTTGATCATTATTTTTTAAGGGTCAACAACCAAAACCCTGCATGCTTACCTGCCTCTTCTACCCGCTGTCAAAACCAATCAGCCCCGGATAGTATCGGCATTTATTGCCAAAGAACTGCCTGCAAAATTACTAAAATCGTGCCAATAAACGAAGCACATCATAGTCTTTCCCAAAAATATATTATAAATGATTTCTTAATGAACCCGACTGATTTAACCAGGACTGCATTAATCTCTGTATTGGCCACACAACCCCCACTATTGAATACATCTTATGGTGTGAGTATGCTGCTATTCATTACCTTTTAGCCACTCCAACCTTTTCGAATCAGGTAAATGTTTTACACTAAAGTCTTCGAAAATTGCCTTAAATCCCTTACCATCCGGACTGGCTCCCATCATTCCAACTTTTACAGGAATATTTTTCTTTAGATAACAAAGGTTACTCATTTTAAAATTGTCACCATCTAAAGAATAAAATATCTCAACAGCATCGATGCGCCTTATTACCTTAATCCATACCGATTCCGGATGCTCTGCCAACTCTGTTACACTCCAGCTGCTTTTACCTTGAGTAATAACTGTACTGTAATTATATTTACCTGCAACATACTCAATGCCGGTTTTAATCCAGTTTTGTTCATCTGCCCTAATCATCATTCCCATTTGGTCGTAACGTGATTTATATTCACCGGTTATCTTAAGCAATGCTTCAAATTCCCCTCCCCTTGTCGTGTAATAAAAGGGTCCGTCATCAACAATAAAACCATAATGTGTTTCCCGCCAATAATCAGTTTTTGGAGTCACAAACATCTCAAGCTTATTATCCGATATTATCCAGTAGTTAGGTTCATTGAACCAATTCATTTTATTTAAAGATTGTTCATTCACTGTTCTTGTAGTTATTAGAATGAAAAAGTTGCTTTATTGAATCATTAATTTGACTACAAATTAATTGAGTCTCAATAGTTGCCAATGGGTGAATATATTAAACCGGTACAAATAAAACTCTATTGCCATCTATAAATTATTCCCAGCCCGTTGTTTGCCTTCCTTCGACAAGGCCATCTTCGAAGAGCGGGTAATCTTCTTTATGTCCCCAACATTCCGGAAACGCAGTGCGCTCCAGTCTTCATCAATGGCAACCTGCCTGACGGGTTTCATGTTGTACTTGCCCAGCAACTCCCAACCTGTATCGCGGTTAAAATCGCACCGGTACTTTTTGGAAGTGCCTTTCGGGTAGCAGATCCAAAAAACCGCATCTTTCTCCAACAGCGGTACGACCTTCCTTACCAGCTCCTCCATCTCCACTTTTTTTACTGCAAATACCATTGCAAAACCAACCTTACTGTCTAGTTCCAAAGTGCGCATAACCTCCGCCACTTCAACCATGGAGCTCAGAGCAGGCTCAAAAGAAGCCGGCGCATTCAACACCAAAACGTTATTCTGCCCTTTGTAATTCAGCTTTTTAAAAACGGCATCCATAACAACTCAGTTTAACAACAATAACAACCTACATGAACAATTCCCTCAGTGCTCCGAAATAATCCTCATTCCACCCTTCTACAATATTATCGTATGCCTCGTCCGGGATGTTGGTATGCCGCACCTCCACGCTTGTGCCTTTCTTGTCGGGGTGAAGCAGAATGGTAACGATGCTTGGCTCTTCCTGTTCGCCAAAATACCACTGCTGAACAATCTTGCGGTTGGGCTCAAACTCGAGGTTCATTCCCGAAATGTTCCCATCCCACAACGTGAATTCGGTATTGGGTTCGGCAACCATAACCACCTCTTCACCTGTCCATATTTCAAGCATCCGCTTATTGGTCAACGCATTATACACATCGTGGGGCTCAGCGGGCAAAACAAAATAACTTTTAAAGTTCTTCATAACATTTTTTTCAAAAATAAGAATTCCTGTTGAATCTATACCCCTGGTTCCGGCAGCCGCATTCGAAATCCTGATTTTGTTGCTGCAAAATATTCCAATTGTTACCGATCATAATCCATTTCGGAGGAACAGAGATGCATTCCGGAAGAAAACAGATGATATTATAAATGCATTTGCCCGGAAGGCAATGCTATTTACCGGAAAAAAACATTCGCCTTTCCCCGAAAGACAGATATTTTGCACTTGTGAAAAAAAAGTTACTTTTTTATAACAATCTTTTAGAAAAAACAGCTAAAATTGAAAAACAGTAAAAAACACCTTTATAAACTGAGAAAATAACAGCGACAAATGGACTATTACAAGCAACATCCGAGGTTTTTGGCAGCCGTCGACTGTGTCATCTTCGGCTACGAAGCCGGTGAGTTAAAGTTATTGCTTTACCCGCGTGCATTTGAGCCGGAGAAGGGAAAATGGTCGCTGATGGGCGGTTTTATCCAAACACATGAATCAGCCGATGAAGCTGCCCAACGGGTGCTTGCCGAAACAACCGGGCTAAACGATGTGTTCCTGGAACAGGTTTCTGCTTTTTCATTACCCGATAGAGAACCTTCGGAAAGGGTAATAAGTGTTGTTTATTTTTCACTGATTCGTATCGACCGGTTTAAGAAAAACCGGCCGGAAGTTACCGGTGCTACCTGGTGGCCGGTAAACAATCTGCCCCCGCTTATCTTCGATCATACAGAAATGGTTGAGCAGGCGCTGAAAAAGCTTCAGCAAAAAGCCGGGTCAACCCTTGCCGGGAGCGAACTGCTTCCTTCGAAATTCACATTACTCCAGCTGCGCACCCTTTATGAAGCCATATACCAGCGAAAATTCGATCCCGGAAACTTCAGGAAAAAGATGCTTTCGCTGAACGTGCTCGACCGGCTGGACCAGAAAAATTCAACTGAATCAAAAAAAGGCGCTTTTTATTACCGCGTAAAACCCAACAGAGCAGAGGAAGAACTTGAGCGGATTGTAAAATATTAAAAAGAAAATTGACTGAACTAAATTCGAAATCCTAAAAAAATGTTGTTATGACTTTACTGGACTGGATCACCCTTGGACTGTTTGTAGTAGGCCTTATTGGCATTGTATTCTGGGTACTTAAGAAAAAGGACAAGGATACCACCGATTACTTTCTTGCCGGACGTGATGCCACATGGATAGCGATAGGAGCATCCATATTTGCCTCCAACATTGGCTCGGAACACCTGGTTGGGCTTGCAGGATCGGGTGCCGAAAGCGGAATGGCAATGGCGCACTGGGAAATGCACGGCTGGATGATTCTGATGCTCGGCTGGCTGTTCGTACCTTTTTATTCAAGGAGCAAGGTATTCACAATGCCTGAATTCCTGGAACGAAGGTATAATTCACAGGCACGCTCCTTCCTTTCCATCATTTCCCTGGTAAGCTATATCCTTACAAAAGTTGCCGTTACCGTTTATGCCGGCGGTGTGGTATTTAAAGATGTATTTGATATTGAATATATTACCGTATGGGGGTACGACATTGATTTCTTCTGGATAAGCGCCATTGGGCTTGTTATTATTACAGGGGTCTACACCACATTTGGTGGTATGAAAGCTGTTTTATACACTTCTGTTTTACAAACACCCATACTTCTTATAGGTTCCATAGCCATACTTATATTGGGTATAATAAAAGTTGGCGGCTGGAACGAACTGATGGAAATAACCCGGGCAAATGTAACGGTACATGGCGATTCGATGACCAGTCTGATGCGGTCGCACCAGGATCCCGATTTCCCATGGACCGGTGTAATTCTGGGCTCTGCCATCATCGGGTTCTGGTACTGGTGCACCGACCAGTTCATTGTTCAACGCGTACTGTCGGGCCGCAACATGAAACAATCGCGCCGCGGAACAATTTTCGGAGCCTATCTGAAGCTGACACCGGTATTTATTTTCCTGATTCCCGGAATGATTGCCTATGCCTTACAACAAAAAGGATTGCTTGTACTGGAAAACAATGACGCTGCGTTCTCATCACTTGTAAAAGACTTGCTGCCGATGGGCTTTACAGGCATCGTTGTCGGAGGTATACTGGCAGCCCTGATGAGTTCCCTGGCCGCTTTGTTTAACTCATCGGCCATGTTGTTCACCGTCGATTTCTATGAAAAATACAGGCCAAACCTCAGCGAAAAACATTACGTAAACGTTGGAAGAGCAGCTACTGTAGTTATTGTATTGCTGGGCATCGCCTGGATTCCTGTCATGAAAGGACTGGGCAAGGTGCTTTATGAATACCTCCAGGACGTGCAATCGTTACTGGCTCCCGGCATTGCAGCAGTTTTCCTGTTGGGTGTAGTTTCAAAACGGACCACTCCTGCAGCCGGGCTCTGGGGATTGCTCATTGGCTTCACACTTGGGATGACACGACTTGGCCTGAATGTTTTTTCGGAAAATATTGCAGAAACATCGCTGCTTTACAAAATCTTCATGCAGCACAACTGGCTGCACTACGAAATCTATCTGTTTGTACTTGTAATCATATCGATGGTAATAATCAGTTACTTTACCAAAGTCAAAGACCCGAAAATGATTTCAGGCCTTACCCTGGGTACGGCCTCCAAAGAACAGATAGCAGAAACACGTGCCTCTTATAACCACTGGGATATTATTAATTCAGTAATTATAATAACAATTATCCTGGTGTTTTATGCCTACTTTTGGTAGCATGTAAAGAAAATTTGGTGTAAACTAACAACCGTTATTTATATATTTTTAAAAAGAGCTGTCGAATTAAGGCAGCTTTTTTTAATTTCGGGTGAAATTAACTTTCTTATGTACGATATTATCGGAGACGTCCATGGCCATGCACAGCTGTTAAAAAAGATGCTGCTTGAACTGGGTTATAAAAAAACATCCTCGGGATATACACATCCGGAACGAAAAGTACTGTTTGTAGGTGATTTTATTAACCGGGGCCCCAGTATAAGGAAAGCCATGCGTATCATCCGTACCATGGTTGAAAACGGGAATGCTTTTGCCATTCTGGGAAATCATGAAGTCAACATTATCATCTCGCACCTGAAGAGCAAAAACAATCTGTTACAGCAGAACGACATTTCAGAACTGAAAACGGTTCAGGAATTCAGGGAATATCCCGAAGAGTGGAACGACCATATTAAATGGCTGCGCACCCTCCCGCTCTTCCTTGAGTTTGAAGGCATACGCGTGGTGCATGCATGCTGGTCGGATGAAGCAGTGGAGTTTGTAAAACAAAACATTCCCGCAGGGAAAATTAAAAAAGAAGTATTCAAGCAAATATATAAGGCTCCGGACTCCCCCATGGCAAGAAATATATGGCTGCTGACCAAAGGCATACAATACAGGCTGCCGGGAGATTTGAAAATAAAAAACAACAAAGGTACCTGCCCCCGGTCGTTTCGTATGCGCTGGTGGGAAAACCCGCAGGGAAAAACTTTTAAACAGCTGTCGTTCGAAAGCAAGTTTGAACTGCCCGATTATACCGTCCCACCGGAAATTATGCCCGAAAGCCTTCCCTACCCTGAAGAAGCTCCTGTAGTTTTCTTCGGACATTACTGCCGGCACAACGGACCGCATATTATTAAGCCCAACATCTGTTGCATCGATTCCTGCATTAACGGAAGCAAATCTCTCCTGGCTTACCGCTGGGATGGCGAAACAAGCTTATCGGAAACAAAATTGATAAAAGTAAAAAAATAATAAACCTGCAGAATTCTGGTTTTCAACCATCTGACAAAAAGAAAAAAAATAACCTGAATTTGCATTGCAGAAAAAAAAAGAAAGTATATATTTGCAGCACCTAAAACAACGGTATCAACCGTAAACAGGGAGTTCTTAAAAGAAAAAAATAATTGGTGCGGTAGTTCAGTTTGGTTAGAATATCGGCCTGTCACGCCGGGGGTCGCGGGTTCGAGTCCCGTCCGCACCGCAATTAAAAAAGCATCTGTCGAAAGGCAGATGCTTTTTTGTTTTGAATAATATTCCTAACAGAGGCATTATCACCGGTTTTTTTGGTGCCATTCACCCAAAACGGGTTCCCCCGTTTCATTTAAATAATAAAGGACAGGTTTTTCTCAGCCTCTACCATTATGCGGAAAAAGTTCTCGCTGTCGCCCATACCAACCTTTGCCAGGTAATACAATATGCTTAAACATGCCCTGGCCTTATACAACTGAACATGGCTCATAAAATCGTTTTCAAGGTCATGGGCTGTTGCCATGTAGGTTTCCAAAAAGATATCCGGCGGAGCATTTCGCTGTACATCCCGCTCGTTGAAGAACATGTTGACGTATTGCGCCATAAAGGTACCTACATCAAAAGCCCTCGGCAATAAATACGAGCTGTCGAAATCGATGACCGCTACAAATTCATTATGATCTTCCTTATTTATAAAAATATTCTTAGGATGAAAATCACCATGCCCCTGAACCAATAATTTCTGATGGTTTCTAATTAATTCTGTTTCCTTAGCCAAAACCACTTCTTTAATTTCACGCACGCGCGACAAATGACGATTGTTTGTTTCAACCAGGCTTTTCAAATAATATTCTATCCGCTCCGGCTCAATAAGCAGATACTCGTTTTTTGGTGAAATCTTTAGTTTCAGATTGTGCAACTTGCTCAGCCATTGAGCAGCCATCTCCAGGTATTTCGAAGCCTCAGCAGGGTTAGCCTGTAAAATGGAATCGAACAAATTATTCCCATCAATACGTTCTTCTATCAGTGAAAGATTACCGGCATCTTTATCAAGAGGCTTTGGAATCCGGTAAGGGCCTTCATCGAAGCCGTGTGAAATCAACTTCTTTACAATACGAAACGAACGCTCACCCGACTTCCACGATTCAATGTCATCAAATGTTTTAACAATTAATTTTCGTCTTTCTTCTGCGGATTTAAGACCGATTACCACCTCAGTAACCTTTGTATTGGTGGTTCCGGTCCGGGGAATTTCCTTACTGTATGGCCGGCATCTTCCTGCTTTAATTTCTTCAACCAAATCACTCAATGACTCAACGGGATGATCAAATATTGTAGGATATGAACCCGTGTAGCTGTATGCATGGGTATCGGTTCCGCCAATTGCTGTAAACTTGTGTTTGTGCCAGTCTTTCAAGGCACAACTTGCTTCCATAATTGTATAATTAGAACTGAATATTTCTACTCCGTTTATAAGCGGACTAAGCAATTTTTCTGGTTTTGGAATTTTTTTATTCCGGTAAGGGTGAGCCCAGATGATGGCTGCATCAGGATTCTGCTCCCTGATTTCGGCCAGCTTGATTTTTTGTTTTTCATAAGTTTTCTCCGCTCCGTATAAAAGAATATCGCCAAAATCGGAGGTTGTAACTTCCTGTCCTGAAAAAATTTTAAATATTTCGGGTACACCTGATTCTTTCCTTAATAAATCCAGTTCCTCATCGTCCCACATGTAATGATGATCGGTAAGAACTATCGCCTGAATTCCCACCTGGAAAGCCTTTCTTACCAGTTCAACCGCTGAAACATGGCTGCAGGCAGAACGATTGGAAGTGTGGCAGTGCATTTCTACTATCATATACTTATTATTAAAAAAAACCACTGCACAGATAACAAATAAGCCATCTGCTCAGCAGTCAGATTATAATTTCAAACATTAAAATCACTGAGATAAAGCTATATATCCAGGGATTAAATTTTATACTGAAATGTGTAGCGTAAAACTCAGAACTGAAACAAACAGGTATGAGAACAGGTTCAAACCAGGAGGAAACCAAAAAGTGACAATCCAGCCAGGTGAAAGCGGCATATTTCCTTTTAATAAATGCCTGTCGGGAGATGAATACACCATACTTTCATGATACCAATGCCGTATTAAACTCAATGTAAATTCAATTTCAATTGGACTTTGTACGGTGAAAATATGACGATCGACTATTGAAAATTACAACGAGAAGATAACCTGTCATAGATCATCATCGATAAAACAGCAAACCATTATTATGAATGCGCAGATTTTTACCCCTGAAGGTATACTATGTGTTAAGGAAGTCGCGACTGACAGAGATTTAATTGCAATACCTTTTAATAATGTTATATGCTCCATGAATACCCAGTTCACCGGCCCGGCTTAAATCGAGAGCCCCTCCTTCAATATCATCCAGGAATATTTTGGTCAGGCCCCGGTTGAAATAAGCTTCGGCAAATTCAGGTTCCAATTCGATTGCTTTATTCAAATCTTCGATGGCGCTTTTATACTCCTTAAGCCTGAGTTTTATGAATGCACGGTTATAATAGCCGAAAAAGAATTCCGGCTTGAGGTACAACAGCTGCTGGTAATCATTTAATATTTTTTCGTATTCAGGCAAATCGAGCGGCATTTCATCCCCGGCCACACCTGAGGCTGCAATTGGCACAGTTACATCTTCCACCGGATTGGCAAGCTGTTCGATTTCTTCCAACATCTTATAGCGTGCATTGCCCCTAATAAAATAACCAACGGCTTGCTCATTGTCCATTTCCAGCGAACGGTTCAAATCATCGAAAGCGGCATTATAATCCCCGGTCAGGCTGTAGAAGATTCCCCTGCTCAGGTAGTTGTGACTGCTTTTATCGATATTGAGCCGCGCATTGAAATATAGGATATAGTTCTCAAACACTTCCCTGTAACCGTCAACCGCCTTATTGGTGATTGTTAATGTAGGGTTGTAGTTATTCTTTTGGTTAAGGGCATCGATCGACAGGTTGTAATACTGCGATCGTTGGTAATCCACAGCATTTATTTCAAAAGCTGAAATTTTAAAAATGGGTTGCAGGTCAATTGCAATATTGCGGTTTTGAATCCTTCCGTCCTCAATTTCCTCTTCATCGCTGTCGGGCAGGTCGCGTGTATCCTCGACAATCAGGTTAATTTGCTGCCTCCGTTTACGCTGCGATTCTTTGTCTTCAGGATCGTCAGAAGCGGTCTGATCCGCATTCCCCGAATTATTTTGCTGACTGGTATTTTGCCGGGCGCTATTTTGGGCAGTTGAAGCCTGCCCCTGTGTTGAAGTGTTTTGCTGCGACTGCTGCTGCTGATTTTGAGCCAGCTGTTCGGCATCCAGTCTTCGGGCTTCCAGGTCGTACTGCGGATTCAGATGAGCAGCAATACGATAGTCATTTTCGAAGCCGGGCCTTCCCAGCACTTCCCGCGCCATTGCGCGGTTAAAATAAGCGCTTGCCAGCTCCGCATTTAACCGGATGGCCATATCGTAATCCATGATGGCCCCTTCATAATCGCCCAGCTTATGTTTTACGATTCCACGGTTGTTATAGGCCATGCCATTATCAGGTTCAAATTTTATGGCCTGGTCGTAATCGCGCAAAGCAGAAGCATAATCGTCCATTTCGAAACGGGCAATGCCCCGGTTCAGGTAAGCTCCTGCGAAGTGGGGACGGATTATTATCACCTGGTTGAGGTCGCGAATTGCTTCCTTCACATTTCCCTGCACTATATGAGCATTACTTCGGTTCATAAGTGCACTGGTCGATTTGGGATTTATTTCAAGGGCCTTGTTGTAATCGGCTATAGCCCCTTCAACATCCTTCAGCGCAAGCTTGGCTATACCCCGGTTGTTGTAGATGGGTTCGTTATCGGAATCAAACTCCAGTCCGCGGTTGTAATCCTCGATCGCTTTTTTATACTCCTCCAGGTTATGGTATGCCATACCCCTGTACATGTAGGCTAACGGGTAAAACGGCTTCATTTCAATGGCTTTGTTGTAATCAATTATTGAGCCCCTGAAATCTTCGAGCTGGAATTTGGCAACTCCCCTGTAGAAATAAGCCTCCGGCAGATAGGGTTTAAACTTTATTACAATGTTGAAATATTCAATGGCTCCGGTATAGTTCTCAATGGATATACGCGTGCGCCCCACCCTCATATAATGGTTGATGTTCAGTTGTGCTTCGGTTAATAAAGCTGTACTAAGTAACAAAACCAGCGCTATAATATATTTCTTCATACTCTTCTTCACTGTCCGCAAAAATAATACTAAAAAAAAACGGGAGGCCGTTTCGTTAGTTTTATTTAACTTTTCACCAAAAATATACAATAATGTGTAATAGATGCGATTGGGCAAAAAATAATGAATTAATGATCAGGTACCACGACACCGAATGGGGAATACCTGTGCATGACGACAGAAAACTGTTCGAATTCCTGGTGCTTGAAGGCTTCCAGGCAGGATTAAGCTGGCAGATAGTACTGAACAAGAGGGAAGCTTTCAGAAAGGCGTTTGATGGTTTTAACCCTGAAATCGTATCAGGTTACAACGATGAAAAACTGGCTGAACTGATGCTGGATAAATCAATAATAAGAAATAAACAGAAAATTGTTGCCACCGTAAGCAATGCCCGCTGCTTTCTGGAGGTTCAAAAAGAGTTTGGCAGCTTCGATAAATACGTCTGGCAATTCGTGGATTTCAAGCCCATAGTGAATGTATTTTCCAGCATGAATGAGTTACCTGCAAAAACTGACCTTTCCGATAAAATTGCAGGTGATTTAAAAAAGAGAGGATTTAAGTTCACCGGGTCCACCATTATTTATGCTCACATGCAGGCCACCGGAATGGTAAACGACCACCTGACCGGCTGTTTCAGGTATGCAGAAATAAATAAAATGAGTTATTTGTAAGCTGCCCTTACAGGGCGCAGAAAAAGAATTGTGTAATGTGTTCCCGGGGCGGTGCCGTCGGGCTGAATTAATCAAGGCCTTCAGCCAATAAACGCCCTAAAAGGGCAATTTATTTCAGCCCGGGACAGCCCCCCGGGTTTAAGATGAACCTCCATGAAGTGTCGCCCTGATGGGGCAGCTTAACAAGCATTATTCTTCATTATAAATTCTAAACTTTAACTGTCTGATGTTTTCTCTGTCTGCTATTATCCTCTCCTTAACTTTTCGAACATTAAAAATTTCCGTAAAAAAAATTTATTTCTAATTTTGGGAACCAAATAAAAAAAGAATTAACTGAATGAACAAAAGAATGTGTTACCTGCTGACAGCAATTTTTGCTGTCGGTTTTTTATTTCCCGCTTCCGCTGAGAATAATGCAACCGAAAAAAGAGATCCATGGGAATTTGAAGACATCAAAGTAATGCTGACAACTCCTGTTGAAGATCAACATCGTACAGGAACCTGCTGGTCGTTTTCGGGTCTTTCATTTCTTTCCTCTGAAATGCTCCGGCTTGGAAAACCCGGGGTGAATTTCTCTGAAATGTTTGTAGTATACAATACCTATGCTGACAAGGCCAGAAAACATGTACGCGTTCACGGCAATTTGAATTTTGCTGCCGGCGGAGCTTTTCATGACGTTACCAATGTAATTTCAAAATATGGAATTGTTCCCGAAGGAGCTTACCAGGGCTTGAATTACGGAGAAGATAAGCATGTACATGGAGAAATGGACCGCGTGCTCAGGGAATATGTGGATGCAGTGGTTGAAAATAAAAACCGTAAACTAAGCTCTGCATGGTACGGTGCCTATACTCAGATACTGGATTCATACCTGGGAGAAATTCCGGAAAATTTCACCTACGATGGCAAAACCTGGACACCCCTAAGTTTTGCCAATGATTATGTCGGGCTTAACATGAACGATTATGTTGAGATCACCTCTTATACCCACCATCCGTTTTATTCAAAATTCATACTGGAAGTTCCCGATAACTGGTCGTGGGATGCCATGTACAATGTACCTTTGCATGAACTGGAAGAAATCATTGACTATTCGCTGAACAATGGTTTTACCATAGCCTGGGCTGCTGATGTAAGCGAAAAGGGATTTGTATCGGGAAACCAGGGGGTGGCAGTATTGCCTGATGCTCCGGAAATAGACATGAGTGATGCTGAAATAGCCCGCTGGGAAGCGCTTCCGGAAAATGAACGTGAAAAAGAATTGTACAAGCTCGATAAGCCTGTTCCGGAAAAAAAGGTGACCCAGGAAATGCGGCAAATAGCCTTTGATAATTTCCAGACCACCGATGACCACGGCATGCACATCATTGGAATTGCCAAAGACAAACGCGGTGAAACCTTCTATAAGGTGAAAAATTCATGGGGTAATTACAACAAATTCAACGGCTATTTTTATGCCTCCAAACCTTATGTAAGCTATAAAACCATGTGCATCATGGTCCATAAGGATGCCATTCCGCCTGCCATTAGAGAAAAACTTGACTTATAAGCACAGGGACTGCAGATTTATTGCAGTCCTTTTTTTATCTTCAGGAAATAAAAATTACAAAACATGAAGCGGCGCCTGTTGATAATTCTTCTGATGAGCATCATCCTGCAAGGGGCTGCCCAGCAAACCGGTGAAGATTATTCGTGGTGGAATGAGCTGCACGGCTGGGAAGAAGGGGACCCCGGATGGCGCAACTGGATAAAGATTACACCCGGTTACCTGGGCCCCAATGCCCTTCCGGTGCCGCATGTGCAGAAAGGATTGCTGAGAGGGGAAGCTGAGATTGAAGTTACAGCTTCAGGCCATTTTCACCCGGGAGATCCAACTCAAGATTTATCAGGTTATATATATATTCCTTTTGCAGGTAATAATATTGCTGTGGAAATGTATGGCGTAGCCTTTGAACGATTTTCTTTTTCAGAAGAAATAAGAAATGAACGGTTTGCCCGTATTAAAAATGGCAAAGGAACGGCCATAGGCGATTTTTACTTCAGCACACTGATACAGGTGGTGCGCAACAGAGATTTTCCCAACACCGTATTCCGTTTTGCCACAAAAACAGCTTCGGGTAACCAACTGGAAGGTGCACGATTTACCGACAGTCCGGGCTATTTCATGGACTTCAGCTTCTCTAAAGAACTGGTGAGTGTAAACAGCAGCTTTAAACCTTTTTTGATGCTGGGTTTCTATACCTGGCAGACAAATGATGAGCTGAACCTGCAAAACGATGCCCTTCTGTACGGACTGGGAATGGATTTCACCAGGGGAAACTGGCTTTTTTCATCATCCCTGTCGGGTTATTCAGGGTATAAGAATGAACGCGACAGACCTGCACAAATCAATTTCGACCTGCGCAAAGATTTTTTAGGTACAGCCTTTCGGCTACAGTACCAGCATGGATTGCGGCATTTGGAATACCAAACGGTAAGGGCTTCCTTTATCTGGAAGTTTAGCCGTATCTGAAAGTTTTTTTGGATTGAATAAACTGCCTTAACTTCATCGAAGGGTCTTACTCTTCCCCTTTGGGGAGGTTGGGAGGGGTCAGTTTGGAATTAGCAGGTAAGCAGTTGTTTGGTTCGGACCCCCTAAATCCACCAAAAGGGGACCTTTGGCTGGTGCAAAAAAGGTTGACAATGCCATTTTTAATCACCTACATGCCTTTCATCGAAGCGTCTTACTCCTCCCCTTTGGGGAGGTTGGGAGGAATCAGTTTGGAATTAGAAGGTAAGCAGTTGTTTGGTTCGGACCCCCTAAATCCACCAAAAGGGGACCTTTGGCCGGTGCAAAAAAGGTTGACAATGCCATTTTTAATCACCTACATGCCTTTCATCGAAGCGCCTTACTCCTCCCCTTTGGGGAGGTCGGGAGGGGTCAGTTTGGAATTAGCAGGTAAGCAGTTGTTTGGTTCGGACCC
>JAWLCL010000033.1:0-13893 GCA_041687255.1 Mariniphaga sp. | reverse complement strand
TTGCGATCATTATTCTACCCATATGCAATCCCTAACGGGATTAGGAAAACCCTCTAATTCATGGCATTCATTCCACCGAAGGGAAATGTGCCGGAGGCACAATATAAGGGTAAAACAACCAATACGGAAAATCCCCCCTCGTCCCGGATGGGACGAAACCACCTGCTGTCATAATTGCTCTGCCTTTATACCATCCATAACGGGATTCGGAAAACTTCGTCAATCGTTTTATATAAATATCTTACAGAGTAAGTTCAGGTACAAAGTTACCATAGGTTTAATTCTCCGCTGCACCGGAATCAATCCTTATTTTTTCTTCCTGAATCTTTTTAAATTTCATTGGCAACCAGCAACTAAAAATGTAATTTTGCGTTGTTAAAAAAAATAAGAAAGAAGATGAGCAGGAAAAAGTTGTGGAGGGTTTTTTTACCCGTTTTAGTCGTGATGCAGATAGCTGTGGTGTATTTTATAGTAACGGGTTCTTCAACCGGTGAAGAGTCCCGGGAAATGAAAATTGAAGTGCCTGTAATGTTTAAATCGGTTAAAATTCCCGATTCGGTAACATTTGCAGGCGAACCTGTTCCAATGGAAAGGTTTGACATCATGGAGTCACTCGACCGCGAACTGCTTGTAAATTCCTATTTTCATTCTCAGACGTTGAGGTTCATAAAAATGGCCCCCCGATATTTTACTATTATTGAACCAATTTTAGCCGAAAAAGGTATACCTGCCGACTTTAAATACCTGGCAGTAGCCGAAAGCGGCTTAAACCCCCGTGCTGTTTCACCGGCCCGTGCTGTTGGGTTATGGCAGTTTTTGGCAACCACTGCTCAGGAGTATGGGCTGGAAGTAAACAGTGAAGTTGATGAACGTTACCATATAGAAAAATCAACTTATGCCGCTTGCGACTATTTACTAAAGGCATATGAAAAATACGGCAGCTGGTCGATGGTGGCTGCTGCCTACAATGGTGGAATGGCCGGAGTGGAGCGACAGATGAAAAGACAAAAAAACGATGTGTATTACGACCTTCTTTTTGGTGAGGAAACCAGCAGGTATGTTTTTCGGATAATTGCCCTGAAACTAATTATGGAAAATCCAAAGGAGTATAACTTTATTGTTGCCGATGAGGAAAAATATCCTGTAGTGCAAACCCGTGATGTCGAGATCAATGGCGGAGTGACTGACTTTGCTGACTTCGCCTCTCAGCACAACATAAATTATAAGCTGCTGAAAGATTTTAATCCATGGCTACGGGAAAACAACCTCACCAATTCACGCGGTAAAAAGTATATCATAAAAATTCCTGTAATGGAAGAAGTTTAGCCTTTCATTTTGAAGGATTAACCAACAGGAAAAGATCACAGGAAAAAATTAGCCCAGGAAGAATTTAAATGCAGGAAGACAAACAAACAGACGAACTGGTTTACGATTTAATAACAGAACCGGATGATAAAATAGTGGTGCATGGTGCGCGGGTACATAATCTGCGCAACATTACAGTGGAAATACCACGCGATAAATTAACAGTTATTACAGGTTTAAGCGGAAGTGGCAAATCTTCCCTGGCGTTCGATACCATCTATGCCGAAGGGCAACGCCGCTATATTGAAACCTTTTCCGCGTATGCCCGTTCGTTTTTGGGAAACCTGGAACGACCCGATGTGGATAAAATCACAGGGCTGAGCCCGGTAATCTCCATCGAGCAGAAAGTTACAACCCGTAATCCGCGTTCAACGGTAGGTACCGTTACTGAAATCTACGATTTCCTCCGCTTGTTGTATGCCCGTGCCGGTGAAGCATGGTCATACAATACCGGAGAAAAGATGGTGAAATACAGCGAGGAGAAAATCCTTCAGCTCATTAACAAGGAATTTCGGGGAAAACGAATTTATATCCTTGCCCCGGTAGTTAAAGGAAGAAAAGGACACTACCGTGAACTGTTCGAACAAATCAGGCGGAAAGGTTTCCTGCATGCACGCATTGACGGGGAAATTACAGAGATTAAGCATCACCAGAAAGTAGACCGTTATAAGAATCACTTTATTGAAATAGTTGTCGATAAGCTGGTAGTTGATGATGCCTCGGAAAAAAGGCTGAAGTCAAGTGTGCAGACCGCCATGAAGCATGGGCACGGAATACTGATGATCCTTGATCATGAAACCAATACGGCTAAATATTACAGCCGCCTGTTAATGTGCCCCACTACAGGCATTTCCTACAGTGAGCCGGCTCCTCATAACTTTTCCTTTAACTCGCCGCAGGGCGCCTGCCCGCATTGCAACGGCCTGGGCAGGATTACAGAAATCGATGCCGATAAACTTATTCCCGAGAAGCAAAAGAGCATTGCAAAAGGAGGAATCGCTCCGCTTGGCGCCTATCGAAATTCATTGATATTCTGGCAAATCGAAGCGCTGGGTGAAAAATTCGGATTTACGCTAAAAACGCCTGTAAAGGATATACCTGAAGAAGGATTACATGCAGTGCTGTTTGGCACCAGTGAGCGCATTCAACTCAAAAATACTCCCCTGGGAAGCAGCATGAATTATATGATGAGCTACGATGGGGTAGTGAAATACATTGACAGCCAGCGGGAGGATAATCCTGCAAAAAAGGCGCAAAAATGGGCCAACCAGTTTGTTAAGACAATTGTTTGCCCCGAGTGTGACGGACAGCGGCTAAAAAAAGAATCGCTTCATTTTAAGATTGACGGCAAAAACATTTCAGAACTGGCCCGGCTTGATTTAACTGAACTGGGAACATGGTTAGAAGGTCTGGAAGAGCGGCTTAGCGAACGTCAGCGGCAAATCGGGGCAGAGGTTATTAAGGAAATCCGTGACCGACTGGGGTTTATGCTGGGCGTGGGGCTCAATTATCTGGCGCTCGACCGCACCGCACAAAGCCTGTCGGGAGGTGAGTCGCAACGCATCCGGCTGGCTACCCAAATAGGGTCTCAACTGGTGAATGTGCTGTATATCCTTGATGAACCCAGCATCGGTCTTCATCACCGCGATAACCTGAAACTGATACAAGCCCTGGAGCAACTCCGCGACAGCGGGAATTCAGTTGTAGTGGTGGAACATGACCGGGATACCATGCTGCATGCCGACTGGCTCATCGATATGGGGCCTCACGCCGGAAGACACGGCGGGGAAGTTGTTGCCGCAGGAATCCCGGCTGATGTGCTGAAGTCAAAAACCCTCACTGCCGATTACCTCAACCACCGGAAAATGATAAAAGTTCCGGAAACCCGCAGGAAAGGAAATGGCAAGGTGCTGAAGGTTAAAGGTTGTACAGGAAATAACCTTAAGAATGTGAACCTTGAAATCCCGCTGGGAACCTTTATTTGTATTACGGGAGTTTCGGGAAGCGGAAAATCAACCCTGATTAACGAAACCCTGCAGCCAATTCTTAGCCAGCATTTCTACAATTCGGTGCAGGACCCGCTGCCCTACAGGAAAGTGGAAGGAATTGACAATGCCGACAAAGTGATCCGTGTCGACCAGTCACCCATTGGCCGTACCCCGCGATCAAATCCTGTTACTTATACCGGTGTGTTTTCCGATATCCGCAACCTGTTTACCCAACTGCCTGAATCAAAAATCAGGGGCTACAAACCCGGCCGTTTTTCTTTCAATGTGAAGGGCGGACGTTGCGAAGAATGCCAGGGAGGCGGAATGAAACTTATCGAGATGAACTTTCTGCCCGATGTATATGTCCATTGCGACAAGTGTAACGGAAAGCGCTACAACCGCGAAACCCTTGAAGTAAGGTACAAAGGGAAGTCTATCAGCGATGTGCTGGAGATGACAATCAACCAGGGTGTGGAGTTTTTTGAAAACATACCGAATATCGTCATAAAGCTGAAAACATTACAGGAAGTGGGACTGGGATACATCACCCTGGGGCAGTCGTCAACTACACTGTCGGGTGGAGAATCGCAACGGGTGAAGCTGGCTGCTGAACTGGCCAAACGCGATACCGGCAAAACAATATACATCCTCGATGAACCCACCACCGGACTTCATTTTGAAGACATCAGCGTACTGCTCGATGTGCTGAATAAAATTGTAGATAAGGGAAACACTGTAATAGTTGTCGAGCATAATATGGATGTTATCAAAGTAGCCGATCACATCATCGACCTGGGCCCCGAGGGCGGTAAAAACGGTGGTGAAATTCTATGTGCCGGCACACCCGAACAGGTTGCCAAAAACAAAAAATCGTACACTGCTAAGTTTTTGAAAGAGGAACTTGAAATGACCAGTCAGGCCTGACGGGAGTCGGACTTTGTAAGTCAGACATCTTTAGCCTCAGCAAAGAAACCTGCCGGTCCAAACTCTGCTTTTTAAAACGATCTTTAAGATCTTTGACTTACAAAGTCAAAGTCCCGGATGCCTAACCATAAATCCTTACTTTCGCTACACCTTCTCCGGACTAAACTCAATATTAACTCAATTCAAATTCAATATAAACTCAATGTAAACTCAATTATAATTGAATTTACATTGAGTTATATATGAGTTAATGATGAATTTATATTGAGTTTAAACTGTAGTAGCTCAAATGAATATAAAGACTTTCTTTTTTGCTGTGTGGGGAATTATGATTTTCTTCTTTTTCTGACAACGGGAAAACTGACTAGTTAGGATTGAAGATATTAAACTCATCCTCATCAAGGTAATCGTCGTCATTTATATCCCATGTATCAAAAAGTCCGGATGAATACTCATCTGCATCCAGGTAATCATCATCATTGACATCCCAGCTTGTAAAATAGTCGGAGTCGCCCAATGCATCACGATATTCTTCTGGACTGAGAAAGTTGTCACTGTCGGCATCGTAGGCATCAAAATCACCATCTACATACTTTCCGAATGAATGCTCGTAACCTAAATCCCATTCGGTTTCATCCAGCCGCTGGTCATCGTAAGCATCCCACCAGTCGAATGCCGATTCATAAAACTGATCTTCGTCATAGATATCCTCTCTGGTGACATCCGTACCGTAGGTTTGGTCGTAAAGATGTTCATCGAATTCGTTCTTATATATCCGGTCATCACCATCTACATCCCAGTCATCGAATGAAGTACCTGCATCTTGTCCTGCGCTTGTCATGAACAAAAAAACACCTGATAACAAAAGGGTGGTTTTTAAGACCTGACTTATAAAATTTCTTTTTGTTTTCATAATCCTGAATTTTATGATTCGTAAACTGTTATAAATAGACAGGGTGATTGTATGCTGATGTTATAATTGATTTTCAATTTTAACCGGACCGGCATACAAGAAATTCAAATGCCCCAATAGCCATTTAAATATTAATCTATAGTGGGGGAGTCTTGTAGTACATGCTCCTTTCAAATTATTTCATCCTGTCCTGCAGCTTCAAAGAACTTAATACTTTTATATGTACCGTTTAAAAAGCATGCCAATCGAAGTGGGTTGTTTGTTCTCAGGTGTTATTCAGTGTTTTGCTGTGAAGTTATGTATGTGTGTTTATAATATAGAGGCTTTATTTCACAAATATGTAGATAAAGTCAACAGTATGCCTGTGCTATGAATTTTAAAAGCATTTTCTGATTTGCTGCAAATAAATACTGGATTGATTTTTTCTGATTTTTGGATTTTTTTAAGTCCACACCAACTGTTAGGTAATTATCTTTTTCAGTTGTTTTGATTATTTCAAATTTTTACCAATCTTCGGAAATCAGTAGGAAGAGGTTTAGTCTTTTTTAATCCGATCAATAATTCAAAATCACAATGAAAGTTATAGTTTGTTTACTGCTGCTTCTGCCAATGTTCCTTATGAACAGCAAAGCCCAGGAAAAGTTAAATTATTTTTTACCTGAAGAAGATGTAGTTTATGATTCAGGGATTCCCTCCCCTGAAGCGTATTTTCATCAGCAGATGGGGGAGTGGCATCTGAATTATGAACAAATCCTCTCCTATATGAACGAAATTGCGAGGGTTTCCGACAGGGTTGTTGTTATAGAGTATGCCCGTTCACATGAGAACAGGCCTTTAATTCATTTGGTTGTAACATCAGCGGAAAACCACTCCCGGCTGGATCAACTTCGGGAGCTTCATTGTCAATTCAGTGAACCTGGAGCTGAGGTTCCAGCAGAAACAGTTCCTCTGGTAGTTTTTTTAGGGTACGGTGTGCATGGCAATGAATCAAGTGCACCTAATGCATCGGTTCTTTCAGCATATTATCTGGCGGCAGCCCGGGGTGAAAAAATTGATCGGCTGCTTAAAAACACCATCATTCTTATTGATCCAAGTTTGAATCCCGATGGCTTTACCCGCCACAGCACATGGGCAAACATGCATCAGGGTGTTACTGATATGACCAGTCCCGATTCACGTCAGTTCAGGGAGGTTTGGCCCGGAGGACGTACCAACCACTATTGGTTTGACCTGAATCGTGACTATCTTCCCCTGGTGCATCCTGAGAGCAGGGGAAGGGTTGAAAAATTTCATGAATGGAAACCCAATATTGTTACCGATCATCATGAGATGGGGGCAAATTCTACGTTCTTTTTCCAACCGGGGGTGCCCAGCCGGAATAATCCTCTGACGCCGGAGAAGAATTACATCCTGACGGATAAAATAGCCCAATACCATGCACATTACCTTGATAGTATTGGAACAAATTATTTCTCGGAAGAGAATTTTGATGATTATTATTTTGGAAAAGGCTCATCTTATCCCGATGTGAATGGCAGCGTAGGAATTCTTTTTGAACAGGCTGGTTTCAGGGGAAGAATCAGGGAAACAGATAATGGAATCCGGAAACTGGCATACGGTATCCGAAATCAGTTTGCTGTTACTTTGTCGACATTGGATGCTGCAATAAACATGAAAGAAGAACTGCTTAATTTCCAGAAAGAGTTTTATGAAGAATCGCTGCGCCTTTCTGAAAACAATTCTGTAAAGGCATACATTTTCGGGAGTGAAACCGACAGGATAAACACTGACGCTTTTGTTGATTTGCTTAACCGGCATCGCATTGATGTATTTCCCAATGAACAGCAGGTGGTGATAAGCGGAAAAATATTCAATGCAGGCAGCAGTTATGTTGTCCCTTTAAAGCAGAAACAGTTCAGGCTGATTCAGTCGCTTTTTGAGGAAGTTTCATCCTTTTCCGACAGCACATTTTACGATGTTTCCACATGGAATTTCCCATTCGCATATAACATTCCCTTTGCAAAAATCACCTCACTAAAAGATATTCAGTATTCAGCCAATAAAGCAACTGCAGGAAAAATTACCGGTCGTTTAAATGGGGGAAAAAGTGAAGTGGCCTATGTTTTCCGGTGGAATGAACATTCGGCACCTGAAGCCTTGTACAAACTCCAGGAAGAAGGGTTATTTACAAAAGTAGCAACTGAGGAATTCAGCTTTCGGTTAAATGATAAAATGGAACAATTTAACCGGGGAACCATTTTGGTACCTGCACGCAATCAATCGTTGGATGATGGAGAAATTTTCGACCTGGTAACAAAAGTTGCAGAAAAAACGGGCATCGATTTCTTTGGCTTAACAACCGGAAGATCGCCTGAAGGGATCGATTTGGGCAGTAACAGTTTTATGCAGTTGAAAAAGCCGGAGGTTATTATGGCAGCAGGAAACGGAGTAAGCAGCAGGGAAGCAGGGGAGATATGGCACCTGTTCGACCAGGGTTATCAGGTTCCGGTGTGTCTGGCCGAGCCCGCCTCTTTCAGGTACATCGATTTGAACCGTTACAATGTAATGATATTACCCGGAGGTTCATTTAATGATTTAAATGGAGAAACTGCCACACGGATTAAGCAATGGGTGCAGGATGGCGGGACATTGATTGCCTGCACCGGGGCAACATCGTGGACTGCAAAAAACGAATTGAGTGAAATTAAGCAAAAGAGCAGAATTAACCCTGATACCACACGTTATCTGAACTATGCCGATCGTTCGAAGGAAAATAGTCTGAATGCCATAGCAGGCGCCATTTTCAATGCCACATTGGATTTGACTCATCCTATATGCTTCGGTTATAAAAGAAAAGAGTTGCCAGTGTTTAAAACAGGTAATCGGCTAGCTGAAAATCTGGAGGAAAAGTACTCCCATCCGGTTCTTTTCACCGAAAATCCTTACCTGAGTGGCTTTGTTTCTGAGCAAAATATCGACAGAATAAAAGGTGCACCGGTCGTGACCGTTGAATCATCGGGAAGCGGCAAAATAATAAGTTTTCATGAGAACATGATATTCCGCGGCATGTGGAGGGGAACCAGCAGGATGTTATCAAATGCTGTTTTCTTTGGGCAGGTTATTCGTTAATGATGAAATGGGGATTATCGACTGATCTTCTGCTGTTAAAATAAGAAAAGGAAAGCTATTCGAAATTCCTTTTCAATCTTTCTGGTGACTTAGCTGGCATCACCTGCGTTGCTGGGTTCGGGTTTTAAAATGATGTTCGACTGTAAAAGCCCGTCATTGGCCATCAATTTCAATTCAGGCACACACTAGTAATGTTTTTCGCGAATTCTGCCATTGAAAGTGTGAATAAATATGTCAATTTCTGAAACTGAATTTGAAACTCGTTAAAAAAATACTATCCTCCAACCTCTGTTTCAATCTCCAACGAATGGAATATTTCTTCCGCCTGCTGAATCTCTTTTTCTGTTGGTTCCGCCATCTCTTCATTATCATAAGGAATCTCCAGCTTTTTATATTTCCCTGAGGCAATATTGTGATATGGAAGGAGGTTTACAACAGGCTTTTCTCCAGGCAATGAAGCAACAAATCCGGCCATTTCTGAGAGTTCATTTTTCCCAGTATTTACATTTTTGATGAGCGGAATCCGAATGTTAATGTTCGCTCCTATTTCCGCCAGTATCTTAAGGTTTTTTAGGATGAGTTGATTGCTGACTCCTGTCCACTGTTTGTGTTTTTCCGGATTCATCAGTTTTAAATCGAAAAGAAACAGGTCGGTGTGCTTTGCCACTTCAAGCAGGGTTTTTGTTTCAGTAAAACCACTGGTATCCACTACGCGATGCAGACCTTTTTGGCCGCAGGCTTTCAGCATTTCAATTAGAAATTTAGGGTACATAAGTGGTTCGCCGCCAGAGAAAGTAACACCTCCTCCCGACTGATCAATATGCACCCGCTCTTTTTCAATAATGGCCAGAAGTTCTGCTGTCGAAAAAAACTTCCCCGACATTTCGACGGCTTTGGTAGGGCAGGCTTCCGCACATTTTCCGCACAAAGTACAGGCATCGGAATCAGTAACAATACCTAGGGGCGTTAATGTGAGTGCATTTCCGGGACACACTTCAATGCATTCCCGGGCCCCAATACATTTGGAAGCGGTGTAGAGCTTTTGCACTTCCGGCAACTGGCTTTCCGGATTGTGGCACCATTTGCATTTCAGCGGGCACCCTTTCATAAAAATAGTAATCCGAATGCCCGGGCCATCGTTTATGGAGTAGCGGCGTATGTCAAAAATCAGTGGCGTCATCTTTAAGCGGTGAGGCTTTATTTTGTCATTTCGAAGGAGGCACGAATGAGAAATCTTTTCAAATAAGCAGATTTCTCCTCCTTCGTCATCGAAATGACAATTTCAGTATTCTCATTATTAACTACTCTGTACATATTATCTGTTTCAAAATCCTTCATTCTCTGTTCTGTCGATAATTTCCTGCTGCAGGTCGGCATTCATATCATTGAAATAGTCGCTGTAACCGGCCATGCGCACCATCAAATCCTTGTAATCTTCGGGACAGGCCTGTGCGGCAAGTAAAGTGGCAGTATCCACAACATTAAACTGAATGTGGTGACCTCCCAAGGTAAAATAGCTGCGGATGAGGTGGCCAAGTTTTTCAACATCTTTTTCGCGTTTCAGTAAACTTGGCACAAATCGCAGATTGAGTAGGGTTCCACCTGATTTTACCTGGTCGAGTTTTCCCAGCGAACGGATAACATTGGTTGGTCCGTGGGTATCACAACCGTGCGATGGCGAAGTTCCATCCGAAATGGACTTGCCGGAGAAACGTCCGTTTGGAGTTGCACCCAGCACTTTCCCAAAATAAACATGGCAGGTGGTGGAAAGCATATTTAGATGATATTGTCCGCCTTTCACGTTTGGTTTTCCGTCGATGGCAGCCAGCAAATCGTTATAAACCCGTTCTGCAATTTTATCTGCATATTCATCGTCATTGCCAAAAAACGGCGTCCGGTTGATGATGCGTTGTCGTAACTTTTCTTCGCCTTCGTAATTTTTCGAAATGGCATTCAGCAATGTTTTCATGCTGAATGTTTTATCCTCGAAAATATGTTTTTTCAAAACCGAAAGACTGTCGGTAACCGTTCCAAGACCAGTACACTGAATATAGTTTGTATTATAACGTGGTCCACCGTTATAGTAATCTTTTCCGTTGGAGATACAATCTTCAATAACTACCGAAAGAAACGGGGCCGGTGCATATTTGGCAAACATCTGGTCGATGTAATTGCTTACCCTGATTTTTTGGTCAACCACAAAATTTAACTGCTTCAGGAATGCTTCATAAAGTTCTTCAAAATTTTTGAACTCCCGCGGATCTCCGGTTTCAATGCCGGCTTTTTTTTCGGTTAGTGGATCTATTCCATTGTTGAGCGTAATTTCCAGGATTTTCGGGACATTCAGATAACCGGTCAGCAGGTATGCTTCTTTTCCGAACGCACCTGCTTCAATGCAACCACTGCAACCGCCTTCGCGGGCATCCTGAATCGACTTTCCCTGGCGCAGTAATTCCTGGACGTACACATCCGGATTAAAAACCGACGGATAGCCGTGTCCCTGTCGAATCACTTTGCAGGCTGCATTTAAAAAATGGTCGGGTGTTTTGGCACTGATATGCACCGAGTTGCCAGGCTGCAGAATATGAAGTTCTTCAATGATTTCCAACATCAGGTACGAAACATCGCTCACTCCGTCGGAACCATCTGATTTCACGCCACCAATGTTGATGTTGGTAAAATCGTTATAGGTCCCGCTTTCGCGGGCGGTGATACCCACTTTAGGCGGAGCCGGATGGTTGTTTACCTTTATCCAAAAACAACTTATTAATTCTTTTGCTTCTTCGCGCGTGAGTATTCCTTCGGCTAAATCTCTCTGAAAAAAAGGTTGCAGGTGCTGGTCAAAATGCCCAGGATTCATAGCATCCCACCCGTTTAACTCGGTAATAGTTCCCAGGTGCACAAACCAATACATTTGAATGGCTTCCCAAAGGTTTCGCGGCGCATGGGCAGGTACCCAACGGCAAACTTCGGCTATTTGTCTGAGTTCCTTTTGGCGTTGAGGGTTCGTTACTGTTTGGGCCATTTTTTGGGCTAATTCTGCATGTCGTTCTGCAAAAAGAACAGCAGCATCGCACGAAACAGCCATTGCTTTCAGCTCTTCCAGTTTGTCGGTGGCCTCCGGGTCGTTCAAAAAGTCAAGGCGCTGAATGTGCGCTTCAATCTCTTTTTTGAAATCGAGCATTCCTTTTTGATAGATTTTTCCATCGAGGGCGGTGTGGCCGGGCGCCCGCTGCTCCATAAATTCGGTAAACACTCCTGCTTCGTAAGCTGCTTTCCATTCATGCGGGACATGACTGAAAATACGTTCGCGCATGGTGCGGCCTTTCCAATAGGGAATTACTTCTTTTTCATAAAGATCAATGTCTTTTTGCGAGATCGTATATCGCTGCTGGTCACGCGAATTTAACACGTGAAAATCTTCCACACTGTGGCAGGTCAGTTCCGGGAAAGTGGGCACTGACTTGGGTGCCGGACCCCTTTCGCCAACAATCAGCTCATCATCGCCAATATAAATCGTTTTGTGCTTACAGATTTCCATGAAATTGAGGGCACGCATCATAGGCACGGCATATTTTCCTTCGTTTTCTTTATAAAAACGGGTGGTAATCAGCGCCCGTTCAATGGAAAGTGATTCCTGTGTTTCCACGCTTTGTTTGCGCAGCTGCTGAATGCGGTCGTTCATCCCCGGTTCACCTTTTTGGTTTTCTGCTGTGTTAAAATTAGATGCTGCACCAGCCGGCCGTTCCGGGGTTTTATCGATTTTTATTTTGGTGAAAGTCATTTCAGAAAAAATTAGTGGATGAAATGGGTACGCCTGTTTATGCATACGAAATAATTCAAAAAAAGTATATCGAATTGTAAAGTGGGAGTGGGCTATATATAAAACAACCTGCAGCTGAACAGGCAGCGGTAGGAGCCTGGTAAGTTTGATCTATGCGGTTTCGCAATCATTCTAATATTTTTTAGAGTATCGTAAAAACTAGTTATTTTACGAAATTAAAAAATAAAATCATCTTATCAATACCATTGTTTATGAGGTATATCTTTTCTGGGTATTGAAAATTTATAAAATCCGTACGTCTTTTTTGAGTCGATTTGAAATGTTTAAAAGTGCCTGATGAAAAACTGCTTGAAATAAACAGCAAATAAGTCCAGTTCGCACCAGATTAAACAATGGATATCAGATGGTTATATGCAGAGAGACCTGTTTTATAGCAAAAATTTCAACAGGCCTCGATATAGTCTCGCTAATTTTGCGATTTTATAAAGTGATCCCGGATTACCGGGTGATCTTCTACGGTTAAAACAAAAAAAGGAAAGCCTCACGACTTTCCTTTTCAATTTTCCTGGTGACTCAGCTGGGGCTCGAACCTAGGACCCTTCCGCTAATGCGGAATGCACTACCGGCTGAGCTAACCAGATTTTGGATGAAGAAACGGGATTTCTTCGATTTAATGAATTTTTCCCTGTCGCTTGCCTCTTTTTTGTTTTCATATACTTCAGTATAGACGAGTTCCCAAGGAATCCCATTGTCGGTATATTTTCCTTTTTTGCGGTTATGTTCGCTGAGGCGCCTATCTGGATTATTGGTGTATCCTACATAAAACCGATTTAACTTTTGACTGTACAAAATATAGACAGTATACATAACAAAGGGTGAAAGCTTTCAATTTAAATTTTTTAGTATTTGATGATTTATCTTGAAATCACTTCTAAGGCTCTTTTTCTGAGAGCGAATGAGCTAATGATTGAAACAATTAAAATCACCTCTATAAAAATAAGGATTTTATGGGTTTAAATATGCGGTTAAAATAAAAAAAGGAAAGCCTCACGACTTTCCTTTTCAATTTTCCTGGTGACTCAGCTGGGGCTCGAACCCAGGACCCTTCCGCTAATGCGGAATGCACTACCGGCTGAGCTAACCAGATTTTGGATGAAGAAACGGGATTTCTTCGATTTAATGAATTTTTCCCTGTCGCTTGCCTCTTTTTTGTTTTCATATACTTCAGTATAGACGAGTTCCCAAGGAATCCCATTGTCGGTATATTTTCCTTTTTTGCGGTTATGTTCGCTGAGGCGCCTATCTGGATTATTGGTGTATCCTACATAAAACCGATTTAACTTTTGACTGTACAAAATATAGACAGTATACATAACAAAGGGTGAAAGCTTTCAATTTAAATTTTTTAGTATTTGATGATTTATCTTGAAATCACTTCTAAGGCTCTTTTTCTGAGAGCGAATGAGCTAATGATTGAAACAATTAAAATCACCTCTATAAAAATAAGGATTTTATGGGTTTAAATATGCGGTTAAAATAAAAAAAGGAAAGCCTCACGACTTTCCTTTTCAATTTTCCTGGTGACTCAGCTGGGGCTCGAACCCAGGACCCTTCCGCTAATGCGGAATGCACTACCGGCTGAGCTGCTGCGGTTAAAATAAAAAAAGGAAAGCCTCACGACTTTCCTTTTTAATTTTCCTGGTGACTCAGCTGGGGCTCGAACCCAGGACCCTTCCGCTAATGCGGAATGCACTACCGGCTGAGCTGCTGCGGTTAAAATAAAAAAAGGA
>JAWLCL010000032.1:0-14745 GCA_041687255.1 Mariniphaga sp. | reverse complement strand
CTGTAGCCTTTTTGCTTTACCTCAGATACCGCTTTGCTTAATTGTGAAAAAGAAAATAATTTCAATGAACTTGCTATAAATTCCGGTTCAACCCAACTATGTGTAAAACCGTTTTTTAATTCCCAAATGTTTTTAATATCTTTACTCTGCAGCATGTTTTTTGTTTTTTGTTTCAACCCTAATTTATTAAAAATTAAAGAATTAACTTAAGAAACATGCTGTTTTTTTCAACATTAAATTGTTAATTATCAACTATACTGCTTTGTGCGAAACTTTAGTATTATACTTTTACTCAACATTATTTTTTTGAAAGAATGATACCTCATTATTGATTATCAATTACATGGTATTGTTCTTTCTTTTCAACAATCGACTTTTGACAACTTCTTTATTTTTAATCCATTCTCTCAGAAACCAGTAGATATTTCCATCCTCACAGCCTGATACTATATCGGGGCTTCCATTTTGATCCACATCAAACACAACGGGAGAATCAGTATGCCCCTGGAGACGTATTTCATTTTTTTGAATGAGTTCCCCTTTCCACCTGAATACAGATTTGTTGTTTTCCGTTCTCAAACATTCGAGATAAACAAAATTACACCCGTTATCAAGGTTGTTTTTGCCATACCTGTCTCCGCCATTTCGAATGATGTCCAAATCTCCGTCACCATCCCAGTCGGCCAAAGAAAATTTAATCCTGCCGTTACGCCCCGGATTTTCGTGCGTGCAGAAAACCAATGGCTCATTATTTTCATCCACAAAAGGATAAGTTGCCGGCTTTAGTCCAAGACTGCCATTAGTCCTGCGAAACCGGGGATAGCAAGCCAAAATGCCTTTTTCGTCGATAGTTATATAATCCGGTAATTCATCTCCGTTCCAGTCCATTACAACAGGTTTGCACCTCCACTGGGTTATTAACTCATTTTGTCCGGGTTCATATCGCATCCCTTTTGGATAAACAGGTTCTGTTTCGCCCCAGTCAACCGTCAGTTTCTTTGCAGGTGCCAATGCAGGAATTTGGGCAGAACCGGTATTTTCAAAAAATAAATTCTGCCCTGTTACACAACCAGCCACAATATCCATATCTCCATCCATATCCCAATCGATTGCCTCCGGACACAGATAACCCCATCGGGCTTCTCCAGGGCCTTGAACCGATCCAAGTTCTCCAGCCTGAATTCGAATCACTTTTCCCAAAGCTTCCAATCTTTTAACAGGTTTAAATTCTCCTCTGTCATTCTCATATAACTCAAGGAATCCGGCGGCTGTTCCAACAATTATGTCTATGTCTCCGTCATTATCCCAGTCACAAAGACTGGGAACACTAGCACATCCACTTTTTACATTGGGATTTTTTTGCAGAATATGTTTTTCTTCCAGTAAAGTTCCAGATGAATTTTCTACAAACGTAATATGCCCGCTTTCCTGTCCAATCAGCAAATCGGGATCATTATCACCATCCCAGTCGCATACAAATGGGCGAATAAAAATATCTTCCAACCATTCTGTTCCCCCAACCGATAAGCGGGAAGTATCATTCGTTTTACCATTGATCCATTCAAGGTGCCATCTGGATCTGATAAATTCATCTACAATTTCGTCTCCATTCCAGTCGTATTCCCCGGCCAACAACCAATCCGGGTTTTCGGATATGAGCGCCTCAGAAAATTTTATTTTGGTTTTTGAGGATTGGTTTATCAAAAGTTCACCCTCACACCAGATATCCGGCAACCCGTCACCGTTTGAATCGCCAACATAAACATCCCCTTCTTTATTAGATAATTTGGTGCCGCTGTCTAACAACCCATTTACTGAAGTTCCGATGTTTTCATAAAAATAGAGCCCGGCAAATGTTCCAACAGCATTTCCTCCCCGTCCAAAATTAGCGACAATGTCGATGTCACCATCGCCATCAAAGTCAGCTCCATTAATCCTTCCCCAGGCTCCTCCTCCAAATCGGCCAACAATTTCAGAATTTCCCATTTTCAATATTCCAAATCCTTCTGAAAAATCCTGACCAAGCCATTGTTGAGTTGTTGAAGAACAGGAAAACAAAATAGAAAGCAAGACAATTGAAACATCATTTTTCATAGCAGAACAGAAGGCTTTTTTCCCCGGACAATAGTTTTTCATTCGAATAAAATTACAGTTAAATCATTTTTGGATTTTCCATTAATGCATAGGTTATAATATGGCAAACAAACATATGAATATCTTCAACATGGCCATAATGAAGAGAATCTATAACCACCGATTGTTTTGCTAAATCGTATAATATCCCTTGTTTCCCTCCAACAAGTGCAATCGTATGTACATTGTTTTTATTGGCCCATTCCAGTGCCTTAACTAAATTGGGTGAGTTTCCGCTTACACTCAAAGTAAAAACAAGATCGCCTGGATTGGCTAAGTTGGCAAGCTGCTTTGAAAAAACATCATCATAGGCATAGTCATTACTAATGGCAGTCATTAAGCTAACATTTTCGTTTAGGGATAAAGCTCTTATTTTTTTCTTTGAGGAATCGCTAACTCCCTTGGCAAAATCGGTTACAAAATGTGAAGCATTTGATGCGCTTCCTCCATTTCCGAAAACAAAAATCTGTTTTTCTTCTTTACACGATTTTATGAAAGTGGATAAAATAGGTAAAATAATATCTGGTGAGATTGATTTTAATGCCCGATAGTATTCATTTAGATAGTTATTCAACCATTTTTCTATTTGATTTTCCATTTCGTATTTTTTATTAGTTTAATTAAAATTTGTATTTGCAAGTAAAACTGCACCCAATGGGACAACATCTTCCTTAAAATAAGCAATTTTAATTTCAGGAAGTTCATTTTTTAATGATGGCATAAGGAATTGAGGTAATTTTTTAATTATGGAATTTGTTAAATATTCACCAATAAGTGATAGGCCACCGCCAAAGATTATTATGTTTGGATTAAGAATGTGTATCACATGAGATAATCCATAAGCAAGGTTATCAATTAAATCATCAAATATTTTATGTGCATTAACATCACCTTTGTTTATTGCTTCTAACAAACATTTTGAAGGATCAGTTCTTTTCTGTTGTACAATTTTTGATAAAATTTTTTCTGGTTCATTTAGAATGTATTCGGTTAGTTTTTTATTTAAAGCCCAACCGGAACAACTCGATTCAATGGTTTCTCCTGTTTTATTAATTCGAATATGACCAAACTCCGATTCACAATGGGATTTACCATGGTAAACAGAACCATTAATTATAAAACCTCCACCAACCCCACTGCCGAGTGTAATATAAAAAACCCGGTTGTAATTTTTTCCACATCCTAATCTGGCTTCTGCAAGGGCGGCTGCGTTAGCATCATTATCAACAAAAACCGGAATATTGAATAGATTGTTAAGCCAGGTTTTGATATTAAAATTGTTCCATCCTTTTACCTGAAATGATGTAATAATTTTGCCGGTCTTTATATCTATTGGTCCGCCAAAACCAATTCCTATTGATTCGATATCATGAATAGAAGTTAGTATAGAAATTGTTTTCTTAATTTTTTCCTGAAGAATGATTGCTTCCTTTGTCTCACCAACCGTATCAACAACTTTGTCGAGTACATTTAATTGATCATCAGTTACAATTGCCTGAAACTTTGTACCTCCAATTTCGATTCCTATTCGTTTTCTCTGCATATTTTTTTAATTTTAAGTATAAGATGTAGATTATTTACTGTATCACCAGAAAACGCTGTAAAGTACCGCAAGTATGGCGAATATAACTACTGACCCGATGTTAAAAGTAGTACAAGTATGAAATAACTTATTATCAATATCAATAGCCCTGGATTTGTTTTTACCCGATTCAAATAAACTTATGGAGATAATGACGAGCCCAAGGATTATAAATACCACAACCCAACGGTTCATAAAAGGTAATCCGGGCAAAAGCAACTTAAAACCAAGTGACAGTGGGATTACTAAAATTGCTGCCCAAATAACAGAATTAGGCGTTGCTTTTTTCCAGAACAGACCGAATATAAAGATGGCAAAAATTGCTGGAGTTGTAAATCCCGTGTATTCCTGTATGTATTGAAATACCTGGTCCAAATTTCCCAACAAAGGTTTTGCGATGAGTACGGCAATAATAATGGCTATAAATCCTGAAATTCGTCCGGTTTTTACAATTTGGTGGTCCGAAACTTTCGGGTTGATAAAAGCTTTGTAAATATCCATGGAGAAAATGGTGGATGTGCTGTTTATCATGGAACTTAAAGATGAAACGATGGCTGCAACTAATGCTGCAACCGCAACACCCCGAAATCCACCAGGTACGAAATTATGCAGCAACCACGGGTATGCTTCGTCTGATTTTACAAGGTCGGCATTTAAGCTGTAAGCTACAATTCCAGGAATAACTACAATGAATGGTAATAACACTTTTAGATAACCAGCAAACAAAAGGCCTTTCTGTGCTTCTGCCAGATTTTTTGCAGCAATGGCTTTTTGTGTAATGTACTGATTGCAACCCCAATAGGCAAAATGACCAATCCAAAGACCACCTATTAATACACTTAATCCCGGAAGGTCCATCCAAGCATCTTTCACACCTCCACTACCATCAGGTATCATAAGTTGTTCTTTTCTGATAATCATGTGAAACTTTTCAGGAACATCTTCGATGAGGATGGAAAGACCATTGATTACCCCTTTTCCTTCCGATAAATGATTTAAGGCAAGAACGGTTGTTAGTATTCCACCACCTATTAAAAAAACAACCTGAATAACATCAGTCCATGCGACGGCTTTTAATCCTCCATAAATGGAATAAAGTGCTGAAAAAGATGCAAGTATGATGATTCCATAAATCAAATCAATTTTAAAAACAGTTTGTAAAAAAAGGGCACCCAGGTATAGTACTGAAGTAAGATATATAAAGATGTATAGCAGTAACCAGAAAACGGCTAACACAGTTCTTACTCTTTTATCAAAACGTAGTTCAAGAAACTGTGGCATGGTGTAAATATTGTTTTTTAAAAATATAGGAAGGAAATATTTTGCAACAACAATCAGTACAACTGCAGCTGTCCATTCGTAGCTGGCCATTGCAAGGCCAATAGCATATCCAGAACCTGACATCCCGATGAATTGCTCTGCAGAAATATTTGCAGCTATCAGTGAAGCTCCTACAGCCCACCATGGAAGTGACTTATCTGCCAGAAAATAATCTTTGGCTGTTTTTTTTGTACCTTTTTTTGTTCTCGACACTAACAGTGCTACACCAACAACAATCAAGGCATATCCAATAAAAACAATGGTGTCTACCGACGAAAAATTCATAGTTTAGTTATCCAATAATTTATTAACAAATTAATTCCGCCAACGGATTTGAAATATTAAACTCCTATTAATTGGCTTTTCTACTTTGTTTTTGTACAAAAATGTAAATCCCTAAGACATATAACATGCAAATACCTAATGTAAAGATACTTACAGCAGGACCAAAAAGTGTGATTACAAAACCCATTAGAAGGGGGATTACGGCACCACCAGATACAGCCATTATCAATAAACCTGAAATTTCATTGGCATGTTCAGGCATTTTGTTTAAAGCCAATGAGAAAATTACAGGAAACATGCTACCCATTCCTAACCCGGTCAAAAATATTGCTATAAATGCAACCATGCTTACTGGTGCTAAAAAGATACCGAATATTCCCAATAATGCGAGTAGAACAATTAATAATAAAAACCGATTTATTGAAAACCAGCTCAATACGACACCGCCAATTAAACGTGATATAGTTTCTCCTGCATAGAACACACTTATTCCTATAACCGCTTTTTCAAGAGTTATGTCATATCTTTCGACAAGAATATTTGCAATGTTTGTGTTCATAGCTACTTCGGCACCAACAATTAAAAATATTGCCAGTGCCATTAATGCGATAAACCGGTTGCGAAGCAATCCAAAACAAGAAGAAAATGTGGCTGGTTTACGTTCTGGTTTTGATTCTTTTATAGGAGTTGCAGAAAGCCAGATTGCTGAAAAAATTGATGTAATACCGTAAATTAATAGCACAAGCATCCAGTTGTTAAATGAAGTTGCAAAAAAGGCAGCAATGATGGGGCCTAAAAATGAAATAATTGCTTTTATGAACTGTGAAATACTCATGTTGCTGGCAAGCTTTTCTGGTGAAGAAACATCTTGCAGCAATGGATTGGCAGCTACCTGAATTATTGTATTTCCAATGCCAAGTAATATGAAAGAAGCGAACATCATTCCGAAAGAATAATTAGTAAACGGCAAAAACAAACCTGCAGCTTGAATAATTATTCCGGTATTTAGCATATTTCGCTTTCCAAACCTATCCTGGATAATTCCTGCAGGAACAGAAAGTACAAAAAACCAGAGTAGTACCGACATGGGTAGAAACTGTACGATAAAATTAGTGAGTTCAAAGTCCCGTTTTATGTAACCGGTTGCTACACCGATTATATCAACGAATCCCATTACGATAAAGGAAAGTAATACAGGAAATATATGATATTTAGCCTTCATGAGATTTAATTAGTTTATGGTCTCTTATGTATAATTTTTTCCAGCTTTTAATAAATTTAAATAGCAGAACTATTTTGTCATAGAAGGAGGTGCAACTTCGGCTCCACTCCCCCAGGTTATCTCAGGAGTTGGTCCCATCTCAAAGACCAGCGTAGCTCCATTTTTTACTTCATTGTGGCTGAACCACGGACGGTTAAGAGTTTTTCCATTTAGAGTTGCAGACTGAATGTATTTATTTTCAGGTGAATTGCCTCTGGTTTCAATAACCAGTTTTTCTGCATCATAGTAATTATTATCCAAATGCAAAATTACCCTTTCGAAAATCGGACTACCTATTACATAAACATTCTGTCCGGGTGCTACGGGATAAAACCCCATCGCACTCAAAACATACCAGGCTGACATTTGTCCCATATCTTCATTTCCACACAAACCATCGGGGCCGTCGTGGTATAATTCGTCCATTACTTTTCGGGCTAAGTTTTGTGTTTTCCACGGCATCCCTGCATAATTAAATAAATAGAGTGTATGGTGGCTGGGTTCATTTCCGTGGGCATATTGACCGATTAATCCGGTAACATCTGAAACAGTTTCCTGAACCTCGGAACTAATAGTAAACAGAGAGTCCAGTTTAGCCAAAAATTTATTTTTGCCGCCTAACAAATCTATCAATCCCTGCACATCGTGCGGAACGAACCAGGTATATTGCCAGGCGTTGGCTTCTGTATAATGCCGGTCATTTCCGTGTCCAACAAATGTTGGATTGAAAGGTGACAACCAATTTCCTTTATCATCTTTTGGACGTGCAAAACCAGTTGAAGTATCAATTATGTTCCGATAAGAAGCTGCTCTTTTCAGGAAGTATTCATAATCTTCCAACTTTCCCAGTTCTTTTGCAAACTGAGCCAAACACCAGTCGTTGTATGCATATTCCAATGTTCGGGAAACTGATTCCCTTAATTTATTGTAAGGAATATAACCAAATTCCTTGTAATATTTAAGACCGACCCTGCCTCGGGAAGGATGGTCTGATGGTGGAGTTTCCATTGCATTCTTTCTGACTGCCTCGTAAGCTTTTTCTGTATCAAAATCACCAATTTCTTTTTTGAAAGCATCCAATATAGCAGCCACCGGGTGGTCTCCAATCATATCATTGGTGTAACTGTTTCCAAACTGTTGCGGTGTAGGCAGCCAGCCCCCCTGTTCGTATTGCGCCAGCATGGTGTGGATTGAATTTAAACTCCTTTCCGGATCTATAAGGGTTAGCAGTGGCATTTGAGCCCGGTAGGTATCCCACAGAGAGAAGTCGCTTAAATAAGTAAAATCATTTGCGGTATAAACCTTTTTATTAATTCCTGTATATTTTCCATCCACATCGCTGTATGTGGCTGGAAACAGCAACGAATGGTAAAGCGCAGTGTAAAATATGGTCAATTTTTGCTTGTTAACTTCAGACGTGGTTTCGTCAGGCAATTGTACCTCAATTTTGGAAAGTACCGTGTTCCATTTATTTGCAGCATTATTTTTCATTTCATCAAAATTCCAGCCCGGAATTTCCGTTTCCAGGTTCAGACGGGCTTGTGCAATACTTGTATAGGAAATACCCACCTTAACCTCAATGGTTTCATTTTCTGAAGTTTCGTAATTTACAAAAGCCCCGATATATTTCCCCGCAGCCTCTTCTGAATTTTCCATTATGGCATCATCCGTCCATGTTCCGGAAGATTTGAACGGTTTGCTGAATTTTGCATAAAAATAAACGTCTTTATGCTTTACAAAACCATGTGATTTTCGGTGCCCTGCAATTTCGGTATCGCTCAAAATTTTCACCTCGCTTCCCACGCGGTAATTTTCGCGGATGCCATGGCCTGCATCAAGGATAATATGTGCCTCTTCAGATATAGGGAAAGTATAACGATGATAACCAGCTCTGTCCGAAACAGTAAGTTCTGCTTTTATTCCATAATCTTTCAGATTTACGGAATAAAAACCCGGAGTTGCCGTTTCTTCTCTATGAGAAAACTTCGAGCGATATCCCTCTTCGGGATTTTCTTTACTTCCGGGCGTTACTTTCAGCTCACCGGTAGTCGGTATTAACAGTACATCACCCCAATCGCCGGCTCCCATTCCGCTGCGATGCAAATGACTAAACCCCAATAGTGAACTATCACTGTAATGATAACCTGAACTCCAGTCCCAACCTTCAGTTCCGGTATCGGGACTCAACTGAACCATTCCCCCGGGAAGAGCTGCCCCGGGGAAAGTGTGGCCATGATAATCGGTACCAACAAAAGGGTTAACAAAGTCAATATAATTAATGAATTCAACGTTGTTAGTACCTGTGTTCTCTGTTTTTACTTTACAATTAATGCCAATCAGTACTGGAAAACACAGAATTATGAAAAACTTGATTGTTTTAATCATTTTGATTTGTTTTAATGTTGTATTATACTACTTCTTCTAGAAGATTTACTTCAAAAATTTTTCCTGTACTAAGGTTTAACCTTAGAGATTTTATTTCACAGGGACGGAAATCGCCCTTCCATTCATAATCGACAAAACTTAGGTTTAAAACGGCTGTGGTTTGTTTTCCTGAAGTTTCAACACATCGTATGATTAAGTCATTGTTGTCTTCAGCTTGTTTTATCGCCGAGATGACTATATTTGCTTTATCAACCGAAAGGAAAGAATTGGATTTAGGGAACCTACCTTCATGAATTCCCTGGTAGATACAAAACGATGGAGCCATGAATTCTTCAGCAATCCGGGAAATGTTGTTTTCTTTCCAGGTTCCTTTGTGAGGTATCAGTTGCATATTGAATTTATGTTTACCCTGATCCATCCAGACATATTCCTCTTCCATATCTAGTTTCCAGGGATCATGATGAGCATATACAGCAGACCGGATTACTGATATTCTCATGTCGTTTTTAAGAATATTATATCCGTATTTTGCATCGTTTATGACAGTAAGGCCGTAAACGGCACCATTTTGTTTTCCACTAATATCAATCCAACGTTGCCCCGGGTCTTCTTCTCCATTTGTTGCCCTTTCAATATAACCGTATGGTACCTCATAAGTTGCTGTAGGAGATTCTATATTAACCGGGAAAGAAAACTTCAGCATTTTAAGTTTTTCGTACCAGTCAAGAGAAACCTCTGCTCTCAGTTCCTTTTTGCCCGAAACAAGGGACCAGTCAATGGTTAAAGAGGAATCACCGAAAGCACTTATTGCCCGAACTGTTGCACGGAGTGGGCCGTTTTCCAGGATTTTCATTTTGGCGTTTTTGAATACACCAACTTCATTCGAAAAAGTTTTAATATCGTGACTCCATGTATCACTTTTATCGTCAATTACAATTGCATTACAACCAGTTTCTCCATTCGCAAAAACTTCTTGTCCAGTTTCTTTATCCAAAATTCCAATGGTTCCGGATTCTGAAAAACGGACCCGCAGAAATTCATTTTCTAATAAGTTGTTTTCAGCTCTTGCTGGATTTAAAACTGCTGGTGAATTTCCTTTCTTTAGCCTTATCTGGCGGTATCCCATCGGAGGAATTTTTACCCTTGCAACCAGATTTTTATTGCGATTTCCTGTTTGGGTTACGCCGGTTCCCCATTGATGTAAAAGTGCGTTTCCGTTTTCGTCTTCAACGCTTGAGGATTGTTGGTTTGGATTCCAGGGTAAAGGATATTCAATTACACTATTAACTTCCCATACATGTGGATTAAAGACAACTAAATACTGAGAATCCGGATCTTCAGCAGGTATTTGCCATTCCAATTTCTGAAGTGCAAGATAGGCTGAGTTATCGGCAATTTCAAAAGCATAGCCATATCCATTGCGCGCTTTTTCCGAATGTTCAGGGACTGAGGTTCCTGCCAGACTATCGTGAAACTGGAGAAATAAAATTCGTTCCCATGCAGAAGTAAATTCTTTTTTTGGATAGTTGGCACCCCAGACTACAGACCCAATAGCGGTAATCTTTTCTGAAGTCATTAGAGCGTTTTCAGATTTTCGATTTCCTTTTTTTATCTCTGCTTCTGCGGTATAACAACCAACTGCATGGTGCTGTAGGTCATCTTTAACAACTGGTAGCTCTAAAGTTTTATCTTTCCTGATTTCTTCGAAATAACGATCAAGCGTGCTGAAGAAGATTTTTGGTGCACCTGGTTCGTTTTTCAATTCTTCAATCGATTGAATATTTATTTTTGTCGGGCCGCCTCCATGATCACCGACTCCGTAGAAAGCCATAAAACTGTTTGCCGGTTGTTTCTGGAATCTCTCCAGAATTTGTTCCACACGATTTCTTACCGAACGAGATTCGTTATAACTTATAGGAATACGATAGGTTAAAACCTGCGTGCCGTCTAACCCTTCCCACCAAAAAATATCTGCAGGAATTGTTTTTTCATGAGGACCTGGACGCATGAAGGCATAACTTTCTATGCCTTGTAATTTTAGTATTTGAGGTAATGTGCCAGTATGCCCAAAAGAATCCGGGTTAAATCCAATCTTAGCTCTACACCCCAGTAACCGTTCGAAGGTTAGCTGTCCGTATAATCCTTGTCTTACCATGGCTTCTCCATTTGGAATATTTACATCAGGTTCTATCCACCAGCCACCAACAATATTCCAGCGACCTTCTTCGACCCGGGTACGAATTTCATTTAACATTTCCGGATCATTTTCAGAAACCCATTGAAAAAACTGTGGAGAACTGGAAACAAATGTAAAATCAGGATTTTCTTTCATTCGGTCAAGAACTGACCGAAAGGTGCTGTGAACAACAGAAACACCTTCATTCCATGGCCAAAGCCATACTGGGTCGATGTGTCCATGTCCAATCATATGGATTTTGTACTCTTTTGCGTTGGGTGACCATTTGTTGTCACTATTTGTAAACAAACTGGACATCGGCATTAAAAATGTACCAGAAGCTGCTGCTGATGTATTATTTATGAAACTTCTCCGTGAAACTAAGTTCATGAGTATTAATTTTTATAATTTTTCACCAAATGACCATCCGGTTCGGACAGGCTCTTTTAAATAGCTATTTAAATCAGGTTGGTTAATAACTTTCATATTAGCAGAATCATATTTTATTAATGTTTTAAAACGCTGGGAAAGTACACCAACTAATATCATTTCAGTTAAATCTGCTGCATAATTGAAGTTTGAGCCGGGTAATCTACCTTTTTTAATACATTCAATCCACTCCTTTTGGGGTTGTTCTTCATCCACTCTTGGAATAGTTTTTTCCGGTGCATTTTTTAGAAATTCATTCCATTCGGCATCAGAAACCATAAGATGTGGATTATTTGGCCGACCTCCTGTAATCAGTGATTTTTTTTCACCAACCATTATCATTCCACTTTCAGGTAATTTACTTATTTTCCATTCGGGCCTTATTTGTGGCTGCATACCCCCTTCGTACCATTCTAATTTTACAGAGTCTTTATTGCCTCTTGCTCCAAAGTGGAAAGTGACTTTTGAAGAATCTGAAATGAAACTACTATCTGGGCCAGGATGAGATGTAATCGTTTCTACCGTATGCGGCATACCGAGGTCGAGCGCCCAAAATGGTCCATCAAGAGTGTGACATGCCCAATCGCCTAACATTCCATTTCCAAAGTCATAAAATCCCCTCCATGATTTAGGAACATAAACTTCGTTGTAAGGGCGTTCGACGGCTGGTCCTAACCACAAATTCCAATCTAATTCTGCAGGTATCGGTTGAACGGATGGTGGAAATTTTTCGGGCCTGGTCCAATAGCCACCTTTTTTAAAATCAAATGGACCAAACCAGGCATATACCTCCTTTACTTGGCCGAGTATCCCTGCATCATACCATTCCTTTATTAATCGTATGCCATTTGTTGTATGTCCCTGGTTGCCCATTTGAGATACAATTCCATAGTGAGCAGCAGCTTTTTTTAGGGTTCGAAGTTGCCAGATATTGTGGGCTAGAGGTTTTTCAACATAAACATGCTTTCCCAACTCCATAGCAGCCATTGCTGCTGGGAAATGGGTATGATCTGGCGTGGAAATTATCACAGCATCAATATTATTCCCCATTTTATCAAACATCACCCTAAAATCTTTAAATCTACTTGCATGAGGAATTGCTTTGTATCCTTCAGCAGCTCTTATGTCGTCTACATCACACATAGCAACGATATTTTCTCCAACGACTTTTTCCCAATTTGCCTTACCTCGCCCGCCCACACCAATAATAGCAATGTTTAGTTTATTGCTGGGGGAACAACTTAACAGATTGGGAATAAAAACAATTCCTGAAGTTACAGCAGATGTTGATTTTAAAAATACTCTACGCGATATAGTTTTCATATTAATTTATATTGAAAAATTAATGACTTTTACGAAATCATTGAACTAAAAAATTACGACTAAAATATTTTTCTTTCTCTCTAAAACACAAATGAATTTTGTTAAACATATATTTCAAATTTCATTTCATTAGTTAACTTCATAAAAATGATTACTTGTCTATATTTAATCCAAAAATCATATTTTTGGATTCCAGTCAAATATTTTTGGAATTTGTATGATTTTGAATCATTTAATTTCCATCACATTTTTTTCATTCATGAAGGCATACCAGGTAAGCTCCAACCATCACGATAATTATGTTTAATCAACTCTGATGCAAATTCTTTGGCAGGAACAGATATTTCTCTGCTAAGTCTAACGGTTTCATTATCAGAAATATTTGTGAAAGTCATATTTGTTCCATCCCAATGAAGTACCTTATTTAGTGATTGAAGACGGGTTGCTAAAACACCCATAACTACCATTTCGTTGAATGGTCCTGCCTCACTGAAGTCAGATGCACAAGGAATACGATTTTCAGGATTTTCTTTACAAGCACGTATCCAGTCTTCTTCATGTGTGGTTTCCACACGACGAAGAGTTTTTGGAACATTGGGAATTCTTCCCGATAGAAGAATAGGATCAGTGCCGTATTCCCCGCAAACCAAAATATCCTTTGTCCCGTGAAAGATAACACCGGAGTTCTGAACCCTGTCAATCGGCCAATTATCGGGTAATTGAGGTTTAAGTCCTCCGTCATACCACGATACCTGAATTTCAGAAAAATTAATTTTGACATTTGCCGGCTTCTGTCGGGCTGGAAAGACAAGATGTACAATTTCTGCATTGGGTGGACTATCAATTGTAAAGGGTGTTGAGCTGCCGGTTACTGTGGTCGGATAAGTTAATTTCATTGCCGCAAAAATTGGATGCATCACATGACATGCCATATCGCCAAGGGCACCCGTGCCAAAATCCCACCAGCCACGCCAAACCCAAGGGTGATATTCCGAATTGTATGGACGATGTTTTGCGGGTCCAATAAATAGGTCCCAGTCCAGTCCTTCAGGTTCAGATTCAGCCTCTGTTGGTGCAGTCAAACCCTGTGGCCAGATTGGACGATTGGTGTAAGCTTCAATTTTTTCTACTTCTCCAATTTCCCCATTCCAAATCCATTCACAAATTAATCTTACTCCTTCTGCTGAAGACCCTTGATTCCCCATTTGCGTAGCTACCTTGTATTTATCCGCTAATTTTGTTAATAGCCGTGATTCATATACACTGTGGGTTAACGGTTTTTGTGTAAATGCATGTTTGCCCATTGCAATAGCATTTGCCGTAATAATTGCATGCGTATGGTCAGCCGTAGCACACATGATGGCATCAATAGATTTTCCCATTTCATCATACATTACACGCCAATCATGGTACCTTTTAGCTTCAGGATAAGTTTCAAATACCTGTGGAACTCTTCCGCTTCTTCTACTACCTCCACCGGTGCTCCAGTCTACATCGCAAAGAGCAACAATATTTTCGCCCGACATCCTTTGCAGATTGCCTCTTCCCATTCCGCCTATTCCAATGCCGGCAATGTTTAATTTATCACTGGGGGCTTTATGGCCCAACCCGGAAATTACATTGGCCGGAACAATTGTAAAGCCTGCTGCAGCGGTTGCTGTAGTTTCAATGAAATTCCTTCTGTTAATCTTCTTGTAATTTTTCATTTGTTTTAATTTTATTGATGAATTTAATCTTAAAAACAGGTTTATATAATTTATTCGTTTGCATTTAATTTCTGGTACAGCGCCAGTAAAAAATCGCGGTTATCGGCTGTAAGGTAGTGCATTTCACCGCCCATACGATGAAAGG
>JAWLCL010000031.1:0-14774 GCA_041687255.1 Mariniphaga sp. | reverse complement strand
GTTTGGAATTAGCAGGTAAGCAGTTATTTGGTTCGGACCCCCTAAATCCCACAAAAGGGGACCTTTGGCCGGTACAAAAAAAGTTGACAATGCCATTTTTAATCATCTACATGCCTTTCATCGAAGCATCTTACTCCTCCCCTTTGGGGAGGTTGGGAGGGGTCAGTTTGGAATTAGCAGGTAAACAGTTGTTTGGTTCGGACCCCCTAAACCCCCAAAAAAGGGACCTTTGGCCGGTACAAAAAAGGTTGACAATGCCATTTTTAATCACCTACATGCCTTTCATCGAAGCGTCTTACTCCTCCCCTTTGGGGAGGTTGGGAGGGGTCAAAGCCAGCACTACAAGCCGGCTTAGAGGTGCCAATACCAGCCCCCTCAGTCAAGCCTTCGTCCGAAAGGTGTTAAAGCCAGCGACATCATTTTAAAATGCTGTTTGGCCCAGGGGATTCCAATAATTGTAATTCCGAGCAGGATTCCAAACAAAAGATGGGTAAGGGCAATCCATATGCCTGCAATTATAAGCCACAACACATTCATAACCGTGGAAAGACAACCGGGGGCATAATCCATGTATGATATTTTGGTACCGAAAGGCCAAAGGGCCAGAACCCCCAGCTTGAACGACTGGAGACCAAAAGGGATGCCGATAATGGTAACACACATTGCTACGCCCGCCACAATGTACTCAAGGAAGATTGCCAATCCTCCGAATACCAGCCAGATGATATTACCCAAAAATTTCATTTAGTTCATGTTTTTAATACCGGATGTAAAAGTAGTTTTATTTTTTTGAAAGCATGCAGATTTTAGTATGTTTGCAAAGGTTGATTAATTATGAAGGAGAAGAATGGCTAAAAAACACCGACCGTTAACATCAGTGCTGGTGAAACCCACCGGCCCCGACTGTAACCTGAATTGCACCTATTGTTTTTACCTTGAGAAGGCGGATCTGTTTCCCGAAACACGGCGTCACCGTATGAGCAATGAAGTGCAGGAAGAAATGATCCGCCAGGTAATGCAACAGTCGGGCAATGCCGTTTCCATTGCCTGGCAGGGAGGCGAACCTACACTGATGGGGCTCGATTTCTACAAACGGGCCATTGAACTGGAAATGAAATACGGCCACGGCCAAACGGTAGGCAACGGACTGCAGACCAACGGTACATTGTTGGACCCGGAATGGGCTGAATTTTTGAAAAAGTACGACTGGCTGGTAGGGCTGTCGCTCGACGGCCCGGAACACATCCATAACCGTTACCGGAAAGACAATGCCAACAAAGGCACCCACCGGAAGGTAGAGGACAATGTGCGGATGCTGCTCGACAGCGGAGTGGCGGTAAATGTACTGGCTACCCTGAACGATTACTCCGTGCAGTTCCCCGATGAGACTTACAATTATTTCAAATCGCTTGGCTTAACCTGGATGCAGTTCATACCCATTGTGGAAACCGACCCGCGCGATCCTTCCAGAGCAGCACCCTTTTCAGTTTCGGCAAAAGCTTATGGAGATTTCCTTTGCCGCATTTTCGACCTTTGGATGGCTGATTTCAAAAACGGTGAGCCGACCACACAGGTACGACATTTCGATTCTGTCTTCTACCCCTATGTGGGCCTCGAAGCACCGGAATGTACAATGATGAAGGAATGCGGCCCTTATGTGGTTGTTGAGCACAATGGTAATGTTTATAGCTGCGACTTCTTTGTTGATCCTAAATGGAAGCTCGGCAATGTAATGACCCACAAGATTACAGCCATGCTGAACTCGAAAAAGCAGCAGGTGTTTGGTGCTGCAAAAGCTGTACTTCCTGGTGAATGCCGCCGCTGTCCATGGCTCACGAAATGCTACGGCGGTTGCACCAAAGACCGCATCAAAGACCCGCAGGATAACCGTAAGCCCCGGTTTTGCCAGTCCTACAAAATGTTCTTTGCCCATGCCGACGCCACAATGACTGCCCTGGCAGCCGACTGGAAACGAAACCAGAGCGACATGCAGGAGCGCGAACGCACAGGAGGAACCTACAATGCATTTAAGGATTTTATAGGATAAAGAAGAATCATTAACGCTGACAGGGGCTCAGAACCCTGTCAGCGTTAAACATCTTCATAACACATCAAAAAAGCCTCCCGTAACCGGAAGGCTTTCTATTCATTAACAAATAAACTGATCTTTTTTATTTCGCATAACTTACCACACGGGTTTCGCGGATAACGGTAATTTTTATCTGCCCCGGATAGGTCATTTCATCCTGGATGCGTTTAGAAATATCGTACGACAATTGTTCGGCTTCCTGGTCACTCATCTTATCGGAACCCACAATAACACGAAGTTCACGACCCGCCTGAATAGCGTAGGTTTTAGTAACACCCGGATAGGAAAGCGCAAGGTCTTCAAGATCTTTCAGCCTCTTGATATACGACTCTACCACCTCACGGCGCGCGCCGGGGCGGGCACCTGAAATAGCATCACAAACCTGTACGATAGGAGCCAAAAGTGTTTCCATTTCCACTTCATCGTGGTGGGCACCAATGGCGTTGCACACATCAGGTTTCTCTTTAAATTTTTCAGCCAGCTTCATTCCATAAACGGCATGCGGCAATTCAGGCTCGTCATCGGGCACCTTACCAATATCGTGCAGCAAGCCGGCGCGTTTGGCCTTTTTAGGATTCAGGCCCAACTCCGACGCCATTATGGCACACAGATTGGCTACCTCACGTGAGTGCTGCAATAAGTTTTGTCCGTACGATGAACGGTACTTCATTTTTCCAATCAACCTCACCAGCTCGGGATGAAGACCATGCACTCCAAGGTCAATGGCAGTACGTTTACCGGTTTCAATAACCTCTTCCTCCACCTGCTTTTTAACCTTTTCCACTACCTCTTCAATGCGCGCCGGATGAATTCGGCCATCGGTTACCAGCTGGTGCAGTGCAAGGCGGGCAATTTCCCGGCGTATTGGGTCGAAAGCCGAAAGGACTATTGCCTCAGGGGTATCGTCCACCACGATTTCAACTCCGGTGGCAGCTTCCAAAGCACGAATGTTACGGCCTTCACGGCCGATGATGCGTCCTTTGATTTCATCGCTTTCAATATGGAAAATGGTAACTGCATTTTCAACGGCAGTTTCGGTGGCTACCCGCTGAATCGATTTAACAACAATCTTTTTAGCTTCCTTGCCGGCAGTCTGACGGGCCTCTTCCATAATTTCGTTGATGTAGGCGGTAGCTTCAGATTGCGCTTCATCCTTAAGTGACTCAACAAGCTGTGCTTTGGCTTCATCGGCTGAAAGACCGGAGAGTTGCTCCAGCTTTTCAAGATTCATACGGTGCAGTTTGTCAAGCTCTTCATTTTTCAGCTCAATGCGCTGCATTTGTGCATTCAGACTTTCGCGAAGGGTTTCCACTTCTTTGCGGGTTACTTCAAACTCGCGGGTTTTCTTTTGCAACTCTTCCCGCCTTTGATTGATGTTCGTTTCACGGGCATTCAATTTATTCTCCAGGGCACTGACTTTTGTACTTTTCTCCTGAATGAATTTTTCGTGCTCTGCCTTTAACTGCAGAAATTTTTCCTTTGCCTGAAGAATTTTGTCTTTTTTAATTACTTCCCCTTCACTGTTGGCTTCGCTGATTATCTTTCGTTTCTTCTTTTTCAGGGCTTTATCCCAGACATAATATGCCAGAATGCCGCCAATTATAAAACCGGCGGCAGCACCTATAATTATCGATATAACATCCATTACTTTTATTTTAAATTAACTTACTAAAAAACCCGTACAAAACCGCTTTTATCTAAAGCAGCTCAATACGGGTTTCGATTATATTATTTAACTCTGACTTCTTATTCCTTGACTTTTTCTTTTAAAAAGTCAGAAATATCATCGTTTAAATCTTTAAATCCATCCATTAGGAGAGACTTGTCATCACGTTCAAGCAACTCGGTATGGTTCAGCGCTATCTGAAAAGCCACCATAGCGAGTATGTCCTGTGAATCCTTATTCTGAAACAGGTTCCTGTATTTGCTCACTGTTTCATTTACCGCTTTTGCAGCTTTACGGTACCTCTCCTCATCCTTACGATCGATGCTCAGTGGATAAACACGTCCTTCGATCCTGATATTTATTCTAAATTGATCCTTATTCACCCCTCATTACTTATTGAGTAATGCGATACATTTATCGATTTCCCGTACTAAAATATTTAATTTCCTTTTTGCCTCCCCATTCTCATCCTTTCCGGAAAGAATGTGGTTGGCAAGCTTTATATTTTCATTTTCCCGTCTTAGATCAACCTTCTCATCCTGAAGAAGGGCAATCTCATTGTTCAAGGTTGCCACCTTTTCTTCAAGCAACGTGTTTTCGGCTTTTAATCGTTCATATTCCTGAAACAACCGCTGCACATTGGCTTTCAATTCCTTAAGAAGCAAACGATCTTCGTCGGTCATATTTGCTGCAATTCACCGACAAAGTTAATATTTTTAGCATACTGTAAAAATGTTTGGATAAGAATGCCCGGTCCAAAATACAATTATCGGCAAAAGGTTCCGTTAAAAAAAATACAATCCTGTCGGAAAATGGCTGCTGCAGCATATAAACCGCAGGGCGTGCAAACGATTTTTTTTTTTATTTTTACTGTTCACCTGTAACTATATGAAGCAATCATTGGTATTTTTTTTTACAATTTTCACTCTCTTGTCGTCGGCACAGGATAATTATTACACTTCACCGGTAAAGATTCCTCTGTTTCTTAGCGGCAGCTTTGCCGAATTGCGCAGCAATCATTTCCACTCGGGAATTGATATAAAAACCCAGCGGAAAAACGGATTTCCTGTGCATTCAGTGGCTGAAGGATTCATTTCACGGATTGTAGTATCACCTTCAGGGTTTGGAAATGCGTTGTATATAGACCATCCGAACGGAACTACTTCTGTTTATGCGCACCTGCATAACTTCAGGGAAGACATCCGGGAATACGTAAAAGACTTACAGTATAAGAAGCAGTCGTTCAGGATAGATGAAAAGATTCCTGCGAATCGTTTCAGGGTAAAAAAAGATGAAGTCATTGCAAAAAGCGGCAACAGCGGCAGTTCAGGCGGGCCTCACGTGCATTTTGAAATTCGGGATACCGAATCGGAAGAGCCTTTGAATCCACTTAAATACGGGTTCCCTGTTGTTGATAATATTGCTCCAACGTTGTACTCCATTATGGTAGTGCCGCTAAATGAGTTCTCGCATGTGGATTACAGCCCCGTAAAGAAAGTATTCCCGGTGGCTTTAAACAACGGCACGTATCAGCTTCAAAACTCTTCGGTTATTCCTGCATACGGAAACATAGGAATTGCAGTGGAGGCAAACGATTTTTTCGACAATTCACATAACAGGTGCGGAATATACTCCATGAAAGTTTGGTTCGACGGAGAACTGTATTTTTCCGTTCAGATGGACCGCTTTTCCTTTCATGAAACCCGGTATATAAACAGCTATATTGACTATGAAGAATATGTAACCAGCAGGCGCAGGTTCCAGAAAGCATGGATTGAACCCGGAAACAGGCTGGGAATATATAACACCACACACCGGGGAGGAAACATGAAAATGACCGATGGCAACTATCACCCGGTAAAGATTGAACTGAAAGATCTTTACGGCAACACCTCGGTAATAGAATTCACCCTTGCAAGCAGGTACAAGAAAATGCAGCGCCCGGAGCCGCAGTTCACCCAACACCTCAGGTACGACAGGCACAATGAATATAAAACAGATGCCATAAAACTGGAGCTTCCACAGGAGGCATTGTACAACGACTTAATGTTCAGCCACAGGGAAATACCCGTTTCCAATCCCCTGCTTTCTGATATTCATGTTATCCACAACGATAAAGTACCGCTGCATAACAACGTGCTGCTATCAATAAAAGCTAAGAACCTGGAAAAAAGGCTACAAGAAAAAGCATTGCTGGTAAATGTAGATACCATTACCGGAGAATATACCGCAGCAGGGGGTGTTTTTGACAAAGGCTGGGTTACCGGGCATATCCGGAGTTTTGGCAACTATGGTGTGGCTCTCGATACCATACCGCCGGTTATTGTGCCACTGAGCTTCAAAAGCAATGGAGAACTTAGTGAGTCATCGCGCATCAGGTTTCGGATAAAGGATGAACTGTCGGGGATAAAGTCGTATGAAGGATTGCTTGACGACAAGTGGGCATTGTTTGAGTACGATGCCAAAACAAACACCATTGTACATTATTTCGATGACAAACGCTTTGAGCTTGGAAAAAGGCACCGGTTTGTATTAAAAGTAACCGATTATAAAGACAACATAAAAACCTATGAAGCTTCATTCTGGAAATAAGTACCTGGTGGTGGGAACCATGTCGGGCACTTCGCTCGACGGACTTGATTTGACCGCAGTGGAATTTACACATGAAAATAAGCAATGGAAATTTAGAATAGCAGCTGCAGAAACAACAGTTTATTCTCCCGAATGGGAAGATAAGCTCAAATCCTCGCCTGCCCTTACCGGAGAGCAACTTATTGAACTGCACAATGCCTACGGGACATTTTCCGGGCAACAGATACAAAAGTTTATCAATAAGCACCGGCTAACCCCCACATTAATTGCATCGCACGGGCATACAATCTTCCACCGGCCGGAGAAAGGATTTACTTTTCAGTTGGGTAACGGCGCCTGCATTGCCGCCGAAACAGGTATCCCTACGGCAGCCGATTTTCGCACAGGCGATTTGGCCCTCGGAGGTCAGGGCGCACCGCTGGTGCCTGTGGGCGACAGGCTGCTATTTCCGGAATATGAATCGTGCCTCAACCTGGGCGGCTTTGCAAATATCTCGTTCGAACAAAACAACAAACGAACAGCTTTTGACATTTGCCCTGCAAACTTCATACTTAATGATCTGGCTCAACAATGTGGGCACCCGTATGATGCCGGAGGAGAACTTGGACGCAAGGGACAAGTAAGTAAAGAGTTACTGGAACAATTGAATGAGCTGGCGTTTTACAGGCAGCCCCCACCCAAATCACTGGGGCGGGAATGGATGAATGAATGTTTCCTGCCGCTGATGGCTGCATCTGAAATTCCTCTCAATGATAAACTTTGTACAGCATACGAGCATATTGCCCTGCAAATAGCAAATGCAACCCCCGTAAAAGGCAGAATGCTGGTAACAGGCGGCGGAGCCTTCAACACGTTCCTGATTGAGCGCCTGAGGCATTACCTGGAATGCGAGATTGTTATACCAAATGATGAAATTGTAAAATTTAAGGAAGCGCTGGTGTTTGCTTTTCTTGGTTTGCTGCGTTTACTTGGGGAAATAAATTGTTTTGCATCGGTAACCGGAGCACGGAAGGACAGCAGCACAGGGGTTGTGTTCGATTAAAAATACCTGCCGGTTATATCTTCATCAGGTACCTGCAGAATGTATTTAATTCTTGCAGGCTCCTGCGAAATTACTTCCAGCATTGAATCCTCATTTTTGACGGGTATCCCGCAGTACCTCATGAAGTATAAAAGTAAATCCAGTTTGTAATCATTCATTCTCTGCAACAATAACATTTGAATTTATAACGGTAATTCATTCTGTCGAACTGCAGAATTTTCTGCATAAATCATTCTGCCAATTTCCATCAGCATTGCTCCCCTGCACTGATTAACCTTGCCAATTGGTTCTGATTCTAATAATAACTTGATAACCCTGCATAATTTGTGTAGAATTGAAAATATCCTTGAGCATTGTGGATTATTTCTTTGCCATTAACAATCCCGTGTGCATTAAACTCAAGGCATATATTTTGCTTACCGGCTTTCGAAAATCCTTTTTTATCAACCTGAAGCAAATATGCAGAAGATGCATTCTCATTGTTATGCGTCTCAAAATATTCCTGCATTGAAATGATCCTGCTTTCTTTGCCGTTTATTGTTAACTTTAAGTCTTCCATTTTTAAAGATATCCCATTTGCAAGGTTAAAATTCCTGCCTCCGATCTTTACTGCCTGTTGACTTTCTGCCTGTTGGAATAAATGAAGTGACATCGGCCTGAATGAAACAAAATAAGTGTCTCCTCCGCCATTGTTCGGCCATACATTTAAGTTATATACTTCACCCGTTCCGATTTTAAAATCCATTTGCTGATCGGCATCCATAGCAATATGCCATGCCCATGCCTCAGCGACATCTACACCATAATTCTCATTTACAACAGCAATATCATTATAGGTCCTTTCCGGCAGTTCTATCTCATAATACCCAAGGGAATCACTCCAGATGCTGGTTGAAAAGTTAAAGTCATCTGGCCTGACAGATATAAATGCCGGGAACGAATTGCCCTCAAAATCACACACTCTGCCATGGAATTTATGGTAAGTACATATTATTTCCTTACTCCTCCTGCTGCTATGGTCAGAAATGGTAAGCATAATTCTGTCCGGTTTGGTTTTAACATATTCTACCGGAAAAACCAGTTTAAAAAAGTCGTCATTGAACGACAACCGGCAATTTTTATCTGCTTTCTTATTTTCGACAACAAACTGTTTGTCGAGCAATTTATTGCTTCCCTGCCAGGCTTCAACATCCAAAACAAATGAATCATCGCTGGATTTTCCATATACTTCCAGGGTAGAATAAAATTGGAAAGTCAAATCCATGATTTTTAAATGCACAGAATCTTTCGGGACATTGTACCAATAGGCCAGCAGATCATCATTATTCTTTTCACTGTTAAACGGGTATGCGATCTGACCTAAAACTGCCGCAGGAAACAAGCAGATTAAAATAACGAGCGAACTTCTCATCAAGGTAAATCTTTAGGTTTATCCTATGACGGACAATTATTTTACTTTGTTACAGCGAAAGATAACTTTATTTATCAGGCAACATTTTAATTAATTCCTTTAACTATTGATCAATGACTGTAAGCATGAGCAAATTCAACCCGGAAGCAGATTTAGCAGCATCTGGGTTATTTTTCATTAATTCCAGCCTGCATTATTTTTCCATCCGGAACACGATTATTATCATTATTCTCTCAACAAAACATTTCTAAATTGAGCCCAATTTAAAACCAATAAAGATGAATCACAATCCTGTTAAAAAGTTATACGAACTGAAACAGTTCGGCGAATTTGGAGATGTAAATCCTTCCATCACCGATTCATCAACATTTACCTTTCTGAAGGGGGAAACTATGGAAGATACCTTTCTGGGGCATTCAGAGGGGTGCTTTTTATACTCGCGCCACTGGAACCCGAGCAATAAGTATCTTGCAGAAGCTCTGGCGGCTATGGAAGGCACCGAATCGGCGTGGATAACCGCTTCAGGAATGGCAGCCATCACCTGTGCCCTTCTGCAGCTTTGCCGTTCGGGCGATCACATTGTAACCAGCGTGACCACCTATGGCGGAACATTCGCCTTCCTGAAAAATTGGCTGCCGCGGTACAACATCGAGGTTACGTTTGTTGACATTACCAACCTGGAACAGGTGAAAGCAGCCATGCAACCAAATACCAGGGTCATTTATACCGAAAGTGTCACTAATCCGCTGCTGCAGGTTTCTGATGTTCCTGAGCTTTCAAAGATAGCCCGCGCTAATGGGGCACTGCTGATGGTTGATAACACCTTCACTCCTCTGATTATGAGCCCTGCAATCCATGGCGCCGATGTTGTTGTATATAGTATGACCAAATTCATAAACGGAAAAAACGACTGCGTAGCCGGCGCTATATGCGCTTCAGACGAATTTATCAATCAGTTATCAGATGTAAATGATGGTACGTCAATGTTATTAGGCCCTGTGCTTGATTCCCTGCGCTCCTCCTCTATTCTGAAAAACCTGCACACCCTGCACCTGCGTATAAAGCAGCACAGCCGGAATGCGATGTTTGTTGCAGAACAACTTAGTAACACGGGTATGAAGCTTATCTACCCGGGCCTGCCAACCCATCCCCAGTTTGAACTGCACAAAAATCTGATGAACGAAATTTATGGCTTCGGAGGAATGCTCGCCCTTGATCTTAAGACCCACAAAAAAGCAAACCGCTTTATGCGAAAAATGCAGGATGCAGGTATCGGCTACCTTGCCGTCAGTCTCGGATACTTTAAAACCCTTTTCAGCTGCTCGGGGCACAGCACCTCTTCGGAAGTGCCGCAGGAAATTCAAAAACAAATGGGACTTTCCGATGGGCTGGTAAGATTCTCTGTCGGACTGGATGAAAATATAGAAGAGGTTACAGAAAAAATTAAAAAATGCATATAAAGCACAATTAACATTTTTTCACAATCCGTATTTTAAACACATGATTATTATCATTATTTTATAATTGTTGAATTTCATAACTTTAACCCTGTCACATGAATTCATTTAGAAAAAATGAAACTCGCTTTAACGGAATTATACTCTCATTTCATATTCATCACATCTGAAAAGAAGCCCTCTATTTCAGAACAAATAAGAATTCCGCTGGAGAGTTACATAACAAAAATCGTAAATCACAACAGTTGTAAAATGTGTGCTATTTATGCCAATCCGGAACATGTGCATTTTCTGATTGCCCGATGCCCTCTTATTGCAGAAGAAACCATAGCAACAATTATTGCCTATGCTTCTTCCCGGTTCATAAACAACACTACATCGGGCAATGGTGCTTTCTTCTGGAAACCCGCTGCATCGGCCTTTTCGGTCTCCAAAACGGAGGTTGAGGAAGTTTGCCGGTTTATTCTGTTCCAGCAGGAGTTTCATAAAGAACTAACTTTTGAGCAGGAATACTGTGAATTCTTTATTCACTACCAAAGAACAATTAACCTGGACTATTCCTACTTAATTAAACCTTGACGAAACAAAAAGGAGATCACCGGATTTTTTCCTGAATTACCTTCAACTACCCGCCTCACGACAAAAATCACATCCTGATATTTGAAAATCATTATATTTGCCCTTTCCATAAAAAAAGTGTTTAAGAATGAGAAGAACGACATTAACTTCAGGAATACTCGTATTAGTATTCCTTCTGACAAATTATCAGGTTTCAAACGGGTGCACCAACTTTCTGATTACCAGGGGCGCATCGGTTGACGGTTCTACCATGGTCACTTACGCTGCCGATTCGCACAGTCTTTACGGCGAATTGTACCATCAGCCGGCACAGGACCATCCGGAAGGAGCCATGCGTGACATATACGAATGGGACACCGGTAAATACCTCGGGCAGATTCCACAACCGCGACACACCTACAGCGTTATAGGCAACATGAACGAATACCAGCTGGCCATAGGCGAAACCACCTTTGGAGGCCGCGAGGAGCTGGGCAGCCAAAAAGGGGCCATAATGGATTACGGCAGCCTGATTTACGTCACCCTGCAGCGTGCCAAAACAGCCCGCGAAGCCATACAGGTAATGGCTAACCTGGTTGAAGAATACGGTTATTACAGCTCCGGAGAATCGTTCTCCATTGCCGACCCCAATGAAGTGTGGATAATGGAACTTATCGGAAAAGGTGAAGGTGAGAAAGGTGCCGTATGGGTTGCCCTGAAAATCCCTGACGGTTACATCAGCGGTCATGCCAACCAGGCACGTATTACTACCTTCCCGAAAAACGATCCGGAAAACTGCATGTACTCACCCGACGTGGTTTCCTTTGCCCGTGACAAAGGCTGGTATGAAGGCAGCGATGAAGATTTCAGTTTTTCCGATGTGTATGCTCCTGTTGATTTTGGTGGCGCCCGCTTTTGCGAGGCCCGAGTATGGTCTGGCTTCAGCAAGGTGGCCTCAGGAATGGAAAAATATGTCGACTATGCCAAAGGCATTATTGAATACGACAATTCAAACAACTATGCAACCAACCGTATGCCGCTCTGGGTTAAACCCGACAATAAACTGAGCGTGCGCGATGTACAGAATATGATGCGCGACCATTACCAGGGAACGGAACTGGATATGACCAAGGATATTGGCGCCGGCCCTTTTGCCATGCCCTACCGTTTTGGCCGCCTTACCTGGGAGGTGGATTCGGTGCAGTATTGCAACGAAAGGCCCATCTCAACACGCCAGACCGGCTTTTCGTTTGTCAGCCAAAGCCGCAACTGGCTACCTGACCCTGTGGGCGGTATTCTCTGGTTTGGAGTTGATGATACTTACAAAACAGTGTATGTGCCCATGTACTGCGGAATCACAGAGATCCCGGAATGCTTTGCCGAAGGTAACGGCGACCTTTTAACCTATAGCGAGACTTCTGCTTTCTGGACCTTCAACAAAGTATCAAACTTCACCTATCTGCGCTATAGCGATATGATTCAGGATTTGCAGAAGGTACAGAAAGAACTGGAAGATAATTTTGAAACCATTGTTCCCCTGATTGATAAAGCTGCTGAAGGTTTGTATAAAAAAGAGGGAGCCGACAAAGCACGGAGTTTCCTGACCCGCTATTCGGTAAATGAAGCCAGTTATGTGACTGCCAGCTGGGACAAGTTATCGCAATACCTTTTGATAAAGTACCTCGACGGAAACATCAAAAAGGAAAAAGATGGTGAGTTTGAACGCTCCGAAACCGGAATGCCTGTTTATCCTCATTTCCCGGAATATCCGGAATGGTGGTACAGGGTGATCATAGAGCAAACCGGCGACCATTTCAGAGTGCGTGAATAGTCAGGTTCCAACGGAACTTTTAATAGATCTTATAATTCATTTTCTACCCATATTTTATCCCTGACGGGATGGTTCCAAAGAAACTTAATATGGGTAGAAAAAAAATTAAGCCCGTTCTCTTACGTTCCATAGGAACGAAACTATTATCAGGAGGTTACGTGTTAGTAAATGGTTTCCACCGGAAGCCAATCATTTACAGGATTAATTTTTCGGCACCGGGGTATTGACTTGTTAAAAAAAGTGTTACTTTTGCGCCGGATTTAAGCAATCTCTTTTCCGTCGGCTGACGGATTACATTGCCACATTAATAAAATTTTTTCAAAAATGGATTTAATAAAATTTGTAGAAAACGAATTCGCGGTAGAAAAAAAGCACCCGGAATTTGGCGCGGGCGACACTGTTACCGTAAGTTATCTGATTCGTGAGGGAAACAAGGAGCGTGTGCAGAATTTCCGTGGCGTGGTAATCCAGATCCGCGGAAGGGAAACCACAAAAACCTTCACCGTAAGAAAAATGTCAGGGAACGTAGGCGTTGAAAGAATCTTTCCGCTCTTCTCTCCATTTATCGAAAGCATTGAGGTAAACAAACGCGGAAAAGTACGCCGCAAACGGTTGTTTTACCTGCGTGGCCTTACCGGGAAAAAAGCCCGTATCAAGGAAAAGAGATACTAACCCAAGGGTAGTTAAAATATTAAAGGTCTTCGAAAGAAGGCCTTTTTTATTTTTCAACAGGTACAGTTTTTTCATCTCTTAATATGATGGTAAATATCTTTCAGATTTTTTATTTGAACGCCCTGAAAGAACAATTATATCCAGCCATAATACTGGTAAATGATATTCATGTATGCCCTGAATGAACAATTATATTCTGCCTTCATACCGGTAAATGATCTTCATGAACGCCCTGAAAGGGCAATTTATTTCAGCCCGGGGCAGCACCCCGGGAAAAAGATGTACCATGTTTGATGGGCGTCCTGTAAGGGCAGCTTAATATTCATTAAATACACCCACATCACAAAATGTTTTAACCTGCCCCTTCAGGGCGCTCACCAAACGTGGGCCACTGCATACCCGGGGCGATGCCGCCGGACTGAATTAACCCGGGCCTTCAGCCCGAAAAATTGTCCTATTGATGTTAAGCCGTACTGAGCTAAAACGAAAATTCAGCCCAAAGAGTTAACCCATTGATGTTCAATCATCTTAAATTAACCCTGGTCTTCTAACCAATACGAGTAATCAACTTCTTTACCACATTGAAACACCCAAATAAATGTTACCGGTATGACCTGAACTCACGGACATACATTCGCCAAAAAAACTTATGATTTATTATCTTTTTCTTATGGGAACTTTGTAATTAAATGTATTCAAATATTACCTACATATAAAACGAAAGTTCAATTAAATTGATACCTTCAAATATTTTATTTATTCATTCATTAACTAAACATTCAATTATGTCACAATCTTTATCTAAAATTTTTGTACACATGATTTTTCATGTAAAAAAAGATCATCCACGTCTAAGAAGCGAAGAAGAAAAGGAATTATATGCCTATATGGGTGCAATAATTAAAGACAACCAATCCATCCCCATAATTATTAACGGCGATGCAGATCACGTTCATATTTTATGCATAATGTCCAAAAACATTACACTTGCAAAACTTCTTGAAGAAATAAAGCGTCACAGCAGCAGATGGATTAAAACAAAAAATGAACATTATTTAAAATTTGCATGGCAGGGTGGATATGGTGGTTTTTCTGTCAGCCCCTCTCTGCATAGTAAAACAAAAAAATATATAGAGAACCAAAAAGAACATCATAAAAAAATGAGTTTTAAGGAAGAATTTACCATTTTTTTGAAAGAATATGGAATAGATTATGACGAAAAATATTTATGGTCAGATTAAATGATTTAATTACAGGCTATGTTTATCAAACGGTTCAGGTGAACGCCCTGAAAGGGCAATTTATTTCAGCCCGGGGCAGCACCCCGAGGAAAGGATATGCCATGTTTGATGGGCGCCCTGTAAGGGCAGCTTAATGTTCATTAAATACACCCACATCACAAAATGTTTTAACCTGCCCCTTCAGGGCGCTCACCAAACGTGGGCCACTGCATACC
>JAWLCL010000030.1:0-17173 GCA_041687255.1 Mariniphaga sp. | reverse complement strand
CGAACAACCACCTGCGTTTCATCCGGGTTTGTCCCCCTTGGCTGATAATAAAATCAGGACGAGACAACCGAGCAACTGCCTGCGTCCCATCGAAGCTTTGTCCCCTTGTGGCTTTAGTGCCACAGGGGGACGAGTCCGCCAACTGGCGGACGGAGGGGGTCTGTTTTCTGCAACTTCCCGATTCCTTTTTGTCCACAAAACTCCAATTCCCACCTTTCTTTATAAAAGGGCATTGCTCTGCCCGATTTCATAGTTTTAGGTTAGTTACGATCAGCGCTCTTTTTTGCAGGAGCGCTTTTCTTTTTTCGAAGCATAAACATCCAACTTTTTACCTGCGGTTCATTGAAAGCTTCTTCCTCCCCCTTTGATTGCTTAAGTTGTGTTAAAATTTTTAATTCAATATCAAAGGGGGTCATGAGGATTGAAAAACCTAACCTGCATTATTCATAAATTTTGTTTGTAATGAATGAAATGCAGGTTAATCCCGACTTAGATGAAGTTAAACTTTTGAAAAAAGTTTTTACGTAATCTTAGTCGCTGTCGGAGACAGGAATAATTCTTGGATTATTCGGGCTAATTTTTAATTTTTTCAAAATTTTTAAGATTTTTTGTCCACAAATAATCCAAACCTGTCTTTCTTTAATTGTAAACGACCAATAATTGAATGAAAATTGAATTTTTAGCATACAACCTGGAACAACTCCTCGAAGAAAAATCCTTCATTTCCTGGGTATTAAATCAAGAAAACAATATAGAATGGGAAAAATTTCTTGAATCCAATCCCGGATTTCGTTCCAAAGCAAAAAAAGCCCGCGAGATAATTCACATGCTGCAGGACAGGTACGAGGTACTCGATGAGAACTCCGTTCTGGAAATCTGGAAAAACATCGACAAATACGAGCAACAGTACAAACAAAAAGTACGAAAATTAAAAATCAGAAGAAGGTTGAGTTGGGCTGCTTCTGTTTTACTTGTTATTTCGCTTGGCACATTTGGTTACCTATATTTAAACCAGAAGGGCCAGGGTTATAAATTTGCATCTTCCGAAACATCACAAAGCAGCGAATCCCGTATGGTACTCTCTACCGGTGAGGAAATTGCCCTGAAAAAAGACAACTCCACCATTGCGCTGAACGACAAAACCAACCAGGTAACGGTTAACGACAGCATTGTTGATTTATCGGAACAAACCGGCGCCGGACAGCAAACGGCGCAGATGAACGAGGTGGTGATTCCTTTTGGGAAAAAATCGGAATTGTTGCTGGCAGACGGCACCAAAGTGTGGCTCAATGCAGGAAGCCGGCTGGCCTTTCCTTCTCGATTTACAAAAAATACCCGCGAAGTTTTTTTGGAAGGCGAAGCCTGTTTTGAAGTGACAAAAAATGAAAAACAACCTTTTATAGTTAAAGCCGGCAACCTGGATGTAAAAGTTTTGGGAACCCATTTTAATGTGTCGGCGTATCCGGCTGATGCCACCGTTGAAACCGTTTTGCTGGAAGGTAGCGTGACCGTAGAAAAACCAAAAGCTTTTGGGCTGGGTAAGAGAGAGGTAGTATTAAAACCCAGTCAAAAAGCCAGTTATAAAAAAAAGGAAAGCGAAATTACAGTTACCGACGAAGCAGATGTTGACATCTACATCGCCTGGACTTACGGCTGGCTGAAATACGAACGGGAAAGCCTGTCGAGTGTTCTGCGAAAAGTGGAACGGTACTACAATGTGGAGATTCAGTTGCCGAACAACTATCCCGGCGACGATTTAATCACCGGAAAGCTCGACCTGAAAGAGTCGCTGGATGCCGTTATGGTGGTGCTGGCCGATGCTTCGCGGTTTGAATACCGGATAAACGGAAATAATGTATTTATTGAAAAGAAAATGGAAGAATTGAAACGACGATAACAAATCAATAAAAAAAAGAAAACCGGAGGGTTATGCTCGCCCTGTGAAATTGAATTGGCCTTTATTTCACAGGGCAGGCCCGCCGGCTTTCGGATAAATTAAAATAGTGTTTAATCTAAACGATGTAAAGGTATGAAAAATCTTTGGATGTTGTTTGGCTTCCCGCTTGGAAGCCTGTCAAAATTGGTATTGAAAATGAAGCTACTGGCCTTTTTAATGTTTGCGGTACTGGCTGTTTCGGCAGCCGACAGCTATTCTCAGGCTGCCAAATTCATTCTAAAACTGAAGGATGCAACCGTGAGGGAGGTATTCGATCACATTGAAGACAACAGCGAGTTCATTTTGTTGTACAACGAAAAATGGGTGGACGTCAACCGCCGGGTGGACATTAACGTAAAAAACGAAACGGTGGAAAAAGTTCTCGACCAAACATTTAAAGGAACCCGGAATGTTTACAAAATTTACGACCGGCAGGTAGTCATTCTGGAAGATGAAAAGGCCGAAATACCGGCTAACGTTCAGCGGCAAATTGTTGAGGCGCAAACGCAGCAACCCCAGCAAAAAGAAATCACAGGGAAAGTTACCGATGAGGAAGGTCTCCCTTTGCCTGGGGTTTCAGTAGTTGTGAAAGGCACAACCATTGGAACGGTAACCAATAACGATGGAGCGTTTTCATTGAATATTCCGTTAAATGCGGAAACGTTACAGTTTTCATTTGTGGGGATGCGCACGCAGGAAATTGAACTGGAAAATCAAACAACCATCAATATAACAATGGAAATTGATGCGATTGGGATTGAAGAGGTTGTGGCAGTAGGATACGGAACCATGAAAAAAAGTGATGTTACCGGAAGTGTAGTTTCTATTGATACAGAAGACTTAGAAACCCGGCCGCGGGTAAGCGTCGAACAGATGCTTCAGGGAGCAGCAGCCGGCTTAACCATTACCGTAAATCAGTCTAATGCTGAAGGTTCTTCTAATACCATGCTGGTAAGGGCTGAGAATTCAATTACTGCATCAAACGCCCCTTTGATAATACTGGACGGTATTCCGTATTCAGGAAATCTCTCTGAAATTAATCCCAAGGATATATCATCTATAGAAATTTTGAAAGACGCTTCTTCCACGGCAATTTATGGTTCGAGGGGTGCGAATGGAGTAATCTTGATTACCTCAAAGCGTGGACGTACTGGAGAAATGAAGGTCAATTATGAAGGTTCGTATGCTGTTGATCAGGTAGCGAATATTCCTGACTTAATGGATGGAATTACTTTTTATAAGGCCAAAACAGAAAGAGGTTTGGGAACTACAGCAGTTGAAGATGATGGTTATGAATCAGGCAGAAGTACCAATTGGGTTGATTTAGCCACCCAAACCGGGAATAAACAACAACATAACCTCTCCTTTTCAGGGGGCACTGAAAAAACCACTTTTTATCTTTCCATGTCGTATATTAATTCAAAAGGAGTAGCCATTGGTGATGAATTTAAAAGATATACGTTCCGAATAAATCTTGACCAAAAATTATTGCCTTGGGCGACATTTAACACCAATACACAATATGGATATTACGACAGAAGTGGTAATGAAGCTGATTTTTCTGATGCATTTCAAATGAACCCACTGGGTATTCCTTTTAACGATGATGGCACTATCAGAATGGAAACCTGGGAGGATGGCGTATATTCGCATAATCCTCTGTTGCCAACATTAAACATAAACAGCGATATTACCAGGCGATTTATTTCGAATAACAGCCTCACCCTCGATTTTCCATTCGCAAAAGGATTATCGTATAAGTTAAATACAGGTTACGATTTTCGTTCACGTTTACAGCAAACATATTATGGACGTAATACATTTAGTGGCTTAAGTGATAACGGTAGGGCTCTCACTGAAAACGACTATGATGAAGACTGGATAATTGATAATATTCTAAGTTACAATCGTGAATTTGGAAATCACAGTATCTTTTTAACCGGTTTATACAGTGCGCAAAGCGAGTGGAGTGAGGGACATAATGTAAGAGCACAGGGATTTCCCAATGACGTAATGTATTACTATCAGAATAGCAAAGCAAGTTTGGTTGTACCTTCGGACAGTTATCAGGAAAGAACCCACATTTCGCAAATGTTTCGTGCCAACTATACTTATAACGACCGCTATTTGGCAACATTTACTGTGCGAAGGGATGGTTATTCGGCCTTTGGAGAAGACAGTAAATTTGGGGTTTTTCCCTCATTTGCAGTGGGTTGGAATATGGCAAACGAACAATTCTTGTCTCAAGCTGAAAAGCTGGATGTATTGAAACTACGCCTTTCATACGGGGTAAACGGAAACGAAGCTGTCTCTCCATATTCCACACTTCCGACATTATCTTCATTTAATTATGTTAATGCGAATGATCAAACTCTTTTTGGATTTTATCCTAGTCGCCTGGGCGATCCTTCGTTGGGCTGGGAAACCACAACCTCTTTTAATGCAGGCGTTGATTTTGTATTATTTAATAACCGGTTAAGAGGAACTTTTGATACCTACTGGTCAAATACTACCGATTTGCTTTTAAGTAAATCCATTTCAGATGTTAACGGTACCGGTTCTATTATTCAAAATATTGGTGAAACATCTAATAATGGCGTTGAATTCCAACTGACCTCGGTGAATATAAGTAGCTCTGATTTTATGTGGACAACAAACTTCAATATATCCCATTATAATACTGAAATTGTTCATGTTGGACTAACCGATGATGAGGGAAATTACGTTGATGATATTGACAGCCGTTGGTTTATCGGAGAACCTGTTAACATAAATTATGACTACGTGTTTGATGGCATTTATCAGGAAGATCAGGAAGATACACCACAGGGAGATGTTGTTGCAGGAGAAATACATTATCTCGATGCAAACGGCGACGGTAAAGTTTCTGCAGACGACAGGCAGGTTATAGGAAGAAGGATACCTGATTTTATAACAAGCATGACAAATACATTGAAATACAAAGGATGGACACTAAGTTTTTTCTTAAATGCAGTGAGCGGTGTAACAAAACGTAATGAATTACTGGGTACAAATGATAATGAAATGCGTTTGAACAGATACAATGTATATTTTTGGACACCAGAAAATAACAGTAATGAATACCCAGCAAATAAAAGAAGTTCAGAAATCAATAAATTTGGCATGGATTTTTATCGCAGTGCAGATTTTATCCGTTTGCAAGATGTTACGTTAAGCTATACTTTGCCTAAAGTATTTGTGAATAGATATAAACTGGATAATGTTAAATTATTTGTAAATGCTAAAAACCTGGCAACCTGGACAGAATGGATTGGCCTTGATCCTGAATTTTCTGATCAAACAGCAGTACCACAAACGAAATCATTTCTTTTTGGGGTAAACATTGGTTTGTAATAATTAAATTTTAAAGACAATGAAAAAACAGATAGTAATATTAATTATAGGCTTCATTTTTATTTTACAAGCGTGTAATGAAGAGGAATTCTTAAGAGAAGATCCACGTGATGATATTTTTGCAGAAAACTTGTTTGTTAATTATGATGGATTTGTAAATGGACTGAATGCAGTATATGCACTTGTAAGAGACCAACGTGACGGAACACAAACTGCAAGCAGAGATGAATTGTTTAAATTAGGGACAGATAATGTATTTGTTGCCAATGGGGGTAAGGTTACTGATCCTTTTAATGACTACGCTGATCTTAACTCTCAAAATACTTTAGTTGACATGGCATTTACCAGGTTGTACGAGATTATTAATACTACAAATCTAATTATTAACAGGGCAGAGAACGATGAAGTTGACTGGCAGGGAAATAGTGAGCAAGAGGATCTGGTTGTTAAAAACAAGGTGATTGCCCAAGCACAACTTATAAGGGCCTGGTGTTACCGACATTTACGTTATGGTTGGGGACCGGTGCCTTCCAGTCTTGATGAAATTACCGGAACAACTTATCGCAATGATTGGGAGCGTACTCCTGTTGAACAGATTCAGCAACAAATGGAGGAAGATTTACTGTTTGCCCGCGACAATCTGGACATGGTTGAGGAATCAGGCACGGTTAACAGTGCCATTGCCAGCACCTTACTGGCAGAATTATATCTTGATATGAATCGTCCGGATGAAGCAGCAGATGAAGCTTTGAGGGTAATTAACAGTGGGGAATATGAACTGATGACGACAAGATTCGGGATTAATGCATCTGAACCGGGAAATGTATTTTCCGACATCTTTGATAACGTAACACGAGAAAGTGGTAACAACGAAGTACTTTGGGTTCTAAATAATGCTTACGATGATGTAGTTGGCAGTGCATATCTGTCCATGAGAAATCTTTGGCATTCGGACTACCGGAAAGATAGTAAATTAAAAAAAGTTGATGACCTCAATGTTTTGTACACCTATAATGGAGGAAAGGGAGCTGGACGGCTATCTGTATCCGATTCGGCTTTTGCCTGGTACGAACCTTTTGATGACAGATATTCTGAGCATGTCGTAAAAAAGTATTACATCTATCCGAAGGATGAAAGTACTACTGAATTTGACACCTTGCGCTATACAAATATGGATTATGATGAACCTGACGATTTGGAAGATCATTTTTTATGGCCATGGGTGAGAAAATGGGAATACAATGATCCCTATATTCTTGAGAATGCAGGACGAGCAGGACAATATGATGATCAGTTGTTTATGCGTTTAGCCGAAACTTACCTCTTGGCAGCTGAAGCGCTGATGAAGCAGGGTGAGAATGGTCTTGCCGCAAACTACCTGAATGAATTAAGGGCACGTTCAAATGCATCTTCAATATCTGCCTCTGATGTAACTCTTGAATTTATCCTGAAAGAGCGTTCCAGGGAACTGGTAACAGAAGAATACCGTAGGCATACACTGGTAAGAACAGGTAAGTTCTACGAATGGACAGTAAAATATAATCCACGTTTGGATGAGAGTAAGGTTCAGCCTTACAACGAATACTTTCCAATACCCCAGGGAATTATTGATGCCAATACTGGAGCAGTTATGGAGCAAAATCCAGGTTATAATTAGTTGTCATAGGTTAAATGATATGTTTGGTAATGTCAGGCGTTTATTCTGAAAAACGCCTGATATTAATGAGAGTATAAGCTACACCCCATGTTGTAACATGTGTTTGTACAATATCGCCGTGTGGTATAATCACGTAACGTCTTAAAAAAATATTGAAATGAAAAATCAATCAAACAGAAGAGAATTCCTTCAAAAATCATTTATATCTGCTGCGGCATTATCGTTACCTGCAGTTTCTTTTGCCGGTAATCCCGGCACTGCCAATACCATTGCGCCTAATAACCGGAAACCCTTCAACATGAAACTGGGTTTTATGTCGTCTATGGCGCAGGACAAAACTGTTCTGGAATTGATAGGCATGGCCAAAAATTATGGATATCAGTCTCTTGAATTCAGACCTGAGTGGAAACATGCCCATGGAATTGAGTTGTCCATGACAAAGTCTCAGCGCAAAGAGGTACGTAACCGCTTCGCTGATAGCGGGATTGAAATTTCGGCCATTTCCCCGGGCGTCAAATTTCTCAGGGATGACCGTGACCAACAGTTGGAAAAAATGTTTCAATACATTGACCTTGCCGCTGACCTCGGTGCGCCTAATATTCGTTTCTTTGCCGATAAACTTCCGGAAGACCCGACAGAACGCAGCGAAAGCCGCAAGGTGCAGGCCGGTTACCAGGCACGTGCCGCCGAAAAAGCCTGGGAAGCGGGCGTTATGCTTGCGCTTGAAACCCATGGTAACAGCATTGGCGTTGATACTGGTGAAATGATGTTTTTGGCCGGACATCCACCTGCCTTCAGAGTAAACTGGCACCTTTCACATTCGCTGAAAAACGGCGAAGACGCCGACACCGCCTATCGTCACATTAAAGGGCGTGTGGTACATGTTCATTGGAGTATTCCCGAAGATGATGAGGCCAAAATGAAAGCTATCGAACGGCAATTCGAATTATTGCTTTACGACGGTTTTGACGGCTCGTTCTCTGTTGAAATCATAAAAAAAGGCGACAATACAAATTTATTGATTGAACACGCCAAAATGTGGAAGCAGTTGAAGGCAAAATTTAACGTTTAACCTAAAGAAACTAACAATGAAACCAATACAACGAAGAGATTTTTTAAAATCTTCCGCATCGGCGGCAGCAGGGGCATTCGTGGCCCCTGCATTCATCAAAAATATGATTACAAACAGCCCTGCTGAAAGAGTAAACGTTGCTGTAATTGGTATTGCCGGAAAGCGTGAGCGTGTGAGAGGCATCATAAATGGAAGAGGAATTGTGCACATGCAAAATTATGCGAAAATACCCAACGTAACGGTTAAAACAATTTGCGATGTGGATGAACGCTTGTTCCCCGAAAATGTAAAAATTGTGGAAGAGTTGTATGGCTCGAAACCACAAACCGAACCCGATTTCCGAAAGGTACTCGATGACAAGGATATTGATATTGTTTCGCTGGCAACACCCGACCACTGGCATGCACTCCAAACGGTTTGGGCATGTCAGGCTGGTAAAGCGGTTTATGTTGAAAAACCTGTTAGTCACAATGTTTCCGAAGGCCGGAAAATGGTAGAGGCTGCAAAAAAATACAACAGCATTGTTCAGTCTGGAATTTGCTACCGCAGCAGCAAAGCCGTAAAAGAGGGTATAAAAATGATTCACGATGGTGTATTGGGAAAGGTGTACATGGCCCGTGGAATTACTTACAGGTACCGCGAACCTATCGGAATTTTCGCCGATAGCAATGTTCCTGCGGGTGTGCACTGGGACATTTTTTTGGGCCCGGCACCGTTTCGGCAGTTTAACCTGAACCGGTTTTTGTACCACTGGCACTGGTTTTGGGATACCGGCACAGGTGAAATCGGGAATAATGGCATTTACAGGATGGACACCGCCCGCTGGGCGTTGAACAAAAACACCCATCCAGTAAAAATTCTTTGCACCGCCGGATTATTTGGCCGCGACCAAAAGGAACAGGAAACGCCTAATATTATGGATGTTTCGTATGTTTATGACGACGGAATGATTATTCAAAATGAAGTAAGGTGCCTTCCTACAAATCCTGAAGGTATGCCGGAAGACTCGGATCTTCGGTGTTTTGTTTATGGTGCTGACGGATATATGGTAATAAGCAGCAGAAGCTTCAAAACCTATTTTGGCAGACGCGATGAACCCGGTCCGGCAAAATCAGACGATGATTTGCCACCTGAGGAGAGAAGCAACGGCTGGGATAACCTGGTAGCCTGTTTGAGAAGCGGAGGAAAACAAGACCTCGACAACCCGATAATTGAAGGGCACCTCTCGGCTTCGTTGTGTCATTTCGGAAATATTGCCTACCGGGTAGGTGAAAATCAACTCACTTTTAATCCGCAAACAGAATTGTTTGTAAATAATCCGGAGGCAGATCAATACCTGACACGGACATACCGTGAACCTTATGCTATGCCTGAGAAAGTATAGTTTAATACCGGGCTTTATTTCTGGCCTAATAGGATAAATTGCAAGCACGGTTAATTCTTTAAAATACAGAATGGGCTGAATTTTTACTGCATTTATTCACACTATTAAATGCATTCTAATTTTTTAAATTAATACACTATTATTTATGAATTCAAAAATTATGGTAGCCGGAATAATGCTACCTCTCATAGCCATAACGTTTTCCTGCACAAACCCACAAAAAGCAAAAGAGGTAACAAAAAAAGAACTTCCCAATATCGTCCTGCTTATGGGCGACGACCACGGCTGGGACGAAGTGGGTTACAACGGCCACCCGTTTGTAAAAACCCCGATATTAGACGAGATGGCAGCAAGTGGATTGCGTTTCGACCGGTTTTATTCAGGGCATCCCACTTGCTCTCCAACACGAGGCAGTTTGTTAACTGGCCGGCACCCCAACCGGTATGGCACTTTTGGCCCAAACTGGTCGACACGCCCCGAAGAAATTACCATTGCGCACCTATTAAAAAATGCCGGTTACGCAACCGCCCATTTCGGGAAATGGCATGTGGGGCCAATTAAAAAAGAATCGCCCACCAGCCCGGGGGCCATGGGTTTCGATGAATGGCTTTCGCACGATAATTTTTTTGAAATAGACCCGGTATTATCCAGAAACGGAGAAACACCACAGAAAATAGAAGGCGAAAGTTCTGAAATCCTTATCGATGAAACCATTAAATTCATTCAGCAATCGAAAAATCAAAATAAACCGTTTTTAACAGTAGTTTGGTTTGGTTCTCCTCATGAACCTTTTCAAGGGTTGCCCGAAGATGTTGCTCTTTATAAAAACCTTCCAGATAGTTTGAATAAAAGAAAGGTACGCCTAACATCGCTCGAAACAGGCAAAGGTTTATCGCGCCCACTTGGCGATGTTTTAAAGGAACGATATGCCGAAATCACAGCAATGGACAGGGCAATTGGTAAACTGAGGACCTTTCTCAAAGAAAATAACCTGAAGGAAAACACCTTGTTTATGTATGTGGGCGATAATGGCACTCCTGGTAGCGCCGGACATGCCGGAATGACGCTTCGCGAAAGCAAAGGAACCATGTACGAAGGGGGTATCCGGGTTCCGGGTATAATGGAGTGGCCTGCTGTAATAAAGGAGCCGGCTTCTACTTCGGCAATATCAGTGACTACTGATTACATGCAAACACTGGCAGAAATAACCGGACAACCACTTCCCGAAAGACCGCTCGATGGGAAAAGCTTGGTACCTTTTTTAAAGAACCCTTCACTACAACGAAGCCAGCCCCATTTTTTCTGGCAGTTTAACCGCGATTTGTTTGACGATAATTGTGAACCATACATAAACCCGGAACTACAGGAAGGCACTACGCCACTTGCCAAAATGATGGACGGAAAATATACCCGTACTTTCAGGAATTGTAAGTACTCAGATATTTCAGAAGAGGATTTTCAAGGTGCGCGGGTTATGATGGGCCATCGATATAAACTGATCGTCGAGGGAGATACCCCCAACGAAAAAGGATACGAATTATATGACATTCAAAATGACCCGGCGGAAACGACAAACCTTGCTGATGAATTTCCTGAAGTAGTGGATGAGATGGCGGTTGAATTGCACAAATGGCAGGAATCGGTACTGAATAGTTTAACGGGGACTGATTACAAAAAATAACAACATTCTAATATTTCAATTATGTATAAACGAAATTTTAGGAAATTAAACCCTTTTGCTAAAGGGATAATGACAATTAAACCGCTAATTATCTTTTGTATTCTATTTATAACCACTCTTATTTTAGTTTCCTGCCAGCAGCCGAAATCGATAATGGTTAATGTTCGCGAGAAGGATACCAATAAAACAGGTACACGCTATTACGAAGACTGGAAAAAAATGGAGGTGCAAACCGTCGCCACGCTAAACCGTTACAGACAAAAAAATATCCCCATAGGACGTTATAATGACCGGACAGATATCAGCCTCGAAAAAACCGGTTTTTATTATACAACACAGTTAGATGGCAAATGGTGGACGGTCTCACCCGACGGACATCCGATGATTAGCATTGCAATCAACTCTTTAAACCTGAAAGCTTCAGACAGGGTTTTGTTTACCTACAGTGTGAAATACGAAACAAAGGACAAATGGGCCGATTATGCTATTTCGCTTTTGCAGCGCTACGGTTACAATGGAGCCGGCTCCTGGGCAGATCTAGAACAAATAAGGGCGTATAACCAACGAAATGATGAACGATTTTCGTATTGTGTGATGCTTAGCCTGGTAACAGATTTTAAAAGTACACTCGATGAATCTGCGGGTTATAATGAAAGTTCAAAACTATTCCCTGTTTTTGACAAGGGATTTGAGACGTATTGCGAAATGCGGGCAAGTGAGCTGGTGGAGTTTAAAGACGACCCTAACCTGTTTGGTTATTTCTTCGATAATGAATTAAACTTTGCCCGCGATATGCTCGATGGTTATTTAAAACTGCCTAAAACACAAGAAGGATATATTGCCACAATAGAATGGCTGGGCAAAAAAGGACTAACTGTGGACAGCCCGCTAAACGATCAGGTAAGAGATGAGTTTCGGGCATTTTTAATGGATCGTTATTATAGTGTTGCATCCAATGCGATTCGCAAGGCAGACCCCAATCACATGCTGCTTGGAAACCGTTTTTACTGGAACGACAGGATTTACTTCGATGACAATCAAAGCGGGATGTTCACCAATCCGCTGGTTTTTCAAACTGCCGGGAAATACCTGGATATTTTATCGTGCAACTACTACTTTCGCTGGACTCCGGTTTCAGAAGAAATCAATGCCTGGACCGAATGGTCGGGTAAACCATTTATGATAACGGAATGGTACGTGAAAGCCGATGATACCGGACTGCCCAACATTACAGGGGCAGGAGCCATTGTGGGTACACAAAAAGAAAAAGGATTGTTTTATCAACACTTCGCTCTGAAATTATTAGAGTCACCAAATTGTGTCGGTTGGCACTGGTTTAGGTATATGGACAAAGGAGAATGGGGGAAAAGACGCAATTCTAATAAAGGAGTTGTGGATTATGATTTTAAACCCTATTACAACGCCCTCGACGGAATGTATGAATTAAACAAACAGGTATATAGCCTAAGAGATCATTTTTAATTTGAGTAAAGAAATATCGGATGAGAATAACAGCTTTTTTCTACGCATTTATATTAATGGCGTTTGTTACACATACAAATGCACAGCGAATCAATAAAACCATTAATTCAGGCTGGCTTTTTCATAAAGGGGAAATCACCTTAAGTAATGAAATAAATTATGAACAATGGTTACCTGTTAATATACCGCATACATGGAACAACGAGGATGCCTTTGATGAAGAAGACGGGTTTTATCAGGGGCCAGGGTGGTACGCAAAAGTCCTCAGTATTCCTGATGATTGGAAAGAAAAGCAGGTTTTTCTTGATTTTGAAGGCGCAAACCAGGAAACGGAGGTGTATATAAACGGAAAGAAAGTGGGCAAACATATTGGTGGATATACGGCCTTCCGTTTTAACCTGTCTTCGCATCTCGGGTTTGGTGAGAACAATCTGCTAACAGTTAGGGTAACGAATGAACACAATGAGGATATTCCCCCACTTCGGATGGACTATACATTTTATGGCGGAATATACAGGAATGTGAGGTTAATTGTTACGGACCCGGTTCATTTCGATATGGATAATAATGCTTCCGACGGGGTGTTCACCAAAATAAATACTGTTTCTAATGATAAAGCGGATGTTTCGCTTTTCGGAAAGATTGTAAATACATTAAATCAAAACCAGAGTATTCGCATTGAAACACAGATAACCAATCATAATCAGAATGTAGTCGTTTCTGAAAACCGTGAGGTAACTCTTCCTGCCGGAAAAGCCTTTGATTTTCAAATCGGAAATATGGTGATACAGAATCCGTCCCTTTGGTCGCCCGAAAATCCATATTTGTACAATGTGATTACGCGGATCTACAGCACGGGTAAAAACGAAATGCTGCTTGATGAGGTGGTAATCCCCTTGGGATTGCGCTGGTTTGAATTTGATGATCAGAACCGGTTTGTTTTGAATGGAAAACGGGTAAAACTGGTTGGTGCAAACCGGCATCAGGACATGCCCGGGAAAGGAAGCGCCTTGTCGGATGAAGATCATCGGAATGATTTTAGGCATATCAAGGATATGGGTTTCAATTTTGTCAGGCTGGCCCATTATCCCCAGGGCAAAGCGGTTTATAACATGTGTGACAGGCTTGGTCTGCTGGTTTGGACTGAAATGCCGGGAAACGTTGGGATTACGCAATCAGAAGCATTTACAGAAAACTGTCTGAATATGCAGCGCGAGCACATCCGGCAAACACGAAATCATCCAAGCGTTGTGTTCTATGGATACATGAATGAAGTGATGATCCAGTTGTTTAGCAGCGGTAACAGGAACATGGCTGAGGCCGAACGGCGTCAAATTGCGGATTCCACAGTGGAGTTGGCCAAAAAGCTGGAGGGGCTTTCCAAAAAAGAGGCTCCGGACCGAAAAACGGTTATGGCGGTTCACGTCACCAGCTACTTTGAGGATGGATACAACAAATACGGATTAACTGATGTTCCGGATGTGCTCGGATGGAACCTCTATTTCGGCTGGTATTATGGTGACAAGGAAGACCTCACTCCGTTTTTAACCGAACAGAATGAACGATACCCCAACCGGCCGCTGATTGTTTCAGAGTATGGTCCCGGGGCCGATGTGCGAAATCAATCGGAGTCACCAAAACCTTGGGATTATACGGAAGACTACCAGGTAATTATGCATGAGTCCTACTTGGAGCAGATGATGAACATGCCCTTTCTCTCAGGATTTGCAGCGTGGAACTTTGCCGATTTCGGGTCCGAACGAAGGGGCGATGCCATTCCTCATGTAAACCAAAAGGGACTGGTGAATTTTGACCGGTCGGAAAAAGCAGTCGCTAATCTCTACCGGGCCTGGTTTTCTGACAAACCTGTGCTCCATATTGCATCGCAAAATTATACCCAACGTGCCGGAATTGAAGATGATGCCGGAAGCGATGTATGTACACACGCTGTCAAAATTTTCTCTAATTCCGGTAATGTGGAATTGTTTCTCAATGGCATTTCATTGGGAACGAAAAAAGTTTCTGCACAAACAGTCGTTTTTGATGTTCCGTTTAAAGACGGGCACAATGAGTTGAAAGCAATTGATGATAATGGTATGGAAGATAGAATGAGAGTTAATTTCGAATTATACTCCATGCCGCTGAAAGCAGATGATCAAAAAGCAATTGCTGTGAATGTAGGTGCACACTGGTCATTTTATGATCCATCTTCCAAAGTATTGTGGATGGCCGACAGAAAATATACGCCCGGGTTATGGGGATACGAAGGTGGTGCTCCGCTAATAAAAACCGGTGGCCGGCAGCCGAAAACCGGAATATCGAACGATATTCTCGGTACCGAAAACGACCCGCTGTTCCAAACCTTTAACGAAGGAATTGAAACCTATCGATTTGATGTAAAAGGAGGTCTTTACGAAGTGGAAGTCTGTTTTGTTGAGCCGAACCGCAATACCAGAGAAGAGGAACTCATCTATAATTTATCAGCAGATGAAGAAACAGAAGTCAAAGAAGGATCCCGTGTGTTCAGCATGGAAATTAACGGGGAGTGTGTATTGGACAACCTTAATCTTGCAAAGCAATATGGGCCTTTGCGGGCAGCTACCTATAAATTTCAAATTTATGCAAAAGATAACGGAGGGATAAAGGTTAAATTTTTACCGATAGAAGGACAACCGGTTTTAAGTGGTATCAGAGTAAAACCAATTTAGTATTTTATAATCATTAAAATAAACCACTGATGAACATCAAAAATTCAGATTTCCAAACAGTAATGCTAAGTACCAGACGGGAATTTCTTTTAAAAGGTGGAATTCTTGCAGCGGGATTTGCGTCTATGCCAGGAAAGTTTCTTTTCGCTGGTTCCCTTTCCAAAAAACATATTATAAAAAAAGTCAACATTGACAAAACTGTTGTGATTGAAACGGAAGATGGCACTGTTGGGGAATTTGAAGGCAGCCCCTATCAAAATATGGAGTTCCTGAAAAAACACCTTCCGGAAATCCGTGAACTTCTGATAGGAAAAGATCCGCTGGATAAGAAGTATGATGGCGAAATGATTTGGGAAACCATTCTTCCCGGCAGAGCGAAGTATTTTCTGCATGGCAGAGATCCCATAACAGGTGAGGTTATTGCTGATAAAATCAGGGAAGAAGGGAGACTTTCCAGCACGGGGCGGATATTTATGGCTTTCAGTACGGTGGACAACTGCCTGTGGGACTTGCGCGGAAAGTTGCTCGGCCAGCCTGTATTTAAAATCATGGGCAATTCAGTTCGCGAAGAAGTTCCCGTGTATTGGCGTCCGGGGGAGGCAGATAAAGGTTTGGATGAAGCATGCAAAAGGGCAAAAGATGCTTATGATAAGGGATACGTTTATCAGAAGTGGTACTGGAACAAATCTGCAAAAGATGGTAAAAAAGGATTTAAAGAGAATATCGAATTGGTTAGAAGATTGCGTGAGGCAATACCTGAAGGGCATCTCATGATTGACAATCACAGCATCCGTTATTATGATGATGTGGACTACTCGGTTGAGCTATGCAAGGCTGTTGCAGAGTACAAACCATTTTGGATAGAAGAACCCATTTGCCCGGAGCATGTGGACGGATACGCTCGCATTAAAGAAGAAACAGGAGTTCCGATTGCAGGAGGAGAACACTGGCACACACGGTGGCAGGCAAAGGCCTTTCTGGACAGAAATTGTGTTGATTTTATACAGTCAGACCCCGTGTGGTGCGGCGGAATTTCAGAATGGTTAAAAATTTGTGAAATGGTAAAGGAATATCCCGGAGTTCAGGTTGTTCCGCACATTACAAGGCCATGGAGGGTTGCACCACATTGCGTTGCTTCACAAAAAGAAGAATTGTGCCCGCTCCTTGAATTTAATTTCCAGGGTGGAAAGGAAACTTTGGAAAAAAGAATGACTCTGTCTGAAAATGGCATCATGTCCATGAAAATGCCGGAAAAACCTGGTATATCTGTTTGAATCCATCATGTCGTCAAATTTGTTATATAACTTTAGAAGTTAAGGTACCAGTTCTGGAGCGGTTGTGTCTATTTTTTTATAATCTTCTAATAAATACATTTTGTTCGATCACTCGATGGCTCCTAACTTCATCCCATGCGAAAAAACAAAAAACCTGACCGGTAACTGACGGGTTTAGCAAAGAGGAGACGTGCCCGGCCAGTTGACGCGTGTACCCAGCCATGGAGCTGTGGCAGGAAAACGGTTTATCCCGGTGAAAGTATCTGGTGACAGAACGGCAAAGGTTTCAGATGGAGAATATGGCCGGATAGAAGTTTCATTCCCTAATGGAGTTCAGATGAGTTGCCCGGTTAGGATTGATATTGGCCAGTTGATAAACCAGATAACATTTTAGCCCATGTTCGCCCTGTCATCCGAGAACCGGTTACATTTGTTCAGCCAACCAACCGACATGCGTAAAAGCTTCGATGGTCTGAGTGGCCTGGTGCAAAATACCCTTGGCCGTAATCCCTGCAATGGCGATGTGTTTATTTTTATCAATAAACGCCGCGACAAAATCAAACTGCTGCACTGGCAGGGAGCCGGTTTTATTTTGTATTACAAA
>JAWLCL010000029.1:0-19517 GCA_041687255.1 Mariniphaga sp. | reverse complement strand
AGCCCGCCAGCGCCGATGGTACTGCGTAAAAGTGGGAGAGTAGGCCGCTGCCGGATTTATCCAAAGCCCATGTTCTGCGGAGCATGGGCTTTTTTATTTTTATAGCTGTTAATTTTATTGAAAAGTTATTAAGTTTTAACTGCCATTTGGTTGCTTTTTTTAGTTTTGCTTCAGCTTTTGACAACAACATGCGCATATTACGTTTTTTAACTTTATCTGTTGGATTTGTAGTGACATTTACTGCATCACTCTATTCCCAACCTAATTTGGCGGGAAGGAATGAGCAGGATATGCAGCCTCCTAAACCTACCGAAAATAAAGTTGTCAAACCAGGTGTTAATACCTGGAAACTGAATGGGTATGGTGCTTTTATTGATTCCATCCCCATGGATACCACGATTAACTTATTTCATATCTATAATCCGGTGTACCAGGATGCTCTTACAGCTTCCTATATCGGTAATTATGGAACTCCCTATCAGGAAAATAACTTTTTTGGCAGGAATGCAAGTGTCGATTTTTATTTTCTCAAAACCAGAGATGCTTACCTGCTTACCCCTGAACAAGTGAGGTACTATAATACCCGTACGCCGTATACTTTGCTCGACTTTTCCCAAAGCGAACACCGGACCCGTAAAAATGAAACAAGGTTTAATGTTTTACATACACAAAATATTTCTCCTTTCTGGAATTTTACCTTTAGGTTCGACCAGGCCCGTTCAGCCGGACAATATCTGCATCAGGAAACCAAGAACAATTTTGTTACTTTATATACAAGCTATAACCGCGACCGGCTCAATATTTATGGAGGTTTTATCAGTAACAGCATCATAAATAATGAAAACGGGGGGTTAGTCGAAGGTCAAGATTTATTGGGAGAACCCGATACAGAATTTTTTAAGGTAAATCTTTCTTCAGTACGCTCTGAATTTGGTAATATGTATTTCTATACCACCGGTGAGTACCAGTTTGGAAGGTTTATAGAAGTGCCTGAGGAGGAAATGCCTGCTCAGGAGGAATCAGAGGACGAAGAAACAGTTGTTCCTACAGTGTTTAAACCCTTTGCCGGAATTATTTATTCTTTTCAGTATCAAAGCCACACAAAAGAATATATAGACCAGGAAGATTCCACCAACACATTTTTTGAACATGCCTATTATGGTCCGGAGTATGAAAAAGATTCCATACGATTTGCAAAAATAAGCAATGTGCTTCAGCTTAAACAGTATGAAAATCCTGACCGGAAAACAAGTTTTGGGAAACGGGCATTCCTGGGGCAGGAATTTGTACGGCTAGCTATGCCCGGGCCGGTTATGGATCCATTTAATCATCAGGTGAGGCGATATTCCAATATATATGCCGGCGGAGGTATATTCCGTCAGACAGGCAGCTTCTGGAGGTGGAATTTTGATGGCCGAATTTTTCTTTTGGGAAGAAATGTCGGGCAAACGGAGCTTTCAGGTGTGATTACAAAGCCATTTTCATTTTTGGGTGATTCGCTTTCATCAGTGAACATTACCGGTAAGCTTGAAAATGTTATGCCTGAATTTTTTCAGGAGGAATATTATTCCAATCGTGTACGTTGGAACAATGACCTGAAAATGGAACAACGTATGACCTTTAGCGGCAGCATAAAATTGCCCGGCAGGAATACCGAATTAAAGGCAAATTATGCGCTCATTAATAATTTCATTTATAACAACGGAGAAGGAATACCTACTCAGTTTGGAGGGCAGCTGCTTGTATTGTCAGCATATGCCGACAAAGATTTTCAGCTTGGCAATTTTCATTTCAGAACAAGATTACTCTGGCAGAAAGCAGGTAATGAAGAGGTGTTGCATTTGCCCGATTTATCGGCTTTTGTTTCTACAGATTTCCGGTTTGTTATTTCAAAGGTGCTTTTTACCCAGCTTGGTATCGACACAAGGTATACAACAGAATATTATGCCGATGCATACAACCCTGCCACTGGGTTTTTTCATCTGCAGAATGAAGAGAAAATTGGAAATTATCCGTTCATAGATATTTATGCAAATCTGCGTCTGAAACGCACTCGTGTATTTTTTAAAATGATTAATGTAGGGACCGAATTTATTAATAAAGAATATTATACTGTCCCCGGTTACCCCATGAACCGCAGGACATTCAGGATGGGAGTTGCATGGTCGTTCTACGATTAATGATGTTATTCCGGACATATAAAATTATAAGTAATTCTCTGCCTGTAATTCTGCTTGCTCTCATTTTGGTTTCATGCAGTGGGGGTGAAAAGAAAGTGAATGTTTCAGACGTGGAAGTAAACGATCTGCAGCGTATCAGGCAAAGTGGTATTTTAAATGTAGCTGTCGATTACAATTCTACCAATTATTTTGTATACAGGGGAAAGCCAATGGGATACCAGTTTGATCTCATCCATGCCCTTTGTAAGGACCTTGGGGTGCAGCCTGAATTCACCGTCATAAACAATATTTCAGAAAGCTTTGAAGGCTTGCAGAACGGCAGTTTCGATATAGTAGCCAAAAACCTTACTGTTACCCGCGCACGCAGGAAGGAGGTGGCTTTTACCAAACCCCTGAAGCAAACCAGACAGGTAATTGTACAACGCAACCCTGGCAGAAAGACACCTGATTCCCTTTATTTGAAAACTCCACTCGATCTGGTCAACAAAACAGTTCATGTTCAGCAGAGAACTACCTATGCCGGGCGGCTTGCGCATCTTTCAGAAGAGATAGGCCGGGTGATTCATATTGTACAGGATTCGGTAAACGGGGTGGAGCAACTTGTGGCAATGGTTTCACGGGGAGAAATTGACTATACAGTTTGCGACGAAAATGTGGCAATTCTTAATCAATCGTATTATCCCAACCTCGATGTTTCGCTTAAAATCAGTTTCCCGCAGAACATTTCCTGGGCTGTACGAAAGGGCTCCAATGAATGGAAAACTTATCTTGATAATTGGATCGAAGAATTTAAAAAAACTGACCAGTACCAGCAGATATACTTTCAATATTTCATTCTGGCCAGAAAATCTGGACGATTCAACAGCGATTACCACAGTACTTCAGGAGGAAAAATATCGGATTATGATGAGATGGTTAAAGAAATTGCAGCAAAGCATGGATGGGACTGGCGGTTAATTTCAGCTATCATGTTCCATGAATCAAGGTTTAAGAATGATGCTGAATCATGGGGTGGTGCTGTTGGATTAATGCAACTTATGCCTGCAACTGCCGAATCGTTTGGAGTTACCGATATTAACGATCCTTACCAAAATATTGAAGGAGGCGTATTGCTGCTGAACTGGCTGGATGAACAGTTGAAAGCTACGATTGCCGATTCATCTGAACGGGTAAAGTTTGCACTTGCTTCATACAATATCGGATTGGGGCATGTAATAGATGCCCGGCGCCTTGCCGAAAAGTATGGCAAAGACAGAAATATCTGGAATAATAACGTAGATCATTTCCTGAAAAATAAATCTGCCGACAGGTATATTAATGACCCTGTCGTTGAATTTGGGTATGCCCGTGGCGAGGAAGCTTATAATTTTGTAGACCGTGTAATGGGAAGCTATGAGCATTACCGGAATCTGATTCCTGAATAAAAGCAGGGAACCATGTTTTTGTATAACTTATGATGCAGGTTTATTTCTTCTCGTTGGAAGAAAACTACATTCGATCAGGAAAATAAACTGTCGGATAAATACAGTTTATAAAAGATGTCATTATACTTTATACGCGTTATTTTTACTGTCGATTTATCTTTGATTGAAAGCGTGAAATTATAAAAAGATTATCCTGGACCACAAGAGAATAGTAGCTATAGCTAATTTATTACACCTTCAAGGTTGTTTGAACCTTGAAGGTTTTGTTTTTTTAAGGAGCAAATGCCAGAATTCATTTGATTCTCATTTATGCAGGATTTTTAATTCCACTTGTGTTCCAGTTTGATTATCATGAACCGGTTTTAAATCTTTAATTTTTACCTTTATCTGGTATCCATGATATTTTTCAAACAGCCGATAAAATTCATCCATTACAGCCAGACCATGACCCGTTGAATCATGATATGCCGATGCATCTTTTCTGCCCATGCCGTTATCGGTGATAGTTATCATTACCCCTGATTCAACAGGTGAAATAGATATCCGGAGCAGCCCGCCACTTTTCGTATTGCGGAAGCCATGCTTTATCGCATTCTCTACATAAGTATGGATGCACATTTTTGGAACTTTTACATTAAAATCAACCTCGGGATGAATATTAAATTCAGTTGTGAACCGTTCCTTAAACCGGTGCTGCTGCACTTTCAGGTAGTCTTTTGTGAAACTAATTTCGGCGCTTAATGTGCGCTTTACTTCACGGGCATCGTCCATAACCTGCTGTATCATCCTTGAATTTACAGTAAGAAAATCGTAAGCCTCTTCCTTTTGTCCGGTATTGACCATATAAGCTACCGAGTTCAGGGCATTGAACATGAAATGCGGGTGCAACTGGTTCTTTACCGAATTAAACTGGAGTTCCGAGAGTTGTTTTTCAATCTCCCATCTCTTTTCAAGCCTCCTTTGCTGCAGGAAAAGCAACATATAAATAACGCCTGAGAAGAAGATGAACAGGCTGATATAAATAAAATAAACCATAAAATACCATGGATTCTCCCAATAATTAAACGAGAAATAAGCCGGGCCTGCCACAAAGAGATGGTTTTGCATTGCTCCATCCTTATAAAAAGGAACAATTTTGGGAATGTGATTAACCGGCACAGTCAGTTTTGCTGAAGTGAAATGATCGTACCGGGTGTTGTAAATCCACAAGCTCTGCCCCGGTATCTGTGAGATAATTTCATCATAACCATCTTTATCCAAATCCTCAATAGCAATCAGATGGTGCAGATTATTTTGTGGATGGGGAATTTCATCATACGGAATGTATTCAAGATTGGGAGTTAGAGGATAATATCCAAAATTATTAATAAACAGATGCGGATTATTGTTTAGGATATTTAATGAAGTGCCGTTCAATTCAAGGTTTAATGAAGGGAGTTTTTTGCTCCTGAGTATTTGACCTGATGCTGATATAACTGCAATCTGAAGTGCAATGTCTGAAGTGGCTCTCGAATAAATCATTGAATAAAACAGAGTGTCAGAAAATGGAGCAGCAATGCTTTTTACATAGGAATATTCACCTTGAACAGGAACTGGAGGAAAGAGGTAATCAAGTGAAGAATCGTATCCCGTAATATATGACTGTTTATCCGTGTATTCTGTTTCAAATGCAACATTGGAGGGAGCATATGTATTTGTAAGGATTTCATTTTTACCATCTTTGTTTAAATCCTTGAATAACGCCAATTGATAGGGGGAATAAGTTTTTTGCGGAATAACAAATTTACCCGATTTAAAATTGAGCTTGAATAATCCTCTTGGATAAAGGCCATAACCGGCATCAAAATAAAATAAGAGTTCATTTTCGTTTGGAAGCAAAGTCAGGCTTTCCGGATAAAATTCCGAAAGCAAAGCCATTTTTTCATCATACTTTTCCACCTGCATGAAGAACAGGTGGTTAATAACGATCTCTTGTGCCAGAACATCAACAGCGGTAAAAAACACTGAATCATTAATAAGGCTGAAAAAAAGAAATTCCTTTTTTCCGTCTTTATTTATATCTGCCACGGCGGGAGTCAGCCTGCGAGTCCAGAAGTCATCCTTAAAATGCATCGTCGATATAATTTGATTCTGATGGTTGTATCCGACAAGAGTTAGCCGTCCGCCAAATGTGCTGTTAAAGCACCTTAATCTTTCTGTATCTCCATCGTTATCAAAATCATCAAAAAACCAAAGATAATTATCAGCTGAAATAATATAATTTTCACCTGAATGCTTTATTTCAAAGCGCTTTAGTGGAATATCCCACACCAGTGAAACAATAAGCGTAATAAACGCCCCAAACAGCAGACTTTGCAACAGGCGGTTGCTAAATATATTTTTTAAGCGACGCTGCATCTGTTTTACAAATGCTGTTTTAAATCTTTCAGCTTCACGCTTACCTCCAGCTGGTATTCCTTCCCTTTTGCCGAAACGGTGCACTGTTTTTTGCTGAAATTCATAAACGTGAGGTAGCTTTTGTTGATGATGTGCTTGCGGCTGATGCGCACAAACCTGTTTTGCGGCAGCTGCTCATAGATGCGCCCCAGGTTAACACCTGAAAACAGCTTTTTATCTTCGTTTAAAACCAGGTGAGTATAATTTCCTTCAGCTTCCAGGAACAATATCTTTTCTGCGGCAACATAATGATGGCCTTCGTTGGTTTTTAACAACAGGTGGCTGCCCGTTTCTTCTGTCCGGCTACCGGGTTTACCTGCAGCAACCAGCTTATGCACCACTCTGCGCAGGTCATCTTTGCCTACCGGTTTTGGAATAAAATCAAAAGCGCCGTTCTGAAGTGCTTCAAGTGCATGCTTTTTATGGGCCGACACAAATACCACTTTAGTCTGAGGTGAAAATTTGCTGAGTTGCTGCAAGAATTCCATGCCTGTAATCTCAGGCATATTAATATCCAGAAAAACTACATCGGGTTGTTCTGTCACGGCACGGTCCAGTGCACTCAGCGCATCGGTAAAAACATCCTTGATATGTATTGGGGAATAATCAGCAAGCAGGTTCTGCAGCAACAGGCCTGCATCCTTTTCATCGTCGATTATGAAAGCTTCAATATGAGCCATAAGCAGTGGTCTTCTACTAGTTAACCGGGGTCTGTTTTTAGTTTTACCTGACAAAGGTTTGCAAGATAGAAAAAAAATGGACTTTTTGAAGATTCTTCGTTGAGAAAATTAGGGAGTTAGATCAGGGGGAACTGGGTTTGGGTAAATCGGATATTTTATTTAATGGATTATTAAGTAGGGGTGATATTTTTATGATTATATAAAACTTAATTAAACTGAGTTATGAAAAAAATATTCTTATTCTGTCTGACAATCATTATGTATAATTTTTTGTCTTCTCAAACTATATTTGATGAAAAATGCTATCCAATAACTGATGGAACAGGTTATGTCAACTATTCTGCAGTGGGTTATGAAGATTATATTGGTGATATAAAAGTAGGGTATTCAACATTAGGAATTCAAAATAGAGGATTTGCAATTTTTAATATATCAACTATACCAAGTAATGCTATAATTGAAGCGATTAAGCTTACATTAAGTTTTGAGAATTCTTTCGAAGAAGGTTACTCAAATTTTTATATTAGAAAACTTAAAGGTGCTTTAGGCTATGATTATGATTACTATAGTTGGGATAATGATACTAAATTGTATAATGATATATATGGGCCCTACTACAAAGAATATACTTATCTTGTGGATGCCACATCATTACAAGTAATTTTTGATAGTGATGGGATTGTTACTATGGAGAACCAGCTTTCACATAACTATCACAAATTTGGACTTGGCTTTACTACACAAAATTATGAATCAGATAATGCAACCTTAACTGGTGATCTCATGCATCCTGTTTTGCATGTTAGGTATTCACTTCCATACATCACACTTTCACAAACAAGCACTGAAGTGGATCATAAATTAGGTAGTACATCTTTTAATGTAAATTCGAATTTGACTTGGGATGTCAGTGGTGGTTCAAATTGGTATACTCTTTCAGTGAGCGGGAGCACTGTGACAGTTAATTATTTAGAAAACACTAGTACCTCAAGCCGCAGTTCCACCATAACAGTAAAAGGAGGTGGAATAACAAAATTTTTTAATATTACACAATCAGGTGCACCAGCAATATTAACTTTAGATTCATCAAATGAAACTATAAACTCGTCGTCAGGAAGTGATGCTTCTTTTTCTGTGATATCAAATATATCTTGGAGTATAACAGAAAATGCAACCTGGTTAACCATTTCTCCTACTTCAGGAAGGAATAACGAAATTGTAACGGTTACTGCTAACTCAGCCAATCCAAACACTACAGATCGCAGTGCAACTGTAACAGTATCCGGAGGAGGCTTAACCAGAACAATAAACGTAACACAATCAGGAGCAAATCCAATTTTGAATGTCAATCCAACTAGCCTTGCGCTGAATTCTACTTCCGGAAGTGATGCTACATTTAATATATCTTCAAATGTATCGTGGAGTATAAGTGAGAATACAAGTTGGTTAAGTGTATCTTCAAGTTCGGGAAGTTATGATAAAACGATAACAGTTACTGCCACATCGGCCAATACAACTACATCTGACCGAAGTGCTACTGTAACTGTTTCCGGAGGAGGCTTAACAAGAACAATAAATGTAACACAATCAAAAGCAGATCCAATTTTGAATGTCAATCCGACCAGCCTTACGCTGAATTCTACTTCCGGAAGTGATGCTACATTTAATATATCTTCAAATGTATCGTGGAGTATAAGTGAGAATACAAGTTGGTTAAGTGTTTCTTCAAGTTCGGGAAGTTATGATAAAACGATAACAGTTACTGCCACATCGGCCAATACAACTACATCTGACCGAAGTGCTACTGTAACTGTTTCCGGAGGAGGCTTAACAAGAACAATAAATGTAACACAATCAAAAGCAGATCCAATTTTAAATGTCAATCCGACCAGCCTTACACTGGGGGCATCTTCCGGAAGTGCAGAAACATTTGATATTTCTTCTAATGTGTCTTGGAGTATTAGTGAAAATGCAAGCTGGCTGAATGTTTCTTCTACTTCAGGAAGTGATAACAATACGATAACAGTTACTGCTGCTTCATCCAATACGAGTACATCAAGTCGAAGCGCAACTGTAACCGTATCCGGAGGAGGCTTAACAAGAACAATAAGTATAATACAATCAGGAGCCGTACCAATTTTGAATGTAAATCCGACCAGCCTTACACTGGGCTCTATTTCCGGAAGTGATGGTACGTTTGATATATCGTCGAATGTATCATGGAGTGTAAGTGAAAATGTAGATTGGTTAAGTGTTTCTTCCAGTTTAGGCAGTAATAACAGTACGATCACAGTAACCGCCACATCTTCAAATATGGATATATCCGAACGGAGCGCTATTGTCACAATTTCCGGAGAAGGCTTTACAAGAACAATAAATGTAACACAATCAGGAGCCGAACCAATATTGGATGTTTCTCCGAACAACCTTACACTGGGTTCATCCTCTGGAAGTGTAGAAACATTTGATATTTCGTCAAATGTATCGTGGAATATAAGTGAAAATGTTAACTGGCTGAGTGTTTCTTCCGGTTCAGGAAGTAATAATAGTACAATCACAGTAACCACCGCATCTTCAAATACGGATATATCCGAACGTAGTGCAGCTATAACTGTATCCGGAGGAGGTTTAACAAGAACAATAAATATAACACAATCAGGAGCCGAGCCAATTTTGAATGTTTCTCCGGCCAGCCTTACATTGGGTTCATCCTCCGGAAGTGCAGAAACATTTGATATTTCGTCAAATATATCGTGGACTATAAGTGAAAATGTAGATTGGTTAAGTGTTTCTTCCGGTTCAGGAAGTAATAACAGTACAATCACAGTAACCGCCACATCTTCAAATATGGAGGCATCAGAGCGGAGTGCTGTGATCACAGTTTCCGGAGAAGGTTTAACCCGAACAGTAAATGTAACACAATCAGGTGCCGGATTCAGCTTGAGTGTTAATCCAACCAATCTTACGCTGGGATCATCTTCCGGAAGTTATGATACGTTTGATATATCCTCAAATGTTTCTTGGAGTATAAATGAAAGTGTAAGTTGGTTAAATGTTGCTCCTGTTTCAGGCAATAATGATGGAACAGTAACGGTTACTGCCACATCAGCAAATACAGGTACAGCCGATCGAAGTGCTACCATAACAATTTCCGGAGAAGGTTTATCCCGAACAGTAAATGTTACACAATCAGGAACCGGTAACCCTTTGAATGTTAGTTCTACAAATCTAACTCTGGGGGCCGTTTCAGGAAGTGAAGGAACATTTAGTATATCTTCAAATGTATCGTGGAGTATAAGTGAAAATGCAAGCTGGTTAAATGTTTCTCCTGTTTCAGGAAATAATGATGGCTTAGTAACAGTTACCGCTACATCAGCCAATACAAGTTCATCAAGTCGAAGTACAACCGTTACAGTAACTGGCGGAGGAATATCAAAAAACATTAACGTGGTTCAATCCGGATCTGAAACAGGAACAAAGACAATTGAATCTGTTTCAATTTCAGGACCTGATTCAGTAGACGAAAACACTTCTGCTCAATACACATTAACAGCCTTTTATTCCGACGATACATCAGAAGATGTTACCAGCCTAGCAATATGGAGTGAAGATTCAGATTATGCAAGTATAAATTCTGATGGTGCTCTTACTGTCAGTTCAGTAGATTCAGATCAAAGCTTTACAATAACGGCAAACTATGAGGGAAAATCAGATGTTCATAATGTAACTATTATAAATGTTGATGAAACTATTACCGAACTGCAGAATGGCGTTGTAGTTAGTGAAATTTCCGGCGCAGAAAATGCCTGCTTGTATTATAAAATTGAAATTCCTTCCTCAACTGCCAGTCTTGAAATTACTACTTCCGGTGGATCTGGTGATTGCGATATTTATGTTTCACATGGTGCAATACCTACAACAAATGTATATGATTATCGACCTTTCATGGATGGGAACAATGAATCAGTTATTATTTCTGATCCATTAGAAGGAACCTGGTATATAATGCTTAATGGCTATTACTCTTTTGCAAATGTTTCTTTAGTTGCAAAACATACAGCAGTTAGTGAAATTAGTTGTGCTCAAACAATATCAGTTTCGCATGTTGTAACTTCATCTAATGAGCTTCAAAATCTATTAAATGAAGAGGGATTAGATGAAAGTTTGACGGGTAATTATATATATAAAGTTTCAGTTAATGCCGGAGGCGGATATACTACAAATACTCAAATGACCTTGTGTTTGGATAGTGTTCCACCTTTAAATGGATATGTTCGTGGATCATCAGATGCTACTGAAATTCAAAGAACTAAAATCGGGATAATAGGAGTTGATACACTTTCCTTCAATAATCAGGGATGGGTGAATGCAAGCGGTTACATTGAAAACGAACAGTTATATTTAAATCTCGATTCCAAATGGGGAACAGATGTAGATACTTACATCGACTTTTGGTTCTCCTCTGCTTCAAAGATTTCAAATTTGGGTTATGGATTTATAACAGGGGGTAATGATGATTTTGGAAGCATTGAAATAGCAGGATATCAGATTGAAGGGGATTTTTCAACCTCAATCAATAGTCGAAAAAGTCTGGAGTTCGAATATAACCTTTATCCAAACCCAACCCAAGGCAACGTTACCCTGGATCTTCTGTCAGGTGCAGCTCCTGAAATAACAGTGTCAGTTATGACTGCAACAGGGTTGGAAATCTTCAGAAAGAGCTACAAACATACCGACCACATCCGGTTTGATTTATCAAATCATGTCAGCGGATTGTATTTTGTGAAGATAACAACCGGTGAATTTGAAGTAGTTAAGAAACTGATGCTAGAGCATTAGTACATGATTGACTTTAACCAGTAATTGTACCTTCAGGGCTTTCAGTAGCCTTGAAGGTATTTTTTTGTAAAAAACGAAAGCTTAGCCTTTCAATGGATCCAGATGCAACGAATTGCGAATCGTTGATTACAGTATAAGTATACGGTTCGGAAGCCGTGCCACCCTAATCCTCCATCGCATCAAAAAACTCGGCCAGAATCATAGCCGTTGCTCCCCAGATGATCTCTCCCTCGAAATGAAAGCAGGGTACCTTAAGCTTTCCGGAAACCGTTTCCAGTTCGGTTTCTTCGAGTTTATCTTTATACTGCAATAAGGGGAACAGGATGGTTTTTTCCACCTCTGCCTTATTAATTGTAAAGAGGGGTTTTTCTGTTAACCATCCCACGAAGGGTTGTATGAGAAAGCCGCTTACATCGACAAACAGTTCCGACAGCGACCCCAGTACTTCAACCTTCTCAGGGGTAACCCCAATTTCTTCCCAGGTTTCCCGAAGGGCCGTTTCCAGGGCCGTTTCCCCGGGTTCTATTCTTCCGCCGGGAAAGGCAACCTGCCCCGCATGGTGCTTCATGGTTGAAGGGCGTTTTATGAGGCAGATGTAAAGCTCATGGTCTTCCTCAAACAGAAGCAGCAGCACACTGCTGGGTTTAAGCCTCGATTTATCTCCTGTAGCAGCCTTTAGCCTCCGATTAGGTGGCATCATCTTTTGATGCGACTCCATTCCCCGGAGGTTTCCAGCAAGCGCTTGTTTTATATTTTCCGGCGTAACCTGCATGTTCATTTCGTAATCTCAATCGAAGCGGATTGTTTTTTCCGGTGAAATCTTGCTTACAAGGTAACTTGGTACTACCAGCATCAGCACTGTAACTGCTACTGTACCCAAATTCAGTAGGATGATGTGCAACAAAGAAAAATTAACAGGAACTACATCAACGTAATACAACGTAGGATTGAGCTTTATTACCCTGAAGTAATTCTGCAGGACGACAAAACCTATACCTACAACATTGCCCCACAGCATGCCACGTGAGGTAAGGAAAACCGACAGGTAGAGGAAAACCTTTCGGATGCTCCAGTTGGCGCTTCCAAGGGCTTTCAGAATACCAATCATTCTGCTCCGTTCAAGTATCAGTACCAGCAATCCCGATATCATGTTAAATCCTGCCACCAGGGCCATCAGGATCAATATCACCCACACATTCATATCGAGTATAGCCAGCCAGTCGAATATCTGGGGGTATTCGCGTGTGATGTTAGTTGTGCGTAAAATTGCTTCATTTTCAACGCTGTAATTAAGCACCGTATTGCGGACTTTCTGTTCAACTTCGTCGATGCGTGTGAAATCGTTTATAGCCACTTCGAACCCGCTAATCTGATCGTTTCTCCAGTTGTTTAGACGCTGCACCTGCTGCAGGTCGCCCATCACGAACAGGTTATCGAACTCCTCCAGGCTGGTGCGGTAAAGCCCGCTTATGGTTAGCTGCAGCATGCGGGGCATGCTTTCATCTTCATTAATGAAATAGAGAACTACACGTTCACCTACCGAAACTTCCAGCAGTTCGGCCACCTGTTCCGAAATCAGTATCTGGTCCGACCTTGCCGAATCATTTATTGCAGGCAAGGACCCCTCTACCAGATTCTTCCTGAAGAACGTCCAGTCGTACTGCGAATCCACTCCTTTGAATACAATCCCCTGGATGTATTCACCGGTTTTTATCATCCCCGGTTTGGTGGCAAAAACCTGCACATTTTTTACCCCCTCAATGGTTTGCAGTTGGTCAAGGAAAGGTTGCTTTTGCGATACCGGCTGTGTTTCATAGGAATTGCTCGAATCGAAATTCACCACCTGAATGTGGGAACCAAATCCGATAACTTTGTTCCGGATTTCACTCTTGAACCCTGTAATTACAGCTACAGAAATTATCATCACCGCCAGGCCCAGTGAAATCCCCACCAGGGCAATGCGAATGATACGCTGCGATAAGAATTTCTTTGAGCTTTTCTCAAAAAATAACCTGCGCGAGATGAAAAGTTCTGTATTCATTCAAATGAAACGTATTGATAATTTATTCGTTCACTGTTGCCGACTCTGCCGGAGCAGCATTCCTTTGGTTAATGAACGGTAAAACAAGTAGCGAAAGTATTCCGAGAACAATAATCATAACCGTCATGGAAGCATGGGCTACAAAAGCAAATATTACGGCATTTTCATACATTATTCCATACAGCGACAAACCTTCAACAGCCATGAAATGCCAGGCACCAATGCCTCCCTGCACGGGTGCTACCATGCCAAAACTGGCAAGAACAAAACTGGTAAGGCCTGCAATTGGTCCAAGTTCACTCGTAAATTCGAATGCAAAAAACGTTGTGTAAAACATCAGGAAATAAAGCACCCAAATGGCAATCGAATGAAATACAAACCATCCTTTGCCTTTTATGGAACCAATGGATATAAACCCTTCCTTCAGGTCCATTACTACTCTGTAAATCTTCTTGTAAAACAAGGTATCTTTAAGTGCTTTCCTGAATATAAATGCTGCTATCAATAATGCCACGATTACAATTATCAGCACCGGAGAGGTAATGAAACCCTTAAGCCTTGTCTCTATTTCAGGATTTTGTTCCAGGAAATGCAGCATCTGGCCAAATTGTGATATAATAACAATTCCCAGCAGCACCAGCAATGAAACCACATCAACTGCCCGCTCGGCAACCACTGTTCCCAATAGCTTGCTAAAGTTTACCTTTTCATATCTTGCCATTACTCCGCAGCGTGTAATCTCACCCATCCTGGGAAAGGCCATATTCATCAGGTATCCCACCATCACCGACAGAAATGTATTTATGAATCTTGGTTTATGGCTTATCGGTTCAATCATCAGCCCCCAGCGGAGAGTTCGGCTGATATGGCTAACCAGACCTATGAGCAGGGAAATAATTATCCAGAAGTAATTAACTTCATTTCTTAACACCTCTTTTATACGGTCAATATCCTGGTCTTTATATATAAGCCAGAAGATGAAGCCGCCAATGGCAAGAAATAAAGTAAATTTTAAGGTTTTAAAAATTATGCCTTTCAAAACGAGTGTTTTATGTTAAAAAATTTCCTGAGTCAATATTCCCTGAAAGTTATTAATTTCGTTTTGCGAATAATAAAAAACTTTTTCTACTGTTTCGTAGTCGACAAAAATATAAATTTGTTTTGTTTTAGCTTGTATAAGGAGAATATTAGCAGGAAAAGGTATAATGAACGAAGCAGACGATAATGAACATTGTCAGGCCCAAAAAGAAGTTAGGTCAGCATTTTCTGAAAGACGGCAATATTGCCCGAAAGATTGTTGACAGCCTGAGCACCACTGTACCCGATGTGCTGGAAGTGGGGCCGGGGATGGGCGTATTGACTAAACTGCTACTTCAAAAGCCCGAAATCAATGTTCATGTGGTGGAAATCGATTTCGAATCGGTGGAATACCTGAACAGTCATTTCCCTGAACTGAAAGGGAAAATCTATTTCAACGATTTCCTGAAATGGGATGCTCCTGTATTTGCTGATAATTTTTCAATTATAGGTAATTTCCCCTATAATATATCCTCCCAGATTTTTTTTCGAATCCTCGACTGGCGTAACCGGGTCACCGAAACTGTTTGTATGATACAGAAGGAGGTGGCCGAACGTATTATCTCGCCTCCGGGGAAAAAAACATACGGCATACTAAGTGTTTTACTTGGTGCATTTTTTCATACCGAATATCTGTTTACAGTTTCCGAACAGGTTTTTATCCCTCCCCCGAAAGTGAAATCGGCAGTTATAAGGCTCCGGCGCAACGATGTTGAAAAGCTGTCCTGCAACGAAAAATTATTCTTCCAGGTGGTGAAGGCGGCTTTTAATAAGCGACGAAAAATGCTCCGGAATTCCCTGGCTGAGACAGGGTTAAAATTACCGGAGCAATATGCCGATAAACGGCCTGAGCAACTTTCGGTTGCTGATTTTGTTGAACTTACAAAAATGATGGAAACCTGAACAAAGGCAGGAGTGCTGTTAATCCCTGTAAAGTTCCGTATATAGGACATGCAGTCTGCCTGCAGGATTAATGAGTTGAAAAAAGCAGATTATGGATTTCGAAATTACACGAGAATACATCGACCGGTTAAAGGAATTAATCGAACGCAACAATGATGAGGAGCTGAAAGCTACCATGGAGCCGCTCCATCCTGCCGATATTGCTGAGGTGATGGATGACCTTACCATGGAAGAAGCCAAATACGTATACCTGTTACTGGATGGGGAAAAGGCTTCCGATGTGCTGATTGAAATTCCGGAGCAGCACAGGCGCAGGTTCCTTAAAGTTCTTCCTCCCGAACTCATAGCCAGCAAGTTTATCGAATACATGGACTCGGATGATGCCGCCGACATCATGGCCGACCTCGACGAGGAAATGAAGCAGGAAGTGCTTAAAGAACTCGAAGATACTGAGCAGGCCGGCGATATTGTCGATTTGATGGAATACGATGAGGATTCCGCGGGTGGTATAATGGCCAAGGAGATGGTTTCGGTGAATGAAAACTGGACTGTGGCTACCTGTCTTAAAGAGATAAGCCGTCAGGCCGAGGAGGTCGATGAAATTTATTACATCTATGTTACTGACGACCAGGACAGGCTGAAAGGAGTACTTTCGCTGAAAAAACTGATTCTGAACTCCACAAATACCAAAATAGTGAACCTCTATGAGCCGGATGTGATTAGTGTGCGTACAAGCGCCCGGCAGGAAGAGGTGGCCGAGATGATGGATAAGTACGACCTGGTGGCCATCCCGGTAGTGGATGACATCGGCAGGCTGAAAGGCCGTATCACCTTCGATGACGTTATTGACTTTGTGCGTGAAGAAGCCGAACGCGACTACCAGATGATGGCCGGTATTGCCGGCGACGTAGAACCCGACGACCGGGCCTGGGAACTCATCCGCGCTCGCTTCCCCTGGCTGCTGATTGGAATGATTGGCGGTATTATGGGAGCCCTGGTGCTGGGGAGTTATGAAACGGAACTAAGCAGGGTTACCGAATTGGCTTTCTATATCCCCCTTACTATGGCAATGGCCGGAAACGTAGGGGTGCAGTCATCCTCCATTGTGGTACAGGGGATTGCCAGCGGGGTGAAGGATGTGGGAGCAACCGGGAAACGCCTGCTGAAAGAACTCACCGTTGCCTTTACCACTGCTTCCGTTTTCGCTATACTGATTTTCATTTACAATTATTTCGTACAGGGAAACATGGATCTTACCCTTTCAGTATCCATCTCTTTGTTTATTGTTATGTTATATGCCTCTTTTTTCGGAACTTTAATTCCATTGTTCCTGCACAAGCTGAAAGTGGACCCGGCACTGGCTACCGGGCCCTTCATTACAACAATGAACGATATACTGGGATTGTTCATCTATTTTGTGATAGGAAAAATGTTTTTTGATATATTATAAGAAAGATTATTCAGGAATGGTACGAATTGTTATCGGCAGAAAAGATACGGCTGACTTTCCGCAGCTGGAGCTTGAGGGTATAGCCGTCAAAACCGATTCCGGCGCTTATACTTCCAGCTTTCACTGCCATCAGATCGAATCCTTCAGCAAAGAAGGCGATGAATGGGTGAAATGCCGTTTCCTCGATCCGCTCCATTCGCAGTACCACGAAAAGGAGTTTGTTTTCCGGGTACATAAAATCCGCAAGGTAAAAAGTTCCAACGGTTCGGTGGAACAGCGGATAGCCATCAAAACAGAAATAAATTTATTTAGTAATACTTACCCTATAGAACTTACGTTAACCGAAAGAGCCGATATGAAAAATCCGGTCCTGCTGGGCCGGAAATTCCTGTCCAAAAAATTTCTAATCGATACCTCGCGAAAAAACCTTTCCCAGAAAGGTCGTATCATAAAGGTGAAAGAACTGTTATAATTTAAGAAAATGAGAATTGCCATATTATCGCGAAACCCGAACCTCTATTCAACCAGAAGATTGTATGAAGCCGGTCTGCAGCGCAAACACGAGGTGCTGATTATTGACCATACAAAATGTGACCTCATTATCGAAAAACGGAATCCTACCATCATTTACAGGGGGAAGAAACTGGAGAAAGTTGATGCAGTCATTCCTCGTGTGGGAGCTTCGGTTACTTTTTATGGCACGGCTGTGGTGCGTCAGTTTGAAATGATGAAGGTGTTTACCGCCATCGAATCGCAGGCATTGCTCCGCTCAAGAGACAAGCTGCGCAGTCTGCAGATATTGTCCCGTGCCGGGCTGGGCCTTCCAAAAACCGTTTTTACAAACTACTCACGCAACGTAAAGGAAATTATACAGGGTGCCGGTGGCGCTCCTGTGGTGGTGAAACTGCTTGAAGGCACCCAGGGACTGGGCGTAGTGCTGGCCGAAACCGACAATGCCGCCGAATCGGTTATCGATGCATTCAACGGCCTGAAAGTAAGGGTAATCGTACAGGAGTTTATAGAAGAAGCGCAGGGGGCTGATATCCGGGCCTTTGTTGTCGATGGGGTAGTGGTAGGAGCCATGAAGCGCCAGGCCAAGAAAGGAGAGTTCCGCTCCAATCTGCACCGGGGCGGAACAGCACAGGTAATTGACCTTACCGAAGAAGAGGAAAATGCCGCTCTCAAGGCAGCAAGGGTAATGGGGCTTGGCATTTGTGGTGTGGATATGCTGCAAAGTAAACATGGTCCGCTTATTTTGGAAGTGAATTCATCGCCCGGACTGGAAGGAATTGAACATGCCACCGGTAAAAACATCGCAAAAAGTATCATCCGTTATGTGGAACGACACGTGTAGAAAATGAAGAAAATCCGAAGAGACATAACCATCCTGGGAGAAAGCATTCTTCCGGGATCCCGTAAAATTCTTAACCTCGACATTGCCCGGCTGCATACCTACACTAAACTTGAAGTGCCGGTTATCGTTGACAGGGCCAAAACCGACGGCCCCTGCCTGCTGCTTGTCTCAGGTATTCATGGCGACGAGCTGAACGGGGTGGAAATTGTCAGGGAACTACTTGCCCAAAAAATCACAAAACCTCATGTGGGAATGGTTATTTCGATTCCAACCCTTAACATATTCGGATTCATTAATCAGACCCGCGAGTTTCCTGACGGCAAGGATTTAAACCGTATGTTTCCCGGCACGCAGAAAGGGTCATTGGCCAGCATCTTTGCCCATCACCTTATGAACGAAATTATGCCTCACGTTGATTACTGCATCGATTTTCATACCGGTGGCGCCCGCAGGTTTAATTCCTCCCAGATTAGGGTGTCAAAAGGCGACAGTGAACTGATGGAACTGGCAAAGGTATTCAGCCCGCGGTTCATTGTATCGGCAAGTGAACGCGAGAAATCATTCCGCGAAGCAGCCACCAAGGCCGGTAAAAAAGTGCTGCTCTTCGAAGGGGGCAAATCGCACGACTTTAACCAGCGCATCACCCGGCGTGGGGTTACCGGAACCATGCGTTTGATGCAGCATCTTGGGATGCGCGATTTTTCTGCAGAACTTATTGGGAAAGATTATCCCCCAACTATCCTGATTAAAGAATCGACCTGGATAAGAGCCCGCCAGGGAGGTTTATTCCGCTTCTTTATAAAAGACGGGGCCAAGGTTGAAAAGGGACAGGTTGTAGGTACCGTTTCCGACCCTTACGGTAAGTATGAATTCAAGGTGAAAATTCCGCATTGCGGCCACATCATCGGGCTTAATCATGCCCCGGTGGTCTATAAGGGTGATGCCCTGATGCATTTGGGGGTGGTTTGAATAATGATGATTTCAGAAAGGTTTCTTTTAATTTAGTTGCCAATGGTTAACTTTTCTAAAGTTCCGAACTCATATATAACTGACAGTATTTCGGATGAACATAAGTATCCCTCTTACCTATTTTGCAGGCATTGTTATGCAGCATTTAATTATCAGAAAGGTTT
>JAWLCL010000028.1:0-30112 GCA_041687255.1 Mariniphaga sp. | reverse complement strand
GGGCTTATCAGCACCATGTTCTTGGCGGTTTACTTCGTGCACCCTACAAAGTTATTAATTCTATCATTTTTAGACCTTCTAATAAGGGCTTTGGAAAAGAAAAAAAACCATTCCGGAAATGAATAGTGGTTATCTTCTTATTCAGCTGTTTCATCAATTTCAAGCTTCGCTCCCCTGACGGTAGCGCCTAAAATAATTCCAGCACCAATAATTACAATGTTTTTGAAAATGTACTGCCCCTCGAGTGTCGGAGCATAAGGAATTCTGAAAAAAACTTCATTGGGAAAAAGAAATACCGGCATAAAAGTTCCTATCATCTGGAGGTAGAGCAGAAGCAATGTTTCACGCAGAAAAATATTAAAAAGCAGCCCTATGCCAATCAGGGTTTCCCACACAGCTAGTCCAACAAGTATTACCTGTTCTTCAATTAAACCGAAAGTAAGCGTGTCGATGGTTCGTACTGCAATTCCTTCTGCCGGGCTTAATCCTTCAAAAAATTTCAGCACACCAAACCAGGTAAAAATAATACCGATACTTATGCGCAAAAATTTAAGCCCTATTCCGGCCATCCATTCAGTTACAGATTTGTCGAACTTTGCAATTCTTTTGATGTAAAAACTCATAGCTGCTGCTGTAGATTATCCCAATATTACTATCTAAACGGATAATAACAGCGAATGTTCTGATGGAATATGAGGAAACCTCTGATGATAACGGCCTGCAGATAAACTGACGGAGTTACAGGATTTGAAAGTTTTACCGGTGACGAGGGAAAGGATTTATGCCGAATGTTTTAGAAAATTTACCGTATCGTTAACATTTTTAAGGTTGTGCAATTCTTCATCGTGCAGGGAAATATTAAATATCCCTTCAAGATAAAAAGTAAATATCTTCCAGTCGACCGAATCAAAGTTCAAGTCCAGGCTGTAAGATGCCTCAGGCTGGATTTCATTCTTACCCACACCCGTTTTGCGCAACACCCGATAAAGGTTTCGACGGACCTTTTTTTCTTCCATATTATTTCTAATCATCTCATCTGTTCAAAATTAAAAAACTGAACAAACGAATTAACGGTTCAAATATATGAATAATGTTTGGAAAGTGGATTTTGATGCATAGAATATTAGCAGTTATTTAACTATTCAACTGAAAACTGAGGGTTTATCTGATTTAAGCAAGCTGAAGATTTTCAGGTCGTGGTAAGTTCCATTCAACAATTCGCCATGCCGTTCAATGCCTTCAAAGTTAAAACCCAATCGGGCAGGAACGGCAGCACTTCGTATATTTCCTTTAGCCACTTTTATCTGGATGCGGTTCATTCCAAGCTTCCGGAAAGCATATTCAATCAGCTTTGCCGTGCATTGGGTTATTATACCCTTCCCCTGCATTTTTTCAGCCAGCCAATAACCCAGTTCAGTTTTATGGTTCACCCAGTCAGTATCCTTAAAACCGATTAACCCGGCAAATTCGAAGTTGTACCAGATGGTAAATACTTCATCTTTTTTCACTGCATTTTGACTAACCATGCTTTTAATGAAAAGTTCCGTATCAGAAGTCGACCGGGTAGCATCGACAAATGGAAGCCATGTCCTCAAAAATTCCCTGTCACGATCGATGGCTTCAAAAACAACAGGCGCCGCAGAAAGGCGAATAGCTTCAAGGTGTATTTTGTTATTTACACGGATGTGTTCCATAAATAAATAAGAGCATTTTCAGAAATTTTTCCTCTCTGTTTCCGTTTTTAATCAACTTGTTATCTTTACCTCAAAAAATTGAAAGGTTTATTAAAATTGTAAAGCTATGAAGAAATGGGGAATATTTGCATTCTTAATTATAATGCTGACCGTTACATCGTGTGGAAATTCAGAGGCAAAAAATGATAAGAATCTGGTTTTGATTGAAACCCCGCACGGCAACATTAAAATAAGGCTGTACGATAAAACACCTGAGCACAAAAAGAATTTCGAAAAGCTTGTAAGCGACGGTTTTTACGAGGAATTGCTTTTTCACCGTGTGATTCCCGATTTCATGATACAGGGAGGGGACCCGGATTCTAAAGATGCATTACCAGGAGACAGGCTTGGCGGAGGATCTCTTGATTACACCCTGCCGGCAGAAATTGTCCCGGAATATTACCACAAAAAAGGGGCAGTTGCCGCTGCACGACGCGGAGGGACAGCCAATCCTGAAAAGCGATCGAGCGCCTCGCAGTTTTATATTGTGGAAGGCAAGGTGCTTTCGGAAGGCGCTCTGGATACCATGGAGATGATGAAAAACCAGCAGATAAAAAATGAACTGGTACGTCGGCACATGATTGCGGCAGAGGAAGAGATTCAGGGTTTCAGGGAAAGTAACAACCGTGAGGCATTCAATCAAAAGATGATAGAAGTGCAGGAGCAGGTCGACAGTCTGATTACCGCTCAAAATCTTACTTTTAAGTTTTCTCCCGAACAGCGGAAAACATATACTACCACAGGTGGATATCCATCGCTCGATGGTGATTATTCAGTTTTTGGCGAGGTTGTTGAAGGGATGGATGTGGTGGAAAAAATTGCCTCGGTTGAAACCGACAGCAACGACCGGCCGCTGGAAGATATTGAAATGTCAATGGAAATGCTTAAATAAAAGAATGAAACGAACCATCTTTTTATTACTTACTTTTACTTGTTTTTCTATTCATGCATCTGCCCAGACTCATAAAATAAAGGTTACTACGAACCTGGGGAGCATGACATTTATGCTTTATGACGATACCCCAAAACACCGTGATGCTTTTTTGGAACTGGTACAGGAAGGCTACTTTAATGAAACACTTTTTTACCGGGTCATCCGGGATTTTCTAATTCAGGGAGGATCAAAAAGCTCAAGAAATGCCCCTCCGGGTAAACGCATCGGATACGGAGATCCGGATAAAACAGTGGACGATGAGATTCTCCCCCACTACTTTCATAAAAAAGGGGCATTGTGCGCACCCCGGCAGCCCGATGAGGTGAATCCATTTAAACAGTCCGACATATCGCAATTCTTCATTATAAAAGGGAGGGTGTACACCAAAGGAGAACTCGACACCATGGAAATAGCCGTTAACCGGCCCATCCGAAATAAAATCATTAAGAAGCACCTGACTGACGAGGTAAGGGCCGAGCTGGATGCACTGAAGGAAATGAAAGAGGTTGAGGCATTCCGGAAAATTGCCGACAAGGTGAAGCAGGATATAGAAACTGAATACAGCCTGCAGACCAGTGTGCTTGAATTTTCAGAACAGCAGCGTGAGGCTTATACAACAATTGGTGGCTATCCCGATTTGGACGGACAGTATACTATATTTGGTGAATGCCTCTCAGGCTTTGAAGTAATTGATAAAATCGCTGTATTGGAAACCGATGAAAACAACCGGCCTTATACCGATGTTAAAATGACTGTAACCGTATTGAAGGATTAACATGAAGAATATTCTTGCCGTTTTTTTAACGCTCGCCCTTTTTTCCTGCTCCAACAGTGGGCAAAATGAGGCTGAAAAAACAACGGAAAACCCTCAGAATAAAGAAAAAGCCACTGAAACAGGCTGGGAAGATGCATTATCGGCAGTGGTAAACCTGGAATCGTTTGACGGCACAAGAATATTGGAAAAAGGCCAGGGATTCATTGTTGGCAGAAACATTATTGCCACCCGTTACTCATTGATACGTCAGGCCGACAATGTGGTTGTTTCACCTGTTGACAGCAACGAAAAGTTTCGCAGCATTGAATATGTGGCTTTTGACCGCATAAACGACATCATCCTACTAAAAGTTGACAGTCTGAACAGGAAGCCGGCAGATCTTTACACAGGCAATGTACCCGAAGGAGCCAAAACCATTTACCTGTCGGTTTCACCCGGTAAGACCATCCAGTTGTTTACGGGTAAGATGTACAATATAGCAACTGTTCAGGGCACCAAAGTGTATCGCATTTCGAACCGGATACGAAAAGCAAATTTTGGGGGGCCGGTTTTTGTAAATACAAAGCAGGCGTTGGGCATAGGCTTTGCCGATGTTGTTAATTTTGAAACTCAGAGCCTGGTAATTCCTTCAACTTACATTGCCCGCCTGCTGGAGAACAGGAATAATCAACCACTTTCGCTTGAATCACTGCGTTCAGGGACAAATGAAGCGACAGCTGCAGAAAACCGGAAGATAAAAGGACTTGTACTTGAAACCGATATGGGAGACATTACCATCAGGCTGTTCAACGAAACACCTGAATACAGGGATAATTTCATCAAACTGGTCCGGGAAAATTTTTACGACAGCCTTCTCATCCATCGGGTGATATCGCAGTTTGGCATACAAAGCGGCGCCGCTGATACACGATATGCCGAAAAAGGCGACTTGATTGGGTATAAGGGACCCGGTTACACCTTGCCTGCCCATATTGTACCGGGGCTGTATCACAAGCGCGGAATGATTGGTTCGCCACGTAAACCCGATACTCATAATCAACGTCGCCGTTCCGACGGCTCCCAATTCTACATTATATCGGGGCGAAGGTATTCCGATAAGGAACTGGATGAACTGGAACAACAAAACGACTATAAGTTTTCGGCCGAACAACGACAGGTTTACAAAACTATAGGCGGGGCGCCTCATCTCGATGGCAGCTACACTGTTTTCGGCGAGGTGATTTCAGGTATGGATGTGGTGGATAAAATAGTTACTGTAGAGACAGACGACGATTGGCGCCCTCTGGAGGATATCCGCCTTAGAAATGTAAGGATCCTAAAATAGTTCGGTCATTTCTTTACCGCTTTTCAACCAAAAAGTTTTAAGTCCCGCATCCTGTGCTCCACGAATGTTCTTTTCCAGATCATCAATAAATAACGATTCCACGGGATCAATTCCGGACAGCTCAATCATTTTCTTATACGATGTTAAATCGGGCTTCCGCTCATGCAGCTCGTGGGAATAAAAGTCCTTAACAAAAAGCGATGGAAATTCAATTCCATGCTCTTCCTTAAACTGCCGGTGCAGGCGACTGATATGAATCTGATTGGTGTTGCTGAAAAGATACACCTTATATTTCTTGCCCAGTTCTTTCACCACCTCCACCCTGGAAGCAGGAATATCCCGGATCATGGCACACCAGGCATCGTCAATCTGCTGATCGGAGGCGTCCGGATTATCCAGTATCTCACGGACACGAATCCTGAAAGCTTCAGGGGTTGTACGCCCAACTTCCAGATCGTAAAACACCGGATCGGCATAGGCCTGCTGCTTGTTCACAACCTTTTCATTCATACCAAGCTCCCGGAAGGCTTTTATGGATGCGTCAAAATCGAGGTTCAGCAATACGTTGCCCAAATCGAAAATAATATTTCGTACATCCTGCATTGCAGGCATTCCGTTTTCTTTACCATTCATTCCGTTTAATTAATAATTTTCGGGTTTAATTTAATTAAAACTATCTTTTTTTCAGCCAGTTAACATTTTCTAATATGGCATATTTTTTGCACATATAATTTAAATGCTTTGTTCACGTTTAGTTAGTACTAAATAAATCAGCCATCTATCGTTGGCTTTTTAATTCCCGGCGGCATCTTTTTAAGATGCCGCTTTTTTTTATTAACAGAGTTCAAAATAAAGATATTCACTTTATCGGATACTAATCAACCTTCAACTTTTTCCTCCATTTTAAGTACACACCGTAAGCCTTTTCTTTTTTGAGGACCTTCCCGTGTCCGGGGTAAATCTCTTCAATTCCCCTGTTAAAAATGTCTTGCCAGGTATTCAAAAGAAGATGTGGATTTTCAGCAAAATGGGGGAATATAACCCCATAATTCATATTCATAAAACAGTCGCCGGCAATAATTTTTTTTCCCAACACTACCGACTGGGAGCCCGGAGAATGCCCCGGAGTTGATATAACCTTTCCATCTATTCCATACATCGACAAATCATATTCATCCTCATTAACAATATCGGCTGTGAATGGTTTGGGTGAAGCAAAACCGGGAGCTACAAGTTTTCCAATCCGTGATACCAGTTTTACCGGGAGCCGCTGTCCGTCGGGTATGGGCATACGGCCATTTTTCAGGTTTTCAAATTCGTTTTTATGCACCAGCACCTTTGCGCCGGTAAAGCTTTTAAGCTTTCGGAGATTCCCAGTATGATCGTAATGGGTATGGGTAAGGATTATAAGTTTGATATCCCCGGGGATTAACCCGTTTCTTTCAAACATTCGGGTTATTCTTTTTAGGAATCCCCTGACACCGGTATCAATTAATATGGAATTGCTTCCATTGACAATTAAAGTACAATTTGAGTAACCAATGCGTTTCATTTGTACTTTCGATGGTTCCATAATTTTCTGCTTTTTCTGTAAATTTAAGAAGGTTTTTAGATTTTCGGATCCTCACGGCCAAACGTTTTCAAGGGCCTAAGAAAATAGATCGTATTTGCGGGGTGCATAGTTTTCGATGAATGATTATCTTTGGGGCTTAATTTCAATACGCAGGATATCATGTTGGATAAGATTAATGCATTGCAGCAGGAAATTGATAATGCCACCGCTTCCACACCTGAAGAAGTGGAGATGCTAAGGATTCGGTACATAAGCAAAAAAGGAAGCATCAACCAGCTGTTTGCCGATTTTAAAAATGTTCCGAACGAACAAAAAAAGGAAGTAGGCAAGGCGCTCAACGACCTGAAGAACTTTGCTGTGGAAAAGATCAACATGCTGCGTGAAGAATTTTTATCGAAAGAACAAGACGGGCGGGAAAATGATTTTACAAGGCCCGGTGAACCTTTAAAACTTGGCACAAGGCATCCGTTGTCGCTTGTGAAAAATGAAATTATACGCATTTTTGGACGCCTGGGTTTCACAGTAGCCGAGGGACCAGAAATTGAGGATGACTGGCATGTTTTTTCGGCGCTTAATTTTCCGCCGGAGCATCCTGCCCGCGACATGCAGGATACGTTTTTCATTGCCACGAATCCTGATGTTTTGTTGCGCACCCATACTTCAAGTGTTCAAATCCGGGTTATGGAACGTACCCAGCCGCCGATAAGGGCCATCTTTCCGGGACGGGTTTTTAGGAATGAAGCTATATCGGCACGCTCGCACTGCATATTTCATCAGGTCGAAGGATTGTATGTTGATGAAAACGTATCGTTTGCCGATTTAAAGCAGACCTTGTTACACTTTGCCAGGGAACTTTTTGGGGAAGATACACGCATTCGACTTCGCCCCTCCTATTTTCCATTTACCGAGCCCAGCGCCGAAATGGACGTCAGCTGTTCGATCTGCGGGGGCAAAGGATGCAACGTGTGCAAATATTCGGGATGGCTCGAGATACTTGGCTGTGGCATGGTCGATCCCAATGTACTGGAGGCTTGTAATATCGACAGTGTGAAATATACCGGGTTTGCTTTCGGTATGGGAATAGAGCGCATTGCCATGCTCCGTTACGGCATTAAAGATATAAGACACTTCTTTGAAAATGACCTTCGTTTCCTGAAGCAGTTTGAATCAACATTTTGAAAATAGTTATTTTTTACTGCCCCCGCTAAATCGCTAATCGTGAATTCCTTCACGTTCGTCGTTTAATTTTCATCGTTCACCGATAATTGCTGCTGATTCTGTAACCTCACGACACCTGGTGCAGTCTTAAGTATGAACAATTAAAACAATTAGCGATGAAAACAAGAAACTTTTTATTAACAGCATTGGTCCTGCTTGTTGCAGTAACAGTATCGGCCACCAAGATTCCTACACTTAATGTAACTCCACTTGAAAAACAGAAGGCTATGGTTGCTTTTGAAGCAGCAAAGCCGGCTTCGGTGGAAATTTCATTAACAAATAAGGCAGGAGAAGTACTATACTACAAAAAATCAGAAGCCCCCGTAGAAAATCTTCGGATGGTTTTTGATTTTCATGATTTAACCGACGGTGTTTATGATGTTTCCCTGAATTTTAACAATTGCAAAATCAACCGTCAGCTTACCGTATCGAATCACATGTTAAAAAAGGTAGGTGCACAGGAAAGATCTTTCGGGCCTTTTTATGAACTGGAAGATAACCTGTTAAAGATTTCCTACCTTAACAGCCATCAGAAAAATGTGCTCCTGAACATTTATCACAACGGGGAACATGTAGCAGGCCGAAGACTTGGAAAAGACATGTGCATTCAAAAAGCATTTGACTTTTCAAAACTGGAAAGCGGACAATATGAAATTGTATTAAGCAGCAGCAATGAAGATTACCAGTTTACAGTAAACAAATAAATCGTTGAAAATTACTGTAATAAAAAAGCTCCGCGTACCGGAGCTTTTTTATTATAATACCCAGTGGGTAATTATTTATTAAAACCGATACAAATTTATATAGACCATAAACCATAAGAAAACTGAATTATAATTTTCGGAATGTTTAAACTATTTAATAGTAACAAAGTCCAACCCATTGATTAACGAATTGGAGAAAAAGAAACCGTGCAAATAAAAATTGAAAATCTGAACAAGGTTTACCCCAATGGTAATTATGCCATAAAAAATCTTAACCTGGAGATACCCAGCGGTATGTTTGGATTACTGGGACCTAACGGAGCGGGGAAATCGACACTGATGCGGATACTGGTAACCCTTATGAAGCCATCGTCGGGAAAAGTGATGGTCAACGATCTCGACCTTCTAAAAAACCGACGGGAAATACGTTCAATGCTGGGATATCTTCCCCAGGATTTCAGTTTTTTTTCGAAACTGAAGACTTATGAGTTTCTGGATTATACAGCACGTCTTGCAGGAATGAAAAACAGCGCCAGGCGTAAGACTGCAGTCGATAAAATGCTTGAGGAAGTGGGGCTGTATGAAGCACGCGACCGCAACGCAAATAAGCTTTCAGGCGGGATGAAGCGCAGGCTTGGCATTGCCCAGGCCCTTATAAATGATCCCAAAATAATTATTGTGGATGAACCCACTACAGGGCTTGACCCTGAAGAGCGCATCCGCTTTCGCAACCTGCTTTCAAACATCAGCACAAATGATGTAATCATTATACTTTCCACCCATATTGTAGGGGACATTTCCAGCACCTGCAACGACATGGCCCTGCTGAACAAAGGAGAAATGGCATTTACCGGTTCCCCGGAACAGCTTATTGAACAAGCCAAAGGAAATGTGTGGGTAATTAATGCCACCCAAACCGAATATTTGGAAATTAATGAGAAGTATCCCGTTATTTCAACCATTCCGGTTGAAGATGGCTGGGAAGTGCAGGTAGTTGCTCCTGAAATTAATGGTTACTACGGCAAGCCTATGGAACCAAATCTCGAGCATGCTTATGTGCATTTTATGGAGAACAAATTGAATCAGTGGTCGGATGTGTAACTGTTAAAAGGGTAAACAATGATTTCATTGCATAACATATTATCTATTGCAAAATACGAACGAAAAACCCTTCTTAGAAGCTGGTTTTTTAGGATATTTAGTGTGCTTTCCCTGCTGATTCTGTTTGGGATGAATTTTGGAATGATAATAGAAGGCGGTGGTCCGGAAAGTTGGGCTATCAGAAGTATACCTGCTGCCATTCCCTATTTCAATTTGTTGCTCCTAAATGTAGCCCAGGCTATTATTGCAGTCTTCCTGGCTTCAGATTTCTTAAAACGCGATAAAAAGCTGGACACCACTGAAGTGATTTATATGCGCTCGATGACAAACGGAGAGTATGTTATCGGGAAAACCTGGGGCAACCTGCAGGTATTCCTTGTCCTGAATATTGCCGTTGTTGCAATGGCGCTAATCTTTAATCTTCTTGCAAAGGACACAACGGTTCACTGGGCTTCCTATGCAATTTACCTCCTGCTGATAAGTGTTCCTACACTGATATTTATAATGGGGCTCTCCTTTATGCTCATGAGCGTTATCCGAAACCAGGCTATAACTTTTGTACTGGTCCTAGGTTATATTGGCATCACACTTTTTCTGCTGCAGGCTAAATACTACTACATATTCGATTACATGGCCTTTAACATTCCCATGCTCATTTCCGATATTGCAGGTATGGGAAACCTCGACCGGGTACTTATGCACAGGGGAATTTATATGTCGCTGGGCATAAGCTTTATCTTTTTAACCATATATCTGTTAAAGCGTCTCCCGCAGTCGGAATCGATGACGGTTTTCTCCCTCATTTTTGCCATTTTATTTTTTGGTGCCGGAGGCTATCTGGGTTACCTCCATATATCAGAGTTTAAAGCGGGCAACGACCTTAGAAGTGAAATGATTTTGCTAAATAATAACTATGTCGGCGAAAATATTCCTTCCACTGTTGCACATTCTATTCAACTGGAACATATCGATAAAAAGCTGAATGCGGTCTCTAAACTTACTGTAGCAAATGAACACAATGATGCATTGGACCAGCTCATTTTCAGCCTGAATGCCGGACTTTCAGTCAGTGATGTAAAACTTGACGGAACTTCTGTCCCCTTTAACCGTGAGCATCACCTTATTATTGCAGCAGATGGAATATCCCTTGAGCCGGGCAGTCAGGCCGAAATAGAAATTGCTTATTCAGGAACTGTCAATGAGACTGCAAGCTATCTCGATATTACAGAAGAAGAGCGCCTTGAGAAGTACGGTCGTTTTGTTTTAAACGTTGATAAACGTCATGCTTTTATGACGCCTGATTACGTGTTGCTCACTCCTGAGATTAACTGGTATCCGAAAGCAGGAGTTACCTACAGCACGGAAGATGTGAGGTGGAATCAGTCAGAGTTCATAAACTTCAACCTGAATGTTACAACCCGGCCCGGGCTTCAGGCCGTTTCACAGGGTGAAATCATCGAAAATTCTCCCGGTGAGTTCAGCTTTAAGAATAATGTGCCCCTGACACAGATTTCTCTGGCCATCGGCAATTATGAAAAGAAAATTGTACAAAGCGACAGCCTGGAATATGGAGTCTGGATAATCAAAGGACATGATTATTTTTCCGATGAACTGGTAGAAATCGGAGATACCCTTCAGGAATCACTTGATGAAAGACTGTCTGATTTTGAACGGAAGTATAAACTGGAATATACATTCGACCGCCTGTTTTTAGTAGAAGTTCCTGCACAATTCAAAACGTATGAACGTATTTGGACAAGCAGGCAGGAGTATGTTCAGCCAGAACAGGTTTTAGTTCCTGAAAAAGGATTTATGCTGCGTCAGGCCGATTTTAATGGAGCCAGAAAAAGAATGGAACGCTGGGGCCGTCGCGGAGATAACAACATGACAGATAAAGACATTGAAATAAGAATACTGTATGAGTTCCTTGGCACTTTTGCCGATGAAACGAGCCATGACTTTCAAAACAACAGGGGAAATTTCAGCGTGGAGGAAGTAGCAAATCCCTATTTTATCTTTCCAATGTTCTACAATTTCCAGAATAACATACAGTCGGATGAATGGCCAATAACCAACCGAATTTTTGAAGCTTACCTGAAAAGTCAGTCGTTAGATATGGGAAGCATGTGGATGCAGAACATGCAAGGCCTCAGCAAAGATGAAAAGGCCAACATAGCCCTGCAGGACAGCACCTTTGAAGAAATTCTTGCCGACCCGAAGCAGAAACCAATAATGAGCAACTTAATAAAGCTTAAAGGGGAAGTTTTATTTTCCACCGTGCAATGGAAGGCCGGACAGGAAGTATTTGAAGATTTTCTGCGCGAGTTGCTCAGGGAATACAGGTTTAAAAACATCAGTTTCGAACAGTTCGATAACCGGATTAATGAACAATTTGGAGTGGAGTTGACTCCGCTAATGGATAGTTGGTTTAAGGCAAAAGAGCTTCCGGGGTATGTCTTTTCTCCTATTGAAGCAGTGAAGGTAAAATCAGGAGATCGTATGAAAACCAAGGTTTCACTTAAAGTAACCAATTTCTCGGAAACAGAGGGCATTGTAAAACTTTCATTCCGCCTGGGTGGTGGCGGAGGACCAGGCCGGGGATTTGGCCGTGGTTCCGGCGCCGAAGATGTGATCGATAAACTGGTTTACCTGGAACCTCATCAGACTAAAGACTTAACCTACATGCTCGATGCCGACCCCCGGATGCTGATGATAAATACCATGACCTCTCAAAACATCCCGCAGATGATTATGCAGGGCATGCAAAATGTTGAGGAAGATCCGCGGGCAGTACCTTTCGAAGGAGAGCTTGTTTCCGACAATCCTGTAAGCAGACAGCTGCCCGGGGAAATCATTATCGACAATGAAGACCCTCAGTTTGAAATAACTGTGAACCATGAGATAAGCCTGCTGGAGAAATGGCTAATAGATGAAGAGACGGGAGCACAAAAATATTCAGGCATGAACTACTGGAGACCACCTTTAAACTGGACTGCCGTAACCAATTCCGATTTTTTTGGTGAATACATTCGCTCAGCTTATTATATAAAGGCAGGAGATGGCTCTATGAAAGCCAAATGGAACGTACCGGTTACTGAGCCGGGATACTACGATGTTTATTACCACCTGTACAAGCCCCGCAGGTTTGGCCGAAGAGGAGGTGATGACGAAAACGGTGAATACCAATTCTTTATCCACAGCGATGACGGAGCCGAAGAACAGACCCTTGCAATTCAAAGTGCAGATGAGGGCTGGAACCATCTGGGTTCTTATTACTTCTCTCCCGACACTGCACTTATTGAATTAACAAACCAATCGGATTCCAGGCTGGTTTTTGCCGATGCCGTACGGCTGGTAAAATTGTGAAATAGTGATAATAAGGTATATGAATTTTTTAAAAACTTTAAACCAAATGCGAAAATTGATCCTTCTGTTTGCAGCTTTCCTGCTGACAATAACAGCAATCCATGCGCAGGAAGTTCTTACCCTTGACAAAGCCCTGCAGTTTGCCGAAACCGGCAGTCCTGACCTGCAACGTTCAAGGTTAAACCTGCAACGTTTTTCAAAATCACTGGAAGCACAAAGAGCGGCACTTAAATCACGCTTCTCGCTTGAAGTAACACCCGTGGCATACAACAAAAGCCGTACGTTTGATGATTGGGCCTCAGAATGGTACACCAGCGAAAATTTTAATACGAATGCTTTATTCCGCGTAGTGCAGCCAATACTTCCCACCGACGGAACCATTTCACTTATTAACGAATTCGGCTGGCAAAGCAATTATTCGGGTGCAAGGGATATCGAAAGTGAAGTGTTTTATAACAACCTTTCCCTCAACCTTAACCAACCATTATTTACCTACAACAGGCAAAAGCTGGAATTAAAGGAACTCGAACTGAATTTCGAGAATGCAAACATAGGATATGCCATGCAACGTCTGAACCTCGAAAGAAACGTCACCCAGTTTTTTTATAACGTTTACATGTCGCAGATGAACCTGAACATTGCAAGGGAAGAGTTGAAAAACACCGAAAACAGTTTTAACATTATTCGCAATAAAGTAGATGCAGGACTTGCAGCACGTGAAGAATTGTACCAGGCAGAATTGAACCTTGCAACGGCAAAATCATCACTGCAGAATGCAGAGGTTTCTTTTGAAAATGCAAAAGACCAGCTAAAACTTTACCTGGGTATGGACTTGTATGAAGATTTCTCAATTTTGGCTAATGTTGCAGCCAACCCTGTAGAAGTCGATCTGGAGAAAGCTATTCAATCGGGACTTGAGTTAAGGATGGAATTACGCCAGCGTGAAATAGATGTTGAATCCAGTCAGTTTGACCTGATTCGCACCCGGTCGCTAAACGAATTCAGGGGAGATGTGAATCTCAGGCTGGGAATATCGGGAGATAACCCTGATCTGGACCAGATATTTGATACTCCGACTAACAGCCCTTCAGTGCTTTTAAGTTTTAATATTCCGCTCTTCGACTGGGGTGAAAAAAAGGCGCGGATTGCCGCACAGGAAGCAGCAATAGAAGTACAGAAACTTAATTTTTCGGATGAAAAAAACCAGATTATAATTGGAATCAGACAGGCCTTCCGCAATTTGCAGAACCAGTTAAACCAGATACAAATTGCAGAGCAAAGTCAAAACAATGCTCAGCTGACTTATGAAATAAACCTGGAAAGGTATGAAAACGGGGATCTTACAGGTATGGATTTAAACCTTTACCAGACACAGTTATCTGAAAGAAAAATTGCTTATGCACAGGCACTGATTAATTACAAAATTGAGCTACTTAACCTCAAAATCCAGAGCCTTTACGATTTTGAAAATAACCAGCCCATAATTCCACAAGAGTTGTACAAATAAGTTTAACCAATCAAGAAAAATATATCAAGATGAAAAGTATAAAATACCTGCCACTCTTCCTCATTATAACAGCACTTGCTTCCTGTAACCAGCAAAGCCAGTCGGAAAGCAGCGATTTGGCTGTACCTGTATCTGTTGAAGACATTAAATTGCAGAGCATTAAACAATTTGTCAGCACAACAGGAACCATGAATGCATCTTCCGAAATAGAGCTAACCTCGGAAATGACAGGTAATTACTACCTTCAAAACAATCCTGCAACAGGCAGGCCCTTCAAACTGGGAGACCGCGTAAACAGGGGACAAACCATAGTCAGGTTTGAAAATGAAGAGTATGAAAATAATCTGGCAGTGGATGCAGTGAAGCTGAACCTTGAGATTTCGGAACAGGAATTTGAAAAGCAAAAGTCATTGTATGAAAAGGGGGGTGTCACGCTTCGTGAACTTCGTAATTCCGAAGTATCAAAAACAAATGCCCAGTACAACTATGAAAATGCACGCATACAGCTCGAGAAAATGAATGTAAGAGCCCCGTTCACAGGGGTAATTGTTGAATTACCTTATTACACTAACGGAACACGCATGGCTTCAGGTGCTCCCGTGGCTACCCTGATGAGCTACGATAAAATGTACATAAACATTAACCTCCCAGAAAAAACCATGCCGGAGTTGGAGCTCGGACAGGAGGTACTTGTAACCAACTATACACTTCCGGAAGATACGCTGGTTGGAAGAATATCTGAAATTTCACCTGCCATCAGTACCGAAACCCGGACCTTTTCAGCTAAAGTTGAAGTTGGCAACCCCGATCTAAGATTCCGGCCGGGTATGTTTGCCAAGGCCGATATCATTACCGATCAGAAAGACAGTACCATTGTCATTCCTAAAGATATAATTATGACTGGTGGCCGGGGGAAATATGTCTTCATTGTAGGACGTAACAGTGCTGCCGATGACCGCCGGATTACCACCGGTATTGAAAACCAGAATTATGTGGAAGTAACAGAGGGCCTTCAACCCAATGAGCGGCTTATAGTCAGAGGTTTTGAAACCCTGCGTGACGATTCAAAAGTTAAAATTATCCGTTAGAACGTTCCCGGCTACTATTTGAAAGATATTAAAATGAAGAAATTAACACAGTTTTCAGTCGATTACCCGGTAACCATCCTGATGATAGTTCTGGCAGTCGTACTTCTGGGGTACATTTCATTCGACAAACTGGGAGTTGACCTGTTCCCCGATCTTAATACCCCCCGGATTTTCGTTGAAATAAAATCGGGTGAGCGTCCTCCCGAGGAAATGGAGGAGCAGTTCGTGGAAAATATCGAAGCGCTGGCTATCCGTCAGTCGGATGTCATCCAGGTTTCATCGGTTACCAGAGTGGGTACGGCCCAAATCACCGTGGAGTATGCCTGGGACAAAGATATGGACGAGGCATTTCTCGACCTGCAAAAAGCGCTTAACCAGCTTACACAAAATGCTGAAATTGATGAGCTGAGGATTACACAGCACGATCCCAATACTGCACCGGTGATGTTACTGGCAATAAGCCACAATGAAATCACCGACATGAATGAGATCCGGAAAGTGGCAGAAAATTATATACGCAACGAACTGGTACGGCTCGAAGGTGTTGCTGAGGTAGAACTTTCAGGTCAGGAGGAAAATGAAATCATTATCAATACCGATCAATACCGGCTTGAAGCACAGGGGCTGACTCTTGACGAAATAAGTGGACGCATTCAAAACTTCAACCGCAATGTTTCGGGAGGCCGGATCAGTGAGATGGGACTCCAATACATTGTTAAAGGGGTAAGTATGCTCAACGAGGTGAGCGATTTTGAGAACCTCATTGTAGGCTATAAAGCTGTGCGGCAGGAAACCGATGCAGGGACACGTGTTCAAATGGCACCGGTATTCCTGAGAGATGTTGCTACCGTATCGCTGGCAAATAAAAAGCCGGTCAATATTGTCCATTTTAACAGCGAACGCAGTGTAGGTCTCGCCATTTACAAGGAAACCAAATTCAACACCGTTAAAGCCGTAGAGCAAGTAAATGAAGCACTGGTAAACATTGAACGTGCCCTGCCGGGATATTCACTTCAGCAGGTAACCAATCAGGGAAACTTTATAAGCAATGCCATAGCTGAAGTGCAGAACACTGCCCTGCTGGGTATACTGCTTGCCGTTTTTATACTGTTTATATTTCTACGCCGGCTGGGTACAACACTAATTGTCAGCATTGCCATTCCAATCTCCATAATTGCCACCTTCAACCTGATGTATTTCAACGACCTGACCATTAACATTATGACACTTGGAGGTCTGGCCCTTGGTGCCGGTATGCTAGTCGACAATGCCATTGTGGTACTTGAAAACATTTTCAGGAACCATGAAAACGGGATGAGTGTTAAGGATGCTGCAGTTAGCGGCACGGCAGAAGTTGGAGGAGCAATAACGGCATCCACTCTTACTACCATCGTTGTATTTCTTCCCATCGTATACCTGCATGGGGCATCGGGTGAACTGTTTAAAGATCAGGCGTGGACAGTGGCTTTTTCGCTTTTATCGTCATTATTTGTGGCAATATTTGTTATTCCGACACTTTATCACCGCTTCTACAAAAACAAAAAAGCACCGGTAAAACGTAAGTCGGTAAAGGTAACCGGCTACGGGCGTTTCCTCGATAAAGTTCTTAAAGTAAAATGGCTGGTATTGGTTCTTACAATTCTTCTTGTAGGCGGGTCATTTTTGATGGTGCCATATGTAGGCACTGAATTTATGCCTGAAACTGAAACCCGGGAAATGACCCTTAACCTGAAACTACAGGAAGGGACCAAGCTTGAACGTACCGAATCGACGGTAAATAACCTGGAGGTGATCCTGAATGAATACCTCGGAGACAATCTCGAAAAAATATATTCACACTCCGGTCCTTCTACCAGCATTGCCGGTGATGCTACATCGGTTTTTCAGGGGGAAAATACAGCACAGATAAAAGTTATACTTGCTGCAAATTCTACCGTTTCAACCGGAGATGTGATAGCAACGCTTGATAAGCTGACGGAAAACATTCAGGGCCTTGAAATCACCTTTTCGGAAGAGCAAAGCGCCCTTAAATCGATACTTGGAACAGATGAAGCTCCCTTAGTAGTAGAAGTTCGCGGAGAAGAGCTCGATGAAATAGAATCGGTAATGAACCAGGTAAAAGAGCGGATGACGGGTATTGATGGTTTGTTCAACATTCAGACCTCAGCTGAAGATGGTGCTCCTGAAGTGGAAATTCATATCGACAGAATCAGGGCCGGGATGTATAACCTTGATATCAATACAGTGATTTCTCAAATGCAGGATCAACTGGAAGGCCGGAATGCCGGGCAAATGGAACGTGGCGGCGAAATGCGCGACATTACCTTAAAAGTTCCGGAGAAAGGGCTGAATGAAATCTATAACCTTACCATTAACTCCGGTGACCAGGTGTTCAGGCTAAGTGAAATAGCCGACATATCGTTTGGCGAAGCCCCCAGGGAAATCCTGCGCAAAAACCAAAACCGCTCGGGCAGGATTACCGCGCAGATGGAGAAAGGAATTCCCTTAAATAAAGTTGCCGAAGCAATCCGGGAGGAGACAGCATCTATAGACCTTCTTCCGAATTACCGCATAATGGTTACCGGAGAGGAAGAAAAACGACAGGAATCGATGAGCAGCCTAGGCTTTGCATTGCTGCTTTCGGTAATACTGGTTTACATGGTTATGGCGTCACAGTTTGAATCGCTGATACATCCGTTTACGATTCTGCTTACAATCCCTCTGGCGGTTGTTGGCAGCATAATCATCTTTTTTATCATGGGTAAAACCTTCAACATGATGGCCCTTATTGGTATAATCATGCTGGCGGGGATTGCGGTAAATAACTCCATAATACTTGTCGACCGGATCAATCAGCTTATAAAGGAAGGAATGGACCGGCGCGAAGCAATACTGCAGGCGGGGCAACAGCGTATAAGGCCAATATTTATGACCAGCCTTACCACTGTACTTGCTCTGCTGCCACTTACCTTTGGGTTTGGAGAAAGCGCTTCGCTCCGCTCCCCTATGGCGCTGGCTGTTATCGGAGGGCTTGTTACATCAACATTGCTCACACTCGTTGTTATCCCTTGTGTATATGACATTTTAGACAGGACGAAAACCTTGTTTGCAAAGAAATAACATGAAGTTCATCATAAACCGAAAAATATTCATCAGCATGTTGTTTACGGGGCTTACCCTTCTGGGGTATATCTCCTACAAGCAACTGCCGGTGGAACTTATGCCCAATGCCGAACTCCCCATGCTGTTTGTACAGATAAACTCGCGCATTGAAGTAAATCCCGCTTACATGGAAAACCAGGCGGTAATACCCATTGAAGGGGCAATCGGCACTATGGAAGGTATTGAGAGTATCGATACTTACCTCGATAACCGTTCGGCATCCATACAGATCAGTTTTAATCAGAATGTAAATTTTAAATATACTTTTCTAAAACTTCAGGAGCGGATAAAACAGGCTGCCGATAACCTGGATGAAAACTTCATTGTGTCGGTGAACCGTGTCGACATACAGCAGCTTACCAACCAGTTTATGGAACTGCAGATAAGAGGCAGTGGCGGAACCGACCGTTTGCGTAATATCGTTGACCAGGAAATTGCTGCCGAGCTGGAAAATATCGATGGTATTGCTTCAGTAAATGTTTATGGTGGTAAAGAACGATCAATTGAAATCACATACGACAAAGGTGCCCTGGAGGCGTATAACATCACTCCGGCACAGATACGAAATGCAATAACCTCCAACTCGGCCAACCGCACCTTTGCCGGATACCTGCACGAAAACCAGAAGCAGTACTTTGTGCACGTAACAGCAGAATATGAAAATGTAACCGACATTGAAAACATAATTGTTGCAGAAGGCCCCATTTACCTTAAGAATGTAGCCGATGTATTTTTTGGTGTCAAAGAGGAAGAATCCATCAGCCGCGTGAACGGACTGGATGCAGTTTCCATTGCCCTGGTAAGCGATTCACAGGCCAATCTCATCGAGCTGTCGCAAAAAGTACAGGAACGCATAGGGGCCCTCAATGAAAAGCTTAGGGTCAAGGATGTGGAGATGGTTGTTCAGACCAATACAGCCGAAACCATGGAGAAGAATATTGACCAAATAATGGACCTTGCGCTGGTGGGCGGGCTGCTGGCAATATTTGTATTATGGATGTTCCTGAAAAACCTGCGCATAGTTTCAATAATTGCTTTAGCCATTCCGGTTTCTGTTTTCACGGCATTTAACCTCTTTTACGCCTTCAATGTGTCGATTAACAGCCTTACACTTGTAGGGCTTGTGCTGGCCATTGGTATGCTGCTCGATAACAGCGTGGTGGTGCTCGAAAACATCTACCGCCTGTCGGGAAAGCGGTTTAGTGCCGATACTGCAGTGGTGCAGGGAACAACTGAAGTGTGGCGTTCCATTGTTGCCGCCACTCTCACAACAGTTACGGTTTTCCTGCCCTTCCTGTTCTCTTCTGATTTTATGGTTAAGCTGTTGGGTAATCATATTGGTGTCTCCATCATTTCCACCCTCACCGTTTCATTGTTTGTTGCCTTACTGCTTATTCCAATGGCTGCGCACTACCTGCTGAAGGGAAAATCATCGCACAACATTTTCTACGAGAAAGTAACAACAAATAATCGCATCATTCAGATTTATGTATTGCTGCTTAAAGCCAGCATGCGTTCACCTGCCGCAACTGTGATTGGCGCCATCGTGGTTTTTTTCCTGACAATATTCATTGTACTTGCCATAAGTGTAACAAACCTTGAAGAGGTGGAAGAGAACCGCTTCTCCATATACGTAACAATGCCAACGGGCTCCACACTCGATGCTACCGATGTGGTGGTGGCAGAAGTGGAAAGCAGGCTTGAAGAGGTTGCAGAAAGAGAGGATGTTATTTCCAACATACAGGAGGAAGAGGCGGTGGTTACGGTGGTCCTGCAGGAAGACTTTAAAAAGCTTAACGACCGCAATCTGGCTGAAATAAAGGCACAGGTGGAAGGCCTGGTGCGGAACATTGCGCAGGCCGAGATAAGCCTTACGGCTCCGGTTTCCAGTGCACGCTTCCGGGGAGGAGGTGGCGGCGGCGGTGCCGGCATGCAGAATTTCAGCCGCTTTCTGGGCATCGGCGAAAACCGCGAACGTATTCTGATAAAAGGTGAAGATTTCACTGCAATGAAAGGCGTTGCTGAAGACCTGCAGTATTACATCGAAAACCTGGAATCGATACGCAGTGCAAATGTCAGTGTCTCCAGCAACAGGCCGGAACTTCACCTCCACTTCAACCAGTTGTTGCTAACTCAATTCGGGCTTAACCTGAACAACATTGCATCTGAATTAAGTTCATTTACCCGTGAGTTTACTTCCGATGTAAATTTCAAACAAGGGAATGAGGAATATGAAATCATCATTAAGGAAAACCTTACCGAGGAAGAGGAAGAACGGGAAAAGGGCATTGACGATTTAAGGCGCTTACAGGTAAGCAACACTCAGGGCGCCACCTATGATTTGCAGGACATTGCCGAACTGGTTTATTCCGAAGGTATGGCCAGCATCACAAGAGTTAACCAGGAGAAGCAGATCGAACTTTTTTACCGCTTTGCTTCTGAAGCCGAGCAGTCGAAAGACCTGCTGGAGGCTTACCGACTGGAAATTGACGGAGTGGTGAATAATTATAAACTGCCTCCCGGTGTGGCGGTAGAAGTCATTCACGAAGAAGACCAGTTCAGCGAATTTTACTTCCTCATCGGGGCAGCTTTTATCCTCATACTGATGATACTGGCTTCAGTGTTTGAATCGCTCATCACACCCATTGTACTCATGTTTTCGGTTCCACTGGCCGCCATCGGGTCGTTCATCGCCTTAATATTTACCGGCAACAGCCTGTTCAATGCAAATACCCTTACCGGGTTCCTCATATTGCTGGGAGTTGTTGTAAACAATGGCATTATACTTATTGACTTTACAAACATCCTGCGCCAGCAGGGATACCGAAAATCGCGCGCCCTGATAACGGCCGGACTTTCAAGGGTAAGGCCCATACTTATTACAGCCATAACAACAATTGTTGCCATGATGCCACTGGCCATGGGACAATCGGAATATGTGGGAGCCATAGGTGCGCCTTTTGCCATTACCGTAATCGGTGGACTTTCCTTAAGCACCTTGCTCACCCTGGTTTTTGTGCCAACACTGTACTTCGGCATGGAGAACGCACTGAACTGGCTCAAGTCACTGCACTGGTCACTGAAGGCTATGCAGATTTTACTGCTCGCGGCTGCCTCAGCATACATCTACTTTGAAGTCGATTCATTTGTCTGGAAACTGGTTGGCTTCATGCTTATATTTATCCTCGTCCCGGGAGTGACAGCATTTGTGCTCACCAGCCTGCGCAAAGCCAGCTCATCGGTTGTCGATGAAAAACAGTCCATCCGCATTGTGGTGCGCAACCTGGTAAAAATTTACGATCGCGACAGCCGCTTTGCACGCGAATGGAAAGCAGGCATAAAAATCAGGGAACGCGCCGGCCTGTCGAAAGAATACCGGAAAGCACGCGACTTTTATGACTTGGTATGGCAGGTACCATTCTTCGGGTTCCTGGTCTACTTTACCTTCTTCTATGTGGAAAGCAATCTTTGGATGTGGATACTATCGCATTTTGTCTTTTTCTTTTTATTCCTGCTATGGACACCAATATCGCAGGTGATGGCAAATAAATACCACGACACTTCAAAGCCTGTTTATCAAAAAGTTGACCGGTTTGGTTATAACATTATTTATTGGGGTGTGCCGGCACTTTTTCTGTTCATTTTCCTTAGGGAATGGGACAACACAGGAATGGTAATCTTTGTCGGCATCATATGGGCCTTGCTGCTTATAATATACCAGTCGGGTGAATACATCCACCGCAAAAAACTGAACATTGCCCGCATCGAGGGCCGCTTAGGTGGTTTCCGCCGGTGGTATTTTACTATGGTGCGGCAGATTCCAGTCATTGGAAAGCGGAAAGTGCCGTTCAGAGCCTTAAATGGGGTATCACTGGAGATAAAAACCGGTATGTTTGGCCTCCTGGGCCCCAATGGAGCGGGAAAATCGACCATGATGCGCATAATATGCGGCATACTGGAACAAAGCTACGGCAAAATATGGATCAACGGCCTCGACACCCAGAAGCACCGCGAGGAGCTGCAGGGGCTTATCGGTTACCTGCCGCAGGCTTTCGGCACCTATGAGAACATGTCGGCATGGCAGTTCCTCGATTACCAGGCCATTTTAAAAGGCATTACCGATACCAAAACCCGGCATGAAAGGCTGGAATATGTTCTGAAAAGCGTGCATATGTACGATCGCAAAGACGACAGCATCGGGTCCTTTTCAGGAGGCATGAAGCAGCGCATAGGTATTGCACAGATACTGCTCAACCTTCCGCGTATCCTTGTGGTGGATGAACCCACTGCCGGGCTCGACCCGCGCGAACGTATACGATTCCGCAACCTGTTGGTGGAACTGAGCCGCGAACGTATCGTTATTTTCTCGACTCACATTATCGAAGACATTTCCAGCTCGTGTAACCAGGTGGCCGTTATCAACAGGGGTGACCTGAAATATTTCGGCACACCTAATGAAATGCTCCGAATGGGCGACGGATTTGTATGGCAGATGACCCTACCTGCCAAAGAATTCGAAAGCTTTGCCAACAAGCAGCTTATCGTTCATCACATGCGCGATGGCGAAAACATAAAATTAAGAGTGCTGGCGAAAGAAAAACCTTCGCCCGATGCAGTTAACGTGTCACCGCTATTGGAAGATGCATATTTGTGTTTATTAAAAGATTTTGCAAAAAATACCTGATCCATGAAACAAGAATTGGCACTCAAGGACTGGCTTTTAAACCAGTCAGTAATGGTTCGTTACAACCTTAAAATCATTTTTGCCGGCAGGTTTTTCTGGTTTCTGCTGGCTGCTTTTGCATTCTTCCTGTTCTTTGCCTTCCAGACGGTATGGAACAGGGGTACCTTGAATGAAGGAACCGTTTATTCCTTACTGATATTTCCGGGGATATTGCTGATATTTTATCCCTCGGTATTCGGAATACAGAACGATGATGATTCGCGGATGCTGGAAATTCTCTTTGGCATCCCCAACTACAGGTATAAAGTGTGGCTGGTAAGGCTGCTTCTTATTTACACGCTCATTTTTATCATCATCCTGCTGTTTGCGGCTGCCGCATCGGTGCTGCTTTACAAGATTGAAATCCTTGAAATGGCATATCAGTTGATGTATCCCATCGTTTTCATGGGTTCAATGGCTTTTATGTTTTCCACAATAGTTAAAAATGGAAATGGAACGGCAGTAATAATGGTTCTCATAGGTGTTGCCCTGCTCATCTTACAGGAGGCCCTGGAGCGGACGCAATGGAACCCGTTTTTAAATCCCTTTCAGATTCCCAACAACTTCAATGAATTCATCTGGCAGGGGCTTGTACTTAAAAACCGGATATTTTTAGGAACCGGCACCATTGTTTTTATTCTTTACGGATTATTTAACCTCCAAAAGAGAGAGAAATTCGTTTAGGTTTATGTGCTTATAAATTTGCAGTAAAAGGCCTTCTGCATAACAAAGTAGTTATAAAGGATTGGGAGAAAAAGGGTTTGCTTAGGAACAGTGATGTTTGCAGAAGAATCGGCAGATATATGCCGGAGAAAGCAATACCCTCCGGTATCTGATTCCGGAGCGAATAAAGTTAACGTGTTACTGTATGAAGCTATACCAGGCGGTTGGTTTCAACATCGGGAAATATGATATATGGCTTGAATGACTTAGCCTCTTCAAAGTCCATCAAGGCATATGATATAATTATAACCACATCGCCCACAGCGGCTTTACGTGCAGCCGGCCCGTTGAGGCAAATGGTTCCCTTTCCGCGCTCGCCTTTGATTACATATGTTTCCAGGCGCTCCCCGTTATTGATGTTCACAACCTGTACCTTCTCGTTCTCTATCAGGTTTGCGGCATCCATTAAATCTTCATCAATGGTAATGCTGCCCACATACTGCAGGTTCGCCTCGGTAACGGTAACTTTATGAATTTTCGATTTACAAACTTCTATCTGCATAACACGGTTTCTTTCAATTAAAAACGAACATTATCAATCAATCGTATCTTTCCGCAAAAAACAGCTATACATCCTGTTTTATCTCCCTTCTCCGACCAGCTGCCAACCGGCTGAAGCGTTTCACTGTCAACTACTTCAATATATTCAACGTTTAATGCCGGACTATTGTTGATGGTTTCTGTCACCCATTCTTCGAGCTCTTGTACGGATTTTTCGCCAACAAGTTGAGTGGCCCGGCACAAGGTATCGTAAATAATCGCGGCCTCTTTCCGCTGTTCCTGTGAAAGCAGCCCGTTGCGCGAACTCATGGCCAGTCCGCTGTCTTCCCTTTCTATGTCACAGGCAACGATTTCAACCGGCAAATCCAGTTGTTTTACCATTTCATTAATTATTGCAAGCTGCTGAAAATCCTTCAGCCCAAAATAGGCTTTTTCCGGTTTAACGATATCGAACAGCTTACTAACCACCTGGGCAACCCCGTTAAAATGCCCGGGACGGTGTTTACCTTCCATTACCGTTTCGAGGTTTCCGAAATTAAACTTCCGGGTATCCGGCTCCGGATATATTTCCTCAGGCTCAGGGGCAAACACCAACTGACATCCGGAACCTTCAAGTAATTTCAGGTCGGCCTCCAAATTACGCGGGTAACGTTTTAAATCATCGGCATCGTTGAACTGCGTGGGATTTACAAAAATACTCACCACCACCACAGGGTTTTCCTTTACCGCCCGCTCCACCAGCGACAAATGCCCCCGGTGCAAAGCTCCCATGGTAGGGACAAAGCCTACCTGCCCTTGCCGGTCAGCCGACTGCAACTGCTCACGAAGTTCCTTCTTTGTTTTTACAAGAATCATGCTCATCAAAATTGACCCCGCAAAGTAAATAAATAATCTTCTTATATTTTACCCTTAAAAGTCTTTAAATAACCGCAACCATCATACCGAAATGGCTTAAATTGAATATTCACGATATTTTTCTTACCTTTGCATACTGTTATAAACCGCGCTTACAGGTCAATGGAAAAGAAAAAGATCCTATACATAGCTCAGGAAATTACTCCTTACTTACCGGAAAGTGAGATGTCGGAAATAGCCCGTTACCTGCCACAGGGAGTGCAGGAGAAAGGACGTGAAATACGTACCTTCATGCCCCGGTACGGATGTGTTAACGAACGCCGCAACCAGTTGCACGAAGTGATACGCCTTTCGGGAATGAACCTGGTAATCGACGATACCGACCACCCGCTCATCATAAAAGTGGCCTCCATACAGGCTGCCCGCATGCAGGTCTATTTTATTGACAACGAAGATTACTTCCACCGCAAGCAGGTAGTTGCCAATTCCAAAGGAGAAGAATTTGCCGATAACGACGAACGCGCCCTGTTTTTTGCACGTGGCGTACTGGAAACTGTTATTAAACTTCGCTGGTCGCCCGATATTATTCACTGCCACGGATGGCTTACCGGACTGGTGCCGCTGTTCATAAAAAAATACTACTACAATAACCCGCTTTTTGCCCACAGCAAGGTGGTTTATTCGGTATATAACGATGATTTCAAAAAACAGCTTAATCCTAAAATAAAAGAAAAGGTGCTTTTTGAGGGCATGGCCCCAAAAGATGTTCCACACCTGGAAAAGCCTGATTTCGTGAATTACAGTAAACAGGCCATCGACTATTCCGATGCCGTCATCCAGGGAACAAAAAATATTAATCATGAAGTTCAGAAATACGCTCAGTCGAACGGCAAGCCGTTTCTGGATTACCAGCCCAAAGAAACATACATCGACGCCTATGATAAATTTTATCAAAAGGTATGGTAGTTGTTAAAAGATCAAATTTTAGTTTAAAAAGATCAAAATTCAATACTTTACATCTACTCCCTCATCTATTTTTTATACGTTTGTCTAATTTTCCGGCAATCTGGGAAAAATACATTAAAACAAGTATTCAGTGAAACAGAGAATAAATTTAAATTTCCGTTTTCTTGCTCTTTTAGTCGCACTTATGGCAGTTCTCAATGCCTGTAAAGATACAAGTGATTTGGGCATGGGTTTACTGCCCTCTGATGATTTAATCGATGTGAAAAATATAGTGGAGAACGATAATTTCTCAGCTTATACTTTCACTGAAGATTCAATACAAACCGATGAAGCACCTAAAAGTCTTCTGGGAAGCTTTTATGACCCCGTTTTCGGATTGACAACAATAAATTTCGCCACCCAGTTCAGGCTCTTCGATATGCCCGATTACGGGACTAACCCGGTGGTCGATTCAGTCAAACTGTACCTCTATTACACCGGTGTTTACGGCGATACAGTTACCCCGCAAACCTTCAGAATATATGAATTGGAATCGGCACTGGATGTTGACCAGAATTACCGGCAGGACATCAACCTTAAGAATTATGCCTCCGATGTACCAATCGGAGAAATAATATACACTCCTGTCGTTATGCTTGATTCTGCATCTCAGGATACCTTTTACCAGCGCATTGCAGTACCTCTCGATCATTCTTTAGGTGAAAAACTGGTAAATGCACCTGATTCCGTTATGGTCAGCAACGATGATTTCCTGGAATACTTTAAGGGTCTGATGATAGAATCGGAACCCCGGAATTCAGAGGGAGGAAGCATATTAACACTTGAAGCCGAATACAGCTCCACATTTTTCGGGTCACGTCTGGCTGTTTTTTACAACAACGACGAAAATGCAGCAGAAGAAGAACCCGATACTTTGGTTAATTCTTTTGTCATAAGCCCTTTCAGCGCCCGGGTCAATTCCATCGATCACGATTATTCCGTTACGGCATTCTACGAAGGTCTGAACCAGGAGATAAATCCCGATTCGCTGATTTATGTGCAGCCAACGGGCGGATTAAAGGCTAAAATAAACATCGACCAGCTCTCCTCGTGGCGCGATTCAGCAAACATTGCCATTAACAAGGCCGAAATTATCTTCCAGGTCGATACGCTGGCTTCCGAGGTTGACAAGTACCCGCCACCTGTGCAGCTTTTGTTTACATACATCGATGAAGAGGGTGTGGAAAACCTCCCGGCTGATTACTGGTTCAGCCCCCTTTACTACGGGGGAGTACTCGATACCACAAATTATACCTACCGGTTCAACATTACCCAGCACCTTCAGCAAATTCTGGAGGGAACGGTACCCAACAACGGTTTCTTCCTGACCACAGCACGCAAAAGCAGCGAGGCCAAACGGGTGGTCATAAAGGGAAGCAACAGCGAAACAGGCATACAGCTTAATGTAACCTATTCGAAATATTTGCAGTAAAAAATTTATTTGCTCAAAAAAAACCGTTCCGTGAAAATTTCACGGAACGGTTTTTTTTTGCCTTCCCTCTTTGCTGTCCGGCAACTGATGCAACCGCTTCCCTAATGTGCATCAATAGCTTTTATGCCTGTTCCCAGGTCATACCTACACCATACCTCCGCCTAATTAAATTCGCGATTTAATGGCGAAGGTATGGTGTAGGTATGATGTTGATCAGGTTTTTTATTCTGCCACAAAACCTCAAAAACACAAATCAGCACCAAATTTTAGTGAACATTAAAAAAATTGCCTGACTATAGCTTCACACCCGCACCATTCCCCTGAATCCCCGTGCAGCATAGTATGATTCTGCCCCGTTGTGGTACATGAACACGTGATTATAACGGCGGTCGCAGAAGATGGCGCCACCGTGCTGACGGATTTCATCAGGTGTATGAACCCAGCTGGAGGTTTTCATGTCGAATTTATCCAACTGCTGCAGCTCCCGGTACTGCTCTTCGGTAAGCAGCCCGATGCCCATTTCGGCAGCCATGCCCAAAGCACTGCCTTTTGGCTTATACTCCTTACGGGCCTCCAGCGCCTCATCGTCGTAGCACAGGCTCCGGCGCCCTTTAGGGCTTTCTTTAGAGCAATCGCAGAACAGGATTTCGTCTGTCGTGTCATCAACACCAATCACATCCGGTTCTCCGCCGGTCTGTTCCATCTCATTGAGCGACCAAAGCTTTTGGGCATTGCTTTTATCTTCAAGCCGTGCCTGCACATCGTTCCATTTGATGCCCCCGTGCCGGCCGGGGTTCTTTTCAAAGCGGGCTTTCAGGATGCCCAGGAGGGTTTCCTGCTGCCCGGGTGATAACTGTTTGTTGGTAGATGTTGCCATGGAGAATAGAACAGATGGGAAGGGGGGAAGGTTTAGAGAAGTACCTCCCCTGCAGGCTCCTCCACCCACACCATGATTTTTCAATAAAAAATTAAAAAAGAATTAAGAAAGAATAAAGGCGATGCAATAGCACCGCCTCATAAAGATGAATTAATGTTTTATTTGTCCCAATTGCCCGATAGGGCAAAAGCGCGTTGGTAAAACAAAATCTTGTCCGGAGCGGTCATGTTATTATATTTAGGTGTTTTGTGTCATTTATTAATTCTAAAGTTCTCTCTTTCAACCTTGCAGCTAACGGTCACTTGTATGTGGTCGGGCGGGATTTCGAAGAGAAATCCTGTCAGACCCGCAGGAAAGTGGGCGCAAGGTCTGACTTGTCAGACCGCTGAAACCCCCGCCTGCCATATACAAATTGTTATGCCCTGGCTTTTATTTGATTTTTTCATATTCGTATCGAGTCACTGTCAATTCTGTAAATCCAAAAGTTGGTGCATATGTAATATATTCTATCAATAATTTGCCGTTAAATTTTTTCTTAAATAATGTATTTGAACCTTGGTCGGTAATGATTTTAGTTTCCGTCAGATTTTCAAAATTGTCATATATGAGTTGTCTGCGTTGGGTTAAATTCCCATTAGAGTCATAATAGATTTCCTCAGATGACAGAGTGCTACTCCCTGTATATTTGTGCTCAATAGTTTGCGTTATTGTTTCGTCATGATTGAAAATCTCAGTTTTAATCATACGCAAATTATCATCGTAGGAATATTTTGTGAAACTTGACAATTCTTGGTCATACATAAAACTTTCCTCAAGAATTAGCAAATCCAAATCGTTGTAAGTGTATTTATATTGATGGTGTATTCCTAATTTGTCATCAACCTTATATGTGTTTACAAGATTTTCCCCTTCATATTCATAGTATTCAGTACGCTTTAAAGTTCCATCAGCTAAATACAATTCTTCTTTTATAAGGTTGCCATCAACATATTCGTATTTGCGATATGTACCTAAGCGAATATTATCCAATGGACCATCATAAATCCGTTTCTCTATTAATTGATTGTTGCTATCAAAGTCATATTCTCGATAAGTAAAGAGTGTTAATGGGTAAGTATAAAATAATTCTCTCCATAGATTTCCATCCTCAGAATACTTATATTCGATATATGTATTTGGTTCTGAATCAGTAGAATTGTTGTAGGTCAAAGCTTTTGTTAATCTGTAATTTTCAGGTTTAGAAATCAAATCATTGTATTCATCTTTTGTGCAACTTAACACACTAATCAATAAAACTGTCAATAAGAGTATTTTTTGAATTTTCATAGTTATTGATTTTAGTCTTACGTTTTTTGTGTTAGATGTTATTTCTGTCAATAAAGTTGCGTTTTTCAAGCTTGGGCATAACGGTTTGGTACATGTTGCGGAGCGGATTTTCAGGGTAGAGCGGTTTGTTACCTCCCCGCTCCCCCACAGACCCGTACGAGCGGATTTCCCGCATACGGTTCCTC
>JAWLCL010000027.1:0-31322 GCA_041687255.1 Mariniphaga sp. | reverse complement strand
AACCTTTCTGATAATTAAATGCTGCATAACAATGCCTGCAAAATAGGTAAGAGGGATACTTATGTTCATCCGAAATACTGTCAGTTATATATGAGTTCTTCTCCTTTGGAAAGAATAAGCTCATAATTGCAGGAACACCAGTTTTCTGCTAACCCTTGCAAAACTTCACATCTTTGGAAAAGATATAACCGTAACCTTGCCGGACGGCTGCAGTCAAAGAAAAGTACCATTCAAAACCATACATTCGCCATACCCGGACCATATTAAATTCGCGATTACATGGTCATGGACCGTTTAAGGTATCATTATAATGTTTAAAAAAATGCACCGTCTTCTGAGCCGGATGACACTTTAAAGACGGTGCAAATATTATAAGGATCTTACTAAAATTAGTCGATGTTTTGTTCTATCCAGCCTGAACGATCAGGAGGCTCCGGAGTATTCACTTTTTTTACCGGGTTTTCTTCAAGTTGTTGCAGTAATACTTCCACTGCTTTTTCTATTGACGGATCCTGATCTTTTGCCAATTGTTCGGGACGATCCAATACTTCGATGTCGGGATACACACCTACTCCTTCAATAATCCATTCACCATTTTCATCGTAAATGCCAAATCTTGGAACGGAAATACTTCCTCCGTCTACCAGGCTTGCATTTCCGGAGATTCCCACCAGGCCTCCCCAGGTACGGGTGCCAATAAGTTTTCCAAGACCTTTTTTCTTAAAGTAGTAAGGGAAAGCATCTCCTCCTGATGACGAATAGCCGTTTATAAGCATCACCTTGGGGCCATCGTGCGCCACACCGGGCGTACGCATTGGGTTCAGTCCGTTACGCTGCCAGTAGCTCAGCGTTTTCCGTTCGAGCAGGCTGGTCATAATATCGGGAATGAAACCGCCGCCGTTGTACCGGTCGTCAATAATAAGCGCCTCTTTGTCGTGGTAGGCATACATGCCCCTGAAGAGTTCCCTGTTTCCTTCAATGGATGTGTTGGGAACATGGATGTAGCCAATGCGTCCGTCAGAGAGTTTATCCACCATTTCGCGGCGCTGGTTCACCCAGGTAAGGTACATCAGTTCCAACTCTGACTTTACGGGTTCAATAACAGATGTTCGCGGATTGCTGCCGTTTGCATTCGATGAAACTGTAATTTCTGTCCGTTTGCCGGCCAGGTTTTCCAGGAAGGCATAAGGGTTTTCATCCGCGGTTATCTCTTTCCCGTTAATCGATAAAAGATAATCGCCCTCTTTTACATCCACCCCCGGTGCTGTTAATGGCGAACGACGTGAACTGTTCCAGTTTTCGCTGTCATAAATTTCCGAAATCCTATATTTATCCGCCTTAATATCAGGCTCCAGTTTTGCCCCAAGCAACCCGCCGTCAATACGTTTCACGTTTTCGAAATCACCCCAGTTTACATAGGCGTGACCGGCATTCGATTCCGAAACCATTTCATTCAAAATATGGTCGAGGTCGGAACGATGCCCTACATAAGGTACCCAATTTTGGTAGTTGTTCTTAACCTCTTCCCAGTCGACTCCGTGCAGGTTTTCAACATAAAAATAATCACGGTAAATACGCCACCCGTCGTTAAAGATTTGTGCCCATTCCTTTTCTGGATCAATTTTCATTTCAAGGTTGTCGAGGTTCATCTTTCCATCTTCAGCTTTACTGTCGGGTTTAATTGCCGCGATGCCATAGTTACCATTGGTCTGATAAAGCATCATTTTTTTGTCGGCCGAAACCTGTGCCCGTGAAACCTTTTCCATTATCTGCATGCTCTTTTCTTCGGCAATGTCGTACTTTTGAAGCTTGCCACCGCTTATAAAAAGCAAGCCTCCTTCTACCGGCGCCAGATTTCTGTAATCGCCCGGTTCAAGCGGCAATGCAACTATACGGTTAGCGATTCCTTCGGGATCGATTTGCACGGAAACAGTGTTATCATCTCCTTCTTCTTTTTTGTCACTTTCCTTCTTTTCTTCTTCTGAAGCAGTAGTTTTCACTGGTTCGACATCATTTTTATCCTTGAAAAGCTCCGGCCCGTCGGTATTTAAAATCATCGCATAAATGCGTGTGGCATTGTTGTACAGATAGTTGAATTCAAAATCAGAGAAATCAAGATTAAAATCCCGGTTTGACAGGAAGAATATATAATTCCCGTCTTCAGAAAACACAGGAGAAAAATCGCTGAAAACATCATTGGTAAGCTGAATGGTTTTTGCTTCCGGAATGTTATATGCCCACACCGAAGGCTGACCGTTTTTTGATTCTTTGGAATACACAATCCACTTTGAATCGGGAGAGAAAGAGTAATCCCTTATTTCAGAATTAGCGGCACGGTCTACAACTATTTCTTCTTTTGTTTGACTGTCAAGTAGCTTCAGGTTTAGTGTCCGGTCGGAGTAAACCAGGAATTTACTGTCGGGCGACCAGTCGCTACCATATTTCCAAGCATCTGAGCCGGATGTCAGTTGTTCCGGTTTTGCTCCTTTTTTATTTTCAAGCAGATATACTTCATATTCACCGGTGGCATCAGAATAATAAGCTATGAATTTTCCATCGGGCGACCAGCTGGGGTAGACCTCTCTGATACCCTGTGTTTGTGTCAGGTTTTCAATGGAACCGTTTTCTGCGGGCACTGAAAAGATGTCACCACGGGCATCGAACAATGCGCGTTTCCCGGTGGGGGAGATGGTATAACTGTGGATATCGTCTTTTACATTTTTAAAGTACGAAACGCGGTTGGGATTGTCGAAATGAATGTTAATGGTAAGTTTTTCAGTTTCGCCGGTTTCCAGGTTCAGCTTATGCAGATAACCGTCGTTTTCGAATACCATTTGCCCGTTTTTTCCTGAAGGCCACAAAACATCCATTTCAGAAAACCGGGTTATTTGTTCAACTTCTTTGGTTTTTGTATCGTAACTGAAAATGTTCAGTTTTAAATCCCTGTCGGATGCAAAGAAAATTTTGTCGCCATACCATACGGGCCACTGGTCTGAACCTGCAAAATCGGTAATCTGTTCTGAAGAATTTTTTTCAAGATCATATATCCATAGTTCGGTTGCACGACCTCCCTTGTACCTTTTCCATGTACGGAATTCACGGTCGACAGGAGTGAAACATATTTTTCTTGCATCGGGTGAAAAGGTAGCTATGCCTCCATTTACAATTGGCAATGGTTTCTCAAATCCGCCATCTATGCTTATTGTAAAGTATTTTCCGTTTCGTTCACCAAACTCAGTACGGTTTGAACGAAACAGGATGTTTTTACTGTCGGGAGTCCAATCCAGTACCACATTGTCGAAACCTCCCCGGGGAGGCATAACACCAACAGAATTGTACCAGGTCAACTGTTTTGGTACTCCACCTTCGCTTGGCATTACAAATACCTGGCGGTTTCCGGCATATTCTCCCGAAAAGGCAATCCATTTTCCATCGGGCGATATTTTTGGAAACAGTTCCATGCCTTCGTCCGAGGTAAGACGGCGTGCATCACCACCATTGGAACTAACTGTCCAGATGTCACCGGCATAAACAAATGCAACAAGGTCACCGTTGATGTCGGGATAACGCATCAGCCTTGAGTCTTCGGCTGAATGCACAACAAAAGAAGTACCTGCCCAAATGAGCAGAAGTAAGATGATTTGATTTATTTTTCGCATATGAGCTATTTTATGAATAAATTTTTAAAATTAGTTTTCCTGCGAAGATACGAATTCAAATATATTACTTAATGGAACTGATAAATTGTGAAACTGATAAATTGTGAAATTGATAAATTGTGAGGAAGAAGAAGACGCAGATTGTGATGATAAATTTTGATTTATAATGATCTGCTGGCTGCTGCCCTTGTTTACCTGCAAGGTTGATTAATTACGTCGTGCCCTCGTGAATTTGACTTTGTAAGTCAAAGATTTCTCAATTAAGGAAACTGATAAATTGTGAAATTGATAAATTGTGAGGAAGAAGAAGACGCAGATTGGACTCATCACCTGCTGACTGAAATTCAACTGGTGAATAAATGCTAAAAAGACAGAATAAAAATTAATCAGGGTTATATTTTTTTACCCTTTTTATATTCGTTGAAGTATTCATCTAATGCATTTACATAAATTTCATAAGCATCTAATCCTTTTTCGGTTATGCTGCAGGTTGTAAGCGGATAACTTCCTTTGAACGATTTTTTTATTTTCAGATAACCGGCTTCATTAAGTTTTTTGAGCTGAAAACTAAGATTTCCCTTTGTAGTGTTAACGTTTTCGAGGAGGTAGTTAAACTCAGCTGATTTAACCATAATAAGAATCGACATCACGGCGAGGCGAACCTGTGAATGCAATAGTGGATCCAAATCTTTAAATATCATTTCTGGCTGCTTCGTTTTGCGTACATAATGTGTCCCGGAATTACGAAAGCAATGAGCCACGCAATAGCTTCAAGCAGTAATTGACCATGAAGATCGAAATAGGACGCCGTAAGTGCCAGCAAACCGAAAACAATCCCGCCGGCAATTATGAGATTATAGCGCAGAATACCTCCCGTTACAGTTACTGCAAAGGCAATTAAAACCATAAATATTGGATGCTGTAACTCAAAATTTATACTGTGCAGGACATTCATCTGGATGAGATTTACAAGCACAAGGCTTGCCAGTAATGAACCCCAAACGAAACGAAGTGAAATACCTAAATAGGTTTGAACCCTTTTCCTTTGTTTCAGGATATAGTATAGCGTAAAAGCCAGACCCAGCAGCGGAAGTATGACACGGAAGCTCCTTATTAGCTGCATGAACCGGTTGGATAATAAAATTTCTCCGGGAAGGTAATTTAACAGGAAATAATTGACGACGGAAATCCAGCCCCAGACAATAAACAGAATACCATCGTTGTTTAGTTTACTTCGTGATAAAGCTATCATTTCACGCATCAGAATAAGTGATTGTTCTTCGTTCTGAAGATCCGATTTTTTGCTTAAAGTATCCATGGCAGAATGTTTTATTTGTAAAACTAGTTTGTATTACAAACTTAATTAATTCCTGGGAATTTTGCAACAGGTTATGATACTATTTCTTTAGATTTCAGTTAATAAAACGAAAATCGGGAAGAGCTAATGCTTTTCCCGATTTCCCGCTATAAGACAATTTTTTTTAAACGTTATAAGTTGACGATGCTGTAGCTCCACCCCGGCCGGTCCAGTTGGTGTGGAAGAATTCACCGCGTGGTTTGTCGGTACGTTCGTAAGTATGTGCGCCGAAGTAGTCGCGTTGTGCCTGCAGCAGGTTTGCCGGCAGACGCTCGGTGCGGAACCCGTCGAAGTAACAGAGCGCTGAGGTAATTGCAGGAACGGGAATTCCGTTAGCAAGGGCAGTGGCACTTACCCTGCGCCAGCCTGCCTGTGCCGATTCTACTTTTTCTTTAAAGAACGGGTCGAGCAGCAGGTTCGGCAGATCGGGGTTATTTTCAAATGCAGCCTTAATATCGGCCAGGAACACCGACCGGATGATGCAGCCACCGCGCCACATTAAAGCAATTCCACCGTAATTCAGGTTCCAGCCGTATTCTTTTGCAGCCTCCATCATCAGGTTGTAGCCCTGGGCATAAGAAATTATTTTTGCCCCATAAAGCGCCATTTTTATATCATCGAGGAACTGATCGCGGTCGCCTTCAAATTTGGCTTTTGGTCCGTCGATAACTTTGGAAGCTTGTACCCGCAATTCTTTTTGCGACGATAAACAACGTGCAAACACAGACTCACCGATAAGTGTAAGCGGTATGCCCAGGTCGAGGGCTGAAATGCCTGTCCATTTACCCGTTCCTTTTTGCCCAGCGGTATCCAGAATGTAATCAAGTGTTTCTTCCCCGTTTTCATCTTTGTACCCTAAAATATCGCGGGTAATTTCAATCAGGTAGCTGTCGAGTTCCTGCTGGTTCCATGTTTTAAAAACTTCATACATTTCATCGTTTCTCATACCCAGAAGGTCTTTCATTATCTGGTAAGCTTCTGTGATAATCTGCATATCTCCGTATTCAATGCCGTTATGCACCATTTTTACAAAATGTCCGGCACCGTCTTCACCCACCCAGTCGCAGCAGGCTTCTCCATTTTCAACTTTTGCGGCAATCGACTGAAAGATTTCCTTTACATGGGGCCAGGCATCAGGAGAACCTCCGGGCATAATTGATGGTCCTTTCAATGCGCCTTCTTCACCGCCCGAAACACCCGTTCCGATGTAAAGGAATCCTTTACTTTCAACATATTTCGTGCGACGTATGGTGTCAGGAAAATGTGAGTTGCCTCCATCGATAATGATATCACCAGGCTCAAGATGAGGCATTATCAGTTCAATAAAGTCATCGACCGGTTTACCGGCTTTTACCAGCATCATCACTTTGCGCGGGCGCTCCAGAGAAGCAACCAGTTCTTCAATGGAACGGGCACCAATGAAATTCTTGCCTGCGCCGCGACCTTCCATAAAGGCATCTACCTTTTCAACCGTACGGTTAAACACAGCTACTGTATAACCTTTACTTTCCATGTTCAATACGAGGTTCTCACCCATTACGGCCAAACCTATCAATCCAATGTCAGCTAATTTTTTCATACTCTGTAATTTATTATCGTTGATTTTTATTTTATTTCAATTTTATAAAAGGAGACATTATCAACTTTCCACTTTAAACCCTAATTTTCTGAGCTTATCTGAGGTTTTCTCCTTCATGTTTTTTGCATTCACAGTATAGGCAGTAAACTCTCTGCGCACAGGATAATCGCCTCTTAATTGTTCAAACAGTTCAGGGGCGCGTCTGAGTGCTTCGTCATCATTTTCGATATCATAAGTCGAGAGTATTGCTTCAGCCAGAACTGAATATTCTCTTCGCTGATTTCCGTTGATATTAATTTCTGTATTTTCCGGTGTTTCCACATGTTGAGGTTCCCAGTCATCGATACCCAAATCAAAGTAGCGACTGATTGCCCTTACACTCATGGTTGTGCCGTTTGCCTTTCCGTCACGTGAATATCCGGCAATGTGCGGAGTTCCATAAATAGAAAGGTTCAACAATTCAAGGTCAATATCGGGCTCATTCTCCCAGCAATCGGCAATAAATCCGGCTATTTTTTCTTCCCTAATTGCTTTTTTGATTGCGTTGGTACTGGTAACTTCCCCCCTGCACGAATTTATCAGCAAAGGTTTTTTTCCGAGGTTGTTCAGAAAATTGTCGTTAATTAAATGATAAGTAGCATCTTCACCGGTCATATTTAACGGAACATGAAGGGTAATGATATCAGCCTGCTGTTTTATCACGTCAAGGGAAACAAATTTTCCGGTGCCTTCCAATCGTTCACGTGGCGGATCGTTCAGTAATGTTTTCATTCCAACTGTCTTGCACATTCTTTCCACGCGGGAGCCTACTTCTCCCACACCTATTATCCCGATGATCTTATCTTTAAGAGCGCTTCTGTTTTTTAATGACCATGAAAACAATGCTGAAGCAATATATTGGTTGACACTTTCTGCATTGCACCCTTTGGCATTAACCCATTGAATACCTGCATTGGCACAATATTCAGTGTCGATATGATCGTATCCTATGGTTGCAGTGGCTATAAATTTTACCCTGGAGTCTTCCAAAAGCTCTCTGTTGCATTTGGTTCTTGTTCGGGTGATCAATGCATCGGCATCTTTGACAATTGCCGGTGTGGTTTTATTTCCGGGCAGGTATACCACTTCAGCATAAGGCTCAAATGCTCCCTTAATGTAGGGTATTTTATCGTCAATAACTATCTTCATTCCGGCAATTTTCAATTATTTACTTTACATGGAAGCCCTGTTTATAATAGATTTGTTGAGATTTAATTGAGGTCTATAGTGATTTAATTGAAAAAGTAGGTCTATTACAATCACTACCTAACCTCTACTTAGTCTCCACCTAATCTCTGCTCTTCTCATCCCCATAGTAGTTTTTCACCATTTCATCCAGCACCCAATTTGTTCGGGCAGCTGATTCTCCTGTACTGACACATGTTCCTTTTCCGCGCAATTCATTTACCACCTGCTGTACCAGATTATGTGATATATGTTCCGGATTATTGAATGTCATTTTAACTTCACCTCCGGTCGTTTTAACTTCTACCGGGCCATGGGTAAAGCTGGGCAATACGATTTCTCCTTTTTCACCGGTAATTGTGATTTCATCGGAATTCGATGACTCATCGCCAACAAAACACCAGCTGCCACTACCAGAAATGCCCGATTCGTGTTTCCATATTCCAACAACAGTATCCTCGGCAGGATAGAGCCCAGCCATGTTTGAAGCTATTCCTGAAACCTGTTTAACAGGCCCAAAAAGAAAATCGAGGTAGTCGAACTGATGGGAAGCCAAATCGAAGAAATATCCTCCTCCGCTGAATTTAGGGAAAACGTGCCAGTGCATCTCTTCGGGTTTCTGATTTCGTTCGGGGCGGACCTTATGCAATTTGATGTTTACTGTCAGTGGCTTTCCTATAATACCTTCTTCAATCAGTTCCTTTACCTTCAGGAATGCAGGCAAAGTTCGCCGGTAATATGCTACCCATATTGGCATCCCCGTCTCTTTTGATACCCTCAGCATTTCCATACATTCAGCATAATTGCGGGCCATTGGCTTTTCCACATATACCGGTTTACCGGCCCGCATTACTTCAATAGCATAATGTGCATGCAAATGGGGTGGGGTAGCTATATAAACTGCATCCACATCCGGATCATTTATTACATCGTTACCATTTGTATACCATTTAGGTACATTATGCCTTCGGGCATAGTCGGCTGCTTTATCGCTATTGCGACGCATAACTGCCATCAGTTTTGAATGTTCTGTTTTATAAAAAGCAGGTCCGCTCTTTTTTTCAGTAACATTACCCACTCCGATAATACCCCATCGTACTGTATCAAAATATTTCATGCTGAATGTTTTTGTCTAAAATTCCTGTAATCTTCAGTTCGCAATTTCGAGTTCCGAGTTCCAAGTTTCGAGTTCCGAGTTCCAAGTTTCGAGTTCCGAGTTCCCTGCCTACCGGCAGGCAGGCGGATTTCGGGTTTGAGTTCCAAAATACAAGTTCCGGGTTCCCAGTTCCAAATTCCCATTGACTATTGCCTGCTGCTCAATGTCCAGTGCTCAAAGACCAATGACCAGTGACTAATGCTCCATGCTCTATGCTCTATGCTCCATGCTCTTAACTCTATGCTCCTTGCCCTTTGCCCTCTGCCCTCTGCTCTATGCTCCTTGCCCTTTGCCCTCTGCACTTTGCCCTTTGCTTTTCCTAGTATTCGAACCTGTCTTTATATGCCCATAATCCAATGGCAGGATTTGATATAAAAAAGACTTCCTCTCCGTCGGAAAGGGTGTTAAAACCATCCTTTAAACGGGCAGGATTATACTTGGCAGTTATATCATCAATATCAGCATACTTAAAGCCTACACGTTCAATCTCATCGCGGGTAAGATTTCTTTTTTCCTTGCCGGGGCAATAGGTAATGCTGAACCTTCCTTCCGAGGAGCCGTGTATCAGGTGAGCTGCTGCACCAAGATTGGAACGTAAGTCTTCATTTTCTTCCACCATTTTCAGAGTATGCGGAGTTCCGAAGTAACCATACTTTCTTATGAGCTGATCGATTTGCTTATCCTCTCCAAACTCTGTCAGTGCCGGTGCCAATACAATCAATTCACCTTCATCGGCTAAAGCCATACGCGTACGGTAGATGCTTTTATTACCCAGCCAGGTACTTTTAAATTCGGTGGGATCGAGCCACACAATAACTTTTTTCAAAGGTTTTTCCACCATTTGAAAATTCACCTGAAGAGAAAGTTTTGCAGCTTTATCAAACACACTGAAATCGTCGCCTATATAAAGTCCGTATGTCTGGAGTCTGCCTGCTTCATTTAATCCCACCACTGTTTGTACATAAACGATTGGTAAGTCGGAGGAAAAATGTTCCGAAGCATAGTTAAAAATTTTTCGAACCGGTGTATCGGCCCGGCCCATCATTTTTTCCATACCATATGCAGCCCCAATAAAATGGCTTTTATTGATTCCTTCAGCTCCTCCTGTTCCAACAAAAACATTTTTATTGTAGTTGGCCATCCCAACCACTTCATGGGGAACCACCTGACCGATTGAAAGGATGAGGTCGAAGTCTCCTTCCACCAGTAGTTTATTTACCTGTGCCGGCCATGAGTAATCCACCGCTCCGCCTGATACTTCCTTCACAAATTCTGATGGTACTGTTCCGAGGGTGACCACATCGTTCCGCCAGTCGTGCTCGCGAAACAAATGTCGGGGAGTGTTGCCAAACATATGGCTGATCTGCACGTCAGTCATGGGAGAGTGTGTTCCCAGCGCCGGCAATATGTCGGTAAGTTTTTCCCGGTAATATTGCCAGGCAAATTCCGTCAGCTCTCCAGCCCGTGAAGGCAGCCGTGTATAATCGGGAGGAATGGCCAGAACTTTATTTTTTTCTCCCATTTTCTCCAGCGCCTGAAACAACCCTACTTTAAGATCGTCAGCCGTGAGATTGGTGTTTTTCGAACCGACTTGATAGTATATCATAATTAATTGTTTTAGAAAAAAATTAGTAGACAGCAGCAGTTATCAGCAGGCAGTTTAAATCATCAATAAGAATAAGACTAAAATCCTAATTTGTTAATTCAAGTTTTTCTCTCCATGCTAAATTGATAAGGGCTGGTCTGCAGTCAAGTGCAAGGAAGGAGGTAAGGAGGGAGAGGTTGTATTGGGACTCCAGACCAAAGCATAAATGCTGGGGTTATACTTCCCGGTTCCGGCCCTTATCCCTCAGTCCTCAGTCCTCAGTTCTCAGCTCTGTGCTCTCTGCCCTCTGCTCTATCTCTTTACCCTTGCATTTCCTTTCCATATGCTCCAGACCATTTCCTCGTCAGCTGGTTGGGCGTAATCGGTCAGGAAGGTAGCAGCCATAGCGCCGGTCGCCCAGCCAAACTGCGGCCATTTTTCCGGGTCCCATTGTTTCAATATTCCGTAGAGCATTCCGCCCACAAATCCGTCACCGCCACCAATACGGTCTAAAACATGGATGATGCGCGGTTCAATAATGTGCCAGTTTTCACCTTCCAGCATAATGGCACCCCACTGATGCTCATTTACACTTATCACTTCGCGCAAGGTAGTGGCAAATACCGAAGCATTTGGGAAGCTTTCCTTTACCCGCATAATCAATCCTTTAAAGCCGTCAATTTTTGCCTTTAAGCCTTCCCCTCCGGCAGGCGGGCCTTCAATGCCAAAGCAAAGCTGGAAATCTTCCTCGTTACCTATAAGGATATCGGAAACAGAAGCAATCTCTGTAAAATTTTGCCGGAGCTCTTCTTCGCGGCCTTTCCAGAACGAAGCACGGTAGTTCAGGTCAAATGAGATGCGGGTGCCGTGTTTTTTTGCAGCACGGGCTATTTCCAGGCAAAAACGGCTGGTGTCGGTTGACAAGGCGGCAATTAATCCTGAAAGGTGAACAACCTGTACACCTTCTTCCCCGAAGATGCGTTCCAGGTCGAAGTCTTTTACATTTAAAGAACGGCCCACTTCTCCCGCCCGATCGTTATGCACCCGCGGACCACGGGAGCCATACCCGCTGTCGGCAATATTGAACTGGTGACGATACCCCCAAGGGTCGCCCTGTTCCACTTCCGGGCCTTCGAAATCCATGAATCTTGATTTCAGGTTGCTTTTTATAAATTGGGCAACAGGGCTTCCCTTTACAAAAGCGGTTAAAACTTTTACCGGCAATCCAAGATAGGAAGATATACTGGCCACATTCGTTTCGGCACTGGTTGCCTGCATCATGTACATGTTGCTGCTGTGCACCGGCTGTCCATTAACCGGCGTGATTCTTACTCCCATACTGGTAGGCACCAGCATAGCATATTTGCAGTTTTCCCTGAGTGTTACAGTCATCTTTTTTCAATTTAAAAGTTGTAAATGTTTATGCTTCCCGTGTCGGATGTGGTTTTAAATCTGTCAGTTCTTCGATGCGTACAGGCCGCTGTTCTTCGATTGATTTTCTGGCAGCTATTCCTATAAGGCATGACATTGCTCCGTCGCGGGTCCCGGCCGAATGTTTATAGGGATCGGCCATGTCCGGATCGCGGAAAATTTTATCCTGCAGACGTGAATCTCCACCACCATGACCACCCCGGGCAGCTTCAACTTTTAGGATTTGATAGTTGGGATCAAAGTTCTTCATCAAAAATATTTCATCGTAGCGTATGTTATCATCCCCGGTTTGATTCATTTCAGCCGCATGCAGCTGAGCCTGATTTATTTTTTCCTGACGGCGCCAGGGGATGTCTTCCCACGATTCGATGCGACCTTCCTTTCCATTAAAGGCAATGCGCCATCCTTCATAGGGAGAGTATGTGGTAAGCGAATAATTAACAACTACATCATTGGCATATTTCACCTGGGCCGACATTTTATCATAAATGTCGATTTCTTCGCGCCACAGGCAATTGTCACGGATATAACCGTCGTACTTTTCATTTTTCACATACAAATCCATGTCGTGCTGACTCTTTGTAATATCCCAGTAATATTCACATTTGTCGGTATAGGCACAGTTGCGGCAGTTGGCACCTCTGAAGGAATTATTTTTTCCGTAATGTTCCAGTGCTCCATAAGCAGTTACTTCTACAGGATCGGAATCGATGAACCAATTGAGCAGGTCGAAATGGTGGGTGGCTTTATGCACCCAAAGCGTTCCTCCTTTATCACGTTCTCCATGCCAGCGCCTGAAATATGACGCTCCATGATAGGTATTCAGGTACCAGTGGAAATCAACAGAGGTTAACTGACCTATTGGTTTTTTTGCAAGTTGTTCTTTGATGGCAGAAAATAATGTTCCGTAGCGGTAATTGAATCCGATGGTACATTTTTTTCCTGTCCGTCTTTCAGCATCCAATATTGCCTGGCTCTTAATTTCATCGGTAGTCATTGGTTTCTCCGACAGTACGTCTGCCCCATATTCCATGGCCTTAATAATAAATTCATGATGTGTGGAGTCCATAGTGGTTACAATTACCATTTCCGGTTTGGTTTCCTTCATCATCTGATCGAAATTGGTGAACACCGGGCAATCAACACCCATATGACTTTTAGCCAGTTCAAGCCGGCCGGGGTTAATATCGCTCAACCCTACAAATTCAACAATGTCGCTGTAGTTATCTACTACGCGTTTGCCCCAGAAGCCAATACCTCTGACCCCTGTTCCAACCATTGCAATCTTTCTTTTAGACTGGCGGGTAACTGCAGCCCCTACAGGATTTGAAATTAATGTTGCCCCTGCAGCTGCTCCTGCTGTAGTGGTTAAAAAATCTCTTCGTTTCATTGTATTTTAGTTTTAATTATTTGCAATTGCTTTACATCAATGGTTATTTCTGCAGTGGATTTATACACCTCCAAAAGCACTGTAACCACCATCAACCGGAACAACAATTCCGGTAATGAAATCCGACAGGTCGGAAAGCAGGAAAAGAGTTGCTCCCTGAAGGTCTTTGGGTTCTCCGAACTTGCCCATTGGGGTGTTGTCAACAATTTTTTGCCCGCGTGGCGACCATTCTCCTGTTTTTTCATTGGTCACCAAAAACCTGTTTTGATGCGTAATAAAAAAACCCGGGGCAATGGCATTCACTCTGATTCCCATTTTTGCAAGGTGGACGGCCAGCCATTCTGTGAAATTGTTAATGGAAGCTTTTGCAGCTGAATATGCCGGTATTTTAGTTAGAGGTTTATACGAGTTCATCGATGAGATGTTTAGCACCACTCCTTTTTTCTTTTTAAGCATATCGGTTGTAAATACCATTGTAGGAAGAATGGTCCCTTTAAAATTGAGTGCAAATACTTTGTCGAAACCTTCCATCTGAAGACCATAAAAAGTATCGGCCAGTTCGTCAAACTCACTCATCTGTTCGAGCTTGGTTGTTGCCTGAGGGCTGTTACCTCCGGCGCCATTCACAAGGATATCAATTTCCCCAAGTTGCCGGTTAATCTCTGTTTTAGCCTGTTCCAACGAATCCCTGTCGAGAACATTTGCTGCCACTCCTATAACCTTTGAACCGGTTTCGGCAGCTATTTCGGCCGCTACTTTTGCAGCTGTTTCCTTGTCGATATCGGCAATGGCAATTTTTATTCCCACCGAAGCCATGGCTTTAACCATAGCACTGCCTAATACACCGGCTCCCCCGGTAAAAACGGCTACTTTTCCTTTTAAATCGCTAAATGACATTGGTTCCATTATATGTCTTTTTTAAATTCTTTGTAATAATCAACGTTTTCTTTTGTTACGATATCAATGGAAGTATAGTTTTCCCTCGATGTTGTTCTTTTTTGTACCGTATGCCTGAAGAGTTTGTTTATGGCATTATAGCCTTGTTCCTCAGGACGCTGGCAGATTAGAAACTGGACAATATCTTTTTTTAGGAAGAATATGTTCTCTTTCAAAAGGTCATGACCAATTATTTTTAAATTTCTGAGGTTAAATTTATCGGTCAATCGTCCTACATTGAAAACCTTTGAGTTGGTAACGAATATTCCCTTTATATTTTTTTTGTGTATGATTTCCATAACCGGCTCCATCCACTTCTCATTATTGGTGTCGGGAATTTCAATTGTAAAAAGTTTGTGGATGTCTCTGTGATTGTTTTTAAACCAATCATAAAAACCTTTTTCACGTTGCACCAGGTGGTTTTGATTGTCCATTTCTTTTGCAAAGTGAATGACAAGGATATTTCCTTCAGGCAGAATTAAATCGAGCAGCTTTCCTGAAACCAATCCGCTCTGATAAGAATTTTGCCCGATGTAGCCCAATTGCCCTGCATTTTTAATTTCTGAATCGATAAATACAAATGGTATGTTTTGTTCTTTTAACTGCTCAATAAATTCAGAGGCTTCTTTTTTATAGAAAGGTGCTAATATAACTCCGTCAGGTTTTATTTCTAGTACTTTTTGGGCATTGATTACAAAACTTTCAGGTTCATTCTGTGAAAAAGTAAAAGGCTGTACCTGCACACCATACTGGCGGAGTTCTGTTATCCTTTTATTCACACCAACCACAGGTTTGTTCCAGTAACCTTCGGGCGAAGGGGGCTCCGGAAAAAGAGTGGCAAACAAAGCACTCTTTTTTGAGGCCAGGGTGCTTGCAAGAATATTCGGCTGATAATTCATCTCTTTTACAATCTCAAGGATTTTTGTTTTGGTCTCTGCCGCTACTTCACCCCGATTATGTAGCACCCTGTCAACAGTTCCGATTGATACATTTGCTTTTTCGGCAATATCTTTTATCCGTATTTGCTTTTTAGTTTCTATAACGATTTTATTTTTAATTGGTTGGTAAAAGTTATTAAATAAACTAATTGCAAAACTAACGAAAAAATCTTATTTGCCGTGTTCGTACACGGAAAAAAGAAAATTTAAAAAAAAAACTATAATTTATGAAATATTGGATTGGCAATCCCATAGATTTTTAAGCGGAATCTGTTCTGAACCCAAAAGTTAAATCATCATCTGACTTACCGGATGATTATTTAAAAAATTGTGTGTACTGCATAATTGGAATTTTTATATAAGTGTTTTGATGTTCAGTTTGTTAAGGATGTAATTTAAAAAATTATGCCTATTTTAGAGAAAAAAATGAACGAGAACCTTTTGTCAGATGTTCATATTGATAAAAGACTGCTTCGGTTAATAGATTTTAACTATGGTTTTTGATGTAATTATTTTGCTTTTTTCAGATTTTATGAAAATAAATTCATGACATTTATATTCCTAAATCCAAGGTATGAAATCAAGTATTCATAATAAATCCCCTTTTCGGTTTCATTTATTTTTTTTGTATTCTGTAATTGTGAAATCGGATTTTATAAGCAAAATGTTAAATTCAGTCGGTTTCATTTTGTTTTTTTCTTTTTTCTACGTTCTTGACGGTACTCTTGCTGCTGCTGAAAGTGGCCCAATGATTAGTTATTCCAATTTTGAATTGGAAGAAGGAAATTCTTATGTTTATAAGCATTGGAATAACGAAAATGTTTCCATCTTAAGCACAAATGAATATGATGTATTGGCTCCGGCTATGGCTTTTGAGATGACAGCTAACCCTGTGGTTGTTGAGAAAGCAGGACAAAGCATTAAGTATACCTATATTGTTAATAATATTGGTGATGATAGGTTAACCGGAGTTGTAGTTAAAGATTCTGATTTTGGGGTAATAGAATTAAATGCGCAAACCATTGAGCCGGAAGGTTCAGTAACGGGAAATGCCAGTTCTGTAGTTAATCAGGGCAATATTGATGCAGGCCTCGATATTGTGAATACGGCAACTGCCAGGGCAGCACAGGTATCGGAGATTGAGAAAAGTGTAACTGTTTCAGTGATTCAATTGACTGATGTTACAGTATCTGTTTCAGCTTCTCCGCAGGAATTCGAAGTAGCAGGAGAAACGATTAATTTTACGGTACTTGTTGAAAATTCAGGTAATGTGACACTGAATGATATTGTTGTGACAGATAACTTAACCGGATTAGACCGGAATATTTCCAGCCTTGCACCCAAAAATTCTGAACCAATTTCTACAATATATACCATTGATGATGATGATGTGGAAGAAGAAAGTATAACCTATATTGTAACTGCTTCAGTTGGCGATTCCATAGATGTGAGTGAGAATGCAACAGTGAAACTATTTAAGAATCCCGAACTTACTGTTAGTGTGACTGCTCCCGAAAATTTCAGTGAGTTAAATCAAAAGATTGAATACAAGATACTAGTTGAAAATACCGGGAATGTAGAACTTACTGATGTGATTGTCTCAGATCCGTTGCTTTCTAATGAAGAAACCATTGGCAATCTTGCAGCAGGATCTTCATATTCAACAGGAGGCGCCTATAGCATTACCCAGTCTGATTTAAATAACGGCACCTTAAGCATATCTGCCTATGCTACTGGCAATGACCCTGATGGCAATCTTATAGAAGGTAGTGATGTCCTGATATTAACAGGCACTCAGAGTACCGGCATTAATATAACAAAAACTGCATCACCGCAAGACTACAGTGAGTTAGATGAAACAATAACCTATACAATTGTTGTAGAAAATACCGGAAATGTAGATTTATATGATGTGACTTTAACCGATGAGAAGCTTGACTTGACAAAAACAATCGGGACCCTGGCAGGGGGAACTTCAAATACAACTCAAGAAACCTATAGCATTACCCAGGCTGATTTGAATAATGGTACTCTTAGTAACACAGCCTCTGTCACGGGTAATGATCCGGATGGTAATCCGCTAAACGATAGCGTTGAAGAATCAATAACCGGCACTCAGAGTACCGGCATTAATATAACAAAAACTGCATCACCGCAAGACTACAGTGAGTTAGGTGAAACAATAACCTATACAATTGTTGTAGAAAATACCGGAAATGTAGATTTATATGATGTGACTTTAACCGATGAGAAGCTTGACTTGACAAAAACAATCGGGACCCTGGCAGGGGGAACTTCAAATACAACTCAAGAAACCTATAGCATTACCCAGGCTGATTTGAATAATGGTACTCTTAGTAACACAGCCTCTGTCACGGGTAATGATCCGGATGGTAATCCGCTAAACGATAGCGTTGAAGAATCAATAACCGGCACTCAGAGTACCGGCATTAATATAACAAAAACTGCATCACCGCAAGACTACAGTGAGTTAGGTGAAACAATAACCTATACAATTGTTGTAGAAAATACCGGAAATGTAGATTTATATGATGTGACTTTAACCGATGAGAAGCTTAATCTGACAAAAACAATCGGAACCCTGGCAGGGGGAACTTCAAATACAACTCAAGAAAACTATAGCGTTACTCAGGCTGATTTGAATAATGGTACTCTCAGTAACACAGCCTCTGTCACGGGTAATGATCCGGATGGTAATCCGCTAAACGATAGCGTTGAAGAAACAATAAATGCCACTCAAAGTGCAGGAATAAGCATAACTAAGTCTGCCTCTCCATTAACATTCTCCTCTGTTGGTAATACAATCAATTATACCCTCCTTGTCCAAAATACCGGGAATGTTAATCTGACAAATGTTGTTGTTACCGACCAGATGCTTAATATTGAAGAAACAATAGGAACACTTTCAGCTGGAGCTACCAAATCATTTTCAGAAACCTATACAATTACTCAAATCGATTTAAACAACGGCACACTTAGCAATACTGCATTTGTTTCCGGAAACGAACCCAATGGAGGGACTGTTTCAGATGATGATCAGGTTACTGTGACAGCAAATCAAAACCCTGTTATTTCTGTAAATAAAACAGCTTCACCTTTAACGTATGACACCGTTGGAGATGAAATCACCTATACCATTACTGTTTCAAATGGAGGCAATGTGATGCTTACTGATATTGCTGTTGATGATCCTTTAACCGGAATGGATGAATACATTGCAGTTCTTACACCCGGAGAATCAGAATCTTACACTGAAACTATTACTATCACTCAGTCTCACCTTAATACAGGCAGTTTAACAAATACTGTTTCTGTTTCAGGTAACGGGCCAAATATTGTGGTTACCGATACTGATAATGCAACCGTTACAGCATTAGGGGAACCGGAACTCTCAGTAACTAAAACAGCTTCGCCGGAAACCTATAAAGCTGTTGGCGATGAAATAGGCTATACAATTGTTGTGGAAAATACAGGCAATGTTACCCTCTCGAATGTAATGGTGCAGGATCCTCTTACTCAGTTGAATGAGTCAATAGGGCGTTTGAATCCCGGTCAGGTGCAGAACCTTTCAGCAACTTATACTATAACAAACACTGATTTGGAAGAGGGTATAGTTATAAGCACTGTAACAGTTTCCGGCACCCATGGAGGAGAAACCATTGATGCCGATGCCGAAGCAGTCGTTGCAGCTTTATACCCGCCTGTTGCCAATGATGATGTCAGTGCCGACCATATTTCCGGCAATGCAGTGGTTGTTGATGTTCTTGAAAACGATTTATTAAATGATGGTTCACCTGCTTTGCCGGGTCTGGTGACAGTCGACTTAAACCAGCAGGCCGGTGGAATTCAACACCGGGTGGATATTCCGGGAGAGGGTGTATGGAGTTACAATCCTCAATCCGGTGCGTTGACTTTTACTCCTCAATCAGGCTTTACAACTGATCCAACGCCCATTTCTTACCTTCTGACGGAAAATTCAACAGGATTAAATGATGATGCTACTGTTACTGTTGATTATAATGAAGGAGAGCCTTTTGCTTTTAATGATATCAGTACAAATAACATACCTGGAGAACCGGTTACCATTAATATTATTTCCAACGATAAATTGAGTGATGGTTCCCCTGCAACGGTGCAGCAGGTAACAATCGATATTGATGTTACTCAGGCAGGAGTGCAAACAGAAAAGTCAGTGCCGGAAGAAGGCAGCTGGGTTTACAATCCGGAAACGGGGGAAATTACTTTTACTCCACTCCCGGGATATTCTACCAATCCTACACCTTTAGAGTACTCATTGACAGAAAATCTTACTGAGCTGAGTGACAATGGAACTGTAACAATCGGATACGATGAACAGCCTCCTGTCGCTGCTGATGATAATAGTACAGGAAATGCCCCGGGCTTTGAAGTAACAATGAACATATTGGAAAACGATGAGTTAGGTGATGGCACTCCGGCTTTGCCTGGGTTGGTTACTGTTGATATTAATCCCGACAGAGCGGGAATTCAGGATGAACTGGAAATATCAGGAGAAGGAATCTGGAGTTTTGATGTTTCAACAGGGGATGTTACCTTTACTCCTCAGGCGGGTTTTACAGGTACTCCTGAACCTCTTATTTACCGGCTGACAGAGGTTCTTACCGGCTTGTATGACGATGCAGCTGTAACAATAATTTATAATGAAGAAGCTCCTATAGCTGTTGATGATTTTAGCGATGACAATGAGCCGGGGTCTGAAATCAGCATAAATATTTTGGAAAATGATTTGCTTAGCGATGGTACACCGGCTTTGCCGGAAGCGGTTACTATCGATCTTGACCCTGATGTGGAAGGAGTGCAGCATGAAATTCTTGTTCAGGGGCAGGGCACATGGATGTATAATTCCGAAAATGGAGTGCTTATATTTTCACCGCAATCAGGTTTTTTTGATGATCCGTCGCCTTTGTTTTATGAACTTTGCAGTATCTGGAATCCTGAGGTTTGCAGCCAGGCTGAAGTTGTTGCCGGCTACAGGCAGGAAGCATCAATGGCCTCTGTTGGTCTGATTAAGGAAGGAACTTATTTTTCCGAAGATGAAGTTATAAATTATACTTTTAATGTAATCAATACAGGAACCCTTCCAGTCTGGGATATTACTATAACTGATGAGCAATTAGGTATAACCAGTCTGCAGATAGTCCCCGATACATTACTGCCCGGTGAAACGGGTACAGCAAATGCAACTTACCAGGTGACTCAGTCGGATAAAAACAACGGGGATGTTACAAATTCAGCTATTGCTTCAGGTTTCATTTTTAACGGTGAACGTATCGAAGATATTTCAGGTAGTACTGTTGACAATGATGAACCTACAGTCACTCCTTTACTTCAAATTCCGTCTATTCGGATAGAAAAGCAGGCAATTTTATTTTCATCGGAAGCAGTTTTGAATGAAGTTGTTGAATTTATGATTACAGTTACAAACAATGGCAATGTTGTTTTAGATGATGTCGAAATTGAAGATCCGCTTACAGGTTTTGAACAGCTTGTGGGGCAACTTCTTCCGGGAAGCACTGTTGATTATACAACCGGGTATACCGTGCAGCCGGAAGATGAGATGAGCGGTGAGTTCATAAATACTGCAATTGCAAAAGCTGTTGCTCCGGATGGAAGTGAATTATCTGACAGCAGCACAGTTATTGTTACTGTTGAACAATGTGAAATGGTAGTTCCTACCGGTTTTTCTCCAAATGATGATGGTATACAGGATGTGTGGAGAATAAAGTGCCTTGAAAAATATCCCGATGCCAGGGTGGAAATATTTAACCGTTGGGGTAATCGTGTCTTTGAAAAGAAAAATTTTGGTAATACAGATGTGCATGGAGTTGCTGGTGCCTGGTGGGATGGCTATTCAACAAGTAAAAGAACTTTTGGCAGCGGTAAGCTTCCTGCAGGAACATATTACTACATTCTTTATTTACAAAATGGACAGGAACCTTTGAACGGATATATTTTCCTGAACAGATAAATTGGAATTCAGATGCTAATAATGGAACGAATGATTGACAATATAATAAAAGCAATACCATTGGTGTTACTGCTTTTCTTGTTTTCCATAAACATAAGCCAGGCTCAGCAGGAGCCTGTATTTGTTCAGTATAATTTCAATACCCAGGTAATAAATCCTGCTTATGCAGGCACCTGGGAAAACCTTGGCTTTTTGGTGTTGGGAAGGCACCAGTGGGCTGGTATGGATGGAGCTCCCACAACTTATACTTTATCTGTACAGTCGCCAACCGGCTTTAAGAATGTTGCACTTGGCCTGAATGTTATTTCCGATAGGGCAGGCTTTGAAAACCGGACCATGGCTAATGTTGATTATTCCTACAGGCTACAATTGGACCGGGAAAATTATATTCGGTTTGGAGTGAAAGCAGGGATTACAAATTATTCGGTTAACTTCAGCGAATATGTAGGCTATCCCGGTGACCCTGAAGATCCCTTGTTTATGGGTAATCCCGAAAGTAAAATACTTGGAAATTTTGGTATTGGCGCTTATTTTTACAGTGATGATTATTATTTGGGACTTTCAGTTCCTAAAATACTGAAAAATGAATTTAACAACAATTTTAATAATTATTCAACCACTGCTGAACTGCAGCATATATTTCTGATTGGAGGTTATGTGTATGATGTTTCGGATGACGTTAAATTTAAACCAACTTTTTTAACCCGTTTTGTTTGGGGGGCCCCGGTAATTTTGGATCTGTCGGCAAACTTTCTTTTACGGGAAAAGGTCTGGCTGGGGGCTAATTACCGGTTGGCTGATTCTTTTGGAATTGTTGCTCAATGGATTTTTGACAACCGGTTAAGAATTGGTTACGGTGTGGAATATTCTACTTCACGACTTCGATCCTTTCATAGCGGAACTCATGAGGTAATGGTTTCATATGAACTTGGCTCATTGAGAAAATGGAGTTCACCCCGTATGTTTTAAATCTTTCAATTGAATGTGACAGATATTATGAGGAATATTATCAATATATTTTTGCTGCTGGTGTTAATTTCAAACGGTACAAAAGGGCAGATTTTTTTTGACCGGTATGAAAGCACTATAGAACTGTTGCCGTTGATAAATACTGCCGGCAGTGAAATTTCACCTGCTTTTGTTGAGGGGAGATTGTATTTTTCATCTGTACGTGGAGAGTTTGCGGGACAGGAACGGTCGCAGAAAAATGAAGAGTTGTTTTATAATGTTTATTCTGTTGGAACCGATGAGTTTGGTTATCCGCTTGTGCTTCCAAAACTTGTTTCCGGTTTTGGAAACATGTATCATGAAGGTCCGGTGTCATGGTGTGAGTCCACAGTTGAACTGTTTGTTACTTTAAGTAATTTGCCTGAGGGAGATTCATTTCTCCAAAGAACCGGCAGAAAAAATGTTAAACTGAAACTTGTAATAATGAAGCAGGAAGAAGAAACCTGGTCGGTTGTGGAAGAGCTTCCTTTTAATCAGAAAGAGTATAATTATGCACATCCTGCTATCAATGTGACAGGCGATACCTTAATTTTTTCAAGCGATATGAATGGGGGGTACGGCAATTCCGATTTGTATAGATCAGTGAGGACCGAGCAAGGATGGAGTGAACCTGAAAATTTAGGTGAATCTGTAAATACTCCCGGAAACGAAATGTTTCCAACATTTGGACCTGACGGGTTGCTGATTTTTTCGTCGGACGGACATCAAGATAATTTAGGCCAGCTGGATTTATATTATACTACGATTGAAACGAACCCGGAAGTGGTTAGTATGGACAGCACGATTAATTCCCCTTTTGATGATTTCGGCCTGATAATTCACCCGTCTCATGAGTTCGGTTACTTTGCCTCCAACCGTAAAGGTACAGGAAGCGATGATATTTATCGGGTTGAATTTAATTCATTATATGAATATATTGGTGGCACAGTACTTGATAATGCTGATGTGCCGGTGCCTGAAGCCACTGTTCTGTTGCAGGACTGCAATGGAAATGATCTGCAAAGCACTGAAACAGAGCCAAACGGAAAGTTCCGGTTTGAAGTGAGGAAAGGGCAATGTTATCAAGCTCTGGCTACCAAACAGGGTTATGATTCTGATTTAAAATCTTACCACCTGGAAAAATCTTTATTGTTGAATCTGATTAAGCAGACCAACTATCAGATTTATGTGGTTGATGGTGAAAATGAAGAACCTATATCTGAAGCCGTTATATTTTGTGACGAGCAACAGTGGGTGACCAATGGGTTTGGATACGCAAAGATAGATGCCGACAGCTTAAATCTCTGTGATTTACGAATAACAGGTAATGGATACTTTGATTTTATAATTGATGCTGATCCTTACCGTATTATTCCGGGAACAGACATAACCGATACTGTCAGGCTTTACAAGAAGGAGCTGAACAAATCCTATCCGTTAGATAATATTGTATTTTTTCTTGACAAGTGGCGACTTTTGCCACAATCGGAACAGGAATTGGATAAACTCGTTAAATTAATGAAAGACAATCCTTCGCTAAAAGTGGAACTGGCATCTCATACCGACAGCAGGGGAGAGGCAAAATATAATCAGTGGCTGAGCCAAAAACGATCTGATTCAGCGAAAGACTACCTTATTGAGAACGGAATTTCGGAAGGCAGAATTGTATCGAAAGGGTATGGCGAAAGCAGGCTTATAAATCATTGTGCAAACGGAGTTCAATGCAGCGAAGCCGAGCATCTTGAAAATCGCAGAACTGAATTTATCGTATTGGAATTTTAGACATTTTAGTTCATTATGAACATACCTATTGGATAAAATAAATTACTGTTATATTTACCTGACTAATCTAAATTTCAACCATGAGTAAAAGATTCTTCCTGTACCGGAACGCTGTTGTAGCTTCCCTGGCAGGCTTCTTGTTTGGATTTGATACAGTAGTGATATCCGGAGCTGAGCAAACCATTCAGTCGCTTTGGAACCTTTCAGGTACAATGCATGGATTGGCTATCAGCATGGCGTTGTGGGGAACCGTACTAGGCGCATTAGTGGGTGGCTGGCCGGCAGAATATTTTGGAAGAAAAAAGACCCTGTTATGGATTGGCGTTCTCTACCTGTCTTCAGCAATTGGTTCAGCCCTGGCAACCGATGTTTATTTGTTTATGTTTTTTAGGCTTATAGGTGGGTTGGGTGTTGGAATTTCTACTATAGCAGCTCCCATGTATATTGCGGAAATTGCCCCACCGCAATATCGCGGACGTCTCGCAGGAATGTTCCAGTTTAATATTGTGTTTGGTATTCTAATAGCTTTTCTTTCCAATTCTTTATTGAGTGAAATAGGCGATACTGCCTGGCGTTGGATGTTGGGTGTTGAAGCACTCCCTGCATTGTTGTTTACACTCTTTAGTCTTAGGTTACCTGAGAGTCCCAGGTGGTTAATCGTTCATAAGCAGGACAGGGAAGGCGGACTGGCTGTTTTCAGAAAAAACAATCCTGAATTATCGGAAGTGGAATTAAACCGGCTGCTTAAAGAAATCGAGGATTCAGGAAATCAAAAAAAAGTCCCCAACTCTTTCTTTTCAAAAAGGCTGTTAAAGCCTATTTTGCTTGCATTTTTTATTGCATTTTTCAATCAGCTTTCCGGAATAAATGCCATTCTTTATTTTTCTCCAAGAATCTTTGAAATGACCGGGTTGGAATCAGAAGCAGCTTTACTGCAATCGGTGGGCATAGGCATAACAAATCTCATTTTTACTTTTGTCGGATTATGGCTTATCGATCGTTTAGGTCGGCGTACTCTTCTTGTCATTGGATCGATCGGCTATATATTATCGCTCGGGTTGACGGCATGGTCATTTGCATCGGGGCAACATGGAATGGTGCCTGTTTATATATTTGCATTTATAGCTTCACATGCCATTGGTCAGGGGGCGGTAATCTGGGTGTTTATCAGTGAAATATTTCCCAACCGGCAAAGGGCATTCGGCCAGGCATTGGGAAGCTTTACCCACTGGTTATTTGCCGCTTTATTAACATTAGTTTTCCCGGTAATGGCAGAGTCAATGTTGCCTCAGTTTATATTCAGCCTGTTTTGCATTATGATGATTCTCCAACTGGTATGGGTAATATTCTTTGTTCCTGAAACAAAAGGCGTATCGCTTGAAAGCATGCAGGAAAGGATTTAATGCAGAAAAATGCAGGAAGCGTAATTATATGAACATGCTCCGGTTGAAGTAAACTGATTAATTTCGTTAATTGCCGTTAGCAATTACAGAAATTGCCTCTGCACTTTTTTGCTAAAATATGCCGGGATGATGAATAAGAATCCTTGTTTTAAGGCATTGGCAAATCAAAATAACCCGGAGTAACCTTTTACATTTGTGTCACGCATCATTTCCCATACGGTCTCATAAATAAACTCCACGTTGGGTTTGGAAAAATATTCTCCATCGATGCCATATGCCGGACGATGTTCTTTTGCCGGTGCTGTACGTGGAGCAGTGTCCAGGTAATCGAAAGCTTTTTGCTCTTCCAATACTTTTTGCATCATATACGCAGTTGCACCACCAGGAAAATCTTCATCGATGAAAAGTATTTTACCGGTTTTTTTTACCGATTCCAGTATTTTATGATTGATGTCAAAGGGCAATAACGTCCGCACATCAATTACTTCGGCAGATATCCCTTTTGTTTGCAAAAGGTTGGCAGCCTTCACAGCATGGTGAACATTCCAGGCATAGGTAACAAAAGTAATATCATCACCTTCTTTAACAATTTCCGGAATTCCAAGCGGAACTTTGAATTCTCCGATGTTTTCCGGAAGTTTTTCCTTTATATTATATCCTTTAAGAGGTTCAACCACCAGGGCAGGTTCATTAGCTTCCAAAAGTGTATTATACATTCCGGCAGCTTCGGTCATATTTCTCGGCATGCAAAGGTGCATACCCCGCAGTGAACCGAGAATCATTTGCATGGGAGAACCGGCATGCCACATGCCTTGCAGCTGATGTCCGCGTGTACGGACAATAACAGGGGCAATCTGCTTCCCCAGTGTCCGGTACTGCATGCTGGCCAAATCATCGCTGAGGGTAGAATGGGCATAAATGAGATAATCGAGGTACTGAATTTCGGCTATCGGCCGAAATCCCCTTAAAGCCATTCCAATTCCTTGCCCTATAATTGTTGCCTCTCGTATTCCTGCATCCGATACACGGTGTTCGCCATACTTTTCCTGCATGCCTTTCATGCCCTGGTTTACATCTCCCAACCTGCCGGTATCCTGCCCAAAGGTTACCAGGTTGGGATATTTTGAAAACAAAACATCAAAATTGCGGCTGAGTATTTCTGAGCCGTTTACTTCATCAGCGGTTTCCTTATATACCACCGGTTGGGGTTTTACATTTAAAACTGAACCGGCACCCTCCCGGTAAAGTTGTTTGCTGTATGCATTCCGGCTCTTTCTTTCGAAGTCTGAAATCCAGTTTTTTAATTCTTTAATTCCTGATCCGTTTCCATGAGTCTCATGGAGTTCAAAATAAAGCCGTTTTGCAAAGCTTAAATATTTTCTGCGTGTAGGAAAAATCCGTTGTTTTATCTCCTGCAGTTCATCTTTCTTGTTAATTTTTTCTGCGGAAGCATCTCCTATGTTTTCAATAATATTTTCAAGGTCTTTGACTTCCTGATGAAAAGAGCCGGTAAAATTGTTCCACGCATTTTTTTTGGCTTCTCTGGCTCTTTTAGTTGCTTTATTTTCTATTTGTACAATGGTTTCAATGTCTGCTCTGCCTGTTTCCAGCAACCATTTTTTAAATTGTGTCAGTCCGTCGTATTTTTCTTCCCACGCCAGTCTTTCCCTGGTTTTATAACGTTCATGAGAACCTGAGGTGGAATGGCCCTGTGGTTGGGTCAATTCCTGTACATGAAACAAAACAGGTGTATGATTTTTTCGGCAGTCTGAAATGCCTTGTGCGAAGGTTTTTATCAGTTCAGGATAATCCCAACCTTTGCATGTAATTATTTCAATACCGTTTGTATCTTTTTCTTTTTGGAAACCTTTAAGTGCCTCTGAAATACTTGCCTTTGCGGTTTGCTGTTCAACCGGGACACTGATTCCATAGCCATCGTCATAAACAACAACTGCCAAAGGCACCTGCATTACAGCACCTGCATTAATGGTTTCAAAAAACAATCCTTCGGAAGTGCTTGCATCACCAATGGTTCCAAAGGCCACTTCATTACCGGTAACATTGTTGTTAAGGTATTTTTTTAGTTCAGGATTTTCTCTAACTATTTTTGAAGCCTGAGCTAATCCAAGAAGCCGTGGCATTTGTCCGCCGGTTGACGAGATATCAGCTGCCGAATTATACTTTTCTGAAAGGTTTTTTATTTCACCTTCTTCATTAACATTTGAAGTCGTAAAATGATTATTGAAATTCCGGCCGCCAGTAGAGGGGTTTCTCAGCTCGTCAGTATCTCCATATATCATGGCAAAAAATTCCTCAGGTTGTAATAATCCCAGGGCCATCATGAATGTCTGGTCACGGTAATATCCCGATCGCCAGTCCCCCTTTCTAAATGTTTTGGCCAATGCCAACTGAACTATCTCCTTGCCGTCTCCAAAAATTCCAAAATGAGCCCTGCCATTATGTACTTCGCGCCGGCCTAAAAGGCTGAGCTGACGACTTAAGAACGCCAGGTAATAATCGTTAAGAAAATTTTCAGTAGTCATTTGGGGGAGAGAAGTTATTTCCGGTTTTTCTATTAACATGTGCTATTAATTTCAGACAAATTAGTCTTTTAGTCGGAAAAATAACATTTATTTTTAATAAATTGTTTACGGTACTAAAAAAATGAAATCTTTTTCCTGAAATTAAACAATATATGTAATTAAAAAAAAGAGGTTTACCTTTTATGGTAAATCTCTTTCTCGAAGATGTTAATCAATTGTATGAATATTAATTATTTTCTTCAGGTGCCTCAATATATCCATAAAATGAAATAGCCTGTCTGTTTGTGCTGGTAACATTTAGGGTGGCATATCCTATTTCCGAAATATGGAAATTATATGACAGGTAGTCCGTACTGTTTTTTACTTCAAGATTAACTTGGTAGCCATCATCTTCCTTTTCAAATTCATAATCCTCAATTGGCTGTACAAAATCAAAAGCACTTTTTGTACTGCCGTATTCAGCCCGATAGGCTACTCCGTAAAAAGGCAGATAGGAATTAAGTGTATCTCCTTTAACTACGGCATCGAACGAATGACTTAAATAGATGCTGCCTCCACCTAAAGGCATGGCATGAGTGGGGTTAAACACAAAAGTTCTGTCTTCCAGTAATTTTTTTATCTCTTCTTTTTTTTGTTCATGCTTTTCCTGCCGGCGCTCTTTCCGGCTTTTTTGTTCCTGCTGCGCAGTTGCCGTAAAAAGAAAGGCTACTATCAATAAACTTGTAAAAATTATATTTTTCATGGTTTTTATATTTTTATATTATTGTAAATCTAAATTCGTTTATCTTTCATGAAACTTTAGGTTTAGGGAAGATTTGTCCGGTTAATCTGGTATTTGCAAAAACTGTTCCGTCAATTTCAAGCAGTTTAAAAAATTATTAATTATGAATGGAAAATATATCGGTCCCCACGTCAGTATAAGCGGTGGTGTTGAAAATGCCCCTGCGAATGCCTATAAAACAGGTGCAACTGCATTTGCCCTGTTTACTAAAAATCAAAGACAATGGGTTGCCAAACCTTTGACTCCAGACTCTATTGAGTCCTTTAAACAAAACTGTAAAAAGTATGGCTATCAACCCTGGCAGATTTTGCCTCATGACAGTTATCTAATCAATCTTGGCAATCCAGAAGAAGAGGCGCTTCAAAAATCACGCGATGCTTTCCTTGATGAAATGCAACGTTGTCAGCAACTGGGGCTCGACCGGCTTAATTTCCATCCCGGCAGCCATCTAAATAAAATTAGCGAAGAAGAATGTCTGGCAATAATAGCTGAGTCAATAAATATGGCACTGGAAACTACAAGCGGAGTCACAGCTGTTATTGAAAACACTGCAGGGCAGGGAACAAACCTTGGGTTCTCGTTCTACCAGATAAAAAAAATAATTGACCAGGTTGACGACAAAAGCCGCATAGGCGTTTGTATCGATACCTGCCATGCTTTTTCCGCAGGCTACGATATTAAAACCCGAAGTGGATTTGAAAAGGTTTTTAATGAATTTGATGAAGTGGTTGGCTTCGAATTTCTTAAAGGAATGCACCTGAATGATTCCAAAAAGGATTTTGGAAGCCGTGTCGACAGGCACGAAAGCATTGGAAAAGGTACACTGGGGCTTGAAGTGTTTGAATGCATCATGAATGATTCCCGTTTCAATGGAATCCCCTTGATTCTGGAAACTCCCGATGAAGACCTTTGGCCGGAAGAAGTTAAACTGCTTAAAAGTCTTATCCGATGAGCGAAACGGTTTATTTTAACGGGGAGTTTCTACCTGCAAACAAGGTTTCTGTTGTTCCTTATGATCGAGGCTTTATGTTTGCCGATGGAATTTATGAAGTAATAAAATTTTACAGCGGAAAACCTTTCAGGTATGCCCAACATATCGACAGGTTGAAAAGAAGTCTGAGGGAAATTGAAATTGAATTTGAAGATGTTACGGAGTTTGAAGAACTATTTCGCCGTCTCCTTGAGCGAAATGATTTAAATGAAGTTCATGCGGGGGTATATCTTCAAATTACACGCGGGGCCCATATCAGGGTACATCATTTTCCTGCTGATATTAAACCTACTGTTTATGCTTACGCTTTTGAATTGCCTTCTTTTAAAAAGAATCTTGAACAGGGAATAAAAGTTATTACCCAACCAGATATCCGTTGGCTTCGATGTGATATAAAATCAGTTTCCCTGCTTCCAAATACGATGTTGTTCAATAAAGCTGTTAAAGCAGGGGCAGGGGAGTGCATCCTTATCCGCGATAAAACAGTAACCGAAGCAACCCACTCCAGTGTGCTGGCAGTAAAGCAGGGAACAGTTGTTACTCATCCTTTGTCAAACCTTATCTTACCCGGTATTACCCGGAATGTAATTCTTGAAATTTGCAAAGAAAATAACATTCCTGTGGAGGAAAGACCCCTGGCAGAAAAGGAACTGTACGAGGTCGATGAGCTGATAATTGCTGGTACAGGCAGTGAAATAACTCCTGTGGTTGTTATAAATGATAAACCTGTTGGAAATAAAAAACCGGGTGAATTGACCCGGTTTTTACAGCAAAAGTTTTTTGAATTAACTTAGCTCAGCAAATCTTTTACTTGTTTATATACATTTTCACCGGTAAAGCCCAGTTTTTCATCAAGTACCTGGTAGGGAGCCGAGAATCCGAAGGATGCCATCCCCCATATACGTCCATTATCCCTTACGAGTCCAGATAAAGTATCAGGTAAGCCTGCTGTGAGTCCAAAACGTGGTATTTCTGGTGGCAGAACATTGTCCTTGTAATCTTGCGGTTGGTTGTGGAATAATCCTTCTGAAGGAGCTGAAACAATCTGAACCTTTATTCCGTCCTTTTGTAATTTTTCGGCTCCGGCTATTAATGTAGCCACTTCCGACCCGCTGGCAACCAGTACCACATCAGGAGTTCCTTCAGGTTTGGAAACTATGTAAGCTCCTTTTTCTGTCTGCAAAGCTGATTCCCACGCATTCTCTTCAACAGGCAGGTTGGGAATGTTCTGACGAGATAATATTAAAGCTGTCGGGGTGGATGTATTTTCCATAGCCATTTTCCACGCCACTGTAGTTTCATTGGCATCGGCCGGGCGAAGCACAAGCATACTGTTATGACCTTTATGGTTTTTAAGTTTTTCCATTAACCTGATTTGAGCTTCCTGCTCTACCGGCTGGTGGGTTGGTCCGTCTTCTCCCACGCGAAATGCATCGTGTGTCCATACATATTTCACCGGAAGCTCCATTAATGCGGCCAGACGCACTGCTGGTTTCATGTAATCGGAAAAAACGAAAAAGGTTCCGCAAACGGGAATTACTCCTCCATGAAG
>JAWLCL010000026.1:0-56776 GCA_041687255.1 Mariniphaga sp. | reverse complement strand
TTTTCCAATTCCTCAATGGCTTTGGAAAGCTCTTGTTCATGCTGTCAATCTGCCTCCGAAAATACCTTGTTGTTCACTTTTTTAATGTCGTCCTCTTTGGTATTGTTGTACCGGATAGGTGGATTGTCTCCTCCGCAAAACAGGTAGTTGTTCTCCACAAGGTTAACTGTGGCCCGGTGAAAACGCAGGGGTGATTTGGCAATGGCATAAATGAGGTTATTGGAAACCACCACATCGGTGGTTCCTTCATCGAGGAACATGCCGTTGCTTTCGGCCCTTCCGACATTAAGACGTACATCGTGAATACGGTTTCCCGAAATCGTGCTTCCAGGCTGCAGGCCCAGCATATAAATCCCGCCTCCATCGCTTAATGTCTGCATGATATGATGGATATGATTTCTTTCGATGGTATTGTTCCGGCAGGGAGTTGGCTCGGGGCTCCACATCCAGCCAACTGATATACCTGTATAAGGCAAATCGGCTATTTCGTTGTTCCTGATTGTTGTTTCAGCAGTAAGTCCGCACCATATCCCAACCGCTCCGTAAAACTGCCTGCCGCAGGTGGTTATATTGCAATTTTCGATGGTATTGCCCACTGCAGCCTGCCGGGGAGCTGCTTTCCACCATTTTTCACCATTGATTTCCCTGTCGCGGCCTTCGCCAATCATTATGCCGTTTCCCGATATGTTTTCAAACGAAGAATTTAAAACGGAACAATTCCTGCTGCCTTTACCTAACCAAAGGCCTGACCCACCCAGGTTCTTAAAAGAACACCCCTCAAAGGAACAATTATCTGCCCATTCTGCATGCACAGCAGCCGGGACGACCGCCCAGGAGCCTTTATCGGGCCGGGGATCGAAATGGCAGGCCTGTACGCCACAATAACCTTTTCCAGGTATTTCCCAGGCCGAGTGTTCAAATGTTATCCCCTGGAAATGGATGTTTGCTATTCTCCTGTCTTCACTACCTTTCAGGATAATTAGTCCTTCGGAAACAGGAAAAGTGATTTCCTGATCTTCAGGATTGAGCGCTTCAGGAAGTTTTATATAAACAGTTTCCTTTTCCCGATCGAAATACCATTCATAATCTTCATCCAGAAATCTCAAATCATTTTCAAGAAAATAACGTGGGTGAGGTTCCCAATGGTCCAGGTTAAAGAAAGCAGGGCTTCGGGCACCAATTGAATCAACTGCCGTAAGCCGGGATTCCGAAGCATCAATTTCCTTTACAGGGATTCGTGAAATGGACCAGTCGTGCAGCAAAACCAGCTCGGTTTGCCCGACCTTTTCCGGAACCGGAAAATCACCTTCGGCAAAAAAGAAATGAGTTCTGCGGTCATCTCCGACTTTCTTCACTCGCAGATAACCGGTATTGGGAAAACGTGCGCGCACTGCAGGCTGACTGTTTACAAAAAGTTCGCGAAAGCTGTAGCCACTGACTGGCATTTCAGGGATTTTAGCCTTCCACATTCCTTCAGGCAGTTTTTCCCATCCTGATATTTTCACACCTCCTGTAATTACAGGTTTTGCCCCCGGAAGCGCTTTAAAAACAAGTTTCCCGGCGCTGATATCCAGGTCCGCAGAACTCAGAACAATGGGGTTGGAAAGGGTGTATTTTCCATTGTCGAGCCATACCGTGCAATTTCCTGTGGTATTTTCAGAAAAGAAATTTTGGACAGCCAACATCGTTCTTTCCATTCCGGCGAAAGGTTTTTCCCTGCTTCCCGGATTATTGTCACTCCCGGAAGGAGAGACATAGAAATCGGCTGAATAAACAACTTCTAACGACAATAAGAACAGCAACACAAGAAATAAACGTTTCAAAAGAACTACTCTGCTCATGACCAGGTTTTTTAAGTTTTAATGGTTTTAAAATTACAAGAAAATATTACATCTTATAAAATTGAACATAAAGAATGTTCAATACAAGTTTTGACCTAAAATTTCAGGCACAATGAAAAGATGACACTTTTCCGCACTACTTTTGCTCTTGATTCAAATTAGCAGAATAATTCCATCGGTACCTTTCAGTTGCCGTTGAAAATATCTCATTCAATGAGCAGCCGGCAGTAAATACCATTTCCGCTTATCAGAAACCTTATTTCCTTTTCCCGAATCTATTATATAACAAACTAGAGGGTATCATTTTCTGCGGCGCACATGATGCATCAAATAATAAAGTTTTTTCTGCGCCGCATGCTGTCCCCACTATGGAGCCGTCATTGCGCGCGTAGCAAAGCAATCTCACGATAATAAGCAGAAGCCTGCAAATGAAAAACGGCCTAAAGTTATTCAATTTGAAGTTCGGTTTGATTACTGGAGTTAACTTAGCAGCCGGCAGTATAGCCAACAACCTCGACCTTTTTACCTTATTATTTTGAATAATTATTATACATCTCATTACCGGGAAACGAGAAAATATGCGAATAAGATAATAAGGTTTGGGTTGAAAATCTATTGGTTTGGCTATTGAGGTGAACAAATAAAATAAGGTGTTCAGGAAACCATGGATATGTTCAGGCACAATGGAATAATGGCTTTGATGGAACAAGGACTAGGGATCTCAGCGCGAAGGGCGCAATGTTACGCCCGTGCATCATCAATTCGCAACGTAACAGGCAGCACATTAATTATAACTGGGTCCTGGCAAAAGGCACAACGTTTTGTTCAGCAAATTCATTATTTAGGTACTTATAATAACCGGTAATGGCAATCATTGCAGCATTGTCCATTGTATATTCAATTTTTGGGATGAACAGGTTCCAGTGGTATTTTTTCGCATTTATCATTAATGCGTTTCTTAATCCTGAGTTTGCGGAAACCCCTCCTGCCACTGCAATTTCTTTAATACCTGTTTTTTTTGCAGCTTTCTTCAGTTTATCGAGTAAAACATCGACTATTGTATGCTGAAGGGAAGCACAAAGGTCGGCGCTGTTTTCCTCAATGAAGTTTTCATTTTCTTTCACATTATCGCGCAGAAAATACAGAAAGCTGGTTTTCAGGCCGCTGAAACTGTAATTTAATCCCGGTATACGTGGTTTTGCAAAAACAAACTTATCAGGGTTTCCCTCTTGTGCCAGGCGGTCGATATGCGGTCCTCCGGGATAAGGCAGTCCCATCACCTTGGCACACTTATCAAATGCCTCTCCGGCAGCATCATCGATGGTTTGCCCTATAACCTCCATATGAAGGTAATCGTGTACCAGAATTATCTGGGAGTTTCCTCCTGAAACAAGCAGACAAAGGAATGGAAATGCAGGTGGATTATATTGAATATTCTTGTCTTTAATAAAAAGCGCCAGCACATGCCCCTGCAGATGGTTGACATCGATGAGCGGAATACCTGATGCCAGGGCAAATGCTTTTGCAAAAGAAGTTCCCACCAACAATGAGCCCAATAAACCCGGACCGCGGGTAAAAGCAACGGCCGATATTTCCGACTTCTTTATGCCGGCCCTGGCAATGGCCCTGTCAACAACCGGAATTATATTTTGCTGATGCGCACGGGAGGCCAGTTCGGGAACCACTCCCCCATATTCTTCATGCACTTTTTGACCTGCCACAACATTTGAAAGGATGACACCGTTGTTGATTATGGCTGCAGATGTATCGTCGCATGACGATTCAATGCCCAAAATGATTATATTTTGCTTTTTTTTATGATGTATGTCCTGATTTTTCATTGTTTCGGTACCATTCTTGTTAAAAACCTGCATCCGGAATAAATTAAATTTTATTAAGTATCACCGGTTAATAAAAACCTGTGTAAAATGAAATTAAATCTCCGGAAAAGAGTAAGTTCGCGTTAAATATAAAAAGGTACAAAAATATCAAAAAAGGCTGGAAAATAGCAATTCTCGTCGTATTCCTTATCCTGGCGGTTGCAGGAGGAGGATGGCTGGCCCTGCAAAACAGCAAGGTTCAGACCTTTCTTACCCAAAAAATGGCTGCTCACTTCTCGCAGAAAGTAGGCTCCAATATAACAATCGGGAAAGTGGATATTGCATTTTTTAAAACCGTTGTCCTTGAAGATGTATTGGTTGAAGACCTGCAGAACGATACCCTATTGTATGTACGTTCGGTTTCAGCAAAAATTGACAGCCTGAAAATCAGGAAACAAAGGGTGGCCTTAAGCAGCTTAAAGCTTGAAGATAGTCGGATTCATATCTCTAATGATACTGCAGGAACATATAATTTCAGATTTTTAATTGATTCACTTAAGAAGCCGCAAAAAAGAAAAAATGAATGGCAATACAGCAGTGAAAAGTTCGATTTTTTAAATGCCGAGATTATATATAACCATCAGCATGTTAATAAAGCACCGGAAACCATCCACCTGGAGGAGTTGCAGTTTAAAATTTCCGATTTTGCCCTTGCCGGGGATTCGTTGCAGTTTACTATCAATGACTTTTCATTGAACGACGGAAAAAACTTCAACTTAAAAAACCTCAGCGCCGGGTTTACCTCTTCGGGCAAGGTAATGGAGTTAAGCGACTTCAGTTTAAAAACAAATAATTCTGAGCTAAACGGAAGCCGGTTATTTGTTGAACTTCCGGAAGAGAAGGAAAACTTTTTAGAATCGATTCAATTCGATTTTATGTTTTCACCTTCAAAAATCAGCTTTTACGATATTTCGCTCCTGGTTCCGCAACTCGCGGGAATGGACCAGGAAGTTGCTCTTTCAGGTCAGATACATGGAAATTTAAACAACCTGAAAGGTCGTGATTTAAAGCTTTCAACAGGAGACCACACGGAGGCGGTTTTGGATTTTTATGTTAATGACATTACCAGCGCCGAAACCATGTACCTGTTTCTGAATCTTAAACAGTCGACAACCACGTTTGATGAACTTAGCAGGATAAAACTACCCGGTAACGGAAAAGTACGGTACCTGAGTTTTCCCGAGGCATTGTATCAGGCCGGGCAAGTCACCTACGAGGGTAATTTTACAGGATTTCTTACCGATTTTGTTGCCTATGGAACACTTAACAGCAAAATGGGAAGAATTACAACCGACCTTTCGGTGGTTCCGGATGGTGGGAAAAGGGTTTCCTACCGCGGAAAAGTTGCCACCCGAAATTTTAAGCTTGGCGATTTAATAAAGACTGAACATGTAGGAGCCATTACGGCAAACGGAAGTGTTGATGGCTATTTTATTCCCGAAAGCCAATATGCAGCAGGTAGGTTCGCAGGAGGAATTTCCAGGGTGGAAATCAACGGCTATCAGTATGAAAGCATACGGCTCGACGGCTTATTGAATAACCGTATGTTTGATGGGTTTGTTGCCATGAATGATTCCAACCTCCAGTTCGACTTCCTTGGGAAAGTAAATTTTAATCCCGAAGTTCCGGTGTTTGATTTTCGCCTTGATTTAAAGAAAGCACTTCCCGGAAAATTGCATTTAAGCGATAAATACCCGAATTCGGAAGTGGCATTTTTGCTCAATGCCAATTTCTCAGGAAACAGAATCGACAACCTTACCGGTTCAATTGATGTTGAAACAGGAAATTACAGGAACCGAAACGGAGATCTCGATTTGGGAGGAATTAAGCTTCAGTCGATATCCAGCGGGCTTAATAATTACCTGTCGTTTTCTTCAGAATACTTCGACATCGACATTAACGGGGAGTATCATTTTCAGGATATTTTTGATGCATTTGAAAAGAGCATGCACCGCTACCTTCCTGTTGTTGATTATAACTCGCTCAACCAGGAAAAAGTCAATAAGTTTGGATACCAGGTGGATGTAAAAAGCCTGGATGCCCTTACGGCAGTGTTTGCTCCTGAAATAAAAATTGAAACTCCCTTTCTTCTTTATGGTCAGATGGATTCAGAACAATCGGTATTTGAATTGAAAGGAAGTATCCCGGGATTCCAGACCAAAAACCTGATGATCCGGAACATTTTTATCGGAAATAACCCAAAGGATGATGTATTTGCCTCCCGTTTCCGGTTTGGAGAAGTGTTGCTGAAGAATGGGATGAAAATTGAAAACCTTACTGTTGATTCGGAAGTAGCAAACAATACGATTGTTAATCAGATAGCATGGGGAAAGGAAGATAACGAAAAGTACAGCGGAGAGATTTTATTGAAAGCTGTTTTAAGCGATACCAATGATTCTCCTTATTCGCACATCGAAATTGAAGGTTTTCCTTCACAGATTTTTGTTGCTGACTCGGTTTGGCAGATACAGCCGTTTACGGCCACCATCGACAGCACAACCATCAGAATCGGGAATTTTTCAGTTAACAGCAGGAACCAGCTTATATCGGTAGATGGAGAGATTGCCGAAAACGATACCAGCCTTATGTCGGTTAAGATTGAAAACCTGGACCTGGCTAATATTGGAAAGTACCTTGAAAAAGAATTACCCATGAAGGGAATGCTAAATGGGTCTGCAGCTATACAGGATTATTATGGATATCGTCTTATTTTTTCTGATTTAAAGATCAGGGAATTTTCATTCCGTGACCAGGAAATCGGAAATCTTGCTCTGCTAAACCAATGGGATAACGACAGGGAATTGCTGCAGTCGGCTCTTGAAATTTCAACCAGGCAGGGTCAGAAGTTGCTTGTTGAAGGAAATTACATTCCCAAAAAACGGGAGCTACTTTATTTTGCCTATTTTGATGAGCTTTCGCTGGTAGCCCTGGAAACAGTAATACGCAGCAACATTTCCAATTTCAAAGGCACAGGTACAGGAAAAGTTAAGATACATGGCACTACCGACAAGATATTGCTGGATGGGGCGCTGGCCGGAACAAATGCCGGGCTGACTGTCGATTATACCAAGGTGAGTTATAGTTTTACCGATTCCATCTATTTTAAAGGAGATACAATTTTATTCGATCAAATACCCATTCGTGATCCTAACGGCAACAGGGGCATTTTTAACGGGACACTGGTACATAATAACTTTCAGGACATGCAATACAACCTGTCGGTTACATCTGCCCGTTTGCTGGCGCTTAATACTACTGCCGGAGATAACTCCCAGTTCTTTGGCCAGGTGGTTGCCAATGGAAAATTTGACATAACCGGTCGCGGAAGAAACGTCAACCTTTCGGGTTCTGCCACTACCCTTTTGGGAACAAACGTGAACATTTCACTTGAAGATGAGAGTGTGCTGGAACGATATGATTTTATACAATTCATTTCAAATGAAAACCCCGACCGTGAAAATTTCCTCTTATCAAGGGGCGATGACGGCGATTTTAACCTTAACCTTACCATTAGGGCCACTCCCGAAGCGCGTGCCCAGCTTATATACAATTCACAGATTGGAGATGTTATTAAAGCCCAGGGAGAAGGAATGCTGCGGTTTGGAATGGATAAGGAAGGAAACATTACCCTTTCGGGAGATTATACCGTTGAAAGGGGCGACTACCTGTTTACCCTGCAGAATGTTATAAACAAACGTTTTACAATTGAACAGGGCGGTTCAATTCAGTGGTCGGGTAATCCATACAATGCTATTATAAACATAAGCGCTGTATACCGGTTGAAAGCCTCGCTTTATGATTTGCTGGTCGACAGTTACAGCAATATTTATCAGAACCAGCGCATACAGGTTGAAAGTAAAATTTTGCTGACCGAAGAGCTGGCAAATCCAAACATCAACTTTGAGATTAATTTTCCTACTGTTGAAGACCGGCTGGTAGAAGAACTCAGACAATACTTCAGTACCCAGGAAGAATTAAATAAACAAATACTTTCACTTGTGGTTTTGGGTAAATTTTATACTCCGGAATATATGAGAGGGACATATGAAGCCCAAAACCCAAACCTTATAGGCACCACTGCAAGTGAACTTTTTTCAAACCAATTGAGCAACTGGCTTTCACAGATAAGCAACAATGTAGATATTGGTCTGAACTACCGCCCCGGAAATCAGCTTACCAACGATGAAATAGAACTTGCCATGAGCACCCAGATATTTAACGACCGGGTAACCCTTAACGGCAACATCGGGAACAACAGTAATCCTTATGCAACAAACAACAGCCAGCTTGTAGGTGATTTCGACGTAAACGTAAAACTTATACCCAACGGGAAGGTGCAGCTGAAAGCCTATAACCGTTCGAACAACAACCTGATATATGAAACTGCACCTTACACCCAGGGAGTGGGTCTTTCGTTTACCGAAGATTTCAACAGCCTTAATCATTTGTTTGAAAAGATGAAAGCCATTTTTACCAGGAAGAAGAAAGGCACTGAACCTGAAGAAGAAAAGACCTCTACAGCATTATCTTCTGAAAAGAAAAATTGAATAAGCCAGATTAATGCCATTTTGCTGACTGCTTTTGCATTTGTTTCATTTAGATCATCGTTGTGTGGAAATACTGTTTATTCCATCTGCCAATAATTTTTTTAGTTTTGCATAAAAAAATTCTCAGATGGATTCCACTCTTTTAAACCAAATTCAGGTGTGGCTTGAAAAATTAGGCTTTTCCAGTAAATATTTAGTGTTGACATCCTCTATGCTAACTTTTACGGTGGTACTGTTCATTGCATGGATAACTTATCAGATTCTTAACCGGATTGTAATCCACAACTTAAAAAAAGTTGCCGATAAAACCCGCTTTAACTGGGACAACATCCTTTTTGAGCAAAAAGTGTTCAAACGGTTGTCGCATATGGTGCCGGCTGTTGTTATTTATTTTGGTATAGCAGTTGCTCTGCAGCCTTTTCCAGAAGCTGTAAAAGTTCTTCGGTCGGCTACATACCTTTACATGGTCATATCGGGAATCCTCGTAATCGATGCATTGATTAACAGCCTTCACCAGATATACAATACCTTGTCGATATCAAAAAACCGCACAATCAAAGGTTATGTGCAGGTAGTAAAAATCTTCATATACATATTGGGCGCCGGAATAATATTTTCCATTCTCCTTCAAAGGGATCTGACAACTTTTTTCGCCGGATTAGGAGCCATGGCCGCAGTTATCCTGCTTATTTTTAAGGACTCCATCCTGGGACTTGTTGCCGGTGTGCAGCTTTCAGCCAATGACATGGTGCGGCTGGGCGACTGGGTTCAAATGGACAGCCGTAATGCTGACGGTACTGTAATTGATATTTCGTTGAACACTGTTAAAGTGCAAAACTGGGATCAAACGGTTAGCACTATACCTACCTATGCCCTGGTTTCAGAATCGTTTACCAACTGGCGCGGAATGGAGGAATCAGGTGGGCGTCGCATTAAGCGTTCTGTTTCAATTGACATGAAAAGCATACACTTTTTGAAAAAAAATGAAATAGAACGGTTGAAGAAGATACAAATTATTAAGCCTTACATTGAACAGCGGGAAAAAGAGATTGAATTGTATAACAGGGAAAACGAAATTGACGACTCAATGCCGGTAAATGGACGCAGCTTGACTAACATTGGAACCTTCAGGAAGTATGTTGAAGCATACCTTAAGCGGCATTCGCTGATTAATAACGATATGACCTTCCTTGTGAGGCATCTGCAGCCTACCGAAAAAGGACTGCCTGTGGAAATATACGTGTTTTGCAGAGATAAACGCTGGGCTCATTATGAAGCAGTGCAGGCTGATATTTTTGACCACATACTGGCAATCATACCTGAGTTTGGGCTTAATATTTTTCAAAATCCTACAGGTGATGACATTTCCCGAATGGCGGTTAATTTCAGAAACCCCGAACATGAAAAACTGGTTGGAATCCAGTAAAATGCGTTTGTATAACAGGTTTATTGCCTCCAATTAAAAACCTGCAAACCAATGCATTAACACAAAAGACATCAGGGAAAATATTAACAAAGAACATTCTTGACGGCACTTCGGAAAGTTTACTTCAGGGTTTGAATTTTTGGGTACAATTGTAGAAGATAAACTACAAGTATGTAGTATTACTTCCCCAAAAAAAAAAGTGTTGCTTCCACACTCTATTTTTCAATACATTCATATTGAAATCATTATTCTCAAAAGTGCCATTATTTCTGCGATTGGCACATTACTTGGCTGTTTGAAGTCAGATACAGAAACCATTAAAAAGTTTAAATATGATTGAATATGCTAAGGTAATTTTGTGGGGAGTGAGTTTTTGGGAAGTGTTATTCAAAAAGGAACTGGAAAAAATAGTGCAGTGGTCAAATTCTGAAGAGGTGGAAGAATTGAGGAAATACTGCTACGACAAATACAGCGACATGCATCCCAATGTACTTGATGAAGTATTTGGCACAAGCAAAATAAGTGTGGCCAATACGGGTATAAATTCTTATGTGAGAAGAAGAACCATGCAAAGTGTAAATCATTAAAATATAAAATACCGGCATTCACACACTATATATATTACTCACACTTTACTGAACTCTCTCCTTCTTCCCGGGAAAAGGAGAGAGTTTTTTTTATGGATTCCATTCTAACTTACGGTCTACACGCAGGACAATATTTTGATTATCAACCAGCCAATTAACAACTTTCATCAACTTCTCCCGATCGCCCTTAAGGTTTAACAACAATGATCCATATGAACAGGGTTCTTTCAGCAGCTCTTTAATTTGTCCGCTCAATTCATCAAATTCAAATGAACTCAGTCCTGCACTTTGCATCGAGCGGCAGACATCACAGGTTCCACATACCGGAGCTGCGGTTTCCCCAAAATAATTAAGAAGTAGTTGACTGCGGCAACTTGTGTTGGAAGTTGCATAGTGAATGACTGACTCCACCCGGTTTAAATAATTTTTTTTCCTGAAATCGTAATTTTCTTTGGAAATCTTCAACCGGCTGATGTTAATTCTTTCCTTGGTAAAATAGATAAAAGGAGACTGATTGCGGGGAATGTAATCGATAATTTTATGTTTCCTTAAATGTTTCAGAAAATTATAAACCGCTTCTCTGTCAATTTCAGCCCTTTTGGCAAGCAACTCTTCATCGATGTTGACATAACCGGAAAACAAACCCGTATAAGAGCGAAGGACGAGTTTAATGAACCCGTCGAAAGTGGCATTCGCCACCTGAAACCGGTACAAGTCATCACGCGAAACAATAAAGTGGATGCGGGAAGGATTATCTACCTCCTCGGTGAATTCTATATATCCTTCGCGTTGCAGCAGCTTAAGGCTGCTATAAACCAACGACTGCTGGAATCTGTATGTTTGGGCAAACTGCTGCAGGCTGAAATTGTATGACTGACCTTTACCAAAACCTTCAGCTACCTTCAGGTAATTGCACAAGGATTGGTAAACCCTTTTGATGGCCTCAATTTCAGGAAAAGAGACCGAAATCATTTTTTTCAGCCGTGTCTTATCAGAATTGTTAAAAAGCAAAACAGCAGCAGCTTTTTTTTCATCACGGCCTGCCCTGCCCGCTTCCTGGAAATAAGCTTCAAGTGAATCGGGAGGATCGATATGCACTACAAAACGAACATCAGGTTTATCGATTCCCATGCCAAATGCATTTGTAGCAACTATCACTCTTTTTTTACCTGAAAGCCATTCATCCTGTTTCATGCTTCGGACCCATGAGGATAAACCTGCATGGTAAAAATCGGCAGGAATTCCTTTTCTGTTCAAATCAGCGGCAATTTCACGTGTAGCCTTGCGGCTGCGCACATATACTATCCCTGAACCTTTAACTTTATTAAGGGTTTCCAACAGGTAACCCATTTTATCTTCCCGTATGCGCACCAGGTAACTCAGGTTTTCGCGCTGAAAAGATTTACTCAGTGCATTTGTTTTTTTGAAGCCCAGCTTTTCCTGAATGTCTTTTACCACCTCAGAAGTGGCAGTGGCTGTAAGAGCCAGAACCGGTACTTCAGGAAAAAATTCCCGCAGTTGCGCGATGTTCAGGTAACTGGGTCTGAAATCGTATCCCCATTGCGAAATACAGTGTGCTTCATCTACAGCAATCAGATTAACGTTCATTTTTGCGAGCCGCTCCTGGAAATGCTCAGAATTAATGCGTTCAGGCGAAATGTACAGGAACTTATAATCACCCCAAACGGCATTGTCAAGCGTTAATTTAATCTCCATCCACGACATTCCGCTATGAACTTTAAGCGCTTTTATACCCTTGCGTTGCAGACTTTCAACCTGGTCTTTCATCAGGGCTATAAGCGGTGTTACAACAATACACAGGCCTTCTGCAGAAAGAGAATAGACCTGGAAGGTAACCGACTTACCGCCTCCGGTTGGCATAAGTCCCAGGGTATCATTACCTGCAGCAATTGATTTGATAATATCGAGCTGCAAAGGTCTGAACTCCTTAAAGCCCCAGTATTGAGAAAGAATTTTGTTAAAGTCTTGCATATTTTAGAATTGTCACCTGAACATATTTATGCTGTGGGTAAAATTAATATTTCCTGCTGAGATTCAAGTTTAACAATTTTTATTGTTCGGAATGCTGCCAAACTTCAGTAAATAACCGGCAGTAAGTATATTTTTTTTAGTTTTGCGGTTTGTATTACATATTAAAATCATAAGCCCATGTCATTTCTTGCCGACAAAGTTAAATTCGAAGGATTAACATTTGATGATGTTCTTCTGATCCCCTCATACTCAGAAGTTTTACCTGGCGAAGTGGAACTTACCTCCCGTTTCTCACGATCAATTGTCATTAATGCACCGATAGTGAGTGCTGCGATGGATACCGTTACAGAAAATAAAATGGCCATAGCCATTGCGCGTGAAGGAGGAATCGGTGTTATTCATAAAAATATGGATATCGAGGAGCAGGCGCACCAGGTAACAACCGTGAAAAGAGCTGAAAACGGCATGATTTACGATCCCATTACCATCACTGCGGATAAGACTGTTGCCGATGCATTGGGAATTATGGCGAAATATAAAATTGGGGGCATTCCGGTGGTCGATAAGCAAGGTTATTTGTTAGGGATTGTTACCAACCGTGACCTGCGTTTTGAAAAAAACATGGCACGCCCAATAAACAGTGTTATGACAAGTGAGAATCTTGTGACTACAACTGAATCAACCGACCTTGAAAAAGCTGCAGAAATACTTCAGGATTATAAGATAGAAAAACTGCCTGTAATCGATAAAAACAATAAACTCATAGGCCTTGTAACTTATAAAGATATAACCAAAGCCAAAGATAAGCCCCTGGCCTGCAAGGATGAGAAGGGACGCCTACGGGTTGCTGCCGGCATTGGCATTGCCTACGACACAATGGACCGTGTAGATGAATTAATAAAGGCACAGGTTGATGCTCTGGTTATCGATACAGCCCATGGTCATTCAAGGGGAGTGGTAGAAATGCTCAAAAAAATTAAAGCAAAATATCCGGAGAAAGAGTTGGTAGCAGGCAACATTGGTACTGCTGAAGCTGCTATTGCACTTGTAAAAGCAGGGGCCGATGCTGTTAAGGTGGGTATAGGACCCGGCTCTATTTGTACCACCCGCGTTATAGCCGGTGTTGGTATACCTCAGTTATCAGCAGTATACAGCGTATCGAAAGCTATTAAGGGAAGCGGTGTTCCCGTAATTGCCGACGGAGGTATACGATACTCAGGCGACATTGTTAAAGCTATTGCTGCGGGTGCCAATTCTGTAATGGCCGGAGGATTGTTTGCCGGAGTTGAAGAGTCACCCGGTGAAACAATTCTTTACCAGGGCCGTAAATTTAAATCATACCGCGGAATGGGTTCCATCGAAGCCATGCAGAAAGGTTCAAAAGACCGGTATTTTCAGGATATGGAAGAAGATATTAAAAAACTTGTTCCTGAAGGTATTGCTGCGCGCGTGCCGTATAAAGGAACATTGTATGAAGTGCTTTATCAGCTTATCGGCGGGTTACGTGCCGGAATGGGTTACTGTGGCGCAAAAAACATTGAAATGCTTCAACAGGCAATGTTCACAAAAATAACCAATGCAGGCGTAATGGAAAGCCATCCGCATGATGTAACTATAACCAGGGAGGCACCTAATTACAGCAGCCGTTAACATATGGGTATGAAATGAGCATGAGTAGTATAATACATCAAAGGTGAATTATTATCCCGATAGTTATCGAGACATGCGAATTACATGTTATACCATTGAAAATTTACGATTTTAATAAAATGAAAACGTTCAAGATTCTTTTTATTCTGATGTTCCTGTTTTCAGGAACGCTTATCGCGCAAAAGAATGATGTTTTGATCGACATCAGCGGATACGAAGTCAGCAAAGCGGAATTTGAACGTATCTATAAAAAGAACAATCATACTCTTGCCGATGATTCGGGAATTAAATCTCCGAAAGAATACATTGACATGTACATCGATTTTAAGCTGAAAGTGCTTGAAGCAATGAACCTGAAGATGGATACAGCAAAATCATTTATTGAAGAACTTGCCGGTTACCGGTCGGAATTGGCAGCACCCTATCTGACCGACATCCAATACGATGAAGCAATGGTTAAAGAGCTTTACGAACGTATGAAGAAGGAAATCAATACCAGCCACATACTTTTCAGGATAAACACGGGTGCCGGTAAGGAAGAGGAACAGGCCATCCTGCAGAAAGCATTACAGGTAAGGCAGGAAATAATGAACGGAAAAGATTTTAATGAGGCGGCACTTGAATACAGCCAGGATCCTTCTGCTAAATCAAATAAAGGGCATCTTGGTTATTTCTCTGCTTTTCAAATGGTAACTCCATTTGAAAACGAAGCATTCAAAACACAAATCGGCCAGGTTTCGGAACCCGTTCGCACTGCATATGGCTACCATTTGATAAAGGTTCACGATGAGCGTGAAAATAAAGGTGAAATAAAGGTGGCCCATATAATGAAAATGTTCCCCCGCGACCAGGAATTTGATAAGGCTGCTCTTAAGAAAGAAATTGATTCAGTTTATGAAAAACTGTTGCAGGGAGAATCTTTTGAAGCGCTGGTAAAGCAGCATTCCGATGATAAACGTTCGGCAGCTGAAAACGGAGAAATACCCTGGTTCACTGCCAATCGTATGATTCCTGAGTTCTCAGGTCCTGCCTTTGAATTGAAAAACATTGGCGACATTACAAAACCGGTAGAAACTCCCTATGGTTATCATATCATCAAAAAAGTTGGGCAACGTCCGGTTCCTTCCTTTGAAGAAGCACGTACCGATATTGAGACACGTATAAAAAAAGACCCTGACCGCAGCAGCAGCAGCCGCAAGGTGTTTGTCGAAAATCTGAAAAAAGAGTACAACTTTGAAGAAGCACATGAAAACATCGACAGGATAAAATCGTTGGAAACTGGAGCTGAAATTGATGAGAACCTGCTTCTGTTCACGATCGATAAGAAAAAATTTCATCTAAATGACTTTAAAAGTTTTCTGCTTAAGGAGAATTTAAATTCAGGATTGTTTTCAGATCATTACAACAGCTGGACTGAAAGTGAAATCATTTCTCTGGAAGATTCAAAGCTTGAGGATAAATATCCCGATTTTAAATACCTGATGCAGGAGTATCACGACGGGTTGCTTTTCTTCAACATAATGGAAGAAAAAATATGGAAGTTTGCTGCAGATGACAGCTCCGGCCTCCGGGATTTTTATGCGGACAATAATGATAAATTTTTATGGGAGGAACGGTTTAAAGGCGCTGTCATTACCTGTAAGAATATTGAAACTCGTGAAGAAGCCGAAAAATATTTTGCAGCCCAGCTTTCCAATCAGGAAATAGAAGATTTACTTAACCGCGAGGAAAACCTTATAGAAATTAAAAGTGGCGCCTGGGAGAAAGGCGATAATCCGGCAGTTGATTATTACGTCTGGAATGGTCCCATTTCTTCGGGTTTTAATCCTGAACTGACATTTATCATAGGCGATAAAATTCCTCCTGCACCTAAATCATTGGAAGAAGCTAAAGGATTATATATTTCTGCTTACCAGGACTTTCTGGAAAGAGAATGGTTAAATTCTTTAAGAAAAAAATACAAAATTAAAATAAATAAAAAATTACTGCGATCAGTTCCGCATGTTTAAATACTTTCTGAAATATAGCCTGTTAATAGTTACTGCAATAGGATTTGCCCGATGTGGGCAACCGGTGCAGGACGGTGATAAACTTATAGCAGAAGTTGGAAACCGGAAATTATATCTTTCTGAGATTTCAGCTGTGATTCCTAATAATCTGGTTTCTGACGACAGCACAATAATGGCTGATGAATATATAAGAAAGTGGATTAGGCAGGAATTAATGCTTAAAAAAGCTGAAGACAACCTGTCGGGGGATCTTAAAAATGTAACACGCGAACTGGAGGAATACCGCAAATCACTTATCATTTTCAGGTATAAAAATGAATTGATGGCTCAGCGGATGGACACTGCTGTGAGCAACAGTGAAATTATGGAATATTATTTGGAGCATAGTGATAATTTTAAATTAAACAGGAATATCGTTAAGGCAGTTTTTCTAAAGATACCGGTAGAGTTTGCCAATCCTGAAGAACTGAAAGAGATGAGCAGCAATACTGAACAGGAAAACATCAATGAATTACGTGACTACTGCTTGCGGTATGCCAAAGGATTTGATATTTTCACCGACCGTTGGGTTGATTTGGAAAGGGTTTTAAACAGTATGCCGACAAAAATAGAAGACCCGGAGCAGTATCTAAAGAAAAACCAATTCATTGAATTTAACGATTCAAGTTATTTTTATCTGGTTGCCATTCATGATTATATGCTTCGAAATGAGCAGGCTCCGGAAGAGTATGTCAGAGAGGATATTAAAAGCTTAATTTTAAATCGCAGAAAAATTGATTTTTTAAAAGAACTGGAAAATAATGTTTTCCGGGAGGGAATGAATAATAACAGTTTTAAAATATATAATTCAGATACAGATGAAACGTAATAAACTGATACAAGTGACAATTGTTGCACTTCTAACTTTGTTTGCAGGCACTGCAGTTGCCCAGGATAAAGTTATTGATCAAATAGTAGCCATTGTTGGCGGCAACATTGTTTTAAAGTCGGACATAGAAAAGATGTACATGGACCAGCAGGCCCAGGGCATAACATCAGATGGAGACATGAAATGTGAAATTCTGGAAAACTTTCTAATTGACAAACTGCTGGTAGCCGAAGCAGAACTTGACACGCTGATTAATGTTACCGACAGCCAGGTTAACCAGCAAATGGATGGACAGTTACAGGCATATATAGCTCATTTTGGTTCAGAGCAGGCTGTAGAAAATTTCTTCAAAAAACCCATTGCCGAAATACGTGCAGAAATGAGGCTTGTTGTGAGAGATCAGCTTATGAGCTCGCAAATGCGAAACAAAATCATTGAAGACGTTACTGCTACCCCCTCTGAAGTACGGCAATATTATCGCGCACTGCCCGAGGAGGAAATACCGGTTGTTCCAACCCAGTATGAGTATGCACAAATCACATTGCGCCCTGAGATCTCGCTGGAAGAAGAAAACAGGGTAAAGGCTGAATTGCGGGAGTTGAAGAACAGAATAGAAGGAGGTTCGAGTTTTGCTGCCATGGCTGTACTTTATTCCGAAGGTCCTTCAGCAAATGCAGGGGGCGAAATTGGTTATCTGGGGCGGGCTCAGCTCGACTCTGAATATGCAGCTGCTGCATTTAATCTTAAAGGAGACAGAGTATCGAATGTAGTGAAAAGTGAATTTGGTTATCACATCATACAACTCATCGACCGGAGAGGAGACAAAGTGAATACCAGGCACATCCTGATGACCCCGAAAGTTGCACCCGATGCCCTTGAGCAGGCAGAGGAACGCCTCGACAGCCTTGCCAATCTTATCAGGAAGGAAAAAATCTCTTTTCAGGAAGCTGCCGGCAGGTTTTCCTCCGATAAAGACACAAGAAATAATGGAGGATTGGTAATTAATCCCAATAACCTCACTTCAAAATTTTCCGTGCAGGAACTGGAAGGAAATGTAAGTAAGGTGCTTTCGGAATTAAATATTGGTGAAATCTCGGATCCTTTTGTTATGACCGACCCTAATTCCAGGCAGCAGGTTTATGTAATCGTGAAACTGGTTGATAAAGTAGAGACACATAAGGCTAACCTGCAAAACGATTACCAGCAGTTAGCTGATCTGTTTCTACAGAAGAAGAGGGAACAGAAGTTGGAAGAATGGATATCAAACAAGCAACAGCAAACATATATACGGATTGATGATACATACGCAAATTGTAACTTCGAATTCAGTAACTGGAGAAAGTAAAGGGTTAAACCGTAAATAGAACGTTAAATGGAGTTTAAAAATGATGTTGAAGCACTGGATGCTTTGCGTAATAAGTTTGAAGAATTAAAAAGGGAAATAACAAAAGTAATATATGGTCAGGATGAAGTTATTACTCAGGTAATGGTTTCATTGTTCAGCCGTGGTCATGTTCTTCTTATAGGCGTACCGGGGCTTGCAAAAACTCTTATGGTTACCACCATTGCAAAGATACTTGATCTTAAGTACAACCGTATACAGTTCACCCCCGATTTAATGCCTTCCGATTTAATTGGCACTGAAATTTTGGACAAAGACCGTCAGTTCAAATTTATAAAAGGGCCATTGTTCGCCAACATCATTCTGGCCGATGAAATAAACCGTACTCCACCCAAAACTCAGTCGGCTTTGCTTGAAGCCATGCAGGAACGTGCAATCACAGCAGCCGGTCAGCGTTTCGAGCTTGAAAATCCATTTTTTGTGCTTGCTACACAAAACCCTATTGAACAGGAAGGAACATATCCGCTACCCGAGGCTCAGCTCGATCGCTTTATGTTTTCAGTGTGGCTGGATTATCCCAAATATGAAGATGAAATTACAATTGTTAAAAATACAACATCAAACCTTCAATTTGATCTTAAGCCGGTAATTACCGCACAGGAAATCATTTTCTATCAGAATTTAATACGGAAAATACCCATAAACGATAATGTGCTGAATTATGCCGTTTCTCTGGCTGCAAAAACAAGACCCGGGAATGGCAAAGGTGCCGACGTAACCAATCAGTACCTGAAATGGGGAGCAGGTCCCAGGGCTTCACAATACCTGGTCATTGGGGCAAAAACGCATGCTGCACTCAAAGGTAAATATTCACCCGACATAGAAGATGTTGCTGCGGTAGCACATTCTATTTTGCAACACCGTATCATCAAGAACTATAAGGCTGAAGCTGAAAATATTTCAGTCGGACAAATTATTAAACAGCTTATTTGATGCAGATTCTTCAAAATAAGCTTCATGCACTTTTAATTGTAGCCTGAAATTTTTTAAGATTAAATTAAGCATTGAGTACAGACAGAAAACATATAAATTCATTTATTGCCTCTTCTAAAGTAACGGTAGTGTACAGGCTTGGAAAATATCTTGTCCTTCTGCTTCAATTTGCTCTGCCGGTAATATTGATGTTTATTTCAGAGAACGGTTTTTCTCAGCAAAGAAAACGGATCATAATTGAACATGCCGAATATGGGGAAGCCGATGAAAAAATAGCTCCGGGAGCACAGCGCCTTGTAGGAGATGTTCGCATACGGCATGAAAACGTTTTAATGTGGGCTGACAGTGCCTATACCTATACGGGAAACAACAGGATTGATGCCTTTGGCAACGTACGTATAAATCAGGGTGATACCTTGAACCTGTATGCCAATAAAATAAATTACAACGGCGATATCAATCATGCACGTGCATTCCAAAACGTAAGGCTTATAAATAAAACCACTACCCTTTTAACCGATACACTTGATTATGACTTGTCATCCAAAATCGGATACTATGAGCAAGGAGGAAAAATTATTGACAGTTTAAATACCCTAACCAGTCAGGAGGGCAGGTATTTCACTGAAACCGACTTAATTCATTTCTATGGGGATGTGGTGGCATTCAACGAAAATTACACCCTCAACAGCGATACCCTGATGTACAACACACAAACCGGCCGCGTATTCATTGTCGGACCAACTACCATACAAGACTCACTGAATACTATTTATGCCGAAGAAGGATGGTACAATACTGAAACAGGGGAAGCCGAACTGATAAAAAACCCACAGGTTTACAGTAAAACACAGCATCTTAAAGCCAACTACATAAAATACAACGACACTGAGGGAAATGGAAGAGCTTTGGGAAATGTTAGAATGGAAGATCTTGAAAACAATATCGTAGTTTCCGGCAATACGGCCATTTACAACGATCAGCTGGAGGTTGCTACAGTTACCGATTCGGCATTATTCATGATGTATTCTGAAAAAGATACGTTATTTCTTCATGCCGATACATTACGTACAATTCCCGATACCATTCCCGATGAAAAAATTATTACTGCTTATTATGGAACCCGGTTCTTCAGAACCGATATGCAGGGCATGTGCGATTCATTGGTTTATTTTTCAAAAGATTCTGTTGTACAGCTGTATAAAAACCCCATAGTCTGGTCTGAAAACCATCAGCTTACAGCCGATCATATCGAGATGAAACAAAACACCAATGCTCCCGACGAACTGCATCTTACCGGCAACGGCTTTATAGTTTCAAAACTCGATTCCGGTCGCTTTGATCAAATCAAAGGTAAACAGATGGTCGGATATGTTATAAATAATGAATTGAACAGTATTGATGTTAACGGTAACGGACAAACCTTGTATTACGCCCGGCAGGAAGAAGAAATAATTGGGCTGAACCGGGTTATCAGCAGCAAGATTTCCATCCGGTTCAGGGACGGAAATATTTTTAAAATCATTTTCCTCGATGCTGTTGAGGGATTGCTGAAGCCACTTTTTGGCTTAACTGAAGAAGAAAAAAAGCTTAGCGGTTTCGATTGGAAAATTAACCAGCGCCCCCTTTCCAAAAATGATGTTTTCCAGCCAAATGTCCCACTGGAAATTCCCGAAGAAAAAAAACCGGAACCTGACGCTGTGAGCAGAATTATGAATGAAGAATTATAGTCCTTCGAAAAAGTAAAAGTCTCTGAAAAGTTGCAATAGATAAAGTTGCAAAGTATTTCAATCTACCTGCTGATATCCGATTTTTTCTCCCCGCCTACTGCATAAAAAACTTGTGGGAGATTATCTCCACGGCGCAAAAATTACATCAAATATTACAATACCTGAAGCTTCACATAGCGTCACCGAAACGAGGAACTTTTTGAGAGTTTTCACCCAAAATATTCGACCCAATGAAATGATGATACTTTTCAGCACCAGATTCACATTCGCAGGATAATATTACCGTAATCCTTCAGTTGCCGGACAAGCAATTTCATTCAATGAGCAGCGGACAGTTATAATCATAACAGCTTATCAAAAACCTTATTTCCTTTTCCTAAACCTTAATTGCAGGCGGTATTGCCTAAAACCGCGACCTTATTACCTTATTATTTTGCACAGTTATTATACATCTCATTACCGGAAAAAAAATAAATATTCAAATAAGGGAATAAGGTTTGGGCTGATGTTATATTATTCAGGCTACTGAGTTACCCCCGGTACTCAAACCGAACTTCATGGTGAATAACTTTATTCGGCCTTTCATATGAAGGTATCTGCATGATAGCCAAAGATTGCTTTGCTGCGCGCGCAATGACGGCTCCGTGGCAAGGGGAGTATGCGGAGCAGAAAAAACTTTATTATTTGATGCATCATGTGCGCCGCAGATAATGGTACCTTCTAGTTTGTTATATAGTAGGTAAACAAAAAAAATAAGGTTTTCATAAAATTGTGTATATGTCTGGGGACAATGAATTCATAACTCTTTTCAGCACTGCCTTTGCTCCTGGTTCTGCACCTTGCGCACAAAAATTTAAATTAAAATTATTTCACCATTGAAAACTGCTGCAAATATCTTTGGGTCACACATATTTCTCAAAACTATTCAGACAAAACAATCTTTATATTAAGTTTTATCAATAAAAAGCACTTTTTTATTTTCATTTTAAAAAAAATGTTTGATATTTGCAGCAAATCGTAAGTTTTTTAAATGAATTACTTGAACAACATTTCAATTCTTGGCCTTATTATTGGCATTATTCTTCTAATTCAGAAGAAATGAGAATGGTGTGTTGTTAAAGATACAAGAAGAAAGTTTAAGCCATTCTCATAAAAGGGGATGGCTTTTTTCATGAACAAAACGATAAGAGAAAAGATTTTAGAAACATAAATAACATAGTACGATGAGCGACAAACTTTACATTTTCGATACCACCTTACGCGATGGCGAGCAGGTTCCGGGATGTCAGTTAAATACTGTTGAAAAAATTGAAGTAGCTAAAGCCCTGCAGGAACTCGGGGTTGATATTATTGAGGCAGGATTCCCGATTTCCAGTCCCGGTGATTTTGAGTCAGTGGTAGAAATCTCCAAGGCAGTTTCATGGCCCACCATCTGTGCCCTTACCCGAGCAGTCCAAAAAGATATCGATGTAGCCGCTGAATCGCTGAAGTATGCAAAAAAAGGACGTATCCATACCGGTATTGGTACTTCACATTTCCACATTCACTATAAACTGAATTCCAATCCCGACGCTATTCTGGAAAGAGCTGTGGAAGCTGTGAAGTATGCAAAAAAATACGTTGAGGACGTGGAGTTTTATGCCGAAGATGCAGGCCGTACCGAAAATGAATACCTGGCAAAGGTCATCGAAGCTGTTATTAAAGCCGGGGCAACAGTTGTTAATATTCCTGATACCACCGGATATTGCCTCCCCAACGAATTTGGTGAAAAAATCAAATATCTTGTTGAAAATGTTAATGGCATTCATAAAGCTGTTATCGCCACACATTGCCACAACGATTTAGGCATGGCAACTGCCAACACCATTTCAGGAATTATGAATGGTGCCCGACAGGCAGAAGTTACAATTAACGGGATAGGTGAACGTGCCGGCAATACCTCGCTTGAAGAAGTGGTTATGACCCTGAAGAGCAGGTATCAGGCGCTGGGAATTGAAACAGGCATAAATACAAAAAACATTTACAATACAAGCCGTTTGGTTTCCCGGCTGATGAATATGCCTGTACAACCGAATAAGGCAGTGGTTGGCCGCAATGCATTTGCTCATTCCTCAGGCATCCATCAGGATGGGGTGCTGAAGCATCGCGAAAACTATGAAATCATGGATCCTACAGATGTGGGTATCAATGAATCGGCCATTCTGCTGACTGCCCGCAGCGGACGTGCTGCTTTAAATCACAGGCTTGAATTAATGGGTTTTGAACTCAATAAAGAGAAACTGGATGAAGTGTATGAACAGTTCCTTAAGCTTGCCGATAAGAAAAAAGACATCCGCGATGATGACATTGCTCTTCTGGTTGGTGATGCCACCCGACAGGAGCGAAGAATAAAACTGGAATTCCTGCAGGTGGTTACCGGTAAAAGCCTTACTCCTATGGCTATTGTAAGGCTTGATATTGCAGGAGAGAAGTTTGATGCCACCTCTTCCGGCAATGGACCGGTAGATGCGGCCATTAAAGCAGTAAAGCAAATCATCCACCGCCAGGTTACCATTGAAGAATTCCTGGTTCAGGCCATTACCCGCGGAAGTGATGATATCGGTAAAGTGCATATGCAGATCGAATATAACGATGGGATTTACCATGGCTTTGGCGCCCATACCGATATAATAACAGCATCGGTGGAAGCCTTTCTTGATGCTGTAAATAAACTGCCGGTTGTTTAAGATACTGAATCGTACGATAAGAAAAAGGAAAAAAACAGAATATTATTTGATTTTATAAAAGATGGAAGCAAAAACATTATTCGATAAGATTTGGGATGCCCACTCAGTTAAACAGGTCGAAGGGGGCCCTGCAGTGTTATATATCGACCGTCACCTGATACATGAGGTGACCAGTCCTGTTGCTTTCCTGGGACTTAAAAACAGAGGGTTAAAAGTATTCCGGCCGGAACAGACAACTGCCACTCCCGACCATAATGTCCCTACCGAAAACCAGCACCTCACCATTATGGATGAGCTTTCGCGCCACCAGGTGGAGATGTTGAAAAGGAATTGTGCCGAACACAATATAAAGTACCATGACCTTCAGTCTGATGGGCATGGAATTGTTCACATCATTGGTCCTGAACTGGGGCTTACTCAACCTGGACTTACCATTGTTTGCGGTGACAGCCACACTTCCACTCACGGAGCGTTTGGTGCTATAGCATTTGGCATTGGAACCAGCGAAGTGGAAATGGTGCTGGCCAGTCAGTGCATAATGCAACCCAAACCCAAGAAAATGAGAATTACCGTCAATGGTGAATTGAAAAAAGGGGTTACTGCAAAAGACATTGCCCTTTATATTATTTCACAGATTTCCACCAGTGGCGGAACGGGTCATTTCATTGAATATGCCGGATCAGCAATCAGAAGCCTGAGCATGGAAGGAAGAATGACCCTTTGCAACCTGAGTATTGAAAGTGGTGCCCGTGGAGGGATGATTGCACCCGATGAAACAACCATTAACTACATTAAGGGCCGGCAGTATGCTCCCAAAGGTGCCGACTGGGATAATGCAGTTAAAGCCTGGAGCGAATTAAAAAGTGATGAAGATGCAGTTTTCGATACAGAGTATACTTTTGATGCTGCCGACATCGAACCAATGATTACATACGGCACCAATCCGGGAATGGGAATCGGGATTACAAAAAATATTCCCAGGGTAAACGGCATGAGCGGAAGCGATAAAAGCACCTATTTAAAATCGCTGCAGTACATGGGATATTCTGAAGGAGAAGCAATGATTGGCAAAAAGGTGGATTATGTTTTTGTGGGCAGCTGTACAAACGGTAGAATTGAAGATTTCAGGGCATTTGCAGGTTTTGTAAAAGGTCGGAAAAAGGCAAATGAAGTTACCGCCTGGCTTGTTCCGGGTTCACATAAGGTTGAGAAGCAAATCAGAAGCGAAGGTCTGGATAAAATTCTTGAAGCAGCGGGGTTTCAGCTCAGGCAGCCCGGATGTTCTGCCTGCCTGGCAATGAACGATGATAAAATTCCGGAAGGGAAATACGCTGTTTCCACCTCAAACAGGAACTTTGAGGGAAGGCAAGGCCCGGGAGCACGAACAATGCTGGCCAGTCCACTTACTGCTGCTGCTGCAGCCGTTACCGGCGTAATTACCGACCCCCGCGAAATGTTATAGTTCTTTTATTAACCAACAACGAAAGTAAAAATGGCATACGATAAATTTTCAAAAATAACCTCTCCGGCAGTACCTCTGCCGGTGGAAAATGTTGATACAGATCAGATTATTCCGGCCCGCTATCTAAAGGCGGTTGAAAGAAAAGGATTTGGCGACAACCTTTTTCGCGACTGGCGTTACAATAAAGACGGAACACCCAAAGCCGATTTCCCCCTAAACAATCCCTCTTACGCAGGTAAAATTCTGGTTGCCGGAAAGAATTTCGGAAGCGGTTCAAGCCGCGAACATGCTATCTGGGCAATTTACGACTACGGTTTTCGCGTAGTGGTATCAAGCTTTTTTGCCGATATATTCAGGAATAACGCTCTGAATAATGGTTTGCTGCCGGTAATCGTATCTCCTGATTTTTTGGAGAAAATATTCCAGACAATCGATAAAAATCCTGCAGCACAATTTGAAGCCGACCTTGAGAGTCAAACCTTCACCATAACTGAATCGGGTGAATCGGAAGTATTTGATATCAATCCATACAAAAAACATTGCCTGAAGAACGGGCTCGATGACATCGATTATCTTGTAGCTATGAAGGAGGAAATAAGTGCCTTTGAAGCCGCCAGGTAACATTACTGCTTTTATATTAATATGTATATAAACGACCTGCTCGAAACTGATGTTTACTGAGGTCGGACAAAAAATAAAAATAATGACAGGCAAGCTGATTGAAATAGAAGGAAAAAGGCTCACCATAATGGATACTACTCTTCGCGATGGAGAACAAACAACAGGAGTTTCATTCAGCGAGGGTGAAAAACTTAGTGTAGCCAAAGTACTGCTTGAAGATGTTCGTGTTGACCGTATAGAAATTGCATCGGCACGGGTATCGGAAGGAGAATTTAAAGGAGCACAGCGGGTATTCCGTTGGGCAGCAGAAAAAGGGCATCTCGAGAAAATTGAAGTTCTGGGTTTTGTTGACGGCGACATTTCTTTAAAATGGATTGCCGATGCAGGAGGGAAAGTGGTGAACCTGCTTTGCAAAGGTTCGCTAAAACACGTAACCAAACAATTGCGTAAATCACCTGCCGAACATCTTACCGATATTAAAAAAGTTATTGCTACTGCCCAACAGATGGGAATCAGAGTGAATGTTTATCTTGAAGACTGGTCGAACGGAATGCGTGATTCGAAAGATTATGTCCATTTCATGATTGAAAACCTGAGCAGGGAAAAAGTAGATCGTATTATGCTGCCCGATACCCTGGGAATCCTTGACCCCGATGAAACTTACGATTTTTGCAGGGAAATGATTGAAGCTTACCCGGATGTTAACTTTGATTACCATGCTCATAACGATTACGATTTGGCTATTGCCAATGTTTTTCATGCTATAAAGGCCGGCATACGATGTGTGCACACAACTGTAAACGGGTTGGGTGAACGGGCAGGAAATGCTCCCCTGTCGAGTGTAATTGCCACCATTAAGGATCATTTGAAAATGCGGACAAATGTAAATGAAACCCAACTGAACAAAGTATCGAAGCTGGTTGAATCATTTTCAGGCATTCGCATTCCTACCAACAAACCGCTCATCGGGGAATTTGTATTCACCCAATGCAGTGGCATCCATGCTGATGGAGATAATAAAAACAACCTCTATTTTAATGATTTGCTTCCCGAAAGGTTTGGCCGGATAAGGCAATATGCACTTGGAAAAACATCAGGCAAGGCAAACATTAAAAAGAACCTGGAGGACCTGGGCATTGAACTCGATGCCGAATCGCTGAAAAAAGTTACCCAGCGAATTATTGAACTGGGCGATAAAAAGGAAACAGTGACCTCTGACGAACTACCTTATATTGTTGCCGATGTGCTGGAAAACGATATCATGGAACAGAAAATCAAGGTTGTCAATTTTTCAGTAAGCCACACTATGGGTCTCAGGCCTGTGGCCAGTGTCAGTCTTGAAATCGAAGGCACAGTGCATGAAGAATTCAGCGATGGCGACGGTCAATATGATGCATTCATGAAAGCCTTGCGGAAAATATATAAACGGATGGGCAAATCATTTCCCAAACTGATTGACTACGTAGTAACAATTCCTCCGGGAGGAAAAACCGATGCCCTGGTGGAAACTGTCATTACCTGGAAAAACAGCCGGGAATTTAAAACTAAAGGCCTCGATCCCGACCAGAATGCAGCGGCCATTAAGGCAACAATACGAATGCTGAACATCCTGGAAAATGAAATTAAACCCGGGGTAATGGATAAAATTTTAAGTGGCATCTCCTGACCGATCGGGAATGTTGAAAAAAAACTTGCAGCTAATAAGAAAATTCAGGTTAACAGGTAATTCTTTGTTCAAAGGAACCTAACCGGGAATTTTAGTAAGAAGTACGAACAATTATTTGAATCAGAAGAATAATATGAAGATTAAACTGGCAATTCTCCCCGGCGACGGGATTGGCCCTGAAATTATTGAGCAGGCAATGAAAGCCGTAAATGCAGTGGCAAAAAAATTTAACCATCAACTTGAGTATGAATATGCACTTACCGGTGCAGTCGCTATTGATAAAACAGGTGACCCCTATCCCGAAGAAACCCACCAGCTGTGCATGAATGCAGATGCCGTTCTTTTCGGGGCCATAGGCGACCCGCGGTTTGATAACAATCCAAAAGCGACGGTAAGGCCTGAACAGGGTTTATTGGCCATGCGTAAAAAATTGGGATTATATGCCAACATAAGGCCGGTGGAAACGTTTGAATCATTACTGCACAAATCGCCACTGCGCCGCGAACTGGTTGAGGGTGCAAACTTTGTATGCATCCGCGAACTTACCGGAGGAATCTATTTTGGAGAAAAAGGACGCAGGGACAATGGCAATACCGCCTTTGATACAAATACCTACACCCGGGAAGAAATAGAACGTATTTTAAAACTGGCTTACGAATTTGCAGGCCAGCGCCGTAAAAAACTCACGGTTGTGGACAAGGCAAATGTACTGGAAAGCTCACGGTTATGGCGTGAGGTAGCCCAGGAGATGGCTCCGAAACACCCTGACATCCAAACCGAATATATGTTTGTTGACAATGCTGCCATGCAAATCATCCAGTGGCCAAAGAATTTTGATGTAATGGTTACTGAAAACATGTTTGGAGACATCCTTACCGATGAAGCCAGTGTTATTACAGGCTCTCTGGGTTTACTGCCATCGGCATCAATAGGTATCCACACTTCGGTTTTTGAACCCATACATGGTTCTTATCCTCAGGCAGCAGGAAAAAATATTGCCAATCCTGTGGCTACAATTCTGTCAGCTGCCATGATGTTTGAATATGCCTTTAACCTGCCTCGCGAAAGTCAGATTATACGCGAAGCAGTGAATGCCTCACTTGAACAAAATATTGTCACTGAAGATATCTCAAAAGAAAAAGCATATAAAACTTCAGAAGTAGGCGACTGGATAGCGGCCTGGATTGATGAAAACTAAAAAAGATTAGCAAAAAGTAATGGTGAATGAAGAATGCTTCTCATTCATCATTACTTTCTTCTTTTTTCTGATTATTATCGCTATAAGGCTTTTTTACAGCACTTAAAGTTTCATTACCCGAATCCGGGTAAGTTTTCAATAATTATCGATATACCTTTTGATTCCGGAATTAATGCATCTGTATCTTTAATTTTACAGAACCGTTTTTGCCTTGCCGCCGGTTGCAACTCTTCCATTGTTATCCGCTCTTCCTTCATCGCTTTTTTTATTACCTGACCTATATAGACCAGCAGGGTTGGACTTGCTGTTATTAGATTCTTAATACCTCTTAACCTGACCGATAACCAGGTAACAGAGAATTGAAGTAAGACTAGAAGAAAAATCAGCAATACACCTTTCGTAAGGGATACATTGCTGTTCAGAGCCACTGTAGCAAGCGTCGAACCCAAAGCAACAGTAATAAGAAAGTCAAAGGCATTCATTTTTGATACCGTTTGCTTACCGGTAAGCATGAGCATGAAAATCACTTCCAGACATAAGATTACCACTACAATTAATGTGGGGAAAATACTTTGTCAGAAGTTGAAAAAAATATTTTCCATGAACTTTTCAGGAGTTAAAACATTTAAAACGTTAGCAGATCATACGAAAAGTTTGTTTTGAAAATCATTTTTTTAATATCCTGTAGAAACACATGAACAGCAACTCTGAAGAAAACAACCAGGGACAAAGTAAATGGCCGCTGATCATCAGCGGAATAATTCTTGTTGCAACCGTTTTGTCCTATTTCGCTATACCCGCAGTTAATGAATTCTTTACTGAAGCATATAATGTCCTGACAAGTGAAGATGAAGAACGGATTTCGGCATGGGTCGACAATCTTGGAATTTGGGGACCATTGTTTATAATTATTACGATGACACTTCAAATGTTTTTGTTGGTTATTCCCTCTCCCCTTCTGATTATAATATCGATTCTGGCATTTGGCCCCATTTGGGGATCATTACTTGCCGTGCTCGCTATAGCCGTGGCTTCAACCATCGGCTTTTTCATTGGCAAATATATTGGTGAGACACTTATAATCCAGCTTATTGGAGAAAAGAAACAAAAGAAACTTTCATTTTATGTTGACCGATATGGCACCTGGGCCGTTTTTATCACCCGTATCACACCTCTGCTGTCGAACGATGCCATAAGTTTTGTATCTGGAATTCTACGCATGAACTATTGGAAATTCATCACGGCAACCCTTGCAGGTATCACTCCCCTTGTGATTCTTATTGCATGGTTTGGTGAGAATAACGACCGTCTGCGCAGTGGACTTATCTGGGTTTCAGCAGTCAGCATAATAATTTTGATTATTTACATTATCATCGATCGAAAAAAGAATCCTGTCAACAAAAAATAAACCCATTTGTGGAATTGCTCACCCCATTAGTGAACAAAATTCCCCAATCTAAATTGTTTACCACTGTTACCTAAAAACACATATACCTGACCAACAACCAACTACACTTCATCAACAACGGTTTGGCAGGATATTTAATTGTATATAAGCAAAAAGGATAAAAAATATAATCAATCCTATAGTTTATAATGGAAGATTTAAGACATTACATTGAACTGGTTGCGAAAGTTATTGAATCGTTGGGTGTAATAATTATTGGAGCAGGCAGCTTCTTTTTTATACTGCGCTACCTTTACTTATACCTGGTAAAAAGCAGTTTAAAACCTTTCCCCCAGCTAAGGCGGGAACTTGGAAATGCCATTTTGCTTGGGCTTGAAGTACTGGTGGCAGCCGATATTGTTGCAACCGTGTCAACCGAACCAACAATGGAAAGCGTGTTGATTTTAGCAGCAATTGTGGCAATTCGTACATTTCTGAGTTTCGCTCTTGAAGTTGAACTCCACGGCAGGTTTCCCTGGCAGGCAGGTAAAAAAGAAAAAGAAAAAGAAATGCACAATTAATAATTCACAATAAAAGTTTCAATTATGGAAAATGATAAATACAAAGAAGAGTTAAAAATTTTTGTTACCAACGGAAGTGCACTCCTCAGTGCCTATTTACTGAAAAGGTTTACAGAATTGATATTGGAATCGGTTTTTCACAAAATGGCACCCAAAAAACCCGATGAACAAGAAGAAATTAGCTGGATTGAAGCCATAGGTTGGGCTGCATTTACAGGCGCTATGGCCGGAATTATAAAACTTGTCATTAAAAGAGGAACAAAAATTCAACTCGATAAAATTAGTTAAGCTTAAGAATTTCCTCTATATACATACCAACAGCCACAACTTTTAAGAAAGTAGTGGCTGCTGTTACCCCATCTTTTTCATTCCTTTAATTATAAGCCATACAACTAAAACAACGACCAGAACCGCTATAATAATGCCTACCCAAAAACCGACCGAAAAAATGTCAATAACCAGGTCGCACCCTTGCAGTGCAAATAATGAAAGCAGAACGGCACTGTAAATCAAATACCTTCTATAAATGTTCATAATCTTATTTTTTTAAAAATTCTATTTCTTTTCTGATGTTGGAATTACCATTTAAACAGAAACCTGTTTAGCTCCTGTTCTTTTCTATATGACCATTAAAAGAGAAAATTGTTTATTTCTGATACAAAATCAGGCAATTAAATAACTTTTCCCGGAAAATGCTTCGTTAACATCACGAAATAAATGCCAGAGTTCATGATCATATTACAATAACAGGGTTTAAGGCAATCAATTAAAAAACAAAACGCTGCCACTAACAAAAGGAGTTTTAAAAATGTTATTGATCCTGCCAAACATTGCGGCATTTTAAAACGATGACTCATGTGCAGCAAATGGTCAAACAGCAAAAAATAATATCATACAAGTTATGAAAACAGCAATTTATCCGGCTCTTTGGTTCGATGGAAAGGCCAGGGAAGCAGCAGAATTTTATTGTTTTGTATTCGATTCCTCAGTCCTGGAAACACAATCGAAGTTTGCCACAACTTTTAAAGCATGGAACCAAAAATTTTTATGCATTAATGGAGGACCTGAATTTATACCCAATCCTTCCATTTCATTTTATGTTGTGTATGAAAACAAAAACGAGCTGGACTATGCCTGGGAAAAGCTGATGGATGGTGGAACGGTAATGATGCCGCTCGACAAGTACGACTGGAGCCAGCGATACGGCTGGCTGCGCGACAAGTACAACATAAGCTGGCAATTGACGCTGGGAATAGTAAAAGAAGTTGGACAGAAAATATCACCTTCATTGATGTTTACCGAATCGCAGAACGGAAATGCTGAAAAGGCTATCGAATTTTATACTTCTGTATTCAACAATTCCTCTGTTGATGGAATTTTCAGATATACCGATAACCATGATGATACAGCAGGAAATATTGCACATGCACGTTTCCGGCTTGAAAATTCAGTTTTTATGGCCATGGACAGCTCGTATCCTCATGGTTTTAGCTTTAATGAAGCAATCTCGATGGTTGTTGAATGCCAAACACAGGAAGAAATAGACTATTATTGGGGAAAGCTTTCTGCCTTCCCCGAAGCAGAACAATGTGGATGGCTGAAGGATCAATTTGGTGTTTCGTGGCAAATAATCCCGGAGGCACTTGATAAAATGATGGCCAATACCGAACGGGCCCCCAAGGTTGCCAGCGCTTTTCTAAAAATGAAAAAGCTTGACTTAAAAAAACTCGAAGAAGCTTATAATTCATAGTTATGAAAGATGCCGGTGACCGGAACAAACTTCTACATTAAAGGGAATCATAAAAACATTCAGAGAACAGGCCAATCCTTGTTTTCAGGAAAAAAGCAAATTATTGACAGGTTTAGGAGAAGGATTGAATTTACGAAGTTCAATGCAGGAACAGTTTTTCTGCATACCAACACCATGTTAAATTGAGTTTACATTGAGTTAACTCCGAATTTGGTCAGGCGATGAACAGGTTTTGATATGAATAGTTTAGGTCAAATACTGGTTCAATAACAAAAAGTGACTTCGGTTTTTTAAAATTGCAATGCTTTTCAATAAGAAATCTGAACCACTTTTACCGATAGCTGCAGTTCGGGTCAACAGAAAACATTTTTGAACATGTTTAATGTTTCAGAATCTACCATTCCGAATGTGAAAATAACCGGCTACGCATTCTGTATGTTATATGAAACGTACATAAATTGGATTTTAATCTTTATTGTAGATTTTAATCCCCAGATTGTGGATATTAATTACCATAAGTTTAACAGCAATAAATTTGTCTACCTAAATTAATTAACTAACTATAAGCAAGTTAAATATTGAAATTATACATGGCACAGAAATTATAATCATTTAAAGAAACAATTAAATGAATGATTATGAAATATTTTATTAAACACATAAGGAATTTAAGAATGTTTGTAATTCTTATGGCATTAATTATCCCCATAAGTTGCAATACTTCGAAGGTATTCAAGGGAGGAGCCGCAGGAGCAGGTGTAGGAGGCGCAATTGGAGGCGCCATTGGTTCACGTTCTGACAACACGGCACAGGGTGCCATTATCGGAGCTGCTATCGGCGGTACGGCCGGCGCATTAATCGGCAAATACATGGACAGGCAGGCAGAAGAGCTGGAAGAGGATTTAGAAGGAGCTGAAGTTGAGCGCGTGGGCGAAGGAATAAAAGTGACTTTTGATTCAGGAATACTTTTTAATTTCGATTCGGCAGAACTTACCCCATCAGCAAGGGAAAACATTGAAAATCTGGCCGCTACACTTAAGGAATATGAAGAAACAAATATTCTTATCGAAGGCCACACCGACAGCAAAGGCTCGGATAAATACAACCAGCAGTTATCGGAAGAAAGGGCACAATCGGTAGCAGACGCTTTGGCGAAACTGGGGGTAAGAAATGTACGTATGAATGAAGTAGGATATGGTGAAAACCAACCTGTTGCCGATAATTCAACAGAACAAGGGCGGCAACAAAACCGCAGGGTCGAAGTGGCAATTTTTGCCAACGATGAGTTGAAAGAAGCAGCAGAAGAAGGAGATATAGAAATTGAGTAACACCTTAAACATTAAAGTCATGAAATATAAAATCAGTATTTTATTTATAGCAGTATTTTTAATATCAGCAAGCAGCTATGCCCAATTTACCCAATATGGAGTAAAAGCAGGTTTGAACTTATCGAATATGACTGTTGACGATTCAAACGACAGGAATTTAAGGACCGGTTTTCATGCAGGAGTATTTGGAAGATTAGGGATTTCAGAGTTTTTCTCTCTGCAACCCGAACTCCTATACACTACCAAGGGGTTTACTAACAATTATGACATAGCAATTGCACAAAGTGATGTTGATTTTAACCTGAATTACATAGAAATTCCGGTAAACCTGGTATACCATCTTTCCGAGGACTTTGCATTCCAGTTAGGTCCGTATATTGGTTATCTGGCCGGGGTAAATGTGGAAACCAATAACGAAGTGCTTGAATTCTTTGATTTCGATACCACCAGCGATATTGATCGCGACAATTTCAAAACGTTTGATTTTGGAGTAACTGCCGGACTTGATTTCACAGTTGAACAATTTCTTTTCGGGTTTAAATACAATCTTGGGCTTACAAGTGTAGCAAAGGATAATATCCCGGGTGAATTGCTTGGTGATGAAGCAAAGAACACAGTTATACAGATATACGCCGGAATTCTTTTTTAAAACTATAAATATATAAAGCTATGATCAGATTAATTATCATCTTTTTAGTTATTGCCCTCATTGCGGCATTATTCGGATTTGGAGGAATTGCAGAAGGTGCTGCAGAGATTGCAAAAATTATTTTTTACATTTTTATTGTATTGCTCCTGCTTTCACTCATAGCAGGAGGGGTAAGAGGATTCAGATAATATTACCCGGCACACAACACCTATAATCCTGGTTAGGGTTGTTTTATAACCTTATGCCGGGATTGTTATAAGTGATTTTTTAAAATAGTTAAAGAAAAAAGCTCCCTCTGATGATCATTTTGCAGGAAGCTTTTTTTTTACTTTCCAGGTTAATCAAACAACCTCCGGCATACTTAACAAAAGAAATTTAAAATGAATCCATGAATGATTTCACTGGTGTTTTATAGCTTCATTAAGAAATAATTGCTATATTTTCCGGTATAATAAAAAACCAGAACTCTATGGATTTTCCATTGTTCCATCTTGATTTTATGGGCAATCGTATGTTAGTTGCCGTAATTGCAATCACTCATGTAATAATTAATCATGCACTTGCCGTGGGGTTTGTTCCATTGGTAACACTCTTGGAATTCAGGGGCTACTTAAAGCTCAAAAGCAATTCCGATGAAGGTAAAACGTGGGATGAAATGGCCCGCAAACTTTTATTTGTTGCCTTCATTATTACAACCACTGCAGGAGCTTTAACCGGTGTTGGGATATGGTTTGCTGCCTCACTTGCCAATCCGACTTCATTGGGAAGTCTTATCCGGGTATTTTATTTTGCCTGGTTTACCGAGTGGATAGTATTTGTTCTGGAGGTAATTTTTATAATGATTTATTTTCTGACCTGGAAGAAGTCAACAGAATCGGCACGAAATAAAAAGAGGCATATTTTATTTGGTTTGTGGTTAAGCATATTTTCATGGTTAACCATGGCCATAATTGTAGCCATTCTGGGATTCATGATGGATCCGGGAAGTTGGGTAGAACGAAATTCGTTGGTTAGCGGTTTTCTTAACCCTCTGTATCTGCCCCAGCTCATTTTCCGCACGCCGGTAGCAATGATGATGGCCGGCACTTTAGGGCTTATGATATCAGCCTATGTGCTAAAGAAAAGCAACAAATGGAGGCATCAAATCCTTCGGTACATCTCTTTCTGGATATTGCTTTGGATGCCGGTTGCGGCAGCAGGAGCCTTTTTGTATTACTGGCACATCCCAAGGGCTATGATCGGCAACCTGCCGGTGGCACTTGGGACACAGCAATTCCAGGACTGGTACAGTTCACTTGTTACTGTAGCGCTGGTGGTAATAGCAATTGGCTTTACAATAGGTATATTTGGCACTGTTGCACCCCGTCGCCTTCCAAAACATTTGCTTGTTATACCGGTTATAGCTTCCTTCTTTTTTTTAGGCACATTCGAGCGGTTGCGTGAATTTATCCGCAAACCTTATGTGATTGGGGAATATATGTATGCCAACGGCATTCTTGTGGAAGAGTATCCGCTGTATCAACAAACCGGAATTTTAAAACATACCCCCTACTCCACCATATCTGATATTACTGAGGAAAATAAAATTGCTGCGGGGGAAGCTGTATTTACAGTTGCCTGCTCACGCTGCCACACTACACACGGCATCAGTTCGGTGGTTCGTAAATTCGAACGCATGTATGCAAGTAAAGAGCCGCTTGATGCGGAAGCAATGAAAGTTTATATTAAAAGCATGCATAACGTGAGGCATTATATGCCCCCGTTTCCGGGTAATGATGCTGAACTGGATGCACTTGCCGAATTCGTGGCTCACCAGCAAAAAAGGCCTAAAAAGCTGGATGGCCCCCAGGTTAAAGGAGTTGATGTTAAAGAAATAGAATACGAATTTCAAAATTCAGACAAATGATAGTAGCATTGATAAATCAGATACCTGTTCCCAAAGATATACCTCTACCATTGCCCCTGCCCGAGTGGCTGCTGGTTGTTATCCTGGTATTTTCATTTCTCTTGCATATTTTGTTCATTAATCTTATGATTGGAGGCAGCATTTTAACGTTCTGGTACGAAATAAAGGGAAAGAAGAATAAGGACTTTGACAGGCTGGCACGTGAAATCGCAGCTACTATAACAGTAAATAAAAGCCTTGCAGTAGTATTGGGTGTCGCTCCGCTTCTGTCGATAAATGTTTTGTATACAATTTATTTTTACTCGGCCAATGCATTAACGGGTAATATATGGATTTCGATTGTTCCATGGGTAGCGGTTGCATTTTTACTTTTCTACCTCCATAAATATAGCTGGGATAAACTTGCCGACAATAAGCCGGTTCACCTGAGTATACTGGGTACCGGAGTAGTCAGTTTTCTGTTCATCCCGTTTATTTTTCTGACAAACATCAACCTGATGCTGTTTCCTGAAAAATGGGGAGAAATCAATGGCTTTTTTGAAGCAATGACACTACCAAATGTATTTCCACGCTATTTCCATTTTATCACAGCGAGTCTGGCCATTACCGGTCTGTTCCTTGCATGGTGGTTTGGAAGAAAAAGTTTTGATGTCGAAAATGTTTTCACCAGTCTTTCAAAGAACTGGATAAAGAAACAGATGTTAAACCTTACCCTGGTTGCCACCGGCATACAGTTCATTTTTGGACCGTTACTTTTTCTGACGCTTCCTTCACAAGGGGTAACCTGGACATTGTTCTGGGTAATTTTAGGAGGAGTTACCATAGCCGTCATTGTGCTGGTACAGCTGTGGAAACTGATAAATGATGAAGGCCCGCTGACAGGAAAACGTTTTTATCTGACGGTAGGACTGTTTGCAGTGCTGGTTGCTTTCATGGGCACAGGGAGGCATGTTTATAGAGAGAGTGCATTAAAAACACATAAAGAAATGATGGCTGAACGAACTGCTGCTCACTGGGAAGCGGTAAGGCTTGCACATGAAAACCTGCTGCTTCCGGCGGTTGAAACAGAAACAGGCATCGGAAATGCAGGACGAAACCTGTTCCAAACCAATTGTGCCGTTTGCCATGCAGCCGGTACCCGCCTTGTAGGCCCGCCCATGGCTGAGGTAGCCCCCATTTACAAAAATAAAATTGAAGAACTGAAACAGTGGATAAAAGCACCGGGCCGAAAGCGTATGGATTATCCGGCAATGGCAGGTTTTCCGCATCTTTCGGATGCACAACTGACCCAGGTGGCAGAATATATGCTGCAGGAAAAATGGAATAATTAATAGGTTAAGATACCTGTAATTTCAAATCAACCGGTATTTCTTTCCGGTTGAAGTTTACTCATTGCCTTCCTGCTTTTTATATAAATATGAAATTATCAGTTGCTGCCGATTTTTATACCAAACAAACTCTGAAGAATATATTTTGTTGTATTTTACGCACCGATTTAAAATACCTGAAATAAAGCCATGATGCTCAGTTCAAGAATGCAATTTCTTATAAAAAATGGATTAAGAGGAATAGTCTGGCTGGCTATCCTGTTAATTGCTTATTTCTTTTTCGAAAAAATTGTGATATCGCGGGATCCTGATATGTGGATGGAAACATTCTATGCCCGCCCCATAATGATTTACCTGATATACATTGGTTCTGAATTTTTCTTTGGCATCATACCCCCGGAATTGTTTATGATTTGGGCCATAAATAAGGCCAATGCATCGCACTATTTTATGAACCTGGCATTTTTTGGACTTGCTTCCTATTTTTTAGGTTATGTAACCTTTCTCATTGGGAAGTTTTTATATAAACGGGTTTCTTTCAGGTATGTAAGAATCAGGTTTTTGAAGAAATCGTGGCCCCAGTTAAAGAAGTATGGTATTTTTTTAATAATAGTTGCGGCGTTGACTCCCCTTCCCTGGTCAGCGATTTGCCTCCTTGTAGGTTCAGCCGGTTATCCGTCGGGGCGTTTTTTAAGGTATGCTGTATTCCGGATCATACGTTTTGCCGTATACGGTTATATTATTTTTCAGACCCATCAGATGTAAATTAAACAAGCTGTTCATGCAGGTGTTTACTTACTAAAAAGAATTGCATGCTAAAGAAATTTAAAGCTAAATGGAACATTAAAAGCAACCTTCAGCTTCTGATTATTTTGGTTATATTTTCAGTTACCGGAAGTGCTTCTCTTTTAGTTCGTCAGGCAGTATTTGATTGGGTTGGCATAACTGATGATACAAGTATGTGGATAAAGGTTCCGCTTTATCTGATGGTTATTGTTCCGGCTTACCAGGTACTGTTTGTGATTATTGGTACATTATTTGGACAATTCAGGTTTGCCTGGGAGTTTGAGAAGCGTTTTTTTTCGCGGTTAAAATTTAGAAAATGAAAACATTACTTGTTTTAATATTATCAGTTATCATGAATACATTTCAGGAACAAGAAAGCAGGTATGAAACAGCCACACTGGGAGGGGGATGTTTCTGGTGCACTGAAGCTGTTTATAAAGAAATGAAAGGTGTAGTTAAAGTGGTGCCCGGATACAGCGGAGGACACATTAAAAATCCTGCCTATCGAGAGGTGACTACCGGCCGTACGGGTCATGCCGAAGTGGTGCAGATAACATTTGACCCGCAGGTAACACAATTTACCGAAATTCTCGAGGTGTTCTTCATGACACATGACCCGACTACCCTTAACAGGCAGGGAAATGATGTAGGAACACAATACCGTTCGGCAGTATTTTACCACAATGATGAACAGAGAAAAACGGCTGAGGAAGTAATTGAAGCTTTTGAAAAGGAAAAGGTTTACGACGATCCGATTGTTACCGAAGTCACACCCTTTGATGCCTTTTACCTGGCAGAAGATTATCATCATAATTATTTTGCCCGAAATAAGGAGCAGCCTTACTGTCAGTTTGTAGTTGCGCCCAAGGTTGAAAAATTCAGGAAAGTATTCAAGGAAAAAATAAAATGAAATTAAAGGTGAAGACACTGCTTATTGTTGTTTTTATCCTGTTTTATTCTATGCAGGGGCTTGCTCAGCGTGAATTCACCCACACAAGCGGTGATTCAACCTATACCATGAAACGTTACGTTTTCATGTTGCTGAAGAGCGGTGAAACAAGAAGTCAGGATTCAACAGAAGCCATAAAGATACAGGAGTTGCACCTGGCTCATATTGACTCATTGGCTGCCATTGGAAAGTTAATTGTAGCCGGTCCTTTTCAGGATGGAGGAGACCACAGGGGGTTACTGATATTTGATGTGGAGACAGTAGAAGAAGCCCTCGAACTGGAAAGCAAAGATCCGGCAGTCAGTTCCGGGCGGCTTAAAATGGATGCATTTTACTGGTGGGGCGCAAAAGGAACGGTAATCAATTAAACCCCAATCAAAGTTTTACAAGTTTACCTTTCTGGTGCAGAACAGGACCTTTATACAGGCGGTATAAGTACATTCCCTGTGGCAAATCATCAGCCCCTATTTTCAATATCTGTTCTCCTTCCGCTATGCTAAATTGTTGTTCTTTTAAAAGCATGCCGTTGATGTTATACAGCTGAAATTGTATGTTCAGGTTTTTACCCGAGTTAACTGACAGATTGATTTCTGAACGGACCGGATTAGGGTAAACCGATACCTCTAATTCGTTTGAAGTAAGCGGTGGTGCTCCGCCACAATTTCCCGGGATACGGAAATCGAGCCAGGAAAGGCGATCCTGAATCCAGGTTTTCATCCAGTTTATTTCATCGGAATGAGTGGATGCCACATAATAATTAGGCCATACATGCTGCCCCATTACAGGCCACCGCTGGAAGTTTCGTGCAACGGCATCATCCAGCAGATTCACCAGGCTGTCGGTAGTGTTTAAAATTTGTTGGGTCGACCAGCTTTCCCTTCGTAATGATTCCCACCTGCACCTCATGGCATTAACAAAAGCTGTGTCGGCCCACATAGTCCTCCACCAAAAAGGATTATCCCAATCCTGTTCTTCCATCCTGAAATCAAGCTGGAAGCCGGCCGTTTGCCAGGCATTGTAATAATCGGCATTGCCAAAGGCCAGGTTAAAATCCCATACAGGTCCTGCCCTGAGTTTACCGTTTTTATCTTTATGTAAAAAAGTGCTTAAACGGTATGCATCAACGTTTCTGGCTAATTCACTCAATAAAATATAATCAATGAAGGTAGAGTATTCAATGTAGTCTTTATAACTTCCCGGTCCATCAAATTTTCGTGCAAACACTGCACTTTCAAATGCTTTAACATATTCCTTTATGTATTCCTTCTGCTTATCAGCTATTTCGTCATCAGCAGGTACTTCATACTGATAATACGTTTTCCCGCCATTCGAATTACTATACGGTGAATGCCATCCCCCACCTCCGCTTCCGGTAGTTTTATCTATCTTAATTATGTATCCGCCAGTTAAATCAGGACCTTTTATTTCATCCGGTTTCAAGTTGGCAATATCCACCCGGACGGAATCGCGCTTAATCTTTTCCATCAAAAGATAAACTCCCTGATAATTGTTGTTTAAAAACAATTCAACAAATCGAATTCGGGATGAATAATGACCAAATGATTTGGCCAATGAAAAAGCAAGGGCATTGCGTATAAGTGATTTGTCGGAGTAAGGACCATAAAAAATCCAGTCTTCTTCTGCCGGTAACCCCAGCAGAGGAAAATCAATATCTTCACCGTTTTCGTCACGGGTTTCAAATCCATACGATTTTTTTGGAAAGTTCTGTGAACTTGAACCTCGTGTTTCGATGGCAATGTAACCGTTGTAATGATTAAAAGTATCGCGGGTACTGTTCATTCCTCCTTCTTCGTTCCAGATGATACCCATATTGGCCATAATTTTAGGGTCATTGGGTACAGTTTTATCATTGGTATCAATAAATACAAGCGGCAATCTTGTTGCAAACTGCATGTCCTGAGAGAGACCGGGAAACGCACATAACAGCAAACCTGAGATAAGAAGAAAATATCTGAACACAATAAAAGTATTAACGGTTGAAATAAAAAAAGAGGCAATCCATATCATCCAATCTCTTCATCCTGAATACCGGTAAGCATTCCCCGGGTTTTAACCTGTTTACTTTTGAAACAATTTCAGGATATCAGATTTCCGAATTTTAAAGACAGCCTCTTTTCAGCAAATAACAGAACTTTCTTATAATTCTCTAATCCATATATTCCTAAAGCTTACAGGATTCCCATGATCCTGAAGGATTAAGCCACCGGGGCCATGTTCCTTAATGCTGTATTCCGGAATACCGATATATTCTGTCGGACCGCGAACTTCAACATTGTTTTGAACCAGAACACCGTTATGCAAAACTGTAACTGTTGGTGGAGTAAAGTAGGAGCCATCATCATTGAACCGTGGAGCAGTGTATATGATATCATAGGTTTGCCACTGCCCCGGCCCTTTGCTGGCATTCACCAGGGGTGCATGCTGTTTGTAAATACTTCCGGCCTGTCCGTTACGGTAGGTACGGTTGTTGTAATTATCAAGTATCTGGACTTCATACCTCTCCTGCAGGAATACGCCGCTGTTGCCGCGTCCCTGGCTGTTACCCACAACTTCTTCCGGTGAGCGCCATTCGAGGTGAAGCTGAAAATCGGTGAAAACCCTTTTTGTTTTAATAATTCCTGCACCCCTTTCAACAGTAAAATAACCGTTTTCAACTTTCCAGCCCGGCTTTCCTCCTTTGCCATTGGTCCATTCGTTCTCAAGGTTTTCCCCGCCGAACAAAACGATAGCATCGGATGGTGCATCTACAGGACTTTCCCCGGGTGTGATAATCCGTACTTCAGGATCCCAGATTTCAGTCATTTCAGGTTTCATGGGCATAGGCCCTTCAGTTTGGGCCAGCAGCCCGGATGCTGTGCAAAACAACAGCATGCTAAAAATAATACCTAACTTTCTCATTTCGATCTTTAATTTAGTTGATACCAGTCTTTTCCAGTTTGTTTTTTTATAAGTTAATACAATAGAGCTCAAAAATAACAAATTTGTTCCGTTACAGCTTCAATTCCTTCATAATTGCCTCGACTTTTGCATCGGCTTCTTTCTCCACTTCGTTGAACCTTTGCCGCGAATCAAGCTCTCCTTTTACCTCAATGTAAAATTTTATCTTTGGTTCAGTTCCCGATGGTCTTACCGATATTTTAGTTCCATCTTCGGTGAAGAACTGAAGTACATTGGAGGTTACTTTCTGGTCGATTTTGTTCTCTTCTCCCGTTTTAATATTCCTTGCAACCAATGTAGAGTAATCTTTTACCCATACCAGAGGAGAACCTCCCAACTCTTTGGGCGGCTGGTTTCTGAAATCGCTCATCATTTTCTGTATTTCATCGGCCCCTGTTTTTCCGGGGCGGACAACATACTTCATTTTTTCTTTTGAATAACCGTACTCCAGGTAAATATCCTGCAGGAGTTCGTACAAGGTTTTTCCCTGATCGATAGCCCAGGCAGTTATTTCGGCCATAAGGGCGCATGAGGAAACAGCATCTTTATCACGTACAAAATCAGCAGGCATAAAACCAAAGCTTTCCTCTCCACCCCCGATGTATTTCTTCATTCCTTCCTGTTCACGAATAACTTCGGCAATGAACTTGAACCCGGTATATACGTCATAGCATTCAATGTTGTTCTTTTCGGCTATTTCTGCAATAAGTTCGGTGGAAACAATGGTTTTAACCACATACTCGTTGCCTTTCAAAGCGCCCAATTCCTTCATCTTTGTGATGATGTAATAGATGAACAGGAGGGCAGTCTGATTGCCGTTAACAATTATGTATTTTCCCTTATCATCCTTAACAGCCACTCCAATGCGATCGGCATCCGGATCGGTTGCCATTACCACATCGGCATCAACTTCATATGCCTTATTTATAGCCATCTCCATGGCAGCCGTTTCTTCAGGATTTGGCGAAACCACGGTTGGAAAATCACCGCTAACCACATCCTGTTCGGGAACATTGTAAATGTTTGTAAAGCCGAATTTGCGCAAGGCAGCCGGAACAAGTTTTACCGCAGTACCGTGAATAGGTGTAAATACAATCTTCAAATCGTGGTGCTTCTGAACAATATCGGGAGAAATGGAAACCGACTTAACTTTTTCAAGAAATTTTTCATCCATTTCGCTTCCCATGATTTCAATCAGTTCATCAGGTCCATCGAACTTTATATTTTCAGGTTTTATCTTCGCTACTTCGTTTACAATATTTACATCATGTGGGGCTACAATCTGTGACCCGTCATCCCAATAGGCTTTGTAACCGTTGTATTCCTTTGGATTGTGTGAAGCAGTAAGAATAATTCCGCTCTGGCATCCCAATTCCCTGATGGCAAACGAAAGCTCGGGAGTGGGACGTAAATCTTCAAACAGGTAAGCCTTAATTCCATTTGCAGCAAAAACACGGGCACTGCTTTCGGCAAACTTCCGGCTGTTGTTCCGGCAATCGTGACCAATAGCCACTTTAATTTCCTTGTTGCCTGCAAACTCTTTCTTCAAATAGTTCGATAACCCCTGGTTTGCTGCACCAATGGTGTACTTGTTAATCCGGTTTGTGCCGGCTCCCATGATTCCGCGTAAACCGCCAGTGCCAAACTCAAGGTTTTTGTAGAATGAATCAATTAATTCAGAGGGATCGTCAGCATCAAGCATCCGTCTCACCTCTTGTCTTGTTTCTTCATCATACGTCTCTGACAGCCATTCCTGTGCTTTTTCACGTACTTGTTTCAGTAGTTCTTGATTATCCATTTTGTTCCAATTTTTGAATTTTATCGATACATATTTTCAGACTTTCCTTCCAATATGGTATTGTTAAATTAAATGTAGCCTTTATTTTCGATTTATTCAATACCGAAAAGTGCGGCCGTTTTGCAGGAGTCGGGAACTCTTCAGATAAAACCGGCAACACCTGAAGCTGAATTCCCGAAATTTCAAAAATACTTTTTGCAAAATCGTACCAGCTGGCAACACCTTCGTTCGAGTAATGATAAATTCCGGGAACCAAAGCCGCCGGATTTTTACTGTAGCTTTCAACAATTGAAAGAAGCGCCTCAGCCAGGTCGGCAGCATAAGTAGGCGTCCCTGTCTGGTCGAAAACTACCTTTAGCACATCGCGCTCTTTGGCAAGACGGAGCATGGTTTTTACAAAATTACTTCCATAGGCTGAATACAACCAGGCTGTTCGTATAACAACTGCTTTTGTACTGGCAGAACGAATAGCGCGTTCACCTGCCAGTTTTGTTTTTCCGTAAACTCCTGCCGGATTAACAACATCAAATTCAGAGTAGGGTTTATATCCCTCTCCATTAAAGACATAATCGGTAGAGATGTGGATAAAGCCGCATTTGTATTTTTTGGTCAGTTTTGCAAGAATTCCCGGAGCTATTGCATTCAGCTGATGGGCTGCATTTGTTTCCGTTTCGGCTTTATCAACTGCCGTAAAGGCGGCGCAGTTAATTAATATCGACGGTTTATTATTATTTAAAAAAACATCAACCGCCTTTTCATTTGTAATATCGAGGGAATCTGCATCGGTAAATAAAAATTCCCAGTCGGGATAATTCACCGAAAGTTCCTTCAGTTCACTTCCTAATTGTCCGTAACTGCCTGTAACTAATATCTTCATTACCCGTTAAATTTAAAATTCATTTCTGCTTCACTAAAAGGTGGAGCATTTTTATCTTTGTCTGAAACAATTGGAACAATTTCACCCAGCTTCCAGTTGATGGATAAAAACGGATCATTCATATTAATTGATCGCTCTGCCTCCCGGTTATATTTGTTATCGCATTTATATGAAAATACGGCAGTAGTGCTTAGAACTGAGAAGCCATGAGCAAATCCTCCTGGAATAAACAGTTGCTTTTTTGCAACACTGTCCAGTTCAATTCCAAACCATTTTCCAAACGTAGGTGAACCGGTTCTTAGATCAACAGCAACATCATAAACACGACCTTCGACCACGCGTACCAGCTTAGCCTGTCCCCATGGCTCAAGTTGATAATGTAGCCCCCTTACAACCCCCTGCGCCGATTGGGACTCATTATCCTGGATAAAATTGGTTTCAATTCCGGCAGAACCATACCTATCCTGCTGCCAAGATTCAAAAAAATAACCTCTTGAATCTGAAATTACATCAGGCTCAATAACAAGTAAGCCGGGAATAGGAGTTTTACTAATTTTCATTCCTTATAATACTCTTGAATTTCTGTTAGAAAGATGAAAGTTGTTTGTCGGCTATACGGAGCAGGTACTCTCCATATTGATTTTTACTCAGGGGCTTTGCCAGTTCAACAAGCTGCTCCCTGGAAATGAATCCTTTTTTGTAGGCAATCTCTTCTATACAAGAAACTTTAAGTCCTTGTCGCTGTTCAATAGTTGCAATAAAATTAGATGCCTGCAGCAGGCTGTCGTGTGTTCCCGTATCAAGCCAGGCAAACCCCCGGCCAAGCAGTTTCACATTTAACCTTTCCTCCTGAAGGTAAAGCCGGTTTAAATCGGTAATCTCAAGTTCCCCCCGGGCCGAAGGTTTAAGTGATTTGGCCTTTTTGATAACATCATTCGAATAAAAGTACAATCCGGTAACAGCATAGTTTGATTTTGGGTTTTCAGGTTTTTCTTCCAGTGAAATTACTTTTTTATCGTGCCCGAACTCCACTACTCCGTATCTTTGCGGATCGTTAACAAAATATCCAAAAACAATTGCGCCATCTTCAAGGCTGGCGGCCTCTTCAAGAATGGCCCTGAAATTGTAGCCGTAAAATATGTTATCGCCCAATATGAGGCAAACATTATCGCTGCCAATAAACTCCTCGCCTAACAAAAAAGCCTGTGCCAGGCCATCGGGAGAAGGTTGTACTTTATAAGATAAATTAAGCCCCAGCTGATGCCCGTCGCCAAAGAGTTCTTTATACAGACTGATATCGGCAGGAGTTGAGATAATGAGAATTTCACGCATCCCTGCCAGCATAAGCACCGATAAAGGATAATAAATCATGGGCTTATCGTAAACCGGGATAATTTGTTTAGAAATGGACCTAGTTATGGGATAGAGCCTGGTACCGGCACCTCCGGCAAGTATAATTCCCTTCATGTTATCAGGTTTATTTTTTAAAATGAAGCCAAAATTAATAAAATAAAACTGTCGACCATAACATAGGCTTAATTATACAGCTATATATAAGAAGAGTTCAAAAACTAATTTGCTATTTCAGGCCGTTTAACTAAATAAAAACTCAGAAAACCTTTGATATAAGTGAATTAAGTTATACTTTTGCGCGCGATTTAGAACAATAATAATGTCTAACTTATTAATTTATTAAGAATTACATGACAGAAAAGAAAAACGAAAAAGTTGAACAGGAAGAACAGAAAATAACTGAGAATCCGGTTCAGGATGGAGCTTCCCCCGAAGCAGCGAAGAATCCTACAGAACTTCACAGTACTGAGGAAAAAGATGAAGAAGTTGTTAAAGCCAACGAAGAAAAAACTGAAGCAGAACAGAAAGTTGAAGTGTCTGATGCCAGCACTGAGGCAGTAGAGCAGGCTAAATCTGAAGAAACATCAGAACCGGCAGCAAAAAAACCAGAAGAAACATCTGGTGAAAAAAAGGCAAAAGAAGAGGATGACGATTTCGATTGGAGCAGTCTTGAAACGGGACTTGATACTTACTCCAGTTCACAACGTGAAAACCTCGAACAAATGTATGACAATACCTTGAATACAGTTACCGAAAAAGAGGTGCTGGATGGTACTGTTATTGCACTTAACAAACGTGAGGTTGTGGTTGATATCGGCTACAAATCAGACGGTATCGTAAGCTTGAATGAATTCCGCTACAATCCTGAACTGAAAGTGGGAGATAAAGTGGAAGTTTATATCGAGAGCCTTGAAGACAAGAAAGGGCAAATGATTCTTTCCCACAAAAAAGCACGTGCTACCCGCTCCTGGGACCGTGTTAATGAAGCCCTTGACAAAAATGAAATTATTAAAGGTTACATCAAATGCCGCACAAAAGGTGGTATGATTGTAGATGTTTTCGGAATTGAAGCTTTCCTTCCGGGGTCACAAATTGATGTTAAACCCATTCGGGATTACGATGTATTCGTTGGAAAAACCATGGAATTCAAAGTGGTAAAAATTAACCATGAATACCGCAATGTTGTGGTTTCCCATAAAGCTCTCATCGAAGCCGAACTGGAACAACAGAAAAAAGAGATCATTGCTAAGTTGGAAAAAGGACAGGTGTTGGAAGGAACTGTCAAAAACATTACTTCCTATGGTGTATTTATGGACCTTGGCGGCGTAGACGGCCTTATCCACATCACCGACCTTTCATGGGGACGCATTTCCCATCCGACAGAAATCGTGGAACTCGACCAGAAACTTAATGTGGTTATCCTTGATTTCGATGACGACAAAAAACGTATTGCTCTTGGCTTGAAACAGCTTACCCCACATCCTTGGGATAAACTTGATGAGACCCTGAAAGTAGGTGATAAGGTTAAAGGTAAAGTTGTAGTACTGGCCGATTACGGTGCATTTGTTGAAATTGCTCCCGGAGTTGAAGGTCTTATCCACGTTTCAGAAATGTCGTGGAGCCAGCACCTGCGCAGTGCACAGGATTTCCTTAAAGTAGGAGAAGAAGTGGAAGCTGTAATTCTTACCCTTGATCGTGATGAGCGGAAGATGTCTCTTGGAATGAAGCAACTGAAAAACGATCCTTGGGAAAAGATAGAAGAAAACTACGGCGTGGGTACAAAACACACTTCTGTAGTTCGCAACTTCACCAACTTTGGTGTATTTGTTGAAATTACCGAAGGAGTAGATGGTTTGATTCACATTTCCGATTTGAGCTGGACTAAAAAGATTAAACATCCGTCAGAGTTTACATCAATTGGTGAGGAAATTGAAGTAGTGGTTCTTGATATCGATGCTGAAAACCGTCGTCTAAGTTTAGGTCACAAGCAGCTGGAAGAAAACCCATGGGATGTTTTTGAAACCATTTTCACTACGGATTCTATTCACGAAGGAACTGTTGTTGACCTGATGGATAAAGGAGCTGTTGTTGCCCTGCCATATGGAGTGGAAGGTTTTGCAACTCCACGTCATTTGGTAAAAGAAGATGGAACTCAGGCGAAGCAAGATGAGAAACTTGATTTCAAAGTGATTGAATTCAATAAATCCGCAAAACGGATTATTGTTTCCCATTCAAGAGTTTTTGAGGATGAAAAACGTGCTGAAGAGACAACAAAACGTAAAGCTCAAGGGCGTTCCTCAAAGAAAGCAGTTAAAACTGTAAACGATAACATCGAGAAAACAACTCTGGGTGATATTTCTGATTTGGCAGCATTGAAAAGCCAGATGGAAAAGGATGAGAAAAAAGAGAAAAAAGAGGATGATAAAAAATAAATCCTTTAAAAATGGCTATTAATACCCGGTTTTTTGTAAATTGTATCCATGTCAACTGAGATTTTAAAAAAAGAAGAATTTACACTTGTAAAACTAGAATCCGAAAGGCTCGATGCAAATAATGCACCGGATTTGAAAACAGAGTTTGTAAAGCTGACAAATAACGGAGAGAACAATATTATACTCGATTTGAGTAATTGCAGTTATTGCGACTCATCGGGGCTGCGGGCAATCCTTGTAGGTAACAGGTTGTGCGAGAACAATATTGGCACTTTCATTCTTTGTGGCTTACAACCCGATGTGGAATATTTGATAAGAATATCCATGCTTCATACAGTTCTGTTGATAACTAAAACAGTTGAAGAAGCTGAAGATTTGTTAAGCAGAAAAAAGGAGCTTTAGGTGGTATGACTTTCGAGTTAACCATATTGGGAAGCAGTTCAGCAATACCAACTTCTGAAAAATACCCAACCGCTCAGGTACTTAATGTATCTGAGCGGTTTTTTTTAATCGACTGTGGTGAAGGCACTCAAATTCAGTTAAGAAGGCAAAAGATAGGATTTGGTAAAATCAAGTACATCTTTATATCGCACCTGCATGGTGATCACTATTTTGGTTTGATTGGCCTGCTTTCGACATTCAACCTGCTGGGATTGAAAAATAACATCCATATTTATGCACCTTCCCAGCTCAAAGAGGCTATTCAACCACAGCTTGATTTTTTAAAGGGTGATATGCAGTTCGAGATCATTTTTCATCCGCTGAACTTCAGGAAACCTGAGCGAATTTATGAAGATAAAAAAGTAGAAGTATTTTCGTTTCCGGTAAAGCACAGCATCAATTGCAGCGGCTTTTTATTCCGTGAAAAACAAAGAGAGGCCAATATTAAAAAGGAAAGCATTAAAAAGTATGAACCTTCCATTGAGCAGATTCAAAACATTAAAAAAGGGGCTGATCTCACAACCTCAGGCGGAGAAGTTATTCCCAACCGCGAACTGACCACACCTCCCCCTCTGCCCCGTTCCTATGCCTTCTGCGCCGATACTGCCTTTCATCCTCCCCTGGCTGAAGTTTTGAAAGGAGTTGACTTGCTCTACCATGAAGCAACTTTTACGGAAGAGTTGCGCGACTGGGCAGATAAAACCTATCATTCAACTGCAATGGATGCAGCTAAAATTGCCCAAATGGCCGGTGCAGGCAACTTAATTATCGGGCATTTCTCATCGCGTTATGACGACTACGAACCTTTTGTTAACGAAGCCCGTTCAATCTTTGTCAATACTGTAGCTGCCGTGGAAGGGGAAAAATATTCCGTAAGCTTAAAGCAACAAACTTACTGACTTTCAACAGGCTCAAAAAAATTCTTATTGAAATTCACCAGGAACAATTTTTCTACCGGACGTGTAAAGGCAGTATATAACCAGCGGTAATAATCCTGATCAAGCATATCTTCCACAAGATAACCATGGTCGACAAAAACAGCCTTCCACTGACCACCCTGCGCTTTATGACAGGTAAGTGCATAGGCATATTTCACCTGCAAGGCGTTGAACCAGGGGTTTTCCTTAATTTTTTTCCATCGTTCTTTCTTGTTTCCTATATCTGCATAATCTTCTGCAACCGACTCATAAAGCTGTCTGTTTTGTTCCTGCGAAAAGGATGCTGACTCAATCGACAGAACATCCAGAAAAATTTTACAGTCGATTTCCACGTTTTCGTAATCTACAAACTTGAGGCTGACATCTGCATACCTGTATCCATAAAGCTCTTCATAGCCATATATAGAAACTACTTCTGCCATTTCTCCGTTAGCTATAAAATCCATTCCGCTGTCTTCATTCGCCCAGTAGTAATTGTTTTTTACCACCATGAGCAAATCTCCCCGTTCAATTTCATTCTCACGAAAAAGAATTGAGCCCCTGATTCCCTTATTGTACAAGTTGGCTCTTTTATTCGACCGCGTAATAATTGTTGTTTCGTATAATCCATACCTGTCATAACAGCTTGAAATTTGCTCAATTAAATCTTCCCCTGATATTTTAACAACATCGGTAAAATGTTCAGGATGAAAAACTAAGAATCCGGATGAATTTTCTTCATCAATGTACTTTCTGATTTGAGTGGCACAGGAAAGAATGCCCGAACCGGCACTTTGACGAACCACTTCGGTTAAGGTATATTCCTTCACATCGAAACCATGTTCTCTCAACCGGAATGCTTCCAGAGCCGGACTTATACTTAGCCCCACCGGGGGAAGCTGGGCAGTATCACCTGACAACAGTAGCCGGCAGTTGGTTCCTGAATAGACGTATTCCAATAAATCATTAAGCAGATGTCCACTGCCAAAAATAGAGTTATCACTGCCGGCATTTGATATCATGGAGGCTTCATCTATAAAGAACCATGTATTTTTATGCAGGTTTTTATCCAGAACAAAATGTCCGGTCCCATCAGCGGTCGATTTTTGGCGATAAATTTTTTTATGAACAGTAAATGCAGGCATAGAAGTATATCCCGCCATAACTTTGGCAGCTCTGCCAGTCGGTGCAAGCAACACTACTTTAATCTTTAATGAAGTAAGCGTACGGGTCAGAACATTTATCATGCTTGTTTTTCCTGTACCTGCAAAACCTTTCATCAAAAGTATCGTATCCTGTATATCGGAAGCCAGAAATTCAGATATACCATTTATCAGTTGCTGCTGACATCCGGTAGGATTGAATTGTAAATTTTGTTCAAGTAACGATTTTACATGATTTTTTATCATAACCGCTAAATTAACAAACTACAGAGGAAGGTAATTTATTTTTTTTTATAATTTTGCACAAACTCGATTATAATCTTATTAAAACTATAAAGATGAGGACCGTTATACAAATTTCACTTGTTGTTGTTGCAATTGGATTAACTTATTTCATTTATAAAGGAATTCAGGATCCAATTGAATTTGAAAAAGCTAAAGATTCCCGCTATGAAGCAACCATCGAAAAGCTGAAAGACATCCGGAAAGCTCAGCTTGCTTACAAAGATGTTTATGGCCGTTTCACCGGAAGTTGGGACACTCTTATTAACTTTATCAAGTACGATTCAGTTAGAAATGTCCGTAAAATTGGTGAACTTACCGACAGTATGATTGAGCAAAAAATCACCGAAAGAAAAGCTGTTGAATTGGGCCTGATTATTCGTGATACAGTTAGGGTAAGTGTTAAGGAGGCCCTTTTCAGCCCAAATTTCAATGCTGACGAATTAAAATACATTCCTGTGCCCGATACAACAGCAGAATTTATGCTTGGGCAGAATGTAATAACCACCGGTTCAGGTATAAAAGTTCCCGTATTTGAAGCAAAAGCACATAATAACATTATACTTAGAGGTCTGGAGAAGCAGTATGTAATCAACATGAACGAACAACGCCGGCTAAACGAGAAATATCCGGGGCTGAAAGTTGGGTCGTTAACAGAAACTGTAAACAACGCCGGAAACTGGGAATAATAAAATGACCGGACTGATTACAGATCCAGGATTCGATATAAATCGTACAGAAGAATATAAGTTGTCCATCCAGGTAAGCCTGGATGGATTTTCTTTTTCTGTAATACATGCTGAAAAGAAACAACTCCTTGCCCTGGATGTATTTCCTGTCGAATTAAGCTCAACCAAATTTTTGGGCCGTCGCTTAAAGGAGTGGGTTCAGAAAAATGATATACTCCGGGCAAAGTATAGCAACATATCAATCATTTACAATTCTGAAAGCCTCACCTTTGTCCCTTCTGAAATTTACGAAACCAATCAACAGGAAACTATTGGAAAGCTCGTCTTTGGAAACCAAAACGGCACTGAATTTATCGATAATCCCTTGGAAGATGCTTCCGGGAATCTTATCTTCCCTGTTTCCGCAAAACTTGTGGAAGAACTCCGGCAGTTGTTTCCCGACAAAAAATTGCTTCATCCTGCTACTTTAATTGATAATGAAGTCAATAAACTGAACGATAAAAAGGAAAATACACTGGCATTATTTTTTGGCAGAAGTAACTTTACGCTTTTACTTTATGCCAACTCAAAACTTAAAGCCGTAAATAGTTACAGCTACACAAATTCAGGTGATATAGTCTATTACACCATAGCTGCAGTTAAAAAATTGAAGCTTGTGCCTGATAAAACCGCTCTTTTCCTTGCAGGAGAGATAAATATTAAGGGAGAAATCCATGATAGCCTTAAAAAGTTTTTTAACCGCACAATCTTTTTTATCCCCGAAGTTCATTATAATTCGAATATATTCAAAGAACCGTTGCACCGGTTCATTGTTCTTTTCTGAACCATGCGAATAGTTGGAGGAAAATATAAGGGAAGGGTTTTTAATCCCGACAAAAAGTTTACAGCCAGACCAACCACTGATTTGGCAAAGGAAAGCCTTTTCAATATACTGGCCAATCGTTATGATTTTTCTGAGATGAAGGTCCTTGATCTTTTCTCAGGAACAGGTAGCATTGGCTATGAATTTCTTAGCAGAGAAGCAGGCGAAGTAACATTTGTTGACAAAGACCATCACCACATTCGCTTTATACGCAAAACTATTGAGCATCTAGGTGCCGAAAATGTCCGGATAATTCAGGACGATATTTTTCGTTTTCTGAAGAACTGCCCTTTCAGTTTTGATATAATATTTGCTGACCCTCCCTATGATTTTCCCTTTTTAAATGAGATTCCAAAATCGGTATTCGAATCCAATGTGCTACAGAAAAACGGATTGTTTATACTGGAACATTCCAAAAGCCATGATTTCTCAAAAACGCCTCATTTCACTGACTTGCGCAAGTACGGTAAAGTGCAGTTCAGTTTCTTTCTAAAATAAATTGCCTTGCCATGTAAAACAAGGCAAGGCAACCCAAATTATTAATACCCAATTAATTGGTCTTTCTTTTAATGCTGCAGCCTACCGGTTTTGTTTCTGCAACCGCTACCTCCTGACCATTTGAAAGGCTTTTAATCGCATCTTTAAGATACGCCTGTTTTACGTCATCAGCGCTCTTGTAATTATCATCAACTGCTCCTTTGTAAACCAATTCCATATCGCTGTCAAACAGAAATGCATGCGGTGTTGTCTGACCTCCGAAAGCATTGGCAATTTTACTGTCTTCATCTACTACATAATAGAAGTTGTAATTCTTATCACGGGCATGTTTTTTCATTGCTTCGTAAGAATCCACCCCATCACGGTTACCGTAATTTGAATTGAGCACAATCATACCAACATTATGCTGGTCGGCCCACTCTTTTATTTCAGGATAACGACCTTCCCATTGCAAAACAAAAGGACAGGTATTTGATGAAAACATCACCAGAAGTCCATTTTCTTTAGCAACATCAGAGAGCGAAACTTTTTCTCCTGAAACATCCAACATTTTTGTATCGGTAAGTGTTGCCTTATCCCCTATTCCCATTGTACCTTCTGATGCCATTGCAGAAACCGATGCAATAACCAAAAATAAGATCATTAATTTTTTCATAGCTTGCTTTTTATAACCGTTAAATAAATACCATTAACTCTTTTTTTAAAACATTTATCTGCGAAATATGTTCATTCATGAAAAGAGGCAAAATTTTTGATAACTAATTGATTAAACAACAAAATGAAGCTCGATTCTTTAAGAAATGAATACACCTATTCCGGCATAACCCGCAAGAATGTTGCTGCAAATCCTTTCGATCAATTCAATCAATGGATGAAAGAAGTAATTGATTCAGGAGAGAAAGAGCCAACAGCCATGACATTATCCACCGCTGGTACGGATGGGTTTCCACATGCAAGAATAGTTTTGTTGAAGTATGTTGACGATGAAGGATTCACTTTTTTCACCAATTACAATGGAGAAAAGGCCAGAGCCTTAGAGCATAATAATGCAGCAGGGCTTCACTTTTTCTGGTCAAAACTTGAACGCCAGGTAAAAATACTTGGGTATGCCGAAAAAACAAACCGCGATTTATCTGAAAAGTACTTCCGTTCAAGACCGGTAGAAAGCCAGATAAGCGCATGGGCCTCAAACCAAAGTGAAGAAATCCCTTCGCGCGAATACCTTGAAAAACGTTATAAAGAATTCAGTGCCAAGTTTGAAAATAAGTCTGTACCGCTTCCGCCATTTTGGGGAGGCTACAGGATAGTGCCACAAAAAATTGAATTCTGGCAGGGAAGAGTTAATCGCCTGCACGATCGGATTTTATATGAGAAAGATAAGAAATCGTGGAACATTAAAAGGCTGTCGCCCTGAATGCTAATCAAAGTCGAGCTTGAACTTTTGCTTCAACAACTCAAGATTTGGATTCTGTTTCAGCATTTCGAGGTACTTTTCAGAGTCGGAATAGATAATTTTTTCTTTCTCGGTTTCCGTTATCCGGGTTATAAGCTGGATGTTTGAATTCCTAAGCTCTTTTCTTAACCAGGTAACAAGTTCAGGTTTTATTGAACCTATCAAATCATCCTGAACCGAGTTATCAATCTCTAAAACAAGTCTATAATCATCTTCCAACCGTGGAAGTTTTGACAAAGTAGATTGGAGATTAGGGCGATCTTCAATCCTCAAAAGGAAATCGTTCCATTTCTGGCTAAGTGCTTCTGCTGTAAATGGATTCACTTCTTTTACCTGGGTATAAGCTTCATGCTGAGCTATTGCAGATATTTTATCTTTCTTTGATTTTCCTGATAAGGCATCCTTAATGGATGGGCTTTTCATGTGATCAGCAAATTTGGGAGGAGGTTTTCGGGTTGCCGGGTTTGAAGCAACTGCCGGTTTTAAGGCAACAACATTATTCTGTACAGGCTGTTTTTCATCAGTAAAAATAGGCAGAAGAACATCATCAGGTTCATCTTGAATTTGCTGGTCCGCTATTTTTTTTTTTGGGTTAGCTGTGCTATCCTTACCAGGGCCAATTCAACCAGCAGCCTTTTATTCTGACTGGCCTTGTACTGCATATCACATTCATTGCTGATCTGCATGGCCTCGAGCAAAAAGTCACTGCTGCCTGAAGCTGCCTGCGCTTTATAGCGCTCCTTAATATCACCTCCCACTTCAAGCAGCTGCACGGTCACTGCGTCCTTGCATACCAAAAGGTTGCGGAAATGACCGCTTAATCCGTTTATGAAATGATGCCCGTCGAAACCATGATTCAGAATTTCATCGAAGATCATAAGCACATCAGCCACTTCATTTTTCAGGAAATGATTCACCAGTCTGAAGTAGTAATCGTAATCCAGTACATTCAGGTTAGAGATAACATCCTGGTAAGTAATCTCCTTCCCTGTAAAACTAACAATTTGATCGAAAATTGATAAAGCATCGCGCATGGCGCCATCAGCTTTTTGGGCAACCACGTTTAAGGCTTCGGGTTGAACAACAACTCCTTCATTTTTAGCAACGTATTCCAGATGCGCAGCAATATCGGCAACACCTATCCGGTTAAAATCGAATATCTGGCAGCGCGATAAGATTGTAGGAATAATTTTATGCTTTTCGGTTGTTGCCAGAACAAAAATAGCATGTTTAGGCGGTTCCTCAAGTGTTTTCAAAAATGCATTGAAAGCCTGGGAAGATAGCATATGTACCTCGTCGATGATGTATACGCTGTACCTGCCCACCTGTGGGGGTATACGCACCTGGTCAATCAGATTGCGGATATCATCAACCGAATTGTTGGAAGCGGCATCCAGCTCATGTATGTTAAATGAACGGCTTGTATTGAATGCTCTGCATGATTCGCACTCATTACAGGCTTCCACATCAGCAGAGAGGTTTGAGCAGTTAATTGTCTTAGCAAATATACGGGCACATGTTGTTTTACCCACCCCACGCGGGCCGCAAAACAAATAAGCATGCGCCAACTGGTGGTTGTTAATGGCATTTTTTAACGTGGTGGTTATAGAAGCCTGGGCCACCACCGTGTCAAATGAATCCGGCCTGTATTTTCGTGCTGAAACAATAAAACTTTCCATTCCTGTTGTGGTCTCAATTCCAATCGGCCAAAGATAAACATTTCTGCCTTTTTTTAAGGCAAAACTTATTAACACACTCCTGCCCCCCTTTTGCAGATGGTAAACTTTCACTAATTTTCACCTGTTTTAATAAATACAAATCATGCAAAAAATTATTCTTATAATTTTTCTG
>JAWLCL010000025.1:0-57140 GCA_041687255.1 Mariniphaga sp. | reverse complement strand
CGGGCTTATCAGCACCATGTTCTTGGCGGTTTACTTCGTGCACCCTACAAAGTTATTAATTCTATCATTTTTAGACCTTCTAATAAGGGCTTTGGAAAAATTAAGGTAACACGCCCGGGTGACTTGCACCGGGCCGGCAAAATTCATCAGGCAGTCCATTCATCGTGAAACTTTTTGGGCCAGCTGCTCAAGAAAAGGTACTTGTCCTTTATGAATTTTTCGGAAGGCGATTTCAAGGGGAAACCAGGCTGCTTTATCCACTTCGGGGATTTCTGTTTTTTTCCCGGAACGGGGAGGCCATTCAAGAAAGAACATGTTGCTTTTTAGAGCAGCAGGATTAAAATCGGCTTCGACCGCCCATACATAAACGACTTTACCGCCGGGCTGCCTTACCGGTTCCAGTTCAATGAAATTGCCCAAGGCCTGAAAACCTGTCTCTTCATTGAATTCTCTTTTGGCAGCTTCAAACGCTAACTCTTCATCGGTGAATTCCCCTTTTGCTATGGACCAGGCATGCTCATCCTTATTCTTCCAGAAAGGCCCCCCGGGATGAACCAGAAAAACATCGATAACCTTCCCGGCTTTACGGAAAGGTAATATTCCTGCACTTTTTTTCATTTCCCCCCCAAGCTTCTTAATCCCCCTTAGCAAACATTACAACCGCAAGCGGTGGAAGCAGGATATTCACCGACTGCTCCTCGTTGTGATACGGTACGGGGTTTGAAGCCACTTCTCCAAAGTTACCCATTCCACTTCCGCCATACTGTTTGGCATCGCTGTTTAAGATTTCATACCAAACCGTATCATCGGGAACTCCTATACGGTAATTGTACCGGGGAACAGGTGTGAGGTTAATAACTATCAGAACAGGTTTGCTTCTGTCTTTTCCATACCGGAGAAAGCTAAGGATGGAATTGGTTGAGTCGTTTGCATCAATCCACCGGAATCCTTCGCCTGAGAAATCATCTTCGTACAAGGCAGGAAATCGTTTGTAAACACTGTTCAAATCCTTAATAAAAAATTGCAGCCCGCGGTGGGTTTCATAATCAAGCAAATTCCAGTCGAGGCTGTTGTTGTGGTTCCATTCGCTCCACTGGCCAATTTCCATACCCATAAAATGGAGCTTCTTACCCGGATGGGCAAACATAAATCCAAAGAGCGAGCGCAGGTTGGCAAATTTCTGCCAGTCGTCGCCGGGCATTTTATTGATAAGGCTACCCTTACCATGTACCACCTCATCATGCGAAAGTGAAAGCATGAAATTCTCACTAAAGGCATACATGATGCTAAAGGTAATCTGGTTATGATGATAACTCCTGTGGACCGGCTCATGCGAAAAATATTTCAACGTGTCGTGCATCCAGCCCATGTTCCATTTCATACCAAAGCCCAGCCCTCCGGTGTATACCGGACGAGTAACCATTGGCCAGGCAGTCGATTCCTCGGCAATGGTCTGCACATCGGGGAATTTGGCATAAATCGATTCGTTCAGATCGCGCATGAACAGGATTGCATCGAGGTTTTCACGGCCCCCGTATTCATTGGGTATCCACTCCCCTTCCTTTCTTGAATAATCGAGGTACAACATAGAAGCCACCGCATCAACCCTGATGCCATCGATATGATAACGTTCCATCCAGCTGTGGGCGCTGCTGATTAAAAAGTTCCTTATTTCATTTCGCCCATAATTAAAAATGTAACTGTTCCAGTCGGGATGGTATCCCTTGCGCGGATCCTGATGCTCATAGAGGTATGTGCCATCGAAAAAATGAAGGCCATGCTGGTCGCCGGGAAAATGTGAAGGCACCCAGTCAATAATAACGCCAATATTGTTTTGGTGCAGGTAATCAATGAAATACATAAATTCATCAGGGTTTCCAAACCGGCTGGTAGGTGCAAAGAAACCGGTTACCTGGTATCCCCATGAGCCGGAAAACGGATACTCGGTAATTGGCATCAACTCGACATGGGTATAACCCATTTTTTTTACATAATCAGTCAGTTCCTCAGCCAGTTCAGGATATCGAAGTGAGCGCATTCCTTCATCAGGATTGCGTCTCCACGATTCCAGATGAACTTCGTAAACCGAAAAGGGGCTTTCCAGTGAATTATGATTTTTGCGCTTGTTCATCCACTTCGAATCGTTCCACGGATAATTATGCTCCCAAACAATTGATGCTGTTTTCGGAGGTTGTTCATTATAATTGGAAAGAGGGTCGGCCTTTTCAACTTCATAGTTATTGTATTGTGAAACAATATGATACTTATAGGCTTCTCCTTTATCCACACCGGGGATGAACCCTTGCCAGATGCCTGAACCATCGTTCCGGGGATTCAGGTAATTGGCATCCTTTCGCCAGCCGTTAAAATTACCGATAACTGACACCGATTTGGCGTTAGGAGCCCACACGGCAAAAAATGTTCCCCTTGTATTGTTGTGCTCAATTATATGGGCGCCTAATTTTTTATGAAGCGTAAAATGTTTGCCTTCGCGAAAAAGATAAATATCGTATTCCGAAATAAGATTCGATTCTCCGTTTTCAGGAGTTTCACCCTGATGAAGATGCTCATTTGCCAACTTCTCATTCCTTTCGGCTCCTGCTTCTGTGTTTTGATATTCGCTCATAATCTGAATTTTTCAGTTTCCGGTACTATTATTTTTTCTCAATTAAATCGTCCATAATCATTTTTAGACCATACAGCGGGATATGCAACCAATCGGGCCTGTTATTGACTTCATAATCCAGTTCATATATGGCTTTCTCGATTGTATAAACTGCCAGCAAATCATGCATTTGGTCCTCTTCTTCAGGAATAAATGATGCATTTCCGGCTGTTTCCAGGTAATTTTCAATAAAAATATCCTGAACAGTTTTGTACCAGGCTTCAAGCCAGGGCTTCAAAAATTCTTTACTTTCAGGCATTTTCGATTCATTTGCTACCTGCCCCATGTATATTGAATAGTGAAACGACCGCAGCATCCCGGCAACATCCTTAAACGGGCAATGCTTTAATTTGCGGGCTGTCATCGAACGGGTAGGTTCTCCTTCAAAATCGATAATGACAAAATCTTTTCCGGTAAATAATACCTGCCCCAAATGGTAATCACCATGAACCCTTATTTTTGATGTATGGATTTTTTTCCGTTCAAGAGTTTTCTTCATGGTAGACAACAATATGCTTTCATTTCCTAAGATTTCATCGATAAGGGCCACCTGATCTTCATTCAGTTTTCTTTTCGAGGATTTCATCTGACTGAAGGTCCGCTTGATGAGTGTCCGGAACGACTGGTACAACGACTTCTGGTAAAGCAATGAAAAGGGTTCCTGAACAAAGTCTTTCTTACTTTTCACCGATGCAAGTGCCAGGTGCAGTTCAGCCGTTCGCTTACCCAAAAGGGCAATCATTTCGGAATTAAATGACCCCACCAAATCAATCATCTTTTCCCTGCCTGCTGCCTCAGCAACATGTTCACCATAGTTAGCCTCGATAAGATCTTCCTTCTCTTCTATTATTCGGTCGAAATAATGATCGATGGCCGATTGGAAAAACTCCCATGCATTTCCTTCATTAGGAATAAAATCAACCAGTATTCCCAGTCCTGTATTTTCTTTACCTTCCGACTGGTACTCCACAGCGCCTGCAAATACCGGAAAGTTTCTAAAGCTGGTGTTTTCAGTAAGGGTTCTGATTATTTCCAGTTCAGGGTTATTTCCCTCTTCAGGACTCCGGTAGAGTTTAAAGAAAAACCTGTTGTCGTAAAGTACGGAGGTATTGGATTGTTCTGCCAGCAACACCCTGGAAGGCAAAGGAAGTTCACTCTTCTTAACTTTTCTTGAGATGTTTTTGCCGGCAATGCCTGCAATGGCACCCCTTTTATGCTTGAGTTTTCCCTTCTGCAGAATCAGCTTCAGCAATAAATCCCTTACCTGAGGATTATATGAACCATCATACAGCAAACCCTCATGCCCATCTATTTCGATGTACGCAACAAGAGCTTCAGGATGTTTATGTTTTTTCTCGGTAACTTCTTCTCCGGTGTATATCGACAAAGGAATGATGTACTGTTCACTCCTGCCTTCGATGTAAACAATCTCAATAAACAAAATATAGGAGTGATAGGTACCTGTTGAAATAGGAATAGTATCGTTTAATTCAATACTTTTAATTTTTTTAGCTTTCCCCCTGAACCACCTGCTTTTTTGAACATAGCCAAACATGATGTCTTTTAATGCATTTCGGGTTGAAACATTCATCTGGTTCCATTCCCGTGCAGTTAATTCCAGCCGGGTATCCGGTGACAGGTAATCATGTCTTTCTTCCTCAACCTGCTCTTTAAGTTCAAACCAGAAGTAATTCTTAAACTGAAGCGGAAAAACATAGGGTTCTTCATCAATCAAAGGAAACTTGTTGCGGCCAAATACCTCCACAGGCGCAAAGCCTTTATATTTCGCCAGGTTAAGCTCCGCCAGCTGTGAATACCTTGACAGATTAACTATTACTAAGATTTTTTCATCCTTGTAACTTCTGACAAAAGATAATATTTTGGAATTGTTTGCATCAATAAATTCTATTTCACCACGACTGAAGGCTTTAAATTCCTTTCTTTTAGCAATAATCCGGCGCATCCACCACAACAAAGAAGTTGGATTCTGCTCCTGGTTTTCAACATTAATTGTTTCGAAATGATAATCATGGTTAAAAATTACCGGCAGAAACAAACGCTGAGGTTCGGCAGTTGAGAAACCTGCATTTCTGTCGGCCGACCACTGCATGGGTGTCCGCACACCATCCCTGTCGCCAAGGTAATAGTTATCACCCATGCCGATTTCATCGCCATAATAAACGATAGGTGTTCCGGGCAGGGAAAAAAGCAGGATGTTCATCAGTTCAATATTCTTCCGGTCATTATCAAGCAGAGGGGCCAGTCTGCGGCGGATTCCCAGGTTAATGCGCTGCTTTGTATCTTTTGCAAACGATTTGTACATGTAGTCGCGTTCCTCGTCGGTAACCATTTCCAGTGTAAGCTCATCGTGGTTACGCAGGAAAATGGCCCACTGGCAGTTTTCAGGAATGGCAGGTGTTTGATCCAGTATATCAATCAGGGGGAAGCGATCTTCCATACGCAATGACATGTAAAGGCGGGGCATGAGGGGAAAGTGAAACGACATATGGCACTCATCTCCTGTTCCAAAATATGCTGATGCATCATCGGGCCACTGGTTGGCCTCGGCAAGCAACATTTTGTCATCATATTTATCATCGATATGCTTCCGCAGTTTCTTTAAAAAATCGTGTGTCTCCGGCAGGTTTTCGCAGTTGGTCCCTTCCCTTTCATACAGATAAGGAACTGCATCAAGACGAAGCCCGTCAACACCTATCTGAAACCAGAAATCAAGCACCTTTATTACAGCGTCATGAACCCTGGGGTTGTCAAAGTTTAAATCGGGTTGATGCGAATAGAACCGATGCCAGTAGTACGACTTTGCAATGGGATCCCACGACCAGTTGGAAAGTTCAAAATCCTGAAAAATTATCCGGGCATCGGTGTATTTGTCGGGAGTATCGTTCCAGACATAAAAATTGCGGTACGAACTGCCCGGCTTAGAGTGACGTGCCCTTTCAAACCATTTGTGCTCGTTTGAAGTGTGATTAAGAACAAGTTCAGTAATTACCTTCAGCCCTTTTTTGTGTGCTTCGCGGATGAAACGCTTGAAATCGGCCATGGAACCGTAATCTTCATTGATAGCGGTAAAATCAGAAATATCATAACCCCCGTCTTTCAGAGGTGACTTGTAAAACGGCAAAATCCAGATGGCGGTAACGCCCAACGACTTCAGGTAACCCAGCTTCTGTATCAATCCCTTAAAGTCGCCGATTCCATCTGCGTTGCTGTCTTTAAACGAGCGCACATGAGCCTGGTAAATTACTGCATCCTTATACCACATTTTTGAATCGTTTTTTTCCATACGTATCTTTCCTTTACATAAAATAATCAAAATCCCTTTCTGAGCGGATTTTTCTTCTCACATTGAAAACATGCACGGGCATTATCCCCGGGTTCAGTTCCACATAATTATATTCTCCGCTCCACAGGAAATATGCCCCGCTTATTAAATCATGCACCTGGTAGGGAGTATGTTCTTCCATTTCATATTCATGGATTGGGAACCTCAACCAGCCTGAGTGAGTGTGATAGGGATCGAGGTTAACCACCACTAGAATAATGTTGTTTAAATCGTCAGTTGATTTGCTGTAACATATCAGCGCCTCATTATCTATATCCAGAAATTTTAGCGAATGAATGTTCTGAAGCGCCTTATTTTCCTTCCTGATATTATTAATCAGCGAAATAATCTTTTTAAGGCTGCGCGTATCATTAAGGTTCCAATCTTTCAATTCATATTTTTCGGAGTCCAGGTACTCCTCCTTACCTGGTTTCACGGGTGCGTTTTCCATTAGTTCGAAGGCAGGACCATAAATGCCGTAGTTTGAACTTAAAGTAGCTGCCAGAACAAGCCGCTGAATGTAACCGGCCCTGTTGGTTACCTGTAAAAATTCAGGCAGAATGTCAGGAGTATTGGGCCAGAAATTTGGCCTGAAATATTCCCTTGCATTGGTTTTCACAAGTTCGTTGCAATAGGTGGTAAGCTCATATTTGGTGTTTCTCCAGGTAAAGTAAGTATACGACTGTGTAAATCCTTTTTTTGCCAGGCTGTTCATCAGTCTGGGACGGGTAAAGGCCTCTGAAAGAAAAATCACCTCAGGATGTTCCCGGTTTATTTCATCAATCACCCATTCCCAGAAATTGAGCGATTTGGTGTGAGGGTTATCCACCCTGAAAATTTTCACTCCTTTATTTATCCAGAAAAGGAAAACGCTTTTAAGCTCTTCCCACAGATTTTTCCAATCATCGGTTTCAAAATTAAGCGGATAGATGTCTTCATATTTCTTGGGAGGATTTTCTGCATATTGGAGAGAGCCGTCGGGGCGGTGCCTGAACCATTGGGGATGTTCACTGACATAAGGATGGTCGGGGGAACATTGAAAAGCAACATCCAGGGCAATTTCAATATTCTGTTCAGCTGCTTTTTCCACAAGGAGCAAAAAGTCGTCCATGGTTCCCAGTTCCGGGTGAATGGCTTTATGCCCTCCTTCCCTGCCTCCGATGGCCCATGGAGAACCGGGCTCTCCCGGTTGCGCCGTTACATTGTTGTTTTTTCCCTTTCTGCGGGTCTCTCCTATTGGATGAACGGGAGGAAGATATAATACATCAAATCCCATTTCAGCAACATAGGGCAGAAAATTAACAACATCGTAAAAAGTACCGTGCTTTTCCCTGCCCTCACCTAATGAGCGTGGAAACACTTCATACCAGCTGCTGAAATTTGCCTTTTCCCTTTCCACCTTCACCCGGTATTCATGTTCCGTTTCCGTTACATAATTTTTAACCGGGTATTTTGTCATTACCTGGAATAGACGGTTGTTGTGAATATAACCTGTTTTATCTTCCGGTGCCTCATCATCGGCAGTAAACTCATTAATCACCTTTAACAGAAACTTCTGTTCCTTTTCAGGAATATCGGAATAAGTATCCAGGGATTGCCGGATAATTTCAGCACCTATTAATAAATCAACGTTATAGTCAACTCCTGCTTCAATTTTCTTCAGAATATCGCGGTGCCACGACTTAAAATGATCTATCCAGGCATGAATCCTGAAAATATAAAATCCCAAGCTGCCTAACCGAAAACCTGCCTTCCATCGATCGTTGATAACGTATTCCATATCCACCGAATTCCACTCCTGCTCACTCTTATGTCTGTACAACAATTCTGCACTCAACGCATCGTGTCCATCACAAAATATATCGGCTTCAATAATTATCGTATCATTGATAACGCGTTTTACGGGATACCTGCCACAGTCTATCTGGGGCTTAATGTTTTCTATTACTACTCGTTGCTGACCCTTCATTCCTGTATGATTGTTTGAGTTAATATTTTCTTTTGGAAAAAAAGCAGAAAATACCTCCTGGTAAGAAATGATGAACCTGACAACACCGACCAAACTGTATTTAATATTGCTTTTCGGGAGGCAGGTTTATATGCTTTTGCATTTTCTGTTTTTTCACTAAGGGCATTCAATAACCTTTCGTTTGATGAATAGTGAATAAGCAAAAACTCAACATTTATTTGACAGTTAGCTGCCGAAAACTTTTTTCTGCTTCTTCTCATACCACCTGTATCCCAATTTTTCTGCCAATTCCTTAGTAAAAAGAATTGCAGACGTGTTAACAACATACGCTTCGGGAACATTTGCCGGGCCATCGTTATGAATACCACCCAAAAAGGAGGGTCTGCCAATATTTTTTCGAAAAATATCCCCCGTGCAAGCTTAATAAAGAAAACAAACAACCGTTGTCTGTTGGGGAATATCTTCCCGACACTTAGTGGTGGATTTTCCACACATGTTTTAAATAGCCACTGATCAAAAGAAATTCACAGGGTCAAAAGCTGAGGGTTTATCCATTGGAAATACAATGTCATAAACGGGTTTAAACACCAAATGGATACAATTCGGGAACTAGTTGCTTATCTTTATTCGTTTCCAAAGGATGTAATGCCATGGTTTCATCAATAAAAACAAAGGCATCGTACCGTAAAGGAATTATTGATGGAACGTAATTACCGTATTTCTCAGTTTCGGGATCGTAAACTACACCAATAGCCCGATGATCAAGGAACCCTTTAAATGTTTCATTATTCCTGATATTCTCTGTTAAAATAACCTTATCGCCAGGTCCGGCATTGTGCAACATAGCCTCCCAACTGCCCGGCCTCGCCTCGGGAACTTTCATCTTCTGCATTTGAGCTCCCCATGAACTGCCGGCAATAACTGAACCCACATTAGAGCCAAACCCTATTGAAAAAGAAGCTGAAGTGCCCCATTTTTCCCGTACAAGCTGCCCAACATTAACCATTCCTCTGCGTTTCATGGTTGTTGCACGAGCATCGCCAATATGAGTATTATGCTCCCAGACAACCGCCTTAGACTTTTCTCCATGAAAATTCAAAAGCCTTTCAAGCGTATCGGTCATATGATGATCCCTGATGTTCCATGATTCGGGGCCTCCTCCAATCATAGCCCGGTAATAACGTTCAGCATTAACAGCTGTCATTGCATTTTGCTCAGCATTAAAAGGAGCTTCAGGATCACTGTCGTATAATTGAACCCTGCTACGTATTTCCCTGAGCAATTCAATGACTTCCTTTTCGCACGACTGGGGCGTAAAGCGTGTTGAAACAGCATATTCCTGAGCTTCCCTTTCGAAAGGATCAAAACACTCCATCGCTTTTTTAGCCATTCTGAAAGCTTCCGGATCATTTTTACTGAGGTAATCTAAAATGGCCTCCAGCGATTCCCACAGACTGTAAACATCAAGACCATAAAAACCTACCTGATGGTTGTTTTCTGAATTGTGCCGTTTTAATCCTTCCATCAGGGCAGCAATTTCCCAATTTGCCCACATCCATGCAGGCCAGCGTTTAAAATTTTTTAATACATCAATGGCAGTTTCACCACTGTTTTCATATCCGCGGATGTAACGGTTTATCTGGTAACAATCGGGCCAGTCGCCTTCCACTCCAATAACATTAAAACCTTTTTTCTCTATTAACTGCTGGGTTATCACCGCCCTCCATATGTAATACTCATGTGTGCCGTGTGAAGCTTCTCCTAACATTACAATGCGTTCATCGCCTATGCGTTCAATGAGTTTTTCAACACCGGTTATGAGCTCCCATGAATTATCATGAATAAGCTGCTCTTCATCGGTTTTCTTATAAGAATTGCTTTTCTTTTCAAATAGTTTCATAATTATTTTTCTTTAGTGTGCAAAATCAGGATCATATTTATAAAACTCAGCTGAACTAATTTTTATCGGGTTGTTTACAAACTGGGTCAACATGAACTAAAACCTACAAAATGGAAACCAAAATTAAAGGGAAACAATTATAAAGGGTACTTCCTTTCAAACAGGATTTGATGGACACAACCAACAATATAACAAAGTTGCGGGAGGTATTGTCTGCGGCGCACATAATGCATCAAATAACATGGTACTTTCTGCACCGCATGCGGCCCCCGGTACGGAGACGTCATTGGTAGTTTTCACCCAAAATTTTGAGCCCAATGAAATGATGACACTTTTCAGCACTACCTTTGCTCTTGACTTAAATTAGCAGGATAATTCCAACGGTACCTTTCAGTTGCCGGTGAAGATATCTCATTCAAAGAGCAGCCGGCAGTAAAAACCATAACCGCTTATCGAAAACCTTATTTCCCTTTTTGGTAGCGCAGCGAAGCCTGCCCGTCCGGTCAGGCGGACAATCTCAAGCTATCATGCAGCTGCCTTCAATTGAAACAGTGTTATTTCCAAGGTTGCAATCTTATGGGGCAATTTGCCTTAATTGCTGTTAATCCATCAAATTTCAGATTTTGTCAATACCTATCCCAGGTTTATCCATCAGGGTAATCTTACCTTCATCTACTGTTACTCCTCTGAAGGGATCGTTTGATATGAGCAGGTTGCCATCCAAATCGGCCCATTCGGCTTTAGGAGAGAGCTGTGCGGCAGCGGAAATTGCACAGGAAGTTTCAGTCATGCAACCAATCATCACTTTTAGGTCGAAGGCATTCGCCAGGGCAATCATTTTACTTGCTTCCCGCATGCCGGTGCATTTCATGAGTTTTATGTTTATTCCGGAATAAACACCAACAGCTTTCTGCACGTCAGCCAAGCGCTGTATGGCTTCGTCACCGATTATCGGCAGCGGTGAATGTTCAGTCAGCCAGGCATTGTCGTCGATGTTCTCTTTGGGCATTGGTTGTTCCACAAACTCAACACCTTTTTCATTAAGCCAGTGCACCATCTCAAGTGCTTTCTGTTTATTGTTCCAACCCTGATTTACATCCACACACAGCGGCTTGTCTGTCACCGACCGAATGGTTTCAATCATTTCCCGGTCGTTCGGGCCACCCAGTTTTACTTTCAGTATTTTGTAGGGGTCAGCTTCTTTTACTTTTTGTTTGACCACATTGGGTTGGTCGATACCTATAGTGAAAGAAGTATGGGGAGTCAGCTCCGGTGAAAAACCCCATATTTTGTACCAGGGCTGCTGCATAATTTTACCCACCAGATCATGCAGGGCAATATCAACGGCCGCCTTGGCAGCTGTATTCCCGGGAGCGGATTTATCAACATATTCCAGAATTTCATCCGTGCGGAACGGGTCGGTAAACTGATCCAGGTCAAGAGCGGAAAAGAAGGTGGCGGCTGATTTTTGCGATTCCCCCAGATAGGGGGGCATGGAAGCTTCACCGTAACCTTTAAAGCCATCGAATTCAATGCCGATAAGCATTACCGGTGTTGTTGTGCGTGAGCTGTTGGCGAGGGTAAATACATGTTTTAACTGCAGATCATAGGGTTCAAAGGTCAATTTTAAACCCTTTGGAGGCAATGTTCCTTTCATATTCGAATATGTTAAACGGGGCAGCATTGAGCCACCTAAAGTAAATAATGCTGTGTTTCTTATAAAATTTCTTCTGCCGGTTCTCATACCAGTATATTTTCAAATCCATTCATTCAGTACCAACCCTGTTCTTTAACCCATTGAATACCCTCAACACCTTCCGATCCTATAATTCGTTTGGCCCTGATGAATGTATTTTTACGGTATTCGGAATACAAATCGCTTTCCTGATCAAAGCTGTTTTGCTCAACCATTCCGGCGGCATGAATGTACTCCGTTTTTCCCAATGATATGGCTACATGAGTTATTTTTTCGGGCTGATCATCATCTTCCTTCCTTCCGAAAAAGAGGAGGTCACCGGGTTGAAGATTTTCATAATCGGTTCCCGGCTCCACTGAAATGCCATGTCTGGCCTGCAAAGAAGCATCACGGGCAAGTATGACACCATGCATGCCATAGACCATTTTAGTGAATCCGCTGCAATCCATACCGGCAAAAGAAGTTCCTCCCCAAAGATATGGCCGTCCTTTCATATTCCTGCCCATCCGGACTACTGAACCGGAGTCGGGCCGGCTATCGTTTAAAAAATCGGAAAAAACAGTCCAGTTATCAATAGTCGTATAACCTTCCCTGCCATCAGGAAATACAACTTGTAAATGGTTCCATCTTCTTTCCTTCAGCATAAGAATACCTCCCATTGTAACATCTCCAACCGGTTGTTGCATTTTTGGAGTTTCAAATACCTGCGCAAAAGGTCCTTTATAAAACATCCTATCGGCTTGCTGCCATTTTCTGAGTTGCTTTTCAGTGAGTGGAAAAACACCACCTGCATCTACCCAGGAGATGTATTTATCGGGCGTTTGTATCAGGTACCATCCACCCTTCTTTTTAAGGATTTTCACCGGTGTTCCCAACAGCGCCTGAGTTACCAGTTCCGATGAATGTTGGGGCTGCGCCCTCAGATTGGCTGCTGAAAGTGTGACCAGGGCGAAGGTCTTATCTCCGACAGTTGAATCGGGCAGAACAGTCATTTCATTGTGGACCTTCATCGGTTGAAGGCTGTCGATAAGCAGTTTAATCAGTGCCGGATTATCGGTTTCCCCTTTAAGAACTACCTGCCCCTTTCGGAATGATGCCGATGCATTGAAAACTGATTCGCGTTTGTCAGGGATGCTGTTCTGCTCAAACCGTACAATTGTTTCCTCTGCTTTTCGACGGTTATTCACGCCACATGATACAACCAGCAACAAAATCAATATTACTCCTGTGAATTTCATAACTCCGTTTGATTTAAGCAGGTTACCTGCATGTTGTAGCTCCATTTATCGAAATAAAGATTGCCTCCGCTCCATTCCAGTTCGCCTCTTTGAAAATCAATAGGTTCACTGCGGGAATGTTCTTTAGAAGGTTCGAATTCGCGACTGAAGTCATCGTTCACGATAAGCCGGTAGGCATCTATGCCTGAGATGTAATATTCCTTAAGCGCCGGCACTTCTGAATCCTGTAGTCCAAACGACTGGTCCACGGGCACCCATCCCACTCCTTCATAATATACTTCGCACCAGTCGTGAAGGTTTACCTCACCGGGGTGGAGCATCCAGCCACTTTGCCACTTGCATGGAATTCCACTTTGCCGGGCCAGCGACATGAACAGCAGGGTTTTCATCCCGCAGTCACCTTTTTTGTTTTCCAAAACGTAATGAGGAATGCATTCAAAGGTAGAATATTCCAGCGCCGATGCCCAGGGGATGTTTTGATCTATCCAGTAATAAATAGCCCTGACTTTGTCAAAAGGATTGGTTTTGTTGTGTGTAATCTCACCGGCAAGGTTTTTAATTTCCTGAGAAAAAATAAGATGTGGAGGACGTTCGGCTGTATAATTTTTGTACAATCCTGAAGAGATATCGTAAGGCTTTATCACATCGGGAGTTATAGAAATCCACTGTGGTGTTGTCTCAAATTCAGCGGAATAACTAAAAACGGTTGGTTCACCGGCAACAGCTATCTTTTCCATATAGAGGCTGCGCTGAAGGGCTGAACTGCCGGCAATCCGGTACTTGTCAGTATTTACTGATAACAAATTTATATTTTGTTGGCGCGGCAATGATTCCCGCGGAAACGGCATCCAACATCTGACAACTTCCCTGTCCGGTACAACATCAGGCCGTAAGGAAATAGTATAATCAATCCGAAATTTTTGCTTCATTTCTTCTTGTGGAATTCCTTGTTGAAAATTCTGCAATAAAGAAGCGGTATTCTTCAAACAAAACACTTTTAAGGGATCGACATGCTCCCCATCTTTTTGGATTTTTACAGCTCTTGCCATTGAATCGACTCTGAACAGGTTGGCAACAGCATTCCGGAAGTATCTTTTGTGGCCATCGATTAGTCGCATTTCCAACTTACCCGACTTTTCCCATTCAGTCAGCTGCTTTGAAGTCAATTCTTTGAAATAAACCTGCAATTCCTGCCTGATATCTGATTCTGTCTTTGAAAAATCAAGCTCAATACGGTCCATTTTATCGTATAACTTTTTCATTTCTTTTGCTGCTTCCGATTTTTGATTATTCAAATTTTCCTGCATAATAAACTGTCGGGCATCACTAAACCTGCCGGCTTTGTATAGATGGAAAACATGTTGGAAGGATTCATCAGGTGTACTGCAGGAATAAAAAATCCAGCATGAAAGCAGCAGTATGGTAATATTTTTTAACCTTTGATTCATTAAAAATTATATGCAGCAAAACAAAGATAGAAAACATTGCGAGACAATAAACTTCAGCGTTTTATATGGAAAATAATTTTCAGATACCCATACTGTACCAGGATGACCAGCTGATAGTGGTTGAAAAGCCGGCTGGACTGGCTGTGCATAAGAACGATTTTATGCCACACGATGCTCCCTACCTCACCAAATTACTTGGAGAAAACACCGGTAAATGGATTTACAACGTGCACCGGCTTGATGCTAAAACTTCTGGTGTAATGGTACTTGCATTTTCTTCTGAAATGGCAAAGCAACTGACATTACAGTTTGAACGAAAAGAGGTCATAAAAAAATACACCGCTTTAGTTCAGGGCAATCCGGGTGAAGGCACATTCAGTGATAAAGTGCTTGTAAAAAAGAAAACGAAATTTAAAAAACCGGCTGTTACGCATTATAAATCACTGCAATGGGTAGATACAAATATTTCTTATAAAGAGAAAACGGGAATCGTCCTGAGCCTGGTGGAAATTTCACCTGAAACAGGCCGCTGGCATCAGATTAGGCAGCATTTTGCAAAAAACAGGTTTGATATTGTTGGAGATTCTCATCACGGTGATTTCACGTTGAATAAAATAATTGCAGAGAAAACAGGAATTAATAGATTGTTACTGCATGCTTCTTTATTACAGTTTGCACATCCTGTAACTCAAAATCAGGTGATATTTAGTTCACCTGTACCCAAAGAATTTATGCAACTCCTTAACGCCGGTTTTTAAAGAAAAGGTTCATAACTCTTAGGATTAAAAAATTGCAAAAAAAATGAAATATTATATCTTTGGAGTTTTAACCTGAAACCAATTTGCGGAGTAGAAATGAGAAGTGTTGCCTGGATTATTTTTTGCTGTCTGTGGCTGAATGGATATACGCAGAAGTCCGCTAAGAAATCGCTAACCATTGAAGATTTTAGCCGTTGGAATACCCTATTAAATCCCATTATATCGAATGACGGAAATGCCGTAGCTTTTATTCAAAATCCCCAAAAGGGAGATGGAATGCTGGTAATTAAACATGAAAAGAGAATTTTTGATACCATTCCAAGGGGAAGTAATATAAGGTTTGGCCCCGAAAATGATTTTATAGTTTTTGAAATAAAACAGCCCGAAGATCACATCCGAAAGGCAAAGCTTAAAAGGGTAAAAAAAGAAAACATGCCGCAAGATAGTCTGGGTATCATACAATTTACCAAGCCTTTCAATTATCATAAATTTCCCAGGGCAACTTCCTATCAGATCCCGGAAGTGAATGCACGATGGATAGCTTTTACAATGAAACCTGAATTTGATGATAAGAGTTCTTCTTCAAACGGGACAGGTAATTACAAAAATGAAAAGAAGAATGATGATCTTGTATTGTTTCAGGTTTCAACAAGTGATACAATAATGTTCCGAAACGTTTCGGAATGGGTTTATGCAGATAGCGGATCATTTTTATGGTTTCGCAGGCAGGTTAAAGATTCAACCGGTACATTTTCATCAATATATTCTTTTAATACCCTAACCGGGGAGGCCAACCGTACATTTTCCGGAAAAGGATGGATTGAGCAGCTTGCTGCCGATGAACAGGGAAGACAATATGCTTTTCTTTTTTCGGGTGACACTATTAGCGAAAAGAAGTACGCACTATTTGCAGGAACAGTTGACACTGCGCCCAAAAAAATAGTTGATGAAAATACTACCGGCATGCCCTCGGGATGGTGCCCGGGGAAAAATGGCAATGTCTATTTCTCAAAAGACAGAACCAAATTGTTTTTAGGAACTGCCGTTACACCCAAGCCTGAGCCAAAGGACACCCTTCTGGACGAAGAAAAGCCAAAGCTGGACATCTGGAGTTGGCAGGATGAAAAGATTCAATCGCAGCAGCTTGTGGAGTTGTCGCAGGAAAGGAGACGGACATATCCGGCCGTTTACCACCTGAAACAGAAATCCTTTGTACAGCTTGCTGATTCTATTGCAAATGAAGTATCCATACCCCGGGATGGAAGTGGAGAAGTAGCCCTGGGTTATAACGATTCACCTTATATCCGGGAGGCAGGATGGACCGGCAAGTATAATCGCGATTATTACCTGGTGGAATTGGCAACGGGAAACAAACTTAAAATAGCAGGTAATAAATCATATGTCCGCATCTCACCGCTTGGAAAATACGTGGTATGGTATGATACCGCCGATAAAGGATTTTATGCCCGGACAACCGATAACAAAAGTAACGATGCTGTACCGCTAACACAAATGCTCGCGGTAAACTTTTACAATGAAATGGACGATAGACCCACAGATCCTTCTCCTTATGGAATTGCCGGGTGGGGAGAAAATGACCGGTTCATTTATATTTACGACCGTTACGATATCTGGAGAGTTGATCCCACAGGAGAAAATCATCCGGAATGTATAACAAATTCCTTTGGAAGAAAAAATTCAGTGCGCTTACGATACTTAAAACTGGATTCCGATGAAAAGCATATCCCTTCAGGTGAAGAGGTTATTCTTAAAGCTTTTGATGAGAATACCATGGAAGATGGTTTTTTCAGCGCACAGATGGATGCCACTGCTGATCCCATTCTGCTGCTGAAAGATAAATGCCGGTTTAACAACATACGCAAGGCCAAAAAAGGAAATAAGCTCATTTGGACCCGCGAAAATGTAACTGAATTCCCCGATCTGTGGTACAGCGATATTAATTTTTCAAATGCAGAAAAAATTTCAAAAGCCAACTCGCAACAGGATGATTTTCTATGGCCGGAAGTGAGAATGGTGGAATGGAACTCTTTTGGCGGAAAAAAGCTGAAAGGACTTTTGTACCTTCCAGAGAATTTAAATGCTTCACAAAAGTATCCCATGGTGGTTTATTTTTATGAACGCAATTCGGAAAACCTTTATAGCCATCAATATCCTGCCCCCAGTCGCTCAACAATCAATAAAACTTTTTATGCCAGTAATGGCTATGTTGTATTTGTTCCCGATATTACATATAAGGAAGGATATCCCGGTCAGAGTGCCTACAATGCCGTTGTAAGCGGAACACAATACCTGTTAAACAGTTTCCCTTACATCGATGAAACCAAGGTGGGCATTCAGGGTCAAAGCTGGGGTGGATATCAGGTTGCATATCTGATTACACAAACCGATATGTTTGCAGCCGCCATGGCAGGCGCACCGGTGAGTAACATGACAAGCGCCTATGGAGGAATACGCTGGCAGTCAGGACTGGTGCGTATGTTTCAATATGAACGGCAGCAAAGCCGTATCGGCGGCTCATTATGGGATAAGCCTATTCAATACATCGAAAATTCACCGCTTTTTGCTGCCCCGAAAATTAACACACCTCTGCTGATGATGCATAACGACAACGATGGTGCCGTACCATGGTCCCAGGGTATTGAGTTTTTTGCAGCCTTACGACGGCTGGATAAACCTGTTTGGTTGCTGAACTATAACAATGAACCTCATAATCTTAATGCTTCCAGCTGGGCCAACCGTGTTGACTTAAGCAAACGCATGTTCCAGTTTTTCAACCATTACCTTAAAGGGCATGCAATGCCGGAATGGATGGAAAAGGGTATTCCAGCTGTGGAAAAAGGGAAAAACCTCGGTTATTGATCATCATGAATCAGGAAATGAATTAACTGAAAAAAACAGCTGTCAGTTCCCGGTCAAAACTGACGGTTATCGGGATAAAAGTGGCTTTCACCGAAAAAAATGGCATTTTTTCACAATTTTGTGCAACTTCGGGTAACGAAACCTATAAGTTGAACGTCATAATAAAAACAAATATTAAATACTATGAAACGATTCTTATTCCTACCTGTTGTAATTCTTTTTCTTTTTTCATCGTGTGAAAGCGATAGCGGCATGTCGGCAGCCATTGCAAAATACAGGTTTAAAGACGGTGTGACTTCCATTACCGTTCCTGGTTGGGTAATAGGAATTGCTTCACGTTGGGGTGACCTCGAAAAGGAAGAACGGGAATTGCTTAGAAGCATCGATAAAGTAAGAATATTAACCATAGAGGACAACGACCTGAATGCACGCAGTAACTTCCACAGGGAATTTTATCAATCGATAAGGCAAAATCCTGACATGGAGGAACTGATGGTTGTGCGCAATGAAAATGAGCAGGTAACCATTTTTGGAAAAGCCTCTGAGAAGTCAATCGATGAATTGCTCATCCTGGTCAGTGGTGATGACAATGCAATGGTTTATGTCAAAGGAAAAATAAAACCTGAAATGTTATCCGATCTGATAAATAATAATCAGCACAATAATTTTTTAAGCTGGCAGAACCAATAGGTTGTTACATCCCAAATTCGTGCTAATCTGTCAATCAAGTATGTTTATACAGTTTGCCGTTTTTCATTTGCAATGACCAACCTTATTTCACCAAACGAAACTTCATCGCCCAATTTTTCCTTTATTTCGGTGAGGGATTCAAACTCACCGGAATTCAGGCTTTTAACAATTTTGCTGTATTTATCTTTATCTAAAAGTTCAAATACATCAAGCTTGCCTGCATTTACCCAGTGGGCCAGGTGATTTTCGATTGTAGTGATTGCCAGTTTGCGTTTTTTTGAAATTTCCTGCGGACGCAGCCCTTGTCTGAACAAGGCAAGGCTTATTTCTTTAGTGTCAAGGCCTGCCAGTTCCAGTTCTTGGCGAAAATTTGAAGGGACCTCCATTTTCTTTTCCCGCCTGTAGTTAAGTATGAGCGACAGAATGTCCTGTCCGAAATGTTCCATTTTTTTTCCACCCATTCCTTTAACAGCTTTTAGTTCTGCCGCAGAACATGGAAGCTTCTCAGCAATGGCCACCATCACCTTTTGACGAATGATTCTCGCTTCATCCATACCAGTTTCAACCGATTTATTTGCACGCCATTCCATCAGCTTTCGGTAAAAATCAGCATTGCTCAGCGTTACAGCTGCTGCCTGTGTGCGGGCTTTAACCGCCGGTTTTTCGATGTTTGCCAGGGCCCGCGCAATTAAATAATCTTTTATTGTAAATCCTTTTGCAACAGATTCCAGACACGCTTTCTTTATTTCAATTTCTGTTTCCAGTGTGCCAATCATTCCGGCTATCCGCTTGCGAAGCGCTCTGTTATCGGTATCATAGGAAGCATCATCAAGCTGTGATACCAAATGCTCCTGCAATTTCGCAAGAAAATAAGCTGACGCTTTTTGAAGCCTTTCCTGTAACTGCCGGTTTTCTTCTGCATTAGAATGTTGTTTAACCAGATTTTCCATTTGTGGTCGAAACTTTTCGGCAACATCAATCATCTCGTTATGAACATCATTTATAACAGACTGGAGCTTTTGCTGAAGGTTGCCCATAAAAGTTCCCGCATTTTCGTTCCACATTTTAATAATGTAGGAGATATTGCGTGCTATTGGCTTAAAATCAATAAGCTCGTTTAAAAGAAACAACTCGTAGTCTCTCCGGTATTTCTCCAGTTCAGCATCGCCCGGTTCATTTTGCTCGATATGATTTATAAATCCGGTAACCGTATTATCATTTATTACACTTTGCTGGTTAAGTGGGGTGCTTAATACCAGACCATCGAGATTTTTGCAGCGGCTTAAGGCTACATACACCTGGCCATGAGCAAAAGATTGTGCAGCATCTATAATTGCCTTTTCAAAAGTGAGTCCCTGGCTTTTATGAATTGTAATTGCCCATGCCAGCTTAAGGGGGTATTGAATAAATTTACCTGCAACTTCCTCTTCAATCTCCGATGTTGATTCGTTTAACCGGTATTTTGTATTCTCCCAAAAATCAGGCTCAACAATTATCGGTTCAGTTTCACCGGGGCAAAGAACTGATATCTGTTCATCAAGGATAGAAACCACTTTTCCTATTTTCCCATTGTAGTAACGCTTTTCAGGAGACAGATCGTTCTTAAGAAACATCACCTGGGCACCGGCTTTTAATTCCAGCACTTCATCGGCAGGATAGGAAAAGGCAGGAAAATCTCCTTCCACCTTGCAATGAAAACGGAACAATTTTGCAGAAAGCTTCTGCAGGTGGGCATCATTAATTTGCCGGGCCTGGTAATTATGCGTGGTGAGGGTAATGTAACCTTCATTGTCGGCAGGTGAAAACCTGGGTTTGAACCTGCTGTTTAATAGTTGCAGATCATTAAAGTCCAATTCATTATCACGGACCTTGTTCAGCAAATCAATAAAAGCTTGTTCACTCTGACGATAAATATGCTTTAACTCGATTCCAACAAATGACGATTTTTTCAGCGCCAGACTGCTAAAAAAGAAGCAGGTTTGGTAATGGTTTTTAAGTATTTCCCATTCATCTTCCTTAACCACAGGAGCGAGTTGCTGCAGATCACCTATCATGAGCAGTTGTATTCCGCCAAAGGGCTGATAGCGGTTTTTAAACCTTCGTAGTGTGGCATCAATGGCATCCAGAACATCGGCACGTACCATACTGATTTCATCAATAACCAACAGGTCAAGGCTTCGTATCAGGTTTATTTTATTTTTGCTAAACCGGTTAATACGTTCGCCATTTCCATTCCCGGCTCCCGATAAAATTCTGCCTTCCGCCTGTGAATACTGAGGAAGCTGAGGACCAAACGGCAGTTGAAAAAATGAATGAATGGTTACACCCCCTGCATTAATAGCAGCGACTCCTGTTGGAGCAACAACCACCATTCTTTTGGGTGAACTTTTCCTAAGATTTTTTAAAAAGGTTGTTTTTCCGGTTCCTGCCTTACCGGTTAAGAAAACATTCTGATTAGTATAGTGCAGAAATTTGTAGGCCAGTTCAAGCTGAGGGTTGTTTTCAAAATAAGTCATGGCGCCGGTCAATTTTTTCTGGTTTACAAGACCCAATTTAAGTATGTTAAACGAAATTTGCAAGCAATAAGTAATCAATTTTCATGTAATCTCCTCCAATTCATCCATTAACCTTTTGTAGTGATTGTTACTGAGGTTTAATTCATTAATCAATTCGTTTTCCTTGATAAGTTGTCTGCAGATAACAATACCTCGATCCAAAAGATATTGCTTTTGCTTTTGGGTCAGGGAAGTTAATACGGTAACCGGATAAATTTTTTCGCGGTCGATAATATCTTTCATGCTTTTTCCATCCGGATAATCCCAACTTAGCAGGTGCAGTCCGCTGCATTTCCCATAATCAATTGCATCGGCAGAAAAACGTGTATTGGTCGCTACCCAGCCGTAAAAAGAAAATCCTTGATATCCTTCAGATTCTTTCTGCTTTTTAAAAATATCGTCTACTCTGGAACGAACATACAAAGGCACCTGAACACTAACAACTTTACCAGGATTTTGGCCATACTTGCACTCCACCAGATGTTCCTCCCTATCCTTTATTGCCACTACATCCATTTCATGGGTTATACAGCAGCCGTTCATAATTTGTCCTGTCTGTGTAGAGAATCCCATCGCGTCAAAAATCTTTGCCACAAAATGTTCAAACGGAAAACCTGTCGGACCCAATTCCATAATGGCTTTTTTAAGCTTATACCTTGAAGCCATATGTGTCTTTTCCCGTTGAAGCAAATCATAGGCGCGTCTATAAATTTGCCGTGTGGTTACTCCATGAAATATCCATTCCGATATATTACGTACAATTCGATCGATTTCATCCTGCCCGACACCTGAGCTTTCAAGTGAACTTATTAATTTCTCAACAGAAAAAGGTTCTGTTTCACCCGATGCCTTCTGTACCTCAATGGTTTCATTCCTGATTTTCATTTCTGACAATTGGCTCTTTTTTCAATTATTTAGTAAAAGCATTAATTCAGAAATTAAAAATGCAAATTAATCCTGAAACATTTTTATAGACAAAAAAATTCTTGTCCTAAATTAACACAAAGGATGAAAAAACTGAAGGGCTTTACATGAAGGAATTATTTACATGCTTTTCTTGCTGGTAACCGTTTGAAATCAGATTTTCGATATAATCGCCGGGAATAGGTTTTACAACATAATCAATTACACTCTTGAAGTCAAAGGCTTTCTGTTTATCTTTTTTTAATATTGAGCTTGTAGTTATTATAAAATAGGTCTTATTTTTTCTATCCGGAAAATTAGCTTCAAATTCCTTTATAAACTCGAATCCGTGAATCTCAGGCATCTTAAGATCCAGTAAAATATAATCTGGAAATTTGTCGGAATTGGAATTATATAATTCATGAAGTTCTTTTAAAGCTTCACCTGCATGCTCCTTGACAGTAAAGTATGATCGGTGGGATGACCAATTTATTACCATAGATGCTAATTCATTGGTAAAGGTATCATCATCTACCATCATTACATTGTGCTTTTTCATGCTAATACAGTATTTGATTTATATGGCTGTTTATCAGAATCTAATATTTTTATAACAAATATAAAGTTCACAAATTAAAATAAAAAAATGCTATCTTAAGCTCATTAAATGTTAAAAAATTCATTAAAAAAAATTAAATCACAGTCTTCACTTGTTTTGCATTTCATAATGCAAAATCCTTCAGTTTACAACTCCATTTATCGGATGGTATTTTATATTATACTTAATCCATAAGAAAGGAAATATATCATTCAGAAGAATATAGAAACTTTTGATTTCAATTTTTTAACAGAGAATAACTACATCTTATTAAATTTTATCAGGTTCCTGAAAACGATTCATTTTGTAAAGACTCATATATTCCAATCCGACTGTTGTGGGCAAACCTCTGAAAGCCGCTATCATATAAAGGCATTACATTTCATAGTTGTATTTAATTTTACAGGACGGAATGAAATTTGCTAAAGGGAAAAAAGATTCATTTAACCGGAGAAAAGAAGGTTGCTGGTTTATTAAACCAACATTACCTCCCGGTTTTCGTTACATTAAATAGAGCATGAGAATGAATTCACATTTAAAATTTATGATTAAAAACATATAATGCATTCACTATCAGCCTTAGCAGCAGGCATCCGACTGCTTTGAAGATAAACATTTTTAATCAATTGGAATGAAAACGAGTATAGTAATAGTTTTATTTATGGTGGCATTTTCGGCATGTGCACAGACAGGCGGAGAGATAAAAACAAGTGCCAATGTTGAAGAAGCACTTCAGCCGGAAAATACTAAAACAAATCAGGAGAAGGAGGATAATATGAGTAATAAATACAAGCCATTAACAGAATTTGAAGAGTACGTAATCGTTAACAAGGGTACTGAACGGCCTTATACGGGAAAATTCAACAATCATAAAGAAAAAGGAACATATGTCTGTAAACGCTGCGGTGTGCCATTGTATAAGTCGTCTGACAAGTTTGAGTCGAACTGCGGATGGCCCAGCTTTGATGACGAAATAGAGGGAGCTGTAACCCGTACACCCGATCCTGACGGTCGGCGTACAGAAATTACCTGCAGCAATTGCGGTGGCCACCTGGGACATGTCTTCCTAGGTGAAAGGCTGACAAACAAAAACACGCGGCATTGCGTCAATTCGATTTCACTCGATTTTATCCCTGAGCAGAAATAGGTTTTATGCCGGCAGAAGAACCCTGCTCAATTGAGTGGTTGCTTTTCTGCTGCAGAAATATTGACCAACTTAAAGGGTCAGGCGCGCCTTGTAATGTTTTCTTAAATTGAAGGAGTTTTTAAACGACAGGTGGTCAGATTTCTTCTTTTACGATTTCAATACCTTCCATAAAATATACCACATCGGTGTTTTCCTGAGCCTGTAAAATGATTCGATGAGCTTCATCTGAGTCATCATCATGTTCAGCGCCTTCGGTTCCATGTTCGCGTGCCGGATTGTGAGCATCGGCTTCTGTTCTTACTTCCTTGAACAAACCTGTAATTGTAAGATCACTGCCCATCTGTTCCTGCTTAAAAGCGCCTATTTTTTCACCTGCTTCTATACGGATATTGAAATCCTCATTGCTTCCCATTAAAAAGCAACGGCCGCCACCCTGCTTGCATACATGCATTACTGTTCCCTTAACTGTTACTTCCTTACCGGTCAGCTCGGCTGCATTAAGATATAACTCATCCACAGTATAAACAACGGCAGACTTTTCATTTTCTGCAGGGGAATTTTTTTTATCATCACTTTGAGTTCCGCAGCCAACAATCAAAACTGCCAGGAGCATAATTAAAGTAAAATGTTTCATAAATCAGGAATTAAAAGTTTTTTGAAATCAAATATACAACAAAATAAAAATCAGAGGCACCAGAACACCGGTAATTGTCCAAACCCAGCCCCACCGGCCAAAACCTCTTTTTCCCTTGAGCAGAAACAATCCTGAAACGGCTACAAACAACAGAACAGCAGCCATTACATCGCTAATCCATTTCCACAGGGTTCCAACAGATGCCCGATGCAGCAGGTTCATCTCAAATATTACCGGTCGCTTTTTCAAATAAGTCATAGCAGCTTCACCCTTTTCAGGGTAAATTACCACTTCACCATTTTCAATAAATACTATTACATTTCCCTGGTTATCAATATAGTGTTTTTTATAAACAGGCTTTACTTCGAAATGATTCAGCACATTCATCACTGCCTCTTTGCTAATATTATCAGCAGGCACCTGATCAAAAATAATCTGTTCATTAAGAATCCGGTAATCGGGGTTAAAATCGTGCCGGTGATTCAGATATATACCTGAGAGGGCATATACTACAGTCATTCCTACAATGAAATAGCCCAGATCGCGGTGTAGGATTCGCAACAATTTTCTGATTTTCATAAGCAGCGACAGTTTGAATTATCTTAAACCGGTTTTAGCCGCAAATATAGATCAAAAGATTGTTTCACATGTAAAAGCAAAGAAAACAGGAATTAAAAAAAACATCAGTTAAACTATGATATGCATCAACACTCATGCATAAAACTCCTGTGGCAAGTAACTGCAGCCACAGGAGTTTTACCACCTGCAAATAACATAATCAATTAGCTGCCTGTTACTTATTTTGAATAATACTCATTCAGGGTAATTACATCCTCCGAACTGCAAACCGGACACTTGGGTTTACCTTCATCATAATTATTAAAGCTGGCCTGGCAATTTTTGCATTTATACCAGCTTTCATCGAAATACACATCGCCGCCTCTAAAAATGATATCACGGCCTTCAACAAAAGCCGTAGCCACCTTATTTCGGGCTTCTTCATAAATACGTGTAAGGGTAGGTCTCGACACATCCATGTGCACTGCTGCCTGCTCCTGGGTAAGATTTTGGTAATCGAGCAGCCTGATGGCCTCGTATTCTTCCAAACGGAGAATGACCTCATTTGATTTACGACCACGAACTCCATAAACCGACATCCCCTTTATAACCGGGGGAACCTGAATTCTTCTGTTTCTTTTTCTTCTGGGCATATTATAGCGAATTTAATTTACTTAACAAATAGTGGTCGGCAAGAACCAATGCAGCCATTGCCTCCACAATAGGCACGGCTCTTGGTAAAACACAAGGATCGTGCCTTCCTTTCGGATGGACAACAGTTTCTTTATTTTCCTTATCGACAGTACGTTGTTCCTTGAGCAGGGTTGCAATAGGCTTGAATGCTACATTAAAGTAGATATCTTCACCGTTGGAGATACCTCCCTGAATTCCGCCCGAATTGTTAGTTTTTGTGCGGACTCCCTCACCGGTAGAAATAAATACATCGTTATGTTGTGAGCCACTGAGTTTCGTTCCTTCAAACCCTGAACCATATTCAAAACCTTTCACTGCATTTATTCCAAGCATGGCAGCTCCCAAATCGGCATGTAATTTATTAAAAACCGGTTCACCCCACCCTGCCGGCACACCCTTCAAAACACAGGTAATAATTCCTCCGACTGTATCATGGTCGCGGGCCGCGGCTTCAATACGGGCAATCATCTTTTCGGCCGTTTGTGCATCGGGACATCGTACAATTGAATCATCGGTTTTGGAAAGATCAAGTTCAAGATAAGATTTCTGCATCCGTATCTCTCCCACTCCCGAAACAAACGCCTGAATAGATATCTGCTGCCGGGCGAGTACCTGCTTTGCCACAGCACCGGCTACTACGCGGGCAATGGTCTCACGTGCTGATGAACGACCTCCTCCACGATGGTCACGTGTGCCGTATTTTTTAATATAGGTATAATCGGCATGCGAAGGCCTGTATACATCTTTAAGATTATCATAATCCTTCGAGTGTTGATCCTCATTCCAAACAACAAAAGAAATGGGCGTTCCCTGTGTATTATTTTCAAATATACCGGAAAGAAACTCCACCTGGTCCGCTTCTTTACGTTGGGTGGTTATTTTCGACTGTCCCGGCTTTCTGCGCAATAATTCGTGCTGGATAAGCTCCATATCCAACTCCAGACCAGCAGGACATCCGTCGATAATACCACCTATTCCCCGGCCGTGCGATTCGCCGAAAGAGGTAAGGCGAAATATGTTTCCAAAAGTATTCACAAGTTGTAATTAATAATGATGGTAACAATTATTTTCCATTTTTGTTGGTTTCCAATAGGGTGGAACTTAACGTAAATACAAATAATTTTTCCAACATATGGTTTTAATGTAAATTTCCCTGAGAAAGAAAAACCCCGTTTTCTCTGATTAACAGGCAGAAAACGGGGTTAATATCATCGAAATACAGCTATTACATAAACTGTATTTAACATCCGCAACCGCATCCATGATTGTGATCGTGGTCATGAGAACCACAACTGTCATCTTCGCAACCGCCGCTTCCGCAGCCGCATCCTCCTCCTGAGAGAATCCCAGCCAGTTCTTCCTCTGAAGGTTCACGAACCTCCAGAACCTTTCCGGAAAAGTAAAGATCCTCTCCGGCCAGCGGATGGTTGAAGTCCATTTTTACGGTTTCATCATTTATATCCAGCACTTGTCCATTTAGCCGCTGCCCGTTACTGCTCATCATCGGTACCATTTTCCCAACGGCAATCATTTCTTCATCAAACTTATCGTCGACAAGAAAAACATGTTTTGGTAACTCAACAATGGCATCTTCATTTACTTCCCCATAAGCATCGTTTTTCGACAAACTGATGGTAAACGCTTCACCTTCCTTCAGCCCCTGGAGGTGAGACTCAAACTTTGGAAGCATTAAACCTGCACCAAACAGAAACTGCAAAGGATTTTCCTCGGTTGCCTTTTCTATCAGTTCTCCTTTATCATCTTCAATGTGCAAATCGTAACTTACTGTTACCATTGAATTTTTTGAAATTTCAAGCATATCTTAATATTTATTTTAAACTACAAAGTAACTTATTTTACCGGACAGAACAAAATACCTTTTTGTCTTTCAATTTTGAAATTAACAAAGAAATACTCTATTGTGTTGTCAATTGAACCAAAATCTTATTTAAAAAATCGCATGTATCTATTATTCATAAACTTAAATCCTAACACTTTTTAACAATCCTGTCCTTAAAGTTAAAGTTTCAACAAATAAAACACTGTTAATATTTTATTATTTTTTCCGACGATATTGTATTTTTAGTTTTTATCTGTAAAAAATAAATGCCGGCGGGCATATTTGCAAGAGCTGAAACAGTAAATAATTCTTTTCCGGAATTGTTATCCTGCCATATAATTTTTCCCATTTTGTCGGTTAAAACAATTTCCCGAGCACCTCCTTGAATCTCCACCCGAAACCGATCTTTTACCGGGTTGGGAAATACCTTTACTTCGTTATTATTGCCCGCAAGTGGTGCAACATGAGAAGCGATACCCGAAACTGTAAAATTATCGATGCAGAAATAGGCGGGAGTATTCATTCCCCATTCACCCATGTCAGTAGATTCCAGATAAAATTTCAATTCGGTCACAGGGCCCAGAGATGATAGGTCAAGCCACTGCCACTTGTTAACGATATAATCATCATCAGGATCATCAGATCTATAATCAGCAAGATAAAATTCCACCGTATCGGTTGCGTTACCCGATGCATCAGTCCCGGCAATCATCAGCAGAAAATAATCTGGATCAGAACCGTCGGCTCCTCCGAATTTTCTGGTCCAATCGTCGCCATTTTTCATCGAAAAATAGGTATATACCGAATTGGTAACATAGAAACCTTCAACTTTCGCTGCATTATCAAATTGCAATGACAATTCCCCCGGATGGTAAACCACCGCATAATTTTCAGAGCTGTCGGCACCAACGGAGGTAATGGAACTGTACTGGTTTTCATAACCCGCTGTAACGGTATCTTTCATATTCGATACCGAGAATCCACTCCAGCTACTCCAATCGGCATTGTAACTGTTGGGGAACCAAATTCCGCCACTTTCAAAACCACCTGCACCATCGGAACCGTTATAAAACGAACCGGATTGCAGCTCAATCTCCTCGAATGTTGCAACTTCCTGAGCTTTTGCTGAAAACAGGGCTGCCCACATGCCCGCTAAAAGATAAATCTTTCTCATTGTAAAACTTTTTGTAATAAAACAATTGATTTTACAATACCAGAAACCATGGGAAAAAATAAGGTAAGTTACCTCAAGCCTTTGTCCCCGAAAGCTTACGATATTGTGTAAAAATTTGAAACGGCAGGTCTTCTGGCTTACCCCGATTGGCGGCGGCCTTCCCGCCCCGATCCCGATAATAATCGGGACTGAACAGTGGCTCAAATTGCTGCCAACATGAAAGGATTACAGCTGCGGGTACAGCTCCGGATTTCCTGCAGGCAGGTCACCGGATTCCCTTAACCATTCCTGAGCCCAAAAATAGTAAATAAATTATTGTGAGAATCAGTTAGTTTACATTTTTTCTTTGTAAATTGAATAATGATTGTTTGGAGAAAAATCCTGTAACAGGAACATGCCACTTCACCTAAAGTGTAAAATTATGAACTTCACCAGCAATTTAAAAGATGCGATACGTATTGCACAAGCTCTCGCTAAAGAATACTCCAATGCAGAATTTTCTCCGGCTCACCTTTTAAAAGCATTGCTCCACAAAAATATTGGTCTGAATCAAACTCTTATGGAACTTGATCAGGATTTACTTTATCTTGAGGAATGGGCTGATGTTCGCATCGAATCATGCCCAAAAACCAGTAAAACTTCGGAAAATCCGGCAGGAAACACTGAGGTACAGGCGGTATTCAGGGAGGCAGAAAACATCCGGCTCAAACTTTCACGCGATGAAACCGATCCGGAATCTGTATTTATTGCCCTTATCACACCAGGAGTGGGTTTCAATTATGAGCAACTGAAAACATTTACCCTCACACCAAAACAAATAACCGACTACCTACTTGATAGCAGGGAATTGCAACAGGTTGTGGAAGGTAGTGATCAGAAAAATCAGCAAAAAAAACAACAGCCAAAACAAAATGCATTACTCAAGTTCTGTATTGACAAAACCGAAGAAGCCCGTCAGGGAAAACTTGATCCGGTTGTAAGCCGCGATAATACCATTCGCGAAATCACCGAAATACTAGGACGTCGTAACAAAGCAAATGTATTGATAATTGGCGATGCAGGGGTGGGTAAAACAGCACTTGTAAACGGTTTTGCCCGGAATGTGGTGGAAAACAATGTACCCCCCGCTCTGACTGGTGCCGTTATTTTCGAATTGGACTATGGATCGCTTATTGCCGGGGCATCTTATAAAGGAGAAGTTGAGGACCGCCTGAAAAAAATTATTGGCGAAATACACCAGTTCGACAAAGCCATCTTGTTTATTGATGAAATTCACATATTACTCGACAAGCAGGGAGGCGCTGCCGGAGCAGCCAATTTACTGAAACCGGAACTTGCACGTGGAAATCTCACCGTTATCGGTACCACTTCAATCGATAACTACACTAAATTTATTGAAACAGATGAAGCGTTCAACCGACAATTTGAGATTATTAAACTTGAGGAGCCTGATGAAGCGACTGCCAAACGAATGTTGCAAAAAATCATTCCAATATATGAAGAACATCACAAATTAAAAGCAGACGAAGAGGTTATTACTGAAGCCATCAGATTATCAAAAAGATTTTTAAAAGAACATGCATTGCCTGAATCAGCCATCGATTTAATTGACCATACCATGGCAGGCGTGCGGCTTATGATCGATATTTCACCAGAAAAAATATTAAGTCTGCAAGAAGAACTTGAGCAGCTTGGCCAGGATAAGGAAGCTCATTATTCCGAATTGCAATGGTTTAGTAATGATTTGAAAAACCAGATATCGCCAATCCTGTTCTCAAAGCTCGACGATAAACAAAATGGGCAGTCTCAAAATACCGGCACAGAAGTTTTTGAAGCCTGCAAAAAAGTGCTTGACAATCTTGAAAGAATTTCCGAGGATAAGGTTGAATCGCTCAGTAAATCAGACATCGGCGCCATTGTTTCGGGCCGCACAGGTATACCTCTTGGAAAAATACAATCGCAAGAGCGTGAACGGCTGATGAATACGGAAGAACATCTGCACAGAAGAGTTATTGGTCAGGACCATGCCCTGAAAAGTATAGCCGAAGCTATTCTTGAATCACGCTCAGGTCTAAATAAGGCCGGGCAGCCTATAGGTTCCTTTTTCTTTTTAGGCCCTACAGGAACAGGAAAAACTGAACTGGCCAAATCGCTTGCCGAATTCCTGTTTCAGGATGAGTCGTTCTTAATCAGGTTCGATATGTCGGAATTTAAGGAAGAACATTCGGCTGCTCTTTTATATGGTGCTCCACCGGGTTATGTGGGTTATGAAGAAGGCGGTTTGCTGGTAAATAAAATCAGGCAGAAACCTTACTCCATTGTTCTGTTTGATGAAATTGAAAAGGCACACACTTCGGTTTTCGATATTTTCCTGCAAATTCTGGACGAAGGAAAATTACACGACCGACTGGGCAAAGAAGGCGATTTTTCCAATGCACTTATCCTTTTCACTTCAAACATTGGCAGCGATTACATTGTAGAGTCGTTTAATAAGGGGGAAATACCTCCCTCTGATACGCTGATGGAAATTATGAGCAACTATTTCCGTCCTGAGTTTCTGGGACGCCTTACTGAAATTGTCCCGTTTGCTCCTATCAGTAAGGATAATGTGGTGAAAATTTTTGACATTCACCTGAAAAGCCTGCTCAAAACACTCGATGAAAAAGGGATAAAACTTGTATTGGATACAGAAGCCAAAGAAAAATTGGCCCTTTCAGGCTACACGCCAAAGTATGGCGCACGACCTATAGTTGGAGTCATTCGTTCACAACTCCGCAGGCCTTTGTCGCGAATGATTATTTCAGACCAGTTAAAAAGAGGCTCTGTTGTCAGACTTTCAATGGATGAAAATGAAAAAGTGGTTTGGAAAATTGATTGAATTTTTCCAAAGGAATAAAAACAGATTATTAATTCAAAAAACAAACGATATGCAAACCTATGGAATCGGAGGGACCGAAGTCCCTAATGAAGCAAGTGAAGCCATTAGTGAAATTGCTCAAAATAAAACATTAATGATTGAGAAGTTAACGGCTGATACGCCGTTTAAACCCGAAATCGTAGAAGGACTCACTTCCATTGACGATGTGTTCAACCATTTTCAACCTTCGATTGATATTGAATTTGAAGATGCTGAAGGAAAAAATAAGGAGGAAAACCTAAAATTTAGAGGGCTGGCCGATTTCGGAGTAAAAGGAATTACAGCACAAAGTGAATTTTTAAAAGACCTGACGAACCAAAAAGAACAGTTCCTGAAAATTGTTAAGCAGTTAAAAAGCAATAAGCTGTTGCGCAAGGCAATTGAAAACAAAGAGACTAAAGAAGCAATGTTGAACACCATGTACGCACTCGTAAATGAGATTGAAGAGGCTTAAAAATTCTACTTTATAAACGACAAAAACAAAAAAAATGGAACTACAGGAACAACAACAGAATACAGAACAATATCAGGAAAAGGTAACAGAGCAAACAGGGCAGGTTAAAAAACCGCAGGAGTTGCTTGAACAAAGTATTACACAACTATCGAAGGTAGGCGGATTCGATTTATTGGAAGCTGCCGTTGATGGAATTCAAAACCTGAACCCTGAACGGAAAGCACGAAAAAGAATATTTCTGTCCGAGTCGTCAAAAAAGGAGGAACGAAATCAGTTGAAAAAAACGCTTCAATTATGGGCAGCTATTCTTTCATCATCAGACAATGTGATGGAGATGGTTGAAAGTTGTGAACAAAGTGCACAAGTGGCCGAAGAAACACTTACGAGAAATCTGGCAAAAGCTGTCGAACAAACCAAATCACTAGAGAAATCATACCGGACGGTGGCACTCTTTTTTAAGAATACAGGCAGTAACAAAATTAAAAATGCAACTTTTCTCAATGCTGACCCCGAACAGTTGAAAGATTTGGATGATACGCGGTTTATTGATACCGTACAGGAAGAACTGGTTAAAAATTATGACCGGCTCGATTTACGTGACAACTACAGCCTGCTGGTTGTACCGGGCTACCTGGGCTCAAATAAGGTAGTAGAAAAATGGGCTAAAATTGCATACGAAAATAAAGTAATGCTGGTCACCGACTTCGAACATCTGGATACCCCCGACGATGTAATGGAAATGTTTGAAGCAGCCAACCTCACAGGGGGTGACATATACAAGTCGAATGTATTAATGGCCTGCAACTACCTGGTTGGACGCGACAAATACAAGGAACTGGGGGAACAGGAGGAACTCTATGTTCCACCTTCGGCAGCCCTGGCCGGAACCATATACCAGACCCTGATGTCGCAGGTTGCGGCAGGGAAAAAGCACGGCAGTTTAAGTGAAGTGGACGGGGTGTGTTTTGGGTTGAAAAAAAGTGAAATTGCCAACCTTGAAAAAATGGGTTTAATACCTATGGTAAACGAGTATGGCAAAGTGATGGCCTTTTCGGCAAAAACATTGTTCAACGGCGATAACCTGGGGCTTCAAACCTATTCCGTAGTAAGGGTTTTCGACTATGTTACCAAAGTACTTATGGACTTTCTGAACCGAAGGGCTTTTGAAAATTTTAATCAAAAAACGAAAAAAGAAATACAGGGACAGATTCTTCGGTTTCTTGATAGTATCACAGGACCAGGAAAACTGATTGAAAAATTTCAGATACAGCGTTTTGAACAGGACAGAGTGCAGAAAGACAGAATCTATCTTGATATTCACATGACACCTTATTTCCCTGCCAAAAATTTTATGATTAAAATGGATGGTCAAAAAGGAGATGATGGAAATGACTGGGATACAGAATACGAACAGAAATAATAAATCTTATTGTTTAACCTTTAAATTAATAAAATCATGTCGTTTAAAGCCATTTTTAAAGTTGACGGTAACGAATACCGTGTGTTAAGTTGCAGTTACAGCTTGCATCAGGATATCGACAATACCGGCAGGCCTGCTTCTGTTACCAGAGGCGGAGTGGTAAACCTGGTAGTTGAATCAACAGACGATACCAGTTTGTTCGAATGGATGTGTGACAGCTATTTAAAAAAGGATGCCACCATCACATTTAATAAAAGGGATGAAGATTCAAAAATGAAAGAGCTGGAAATTGGAGAGGCTTACCTGGTCAATTATGAGGAAGCTTTCGATGATTCCGGTTCTGGTGCTATGATTCAATCCTTTTCGCTTTCAGCAAGAAATATTAAAATGGGAAATGGTGAACATGAAAACGAATGGGCAATCTAAGGTTTCATGAATTCTGGCGATGCCTTATTTTACTCCATATAAATAAAACCCTTTTCGCCAAAAATGTTGCAACATGTCTTTAACAGCCAGATTACATATCGAAGGTCATAGTGAAGCAGAAAAAGGAATTAAAATTTTATCTTGTGACTACAGCTTTTCCCAGGATATTGACAGCAATGGAAGAATTGCATCAAACATCAGGTCAGGTATCGTAAATATTAGTATTCCGGGGAAAAGTGACTCTGAAATTGTTCAATGGATGTTGGGTAAGGATATTCGTAAAAAAATAAAAATTTCGTATTCAGGTGTAATCAGCACGGGACCGCATAAATCAATTGAATTTGAAGATGCCGTGCTGGTAAATTACAGTGAATCATTTACGGATCAGACCGATATTGTTATAAACCTGAGCATCTCTTCGCGGAAAATTACAATTTATGGAGTTACGCACGAAACGCAATGGGATCCCGGAGAAGATGAAGATTAAGCTTAATACCATTAATCATGTCAATCCTTTCAAAAATCAATGTCCTGATAAACAAAAAACCATTAAAGAGTTTTCAGCATATTTCAATCAGCGAGAATCTTTATGGTATTGATCAATTCGAAATTACTTGCCGGTATGATGCCCTGGAAGAACTGGATGGTTTTTTAATTGAAAAATCAAAAGACTATCTTGGATTACCCGTGGTCATTCAAACAAAAATACAGGTAAAAGACGATGAAAAGGACGGGATAAACTTTCAGGGTTATGTTACCGAAATCCAAAGTTCACGAAGTGGAATGTCTGATTCTGATCAAATTATTATTTCCGGGGGCAGCAAGGAAATTATAATGAACCGCAAAGCCACCAATACAGCTTTTTTTGACAAAACACTTGAGGATATCGTTAAAGAAGTTTTAAAGGGTTATGATCTTAATACTAAAATCAAACCAAAGAACAAGCAACGATTCCCTTATATTGTTCAGTTTGAGGAAAGTGACCTTGAATTTCTGAAACGTCTGTCAATTCGTTTTGGCGAGTGGTTCTTTTTCAATGGCAGTGAAATAATTTTCGGTGAAATCCCTGCAGTTGACCGGGTACTTACCATTGGTTATAACCTGAATAATTTCAGATATGGACTTAAGGTTGCGCCGGTAAATTTCAGCCTGCATTCAATAGATCCGTTAAAAATTAATGAGGTTCATAAGTACAAATCAGGAAACAGTAAAATTGAATCCAACTTAAATCTTTACGGGAAACATGCACTTAAAATGTCAAAAAAACTATATTCCAAAGAAAGCAAAGAATATTACGAACATCTGAATGTCGAAGAATCGGAATATAAAAAAGGACTTGACCTGGTGGGTGAAACACAGGAAGCAGTTGATGCCATTAATTTAAGTGATATTTCAGGATCGTCGACCGATGGTTTTTTAAGTGCCGGTAATTATGTGAAAGTGAATTGTCTGAAGCAGGATGGTAAAGGCAAAATGAATTATGGCAGGTATTTGGTTACATCGGTGCAGCACAGCATGGACAATACGCTTACCTACTATAATAGTTTTGCTGCCATTCCGGCTGAAACTGCCATACCTGAAAATACAGATCCTTATTTCGTGAGAACTTCTTCCAATCAACTTGGCATGATTGCCGATAATCAGGATCCCAAAAAACTGGGGAGAGTAAAAGTAAGTTTCTGGTGGATGGAAAGCAAACAGATGACTCCCTGGATAAAGATTGCTACTCCTTACACACAAAAAGGGTCAGGATTTTATTTTATCCCTGCAAAAAACTCCAGGGTTTTGGTTGGTTTTGAAGATGATAACGTAGAGAAACCTTACTGCATTGGTACATTATATGATGAAGATTCAAACCCGGATAGTGCCTGGTCCGGGAATATGGACGATGCTAATGCAAAAATTCATGCTATTCGTACAGTCAGCGGACAGACCATTGAATTGCACGATGATTCTGGAAATGAAAAAATACGGATCTATGATACAGGCGGAAAAAACGAAATTACACTAGATTCTGCAAAAGGTGAAATTAGTATAAAAGCTGAAAATAAACTTACCCTTAATGCAAAGGATGTTGTAATAAAAGCTGACAATGGATTAAAAATTGACGCAGGACAAGCATTAGAACAAAAAGGAAAGGAAGTAAAAATTGATGCAACAGATGGATTAAATATTAACAGTACTGCTGGTGATTTAAAGGTATCTGGAACCAAAAGCGCTGAAATTTCATCCACAACAGGAATAACCTCTGTAAAAGGAATGACTGTAAAACTAAATTAGTTATTCTTTTCATATTATAATCTGTAGGATATTATCTGGCTTTTATATTTCATGTAAATAATAGTTAGGTTACTATGGCAAATCCAATTGAACAAAGACTAAGAAAATTAACTCTGTACTGGTTGGAATTTACAGATAACCCAAAATCGCGGATTTGCCGATGGCTTGTTAAGACTGATGAGTTGAACATGATAAAAACTTTTTATCAATTGCAGATATCAGAAGGAAATGATACAGCAGATTTTTTTATTCAACTTTCTTCGCCGTTTGAAAATATAACTGATTTTTCTTCAAATCTTAAAATTGAATTTCTTGAAATCATTAAATCAATACAAGAGGAGACCGATGAAACCGATATTAAAGAATGGACTCCCGGCGATTTCCTGATATCTGATCATTCTGATATAACATTTCTGACGATAATCAACCGTTTTGCAGAATGCCTCAATTTACCTGAAGGGTTTCTTGTAATATTTCTTACACCTCGTGTTATAAAACACCTGCAATCTTTTATGGACTGGTTAGCTCAAACTATTGAGAAAAAAATTCCCGATAAAGCAAGGTTTATGCTGATCGACACGGTTGAAGAAAATGCATTTAATGATTTGTGTGAGAAATATCCGGATACATTCTATACAATCATCCCGGATTTAAATATGAATGCGGCAGTAAAAGAGCTTGCTTCTGCAGGAGATCCGTCAGAACCGGGAGTTCAGTTCCGGAAAGCCTTCGTTCTTCTCACCCAGGCAATTGCCAAACAGGATATGTCACTGGTAAAAAAGACATCAGCCAAAGCTTTTGCTATTGCAGATGAGTATAACTGGCCACATATGAAAGTAGCCGTTAAAATGGCTACAGCCGGCGCTTATCAGGGAAAAAAAGATTACCAAAAAGCATATGAAATCTATGGAGAAGCATTTCATTTTTCGGATGAAGCCTATAAAAATGGTGATTCCGCCAGCGGAAAACTGGCAATAACGACTTTATTCTCTCAGGCTTCTTCAATGATTGGTGCTAAGAAGTATGACCTAGCACTGGAATCATATCAAAAAGCTGTTCCCTATGCAGAAGAAAATAATGATTATTACAATCAATCAGAAGCCTGGAGAATGTCAGCATATTGCCACAAACAATTAAAAAGATATGATGAAGCCTGGAGTGATAACTGGAAAGCACTTGATTCCGGTGAAAAAATGGATGAACAAATGCGTAAAAACGGCACACTTCCTTTTGTTGGACAAGAACTGATGTTATTGGCAAAAAAAATAAATGAAAAAGATCAACTCCATGTAATTGATAAGAAGATGATACAATTGGCAGGTAAAAATTGGACTGAAAAACTGTATGCAAAATGATGCCCGCTGCCAAACATTTCGATCCTATTATGGGGGTGGATATTCATATTATCCAGCCTCCCGGACCGGTACCTCCCATCCCGATTCCTCATCCTTTTATTGGTTTTTTTTTGGATCCGGCTGATTATGTCCCTGTTATAGGAGCTACAGTTTATGTAAACGGGATGCCAAGGGTACAGGCCGGTTCAGGGAGCAGTATCCCTTCTGTTGTTTTTCATATTCCCATTGGAGGCACATTTATAAAACCTATCGGAAACGAGGGAGAGGCATTTATGGGTAGTTCTACTGTTCTGGCAGAAGATGAACCGTTTTCTTATATGTCTTTACCCGTTTTAAGTTGCAGTTGTATTGGTATGCCCCCACCTCCCCGAAAAAAAGGAGGAGGTGGCGGATTAATGCTCCCAACATCAATTGTAACTCCTATTCCCGCAGGACTACCGGTTTTAGTCGGTGGACCACCTACTATATCTTTGATGGCCATTGGCATGAAACTAGGCATGGCCGGCCTTGGAAAGATTGCTGGGAAGCTACGCAGAATGCAAAAAAGCAGCAAACGAATGAAAAATATCTCAGATAAAATTCACAAGGCTGCTGACAAGATTATGGATAAATTGGGAGTACCTCCCAATGTACGAAACAAGGTTCACCGGGGCATTTGCTCTGTAACCGGGCACCCGGTAGATATTGCAACCGGTAAGGTTTTTACTGAACATACCGATTTTGAACTGCCCGGCCCAATTCCTTTGCAGTGGGAACGTGTTTATTTTACAACATCAAATTATAATGGCCCGTTAGGATATGGCTGGCATCATTGCTACGACCTTGCGCTTTATCGCGATCGGGAAGAAGAAATGACAGTTGTGCGACTTGGTGATGGCCGCCTGGCAGAATTTCCTTTACTGAAAAATGGAGAAAAGCACTTCAATCGTAAGGAGAAACTTACCTTAATTCATGAGAGAGGAGAATATTTGTTAAGGAACCAATCTGGTTTAATTCACAGGTTTTCCATATCTGATTCACAAAATGAAATCTATCGGTTATCTGCAATTGAAAACCGCAAAGGACATATCATCCGATTTGATTATGATTATAAAAAATTAATAAAGATAACGGATAGTGCCGGCAGAGAACTAAATTTAATATCCGATAAAAAAGGCCACCTAGCAGAAATATACGGTCCTGACCCTGAAAAAAAGGGTAAAGAAATCAGATTGGTTTCTTATGAATACGACAGGCACGACAATCTTGTGACCATGAAAGATGCGCTGTGTCAGCCTTTCCGATACAAATACAAAGGGCACCTGCTTGTTAAAGAAACCAACCGGAATGGATTAAATTTTTATTTTGAATACGATGGCAAGAATGAAAATGCACGCTGTATTCATACCTGGGGTGATAATGGTATTTACAACCATAAACTGACTTATTATCCGGATGAGCAATTTACCATTGTTGAAAACTCGCTTGGGCACAAAACACACCACTATTATAATTCAGAGGGAGTTGTAATCGAAGTTATCGATGCTTTGGGCAACAGCTCTTCTACCAATTATAATGAATACAATGAGCTTACTGAAGAAATTGACGAACTAGGCAGGGTTACCAAATATTCATACGATGAAAGAGGGAATCAAACAACCATTGTACACCCTGACGGAGCAGCCATTTCGATGGAATTTGATGAGGAGGACCAACTGGTAACAGCAATCGATGCCGTTGGCGGAAAGTGGAAATGGGAATATGATAATAACGGAAATTTGATTCAACGAATGGATTGTCTTAATCGGATTACAAAATATGCTTACCGGCAAGGGCTTCTGAACACGGTTATTGATCCCGCGGCAAACAGAACCAGGTTAGGTTATGACAACCAGTTAAACCTTTCTCATTTGATTACTCCGGATGGAGGAACAAGTCAATGGACTTATGATGCATTGGGACGATGTGTTGCGGTTACCGACCCAAAAGGGAATATTCAGCGAAGATATTTTGATTTGCACGGTAGAGTTTACAAAGTAAAAGAGCCCGATGGCAATGTCCGGACTTTAAATTATGACGGTGAAAGTAATGTTAAACGCGCCAAAGACAAACAATTTGACGTGACCTTTGGCTACAGGGGGATGAACCGTTTGGCATCGAGAAGCGAAGCAGGCACAACCGTAAGGTTTCATTACGATACCGAAGACCAGCTAACAGGTATTACAAATGAACACGGTTTTGTTTACCGGTTTGAGTTGGATGCATTGGGAAATGTGTTTAAAGAAACTGGATTTGATGAACTGATAAGGTTATACAAACGCGATGCGGCAGGACAGGTTGTTCAGGTACAACGCCCTGAAAAACGCTGGACCAAATATAACTACGACCTGGTAGGAAGAGTAACCCGGGTAACTTATTTTGACAAAACAGTAGAAAATTATGAATACCGTGGAGACGGAGAACTAATTCTTGCTGAGAACAAACACCTGAAGGTACAGTTTGAAAGGAATATGCTCGGACAGGTAACCAAAGAAATACAGGGAGATTATGAAGTATATTCCGAGTTTGATATTCTTGACCGCAGGATAAAAATAACATCTTCATTGGGAGCCTATATCCATATTTCCCGCAATGCGATGGGTGATGTGGAACAAATGGGGGCAAAACAAGGAGAGAATCAAAGCTGGAATGCCATTTTTAAACGTGATTTGATGAGGCTTGAAATTGAACGTAACCTTCCAGGAGGAATTATCAGCCAAACAAAACGGGATAAACTGGGCCGTCCTGTTCACCATGTAATTAGCGGGAAGAAGGGCGATTTTATGGACAAACGTTACGAATGGGATGTAAACGATCGATTGCGTAAAATAATCGATACACATCACGGAACCACAACATTTACGCACGATGAATTGGGTAACCTTGCCGGCGCACAATACGGCGATGGTTCGTTTGAATTCCGGATGCCCGATGCAGTGGGTAACCTGTTTAAAACTAAAAGCCAGAAAGACCGGAAATACGGCCCGGCCGGGCAATTGCTCGAAGCCAATGGTACCAAATATGATTATGATTCCGAGGGAAACCTGGTGCAAAAAACTGAGCCAAACGATAAAGTCTGGCATTACCAGTGGGATGCTTCCGGAATGTTAGCTAAGGTAATACGGCCCGATGGTGATGAAGTTATTTTTACTTACGATGCATTAGGGCGCCGCCTTTCAAAAACATACAGGGACAAAACCACCCGGTGGGTATGGGATGGCAATGTGCCTTTACATGAATGGATAGAAACAGCAATACAACAGGATATAAAAAAAGTTTATTCATCAAAAGATTCAGAAAGCATAAATAAAGCTAAAGAACTTATTTCAAATGCACCAGCCAAGGGGCCACCTAGCCTTTCTCCCCTTTCGGGAGAGATGCCCAAAGGGCAGAGGGAGCTCCTAACCACCTGGGTATTTGAATCCGAAATTTTTGCACCGGTAGCTAAATTGAAAGGACAGGAAAAATTTAGCATAATTTCCAATTATTTAGGTACTCCGGCTCAAATGTATAATTCAAATGGAGAACAGGTATGGGCGGCAGATACCTCCATTTATGGAGAATTGTTATATTTGAAAGGAAAACGGGAAGAATGTCCTTTCAGGTATTCTGGACAATATGAGGATGTTGAGACTGGTTTGTATTATAATAGATTTAGGTATTATGATGTGAAAGGAGGGGTATATGTGAGTCAGGATCCAGTTAGATTGGGAGGAGGCAATAAATTGTATTCTTATGTTCATGATCCTCTATTATATATTGATAAATATGGTCTCGCAGGCTCTGCTTGTGGAACGCCGGTTAATAGTGGGGTTGGAAGAGCAACAAAGAAGGGGACTCCTGACTCAATTTATGAACAAATTGGACCTGATGGAAAAGTAAGATCTAGAACCTTCTATGACAGTAATGGAAATTCTTTCGCACGCCAAGATTTCGACCATTCACATGGAGGGATGATTCCTCACGAACATACAAGATCTTTTGATGTAAATGACCAGCCAATTACTCCCAAAGACTGTCATCCTCTACCTAAAGGATATGATAATACTCCTACGATAATTTAATAATACGATAAATATGAGTTACTTTATTTTTGGTGCAGTAAAATATTCAGAATTAAATAATAAGGAAAACCAAACTATCGACACTAATCATGAACTAAATATCTTCCTTGGGACAAACTTCCCTAATTCTAAACTTGTAATTGAATTATTGAACGAAATCATTGGTAGGAATCATCCTACAATTCCCTATTTAGTTACCCGTACGGAAAAGGAAGATACCTCAGATTCATTATTAGATGATAGTGAAAAAAAGGGCGTAATAACAATTCAAACTAAAACTGTATTTAAAGGTATTCAGAATACAATAAATAATTTTTTTAAAGATGATCTTGTAAAAGAAGTATTTATGGGGATATCTGAAGGTTTTGATGTGAAAGAGAATTTTCATATAGAATGCATACTAGTTGAAGATCTTTCAGCTAAGATAGAGAAGCATTTTAAGGAAAAATGTGATTTTCACGGAGTTTTTTTTACTTTTAAACGGTGATTATTTTACAGCCGGTTGCCCTAACGTCAGGACAAAAATTATATAATAAAAGTGGTGCCAAATCTTAGAGGTTGGAAATCAATAAAAAACAAAACATGCATGCCTTACAAGAAACACTGTTGCCTGTAGCTCTATACACTTTGATACTACATTATTTGATTTGTCTCTATATTGAAATTCAGTTTAATATTCCGTAAATTGCCTATTATTTAAATATCTTTCTGTAACAGAGATCTTAATCTGCACATCGTAACAATTGAAATATAATGTGCCAACATTTTTGTATTATGGAGCTATTTGCAACAGAATATAAATAAGTATTCGTTATTTCTTGGTTTATACTAATAATAAACAAACCGGATGGTTATAACCTGAATTGGAGGAACCCGAATAATGGCAAAGGAAAGATTTAACCTGGCAAGTATCAAGGATCAGGGGATTCGCAAGGCACTTCAAAAGGCCCTGGCTAACAACAGGCTGGAAGGCAAAGAAGTAAGGAGAATCATTGACGCAGCCCTCGCAGATCGGTCCGGCAAGTTGCGACTGGATCAACAGGAGGTCAACGATCTTCTCCTTATCGTGGACCAGTCCGTCACTATGAGAATGGCAGATCGAAACCGGATTCGGAAGACTATATTTGTAGAATATACTCGACACAGTATCCGGGACCACAGTCTGGGGAAGGCCCTGAATGCCCTTGCGAAGAAGGTTCCGAATCTGGAAGACTTGAAGAAAGTAGCAAAGGCAGCCCTGGACAAAGAGAAGGATGCTAATGGAAATATGGTTACTCTAACGAAAAATGAAATCAACGATCTGCTTCTGCTCAAAAATAGCTTTTCTAAAGCCGAATTCAGAAGATTCATTCTGCGCTTTGTGATGGAAAATGTAAAACCTCTGCCACCTCCGGCCACCATACCCACACCAAGTTGCATGACAATTGAAACGAAAGATGCCGGGGGTAATTACAGCGTCCCCGTCGTTATCAAGCAAGACGCAACAGCGACCATCTCTCTCGAAAATTTGGATTCACCCCTCGCTCCGGATACAGAGTTGGTAAATTCAATGCCCTACCCGGCCTCTGGTACTGCAGACACCGGTCTGGTTATTTCGCGTACAGCACCCCAATATAATTATGATCTGAAAACAAAAAAAATCACAGAAGTTCTTCAGTGGCCTAGAATCCAGAAATGCATCATTCAGATTCGATACGGATCGGGCACGAATAGCAGAACGCTGTCCGGCTATGGTCGGGGAACGACGGACGATGACCTCCGAACAGGCAATGTTACTCTCGGGCACCACGAGAACTGCCATCGCGAGGTCTTTAAGGACTTCTTGCGCCAGCATAAGTTCCCCATCTTCCAGGGTAAAGTCGGACATACCCGAGCACAGTTCGAAAATAAGGCAGAGCTATGGACGAAAGCTTTAAAGCGATACAATGCCGAGGCAGATAAATTGGGTAAACGGCTGGTGGATGAGGTTGGCTATACAAAAACCGAATCCCGCCAAAAAAAGTTATAGTCCGACTGTTACAGGTGCCAATGCCTGGTAGTCAACCGGTGCTGGTCAATGTAAACACACAAAGCAAGACAGCTCCTGGTTAATTTGAATTGATCTTTACTTAATATTCTGCACATAATCATTTATGGAATCCTGCCTGTTTATTTATAAAAATTTAAAACCACTCTGCAAAATGCTGCTAGCAGTAAGGGTTATCAAAAGTTTCTTCAAAGGGAATTCCGAGCGTTATGCGGTTAAAGTTGGCAACCTCGCGTCCGGAGTGCCCACTCTGATTTTGAATATGATGGATATATTTATGGATTAAAGTAGCAGCCCTCTCATTTTTATTTAATCTGTTATTTGGGAGTAATGTAAATGGTACATCCGGTTTCTCATTCAAAACTCCTGTTTTTGTCACTGGGACACCTTTAGACTAAAATCCAAGTAATTTGGATGGCAATTTTTTTCATTAGTAACTAATACTGAGAACTTTTTACTGCTTAGGTTTTCAACCGACAAATATTGCTTAAAAGAAAGTAAAATCAGGCCCGGGCAATTTTAGTTTATTGTTTCATTTTATTATGAGCACTACTCATACAATGTTAAGGAATCACTAATACAGTACCAATCTTTAACTGATCCGGTTTGTCACCTATTACACCAAAATTTTCAAGATAAATTACATCCCAATATCCCTTTTTACTATAATATTGATCTGAAAGGCCACTCAAGGTATCTCCCGGAGCCACAGAGTGGCTTTTGTTTCCCACTGGCTTCCAGCCTATGGGCTTATCGGAAATTTCAGCACCAAACGCTTGAGCCAATGCTAATTCCTGTAATATTTGTGCTAAATTTTTAGTATTTGGACTATTTCTAAAATGTGTATCCGCATTTGCGTGCCGTGTTTTTGACGCTTCCGTAAGTGCCTTGTATGCTTCAGCTCCAATTCCCCTTTCTATGTCTGCTCCAAAAACTAATGCATTTGCTAAAGAATCAAGGGTAGTTTTTATATTTTGATTGCTAGGATTAACTTTTAATACCAAGATACTGCTTTTAAGAGCTGACTGTGCCAATGCAAGTCCTTTTTTTGTTTCCTGGTCATCCAGTACACCATCTCTTGCAGCAGATATTAAATGCCTGCTAATCCGCTCCCTTATTTGAGCAACTTCTTTTCTTGCCAGCTTTTCCTTCTTATTTCTTTTTTCAGATTCTAACTGTTTAAATAAATTTTGTAATACATGCAAGTCATATTGTAAGGCTTCTTTTAAATTCCGGTGAGGTGATCTTAAATCCCTTATATTTGAAGATGCTTTAAAAGATATAAAAGGTTGGGAAGCTGGTATTTTCCCTTCTTCAATCCTCAAAAGTTGACTTTTGACTTTATTTATTTCTTGAACAATTCTTTGTTGCCTTGACTTGACTTCATTAAAATATGGTGATGAATCTGCCATGGCATTAACTTTTTAATATATGTAATTTACAAAAAAAAATGCACAAAATTGCTATTATGAAATGTAGCAGTTTAATGAAAGGTCATAAAAACCCGAACTAAAAATATCAGGGAAACTTTCCAAAGATTTCCAAACCCAAAGAATATTCATTTTTTGTGATGTTACCTGTTGAGGTAAATATTTCTTTTTGTCCCCCTTTTCCAACAAATCTCAGTGCGCCAAATGTTTTAATTTAAACCGGGACTACCGTAAAGAGGACAATTTATACTTAAACTTCCTCCCCTGCTTCTCTCTTCCTGTTCTTGTTTAATAAATGCCATAGTACTTGCTTTCAAACCCGTTTCATTGAATTTCCCCAAGTTGAAAATAGTAAATCAAATAATTCTGAAACTTTTCACTGGGACTTAAATATCCTATCATACCCTTTGATTGCAGTGTAAATGGCGGTGAGAGTTTAACCAACACTTCAGCAGATGCAGAAGCTGTTGTAATTGGTTCCTTCTGCTTTTATTTTAAGATTAAATTTAGTATCAACTTTTTTCCAATCTACATTTGTAAAAACAGTTGTACCAAGGCTCCTTTTCGAAGGTTCAAATTTAGAGTCTTTGGCACCGACTTTCACTTTGCCGAGTAACTTAAATTTCACCTTTTCACCTATTAATTTAGTTGTGATATTGGTAAATGCATCACCTTTTTGAACAATATACATTGCTGTTAAAGTCCCAACTGCCAGACCTGCGGCTACAAATATGAGCCATCCTTTATTTTTATCTACAAATACACCAACAGGTGTCGTATTAAATGAACATTGTAACTGTTGGGCACCGGCTTTTAATTTTTTATATTCCCAACTATCTAAAATTTGTCTTTTAACATCCCCGGCAGCTAATTAACAAAAGGTTTGGATGCTTTTTTTAGAATTTGTTTTGAATCATTAACAGATACTTCAGCACCCATCCGTTGTTTTGCTGAAAGACGTCTTGCTTCGTCCAGTAAGATATTCTGAATTTCTCTCTGCAATTTGGGATTCTGCAGGGTTTTATTTATTATTTCCGGTGAATTTAACAGTGTTTTTTCAGAAAATTCAACAGCAAGTACAATAACTTCTTTTGATGATTTGAATATGTCCGGACATTTCTCCATGATTTAGTGATATTTTTTTACGTATTCATCATTTTTCTTAAGTATGTACAATTACCTTTTTGCTTGAAAAAGCTGATAAGTAAGTGCCGGTATTCCATGCATTAACCTGTAATAACCATAAGACTTTATTCTACCTCTGTTAACCGGCAGGGGATCATAGATTCGTAATGTTGTACCCAAAGAAGTTCCGTCACCCCGTATACCGGCAATTACTGCAAAATGACCACGACTGCCCATTCCATTTACATAACCGGATACGTTCCACAGAATATGGGTTGCCAAAGGTCCCATTCGCAACAGACTGGCTAATCCTTCAGCAGACCAGCTCTGCGGATGATACATTTGGAGATTGAAGTGTTTGGCAAACTGTTCTGTATGTACCGGTGAATTTAATTCAGAATCGTTGAATAATGCTCCATTGCCTGCTATTAATGAAGATGGAACACTACTTCGGGATATACTCATATTTAATAGCATTGAAGTGGCAGCCAGCCAACAGGAAGTCGAATCATGCTGTGGAATCAATCTTACCGGATGTAATATTTTATATTGTTCCGTTTGCCGGAGTGCTGCCCACGTACATGGGCCTGCCTGTCCGTCTTCAACCAGCCATTCTCTTTTTTGGAACATTAAAACAGCACGCCATGTATTCATTCCAAAAACGCCATCTTCTTTAAGATTTACAATTGATCCCAACCTTAGCTTGAGCAAATTTTGTAGTTCCTTTACTACTCTACCTGTTGCACCTTTTTTTAATAGGATTGTTCCCATAGCCTGGGATTCTTTTATTAAAACTAGAGTATGTGTTAAATTTACTCTTTAAGTTACCACTTATTATCCAGATTTATACCATCCTAACCTATAAAAAGCATATGAAACTTTTACTTTTTCCTGCATTACATTTTATAATATTAATTGATCCATAAGAATAAGTTTCTTTGAAAGTTTTTGCAACATGAGTTAAAGCTTTTGCAACATAAGTTATGGATTTTGATACACCAGAGCTATCCCTTGAATTAAATTTTTTCGTAACTTCTTATAGAATAAACCCCACAGTACTGACTTTTTATTGTTGCATTTTATTTGTTTTTAACGGTATAAATTTCAGTTACAGGCAGGAAAATTATTGTGCCATCAACATACCGGCTTCTCTTTGCTCTGATGAAAAACGTTTATTGCAGAAACCATGTTCTATTACTTTATCACGGAGATTTGATTATCTGATCTTTGAATTTTAGAATTTTCAGAAATACCTTAAAACATCCGGCTATGAAAACAGCACTAAAATATTCCAGCGGAGTTTTGCTACTTCTGTTTTTCTTTACCTGCGAAAAAGAAATTACCAATCCTTTCGACCCCGACTGCCCAAAAGAGATATGGACGCCATCTGGTTTTCAGGCGGTGCAGGCGGATGATAATCTGGTACTGACCTGGAAACAGGAAAACATGAATATCACCGGGTTCAAAATTGAACGAAAAGTGGGCACTGAGGATTGGAGCAATGTTGCCTCACCGGGAAAAACTGCCATAAGCTGGTCCGATTCAGATCTAAAAGGTGGAGAGGTTCACCTATACCGTTTGTACGCATATGCCGGCGATAATATTAGCAACACGGTTACAGCAGAGGCTACACCCGTTTTAGCTGCATCATTAACAACAGCGGAGCCAACTCATTTAACCTGCAGCAGCGTTACCCTGGGCGGCAATATATCAACCACCGGAGGGGCAAATATTACCGAGCGCGGAATTGTTTATGCAAAAACTGCCAATCCAACAACCTCCGATACAAAAATTGCCATGGGCAGCGGCCAGGGAGCCTTTGCACAGGAGGTTACCGGATTGGAAGAAAAAACAACCTATTATGTCAGAGCCTATGCCATCAATAGTGCCGGAACTTCCTATGGAAACCAGGTTTCTTTTACCACACCACAATGCGCAACCTATGTACCGGTATACGAAGGAGAGATATTTTACATGCCTTTCGATGGCAACTTCATGGAACTTATTTCTTTTCAGCCAGCCACCGAAGTAGGAAATCCTGACTTTGCAGGTGTTAGTGTTGAGGGAGAAAATGCATATGCAGGCGCTACAAATTCGTACCTGACATTTCCCGCTGAAGAACTGCAAACCATGCAGTTTAGTGCTGTATTTTGGATGAGAATTAATGCCATTCCCGATCGTGCAGGTATTTTGGTAATGAGCCCGGAGGACCCCGCTAATCCCAATGCCCAAAATATACGGACTTCCGGGTTCAGGTTTTTCCGTGAGGGAAGTGCTACACGGCAGCTATTCAAATTAAATGTAGGAACCGGTGATGATGAAGCATGGTTCGATGGTGGTGATGCTGCTACAATTGACCCCACCGCAACCGATTGGGTACATTTGGCTTTCACAATTGCTGCCGACCAGGCTAAGGTTTATATTAATGGGAATGTAGTCAGTCAAGGTGAACTTGCCGGAATCGACTGGACAGGTGTTGATCAGTTGTCTATAATGTCAGGTGCACCAGGATTTACAGGCTGGAATCATTTATCCGACTTAAGTTACATGGATGAGCTCCGTCTGTTTAACAGGGTGCTTACCCAGAATGAGATTCAGGGCATAATAGAGAGGGAATCCGGCAAAATACCGCAGTTTGAAGGACGGTATGGAGAAATCTTCTACCTGCCGTTCGAGGGAAATTTCATCGAACATGTAACCGGTGAGGATGCCATGGTGATTGGAAGTCCCGGGTTTGATTACGGCATCTCTGGCCAGGCTTATGCCGGCGCAGAAGGTGCTTATCTGTCATTCCCTACCCGCCGGCTGCAAAATGATGTCTTCAGCGCCACCTTCTGGATGTATATAAATACAGAACCCAGCCGTGCAGGCATCTTGGTAATGAGCCAGAAAGACACTGAAAATGTAGGATACCCGGAGAGACAAAACGACAGGACCAAAGGACTTAGATTCTTTAGAGAGGATGATTCGGGTATGCAAAGGTTTAAATTAAATGTGGGCACAGATGAGGGTGAAAGATGGTTTGATGGAGGAGCCAATGCTAATGTTGATCCTTCAGCCAGCAATTGGGTGCATTTTGCAATTACCATTTCTGAATCCAGGGCTGCAGTTTACATTGATGGAGAAGAGGTGAGTTCTGGTGAGCATGCTGGAATAAACTGGTTGGGTGCCGATTTGCTTTCCATTATGTCGGGGGCTCCAAGGTTTACCGAATGGAATCATTTCTCTGATCAAAGTCTGATGGATGAGCTACGCATTTATGACAGGATGCTAACTCAGGAGGAAATTCATACAATGATTAATGATGCATATCAATAATTCAGTTTATCAAATGGTATACCACAACTGATTCGATTGACAGAAAAGAAGACAACGGTATATCATTTGGTCCGTGTTTTAAAACTTTTGCAACATAAATTAAGGATTTTGATACATCAGACCTATCCCTTGAATTAAAATTTTTCGTAACTTCTAATTAAAAAATGAAACCAATGAACAGACTATTATTGTTGAGTTTCCTTTTGTTGTTTGTAGTTACGAATGTCTGTTACAGCCAGGAAACAAATTATGCCACCAATGTGCGAACTACCCCCCGCACGGATGAAAAAAAGATGTTTGTTGAATACGATCTGGTTGCCAACGACGGCACCAGGTTTTTTAATGTGATTCTGGAACTGATTTATGAGGGGCAGCCGGTAATTCCCAACACAAACAATCTGTTTGGAGATTACGGGCGTGCCATTACTCCGGGCAATAAAATTATATACTGGAATTATAAGGATGATTTTAACAAAGACATCAACAAACTTGAAGTGAATGTTATTGCATACCAGGAAAAAGAACCAAAGGCCGAATTTGAATTTAGTACCGAAAGTGGAAATTTAATTGCTCCCTGTAAATTAATTTTCAATAACCTCTCTTCAAACAGCGACAGGTATGAGTGGAATTTCGGAGATGCAAATTCCGGGATTGAGAACAATTCATTTGAAAAAAATCCTTCACACACTTACGAAAAAGGAGGAAGATATACCATTTCCTTAAAAGCTTATAATTCGGTTATAAAACTTGAAAGTGAAACTAATGAAGATGTTATAATCCAGGAACATAAACCTACTGTAGCCGATTTTAAAATCATTGGTTCTGAATATAAAAAAAGCACTGTGCCAGTTATTATTGAGCTAAAAAATCTTTCGGAAAATGCAGACAAATTTATATGGGATTTTGGCGATCCACAGTCTGGAAGAACCCAAAACACCTCTGAAGAATTTGAACCTTCACACCGGTATATGAACCGTGGACAATATACAATTGAACTTACAGCAAAAAATACATCAAGCGGAATATCTGACGTTAAAAAGTTGGATTTGGTTTTATCCGGAAAACCAGTAAAAGAGAAACCTGAACCTGCAGTATCATCTGATTACAAGAAACACAAAACCAAGAAAACCATCTGGCTGGCATCCACAATTACCACTGCGGCCGTTGGAACTGGCTTGCTTCTCAAATCGAACAGCCTGCATAACGACTATGAATCAGCTACTACAGATGCAAAAGAAATAAGAGAACAATTTGAAACACTCGATAAAATATACCCTGTAGCATTTGGTGCTGCAGTACTCTCCGGAGTCATGACTGCAATTCACGCAAAAAAACAAGCCAATGCAAAAGCACGAATCGGATTCCAGGTGCTGCCAATACAAGACGGAGGTTTGGCAACTCTGTCTTTGAATTTTTAGCATTTAAAATAATAACCTCTAGTCACTGACTATGAAAACAGCATTTAAATATTTCAGCGGAATTTTACTCTTTCTGCTATTATTCACCTGCGAAAAAGAAGTTACAAATCCCTTCGACCCCGACTGCCCCAAAGAGATTTGGACTCCATCCAATTTCCAGGCAGTGCAGGCGGATAATAAGCTGGACCTGACATGGAAGCAGGATAATGGGAACATCTCCGGGTTCAAAATTGAACGAAAAGTGGGCGCTGAGGATTGGAGCAATATTGCCTCACCGGGAAAAACTGCCTCAAGCTGGTCCGATACAGATTTAAAAGGAGGAGAACTTCATCAGTACCGTTTATGCGCTTATGCCGGTGACAATAATAGCAACACAGTTACAGCACAGGCTACACCGGTTTTTACTGCCTCATTAACCACAGCAGCCCTAAGTGAATTAACCTGCAGCAGCGTTATTCTGGGTGGAAATATTTCAAACACCGGAGGCGCAACCATTACCGAGCGTGGAATTGTTTATGCCATAACTGCCAACCCGGCCACCTCTGATACAAAAGTTGCCATAAGCAGTGACCAGGATTCATTTAGCCGGGAGATAACCGGACTGGAAGAGAAAACAACCTATTACGTCAGGGCTTATGCCATTAACAGTGCAGGAACATCTTACGGAAACCAGGTTTCGTTTGAAACGCCGGCATGTGCTGCAGTGGCAACCGTAATAACCAGTACACCAGCAAACATATCCTGCACAAGCGCAACACTTGGAGGGAATGTGACCGATGATGGCGGAGCAGCTATTACGGAAAGGGGAATTGTTTACAGCAAAACAGAAAATCCTGCTATCTCGGATAATAAAAAAGAGATGGAAAATGGAACAGGTTCATTTAGCCATGAAATTACAGGATTGGAAGAGGAAACTACCTACTACGCCAGAGCCTATGCCATTAACAGTGCCGGAACATCATACGGTAACCAGGTTTCGTTTGAAACACCGGCATGTGCTGTACCGCTAACTGTAACAACCAGTTCACCAGCAGAATTAGCATGCAATAGCGCAACACTGGGGGGTAGCGTTACTGATGATAGTGGCGCAACTATAACAGAAAGAGGAATTGTTTACGCAAAAAGTGCCAATCCATCCACCTCTGATACAAAAATTGTCATAGAAAATGGGCAGGGTTCGTTTGCACAGGAAGTTACCGGACTGGAAGAGAAAACAACTTATTACGTCAGGGCTTATGCCACTAATAAAGCAGGAACATATTACGGAAACCAGGTTTCTTTCAACACACCAGCATGTGCTGTTGAAGCATCTGTAACAACCAGTACACCAACAAATATTTCCTGTACAAGCGCAATCTTTGGGGGTAACGTTACCGATGAAGGTGGGGCAAACGTCATTGAAAAGGGAATTGTTTACAGCAAAACAGATAATCCAACTACCTCGCAAAATAAAATAGATATAGGAAAAGGAACAGGTTCATTTAATCAGGAAATTACCGGATTGGAAGAGGAAACAACCTATTATATCAGGGCCTATGCCATTAACAGTGCCGGAACTTCTTATGGGAACCAGGTTTCCTTTACCACACCGGCATGTGCTGTAGTACCTACTGTAACCACTAGATCCGTTACCGATATTACACCAAACAGCGCAAGTATGGGAGGGAATGTTACTTTCGATGGAAATGCAAAGGTAACTGAATGTGGCGTTGTTTACAGTATCTCGGAGGATCCAACCATCTCAGATAATAAAGTTCCGATAGGCAGCGGCACAGGTGCTTTTGCTTTCGGCAAAATCGTTACCGGCCTTACTGAAAACACTACTTACTATGTACGCGCTTATGCAATAAACAGCCAGGGTACGGCATATGGAAACCAGGTGACCTTTAAAACCAAGGAAGAATTAACCGGAACCTTTACTGATGAACGTGATGGAAAAACATACAAATGGGTAAAAATAGGTGAGCAGATATGGATGGCTGAGAATTTGGCATATCAAGGTACACCTTACTTTGAAGAGGAAAATAACAGTGAAATTTATGGCAATTTATATTCTGCCGGAAACTTTCAATGGACATGTCCCGAAGGATGGCATGTGCCAAGTGATAACGAGTGGAAACAATTAGAAATGGCAATCGGAATGAACTCTACCGAAACAAATAGCTCAGGATGGAGAGGTACAAATGAGGGCCAAAAATTAAAGTCAATTAGTGGCTGGGATAATAATGGAAACGGAACTGATGACTATGGGTTTACTGCACTACCCGGTGGAGGATTTGACAAAATGCGTGAATTTTACGGTTTGGGCACTGAATGTACTTGGTGGACAGCAACTGTAGCATACGACGGTGATTATACTTATTATTATAAACGAAGTTTAAGTTCTGACTACAATAAAATATTAAGAAGTGATGCTACTGAATACTATGGCTTTAGTGTGCGCTGTATTAAAGATTGAAAACATACAGCATTGAATATCTGGCAAATACTTATTTCTAAAATATCGAACACGATTGAGGTTTGGCCCTTTTTTATGTTTTTAGCTTTATTTAAAAACCTTAAGTCATGCGGCCATGACAACAATAAAATGTTTCATCGGAATTTTACTTCTTCTGTTGTTATCAACCTGTGATAAAGAAATTACCAATCCTTTCGATCCTGATTGTCCAAAGGAGATTTGGACTCCATCCAATTTCCTGGTGGTGCAGGCGGAAAATAAGCTGGACCTGACATGGAAGCAGGATAATGGGAATATCTCCGGATTTAAAATTGAACGAAAAGTAGGCACTGAGGACTGGAGCAATGTTGCCTCTCCGGGAAAAACTGCTTTGAATTGGTCCGATACAGATTTAAAAGGTGGAGAACTTCACCAATATCGTTTGTGTGCTTATGCAGGCGATAATTTCAGCAACACAGTTACCGCGCAGGCAACTCCCGTTTTTACAGCCTCATTAACCACAACCACACAAAGTAATTTAAGCTGCAACAGCGCCGTTTTGGGCGGGAATATTTCAAACACCGGAGGTGCAACTATTACCGAGTGTGGAATAGTTTATGCCAAAATTGCCAATCCGACCACCTCTGATACAAAAATTATCATGGGTAATGGCCAGAGTTCATATTCACTGGAAGTTACCGGACTGGAGGAGAAAACAACCTATTACGTTAGGGCCTATGCCATTAACAGTGCCGGAACATCGTATGGAAACCATATTTCTTTTACCACACCGGCATGTGCTGTTGAAGCATCTGTAACAACCAGTGCACCAACAAATATATCCTGCACCAGTGCGACACTTGGGGGCAATGTTACAGATGATAAAGGAGCAACCGTCACTGAAAGGGGAATTGTTTACAGCAAAACAGAGAATCCTGCTATCTCAGACACTAAAAAAGAGATCGGAAATGGAACAGGTCCATTTAGTCAGGAAATTGCCGGATTGGAAGAGGAAACAACTTACTACGTCAGGGCCTATACCATTAACAGTGCCGGAACATCTTATGGAAACCAGGTTTCGTTTGAAACACCGGCATGTGCTGTACCGCCAACTGTAACAACCAGCACACCAGTAAACATATCCTGTTCAAGCGCAACTCTTGGGGGTAGCATTATCGCTGATGGCGGATCAACCGTTACGGAATGTGGAATTGTTTACAGCAAAACAGAAAATCCAGTTATCTCTGATAATAAAAAAGAAATGGGTAATGGAACAGGTATATTTAGCCAGGAAGTTACCGGACTGGAAGGGGAAACAACCTACTACATCAGGGCCTATGCCTCGAACAGTGCCGGAACTTCTTATGGGAACCAAGTTTCTTTTACCACACCGGCATGTGATGTAGTGCCAACTGTAACAACTAGATCCGTTACCGATATTACACCAAACAGTGCAAGAATGGGAGGAAATATCACTTTCGATGGAAATGCACCCATAACTGAATGTGGCGTTGTTTACAGTATCTTGGAGGATCCAACCATTGCAGATAATAAATTTCCGATAGGCAGCGGCATAGGTGCTTTTGCTTTCGGCAAAATAGTCACAGGCCTTACTGAAAATACTACTTACTATGTGCGCGCCTATGCCATAAACAGCCAGGGTACGGCATATGGAAACCAGGTGACATTTAAAACCAAAGAAGAATTAACCGGAAACTTTACCGATGAACGTGATGGAAAGACCTATAAATGGGTAAAAATTGGAGACCAGATCTGGATGGCAGAAAATTTGGCATATCTTCCTTATTTAAGCACTATGCCTGCGGATTATGCCCCCAACCAAGAAATTCTAAATACTGAAAATCCTCAAGGCATGTACTACGTATATCAATATTGGGGGTCGAGCATAGAAGAAGCAAAAACAACCTATGCATTCAAAACCTCTGGTGTTCTTTATACTCATAAATCAGCAATTACATCTTGTCCGAGTGGCTGGCATTTAGCCAGTAATGAAGAATGGGATCAATTGGCGCAGTATGTAAGTGATGAAAAAGGACCTTACAAAAAAATCGTATATCCTGTAGATCCAAGATATGAGGATTATTTTTTCATTCAATGGGAAAATGTTGGGGTGCATTTAAAATCAACTAGTGGTTGGCTTGAAAATAATGGATTGGATGATTTTGGTTTTACTGCATATCCAGGAGGTTCGATTAGCCCAAAATATAATGAATTTGATGGAGATAATATTCCTAAAAGTGGGACAAGATGGTGGACTTCAACACCTATGCCTCCTGGTGCAAATGAAGGTCCATATTTTTGGATTCTTGATACAAACTCAAATTTCGAAAATTCGGCTCACTTTTTTGATTCAGTTGGACTTTCTGTTAGATGCGTTAAAGATTAATATTTTTTACAAGGTAATTAAGTTTTTTCAAAAATAACCCTAAAATACCCAGCTATGAAAACAGCACTAAAATATTTTATCGGAGTTTTGCTTCTTCTGCTTTTATTCACCTGCGATGAACCAATAACTAACCCCTTTGATCCCGATTGCCCAAAAGAGATTTGGACTCCATCTAATTTTCAGGCAGTGCAGGAGGATAATAAGCTGGACCTGACATGGAAGCAGGATAATGGGAACATCTCCGGGTTCAAAATCGAGCGGAAAGTGGGCACTGAGGATTGGAGCAATGTTGCCTCACCGGGAAAAACTGCCTCAAGCTGGTCCGATACAGATTTAAAAGGAGGAGAACTTCATCAGTACCGTTTATACGCTTATGCCGGTGACAATAATAGCAACACGGTTGCAGCGCAGGCTACACCCATTTTTACCGCCTCATTAACCACAGCCGCACAAACTGATTTAACCTGCAACAGCGCTATTCTGGGCGGGAATATTTCAAACACAGGTGGGACAACTGTCACCGAGCGCGGAATTGTATATGCCAAAACTGCCAATCCGACCACCTCTGATACGAAAATTTCCATAAGTAGTGACCAGAATTCATTTAGCCGGGAGATAACCGGACTGGTAGAAAAAACTACCTATTACGTCAGGTCATATGGCATTAACAGTGCCGGAACTTCATATGGAAACCAGGTTACCTTTGAAACGCCGGCATGTCCTGAACCACCAACTGTATCTACAAATTCAATTACCGACATTACCCCAAACGGTGCAATTATGGGAGGAAATATCACTTCTGACGGAAATGCAACGATAACAGAAAGAGGTGTTGTTTATAGTACTTCACAAAATCCAACTACTGCAAATACAAAAGTTGTAATTGGAAGTGGAACAGGTTCTTTTAGCAAAACGGTTACCGGTCTTGCTGAAAATACCAAATATTATGTTCGTGCATATGCCATAAACAGTCAGGGCACAGCTTATGGAGAACAGGTAGATTTCACAACCGGACAGAAGCCTGTACCACCAAAAGTAACCACTGCTTCTGTTACTAATATTACAATAAACAGCGCAGTTATGAGTGGGAATGTAACTTCTAATGGAAATGCAGAAGTAACAGAAAGAGGTATTGTTTATAGTACTTCACAAAATCCAACTACTGCAAATACTAAAATTGTAATTGGCAGTGGAACAGGTTCTTTCAGCAAAACAGTTACCGGACTTGCTGAAAACACAAAGTATTATGTTCGTGCGTATGCCATAAACAGTCAGGGCACAGCTTATGGAGAACAGGTAGATTTCACAACCGGACAGAAGCCTGTACCACCAACAGTAACCACTGCTTCTGTTACT
>JAWLCL010000024.1:0-58922 GCA_041687255.1 Mariniphaga sp. | reverse complement strand
TATTTTCTTTATTACCTTTTTTCTTTAATCCTTTCTTCTTTTTTTGTCAGTATCTTTTTCCCTCTCTTTCAGCTTTTCCTGCCGATTTTTTTTCTGTGAACGCTGATACCAGAAGAATGCTGCCACGAGTGCTATTGGAAGGACTATGTAAAGAATAATGTTGAACAGATTTACATCTACTGCTTCTGGTACAGTAGGAGGATACAAATCGGGCGATTGCGCGAATGATACCAACGAAAAAAGCAATACTGCTATACTGAATATTATTTTTCTATACATCACATGATTTTTTTGATCTTGTCGTAATAATAAGAAGCAAAACGAAGGGTACTTTGTTCATTAAAGGTGTTGCTCAGGTAATCTATTCAGCTTTAAGGCAGACTTATGCTTTCTCCTTTTATCCATAAATACCAAATATTGGCTTCGGTTTCATGCCTGAGGATATATATATTTCCATCTGTAGTGCGAACCTTATAGTAATTGGCTGCAGGAAACAGCGAAGCTGAATCTTCTTCTTTTTCTGAGGCAGGCAACTGATACCAGCGGTCAATGATTTCTTCAACATCAAACCTGTTGTTTTCGAGGTAAAAACGCCGGGGGTATTCATCGGCTTTATACCCTGAATAACATTCAACTTTTACCGGAAATAAGTCTTTCATTTAAAATTAAATTCTGACCTTTAAGGTAACTTCTCCCTAATCTGTCTTCAGAGTGTTATTTGATATAGTTACAATTATACCTGCCGGGGAGTTCACAGCTGTAAACAATGTTTCTCATGAAAGCATGGATAATAGATAAGATTAACAATCTTGATGAATGTCAGGCTCCACTTAAGGAGGTGGAAATTCCCAAACCTGTTCCAAAGAATGGAGAATTACTGATAAGAATAAAAGCCTGTGGTGTATGTCACACCGAGATTGATGAAATAGAAGGACGCACTCCACCGCCGGTCTTTCCAATGATACCTGGACACCAGGTTATTGGTATTGTAGAAGAAACAAGAGGCAGTAATCCTGAGCTGGTGGTTGGAAAGAGGGTAGGAGTGGCCTGGATTTTTTCCTCTTGTGGCAACTGCGAATTTTGCAATACGGGCAGGGAAAATCTGTGTGCGGGGTTTCGGGCTACGGGTAGGGATGCTCATGGAGGTTATGCCGAATATATGGCAGTTCCCGAACGTTTTGCCTATCCTATACCGGGATGTTTTTCGGACGTTGAAGCTGCCCCTTTATTGTGCGCAGGGGCTGTAGGTTACCGTTCTCTGGTGTTGTGCAATTTACACGACGGGCAGGATATCGGTCTTACCGGGTTTGGCGCCTCCGCACATATTGTTTTGAAACTTATTTCTTACCTATATCCGCATTCGGGAATTTATGTGTTTGCCCGTAATCTCAATGAAAGAAAGTTTGCCCTTCAGCTGGGGGCAGGATGGGCAGGTGATACCCATGAACAGCCGCCTGTTTATCTCGATGCTGTTATCGATACCACACCTGTCTGGAAGCCTGTACTTGCCGCCCTGCAGGTATTAAAGCCGGGCGGCAGGCTGGTCATCAATGCCATCCGGAAAGAAAGTATAGATAAGGAACAACTTCTGCAACTCGATTATACCAACCACTTATGGATGGAAAAAGAGGTGAAAAGCGTGGCCAATATCACCGGCAAGGATGTGCGTGAGTTTTTACATATTGCTGCTGAAATACCACTTAAACCTGAAGTGCAGGTTTATCCATTCAGCAAAGCCAATCAGGCAATTATGGACATTAAGCACCGGAAGATTAAAGGGGCAAAGGTGCTGGTTTTTTAATAATCTTCCTGCCACCTTTCTGAAGGGTCTCCCGGCATGGCTACTTCTTTTTTTGAAAACCTTAACACCTTTGGATTTACAAGGCGCTCAAAATCGCTAAAGCTCATCCTGATGATTTCGGTGTGGGTGCCCGCATTGAAGGCTATTTCCTTATTCTGGGTAAGCACTTCGGCAACGTATACTTCCATATCATACAGATTTCCAAACGGAGGCATGGCACCTACTTCACAATCCGGGAAGCTGTTTTTAAATTCAGTTTCACCGGCAAGAGCAATGTCTTCACTGCCAAGATTGGCTTTTAGCTGGCCAAAATCAATCTTGTAAGATGCAGGAAGCACACACATTATCAGCTTGCCCTCCCTGTTGATGATTACAGTCTTTGCAAACTCTTTCCCAGAAACATGTGCAGTGGCTGCAACTTCCTGTGCAGTGTAGGCATTCGAATGCTTCACTGATACATACTTGATATTTTCCTCATCGAGAAAATTTTTTAATTTTTGTACGGTCATTTTGTTGAGTTTTTATGTGTTAATAATTTAATTTTCCAAATAGCTAAGAGGGCGTTTCTTGAATTAATTTTACTTAAACTACTGGTAAAGGTTTCAAAAAAATGAAAGAGAATTATCAACGCATAACCTGTATAACGATGAATTATATTTTTGTTCCAAATCAGACAGCCTGAAATGAAATTACTATACAGGCATTCAGGGGAAAATAATTATAAACCGGGTGCTTTTCTGCCAACTTTTTTGCTGCGGGAAAAGGCAGGAAAGCACCCGGTTTATGTATGTCTTTATTTTAGAAATTATATCTTAAACTAATCAATCATTACCTGTGTTGTCCAGTTCAATCCGCTGATGTCGGTTAACATCAGTTCATATTTTCCTGCAGTAAGTGTTTGAAGCGCCTTGTCCTTTATGGAGAGGGTGGCTTTTGCTCCCAGGGGTATGATTAGACTGTGTTTTCCAGGTTTAATCTTTGCTACATATTCGTTGCTTATATCCTGTTCGGGAAAGTTTGCCAAATCTTCGCCGTCCAACTTCAGGATGATGTTATCCTGTTCATCTTTTAGCGATATCCCAATTAAAAAAGAACCATATACATCGACACCCTCCACTCGGAATACTTCAAAGCTAAGATTATCATTGTCCAGTTGAGCATTGGTAATTTCGATATCAGGTCTTACCGATTTGTTATGTAGCTTTCCCCATAATCCTCCGTGAAAAACCTGGTTGGTCATAAGCGTAATAAAAAGAATAAATACAGTGCCAATCAGCACCAGCTTATGTAATATTTTATTTCCCAATGGAAGGATGCCGGAGCCAAGCCAGCTGAACCACTTTTGATTTGTATGCTGAGGGTATTTTTTTATCAGCCAACTGTCGGTTGAATAAAAGCCACCGCCTGTGAAGAAGAGGGTAAATCCGGTTGCAAGGCCCAATATGCCAATCTGCCATTCATCCAGGCATGTGGTGCCAATCCAGCCGGCTCCCAATAAGATTCCCATTGCCAGTCCAAAAACACCGATACTCATCAGCCTTGTAAACAGTCCCAGTATTATAAAAAGGCCGACAATGGCTTCAACTATTGTGAAAATGAGCATTGACCACCATAATACTTCCGGGTTGGAAACCATGAATTCAATCATGGGTTTAATGCCTAAAGCGTTGGGGAGAAAGTGATTGAATTTTTCACCAATATATCCGGGCAACTCGGGGTCAAGCTTATTTTCCAGAATTAACCTGCGCCAAAAGGCCGAAAAGTAGGTCCATCCAACTACCATTCGTAATGATAAAGCAAAAAGTCCAGAGTATTGATAGGTTTGATTTGTAGGGTTTTCTATTGTAGTGTTCATTTTATTCTAATTTTAAAATGCTTTTAATAATGAAAGTATTTTTTGATTCTTATAATTATGTGGAAAAGCAGAATGTTTCTTTTGTTGCAGTCGTGAGGCTGAAAAAGTACGGCATTGTTTAAACAGTTTCTGTTTGCATGCCAAACAGTAACATTGAGTTCAATCCAGTCTTTCATTGTAATCAAATACAGAATGCCATCATTTCAGGATTCCAATCCGGATGATGGTTGTTTTATTTTTGTCTGAGTTGTTTGGCGGCTTTCAGTATTTCCGATGAAAAGTCAGCCCTGGTTGCTATCCTGCAGTAAGAAACTCAGGTGGTTAACATCTGATTTCATCTGCCTGAAAAGGATGTAGGATTCAACTTTTAAGGTAAGTGGCCATCCGGATATAACGTTATCTTTCTTTTTATAAAAGAGCGATAAGAATTTTATACCGCTTTCCGGGGCGAGTTCCAAAAAGCCGGAACCGGTAATGGATTTCTGAATAAATGCTGTTGCTTTTACATCAGTCTCCGAATAATGACATGCAGAATACTGACCGGAAACAGCTTTCGAAGGATTTAACTGTTTGGTGACAGGAATTTCAAAGTTGGCCTGTATACCTTTACGAATAGTGCACGAAGAAAAAAAAGATACCAGAAATATCAGTACCCATAATGAGCCGTTAATCTGAATCCGGTAAATATGTCCTGTCGGTTTTTTCATTGAGAATAATGAAACGAATTGCTTAAGAGTTTGTTTAAATTCCCTGCAAAAATTTAATCAGGGACAGCATTTGCATCGGGGTTTTCTAAAGTTTGTATAAACAAAAAAGCTGCAGATTTTAAATCTGCAGCTTTTATTGTGCCCAGAACAGGACTCGAACCTGCACATCCATGCGGATACTAGTCCCTGAAACTAGCGCGTCTACCAATTCCGCCATCTGGGCTATTGCCGAAAGAACATTTTAAAGTTTATAAGCTTCAAAATTGAGGTGCAAATATATAAAAAAACGTTTCGGTCAATGTATATTTTTATTGTTTTTTTTATTGCATTCGCATCTGTTCTCCTACAGTATGTTTTTCGCAGTAGTTGCATCTTAAAGCAATGGGTGATGTGTTCACCACTTTAAAACGGGTGGTGATAACTTCGTTGTTGGTTATGCACTTAGGATTAAAGCACTTAACAATTCCAATGATTTCATGCGGAATTTCTACCACCTTTTTTTCCACAACTCCATAGTCGCGGATGATGTTTAATTTTGCATGTGGCGCAACGAGGGCTATTTTGTTAATTTCATCGTTTTCAAAAAATTTATCCGAAACCTTAATGATGGCCTTGCTGCCCAGTTTTTCACTTTCGAGGTTAGTGCCAAAGGTAATCTGGTTTTCAATTTTATCTAAACCCAGTATAGCAATAACTTTAAACAAATATTGAGCGGGTATATGGTCAATGACAGTACCGTCTTTTATGGCGCTAACTTTTAGTTTAAGCTTTTTCTTCATGTTATCGTTCATGGCAATCTTATTTGAGGTTCATAATATGTGAAATGATAGCTTCGCGTGTAAACACACCATTTAGTGCCTGTTCAAAATAATAGGCTTTTTTGTTTTTATCCACATCGGTATGAATTTCATTTACCCTTGGAAGCGGATGGAGTATCTTTAAATTAGGTTTGGTTTTGGCAAGCATGCTGTTCCGCAGAATGTATACATTTTTAACCTTCTCATATTCCATTGGATCTGAAAAACGTTCTTTTTGCACACGAGTCATATAAATAATGTCAGCTTCGCTGATGATGTCCGAAAATTCACGATGCTCAAAGTACCGTATGTTTTTTTCACGGAGAAACATTTTATACTCATCCGGCATTTGCAATTCAGGAGGGGCAATAAAATTAAAAATTGGATTTTCAAACTGTGACATAGCCATCAGCAGGGAATGTACCGTGCGGCCGTACTTAAGGTCACCCACCAAAAAAATGTTCAGGTTGTCAAATGTGCCCTGAGTCTTCAAAATGGAATACATGTCGAGCAGGGTTTGGGTGGGGTGCTGATTTGCCCCGTCGCCGGCATTGATAACCGGCACTTGTGATACTTCAGCTGCATAACGTGCAGCTCCCTCCAGGGGATGGCGCATTACAATAAGATCGGCATAGTTGCTCACCATCTTAATGGTATCGTGTAAGGTTTCCCCTTTCGATGTACTGGAACTTCCCGGGTCGGCAATGCCGATTATCCTTCCGCCCAGCCTGCTGATTGCCGTTTCAAAGCTTAACCTTGTGCGCGTCGAAGGTTCAAAAAAAAGGGAAGCTACTACTTTACCCTGAAGCAGTTCCTGGTTCGGGTTTTTCTCAAACTCACCTGCCAGTTCCATGATTCTCAGATATTCCTCTTTCGAGTAATCTGTAATTGAAATTAAATCTCGTTTCATTGATGTATGTATTGTATTCTGTAATTTCGGAAATTAAAAAAAAGCCAATATTTTCTAAATGAAAAATATTGGCTTTCTGTTGACAATAGCAACTTGTATTTTTTATCCTTATAAGCTCTGCAGAAGAATTTAATTAAACGCCGGGAAAAGAAAATTTTGTAGTTGCAGCAGTTTTCGCTGCCGGATAGATAAAATGAAGTAAAAATTAGGCGTCGAATCATATTTCAAATTTAACAGCTTTCCTTAAAACAATCCATTTAGAGGCGTGTATTTTATCACAATTTTATTAACACTGCTTATTTGCCTTCGATTGGTGTAATTCCAACCTCCTGCATTTCCGCAAACAATCCCTTTATTCTTTCTGCCTCTGATTTACGCACTGAAAATTCCAGCCGGCAATCCAGCTCAAACTGGGTTCTGACAACATTCAGGTTTTCCTGTTTGATGGTTTGCATCACATCGTTCATCCGGGGGTAGTGAAACTTCAACAGGAAATGTTCTTCCACAATTTTTGTAACTATTTCTGCATTATTTAGTGCATCGGCAGCAGCTGTTTTGTAGGCATTTATCAGGCCGCTGGTGCCCAGTAAGGTGCCTCCAAAATAACGTACCACTACCAGGAGGATGTTGGTTACATCAAAGCTGAGCAACTGCCCCAGGATAGGCTTTCCTGCTGTGGAGGAGGGTTCGCCGTCATCGTTGGCACGAAAGGCAGGGTCTTCCGTACCAATACGCCATGCATAGCAGTGATGCCTGGCGCTGTGATGTTCCTTTTTGAGCTGGACAAGAATTTCTTTTGATTCTTCTTCGGTTTTCACAGGAAAAGCATAGGCGATGAACTTGCTGCCTTTGTCTTTAAAGTGTCCTTCGCTCGCAGTTGATATAGTACGGTAAGTATCTTTCATGTTATTAGAATTGTAAGTTTTTAATGGTATAACATGCCTGCCTGTCCCGGCAGACAGGGAATTCGCATGAGGATTTTAATCATCCTCAGTTGGTGTGATAAATTGCTCATGCTCATTTCATAATAATATAAACAAACTTATAAATGCAAGTAAAAAACCTGCAAGGTTTACTTTATTCAAATGCTCCTTGAAAATATATCTTCCTGTAAGGGCCGAAAGAGTTACGATGAGCATATTGTTTAGTACAAAAACTAGTGAGCTGTCGAGCAAACTTTTATCAAGAGCGTTTATCAAAAAGTAAAGGGAACCAAAGTTTGCGAGGCCTAGAAAAGTCCCAAACACCAGGGTATGATAATTTAGTGAAAACACCGGCTTTTTTGGTTTTAATGCTGTGGCAATAACTCCACCAATGAAAGCAGTGAAAAAAACAGAAGTGGTGAAAGCTGCTGTTTCCATTTCTGTAATGTAAAGTTCCTGAATGAACTTTATCAGCGAATCAATCAAGCCTCCTCCTGCAAAGATGATTATCGGCAGAAAAACAGACGATGGATTTACCTTGCGAACGTCTTTTTTATAGATGGTAAGCAAAACTGCCATAATAGCCAGAGACAGACCAAGGTATTTTAAAAATGTAACTTTTTCGTTAAACCAGTACAGGGAAAAGAAAACAGGAAACACAAGAGACATTTTACTGGCAAGTGTGGTAACCGTTATTCCTGCTTTTTGAGAAGATGTTCCAATGACATAAAACATTAGTATAAATAATATTCCAAGGATACCTCCAAAAAGTATCCAGTCACTTTCCTGTAAAAATGGCTCAACATCGAATTTCATCAGGAATATAAATCCCAGCAAGCTGGCTGCGAGATAATTTATGGTAATAAGAGGGGTTAATCTTATCGGATAATTTTTAGCAAGCCTGAAAATGATAAAAATGGCCGTTGAAGAAATGATACTTGCAATTAGGAAAACCATTGAGCAGATTAAAGAAGATGAGGCTTATAAAAAGAAAACCAGGCGTTTACCTGGTTTATTACGTTTACATTGTTAATTTCTTTTCAATGTCATCCATGTACTGCCTGAAGTTCTTATCCGTATCTTTCAGGTTATTGACAGTTTTGCATGCATGAAGTACGGTGGCATGATCTTTATTTCCAATTTGTGCTCCTATACTGGCCAGTGAATATTTTGTCAGGGTTTTTGAAAAATACATGGTGATTTGCCGAGCCTGTACAATTTCCCGTTTACGGGTTTTAGTCTGGATTGATTCAACCGGCATGTTAAAATAGTCGCAAACCACTTTCGAGATGTATTCAATTGAAAGCTCTCTCCTTGAGTTTTGCACCAGTTTATTAATCAGTTTGGCCGTTAAATCAAGGGTAATTTCCCGCTTGTTAAGCATTGATTGCGCTAAAAGCGATACCAGCGCACCCTCCAGTTCACGAACATTGGTAGTGACATGTGAAGCGATAAATTCAAGCACTTCATCAGAGAGTTTAATGCCATCAGTGTAAACTTTGCGGCGCAGTATTTCCATCCGTGTTTCAAAATCCGGAGTTTGAAGGTCGGCTGTAAGTCCCCATTTAAACCTTGAAAGCAGCCTTTGTTCCATTCCCTTTAATTCAATAGGCGGCTTGTCAGAGGTTAATATCAGCTGCTTCCCTGTTTGGTGCAGATGATTAAATATATGGAAAAATGTTTCCTGAGTTTTTTCTTTACCGGCGAATTCATGCACATCATCCAAAATGAGAACATCTATCATCTGGTAAAAATGAAGGAAGTCGTTCCGGTTGTTGTTACGTGTGGCTTCTGTGAACTGTGTTTGAAATTTATTGGCATTTACATAAAGTACAACCTTATTGGGCATGCACTCTTTTACTTCAATCCCGATGGCTTGTGCCAGGTGAGTTTTTCCAAGGCCTGAATTTCCGTATATCATTAAAGGATTAAAGGCTGTTCCTCCCGGGTTATGAGCAACAGCGTAACCTGCACTTCGTGCCAGCCGGTTGCAATCACCCTCTACAAAATTCTCAAATGTATTATCTGGTTTCAATTGAGGGTCGACCTGCAACTTTTGTATACCGGGAATAATAAAAGGATTCTTTATTGATTTCTTTTCGTCTGCTTTTAAAGGTATGGTTAATGGCTGGTTAATAATTTTTGTGCCACTGTTTGTAGGATAGCTAATGGTATAGGGAGAACCATTGTTGTCATGATTGGCTGAATTTACAGGTCCCATAACAACATTATACTCAAGTTTGGCGCCAGCGCCCAAAACCATGCGAAGTGTCTTTCGAAGAATGTCTATGAATTGTTCTTCCAGATACTCATAAAAAAAAGCACTTGGAACCTGAATTGTTAATACTTTGTTTTCAATTTTTACAGGGACTATAGGTTCAAACCAGGTTTTAAAGCTACTACCTGGCACATTATCCCTGATAATGTCGAGGCATTTTTCCCATGCATTCAGATGTTCGCTGTTCATTTTTTTCTCGTCGGATTTTGAGGTTCTACAAAATTCCCTTTTTAATTCCCGAAAGCAAAAATTGCGAAAAAAAAGTTTAAAAAAAAATCAATTTTATAGGGAGGGATCTAAAATATTTATATCCGTTTCGTTTTGAGAGGGTTAAAATTTATATTTTTTTTTAATTTTTTAACACATTGTGTATCAGTCGTATGTCCTTAACAATTTGATAGATAACCGGCTAACTGGTAGGTAGTGATAGGTTTTGAATTTGGTAATATGTAAATTATTAACATATTTCGGTTAATTACTGAAGCGATTTCAGCGCCCTTTCCAATTTAATCAAACGTCCATTTCTAAATGCTACAACAGTTGCATCCGGAAAATTCTCCTGTGCTTTGGTCTGCAATTCAAGTGCTTCGCTGAAATTATTTGTAGAACCATACAGGTAGGTGTACGCTCCGCTTACCTCATATTCTTCAACAGGTTCAAGGCCTTCAAAATATTTTGAATCCAAAGGGATTTTATTCTGACTTGAAACAAGGTGTATTCTGAATTCTATATCCTCAGACTTACCTTCAAGTGCATTAATGTATACCTTACGTCCCAGGTTCACTGCTGAAAGGTTCAGGTACCGATCAGGATTAATCCTGACGTCGTTCATCAGAAGGTTCAGGTTTTCTGACAACTGATTCAGTGAACCATAGAGTTCGTCACTGTTAAGGAGGCTGCCAAGAGTATTATCTGTCGATTTTAATTGAGCAAGCACATCATTCAGCTGACCAGAGGCTGAAGTAATATTATTCATCAATGGAGAAACCTGTACCTGGGCCAGGCTGTCGCTGAAGGATGAAAGATTTTTAATTGCAGTTTCTAATTCCGGAGCATTTTGACTGAATGTACTTGTAATATTTTCAAGATTATCGATTATGCCTGTTATATTTTCCTTTTCCAGTGAAACCATCTCCTGCAGGTCGGAAGTGGTTCCTTCAAGGTTCGCCATTGTGCGGTTAATGTTCTCAAAACTCTCGGACCAGTTACGTTGTGCATCTTCGTCAAAAATAAAAGCCAGGCCGGTTATGGCAGAATCAAGAGAGCTAAGCAGTTCTTCTGCCTTATTCTTCAAAGGCAGCACCTGCATGCTTACCTGATCTTTCAAATCGGCCTCAATGGCTCCACGCAGGGTATCGTTTTCAGAGTGATATGTATTTAAATCACTCATCACAATTTTTATCGATCGGGTACCCATAATGTCGCTACTGACGATTTGTGCCACAGAATTAACGGGTATGTCTATTGAAGAATCAACCACTATGGAAACCAGAAGCCTTCCTGAATTATCATTCAAAAACCCTATGTTGGTTACTTGTCCTATTTTGTATCCACTCAATAAAACATCATTCGATTGACTTAGCCCGTCTACCGATTCATATATAACATGGTACTCACTGCTCCTTCTGAAGATATCATTTCCTTTAAGGTAGCTTAACCCCCAGATTAAAATGAATAAAGAAACTACAATTAAAATTCCAAGGCGTATAAATTTTGATTTCATTTCATACTACATTAGGTAAATAAATTCCGGAACAGGTATCGATCCTTCCTTTTATGCCTATACAAAAATAGCATAAAATCATTACAATTGCTGCATAGCTTTGTTTGCCGGAACCAGTTCATTGTTAATAAATGCGACAACAAATGCACCTGTGAATTTTTTCTGAAGTCTTTTTTGTTCAGCGCGAGCCTCTTCCGCGGAAGCAAATCTTCCTGAAAAGTAGCGGTATCCATTCCCTTTTTTTTGCATAAAAATATTCTGCTCTCCCTTGAAATTCTCAGGTTGGGTTTTTACTTCCTTTGAAAGGGAAGCAATCTGAACCGAAAAGTAGATATTGGATTCATTTTCTATGCCTGTTGAAACATTAGCGACAAGTTCTGTTTCTGCTGTTGGAACAGTTACCAGGTGAAAGCTGCTGCGTGCTTCTATTTTTTTCTTGTAATCGCGAAATGCCCTGAACATAGCTGATGCCAGGTAATCGCGACCCGTTTCGCTCTGTAAAAAGTTGCGTTCGGAAGGGTGGCTTAAAAAACCTGCCTCCACCAATACGCCGGGCATTGAAATTTGCCTGAGCACCAGAAAACCGGCCTGTTTAACACTCCTGTCAACCCTTTGTACGCGTTCCCTGAACTGATCCTGTATGGATGCAGCCAACATGGCGCTTTGTTCAAGGTATTCTTCCTGCACAAGTTCAAACATAATATACGATTCCGGAGAATTGGGATCGAATCCTTCATAGGTGGTTTTGTAATCTGCTTCCAGCAAAATAACAGCATTTTCCTTCTTGGCAACCTCCAGGTTGTCTTTTGAACGGTGTTGCCCCAGAATATAAGTCTCGGTACCCTGTGCATTCCCCCTGCTTACCGCATTGACATGTATTGAAATAAACAGATCGGCATCGTGCTTATTGGCTATGGCTGCCCGCTGAAACAGCGGTACAAATACATCTTTGTCGCGGGTATACACAACCCTGACATCGGGAAAAGATGATTTTATGTAATTGCCCAGTTTAAGGCCGATATCCAGAACTATGTCTTTCTCCCGAACATTACCATACACTGCTCCGGGGTCTTTACCGCCATGCCCCGGATCAATTACCACAGTCCTGATGTGAGAATAATCGTCTGTCTGTACTTCGGGGAAGCCGGCAGTTGATAACTTACCATCAAGTATGATTATCAGGAAAAGTAGGGTAGCAGGAAACAATTTATTCATTGGTATCTTAAGTTTATATTGTTTACAACGGATTAATTTACCATTAATTGAATGAACAGGTGAAAAGATTTACATTCAAAACCCATAGTGCACCAACATTGTTAAGAATTATTTACCTGGTGCTTTTCAAGGATTCTCTTCTGCCGGTGCAATCGTTACTCACTTTTCCAACAAAAATAAAAATATTAGGTTTATTTTACATTTATTACGACTGTAGTATAGCCCTTATTTTTATTTTTGCACCTCGAGCCTTCTGGCCCGGAATTTAATGCCGAATCATTTTGTACAGATTAGTAGTTACATACGTTTTTGCTCTATTTCATCTGATTGTTTTTAGCCAGGAATTAAAACCGGGACTACGGGAGACTATTATTCCCCCCGATACTATTGTGTCTCAACCTGCTAACCTCGATTCCCTTCCCGTTATGCCTCAATTTACCGATACCCTGGGCATGGATACCACAAATCTGTTACAAAACGAAAGAAGGCAGGCTGCAACGGTAATTGAGGCTCCCATTGATTATACTGCCCAGGATTCAATTGTGGGTTCCTTCGACGGGCAAAAGGTATTTCTGTACAACAATGCAAAAGTAACTTATCAGCAAATTGAACTTACTGCTTATTTCATTGAACTCGATTTGGAAACAAAGGAGGTGTATGCAGAAGGCATAGAGGATTCAACGGGTGTGCTTGTACAAAAGCCTATATTTAAAGACGGACGTGAAGAGTTTGAATCGCAGACCCTGAGATACAATTTCGAAACTGAAAAGGGAATCATTACCGAAGTGGTAACCGAGCAGGGTGAGGGATTCGTTCATAGCCGGCGCACCAAAAAAATATCGGCTGAAGCTTTTGTTCTCAAAGATGGAAAATATACCACCTGTAATGCGGATCATCCGCATTATTACCTGCACCTGACAAAAGCGAAGGTGATTTCAAACAATAAAATTATTACCGGCCCGGCATACATGGTGCTGGAAGATTTTCCAATTTATTTTCCCATTTTGCCGTTTGGCTATTTCCCTAATACACCTACTTATTCTTCCGGAATAATTGTTCCTTCCTATGGCGAAGAAAATAACCGCGGGTTCTTTTTGCGCGACGGAGGTTATTACTGGGCAGCCAACGATTATTTTGACCTCAGTTTAATGGGCGATATTTACTCGAAAGGTTCCTGGGCAACTAAACTGGGTACTAACTACAGGGCGCGATACCGGTTTAGCGGAAGGTTCAATTTCAATTACAATGTAAATGTTTATGGCACCCAGGGCCTGGATACTTATCAGCGATCGCCACAATTTGCAATTACCTGGAACCACCAGCAGGACCCGAAGGCAAATCCCAGCAGGACATTCTCTGCGTCGGTTAACTTTTCTACAAGCGGATACGACAGGCAAAATGCTGTTACTGCCGAAAGGTACCTGCAGAATACCAAATCATCAAGCATATCGTATTCCAAAAAGTTTGAAAATACTCCCTACAACCTGTCAGTTAACCTGAGACATTCTCAAAACTCGCGCGATTCTTCATTAACTCTATCTCTTCCGGAAATGACCTTCAGCATGGGTAAGGTTTATCCCCTAAGAAGAAAAGTAAGAAGCGGGCCTATCAAATGGTACGAGAAATTTGGTGTTAATTACACGGGTAACCTTCGTAATACTATAACGGCTAAGGAAAGTGAAATTCTTAACCAGTCGTTTGCCCGCGACTGGAAAAACGGAATCAGGCACAACATTCCTATTTCACTGCCCAGTTTTAACCTGTTTAACCATATAAATGTAACGCCCGGTTTTAATTACAATGAAAAATGGTATTTTAAGAAGTACGATTATACCTATATAGAAGACGGTAATTTTAATACCCCGGGTTTTCCCGATGCCGTTCAGGTTGATACCATAACAGGTCTAAACCGTGTATACGATTATTCTTACAGCCTGAGTTCATCGACAAATATATACGGTATGTTCCTTCCCAGGAAAGCAAATTCAAGAATACAGGGCGTCAGGCATAAAATGACACCATCGCTCAGTTTCAGCTACCGGCCCGATTTCGGCGCTGAACGGTTTGGATACTGGCAACCTGTACAGATTGATTCGGCGGGAACCATACGTTATTACGATGTTAATACAGGAGGTATATACGGCGGGTCACCCGGAAGGGGAGCCTCAGGAGCCATATCTTTTTCTGTAAACAACAACCTGGAAGCAAAAGTGATTGACAGAAGCGATACGACGACCACAGAAAATGCGGAAAAATTCAAAAAAGTTAAAATAATTGATAACCTGAGCTTTGGTACTTCCTACAACCTTATTGCCGATTCATTAAACCTTGCTCCTATAAATATAAGAGCACGTACTACAGTGGCAGGTGTAAGTATTAATATGGGTGGAATTCTTGACCCGTATATGACCGATGAAACCGGTACGAAAATTCATAAGTACGTATGGAACGAACGTTCCGGCCTGGGTAAGCTGGGCCGCCTGACCCGTGCCAACCTGTCCTTTGGAATGAATTTCAGGTCAAAGCAAGGTCAGCAGGAGGCCCAAAGAAACGAAGAGCTTATTGAAGAGGAGAATGTACTGCCGGGGGTATACGAAGATTATTACGACTTTAATATCCCATGGGATTTTGGATTTGATTATTCCTTTAACTATGCCGGACCACCCAGGCCGGGAGTAAAAGGAAGAATTACCCAAACCCTGGGGTTCAGGGGCAATCTGAACCTTACCCAGAACTGGCGCCTTTCAATGCAAACAAATTATGACATTATGGCCCGCGAGTTTTCATTTACTACTTTTAATGTGAGCCGTGATTTGCATTGCTGGGCTATGGCATTTAATTTCGTTCCGTTCGGGTACATGAAACAATACAGTTTCACAATTAATGCAAAATCATCATTGCTGCAGGATCTTAGGATTCAGAAGCGGCAGAGCCATTTCGATAATTTTTAAACCGATACTGCTATGAAACGAATAATTTTTACAGAAAAGGCACCTAAGCCTGTTGGTCCTTATAGCCAGGCTGTTGAACTGAACGGAAGCTTGTACATTGCCGGACAGGTTCCACTCGATCCTCAAACCCTTAAAGTGGTGGAAGGGGCAGTGAAGGAACAAACACTGCAGGTTTTAAAAAATGTTGGGGCAATTCTGGAAGCTGCCGGATACAACTATAGCGATGTGGTTAAAACTACCTGCCTGCTCGCCGATATGAATGATTTTGCAGAGATGAACGAGGTTTACGCTCAGTTTTTTCCTGCCAATCCACCGGCAAGAGCTGCTTTTGCGGTTAAGGAGCTGCCCCTGGGGGTGCTTGTTGAAATCGAAGCCGTTGCCATGCGCGAATAACCTGTTAATCAGTTCCTATATTAAATTCCCCTGAATTATTACCTGGAAATAAAATGATCAAATAAACAAGGATTGGTTTTAATCCTGCTTGTTAAGCTGGTCCTGTTTTTTGTTTCATCAGTAATTATTCCATTGGGTTTTCTAAAAGCCACTGTATTGAATAAATTCATCAGAAGATTTTGCTTTTATTTTTATTTGCAAGATTTGCATTTTATCCTTCTTTTTCATCAAAAGAAAAGCAAGTATTGCTTCATGATTTCACTATACCATCGACATGTTTAATTGAATTTACATTGAGTTTGGTACGGCGAAGGTATGGGGAAGGAATGGAGTTAAAAAGCGGGGAAGCCGCAACGAGGCCGGGAAATTTGGAGTGATGAAAAACAATAGGTCATGCATTTAAGTAAATGCCGTACGGGAACAAAAAAAACGGGGTTGCTTTATAAAAACAACCCCGCAATGAATATCTTAAAAGTAAATGGTTATTCACCAACTACTTCAAATTCCAGATCAACTATTACATCTTTATGAAGTTTAATTTTGGCAGTATAAGTACCAACTTCCTTGATACTGTCGTCGGGAAGAGAAATCTGTTTCCGTTCAATTTCAAATCCTTTTTTGTTGATGGCTTCAGCCAGCTGGATAGTATTTACAGAACCAAAGATTTTACCGGCAGAGCTGATTTTTGCACCGATTTTAACATGCTTGTTGGCAAGCTTTTCAGCAATAGCCTGGGCTTCTTGCTTCTTGCGGGCTTCTTTATGCGCGCGCTGCTTTATGTTTTCGGCAAGGATTTTTTTTGCCGAAGAGGTGGCAATAACTGCTTTTTTCTGCGGGATAAGGAAGTTGCGGGCAAAACCGTCTTTTACAGTTATAACATCGTCTTTGCTTCCCAGCCGCTCTACGTCTTGTGTTAATATAATTTCCATTTCAAAGCCTCCTTTTTATTTCAACATATCGGTTACATAAGGCAGTAAAGCTATCTGGCGGGCACGTTTAACGGCCTTGCCTACTTTACGCTGGTATTTCAAAGAGGTTCCGGTTATGCGGCGGGGTAAAATTTTACCCTGTTCGTTCAGGAACTTTTTCAAAAATTCCGGATCTTTATAATCAACATACTTGATTCCGCTCTTTTTGAAACGGCAGTATTTCTTCTTTTTAACCTCTACTGACGGCGGGGTCAGGTACCTGATTTCGCTTGTATTCTGTGCCATTTGTTACGCCTCCTTTTTTTCTGTTTTTTCTTTCTGAAGCCTTCTTCTCTTTTCGCTGTACTCTATTGCATATTTGTCGAGAACAACTGTCATGAAGCGGATAACCCGTTCATCACGGCGGAATTCTACTTCCAGCTTGGAAATAAATTCAGTGGGGGCTTTAAACTCAAACAGGTGATAAAAGCCGCTCGATTTCTTTTGAATGGGGTAAGCCAGTTTTTTCATTCCCCAGTCTTCCTCATGAATCATCTCACCGCCATTGGCAGTAATGATGTCCTTGAATTTGTTTACCGTTTCCTTTACCTGTGGCTCAGATAAAACGGGAGTACAAATGAAAACGGTTTCGTACTGATTCAACATAAACATCAATTTTTAATTAAACACTACTAAATTTTCGAGGCGCAAAAATAGAAATAAATTGTTATTCTTCAAATTATTATCCTTACGAACTCTCATTATTTTTACACTTTATGAAAAAAAAACCTCAGGCTTGTGCATTTGACTATTTTTCATTTCTTTAGCGAAATATACCTTAGCATTACCGGTGAATATACTTATTGTAAACAACAGCCGCATACCTGCTTTGAAATATGGTGGTACCGAACGGGATATATGGTACCTGGGGCAGGAATTGGTAAAATTTGGGCACAAGGTAACTTATTTGTTGCCCGAAGGTTCTTTTTGCCCGTTTGCCTGGGTTCTTTACTTAAAACCTCATTTGCCGGTGCAGGAGCAAATTCCTGAAGGTACAGATGTTGTAAATTTCCATTATCAACCGGATGAGGAGGTTGAGGTTCCATACCTGGTAAGCATTCACGGGAATTTGCCAGCTGATACTGTATTTTTTAAAAATACAAATTTTGTTTCGAAGAACCATGCTGCCCGCTACGGTTCTGATGCCTATGTATACAATGGCCTTAATTGGGACGATTATGGAAAGCCGGATTTTTTTTCAAAAAAAAATTACGTTCATTTTTTGGGTAAAGCAGCCTGGAGAATTAAAAATGTAAAGGGTGCCATTGAAATTGCACACCGCAATAAAACTGAAATTAAAATCCTTGGTGGTTCCAGAGTGAATATAAAAATGGGTATTCGTATTACCCTCTCTGGATGGGCTACTTTTTACGGAATGGTTGGTGGTGAGAAGAAAAACGATCTGCTGCGGCATTCAAAAGCTTTAATTTTTCCGGTTTTATGGCACGAGCCTTTTGGACTGGCAATAATCGAAAGCATGTATTTTGGTTGCCCCGTTTTGGGTACTTGCTATGGTTCTCTGCCTGAACTTGTCATCCCTGAAACCGGTATTCTTTCCGACTCTATCGAGGTTTTAACCGAAGAATTTAAAAATCTTGGAGCATTCAACCGGAAGCTTTGCCATGAATATGCGCATGATTGTTTCAATTCGGCTGTAATGGCAAAAAATTACATTAAGTTATATGAAAAAATTTTGAATGGCCATACCATTAATTTGAAGGCACCGGTTTACCAGGATAATATTTTTTCCTGAAGAAAAGAAAATCCTTGCTTCAGCAGAAGCAAGGATTCAAATGAAAATTCAGAATGTTTTTACAAAGGAATGTTTCCATGCTTTTTAGGCGGATTTGACTTACGCTTGTTGCGGGTCATTTCCAGCGCTCCTATAATTTTTTTACGGGTTTCTTTTGGATGAATAATTTCATCGATGTAACCCAGGGAAGCAGCCTTATAAGGGTTGGCAAATTTTTCACGGTAATCATTCACTGCCTTTGTTTTCTCCTCGTCTGTAAATTTGTTCCTGTAGAGTATATTAATGGCTCCCTCGGGGCCCATAACTGCAATCTCAGCTGTGGGGTAGGCAAAATTGACATCGCCGCCAATATGCTTGCTCGACATGACATCGTAAGCGCCGCCATATGCTTTTCGGGTAATAAGGGTTATTTTTGGAACGGTAGCTTCCGAGAAAGCATACAAAAGTTTTGCCCCGTGTTTGATAATTCCACCAAATTCCTGTGCCGTTCCGGGCAGGAAGCCGGGCACGTCAACAAGTGTTATTAGAGGGAGATTGAATGCATCGCAGAATCGTACAAAACGTGCGGCTTTTGTAGAAGAATTGATATCAAGAACTCCTGCCAGGTGTGCAGGCTGGTTGGCAACAATTCCTACCGGTTGGCCCGCAAAACGTGCAAATCCGCATATGATGTTTTGCGCATAACGGGGCTGAACTTCCAGGAAGTGTTTGTTATCGATAATACTCTGGATGATTTCATGCATGTCGTAAGGCTTATTTGGATCGGCGGGCACCAAATCCTGAAGTTTTTCATCCATTCGATCGGAAGGATCGACCGTCGATTTTACGGGCGGATCTTCCATGTTATTGGAAGGCAGAAAGCTTACCAGTTCCCTGATCATTACCAGGGTCTGCTCTTCGTCGGTGCCGGTAAAGTGGGCAACACCACTTTTGGTGCTGTGGGTTTTGGCACCACCCAGCTCTTCCTTGGTAACATCCTCATGCGTTACTGTTTTTATTACATCGGGGCCGGTAACAAACATGTGGCTTTCCTCATCAACCATAAAAATAAAGTCGGTAAGGGCAGGGGAGTATACAGCTCCTCCGGCACAGGGACCCAGTATTGCTGAGATCTGGGGGATAACTCCCGAAGAAATCACATTGTTGTAGAAGATATCGGCATAGCCGGCAAGGCTTTCCACTCCTTCCTGAATGCGTGCGCCTCCCGAATCGTTCAGTCCGATTATAGGAGCGCCCATTTGAAGGGCCAGGTTTTGAATCTTTACAATCTTATCGGCATTGGCCCGGCTAAGCGAGCCTCCAAATACTGTAAAATCCTGTGCAAAAACATAAACCAGTTTCCCGTTTATTTTTCCATAACCTGCAACTACTCCGTCACCCAGGATTTTTTTCTCCTGCATGCCGAAATCGTAGTTCCGGTGGGTCACCAGCTTATCTATTTCATTGAATGAACCGGGGTCGAGCAGTTGTAAAACACGTTCCCGGGCAGTTTTTTTTCCTGTGCTGTGCTGCTTTTCAATACGTTCAATCCCTCCTCCCAACTCTGCCTTTTGATTCATTTCATCGAGCTGGTTGTATTTTTCCTTTAAATCCATATATAAATTAGGTTTATTCTATTTCTGCAAGAATTTGGTTTCCTTCAATTGTATCGCCTTCTTTTACGTTTATCTTTTTTATTATCCCATCAACAGGGGCTTTATATTCGCTTTCCATTTTCATGGCTGCAATTATCACCACAGTTTCTCCTTTTTTAACAACATCTCCTTCTTTCAGTAGCACCTTTACCACTTTTCCGGGCATCGGCGACAGTATTGTCTTTTCCATGCTGGCAACTCCGTTTGTGCTGCGGTTAATGAGGTAACGAGCTTCAGCATCAACAATCTCTACATCATAGGAATGGTAGAGGGTATGTGCAGTGTATTTCTTGGGCTGGTTTTTGGGAACCAGTTCAATGTTATACGATTTGCCGCTTTCAATGATAGAAAAAGTCCCGTCGGGAGTATGCAAAAGGTCAACATTGTAAACCTTTCCGTCAACTTCTATTTCAAGAAGGTTCCCGTTCTGGCTAATCAGCTTTACCGATGTAGTGCGATCGTTTATTTTTATTTCCAATGACATAAGCTGCTTTTAAAAATGATTGATGTAAGGTGTTTTTTTCCACCTGCTTTGAGCCGGGGCAAACTCCTTGTTGTTTTCCTGTACCCGGTTTATTTTTGAGAAATGGTCGATATAAGCTGCAATGACAACCATATCGTCGCATGCCGAACACTGGTCATTGGCCATAAGCAGGGCCTGGTTTTTTTCTATAAAATGAGTGTTGTAATTTCCTTCTATAAAATCAGGACTGTTCATAATCCTTTCAAGAAATTTAATCGAAGTTTTTACACCTGTAATTTTGTATTCATAAAGGGCACGCCTCATTCTTCTTATTGCCTCATCGCGATCGCTTCCCCAAACAATTAGTTTTGAAATCATGGGGTCGTAAAAAATTGGAATTTCATAACCTTCATAAACGTAACCATCGGTACGGACACCTAATCCCAGGGGCTCTGAAATTTTATAAATTTTCCCCGGACTGGGCATAAAGTTATTATCAGGGTCTTCGGCATAAATACGGCATTCGATGGAATGGCCCCGTTGCGTGAGTTGATCCTGATTGTATTGCAGGGGGAGACCTTCAGCAACTTTAATTTGTTGCTTTACCAGGTCGACACCGGTAACCCTTTCGGTAATGGGATGCTCAACCTGCAGCCTGGTATTCATTTCCAGGAAGTAGTAGTTAAGGTTATCATCCACCAGGAATTCGATGGTTCCGGCTCCTGCATAATTAACGGCCCTGGCTGCTTCAACGGCAGCTTTTCCCATTTCATTTCTAAGAGCATTTGTCATCAGCGGTGAAGGGGTTTCTTCTATCATTTTCTGGTGACGTCGCTGTACGGAACATTCGCGTTCAAACAAGTGGATTGCATTTCCATGCATGTCGCCAAGTATCTGGAATTCGATGTGGTGTGGCGACGAAATGTATTTTTCGATATATACGGCATCATCGCCAAAGGCCGACTTTGCTTCGGAACGGGCAGCCCTTACAGCTGAAACAACTTCACTTTCATTATGCACAAGCCGCATGCCTTTTCCACCTCCGCCTGCCGATGCCTTAATCATTACCGGCAACCCGATTTCACGTATTGCAGCCAATGCTTCTTCTTCCGAATCAACACTCCCTTCGGTGCCGGGAACAACAGGTATCCCTGCCTTGAGCATCGTTTCGCGGGCTTTTATTTTATCGCCCATCTGTTCAATAACTTCAGGAGAAGGACCTATAAATATGATTCCTTCCTCCTGACAACGCCTGGCAAATCGTGCGTTTTCCGATAAGAAGCCATACCCGGGATGGATGGCATCGGCTCCACTTATTTTTGCCGTTTCCAGTATTTTTTCGACGTTTAGGTAACTTTCCGATGAAGGGGCTTTGCCTATATGCCAGGCTTCGTCGGCATAACGTACATGCTGTGATGTACGGTCGGCATCCGAGAAAACGGCTACTGTTGAAATACCCATTTCTCTGCAGGTACGCATTATGCGAACTGCAATTTCTCCACGGTTGGCTATTAGGATTTTTTTGATGTTATGCATTATTATCTGCCTTTTTTTGAATAAAATACAACATTATGTAACCTTATTAGGTCTAAAATGTTTAAAAACAAATTTTAATTAAGAAATTCAGGTCCTAAATTAAATTTCATCAATTTACAACCAAATCATCCTGTGTTAATAAATGTAAATCGGGCATCTTTGCTTCATTTTATTTTAATGTTTTTTGAATCATAGAAATTTATGTTCGAAAGTTGTAATTCAATTTTTATATAAAAATTTTTTTGTTACGTCAAACCTGTTATTTTTGGTGAACCAAAACTAAAACTTGATGAATGTAAAACCTATTCTTTTTCTTTTCTTAGTATTAAATTCGCTGTTTTCCTGGTCACAGGATTATAATTATTCACTATCTGACGATTCCCTTGTAAACTTTCATGCCAGTCAAAAAAGAATATATCATGCTACCCGTACAGAACTGAAGCCTAAAGTTGATGGCAGGTTAGATGATGAATGCTGGAAGGAAGTAGGTTACTGGGAAGGCGGATTCATTCAGCAACAGCCAAAACAGGCACAGGCTCCTTCGCAGCAAACTGAGATAAAGATTCTTTACGACGATACCTATTTATATATAGGTATAATTTGCCACGACACTGAACCGGAGAAAATAAGGGATGTGCTTGGCCGGCGCGACGAGAATATGGGCGATATGGCAGGTGTTGCCATAGATTCATATTACGATAAGCAAACGGCATTCGAGTTTAATGTAACAGCTGCCGGGCAAAAAGTTGATTTAATGCACCTGGGCGAATACGGTTGGGACTTTAACTGGGATGCTGTATGGGATGGCAAATCATCAGTGGGTGACAGTGCATGGTATGCCGAAATGCGCGTTCCTTTCAGCCAGTTACGTTACGCCAATGCCAGGGAACACATCTGGGGGATGCACATCTGGCGCTGGATCGACAGGTTAAAGGAAGAAGATCAATGGAAGCTTATTCCGGTTGATGCCCCTGCAATGGTTTATATTTTTGGTGAACTTCATGGCATTGAAAACATTCCTCATAAACGCAATTTTGAACTGTTGCCTTATGCCAAAGCAAAATTTTTGCCGGTATCTGGTGCTGCTGCCGGTTCAGGAGAAAAAGAACTTTTTTATGGTGCAGGTCTTGACGGCAAGATAGGGGTTACCTCCAACTTTACACTCGATTATACCGTCAATCCCGATTTCGGGCAGGTTGAAGCCGATCCGTCGGTGCTAAATCTTACTTCCTATGAGGTTTTTTACGATGAAAAAAGACCTTTTTTCCTTGAAGGAAACAATATTTTGGATTACGGTGCAGGCGATGATCTGCTTTTTTATTCAAGGAGGATTGGAGCGGCGCCAGGTTATTATCCTGATGTTGAAGACCAGGAAACACTTACAATGCCTGATCAGTCTTCAATATTAAATGCACTGAAGCTGACCGGCAAAAATAAATCGGGCTTGTCACTTGGTATAATAAATAGTATGACAGCCCGGGAGCAAGCACTGATCTCATTTAACGATCTGGAAAGGAAAGAAGCCGTTGAACCTTTTACCAATTATTTTATAGGGCGTATAAAACAGGATTTCAACAATGGAAAAACGGTGCTGGGGGGAATGGGCACATCAACTTTCCGGAATATTAAGGATGCACACCTTGAGTACCTGCCTCAAAATTCACTGGTAGGCGGGCTTGATTTCCAGCACAATTGGCGCAACCGTAAATACTTTATTGATGCCAAAAGCTTTTTTTCCAGGGTAAATGGGAGCCATGAAGCCATCACTTCCCTTCAGCTTAATTCGCGTCACTTCTTTCAAAGAAAAGATGCCGACCATCTTAATTTCAATCCAGAACTGACAACATTGGAAGGATGGGGAGGAGAATTTCGGGGAGGTAAACGCAGTGGTAAATTCCGCCTGACGGGTTCACTCGACTGGCGGTCACCGGGAGTGGAGCTAAACGATGTGGGCTATTTAAGGCAAGCCGATTACATTAACCAGCAAGGTAACCTTTTGTATTGGGTGAATAAGCCAAAAGGTATACTCAACAGTTACTATTTCGATTTGCAGCAAAATCATTACCGCAGCTTTGGTGGAGAGAAATTAGGTGATGCGCTGGAGGGACATATCCGTTTGCAGTTAAAGAACCTCTGGAAGCTGGATCTGATTGGTGGCCGTGATTTTTATGTGGTTGATACCCGTCAGTTGCGTGGAGGCCCTTCGCTTAGAATCGATGGTACCAACATGGCCAGGATTTTTGTCCAGACCAACAGCAGTAAAAATTTGTTCCTTGGCGGAGGTCCCAGACTAGTATGGGGTGACGATAAAATTACGCGCACCGAACAATACAGCTTTTATGCACAGTGGTTAATAAGCAACAGGTTTAATTTAATTTCAAATACCAGCCTGTCGTTCCAGACCGATAATAACCAGTATGTAATGCAGAAGGATATTGATGATAAAAGGGAGTATATTGTAGGAACAATTAACCGCAAAACCCTTTCCACTACATTTCGCGCAGAGCTGTTTGTTACTCCGGAGCTTTCATTTCAGTATTATGGTAATCCCTACGCATCGGTTGGAAAGTATGAAAACTTCAGAAAGGTTGCCGATTCCCAATCAACAAATATCAATGAGCGTTTTGTGTCGCTTCCCATTGAAACAGTGGATGGTGAAAGGCTGCTGCTTGATGAAACACGGACTCATACAATAAGAAACATTACACAAAATAATCCCGACTTTAACTTTCAGGAGTTTCGTTCCAATTTTGTAGCACGCTGGGAGTATAAAACCGGTTCTACTATTTATTTTGTGTGGACCAATAACCGTTCACGATATGAAAATAGCTATGAGCCTTCAATTTTTGAAAGTTTGAAAGGAATGAACAAAGTTAAGGCTGAGAATGCTTTTATGCTGAAAATTAGTTTTTGGCTTTCAATCTGAATCAATAATGTAACTTTGGCGCCGTGAATTTGGCGCATTACATACCATTTTATAACCGTATTGTCAGGTTGGCCATTCCTGTTGTGCTTTCGCAGATCGGGCAGGTTACGGTTTCGCTTGTCGATAACATAATGGTTGGTCATGCAGGCACTTTAGATTTGGCTGCTTCTGCTTTTGCAAACAACGTGTTTATTATAGGCATGTTTTTCGGTATGGGAATTACCTATGGTTTAACTCCATTGGTAGGGAAAGCCTATGGCAATAATGAACCGAACAAGGTGGTGCAGTGGCTTAAAAATGGGGTTTTTACCCATCTACTGGCCGGAACAGCCCTGACGGTGGTTATGCTGGGGATTTATTTTCTGCTGCCATTTATGGGACAGGAACCTGATATCCTCAGGCTGGCAAAACCATACTATCTTTTATTGTGTGCTTCATACCTTCCGTTCATGCTATTCTTTTCCCTGAAGCAGTTTTTCGAAGGCATTGGAAATACCAGGATAGCCATGAATATCACCCTCACTTCCAACGTCATAAATGTAGTATTGAATTACCTGCTCATTTTTGGAAAGTTTGGCTTTCCTGAAATGGGGCTAATGGGAGCAGGCATAGGTACCTTTGTATCGAGGCTGGTAATGCCTCTGATGTTTATAGGCATTATTTACTGGAAGCCGCAGTTTCGCAGTGTATTTGCCAGGGCACGGATGCAGGTTCTGAGTCGTAAAAGAGTTGTATCGCTTTTAAAAATAGGAATTCCAATTGGTTTGCAAATCATTGTTGAGGTAACTACCTTCAGTGTTGGAGCTGTTATGATGGGCTGGCATGGCGAAATTCCACTGGCTGCCCACCAGGTTGCCATAGGTCTGGCCAGTTTTACATATATGATATCGCTTGGTATTTCACAGGCTACCACCATAAGAGTTAGCCACCAATTAGGTCAGCAAGATATAAAGTCATTACGTATGGCTGTGTTTGCTTCCACCCACCTTGTGCTCCTGTTTATGTCAGTTATGGCATTGATTTTTATTTTTGCCAGAGATTATTTGCCGCTTATTTTCACCACCGACGCAGCAGTTATACATATTGCTTCCACTCTTCTATTGGTGGCAGCAGTTTTCCAGGTGTTCGACGGACTGCAGGTTATTATGCTCAGTGCACTGCGTGGAATGGCAGATGTTAATGTTCCAATGCTGATTGCATTTGGGGCTTATATGTTGGTAGGTTTACCCGTGAGTTACATCTTTTCTTTTACACTTGATATTGGTCCAATGGGAATCTGGTTTGGATACCTTGCCGGGTTGGGGCTTGCAGGTATATTATTCTTTTTCCGGTTCAGGAAAATTGTTTCAGATAGGGCATAAAAAAACGGGTTACCATGGTGGCGATAACCCGATTGTTCATAGCTCTAGCTTAGTTAGACCTTAAAAAATATTGGCTTAACAGAGAAAAGGTAGTGTTTCAAATAACATAGATTTAACGTTCTGTTAAAACATTGCTAATATAATATAAAATTGGCTCCAAGATAAAATAAATAAAAAAAATTATTAATAAATGTTAACGAATAATCGCTTTGACGTTGTAACAAATTGACAGATAATTTTTTATTGATGTAAAAAAAAGAGGCCTTCTAATAACTTTTTTTGGGTAAAACAGGAGAATTAGCTCTTAGAATTGTATTTTGAGTTGAATTTAATGAAGAAAATAGCTTAAAATGGAAAGAACGCAGGATTCAACAGGATTAATTAATTTTAATTGAGAAATAAATTTAGGTTTGAAATATATTGATTATGTCTTAATTTAGTTAGAGTGAATTGGTTGCCGGTTATAATTTTAAATAAATGGGGAAAATGAAAAAAGTAGTATTGACCGATATACGTAAGATGGAAATGATTTCAGTTCCTGATCCACTGATGGTTAAGGACGATGAGGTGAAAATTAAAATGATCTCCATTGGTGTGTGCGGTTCCGATATACATTATTACAGTGAAGGGAAGATTGGTTCTCAGGTGGTGGAATATCCGTTTGCTGTTGGTCATGAATGTTCAGGTATTATTGAAGAAGCTGGTTCTGCTGTAACAAATGTAAAGGCAGGCGATCTGGTGGTGGTTGATCCTGCTGTACATTGCGGGCATTGTGACCAGTGCCTTGCCGGAAGACCTCATACCTGCCGCAATAATCGTTTTCTTGGATGCCCTGGTCAGCTCGAAGGATGCCTGTCGGAATATATAGTTATGCCTTCATTTACCTGTTTTCCGGTTACCGGTAAGCTGAATCCGGTTCAGGCTGCTTTGATTGAACCTTTTAGCATTGGTGTTTATTCTGTAAAACAAGCTGGCGCAATTAATGAAAGAACCTCGGCATTAATATTTGGGGCCGGTCCCATTGGCCTGAGCATTCTGCTGAAACTTAATGCCGATGGCATTTCCAATACCGGAATGGTTGAACCACTCGGTTACCGCTTAAAGAAAGCCGGTGAAATTGGTGCCCGCTATCTTATAAATCCCGATGAAGTGGATGTGGAGCAACAGGTAAAGCAGCAGGAGGAAATGCTGGTTGATGTTGTATTTGAAGCAAGTGGTGAGCAGGATGCCGTAACAAATGCAATTAAAGTACTTAAACCGGGTGGTAAAATGGTTTTGGTAGGAATACCTCCTTCTGCCCAATATGTTTTCGATATGGATTTAATGCGACGAAAAGAATTGACTGTAATCAATGTACGCCGTCAAAACCATTGTGTGCAGGAGGCAATTGATATGGTGGTAAGTGGTAAGGCAGATCTTGAAAAAATGGTTACCCATCATTTTTCACTGGATGAGTCTGCAACGGCATTTGATATTGTGGCAGGATATAAAGATGGTGCTATAAAGGCTATGATTGATTTATAAATACTGCGGGTATAACCGCATATTAGGATATAGTCTATAATTATTTAAATCCCCAAATTATGGTACAACAAGGATTGGAAATTAATACGGCGCTTCAGGTACAAAAACCTGTTCATGAAGTGTTTGAAGCCATTATCGACCCGGAACAGATGAAGAACTACTTTATTTCAGAAAGTACTGGTAGACTTGAACAAGGTAAGCAGGTGAACTGGAAATTTCCTGAATTTGATGAAGTGGCACCTGTTAGAGTGGGGAGGGTGGAACCTGATCACTACATCTCTTTCAATTGGGATGTTGAAGGTCATGAACATATTGTAGAAATAATTCTCAGCCGGAGGGAGAATAACTCAACCCTGGTGCAGGTAAAGGAAAGGGGAGGAGAGAACAGCGAGGCGGGAATTTCATGGCTGAAGCAAAATACCGAAGGTTGGGCAAATTTCCTGGCTTGCATGAAAGCCTGGCTCGAATATGGAATTAACCTGCGGAAAGGTGCATTTGATTTTATGAAGGAATAACAGTGTAAACAGAAAAATAAGCCTTTCCCTGTTCTACGGTTTTTGAGAATTTGTTTCCCTGCAATCTTTAACGGAAAGCCCTTAAGGACCGACATATATTGACCAGGAGTATTAAAAGGAGTTGAACCATTAAGCATTTGGATTATAAATTGTTGTTACCTTTATTCTATAACAGCATCAGAAAAAATAAGTAAAATCTTCTTTTTTTGCCTTTCCTTTTGCTGATGTGCAGCATCAGGAAAATAGAAGTTTCCTTTTCTCGTATCAGTATTTTTTAAAGGTTTTTTCAGCATTTTATGCCTCCTCATTCAGTACATCCAAACAATAATCACTGGTGAACTTTTGATAATTTTGACACCAGAAATTGACTGCTTAAATTCAAACTAAAAATGGAAAACAAAACGAAGTTTTATGAGGTGATTCTTAAATGTCCTTTAAACGAACCTCATAACGAATGTGTATTTAATCCTTTTCGGCAAATGTCGATTACCGAATTAATAGACGTTTCACAAAAAATGGATTCTGCAGAACTTAAAAATTTATTGGAGCACCATAATGAATGTATAAGTAAACGCAAAAGGAATAAACTGGCCAGTTAAAACTGATTGTGTTTTCTTTTATTAAAGTTTTTGATTTATAATCCTATACTGCATCACTAGCATGACCAAAAGTTTTTTATTTAATGATTTAAGGATTGGGTTTAAATAAATTAACCGTTTAAAATCTTGTAGTTTAAGAATGTTTTAATAATCTGGAACATAAAATAAAACCTTCTTTCCGAAATGTAGTGGAAAGAAGGTTTTAAAAATCTGTTACTTCTGTAATATTTAATGCAAATAACTACCTGCTGGCCGTATGACTGTAATTCTCAAATATACGATCAACCGCCTCGCTGATCATTACTTCATCGCCTTCTGTAATTTCAGAATCTTCAACGATTCCGGAAGCAAAACCTCTCCATACTTCTATTCCCTGTTCGGCATCGGCTATGTTTATCATAATGGTTCCTTTTTCCACGTTATATGTAGTCTTATCTTCCCAGTCTCTATCCTGGGCATCTACTCCAAAACCCCAATAGCCGGTTGCTCTTTCAACGTTTTCCCATCCGGTTAATTCTGTATCTTCTTCAAGAACCTGGAAATTAACCACCAGGTCGGCATCTTCATTCGATCCTTCAACAAATTCGTAATTCAACGCCTGTAAATTAGACCTGATTTCTTCCTTGAGAATACTTTTCATAGATTCGCTTTCCCAAAAGAACTCGTTATTGGCATCATCTTTAATATGTTTGGCAAATGTGAATGTTTTGTACTCATCAAACTTTCCATCCTCCAGGTTCTGATCTGAAGTTACTATCATTTCTTCCTGTGAATACCCTGCTGTTACCAGTAGTGCAAAAAATGAAATCAATGTAAATCTTATTAAATTCTTCATAACTTACTTTTTTAATTTATAAATATTCTTCTTCACCGGTAAAAAGATGAATTACGATGTATATCTCATTACCGGCTTCGTCCATTTACAGAGAATAGTTCTGATACCATGCCAAAAATTGAGTCAGCTGGAATGAAAATCCCCCCACCTGTCTTATAATTAGGGTTACTAACAGAATACGTAGTATCCCTGTTAGTTATTTCTGTAGATAAAATTCAACAGTTGTATGTCCGGTTTTTCTACACAATTAAAATTGTAACTTCTTCTGCAGCTGATTGTTTGTGTGTGTGAAGAAGCAAGTTCACCTAAACTTTATATGTGGGAATACCCCCTGCTATATAGAGACGAAGGTGCTTTTGTTCCAAACGACAGGTAAACAAAGAGGAAGTGCCTGGTAATTGTTGGAAAGTGTATGCAAACGTATACTACCAAACAGCAACTTAAGTATAGAAAATAAGGAGTATCCGACAGGGAGTTCTTACCCATCTGCATCAACCTATCAAAGAAAATTATGCTCCTTTTCCCCAGGCCAGGAAAATCAGTTCAATGGGGATATCCGATTCATTCCAGAAAATATGCTCCAGTCCGGGTGCAATGTAGTACGATTCATTCGCTTTTATTTCCAGGGTGTCGTTACCAATTTTCGCAAATCCGCGGCCTTTGGTTATTATAAAATATTGCGGAAAAGGATTGGTATCTCCGGGATTATTTACCCGGTTCCCTTTTTCAATCAGGTACCATGCACTGCGTACACCAATGTCATCGTTCTGTTGATAAAATAATGGTATTGCATTACTGCCATGGACGATTCGCGAATTTTCCTTTTTAAGAATTACCTTATCGTGAGGTGAAGAATTGAAAAAACGTTGTATAAAGAACAATACATCATTCATCAGGTGATTGGTTACCGGGCGGTACATTGCTCCATCCAAAGGTGTGGAATCCGACATGTTTTCTCTTCCCACTGAAGTAAATCCGGTCATCTCACCGCGATAAATTTTGTTGTAATGTTCAATGGTTGATTTGAAGGCAAAGTTTGCACTGTCATGTGCATTTTCGTAAAGTGTAAATGCATTGTCCCGGAAAATGACGTGGTATGAAGCCTCGTTGTCAGTTGCAGCAAAGTTAACCACTGCATGATAGTTGCTGTCGATTTTGTTGACAAACGATTTACTCCACTCTTCAAGGATAAATTCAAGCTCTGCATTATCTTGCTGAAACTGATTTTCGAGTTGATTTTCCTGATGCCTGCAACTAAATAAATTAACGACCAAAACAAGCAAAATTGCTGGCAGATAGATTACCTGTAATTTCATAACCGGCGATTTAAAAATTAGTTAGTTTTTGACGTAGGGACTATGTTTTGGTTACATGAATAACATCGTTAAGTGATGCAACTACAGTAATACTCATAAATCTCTGTTCAATATTTATTTACAAAAGAAAACTAACAAGTTTAAAGCATAAGGAAATCCTAATGACTGTTTTCTGAAATGAACTCCAATACCAGCCTGTTATATTCTTCAGGCTTATCGGCAGGCAGCTCATGCGTACTTTCAGGAACCTTGATGTATTTATTGTTGGGCAGGCAGCGATGGAGCTCATCTGCAATGAGTTGAAACATGCGGAGGCTTTTCTCTCCATTAAGCAGCAAAACAGGAGTTGTTATTTTTTCTGCATCCATGCATCCAAAAGGGGTCCAGAAGTCGGTGCTGGTAGTTTCCGATTTGAATTCGCAGGCATTGTCTGTAATCAGCTTCTTTACCTCGGGCGGAAAACTATTAAATGCACCGTCTTTTACTACCCCATCAACAAAGGCTTTTACTCCTTCTTCGGTTCTTCCCTGTTGCATGAGTTCACCTGCCGGCTTCCATACAAAGGAAAGAAATTCATCCCGGAGAGCACGTCCTTCTTCGCTATGTTCAAGCAGGGGAAAGACAGGAGGTTCACTCAACACCAGAGAACGTACACGTTCCGGGTGTCGCAATGCGAGGAACAGTCCTGTGTAGGCGCCATAGGAGTTGCCAACTATATGTGCGGATTCCAGTCCCAGTTCCATAATGAAGTAATCCAAATCGGATGCATGAAGGATTGCTGAGTAGTCGGTTTCATCTCCCCTGCAGGGGTTGGGGTAATGATAGCGTCTGCTGTAAGAAATGGTGCGGTAATTCTTTGCAAATGTATCCATCTGTAATTCCCAGCTGCGGAAATCACCCAGGGAGCCGTGTACCAGTATTACCGGTTCGCCTTGTCCTTTTTCTTTATATTGAAAGCTTGTCCTGTTAAAGTGTAATTGGGGCATGATGTTACTTTTTTGTGGGTTATGTTCATTCTTTTTCTGCTGTGTTTGGATTTCTATGCCATGGGTACAGATACCGTTCATTTAAATAAGGCACTGTTAACGGAATTGTTTAATGATTTCCATTCTTTTTGCTCCAGGCTGATTTTTATCTTATATCTGGGCTTGATATTGAAAATATCAACTTATCTATTCATTTCAACAACAGTGACTTTCATTCCAATCCCAATTCACTGATTTTTACCCAACAGAGCAGATGCGCTATTTTTTGAATGTTTTACTGTACAGGAGAAATTATCTGTTAAAGTTAAATAACAGGGAATAATTAAATTCATCTGATTATTAAAACCTAACTAAAGTCGGATTAAAGTCGGACTAAAGTCGTAAAAATGCGAATTTAATCCGACTTTGATCCGATTTTGATCCGAAGAAAAGATGAAGTTAATCTGATAAAATACTGCGGATAAGCATTCTGCAGTAATTAAAATTTTTACCTCACTGGGCGGTTTTGAGAGGCTTTTTTAAGCATTCAGTAAAAAAAAGCACCTATGCAAATTTGCACAGGTGCTTCTTTTATAGAACAAGTCTGCTGTCTCAGGTTTTGATGCAGCAGATTGGTATTTAATATATTAGTTAGTTACAGTAACCAGATTGCCAAACAGCGATTCATTTGATTTGATTTTGTCGTCGTTGCCGTACACGCATACTGCGTTCTGCTTCAGGATTTGATCAATCATTCCGCTCATCGACTGAATCTCTTCCACTGAGGTTGACAGAATGGCTTCACGTTCGGCCTGAAGCATTTCAGGAGTTGTTTTTTCAAAATAACGCTGGAATGCAACATTTCCTTTGTCAGAAACATTCCGGGGCTGGTCAAAACGTGAAATGGTGCCAATAATAAACCGGGTCATTGTTTTTTCATCAGCATTAAATTCACTGAGAAACCGGGTGGAGTTGTTGAAATTATCGATTGTTTCAGATAAATTAGGGTCGCGATAAGAAGCAAGATAGACATTCCCGTTTGAAGAAATTCCTGAAAATCCGCCATAAGCGCCACCCATTACACGCACCTGGTTTTGAAGCCAGTCGGTGGAAAGAACCTGGTTCATAACCTGCATCTTTCCATTGTATTCAAATCCCAGTTTTTTAAAATCGTAGCCTTTAACTACATACTGAACCTTTGATGCAGTAAGTAAACCTTCATTTTTCATGTCGAAGTTAAACTTCCATTCCTTTTCTTTTGTCCCATTATCAGGCAGAGAAGCTGCCAGCTTCTTTATTCCGTTTGAAAAAGATAAAAATTCCTTTTCGCTGCATGTAACACCAGCCACCAAATTACTTTTTGTGAACAGCAATCGAGCCGTTTCAGCCAGATTACTCTTGATTTCTTCAGCATTCTGATCAAAATCCTTCGATAGTTGGGTTACAAACCGGTAATAATCCAGGCCATCTGTTAATTCACTGTACATGCCTGCATTTGAGTAATATGAGCGGAGCCGTGTCATTGCAAAGTTCAAACCGTTGTTTTTGAAATTGGCATCTACGCGTGCCTGGTGGCGTGTAATCAGCTCTTTTAAACGCTCGGTATCTTCGAAATCCGATTTGGTAAGTATCTCTTCCATTAAATCAAAAAGTTTATCGGTTTTAGCTGTGACAGCCTTTGCCGACACCTGGAATTTTGGAAGAAATTGGTCATCGCGCTGGTTTTCGTAAAAAGTATTGGTGAATGTATAAAATCCTCCGGTATGGATATTCAGTTCATTGTTCAATTCACCAAAAGTGTAATTTTCAGTGCCTAGTTTTCCAATAAGCGCGTTAAGCAGTGAAGCATAAGGAATTAATTCCTGGGGCAGCACCTTCATATCGAAATACAGGTTGGTATAAACGATATCATTTGTAAAGTCGTCGTAATGAAGCACAGGCACATCAGCTACCGGTTTCTCATTGACAGGATACCATTCAATATCTTTCCCGATATCGGCCAGTTCGAGCATTGGGACGGTTGCCAGGGCCTCAGGTGTGTCTTCTCTTTGTTGATGCTCAATGAGCTCGGTGGTTTGAGTAATGATGTTATCCATTTCTTCGCCGCTCAGCCCGGCTTTAACCGTTTTCAGTTCTTCATTGGTGGTTTGTTCAATTTTCGCCTGTAACCCCGGTTCGGGTTTCAGCATTACCAGCAAGGCATGTGGGTTTGAAAGCAGATGTTCCCTGACTGCATTTTCCAGGAGGTTGGTTTCAAGTGCTTTTTTTACTTCAGCAAGCGGTTTATTGAATTCCAGGCCTAAAAGCGGATCGTTTGCAAAAAACCAGGGTTGGTAAGTCATAAATAAACACATTATTCCCTTTTGGGCGCTGTCGCCTTCTTTCAGGTTAAATTCCATACGGTTGATAATGCCTTCAACCATGGGTTTGTCAAATCCGGCATCGGCAACATCATGAAGTGTTTTGAAAACGATCTTCCTGAATTGTTCCTTGTCTTCAGGATTGGCATTCTGTACGGTTATCTGAAAAACATTCTGTTGCATTTCCTGGAACGATGCCCTGACATCACGCCCTATTCCTGCCTCCTGCAATGCCAGGCGCAATGGTGCTGATTCGTGGTTTACCAATGCCTGTGCCAGCACTTCGAAAGTCATACTAAGGGTACGGTCGGTACTCTTGCCGGTTACAAAATTCAGGCTCAGAAAAGTCTGGTCGTCAACTGACGAACCTACCTGCACGGGATATGATTTTTCAACTTCTTTTAATGCATCAAAAGCTTTTTGAAGCGGAATTTCAACCTTCTCTTCCAGTGCGTCGTAATTCGAAAGGTATTCACGATCAATAAATTCAAGTTCCTTATTGAGATCGGCGTTTCCGTACAACAGAATGTAACTGTTTGAGGGATGGTAAAATTTCTTATGGAAATTAATGAAATATTCCTGGGTGAGATTGGGTATTGCCGTTGGATAGCCTCCTGATTCATATCCATAAGCATTATCGGGAAAAAGGTTTTTATAAACCTGATACGAAAGCTCACGCTGCGGACTGGAGTAGGCGCCTTTCATTTCGTTATATACCACACCTTTGTATATCAGCGGACTGTCTTTTGAGGTCAGTTCATAATGCCATCCTTCCTGTTGCAATATTTTCGGATCACTGTAGATAAGTGGATTAAAAACTGCATCCAGGTACACATGCATCAGGTTAAAGTAGTCCTTGTCGTTCATGCTTGCTACCGGGTAAGTGGTAATATCTTTGCCGGTCATAGCATTGAGAAATGTATTCAGCGAGCCCTGTATCAGCACATCGAAGGGACTTTTTACCGGGAAGTTTTTGGAACCGTTCAATACGGCATGTTCCATGATGTGAGGCGTTCCCCAATCGTTTTCCGGGGCTGTTTTGAAGGCAATGTTAAACAATTTGTTGGGATCGTCATTGGCAACCTTTAACAATTGTGCCCCGCTTTTAGTATGCATAAAAAGCAGGCATTCGGCATTGATTTCCTCTACAAATTGCTTTTTTACCAGGGTGAATCCATTGTAAGTTTCACCCGTAATGAAAGCTTCTTTCTTTGAACAGCCCGGGAAAATAGCAAATAGAGCTATTAGTAATAGCAAACTAATCTTGTAATTCATTGCAGTGTGATTTAATTTTTTGATGAAAATGAATGCTCAGCATTTTAGTATTGATAATTAACAATAAGTCGAAATTTGGAAAGCAAAATTACAAAAATCTTTCAGTGGGTAGTTTATCTTGGTTAGAACCGGTAAAACTTGCTACTTTCCTTTTTTTATTATTGACTTCAAATCCTCTTCTTTACGAAACCAGAGTCCTGACCGATCGGGACGATTTCCCGATTGTAATCGGGACGCTCTAACCGCTTGAGCTGCTATCACGCACCAAATGTTCAATAAGCTTTCTGCTTTTCATTCGCTTCAGGTAGTTCTCAAATTTAAGCGCTTCAGTTTTTGAAACGAAGTCTTGTGTGAAGACAATTTTCCAGGGCCTGCCTGTTTTGGTAGAAGGAGTAGCCCCGGCATTATGCCTAAGAAGTCGTTTTTTGGTGTCAGCCGCACTTCCGATATAATATCGATCTTTTAACTGGCTGTGAAGAATGTAAACATAGTGTTTCATAGGTTAGGAATTATAATCAATAAAAAAGGGAAGCAAAACATTTTTACTTCCCTTCAACGTAACGAGAGCGAGACTTGAACTCGTGACCTTCCCGAATGTAATCGGGACACTCTAACCAGCTGAGCTGCCATAAATCGATCTTTTACCTGCCTGTAAGGAATATAAATATTTGATTTCGTTAATTGTACAATAATTCATCAATTTTTATAAACCTTCAAATGATACATGTAAAAAAAATAAACATCTAATTATTATATCGTATATTTATTTAAAATTAAACCTATGAAACTAAATGTTTTGCTCCTATTCTCAATTTATATTTTTATAAGTTCATTTGCTCAATCATCCGGACCGGAAACATTGTTACTGAGTGTAGAAAAAAAAGTAAATCGCTATCACCAACCGGATACAGTAATTCTACAATTTAAACCGGGAAGAGTTTTAAAAATTAAAACTTCCGATGGAAAGAATCTGCGGTCGGCGGACTATGTGTATCAGGAAAATGCCATTATGATGATTACTTCAACTGCATACGGGAAGGAAAATATAGATACAATTTCTTTTCAGGATATTGTTAAAATCAGAGGAAAAGTTTATGGTAATGCAGAAAGAAAAGTAGCAGGGACAATTTTGGCTCTGACAGGATTACCACTATCGGGCTTCACTATGCTTGCGGCTGCCTGGTCAGCTCATCCAATGGGAACTGCTGTTGCGATGCTTCCGGTATTCGGAATTCCTGTTACGGGTATCAATCTTATGGGGGCACGTAGTTTTAATACGGGTGATAAATGGACACTAAAAACGACTCCTACTGTTAGTTCTCAGATTCACGAAAATCAACATCAGGTAACACTAATCGATAATATACCTTAATATTATAGCTTTTTTTTGCCCTTTAAATTATAGCTTACTAATATTTATCAATCATGAAAAAGTTAAGTTTAGTATTTGTTATTTGTTGCGTTGGGTTAATTTGTAAATCGAATAATGAAAATAAAAACAATTCTGTTTATGTTCAATTTTTATCTTTTATTAACCCTACCTTACCAACAATAAATTATGAAAGAATTATATGGGTAAGAAACAGCGTCGGTCTCGGATTTAGTGCAGGAGCTGTGTCGATGGAAGATCTCGGTATATTTCCAAAATATAGTGGTTCTTTATTGCTTGGTGGACCAAAGCATTTTTTTCAGCCGGAAATAATTAACATAGGCAGAGGTTTTATTCTGTTTGTTTTTGATTATAAGTTTCATGCTAAAAATGGATTTTATGTAAAAGGAGGGATAACAACCCGTGTTGGAGTTGTCCCAAACTTAGGTGTTGGTTTTTCTTTTTAATCGAACCTCTAACCGGCTGAACTAACATCGTCAATAAGTGATACGATAAGTTTCCTGCTTTTCATACGCTTCAGGTAATTTTCAAACTTTAAAGCATCGGTTTTAGAATCAGAATCTTTGGTATAAACTATTTTCCAAGGCCTGCCTGTTTTGGTAGAAGGAGTAGCCCCGGCATTATACCTTATAAGTCTGTTTTCTACATCGGCAGAACTGCCGAAATAATATCGATCTCTTGATTTGCTGTAAATTATGCAGACAAAACGTTTCATAGGAAAGGAATTATAACCAATAAAAAAGGGAAGTAAAAATGATTTACTTCCCCTCAATCCGTAGCGAGAGGTGGGCTTGAACCGCCGACCTTCCCGATTTTGATCGGGACGCTCTAATCACTTGAGCTACTATCATACAGTAAAGATTCGATAAGCTTTCGGCTTTTCATTCGCTTTAAATAGTTTTCAAATTTTAGCGCTTCAGTTTTTGAATCGAAGTCTTTTGTGTAAACTATCTTCCATGGCCTGCCTGATTTGGTTGAAGGAGTCGCACCTGCATTATGCCTAAGAAGTCGTTTTTGGGTGTCAGCCGCACTTCCGATATAATATCGATCTTTTAACTGGCTGTGAAGAATGTAAACATAGTGTTTCATAGGTTAGGAATTATAACCAATAAAAAAGGGAAGTAAAAATGATTTACTTCCCCTCAATCCGTAGCGAGAGGCGGGCTTGAACCGCCGACCTTCCCGATTTTGATCGGGACGCTCTAATCACTTGAGCTACTATCATACAGTAAAGATTCGATAAGCTTTCGGCTTTTCATTCGCTTTAAATAGTTTTCAAATTTTAGCGCTTCAGTTTTTGAATCGAAGTCTTTTGTGTAAACTATCTTCCATGGCCTGCCTGATTTGGTTGAAGGAGTCGCACCTGCATTATGCCTAAGAAGTCGTTTTTGGGTGTCAGCCGCACTTCCGATATAATATCGATCTTTTAACTGGCTGTGAAGAATGTAAACATAGTGTTTCATAGGTTAGGAATTATAATCAATAAAAAAGGGAAGTAAAAATGATTTACTTCCCTTCTAGTCGTAGCGAGAGGCGGGCTTGAACCGCCGACCTCATGATTATGAATCATGCGCTCTAACCAGCTGAGCTACCTCGCCTACTATTTCATGGTATACTTTGCTGCCGACCTTCCCGATAATAATCGGGACACTCTAACCAGCTGAGCTACCTCGTCAAAATGTCAGTGTCTTTTTCTTGCAGGTGTTGCCGTCGTCGGCAGGCACCCCTGAAAATCGAGGTGCAAATATAGTATTTATTTTTTTTCTGCACAGTGAAGGGGAAAATTTTTGTTTCAAAATTAAAGGCGGGATTAATAATGTATTGTTTTTAAAAAACAGAATAACTATATTGCCAAAAAACTGAACATGACTGAGAAGATAAAAGTGCAATTCGAATACGTAATTAACTGTTCCCCTAGAGTCTTATATAACCGGTTGAGCTCTGCCTCAGGGCTGGCCGAATGGTTTGCCGATGATGTCAGGGTTCGCGGAAATCGTTTTACTTTTGTTTGGGAAGGCACTGAACAAGTGGCAGAAATGTCATTAAAAAAAGAAAACAGGTTGGTGCGTTTTTCCTGGGTTGAGGAGGAAAATACCTATTTCGAATTCAGAATTACCCAGGATGAGCTTACTAATGATGTGTCGCTGATAATCGTTGATTTTGCTGAAGAAGATGAAATCGATGAAACTCATGAATTATGGAATTCTCAAATTCTTGACCTGAAAAGGGTTTTGGGTTCATAACTGCCAAATTCTAAGCTGCATAAATCCGAACTTTATATAAATGATAAATTGAAGGTTACTTGTGACTTCTTAACCTTTTTTTGCATTACTTATTCTTTAAAATAGATAGTTTTGCAGTATAAAAGGAAAATAGGAGATAATTGATGAAGAAGTTGCATTGGTATATAATACGTTCATTCCTGGGGCCATTTTTTATGACCTTCTTTATCGTGGTGTTTGTACTTTTGATGCAGTTCCTTTGGAAGTATGTAGACGATTTGGTGGGAAAAGGGCTTGACATCAAGCTTTTGGGTGAAATGATGTTTTATGCTACCTTTGGTTTGCTGCCCTATGCATTCCCGCTGGCTATGTTGCTGGCTTCCATTATGACTTTTGGCTCGTTGGGTGAAAACTATGAACTTCTGGCAATGAAATCCTCCGGCATTTCTCTTGTCCGCATCATGAAACCATTAATGGTAATTGCAATATTCATCACTATTACTGCTTTTTATTTTTCAAATTATGTTCTTCCTCATACCAACCTTCGATTCACCACTCTTTTATGGAGTGTAAAGCAGCAAAGGCCGGAACTGGTACTGCAGCAGGGAGTGTTTACCAATGAAATTGACGGATTCAGCATACGAGTGGGTGATAAGGATAAGAAAACCAATATGTTGTATGATTTGCTCATTTATGATCATACCGGAAATCAATCCAATAGAAGTGTTACAGTAGCTGATTCAGGTTATCTGCGCATTACTGAAGATAAAAAGTTTATGGTGCTAAACCTTTACGATGGTGTGAATTATAAAGAGGAAGGAGGCCCGGTGAGACGCGGAAATGAAACTTATCCTTTCCGCAGGGATAATTTTGAAGAACAGACCATAAGGGCGAAAGTATCCGGATTTGATTTCAACCGCAGGGATGAAAGCATATTTAAGAATACTTTCCGGATGTTGAAAATCGAACAGCTCCGGTATATGGAAGATTCGCTGGGGGTTGATTATTATAACAGGTTGCGGAATTACATGTTGCAAATCCGATTGAATTCTCCGGTTTCCAGAAGGTTACATAATTATACGGCTTTGCACGATTCGCTTAAGAAGGAGGTTGATATTCAGCCCGATTCCCTTTTTAACTTTGATGAATATTTCAATCGTCAGGAGAAATGGGTAAAGGCAGAAATAACCCAGGCAGCGCTTGCGGAAGCACGAAATAATGTGCAAACCTTGAATATGTATGATGATGAGTTATACAACAGAAAAAAACATTTGAATAAATACACCATGGAGCGGCACCGCAAGTTCACACTTTCGATAGCTGTGTTTATTTTCTTTTTCATTGGTGCTCCCCTGGGGGCAATTATTCGCAAAGGTGGGCTGGGGATGCCTGTTGTTATATCGATTCTTCTTTTTATAGCCTATTATATAGTATCCATGACCGGAGAAAAATCGGCCCGTGAAGACGTATGGGATATGTTTGCAGGAATGTGGTTTTCAACTCTGATTTTTTTGCCTGTAGGAATATGGCTTACCTATAAGGCTGCCACAGATGCTGCCCTGATGAGTTCAGAAACATATCGTAAGTTATTTGATAAGCTGGGTCTTGAAAAGGCATCTAATTATATAAAATCGAAAGTTAAACGTACCTGAAAAACGAAACTACTGATTCAATAAACATATAATTTATGAAAATTCTACAGGTTACAAACAAAGTTCCTTATCCGCCTAAAGATGGAGGTGCCATTGCCTGTATGAATCTGACCAGCGGCTTTGCTCTGCTGGATAATGATGTGACGGTCCTTTCCATGAATACAAAGAAGCACTACACTGATTTATCGGAAATACCTGAATCGGTGAAAGATTGGGCCCAGTTCCACCTTGTTGAGGTTCCTGCACCTGTTTCTACCGGTGCTGCTCTCATTAACCTGATTTTCTCGGGGAAACCTTATAATGCCGTCCGGTTTATATCAAAAGCCTTTTCCGAAAAGCTGAAAGAACTGCTGATGGAACAGCATTTTGACATCGTTCAGCTTGAAGGACTATATGTATGTCCCTATATCCCGGTTATCCGTAAATATTCCGATGCTAAGATTGTGTATCGGGCCCATAATATCGAGCATGAAATATGGGAACGCACGGCTGCAATTTCAAGCGGATTCCGAAAGTTTTACCTGAACATTCTGGCATCCCGGATTAAAATCTTTGAGAAGAAGTTTATAAATGAATATGACTTGCTGGTTCCCATTACCGAACGTGACAGAATTATCCTTGATAAGATGGGGAATACTCGCCCCACGCATGTGTCGCCTACCGGAATCGATACCAAGCAACTGATACCACATGCCAAAAATCTGGAATATCCGTCGGTGTTTCATATTGGCTCCCTGGATTGGGCTCCAAACCAGGAAGGATTACTTTGGTTTGTGGAGAAATGCTGGCCGAAAATTCATGTTAAATACCCACATCTAAAGTTTTACGTTGCCGGACGTAAGGCTCCTGACTGGCTTATCCGCCGCTTTAATTTACCTAATATAGTGTTTATGGGTGAAGTGTCAGATGCTTATCAGTTTATAAATTCCAAAGCAATTATGGTTGTTCCGCTTTTTTCAGGCAGTGGTATGCGGATAAAAATCATAGAAGGAATGGCCCTTGGAAAACCTATTGTCACTACTCCCATCGGTACGGAAGGAATATCGACCCAGTCAGAAAAAAACATTATTATTGCCGACAATGAACATGAATTTATCAATGGAGTTGAGCGTCTGATAAACAATAAGGAATTGTTCCACACCATCGGCAGCAATGCCATCGAATACATTCAGGAAAAATTTGATAACTTAGCCCTTGCCTGTGCTCTTACCGGATTTTATAAAAAGTACATCGAATGATTCTGAAGGCCTTATTCTGGTTGTTTTTTTTCTTCCTGGTGTATACCTATTTGGGATATCCTCTTATTTTATGGCTGATGGTAAATGTGAAAAGGATGTTAAGTCCTGTGAAGCAGGTGCAAGTTCGAAAATATGAACCGGAAGTGTGCCTGTTTGTAACAGCATACAATGAAATTGATTTTGTGGCCCAAAAGGTTGAAAACTCGCAGCAGCTTGATTATCCGGGAGAAAAGGTTCAATATCTTTGGGTCACCGATGGTTCGGATGATGGAACTTATTTAAAGCTTTCTGATTACCCGCAGAACGATGTGCATCATCAGCCTGAGCGAAGGGGCAAGATGCACGCCATGAACCGCGGAATGAATTTCGTAAAGGCTCCCATCGTAATTTTTTCAGATACAAATACCTTATTAAACCATAATGCCATTCGCAGTATAGTTGCTTGTTTTAGTGATTCTGCAGTTGGATGTGTAGCCGGGGAAAAACGAATTCTGGAAAATAATGCAGATGTGGCCTCTGTTGCCGGAGAAGGTTTGTACTGGAAGTACGAATCATGGGTGAAGAAAATGGATGCAGATTTCAATACAGCAGTTGGGGCTGTGGGTGAATTGTTTGCCGTCAGAAAAGAACTGTTTGAAGAGGTGGAGCCCGATACCATACTCGACGACTTTATCATTTCCATGCGTATAGCACAAAAAGGCTATAAAATTGCTTATACACCAGAGGCTTACGCCGAAGAAACAGCATCAATGAATGTAAAAGAAGAACTGAAGCGCAAAATTCGTATTGCAGCAGGGGGTATTCAAAGCCTGTCGCGTTTAAAAGGGCTGCTTAATCCTTTCCAATATGGCGCTCTTTCGTGGCAATATTTTTCGCATAAGGTTATGCGGTGGACCATTGCCCCCGTTTCCTTATTTCTGTTGCTGATTATAAATTTTTTGATGGTTTTTGGACATGATTCGCCAGGTCATAATGGATTTTATGCTTTCTTTCTTTATCTGCAGCTGTTCTTATACCTGCTGGCCATCCTGGGCTGGCTTTTCGAAAATCGGAAACTGCGCCTGAAGTTGCTGTTCGCACCTTATTATTTTGTGTCAATAAATTATGCTGCCATAGCAGGTATTGTCAGGCATTTCAGAGGCAGACAAACGGTGCAGTGGGAAAAATCAAAACGGGCAGGCAATTTTTAATTTGCTGGTTTAGAAAAAACCGGGTTCATAAAGTTAATAAACCGCGGTTCCTTAGGCTTTCATGGTGAATAAAAAATAAAATTGTAGATAATTTATTGTAATTTTGCGGCTGATAAAAAAGGAAGAGGACAATGACAGATATAAAGCTGAACACGATTCCGGAAGCTATTGCAGCAATAAAAAAAGGTGAACTGGTAATTGTTGTTGACGATGAAGACCGGGAAAATGAGGGAGATTTTATCGTGGCTTCAGAACTTATAACTCCCGAAATCATCAATTTCATGACCATTCACGGGAGAGGTCTGATATGTGCGGCATTAACTGAAAAAAGATGTGAAGAGCTGAACCTTGATTTAATGGTCGGTCAGAACACATCGCAACATGAAACGCAATTCACTGTATCGGTCGATGCCCTTGGTCCCGGTGTTTCTACCGGAATCTCGGCCCACGACAGGGCCGTAACCATAAAGATGCTTGTTGATCCGAACACCAAACCCGAGCAGCTTGGACGTCCGGGACATATATTTCCGTTAAAAGCTAAGAATCGTGGTGTGTTGCGTCGCAGTGGGCATACTGAAGCTGCCGTTGACCTGGCACGACTTGCCGGCTTGTATCCTTCAGGGGTGCTGGTGGAAATTATGAACGATGACGGGACAATGGCCCGATTGCCTCAATTGGCGGTATTGGCAAAGAAATTTAACCTTAAGTTGATAACAATAAAAGACTTAATTTCTTTCCTTTTTCAAAGTGAAAGTTTAATTGAACGTGGTGAGGAAGTGAATATGCCCACACGCTTCGGGGGGTTTAAGATTATTCCGTTCAGGCAAAAATCAAACGGAGCTGAACATGTGGCATTGATTAAAGGAGAGTGGGAGGTAAATGAACCTATTTTAGCCCGGGTGCACTCTTCATGTATGACAGGTGATATTTTTGGCTCACTTCGATGTGAATGTGGCGATCAGCTGCATAAATCAATGTCGATGATTGAAAAGGCAGGCAAAGGAGTTATTGTATATATGATGCAGGAAGGACGTGGTATAGGTCTTCTCAATAAAATTGCCGCCTATAAGTTGCAGGATCAGGGATTGGACACCATTGAAGCTAACCTTCATCTGGGTTTTAAAGCCGATGAGCGGGATTATGGTGTAGGAGCACAAATCCTACGCAATCTGGGAGTCACTAAAATGCGCCTGCTAACCAATAACCCGGTCAAAAGGGTGGGGCTGGAAGGATTTGGCCTTGAAGTGGTTGAGATACTTCCAATTGAGATAGAACCTAATGTTCATAACCAAAAGTACCTGAAAACCAAACGCGACAGAATGGGACACCACTTGCGCAATTTCAACTACGATATCTAGATAAGATACGAATTGCACGAATTGGAGCGGATTACACGAATAAAGTCTTCCGGAAAAATTAATAAGGTTTATTTTTTTAGATTTGTGCAAAAACTCAATGTTATGCACAAAATTCTGGTAACAGTAACTTCTGTGTTTCTGATATTCTCATTGACTTCAAATGGGCAGGACTGGCCCGACTGGAGGGGTGAAAACCGTGATGGGGTATGGGATGAAGCAATTGAAAATATAGAATCTTTTGAACTTCGGCAGGTTTGGTCGCAGCCTCTGGGTTCGGGGTACTCAGGACCAACAGTTGCTGCGGGAAAAGTATTTGTTACCGACTTACAGCAGGATCCGCAAACAGAAGGTATTATATGCTTTAATGAAAAGTCGGGTGTGAAAATGTGGGAGCACAGGTATGAATGCCAGTATGAAGGGATTGGATATCCTGCCGGCCCCAGAGCTTCGGTTGTTTTTGATAATGGTCTTGTATGGTCGTTGGGAACCATGGGAAATCTGCATTGCCTGGATGCCCAAACCGGTGCTGTTAAATGGCAAAGGGATTTACGCGGGGAGTATGCCATTAAAATGCCGGTGTGGGGAATTGCGGCCACTCCTTTAATTCACGATGAAAAAATAATCCTGCAGATAGGTGGGGCCGGTAATGCGGGTGTTATTGCACTCGATAAGCACACAGGAGCTGAATTGTGGCGAAATCTTGATGATGCCGCATCTTATTCGGCACCTGTTATTATTGAGAAAAACGGCAGGCAGGTTCTGGTTGTTTGGACGGAGGACCACCTGGCCGGAATGAATCCTCAAACGGGAGAACTGTTCTGGAAAATTCCTTTTAAGCAGAAAATGGGAATGGCAATATCAACACCGGTGTTAAGTAACGGCTACATCTTTGTAAGCAGTTTTTATAATGGTTCCCTGCTGGTGCGGCTGGAAGACGATTATACCACCGCCCAAAAAGTATGGCAGCGTTCCGGTGAGAACGAACGAAATACCGATGCATTACATTGTGTGATGAATACACCTGTTATTTTAAACGGTTATATTTATGGCATCGACAGCTATGGAGAACTGCGGTGCCTTGATTTGAAAACCGGCGACCGCATATGGGAAGACCTGTCGGTAGTTAATAAGGACAGGTGGGCAAATGTGCATTTTATCCAGAAAGGAGAAAAAACACTGATGTTCAATGAGCAAGGCGAGCTGCTTGTTACCGAACTTTCACCTGAAGGAGTAAAGGAAATCAGCCGGAAAAAAATTATCGAACCCACTAATAAACAACTTCCACGTGGTGTTGCCTGGGCTCATCCTGCCTTTGCCAATGGACATGTGATAGTGCGGAACGACAATCAAATAATATCGTTACGTTTATTCCCGAAGTAAAAAGTGTTGGTTCAAAACAGCAAAAAAAACTCTGAGTCGGATTGCATGCTGATGGACTCTGCCTAACAAATTTTATGTCTGATTCTTACTTATGTAAGAATATAATTTTAAATTTGCTTCTGACTAAAAATCTGAATCATGGATGATAAAACTAAAGCAATAATAGCTCACGTAACCATTGTAGGCTGGATCATTGCCCTTGTAATCAATACACAGGAAAAAGAGGAATTAACAAGTTATTATCTTCGGCAGCTGTTGGGTTTATATCTGACAGGCCTGGTTTTCTCATTTATCCCGTATGTTGGGTGGATAATCTCTCTGGTAGTGTTTATCTTTTGGATACTTAGCCTGGTGGGGGCCATCCAGGGAGAAAAGCAGGAAACACCATTGGTGGGGGGCTATTTTCAGGAATGGTTTAGCGGATTATAATATAAAAAAGAGGCTGACAGGGATTTCCCAACCAGCCTCCAATGCGATCATCTCAGGAACTAATCATCTCCTCTCTTCTTATCTCTCCATTTTTTAATCATATACATTCGGAATTCATTTTCCGACTTGTACAGTTTAAGTACTTTACGCGGAGGTAAAATCTCAAGGAATTTTTCATTATAGCTGGCAAGCATATCGGCTTCTTTTTCCATGCTGCCGGCAAATTCACGTGTAAGCTCTTTTATTTTCTGTTCGGGCATCGATTCTTCGGCTTCCAACACTTTTTCTTCCAGCTCCCTGCGAAGCTTCTGACTCTCCCAACGTTCCTTTTCCAATTGGTTGTATACCGGCCAAAAACGTTGTGCTTCAGCAGGCGTCAGTTCCATGCTGGAAGTAAGGAAAGCTATTTTTTCAGCCCGGTATTTTTCCCAGCGGTCAGAATGATTTGAATCTCGCGGTTGGGCAACAGCAGCAACTCCCAAGGCAAGAAACAAGGCAAATGCAACTATTTTTTTCATTATAAATTAATTTTCGGTATGTAAATAAAGTTCATAGTCTGAAACATTGGCGCTAAGGTAGTTTAACAGTTCTTCGTCATTAAAACTTTCAACAATTGTATCGGTTTCAGTAGCCGATTCGACTATTATAGCGAAAAAAGAATCTTCATCAATCCGCTCAAAAGAAGGCATGTATGTATCAATTTCGTTTTCCTGTTCAATTGGAGCATCCGTTCTGGCCAGGTAAGCTGGCAGGAATTTATTTAACGGCCAGTAAACCAGCATGAAAATCAGCGCGAAGCTGGCTGCCAGACCAAGGGCCGGTTTTAAATAACGAATAATTCCTTTTTTTGGCTCAGGAACAACTTCCGATTCTGCTTCCAGCCTGGAATTGAGCCTGGCAGAAAAATCATCAAAATATCTGTCTGGAACCCTAAAAGGGGGCTCCTTTTTGATTTTCGATAATTCCGGTGTATTATTATTTAATTCATCCATTGTTTCCAATTTTATACCTTTGACTTCTTATTATCAAAATAGTTTAATTCATTTGTTAATCATTGTTTTTAATGTACTCTTCCACTTTTTTTGCAGCATGATGAAAGGATGCCTTCAATGCACCGACTGAGGTGTCGAGAATTTTCGACATCTCTTCATATTTGATTTCATCAAAGTACTTCATGTTGAATACAATGCGTTGTTTCTCAGGCAGTTGTAATATAGCCTTTTGGAGTTTCAACTGTAATTCATCGCCATTAAAGTAAGGGTCCGATTCCAGGTTTTCCATCAAGTAATCGCTTACATCATTTAAGGGCATTAAGTTCCTTCTTTTTTTGGAATTCAGAAAAGTAATGGCTTCATTGGTGGCAATCCTGTACAACCATGTAAAAAGCAACGACTCTTCACGGAAGTTTTCGATATTTTTCCAAACTTTAATAAATGTATTTTGTAGAACATCGTCCGTATCGTCATGGTTCAGTAAAATTTTACGGATATGCCAATACAACCGCTCCTGATATTGATTCACCAGTTGACTGAAAGCATGATCCCGGGTTTTTTCATGCTTCAGACTGGTTATTAAATTGCGGTCGTTTTTCTCCATGCAGATATTTTATACAATATGACACCTTCTACAAGCAAAAGTTTAATTTGCTAAATTCTGAAATTTAAACCCTCCTCCACAAGCCGATTGTAAATATCCATATCGAAGGAGTAGAGACGGGCTGCCCGGTGTGCAACGTTTTCCTGTTTTTCCATTGTGTCGTTCAACAGCCCCATTTTCATTATTTTTTTCCTGAAATTTCGCGTATCCAGTTGCTTGTCTAAAATTACTTCGTAAAGGGTTTGCAGTTGCGATAGGGTAAATTTTTCGGGAAGCAGGTGAAAACCTATCGGATGGAATTGTACTTCTTCCCTTAATTTTTTCAATGCCGTATCAACAATCTCCCTTACATCAAAAATTACATCCGGCAAGTTATCTATCTCAAACCACTTTAAGGCTTTAGCCACAGGTGAAAGCATAAGATCGTGGTAATCGGGATTGATTAGCGCGTAATAAGCCACAGTAATCACGCGGTAATGCGGCACCCGACCGGGAGAACCAAAAGTTTTCAGCTGTTTAAGGTAAACATCATCGAGCCCTGTGGCTGTTTTAAGAATCTTTTTTGCGAAATCGTCCAAATCTTCTTTTTCGGAAATATGTGAACCTATCAGCCCCCAGTAATTATCCGACTTCAAGGCAGGATTCTCGTCAAATAAAATTCTGATTTGCTCGTACTCATCATCGGTATCAAGAAATTCTCTGAGTATTTCAGGAACTGCCTGCCACAGCAAAACATTCAGCTTGTCGTTTTTAAAACCAAAAATGACACAGTCGACCGATAGATTCTTTAGTATCATAGCAACAAAGTTTTAACAAAAGTAATCAATGGATTTTTATTCTGAACCCAAGGCTGAATTAAAATCGCGGCATTATGGTTCTGATAACTTTTCAATAAAAAAAAGGATCTAAAAATCAATAAACCATTACCTTTGCACGTCAAAAATTTTAAACAAACAGAATGGCGTTAAAGTGTGGAATTGTTGGATTGCCAAATGTTGGAAAATCAACGCTTTTTAATTGTTTGTCGAGTGCAAAGGCGCAGTCGGCAAATTTTCCTTTTTGTACCATTGAACCAAATATGGGTGTAATTACTGTGCCCGATGAAAGGTTGGTGAAATTGGCTGAAATAGATAACCCCAAAAGGGTAGTGCCCACAACAATTGAAATACTCGATATTGCCGGCCTGGTTAAAGGTGCCAGCAAGGGCGAGGGGCTGGGTAACCAGTTTCTTGGAAACATTAGGGAAACCGATGCCATCATTCACGTATTGCGTTGTTTTGAAAATGAGAACATTACTCATGTTGACGGTTCAGTCAATCCTGTTCGCGATAAGGAAATTATTGATACCGAATTGCAGTTGAAGGACCTGGAAACGATTGAAAATCGCATCGAAAAGCTGGAGAAACAGGCCCGGCACGGCAATGACCCGAAAGCAAAAAAAATGCTTGAGACAGCGCTGAAATACAAAGGAGCATTAGAGCAGGGAAAGTCGGCACGTACGGTGCAATTGTCCGAAGAGGAGGCCAGGCTGGCCAGGGAGTTTTACCTGCTCACAAATAAGCCGGTAATGTATGCCTGCAACGTGGAGGAGGCTTCAGCCAAAACAGGAAATAAACATGTGGAGGCTGTTAAGGAAGCAATTAAAGATGAAAATGCCGAGCTTATTGTTATTGCAGCAGCCACAGAAGCCGATATTGCCGAACTGGAAGATTATGAAGAAAAACAGCTTTTCCTGGAAGAACTTGGATTAACAGAACCGGGTGTGAATAAGCTCATTCATGCTGCCTATCGTTTACTGAAGCTAAACACCTTCTTTACCACCGGTGCCGATGAAACCCGCGCCTGGACATTCAGGGAAGGAACAAAGGCTCCTAAAGCTGCCGGAATTATCCATACCGATTTCGAGAAAGGTTTTATCCGGGCCGAAGTAATAAAATACGACGAATACGTGCGACTGGGCTCGGAACACGCTTGCCGGGAGGCCGGTAAAATTGCTGTTGAGGGCAGAGACTATGTAGTGAAAGACGGTGATATTATGCATTTCCGGTTCAATGTATAGCCGGTTAAATATTTATGCAAAAAAAGAGGTTTCCCGTGAAGAGAAACCTCTTTTTTTCTTTTCCGGGGCAGGAAATAAAGAAACGTCCAGGTGAGAACCGGCTCAGGAATAGGGTTTACTTTCCCTATACCCTAACTATACCTTCCACTTATTAAACTCAATCTTAACTCAACACAAATTCAATATAAATTCAATGTAAATTCAATTATATTTGAGTTTACATTGAGTTAATATTGAGAATATATTGAATTAATACTGAATTTAGTCAGGAGCTGGGGAGAGGATAACAAGGAATAGTTGGCTCCGAAAGATTAATTTCGTGACATTTAAAAATAAAGCTGCTCTGCAGGTGAGACCAAACAAAAAGGCCACCTCATAAATGAAATGGCCTTCAAAATATTTTCAATCCTGCAGCAGTTATTTTTGCTGGGCTACATCGGTCATGTCTTTAACTATTCCGTTTTTGTCAACCTTTATCTGCACGTCCCTGGCAATTTCCAGGATAATATAGGTTTCCTTAACCTCAATTATACGGCCGTAAATGCCACCGGTAGTAACTACTTTGTCGCCTTTGGCGAGGCTTTCGCGAAAATTGCGGATTTCTTTCTGGCGCTTCATCTGTGGGCGGATCATGAAAAAGTAGAACACAACCACAATCAGCAGCAGGGGAAGGAAACTCATTAATGGATTGGCATCCTGTCCCTGGGGTTGCATCATTAACAGATTATAAATCATTGTATAAATTTTAAAAATTAATATTTGCTTTTATTTTTTTACGGTAAAAATAACCATTTGTTTTGATTTAAGCATGAAGCACAAATGTTTTACTATGCTTCACCTATTAATCCACGCCCGGCTTTATTAATCTTGTTTGATTTCTTCAAATCCTTAAGTGTTTTATCCAGAATACCGTTTATGAAATTTCTACTTTTTTCAGTGCTGTAAAATTTTGAAATTTCGATGTATTCATTCATTGACACTTTGGTAGGGATGGAAGGAAAATACAGGAATTCGGTTATTGCCAGCTGCATGATTAAAATATCCATAAAGGCAATTCGGTCCAAATCCCAGTTGCTTGAATGCTCTTTAATAAGATTGCGTATCTCATCGTGGTTTATAATCGATTTACGGAGCAAATCTTTTGCAAATTCCCGGTCGTCTTCATCCTTAAAGAGCGGCATCAGGTTCTGGTCGGAATCGGAATGGGGGTGAAACTTTTTAATTGTTTTGGAAATCATGGAAACCGTAAATTCCGCATCATCGTTCCAATATATGCTTTGTTCCTCGAGTACTTCATGCAAATCTTCGGTAAGCAGAATGATGTTATTAAAAACCTTGTCCACAAACTTCCTGTCGTCGAGAAATGAGCGGTTGGAATCAGCCATGTATGCCTTGTAGAAATCGGATTCGGTGAGAAACTGGTACAATTCCTTTATCAGTTCAGGATGGTTTACCCAACTTAGCTTTGTTTGATTCAAATAGGCATTTAGCTGCCGGTTTTGACGCAACTGCTGTATCAACTGGTTGCTGATAAATTTGGTGTTGGGATGAAGGTCCTCGTGAGTCGGCTGATGTTTGTTTCTTCTTATTTCTATCCGCTGTTCGGCATAATCGGCTATTTCAATAACGAGCGCCAGCAAATAATGGTAAAGGTCGTATGATTTCCGGATACAAAAGAACAACTCTTTTTCTGTGTTATTCAGTGACTTATCGGTAGATGTGTAATAAGCATACAACATTTGTAATGCTTTGGTTCGGATAATCCTTCTGCTAATCATGCTTTAATGAACTTCTTATTTTGTGGCGCAAAAATAGTACTTTTTATTGAACCGTTTTTATTTCGCTCTATTTTAGGAAATATAAAACGGAACGTTAATTTTCCTGCATTTCGAGGCAGGTAAAAACCTCCGATAATGATGTTTTATCTTCAGAAAGAACAAAAAGCTGGTCGTTTGGTTCGAGTACGGTTGACCCGCCGGGGGTTATGTATTTACCGTTGCGTTTTATAAATGATATTAAGGTATTTGGAGGTAATCCAAGCTGTACGATTTGCTTGCCGGCTACTTCGCTGTTTTCGGGAATAACGATTTCGGTAAGCAAGGATTTGATTCCGTCGGTGAGCTCCATATCTTTAAAATTTCGTCTTTTGAGCTGTTCCGGTAAGGCTACCTGCATCCATTTTGCCGCTTTTGCCAGTGTGGTGCCCTGAATCAGTACAGACGTAATTGCAACAAAAAACACAATATCGAATATTAAATTGGCTTTTTCTGCTCCGGCTAAAAGAGGGTAAGTTGCAAACACTATAGGCACTGCACCACGAAGCCCGACCCATGAAAAGAAAAATTTGCTGCGTTTTTGCATCCTGAATGGAGCAAGGCTGATAAAAACACTTAACGGACGAGCAACAAGTATAAGAAATACGGATATCAGCAAGCCGACTCCTATTACAGGTATAACCTGGCTTGGATAGACCAGCAATCCAAGGGTAAGGAAAAGTATTATTTGCATGAGCCAGGCAAAACTGTCGAACGATTTCAGAATTTTTTTCTTGTGAATCAAGTCTTTATTGCCAAGAATAAGAGCTCCTACATATACGGCCAGGAACCCATTTCCTCCGACAAAATTGGTGAAAGAAAACAGGAAGAACATAATTGCGATTGCCAGAACGATGTATAAACCTTCAAAATCAAGTTTGATCTTGTTAATTATCCACACACCAGCATGCCCTAAAACAAACCCCAATAGCCCTCCCAGTACCAACTGCATGATAAAAATGGAAGCAATATCAAAGAAACTTGCATTTTGACTTACCACTAACCCGGTGAACAGGATGGTGAGCACATAAGCCATCGGGTCATTGCTACCACTTTCAAGTTCCAGAGTAGGGCGGATGTTACCTTTAAGCGCCAGGCTTTTAGAACGCAGGATAGAGAATACAGCCGCTGAATCGGTTGATGAAACAATGCTTCCGAGCAGCAGGCCCTCAAAGATGGTAAAATCTGTAACAGCCCATACAAAGGTGCCTACAACCAGTGCTGTTATCATCACTCCTAAAGTGGAGAGTGATATGCCTTGCCAAAGCACAGGTTTTACAGAATGCCAATCGGTATCAAGTCCGCCTGAAAACAAAATAAAGTTTAAAGCTACTATTCCTATAAATTGTGCTGTTGCAGGGTTGTCGAAATAAATACCTCCAATTCCTTCCGAACCGGCCAACATTCCAATGGTGATGAACAGCAGGATAACGGGCACCCCAAACCGGTAGGAGGTTTTTCCTGCAAAAAGGGAAATAAACAGCAGAACAGAGCCTACCAGCAATATGTTTTCAGTAGTCAGTACCATAAGATTTACGCCAGAATCCAAATATACCTAAAAATATTTTACATTTATCGGAAGTTTTGGTTTAGCGGAAGCAGTGAAAACGTAAACATAATAAGCAGCTGCTTCAAAGGGGCATTTTGTTTCGGGGTGAAATAATACTTTAATCATGCACAGAAGCTTAATTTATGCTCTGGCATTTTTGGCTGTATAAGAATTATTGGAATAAATGACTTGCCGTCAAGGAATCAGTTAACGGTTATTGAGGAATTATGACAAGGGGAATGGAAGAATCGTAAACCAGATCGTTAATCAGAAACTTATGAGATACCTTATCAGTAAATAGTTTTTCTCCTTTTTGAACCACGAATGTGGTATCCGGTAGCTGAGCAATATACTCCTTAATATGACGAAAAGCTGAAATCCCTTCAAAAATTTCAAATTCTGCGGAAATTTTATGACCGTATTCCATGCTCAGATTCAAAAGATACTCATGACATCTTTTATATTCTTTGGCGGCTGCAATTATAGAAATAAACCGGATATGGGTTGTGATCGCAGAAACCTTTGATAAAAAGATATTGAAGGCTAACTTGTTAAGTGGGAACTTACAGCTTAATCCTATAGTGAGGGAATTGGGTAAATAAGTTTTCAGGGTGAAAGGAACAATAACTGTCAGGCAATTCAGATTCTCAATGATGCTTTTGGTTAACTTACCCATAACAGGATTGTTGAGACTTTCATTCCCTTTCATCCCAACCAAAAGGGGGGTATTCGAATCTTTATCCTGTACATTTTTAAGGTAAACAATCAAATCACTGGTAATGATTTCGGTTTTTACCAATGAGTTATTGCTAAAGTTTTCTTCCACTAATTCCTGTATTTTTCTGAGCGATTTATTTTTTTCCAGCTGAATGTTTCTTTCCTGTGGTTTAATATCAGTAATTTTAGATGCAGTTCCGGGGAGCTGGTGAATCAATAAGGTTTCAAAGCCGCTTTTTTCGCTCCATGCATTGGCGAATTTTAGTAAAGGGAGGGTAAAGGGCGAAAAATCAATCAGAACAATAATTTTTGTTTCCATGATTTTCGATGTAATGGTTGCCTTATACTAAAGTTACGGATTTTTATTCACAGTTGTATTGTTTTGAAGGTTGATCTGAAATCCTTATTTGATTCTTTTTTAAAGAAAGCCGGTTTATTTTTAGTGTGGTATATTCTCAGGAATCCAGCGGACTATAAGTTGGGCATATTTTGGAGGTTTCAAATTATGTCTCTGAAATGTCAGGTTTTGGCTCCGGCTATTGTTCGCTGCCTGCAGCTTTTTTCTTATTTTCCAACTGCCCGGAACTGTCGCCTTCCTTTGATTGCTCTTCAGAAACGTCGGCTTCTTCCTCTTCTTCCCAATCGAATTTATCGCGCCGTACCTGGTATCTTCTGTAATAGAATGCCAGCACAATACCTGAAACAGCCCCCCAAAGGTGGCCTTCCCATGAAATGGAAGGATCGATTGGAAATATTCCCCAGATTAACCCGCCGTATAGAAATACCACTACAACCGAAAGGGTAAGCAGCCTGACATCGTTGCGGATAATGCCGCTTACAAAATGAAAAGAGGCCATTGCATAAACCACACCACTGGCCCCGATATGCCAGGCTTCGCGCCCGGCCAGCCAAACGGTCAGTCCCGATAAAAAGTAAAGCATAAAAAAAATACGGTATGAGATGTGCCTGTAAAAGTAAATGAGTGCAAAAAAAAGGATAAAGAAAGGTATTGAATTCGACATCAGGTGGTTGAATCCTGAGTGGATAAAAGGTGAAAACAAAAGGCCGGGTAATCCCTTAAGGTGAAGGGGGTATACTCCCAGTTGCACAAAATCGAAGTCAGTGATTTGTTCAACAAGTTCAACCATCCAGAAAGCTACAACAAATGCTGCCGGAAAGACCATGCTGTGAAAAAATATTCGTTTTTCAATCTCCGGGTCAAGCTTTTTAGGATTGCTGGGGTAGTAATTGAACAACTTCATTCAACAAAAATGTTGAGGTTACCTGTTTGAATTATCGGAACTGAATTAATTATTTTTCAGCAGCGTTTTTAACAGCAGCGCAAATTCACGGATTTCTGTTTCGGTAGTATCAAAGGTTGTCATCCATCTTACTTCCGATTCCTTTTCATTCCATACATAGAAGAAAAAATGTTCCTGCAGGGGTTCAATAACCTCTTTCGGAATACGCGCAAAAACACCATTTGCTTCAACCGGTTGGGTGATTTCAACCTGCGGTATTTTTGAAACTTCCTCCTTTAGGTACTGAGCCATCCGGTTTGAATGGGAGGCGGTTTCTTTCCATAAATCGTCTTCAAAATAAGCCTGAAACTGTGCACCTATAAAACGCATTTTTGAAAAGAGCTGCATGCTTTGTTTGCGCATGTATTTGGTATGACGGGTAAGCTCAGGGTTAAAAAACACAACGGCTTCGCCCATCATCATTCCGTTTTTGGTCCCGCCAAACGACAGGATATCTACACCACAATCTTTGGTTATGGCCTTAAATCCCATGTTGAGTGATACTGCCGCATTGGCAAGCCGGGCGCCATCCATGTGTAAATACATGTTGTGGCTGTGGGCCAGATCGGCAAGCGCCCTTATTTCCTTTGGCTGGTAAACGGTTCCCATTTCCGTAACCTGTGAAATGGATATCACCTTCGGCTGTGAATGGTGCTCAAAATCAAATCCCTTCAGGTGATGTTCAACCAGTTCGGGGGTGAGTTTGCCGTTAACAGGTTTCACAGGAAGCAGCTTGCAGCCGGTAAACTTTTCCGGTGCTCCGCATTCATCTTCTTCAATATGAGCGGTTTCACTGCAAATGATTGAATTAAAGCTGCGGGTAACCGAAGAAAGGCCAAGAATATTGGCGCCTGTTCCATTAAACACAAAAAATACTTCAGTGTCGGGGCCAAAGGTATCTCTGAATATTGCTATTGCTTTTGCCGTATAGGGATCATCTCCGTATCCGCGGACATGCCCCTGGTTGGCATTGGCCATCGCTTTTAATACAGCAGGATGTACTCCTGAATTGTTGTCGCTGGCAAATCCTTTTCTCATATTATTTAATCGGGTTTAATTTTTCTTTTTCCAAGTATAAAGAAAAATAGAATCAAAAGTTTAAATTCACTTCAATAAATTCAGGTTATTTGCCTAAAAAATACATTTAGATTACAGTCCTTTTAATTACCAGGCAATATTACATAAGGAATAACTGTTAAATTGCACAGATTACAGAACACAGGGCTAAGGGCCGAAGCCGGGTTTATAATCCCAGTATTTATGCTGGGAGCATGAAGTCATGCCCTCCCTCACCATAACCCCTGTCGCTAAACAGTGAACAATTCTTTTAATTGTCGCGGCAATATTGGCTAACAGCATTTCGCAACCTTATTTTCTTTAACCTTATTTTCAGACCTGTACAGGATTAAGGTCTTAGTTAAATAATAGTGGATTCCATTCCGGATAGGTAAAATGTCAATTAATTGATGGTTATGAAACTGAGGTTGTAGTTATATAATAGTTTTTATTATTACCCGAAATTTGACTTATTTTTGAAAGACCAATCCGGCAACCACATTTTTTTTGTTTTGTAATGTTGTTGCTGTAACATGATAATACTCGAATATGAAACAAAAAGTAACGGTTTTCTGGTTCCGGAGAGATTTGCGGTTGCATGATAATCATGGACTTTACCAGGCTTTGAGACAGGAGTTTGCGGTGCTTCCCGTTTTTGTTTTTGATACGGATATACTTGGTAAGCTACCTTCAAAATCAGATGCCCGGGTGACATTTATTCACAATCAGATTCAGAGATTAAAAATGGAACTGGAAGAATCGGGTAGCTCCTTAAGAGTATTTTTTAACTCACCGGTGCAGGCTTTTAAAGAATTAATGGATGAGTTTGAAATAGCATCAGTATTTGCAAATAAGGATTATGAACCTTATTCGCGCCGGCGTGATGGTGAAATTAAAGAGCTTCTTGAATCAGAAGGTGCCGGATTTTTCTTATACAAGGATCAAGTTATTTTTGAGGAAAATGAAGTTCTGAATAATAGCGGATTGCCATATACTGTTTTTACTCCTTACAGCAGGAAATGGAAAGCCCAATATTCCGAAACAAAAATAGCTGCGGCTGCTTCGGAACAATTAAAAACCCGGTTTTTGAAAACGAGTTCTTTTTCTTTACCATCACTTGAAAAAATAGGATTTAAACCTTATGGAAAGGAATTTCCGTCATCTGAAATTCCCGAAGATGTTATCCGGAACTACGAAAAAACGCGTGATTTTCCTTATATCAGGGGAACCACCCGGCTGGGAATCCACCTGCGGTTTGGTACGATTAGCATCCGGGAATTGACGCTAAAGGCAGCCGGATGGTCGGAAGTTTTTCTGAATGAATTGATATGGCGCAATTTTTTCAGCACCATTTTATGGCAATTCCCACATGTAGCAGACCAATCATTCAGGAAGGAATACGACAGGATTCAGTGGCGCAACAATGAACACGAATTCGAATGTTGGTGTAAGGGTGAGACGGGCTATCCAATTGTTGATGCCGGCATGCGTGAATTAAATTCCACCGGTTTTATGCACAACAGGGTTCGTATGATAACAGCCGGTTTTTTGACAAAGGATTTGCTCATTGACTGGCGCTGGGGAGAAGCTTATTTTGCGGAAAAACTTCATGATTATGAATTGGCATCAAACAACGGAAACTGGCAATGGGCAGCAGGAACAGGATGTGATGCAGCTCCCTGGTTTAGGATTTTTAATCCTGAAACACAGCAAAAGAAATTTGATCCCAACAGTGAATACATAAAAAAATGGATACCCGAATATGGTACATCCGCCTATCCCGTGCCTTTGGTAGAACATAAACAGGCACGTGAGCGGGCTCTTAAGGTATATAAGTCGGCACTCAGGTAATTTCAGCAGAAACCTTTAATCCTGGAGCCACTCCATAATCCTCCTGTTTTGGGGCCCTGCAATGGGTGAAAGAAAGTCAACAGGATAACCGTTTTCATCGATCAGGAATTTTTGAAAGTTCCAGATGACCTTTCCGTCGAGTGTGCCGTTTTCTTCGCTGCTGGTAAGCCATCTATAAATTGGGTGCATGTTTTCACCTTTAATTGAAATTTTCTCCATTAGCAGAAATGAAACGTTATACTTTTGTGTACAGTAGGTTTTTATCTGGTCGTTGCTGCCGGGTTCCTGGTTTCCAAAATCATTGCTTGGAAATGCAACTATTTCAAAGTCATCCCCACCATATTCTTCATACAATTCCTGCAGCTTTTTAAATTGCGGGGCTAATGAGCATTCGGTGGCAGTATTTACGATCATCACCTTTTTGCCTTCCAAAGAGGAGAAATCGAACAAATCGCCATCAATGGTGCGGGCAGTGAAATCGTACAGGCTTTTGTACTGAGCTTCCGCCTGCATTGCCATCATAGAAACCAGAAAAAT
>JAWLCL010000023.1:0-59017 GCA_041687255.1 Mariniphaga sp. | reverse complement strand
CTACTAAGTTACCCCCGGTAATCAAACCGAACTTCATGGTGAATAACTTTATTCGGCCTTTCATATGAAGGTATCTGCATGATAGCCAAAGATTGCTTTTCCGTCAGCTGACCGGAGCGCAATGACGGCTCCGTGGATGGGAAAGTATGCGGCGCAGAAAAAACTTTATTATTTGATGCATCATGTGCGTCAATGACCAACCAGTGACCAGTGACCAGTGACCAAATCCGCGCTGAATGTTTCCTGCCCCAACGGGTGAACAAACCTTCAGGAGGTAGTTGTTATAGTATCACATACCCTCATTATATGGAAAAAGAATATATAATTCGTTTTGGAATAGCCGCCAAAGGTTTTGTTTACATTTTGCTGGGCGGGCTTACCTTTATGGCTGCCGCCGGCCTGGGAGGCATGAAGTCGGACAGCAACAGCGTGCTTGGATTTTTATCCGGTCAGACGGGAGGTCAGCTTCTGCTGGCGGCTACTGCTGCCGGGTTAATTGCTTATGTGTTCTGGCGGTTCTACGAAACTTTTGCCGATCCGGAAGGGAAAGGCACCGGCACTAAGGGGCTTGCCATGCGCATTGGTTATTTCTCAAGCGGAGTCATTTACGGGTTTTTGGCTTACAGCGCCATTGAAATATTAATGGGCACGGGTTCGGGCCAGGGTGGTGGAAGCGAATCCATGATAGCCAAAGCCATGGCCCAGCGCTTCGGACAGATTCTTGTAGGTATCATCGCCTGCATTTACCTGGGCAAGGCCATTTACCAGGGGTACCGGGCCTATACGGGCAACTACAAAAGCAAGCTGAAGGAGCAAAACCTGGGAGAGAAAACTCAAAAGTTGGTTTATGTTTCGGGAGTTGCCGGGTACACTGCCCGGGGTGTGGTTATTGGAATCATTGCTTTTCTTGTATTCAGGGCAGCCATCACTGCCGACTCCGACAACGGTGGCGGTACAAAGGAGGCGTTCGATTTTCTGCAGAATGAATTCGGCACCATTGTTCTTGCCGTTATAGCGCTGGGACTGCTCCTGTACGGGGTTTTCATGCTCATCAAAGCCCGTCACCGGGTGGTGAACTTTTGAGTATTCTCAGGAGAGTTTAAAGTTTAAGGTTTAAAGTTTAAAGAGTAGTTCAGAGTTCCGGGTTTGGAGTTTCGAGTTCCCTGCATACCTGCAGGCAGTCGGGTAGTTCAGGGTTAAGTTCGGATAACAATATTTATTGTGAAGAAAGAATATCCCGGAGCAGGATCGAGTTCTCCTTCGGGGTTAGGGGTCAGAAAAATAAAGAAGTGAACAGTAAACAGTGAACAGTAAACAGTAAACAGTTCAGAGTTCCGGGTTTCGGGTTCCCTGTCTACCGGCAGGCAGGCGGATTGCGGGTGCAGCCCTGAAGGGGCGTCAGCATCAGCAACGGGTGCAGCCCGTTGATTGGAAGCATGAACCTCCTGATTTTAGCCCTGTGCTATTAAAGAGAACGGTTCCTTTTTTGTGAGTGAAAGGGAACCGTTCTTTTTCAAGATGATTGAGAATAGGGAGGAATTAATTAGATTTGTTAAACAGAAGATTATTAAAAGAATTGATCATCGAATTAGCTTCGCTTTTTAAATTCTTTTTGTAGCTTTCAGTTTATTACATTTACTGAATAATGCGAACTAAACAATAAAAAGAGATAAACCATGAACTTTCTAAAAAGCTTTACTTCATCAACCAGGGTTTTGTTGATACTGGTTCTGCTTGTAAATATTACTACTCAGTTATTTGGCAGTGACAGAGTTGAGGACTATCCCAGAAAATCAGATCCGCCTGGAGCAGGAAACATCAAGTGGTCGGAGTCACAGACACCGGACGGCTGGATGCGTGTTAAAAATACAGACGGCACTACGCTCGGTTATTCAAAGAGTTCCGGGCTTAAGCTTATCCAGGTTGACGGGTATGCGTTTAAAGATCTCAACAGAAACAACATGCTTGACAGGTTTGAAGACTGGCGCCTTGACTTTGAAACCAGGGCAAGAGCCATGGTGGATGAGATTCCGGTGGAGCAGATGATGGGTATGAAAATGAATCCCTTTGGCGGTTGGAAGGTTAACCGGGATACACTTGACGACATAATTAAAAATTCCCTGGACCTTGGCTACCGTCAGCTGCGGGCGCCACGGGGTGGTGCTGACGACACAAGAACAAAGGTAAACTGGAACAACATGGTACAGGAATACATAGAAGGCCTTGAGAACATCGTATGCATACCTGCAGTCTGGATTGATGATCCGCGGTCGGGTGACGTAACAAGCTGGCCCAGCAACCTGGGGCTGGCAGCAACCTTCGATCCTGAAATTGGAGCTCAGTATGGCAGAATGATGTCGGAAGAATGGCGTGCCATGGGAATATCAATGCAGGTGGCAACACAAATGGATTTGGCAACCGAACCACGATGGAAAAGAATTCCGGGTACATTTGGAGAAGACCCTGCCTTATCGATGGATGTAGCCAGGGCGGTAATCAACGGATGGCAATCGACCTATGATGAAGAAGGAAATGATTTGGGCTGGGGCAAACACAGTGTAAACAACCAGATGAAACACTTTCCCGGGGACGGCGCCGCAGAAGGAGGACGCGAATCGCATACACGTGACGGAGCTTATAATGTATTCCCCGGCGGTCAGTTTTCCACTCATCTTTTACCCTTTATTGCCTGTATGAACCTGCCGGGGAAAACAAAAACGGTGTCGGCTGCCATGACCAACTTTTCAATCGGTATTGAAGCAGATGGTTCTCCGCTAGGCGGAGAGCGAGTCGCTACAAGCTATAGCCCATACAAAATAAATTATTTGTTGAGAGAAGTATATGACTGGGATGGTTATATTCTGACCGACTTCAGTATTCTTACCAATAAAAACTATGGTGTTGAAAATATGAGCCCGGTTGAAAGACGATTGGCCACCCTGGAAGCAGGATGTGATGCATTTGGAGGTGAAGGCAGTGAAGGACAAAAAAGTATTGATTTGGCTATGGAGGCTTATGATTTGGGGGTTATCAAACTTGGTAGGGCTAAAATGGATGAGATTATGAAAAAGTCGACGGAGCGGATACTTGTTACCCACTTCAATATTGGTATTGTTGACAACCCGTACCTTAGTTTTGAAGTTGCTGAATCCACCTCCTTAAAGCCGGAGCATGAAGCTGCAGGACACCAGGCACACCTTAAATCTATCGTAATGCTGAAGAACAGTGACGGTATAATTCACAAATCGTCTGCTGGAGATAAAAAACCGAAAGTGTATATCCCCAGGGTATTTACACCAGCAACCGGCGGGTGGACAAGAACACCGGCATCAGCCGAACCGGGGTTCAATACAGATGCAGCCGGTGAATATTATGAAGTTGTGACTGATGCACTGGCCGATAAACATACAGGCCCTGCAGACAGAGAAGGAAATCCAACACTGTCACCAAATGACATCATTCGGTTATCTGAGGAAGAAATAGCGAAATGCGATTTTGCAATTGTGAGAATAAGCAACCCTAAAAACGGGAATCCGACTTATACAGAATTTGGAGGCATGAGGGATGACGGGAATGAAAACAACGATTTAGAGAAAGAACGTCAGGCATATACTTATCTGCCGATATCGCTGCAGTACCGGCCGTACACTGCCAATTCAGAATTCATTCGCCGGGAGTCTCTCGGTGGAGATATGATTGAGGTGACAGAAAACGGAACAACAAAACCGGTAAAGGAGAATCGATCGTATTTTGGAGAGACCGGTATCATTACAAATGAAAGTCATCTGGATCTTGTGCTGAACACAGCATCTGCGGCAAAAAAGGTCATAGTCGTATTAGACATTTCGACCCCAATGGTATTTAATGAATTTGAGAGCAGGGTAGATGCAATACTGGTGGGATTTGGCGGGAACAGGGCTGCCAATGCGCCCGACAAGGCATTCCTTGAGATTATTTCCGGGAAGGTTGAACCCTCAGGGCTGCTGCCGCTTCAAATGCCTGCAAATATGGAAACCGTTGAGGCGCAGTTTGAGGATGTACCCAGAGATATGGAATGCCATACCGACAGCAATGGCAACACTTACGACTTTGCATTTGGCCTCAACTGGTCAGGCGTAATTAACGACCAACGTACAGCAAGGTATAATGTTCCCCCTATTGTTGGAGAATCAATTGAATAGATGTTAAGAATACACTGAAATGTTTATGTGTTTTGGTAGTTATTATGTGAATAAATTTAAACTTTGTGCGGATGAAATCTTTTAAAAGTTCTTTTTTTCTGGCCCTGTTGTGTGGGTTCTTACCGGCGTTGGTAAGTGCTCAAATGTTTACTCGTAATCCAACACCAAACGATACCCTGAAATCGACACAGGTTTTGGAAAACGGCGACGTTAAGTTTCAGATTTATGCTCCAAAAGCGGAAAGGGTAGGTTTGGGGGGTGATATAGTTCCGTGGGGAACAGAGCTGGAAATAAAAAAAGCAGAGAATGGTGTCTGGACAATTACAGTCCCGGATGTTAAAGCCGGAACCTACCGTTATAATTTTATTGTTGACGACGTAAAAGTTTATGATCCAAAGGCTCCTGATGCTTACAAAACATCGGCGCTGATTGATGTGCTGCCTGATGGCGGGGATGCTTTTTTTTCCCTTAGGGAAGATGTTCCTCACGGTGCCGTTGCTGCCATTCAGTACTATTCTGAAACCACAAAAACCATTCGGAACATGCAGGTTTGGACACCTCCGGGATATAATGCCAAAAACAACAAACTGCCGGTATTTTACCTCATTCATGGTGGTGGCGACAGCGAAAAGGCTTGGCCGGGAATTGGACGTGCGGGTAATATTATGGACAACCTTCTGGCCGAAGGAAAATGTAAGGAAATGATTGTTGTTATGCCCGATGGGGGTGTGGATGTAAACTTGTTCGTAAAGGATTTTGTGAACGACATTATTCCATATATCGAATCGAACTACAACGTGTATACCGATGCCCGTCATCGTGCGCTGGCAGGGCTTTCAATGGGAGGACTGGAAGTACTTGAATCCTTTATGGCATACCCCGATAAGTTTGCCTGGATTAATGTAATGAGCTCAGGTTGGTTTGCCAGTAATAAAGAAATGTATGAAACAGGTGATAAACGGCTGGCCGAAATTGCACCAATATTGAATAAAACAGTAAAACTTCTGAAATTCACGCAGGGAGGTACGGAAGACATTGCATACGGGAATGGCAAAGAGATGCTAAAGGTATTTGATAAAAATGGTATCAACTATGAATACAGTGAAATGCCGGGTGGCCATAGCTGGATGGTTTGGCGTAACGATCTTAAAAACTTTGCTCCGGTATTATTTAAATAAACAATACAAAAAAGCATTTTTCAATTTATAAGTCCGGCAACGTTCAGGCTGCATCAAACAACATGATTTTCATTGCCCTGCATGCTGTTGCTGCCACAGATACATCATTGCCTGCCGATAGGCAAGGAACCCGGAACTCTGAACCCGGAACTCTGAACCCGGAACTCTGAACCCGGAACTCTGAACTCTGAACTCCGGGTTACTTTGACAACACTTCGTCCAAATTCTCAAGTGACGCTGTGAATCCTTCCCTGAAGCCCATTTTAAGAATTGTTTCCAGATCGGAAAGGCTGTTGTGTTTAATGGTAACAGTTACTGTGGTTGAACCGTTATGGCCGTTGAAGTCAACACTCCAGGCTGACTGGGGCAATTCGTCAATTGTATTCTCTTTTTTGTCACAGAATCCGTCATGAAATTTAAAATTTCTTTCGGGGGTAATTGAAATATATTCAGCAAACGACCAGTGTTCTTCGCCTTCAGGTCCAATCATTGCATAAATTCGTTTTCCCCCTTCCTCAAATTCCATCGACCTGGTTTTCGACTTCCAGGGTTTGGGTGCCCACCAATGGTCGAGGGTTTCCGGTTCAGTCCATGCTGCCCATACCCTGGTAAGTGGAGCTTTAAACTCCCGTGTTACTTTCACTGTGTGATTTTCCCTGTTCACTGAAAAGTCAAATTTGTAATTGAGTTCCATTTTTTGCTATTTAATTATTAAAATAACCAGTGTTCGATAAAGTTCATTGCGCGGCAGTAAATGTGTTTACTGTTTATATAACTGAGATCTTAAATAGACTGTCACCCTGCTCAGCGACAGGGGTTAAGAGGGGAGGGCCTGACTTCAGGCCCCAGCATAAATGCTGGGGTTATACTCCTCACCGGCTTAGCTCCGTGCTCTGTACCCTTTGCTTTTAGCTCCGTGCTCTGTGCTCTTTGCTCTGTGCAGCTGTTTACTTTGTTCATTCTGACCCCCACACCCCCAAAGGGGGCTACGTAGATTCATCTTAAGTTCTTATTTGTCAAATAACGTTGTCCGGCAATTAAGGGACGGTTTACTGTTCATATAACTGAAATCTTCAACAGGCCGTTACCCTGTTCAGCGACAGGGGTTAAGAGGGGAGGGCCTGACTTCAGGCCCCAGCATAAATGCTGGGGTTATACTCCCCACCGGCTTAGCTCCGTGCTCTGTGCTCTTTGCTCTGTGCAGCTGTTTACTTTGTTCATTCTGACCCCCACACCCCAAAAGGAGGCTAGGTAATTCATCTTAAGTTCTTATTTGTCAAATAACGTTGTCCGGCAATTAAGGGACGGTTTACTGTTCATATAACTGAAATCTTCAACAGGTCGTTATCCCGCTCAGCGACAGGGGTTAAGAGGGGAGGGCCTGACTTCAGGCCCCAGCATAAATGCTGGGGTTATACTCCGGTCCTTAGCTGTATGCTCCATGCCCCATGCTCCATGCCCCATGCTCCATGCTCCATGCCCCATGCTCCATGCTCCATGCTCCATGCTCCATGCCCCATGCCCCATGCAATTAACAAGTTACTTCTTTTTATCAATGATCCTGTAAATTAGAATAAATCCGCCAATTACTGCCAGCAGGAAAAGCAGGATGGCCAATCCGGGGTAACCAAAAAGGGTAAAGGTTGTTTCCACCCGCATCAGCAGGGAAGCGCCAATAATCAGTGCGGCAAGGATGATTCCGATAGTCAGGCGGTTTGCCGATTCTTTCAGTCCGGAAATAAAATCATTTTCATCGATCACCTTCAGTTGAAGGGTAAATTTATCACCTGCCATGGCATTCAGGATGTCGTTAACACGTGCGGGCAGGTTTTCGAGTATGTTTTTGGTGTCGAGCAGGGTTTCATAAAAATGGCCTTTTGTAAGGCTCTGCATAAATGTTTTCCGGATTACGTTAGGGGCATATTTACGCAGCGCTTCGTTGGGGTCAAAGTTGGGGTCCAGTTTTTTTCCTGCCCGGTCGAGGTTCATGAATGCTTTCCCGAGCATTATCATTTCGTTGGGAAGGCGGATGTTGTTCTGTGCCGATAAACGGGTTATCTCCAGCAGGGTGCGGCCCACCTCAATGTTTTGCAAGGTGTTGCGGCTGGATTCGGTAATGATATCGGTGACGGCACTTATGAAACCCTGTTCATTGACATTTTCCTGCTTCTCTCCTGTTGCCATGGTCCACATGGCGGCCTTCTCGCCGTCTCCTTCGCTGACGGCCAGCAGTATACGTATTAGCTTTGCCTTTAGCTTTTCCGATACGTGTGCAATCATTCCCAGATCGAGAAGGGCCAGATCGCCGGTGTCGGTGATGTAGATATTTCCAGGATGCGGGTCGGCATGAAAAAAGCCGTCGACCAATATCTGCTGGAGGTAGGCCTTAAACAGTTCTTCGGCGAGGTCTTTCCCTTTAAGTTCAACATGCCCCAGAGGTGTGATTTTGTTGATGTTTTTTCCCTTGATGAAATCCATTGTCAGCACCCGTGATGTGGTATAATCCATGATGGGAAGGGGAATAATGATTCTTGAAAATTCACGGAGGTTGTGCTCTATTGTAATCAGGTTTTGAGCTTCCTGCAGATAGTCCAGCTCCTGTATGATTGCCTTGCGGAACTCCTCGAGCGTTGCATTGATCATAAGCTCTTTCCCCAAATCGGTATGTTTTTCCAGGTATTGGGTTACATCCTGAAAGGCATCCAGATCGTCAGTAATCTGTTGCCGGATGTTGGGGCGCTGTACTTTTACGGCCACCGGCTTACCGCCGTGCAGCCGGGCATAATGCACCTGCCCCAGGGAGGCCGATGCCATAGGGGTATAGTCGAAGTATTCAAATGCCTTCGAAATGCGGATGCCCAGTTCTTCGGTAACAATTTTTTCCATCTCCTCCTGAGCAATGGGCTTTACCTTATCCTGCAGGCGGGTAAGTTCCTTCAGGTATTGAGGTGGCAGAAAGTCGGCCCTTGTTGAAAGGAACTGACCAAACTTGATGTAGGTGGGGCCCAGCTTTTCCAAATCATCGGGCAGGTCCTCCGCTTTTGAATCGTGCTTCTTCTCATTGGAAAATTCGGTGCCCGGTATGTCCATCTTTTTTGCAATATCCGATTGGCCATACTTGTAGAGCAGTCCTGCAAGATCTTTATAGCGCTTTATATGTTCAACCTTTTTCCTGAAATTCATGTTCCGGTAATGAAAATTTAAAACATAAACTGCATTCATTTTGTTTAATCTACAAACAATTCAGCCATAGGGAGATGATTTTTCCCGGGGGTTCCGGTTAACCGCTGCCTGTTTGATTTGCCGGGAGATAGCTTTTGTACTTTAGGAAATGATGTTTGAAATTTTAAAACGCCTTTGAACTGTGAGCATAGGAAATGTAATTTTGTTATCGATCTCAATCTTTTTTATTTATGGCACCTTTGTCTCTTTTCTGCGCTGGGATTATTGGTGGGTGCGGATATTTGACTATCCACGTCTACAGCTTGGCGTTTTAATTATATTGGCCATAGTTGCCAGCCTGGTGGTTTACGATTTTTCAGATTTGTGGCAATACCTGGTAACCGGATTGCTGCTGCTCAGCCTGTTCTACCAGGTACGAAAAGTATACCGTTATACGCCATTTACACCCAAACAGGTTCTCTCATACAAAGGCGACGAGAATATTAATACCTTTTCGATATTGGTAAGTAATGTGTTCCAGCCCAACCGGAAATCGGAGAAGCTGCTCAGACATGTGCGGAAATACAAACCCGACTTGCTGCTTTTGCTGGAAACAAATAAATGGTGGGAAGAGCAGATGAGTGAAATAGAGGAGGAGTATCCCTATACCATCAAAAAACCGCTCGACAATTTATACGGCATGCTGCTTTACTCGAGGCTTGAATTGAAAGATGCCAAAATAAATTTCCTCTTTGACAAAGATATTCCATCGTTTGAAGCCTGGGTGAAGCTTAACCAGGTCGACTACTTTAAAATATTTTGCCTGCATCCCAAACCTCCGTTTCCCAGCGAAAGCACCACCTCCACCAACAGGGACGCGGAACTGCTGATAGTGGGAAAAAAAGTCTTAAACATGGATGTGCCGATATTGATCTTTGGCGACTTCAACGATGTTGCCTGGTCGAATACCACTGAGCTTTTTCAGAAGGTAAGCAAAATGCTTGACCCGCGCATCGGCAGGGGGTTCTTCAATACCTTCCATGCGAAATACCCGTTCTTCCGCTGGTCACTCGACCATGTTTTTCATTCGCCTCATTTTCAGTTAACCCGGTTGAAACGGTTGAGCGCAATCGGCTCCGACCATTTCCCCATGTATATAAAGCTTCATTTTAAACCCACTGAAAAGGACAGGCAGGATGTACCTGAAGCCGATGGAGATGAACAACAGCTTGCTGATGAGGAAATAAAACAGGCTGACAAGATTACTTCGGATGATGGATATAAGGATTTGGTAAAGTGAACAGAGCGAAGAGCACAGGGCTGTCAACCGGAGCGGGATTATAACCCCAGTATTTATGCTGGGGCCTGGAGCCACAGTACGACCTCTCCCTCCTGACTGTCCTTCCTTGCACCTTCCTGCAGACCAGGCATGGATGGAATCCCTGTCGCAAACTGTCCTCGCAACGGAGCCGTCATTGCCTGCCTGCCCGTCCGGTCAGGCGGGCAATCTCACGCTATCCTGCAGATGCTTTCAATTGAAAAAAGGACATTTACGATTAATATTGATTTGAATTTGAGCTGGTGTTCAGTCTCGCGCATTGCAGGCGGGGGCGCGGTCTGCCTTGTCGCAGCCAGGCAATCTGTATCGGTTGGCAGCGGCCTTTTGGTGATGTATATGTATTGCAATCAGGAAAAGTCAAACGGTAAACGTTAAACCAGTTCCAGGTTTCGGGTTCAAAGTTCTGGAGAGAAGGGATTCCATCCTTTTTTCCATTGAAACTCTGCCTTTGAACCAACGCATTTCGCCTGAACCAGGCAAGGATGGAATCCCTGTCGCAAACTGTCTTCGCCTTTTGGTGATGTAATCGGGAAGTGCCAATATGTAAAGATTGCTTCACTGCATGCGATTATCGTGGTTTCATTTTTTTTGCCACTAAGGCCCAAAGACACAAAGGGGTCACTAAGAAGTCACATTTGGTCAGGAACTTCACGTCCTGTCATATCAGCATTACGTCCCATTTTTTTGGGATCAAAACTACCAATGACCATGCCCCATGCCCTTAGCCCCATGCCCTTTGCCCTGTTCTCTGCCATATTCGCACACTTTTTTCATTGGTGTGTTTTTTGATCGGATATATTTTTCACCTAAATTTGAAAGGGGAATACATCATGATGTTAAAAGAGTTAAATAAAAAATATACCGGCATCGTAAGTAATTTGTCGAAGCGTCGTTTAAAGCCGGCGTTTGATGAGATTGGGAAACTGATAGCAGAAAACAGCCTTGGGATTTATGCCGATGAATACAGGAATCTTGAAGAAACTTATCATTTCATGCTTAAATACACCATGGAAGGTATTCGGGATCCTGAGCGGCAAAAAGTATATATAAAGCTGATAGCATCAGTTTTTGCACTGGCCGATAAGGTGTATGAAGCCATTCGCCTTAAATTTTCCCCTTCAGTGGAATATGAAAAAAAGCGCATACACAAGGAGAAATATATTCAGGACTTAAACCGTTACGTTTCTGAACTGGAGGACTTTTACCTGCAGGATGACAGTCTTTCTCCGGAAGATGAAAATGCTGCATTGGCGGCTGCACGTGTACACCAGGATAAAATGCGCAGGCTCTTTTATCATGTTTGGTTTACCGACAAACTGACATCTGAGGAGGCAGAAGCTTTGCGTAGCTTCCTGTTGAGCCCTGCCATAGTAATTCCCTATAAATCTTTTATTGTTACCGGGCTGATGCTTGGCCTGCAGCGGTTCTTCGATGAAGAAAAGTTCAACATTCTTTTTGATGCTTACAACAGCGGTGAAGATGAAATTAACCAGCGGGCGCTGGCAGGACTTCTGATCAATTTATATAAATACGATGAGCGTATACCTTTTTATCCGTCAATAACCGGCAGGTTGAAAATACTTGGTGAAAACCAACAGTTCAAGAGTAACGTCGAGCGGGTTATTGTGCAGTTTATAAGAAGTAAGGAAACTGAAAAACTGCAGCAACGCATCCGGGATGAAATCCTGCCCGAGATGATAAAAATCAGCCCTAATCTGAAGGATAAGATAAATCTCGACAGCCTTATGGAAGAGGGATTGTCGGAGGATAAAAATCCGGACTGGGAGGAAATTTTCAAGGATGCACCCGGACTGATAAATAAGATGGAAGAGTTTTCGGAACTGCAGATGGAGGGCGCCGATGTGTTCATGGGGTCCTTTTCCATGTTAAAGTCATTTCCCTTTTACAATGAACTGAGCAACTGGTTCATGCCGTTCTTTCCGGAGAATCCGGAAGTTGCCGGCGCAATCGATGTGTCGGATGGCGTTAACAGGCAGATGATGGATGCCATTAACAATGCACCTGTTTTATGCAATTCCGATAAGTATTCGTTTTGCTTCAGCCTTCAAAGCCTTCCCAAAGAGAACCGGGAATTTCTGGCCCAGGGAATCAATGCCGAAATGAGCCAGTTGAAAGAGCTGCAGGAAGATGAGACGGTACTGGACCCGGCACGAAAGAAAGAGTTCATTTCGAACCAGTACATTCAGGATTTGTACAGGTTTTATAAGCTGTTCCCGCGCAAACACGATTTTGAGGACATGTTTAACTGGCGTTTTGACTTCCATAACAAAGCAGCGCTTGGCGATATTTTGCAGGAAGAGCCTAAGCTGTTGAGAAACATTGCTGAGTATTATTTTGCAAAAAATCATTTTGATGAGGCTGCTGAAATATTCAGTCGTTTACTGAAGCTTGAACAGACGGGAGAATTGTACCAGAAACTTGCTTTTTGCCACCAGAAGTCATTCGATTTCGAAAAAGCACTGGAAGGATACCTGAAAGCCGATTTGTACGATATCAACCGTTTGTGGAACCTAAAAAAGATTGCCATCTGTTACCGAAATCTGAATCAACCCGATAAAGCGCTTGAGTATTATAAGGAGGCTGAGAAGGTTGAACCCGATAATTTAAACAACCAGCTAAACATCGGCCATTGTTTACTCGAACTGGAAAAGTTTGAAGAGGCTTTAAAAGTGTACTTCAAAGTGGAATACCTGGCTCCCGGTAATAAAAAGGTGTGGCGCCCCATTGCCTGGTGCTCGTTCCTTACCGGAAAGAAAGAACAGGCAGAGAAATATTTGCTTATGATTTTAGAAGATGAGCCCAATAAGCACGATTTTATGAACATGGGCCATGTTCAGTGGAGCCTTGGGAACAGGCAGGAAGCCCTGGAGTATTACCAGAAATCTATCTCCGGAAAGGGATTCTCAGAAGCTGAATTCCTGGAGGTGTTCGAGGAAGATTTGCCACTTTTGGTAAAGCAGGATATCGATAGCGATGATGTACCTTTTATGCTCGACCAGTTGCGGTACTTTATTGAGAAATGATGTTGCCTGGGGTAATCTTTTTCTTTTTGCTACAAATAATTTCGCAGCGAAGCCTCTTAAATATGCTGCAGAGCAGCAAAATATTTGTAGCCAAGCAATTGTATGCATTCATGAAAGCTGCAGAGCAGCGAAATATTAAAAATTTAATTCTTTACTATTAATCTTCATTTGGTAAAGTGTGGACTTAGGGGGCCTTATCAGTTCAGTATGTCAAACCGTCACCTGACACGGCTGGCTTAATGGAGCCGGTTGAGCTATTAATTTTTTTTTGCACGTCATTTGGATAATCTGTGCCGGAAGAATAGGGTCAGTCATTGATGACAATTACGTATTCTATTTCATAAAAAACGTTCTTTGAAATACTGTTTAAAATAAAATTTTGGTAAAGTTGAAAGGGTGTGGGCATCATGTTTAAATTAATCTCCCCGGAAATTTTTTCCGGGGAGATCGCATAGAAAAAAAATGATTACACTGTTAAACCTTGGTAAGCATTGATTGCTGTACCTGTTGGTAATATCTAATAATTGTATATTTGTGCTGAAAAAAATTATAACAACTATAAAGCATGTCAGAATTTAAATACCAAAAACCGTTTCCAGTGTTAAAAGACGATACAAAATATCGCTTAATCACCAAAGAGTATGTTTCAGTGACAGAGTGTGAGGACAGAAAAATATTGAAGGTGGCTCCTGAAGGTTTGGAGATGCTGGCCCGTGAAGCTTTTACCGATGTTTCGTTTTACCTGAGGGCTTCTCATCTGGAGAAACTGGCCAATATTCTGAAGGATCCCGAGGCTACCGATAACGACAGGTTTGTAGCCTATACCATGCTGTTGAACCAGGTGGTGACGGCAGAAGGGGAACTGCCTACCTGTCAGGATACCGGCACTGCCATTGTTGTTGGTAAAAAGGGCGAAAATGTGTTTACCGGGGTAAACGATGCCAAACACCTTTCGAAAGGAATTTTTGAAACTTACAAGGAAGAGAACCTGAGGTATTCACAGGTGGTTCCTTTTACAATGTTTGAAGAAAAAAATACGGGCAATAATCTGCCTGCCCAAATCGATATTTATTCCGAAGAGGGAAATGGTTATGAATTTTTGTTTATCACCAAAGGTGGAGGTTCGGGAAATAAGACGTTCCTGTACCAGCAGACCAAATCGCTGCTGACCGAAGAAAACCTTACCCGGTTTGTAAAGGAGAAGATTAACGACCTGGGAACTTCGGCATGTCCTCCTTATCACCTGGCGCTTGTAATTGGCGGTACTTCGGCCGAGGCCACCCTGTCGGCGGTAAAGAAAGCTTCTGCCGGTTATTACGATCATCTGCCAACGGAAGGCAACGAAGGCGGACAGGCATTCCGCGATTTGGAATGGGAGAAAAAGGTAGAGCAGATTTGTCGCGAAAGCGGTATAGGCGCTCAGTTTGGAGGTAAATATTTTGTACACGATGTGCGTGTTATCCGTTTGCCGCGCCATGCAGCTTCATGCCCGGTAGGACTGGGAGTCAGCTGCAGTGCCGACCGTAATATAAAGGCAAAGATCACTGCCGACGGTATTTTTGTCGAGGAACTGGAAAAGAATCCTGCACGTTTCCTGCCAAAGGAAGCACCCAATTTGCAGCCTGCTGTTAATATCGACTTAGACCAGCCTATGGAAGAGGTGTTGAAGGAGCTGGATCGTCATCCGGTTAAAACAAGGCTTAACCTCAGCGGTACCTTAATTGTGGCACGCGACATTGCTCATGCACAGATAAAAAAGATGCTGGATGAAGGCAAACCTATGCCTGATTATTTAAAAAACCACCCGGTTTATTATGCGGGGCCGGCAAAAACGCCTAAAGGTATGGCATCGGGTAGCTTCGGCCCCACAACTGCCGGAAGGATGGACCCATACGTCGATGAGTTTATGCATAATGGCGGTTCAATGATAATGGTGGCCAAAGGAAACCGTACCCTGCAGGTTACCGATGCCTGTAAGAAGCATGGCGGCTTTTACCTGGGATCAATAGGGGGGCCTGCCGCTATCCTGGCCCGCGACAGCATTAAATCGGTGGAGGTGATCGATTTCCCGGAACTGGGAATGGAAGCCGTAAGAAAAATTAAAGTTGAAAACTTCCCCGCTTTCATTATCGTCGATAATAAAGGAAACGATTTTTTTAAGCAACTTTAGGAGCAGAGAGCAGAGAGCAAAGAGCAAAGAGCTGGGAGCAAAGATTCGGGAGAATCCGGTGCGCGTTCAATTATATTAGCAGCATAGTACCAATGTTTTCCCGAATCTTGCCATCAGCGATGTTGCCCCTTAATTTAACAATTTAACAATTTATCAGTTTCACAATTTCTCAATTTCACAAGGATTCATTCACCAGCTGAACTCCAGTCAGCAGGTGAATGGTTCCTATTTGCCGTTCAGCCCCAGCTTGTTTCCTTCGGAATCGATGAACAAAGCGAAATAGTCTTCCTCACCGGCTTTTATTCTTGTTCGCGGCTTTGTTATGGTACCTCCGTTTGTCTTTATTTTTTCGATGGTTTCATCCAGTTGGTTCCCGACATTGAAGTTTATTATCACCCCATCTTTTGAAGGTTTAAAACCAGGAGTGCTGAATATTACTCCTTCTCCGGAGGGGAGAAATGCCTTCTTCTCTTTGCCCGATTCCTCCCTTTTAAATTCTATATTCAGGATAGTGCTGTAAAATTCAACTGCCCTGTCAAAATCTTCTACTGGTATTTCCACCCAGGAAATTAATCGTTCCATATGAATTGTTTTTATTAATTCAACAAAGGAGTGAAAACATTAGTTTATGAGGTTGCAAAAAGAGCACCGGGCCTTTAGGGCACAGGACACAGGGCCTTTAGCACAGTATAAAAGATTTAATCACTTAAACACTATAGGTTACCAAAAAAAGGGGAAATTCCTGTTCATGGGATTGGTGTTTTTAATGCTTTTGCAGTAAAAGAAATAGATTTAACCACTAAAAACAGGATGCCAAATGGGAGAAATTTTTGGAAATTAGGGTTTTACCACAACATCAATCCCTTTATTCACCAGCTGTACTCCCTTCAGCAGGTAAATATTTTCTAAAAAAACTGACAATTTCCTCCTTCACGTTTTCGGGATGTTCGTGGCCAATTCCTGAAAATGTCACCACTTCGGCATTGACTCCTTTCTGAGTGTAAATATCTTTGCATTTATTCCATCGCGCAGGCTGCATTTCCTGGTTGAGAAATGTATAAACAAGCTCCCGCTCATCGGCATCGTAACCGTCATCATATGGAATGGCATCATTATCGTCCAGTTCACCCATGAAAAGGAACTGCGGTGTATTTTTAAATGCGAGGGAGTCAAATGTTTTCCCGAACAGTGTAGGAAAGTCGTGAACTCCCAAAGGGAAGTTCATAGGAATGCTGTCGATTTTATCAACCGGAAGTATGAGCAACCCGTTTAAGCCACCTGCTGCTGTAGCCATTACTTTTTCGGGATGGATAGCGGTAAACCGGTTGACAAAAGTTCCCGAAGCTGAAAATCCGGTCATCAGGAACTGCTCGTTGAGGCGGTAACCTTCCGTTGCCAGTAGCTTTTTTGCATCTTCTGTCATTGCCAGCAACTGCAGGTCAATTCGTTCCAGTTCATTGTTTTGCTGCCTGGCAAGATCTCGATCATAAGCATGGGTGTATATTTTCCAGTTGGTTTTGGAACGGGGAAAGACAGGTACCAGAAGCGGGCTTCCCAACTTACGGGCCACAAAGTTGCCGATGTAGAATTCCAGTGAGGCAGTTCTCTCTGCTTTTTCTATATGTTTTTCAAACTCATCATCTACAAATCCCGAGTTATTGGGTTCCACAATAAGAACCTGTTCTTTATTTATATCCATATCTTCGGGAATGAAAAGGTAATAAGGAAAATTAAAACCTTTATCAGGGTTCGCTTCACTGAAAATTAACCGGCCACCGGTGATATCGTTCGAACAGGATATTAAAAACAACAGGATTACAAAAAGAAAATTTCTCATACCAGATGGATTGCTTAAATTATGATTTTGCTTTATATAGGTTTGTCTGTTTAAAGTTCATTTTGTTACAGCTTTTTTCTGATTTATGAGTAGAGGCAGAGGCATAGGGTACTGCGCACAGAGCCTTTAGGGCATAGATGACCAGGGCACAGGGGATAGGTGTTTTATCTGCATGTTCATTCACCGGCTGAACTTCAGTCAGCAGGTGAAAGTGCTTCAGTCAGCAGGTGAAGGAAGGCGGCGATATGTTGTATTGAATATCTGTGATTTCAATTTTGCTCCATGTCCATGGACCTGTTTCCAGCATCCAGGTGGCTTCAAGTTCAACGGGAATTGTTATGCCGTTGTGCTGTTTATGTTTTTTTACAGTAATCACCCACTGGTATCGTTTGGCGTCGGGGGCATTTCCCATGTAGCGCATGGCAACAAATTTTTCAAGAAGGCCATCCTTGCCAAAATGAAATGTTCCGGAACCGGTGGTACCTTTATAGTTCATGGTGGCTTTTGCCGAAAAGTCACCAATTTCCTCCCAACTTATATATGGGCTTATGGCTGCTGAAGGGAACCAAACAATTTCTCCCAGGTACCGCTGCAGGCTGCCTTCATCCATTTTGGTGCCGGTTTCTTTTACAAGGTTTACCAGGCCGTTTAATTTCATTTGCATTTCACCCTTTCCGCCAACAAATTTATCGCGGCCCAAAACATTCAGCAGCGGCATCATTTTTAAACGGACCGCCCAGATAAACGATGGGGACTGAGTAACAAACAACTGTTGGGCCCTGGCGTATTGCCATTTTTTTTGAGTGGGTTTCATTTTCATCTGAAACTTTTGCTTCAGCCAAACGGTTTTTATTTTTTTCCTGCCAATGGCCCCTGACATTTTCAGCCAGTTTTTTACAGGAAAAGGTAAATGTTGTACCTCCTGCTCATTGAGTGACTCATTTCCGGAAAATGAAATTCCCTGTAGGATTTCAGCGGTCTCTTTACCTAATTTTTTTCTGAACGACTTCATAGCTTATCGGTTAATATTTTTAAGCATTAAAAAAGCACAGTAAATGGTTATTAGGTTAAACACCGGGATGATTACCACTGCGGGAAAGATTTCCACACCGTTGATTCCCATCGCTGTGATTTTAGCAGAGAGGGCAGTCATGAGCACTGAAAGGAATACAATATACGGCACTCCGAAAATAAACCCTGCAGGCTTTCTTTTAATAAGAAGCAGTCCTGTTACAAATGAGATTGGAAGCAGCAATCCAAGGTCGAATCCCTGAACGATCATGGTGGTGTAGTGTTGAAGTTCATCCGGATAGACTGTCCCATCCAGTAAAGGAGGGACTACTCGTCCAAGCCACATCAAAGCAATGATAACTGAGTTGAATATTAAAAATCCGCCCACAAAATTTACTGGTGTTTTTGATGAGAAATAAATTACAACTTTATCAGAATCGAATGAAGCAAGTAAATTATACAGGACAAAAAAAGTCAGGCCCATCAGGGTTACATAAACCAGAAATAATTCGTTGTACATTCCCATGGCTGTATAAAACAGGTAAGTTACAAAAAAATAACCCGTTACCCCGGCCAGCAGAAACCGGCTTTTAACCGATTCCCTAAGGTAACCCCAAAGAGCTGCCAGCAATAGGGGAATTCCTAAAAACAGGGTAACCACATCCTGTGCAATTCCCTGAACAGCCACATCGGCCGACATGTGCTTATACAAACCCTTTCCATAGATAATTACAGTTGCTCCCCGGATGGTTTCATATTCAAATTTCCCGGGGCCTGCATCTGAGAAAATCCCAACGGCGGCTGCAAATCCGGATAACACGACAATCAATAGTGTAAGAAGGGTAATTGTTTGTTTCTGTTTCATCTCTTATGGTTTTATCCTGTTATCACTTCATTTAAATGTCTTCTGAAGGAATAGGGCATCGGCTGTGCATATCCCAACCGGATAAGCAGCAGGGGAGTTTTATCTCCCAGGTATAACTGTTGAATCATTTTATTGCGGACAGAAACTTCTTCGCAAGGCATGTTCGCATGGGCATGGCTTAACCCAAGGTTTGTAACCGACAGGGCAAACCTTTGAAATACTTCGCCAAGCTTTATCCAGGCTGCCGGCTCATGCTTATCAACAGTAAAAAGGACGAAGCAGGGTGTATGGGAAATTAATTTTTCCCACCGTTTAATTTCGGAGTTCACCGTGATTACATGATTAAAAAGGAAGCTTCCAAGCAGTCGTCCTGTATTCGGGAGGTTCAATGTAGCCGACCATATGCCGTCACCCGATTTAAGGGCCTCTTTTTCACTGAAGCGTGACCAGCGTGTAAGTTCTTTCATAAAATCTTTGTTCCCGGTTTGAAGGGATACGGCTTCCAGCAGAAATGGTGATAAAAATTCCCGCTCACCGGGGGTCGTGAAAAAATGCACTCCGATACCATCCTCGCGGCATAAATCCTGAAGAGCTTCTATTGTATCTTCAGTGACCGGTCGTGCAGAGTAAAAATTACGCCTGACCTGTCGCTTTTCAATGCAATTAAACAGCTCATCGTTTACCGAACCTGCACCTTCCTCAAAATGAACTTCAACGGATGTATTTTCCCTTGTATTTTGCAGTTTAACTGCGGTTGTATAACCAAATGCTCCTGCAGCAATTTTTAAATTTTCAAGGGCACATCCGATACTGATATACAGTTCGTGGTGGTCGGTATCGGCAACAGGCAATGCCCGTTCAAAATCGGGAAGGATTGTAACCGATGATTTTCCCGGCATAAACTTCCAGGGTTGCGTATTGTGCCCTGATGGTGCCTTGGTTGCATACTTTATGATTTTTAAAAGATCGTTTTCCCTTATCATAATCGTTGATGTTTTAAAATTGAAAACTGATTCCGAACTTTGCAAAACTGGATCCCGGCATTTCAAATTCCTCTTGATTATAAAAGTCTTTATATATCCGGCTTCCGCGATAGCCTTCAACAAAAAATCCAACTTTATTGCCATTGCTTAGCACCACAGGATAAGCAGCGAAACCCAGTGTGGCTCCTGCAGAAAAAGGATTAATTGAGTATTCGGGAAGTACACCTGTATCAATCACTGCTATACTGTTGTATTGACCAACTACCCCGACTTTTACTTTTAATTCCTGGCGGGGAAGGTAATTTTTAAGAAGCAGGATGTTCCAGGTAAGCGGTACCATCAGCTGTGAAACAGCAAGCTTACGATTTCCGTTGAAGTTATTCACTGCATCATTGTAGCTGAATGTTTGATTGTTGAGCATGTAATCCACTCCTGTTTCCAGCTGGGTTCTGTTAAATGTTTTTGTTGTCCGTAATCCGGCATTAAAGCCGGTTTTTGTAGCACCGGTGAATGCATCCACTTCAACCGCGTTCCCGGGGAGAATTGTTAAGTCGGTATTTTCAGTTATACCTCCCTTATTAATACCTGCCTGCACTGTATAGGATAAGTTTTTAAAGGTACTGCAGGAATTCAAAATGAAAACGATCAGGATTCCCGGTATCGGATAAAATTTGTATTTCATTTTTTTCATGTTAATGATTTTTGATGCAAATAAACCACCGGAAGCTGAACTCAGGGTTCCACTTTAGATCTTTGAGGTTTCACTTTTTTGGAAAAGCTGTCTCACTTTTAGTGAGACGCTGACAAATAGTGGGTTGGAGTGGTGCCTTCAAATTTTTTGAACGCCCTGTAAAAGGCAGCTTTTGAATTAAATCCACAATTGTGGGCAATGCCAATGATGGATAAGTGCCTGTTGTTTTCGGTGAGCGCCTGGATTTTAAATTCTTCTATCCGGTATTTGTTTATGAAGTCAAAAAAGTTTTGACCCAGATCCTGATTGATAATTTCTGATAGGTGTTCAGGTTTTACCATCAGTAATTCACTAAGTTTTGAAATTGTAATTTCAGGATCAAGATAGGGCTGTTTGGATTCCATGTAAACCAACAGGGTGTTTAAAAAATCTGATTCCTTAGGTTGTTCTTTACTAAGCCTGATTTTTTTGTATTCTTTATCAGCTTGGTTTTCCGTCTTAAAACTGTTGTTTACAAAAACATTTCCCTGTTGCAGTCCAAAATACCCCAGGATAAAAATGTATACCGTTGCAAAGGAATAGGTTATCAGCATAAGGTAGCGGTAGGTTGCTATTGGGAAAACCATATCGATGATGAACAGCAATGAGTTTAACAGATAAACAATAATGGAGGTAATTACCAACACGCGCAACCAGTTCAGACTGATTAGTTCGATGTTCGAGAAGCTTGATTTCAGCTTTTTTTGATGGTCACGAATCAGAAAAAGTGCCCAAAAGTTATAGCCGGTGGTTAATATACCAATGGCCATTACTGATACTTTATAGGAAATTTTATCCTTGAAAAGGTCTGTCTCTGCAAGGGCAATCTTATCAGGTCCGGGCAACCGTATAAAATCGAAATAGTGAAACACCAGGAAAAACAAAAATGGAATCAGGTGAAGCAGGTAAAGCGGTTTAAAATGAAATCCGGGTGTGGTAAGGGTTTTTACGTACAGCCAAAGTGCCGGCCCCTGAAGAAAAAGTACAAGCCAGCTTAGGTTGATTAAAGAAGCAGAAGGGAAATTATTATTGGCGTTTATGGTTTCCAGTCCGGTCAATCCAATGCTGAGGGTGTAGAGTAAAAACATTAAGGCCAGTGCAAAATCGGGCAACCTTTTATCTTTTTTTCCTGCTATTAACAGGAAAAGAAAGGCGGATTCGATGGTGCCGATGATAAGAATGATATCCATTGGCTTTCAATTGCACAGGTTTTTACTTATAAGCTGAATTTATAATTTGTCAATGCATGATTACATATTTGGCAGCAGTTCAATAAATCTTCCAAACAGTTCCGGTTTCAAAATAATTGGAAAAATAAAGCCGAAAACTGCACCCAGAAAATGGGCATCATGGGCCACATTATCGGCCCTTCGTTTACCCATCTGATAGGAATAGATCAGGTAACCGACAGCAAAGATGATTCCCGGGATGGGCAGGATGGCAAAAAGGTACAGCATGTCCCAGGGCCTTAAAAATATATGGGTGAAAAGAACTGCTGATACAGCTCCTGATGCTCCCACAGCATTGTAGTAATAATCGTCTTTGTGCTTGATAAGACTCCATAAATTTGAAACCAGGATACCACCTATATAGAGAATCAAATAGTATAACGATGCTTTGTTTCCAAAATGATAGCCAAAGGCTTCTTCCACATAGGGACCAAAAAAATACAGTACCATCATATTAACCAGCAGGTGCATCCATCCAACATGAATGAACGCATGCGACACCAACCGGTAATACTGTTTGCGGTGAACTACCATAGCCGCATTGAACTGCAGCTTGTCCATCAGCGAAGGATTTTGAAAAGTCACATAGGAAGTAACAGCTGTAATTCCGATAATTATCCAGGTAATCATTTAGTGTAAAATTTTATAAACCATTTCTTTTTGCAAATCAGCAGTGTCAACAAATGTTGAAACTCCCATTCCCTTGCTTTTCAGGTCGTATTCCCGCAAGATACCTATAATTTCATAAAGTTTTGTTGGATTATACTTTTTGGAGGCCGATATTAATTTCCTGATAAAATAAGGATTACCGCCCATTTGCCTTAGCACCCCTTGTTCCGATTTGTCTTTCATAAAATGGATGGCAAACAGTTTGGAATAAAATCCAAACAGCACGGCGATGGTCATTTGTATAGGATGTTGTTGTGGATTTGCTCCAAAATAGTTTATGATTTGATTGGCCTTCAAAATGTTTCTTGATACCAATGCATCCTGCAGTTCAAAAAGGTTATAGTCTTTGCTTATTCCAATATTCTTTTCAATATGCTCCGGAGTCAGGTGGGTGGTATCTTTAACGGCAATAACCAGTTTGTTTAGCTCATTTGCAATTTTCCCCAGATCGTTGCCTAATGAATCGGTTAATATCTGGCTGGCCTGGGGAGCAATGGTATAGTTGTGCTGTTTCAGATAGTTTTCAATCCACGAAGGAATTTTATTTTCGTACAGTTTTTTTGTTGAAAGGATAACCCCTTTTGCCGCAATTGCTTTGTAAAGTTTAGTACGCTTATCCAGGTTTTTGTACTTGTAGTTCAGCACCAGTATGGTGGAAGGCATTGGTTTTTCTGCATAAGGGGCAAGGTCTTCAATTTTTTTCAGGCTCTGTGCTTCCTTGACAATTATCACCTGCTTGTCAGTCATCATCGGATAGCGCAAAGCCGCATGGGCAATGGTCTGCTCTTCGGTATCCTTGCCGTAGAATATGGTTTGGTTGAACCCTTTCTCAGCATCAGTGAGCACATTTTTTTCAATGAAGTTCGACACCAGGTCAATGAAATAGGGTTCGTCGCCTTCCAGCAGATATATCGGATGATATACTTTTTTCTTTAGGTTTTGCAGAATGACATCAGCTTCCATATCAAAATTTAAGGTGTTTCACTGAAAGGCCATGGTTTTTAATTTCCAGCAGGGCATCAATTCCTGCCTGTATGTGAACATCAACATATTTGAGGGTAACCAGTTTGTCGCTGTCGCTGGTTTTAACCCCCGCCGATATCATTGGCTGATCGGATACCAGCAGGAGCGCTCCGGTTGGTATTTTGTTTGCAAAGCCAACTGTAAACAAAGTTGCGGTTTCCATATCAATGGCCATTGCGCGGGTTTTTGTTAGGTATTTTTTAAACCTGTCGTCATATTCCCAAACACGCCGGTTTGTGGTATACACTACGCCGGTCCAATAATCGAACCCATTGTCGCGCAACACGTGTGAGACGGCACGCTGGATATTAAATGCCGGTAATGCCGGTACCTCGGGTGGCAGGTAATCGGCCGATGTTCCTTCATTACGTATGGCCGCTATGGGTAAAATATAATCACCCAGCTTATTTTTCTTTTTTAAGCCGCCACATTTTCCAAGAAAAAGTACCCCTTTGGGCTTTATGGCGCTCAACAGATCCATGACAGTTGCGGCATTGGGACTTCCCATCCCAAAGTTGATGATGGTTATATCTTCTGCCGTGGCATTGGGCATATTTCTGTCACTTCCAAATACCGGAACTTCAAACCGCAGGGAAAACTTTTCTACATAACCCATGAAATTGGTTAGCAGGATATACTGGCCAAAATCTTCAAGCTTTCTTCCCGTGTAACGAGGCAACCAGTTTTCTACAATGTCTTTTTTCGTCTTCATCCATTAAAAATTACTGAAGATTGGTTTATTTTGTTTTAAATAAACAGGTCACGACAAAAATACATTTTTCCGTTTTGCCTGCCAATTAATGTTTAAAAGATAAAAAAAGATAACAACAGAGTATGCATCAACTTAATCTGCCGGATTATGATTTCAGGATTATTGCCAAAGGAGGGAAGGATTATATTTTTGATCGCATCCGAAGGCGCTATATATTGCTGACTCCTGAAGAATGGGTAAGGCAGAATTTTATGCTTTACCTGATTACCGAAAAGCAGTATCCTGAGTCACTGATGGCTGTTGAAAAACAAATTTCAATGAATGGCAAGCTTTACCGGTTCGACCTGGTGGTATATCACCGTACGGGGAAGCCATGTCTGATTGCAGAATTTAAAGCTCCAAATGTAAAAATAACGCAGCAGGCATTCGACCAGGTAGTACGGTACAACATGTCGCTTCAAGTGGAGAAGGTGGTTGTTTCAAACGGCCTGCAGCATTTTGCCTGCCTGATAGATTACCCGAATAATACTTACAGTTTTCTCCGGGAAGTTCCTCCCTTTTAGTCTCAGGCCATTATTTTCTGAAAAAAATATTCATCCTTCCAGCCCGAAGCTGTCTTTAACCAGTACTTTTTGACTCCGTTTCTTTCAAAGCCTGCTTTTTCAAACAATTTTATGCTTATTTCATTATCTGCACTGATGTTTGCATACAGCTGCTTTAACCCCAGTGAATTAACTGCATATTCGGCAAGTGCCGACAGTGCATCCGAAGCATAGCCTTTGTTGCGGTCTTCTGCGTTGTGAATCAGGATGCCTACTCCTGCACGCATATGATATGGATCGAAATCAAATAAATCGACCGCTCCTACAGGATGTCTTTCCCAGTTTTCAATAATAAGCCGCAGTTGTTTGGTGGCATAAATATCCCTTGCCGAATTTTTTATGTATTCTGCCAGAATGTGCCTTGAGAAAGGAGAACGGGTGTTGCTCAGCTCCCAGATTTCCATATTGTTTTCCCACCTGTATAGTAAATCCACATCTTCAGGTTCCAACGACCTGAGGGCTATTCTTCCGTGTATAAGCTGATTTTTCATTTAAGGCATTGTTTCTGTTTGTCCTTTTCCTCTGTAATATATCTATAGCATGTCGTGTCTATTTCAGGCTTAACCTTCAATGAGAATACTATTACCATTTCCTCTGTGGTATTGTTCAATCAACCGGGTTTTTTATTTATCCAGTTTACGCCAGTTTTTTAACACTATTTCTGCATCGGTAAAAATGCTGTAGTTTCTTGCATAAAGTACATTTAGTTTTAAAGCCGCTGTTTGGTTTTCCGGACTACTGTCGCTGTGCTCAAACATGTCGGCCGGCGAAAGAACACCCGGTTTAATGACCGGCAGATCATTTATTGATTGGCTGTTTCGATAATAACTTACCCATGTTATCTTCCCCTTAAATACTTCCAACACGTTTTTGAAGAAGGCTTGCCTGTTTTCAAAAAACCAGATAAGCACCGGGCTTAACAGGAGGATTAGAAGAGCTGCAGTGATGTCGAACAACCGTTTTTTGCGACGGTTTGCCGGTTTGGAAACGGAATTTATCTGCACCACATATAAATCGCCGGCTGTGTGAATGGAATTGCTGCCAATGATACTGATGCTTTCAGGAGGGGCAATTTTAAAATCTACATCAAGGGATGTAAGTTCAAGCATGGCACGAATGATATCTGCTGAGCGAATATTTTCAGCACAAAAAATAATTTCATCAATCCTGTAAATTCGAACTATCTCACTTAACCTGTCGATACTGCCGATGTATTGACTGCCGGTATCCCGCGGCTCAACGGCAATAAAGCCTGCAAAATCAGACTGTATTCTTGTTTGCCGCAGGATATCCCTGACACGCATGGCTTCCTCAGGGTGCCCTGCAATGGCAATTTTTTTTGTCCGTTTTATGTCCAGCCCGAAAGCTTTCCACTTCATCCAGTAAAATATAAGCCGGTACAAAACCAAAACAATGTCCGCCCATAATGTTCCTAAAAGTATAAGTGCCCGGGAAAAGCGGTACTGTTCATCAACAAGTGAATACACCAGCAGTATAGCTATGGAGCCCCATAAAATTCCACGCATGACCTGCAGCAGGCTTACAGGCTTTTTGTAACCCCCTGAAGAATAAATGGCTGCAAGCCAGATAGCAATATACACCGGCACAACCACCTGTATAAAGAACGGCGGATAATAGCCGGGCACGTAACGGAAGTTTTCCCACAGAGGTGTGATTAACAGAAAGCCTGCATAGATGAACAAAGCATCCAGCAACGGCAATGAAATTTTGTCGGTGAATCGGCGTAAAACGGAAAGGGTTGCCCTGAACCATATGGCCAGGTGAAGCAGGAAAGTATATATGCCGGCTTTACCCGAAGAATAGTGTTTCCGGGCAAAGATTATCATCGCGTTATAAAATACCTTTACATAATTAAGAGAGCCCTTTTTTGTGCTTTCTCCTTTGTAGTGGATGATGGTGGTTTCAGGAAAATAAATATTCTTATAACCTCCCTTTGATATACGATACGAGAGATCAATGTCTTCGCCATACATAAAAAAATCTTCATCCAATAGCCCTACCTTGTCGAGGGTTTCTTTTCGCAGCAGCATAAAGGCACCTGCAAGCACATCCACTTCATGTACTTCATTTTCATTCAGAAATGAAAGGTGATATCGGGCAAACTTTTTCGATTTGGGAAAGAGGGCCGACAAGCCAAACATTTTACAGAAGGCCACCCAGGGAGTGGGTAACCCACGCTTTGATTCGGGCAGAAAGTTTCCTTTTCCATCAATCATTTTAACCCCCAATCCGCCGGCTTCAGGATGTAGGTTCATATAATCAATCACCTTTGAAAAGGTATCTTCCTCAACAACAGTGTCAGGATTCAGGAGCAGAATGTATTTACCCTTCGCCTCACGTATGGCCTGATTGTTTGCTTTGGAGAATCCTACATTTACCTTGTTGCCAATAAAATGAACCCCTGGGAATTTCTCCATCACCAATTGCCGGGAACCATCTGCAGAATTATTGTCAACTACAAATATTTCAGCAGGGATATTTTTTGTGGCTTTAAGCACCGAATGTAAGCACTGTTCCAAAAAGTGCTTAACATTATAGTTCACGATAATTACCGATAGTTCCATTTAAATAAGCCTGGCTTTATTGGTTCAAATGTAGTGATTCCGTTGAACAAGGAAAAACAATAGCAGATTGTTATTTGCGGAAATCACTTTCCCAGCGAACTTTCATACAATACGCGGTTTACCAGTGACCTTCCTAAAGTGATTTCATCGGTATATTCAAGATCGTCGCCCACAGCTACCCCTCGTGACAGTGTTGTTACCCGCACCGGTTTTTCTTTTAGCTTTCTGAAAATATAGAAATTGGTGGTATCTCCTTCCATAGTTGTTGGCAGGGCAAGGATGATTTCTGCAACATCTTCTTTTTCTGCGCGTTCAATAAGTGAGTTTATTTCAAGTTCATTTGGTCCGATACCATCCATGGGCGAAATTATTCCGCCCAGTACATGATACAATCCATTGTATTGATGGGTGTTTTCTACGAGCATCACATCACGGATATTTTCCACAACGCATATTAATGAAGAGTTCCGGGCCGGGTTTGCACAAATCTGGCAGGTGTCGGTATCGGAAATATTATGGCAGATGCGGCAATGTTTTATTTCATTGCGGAGTTGAATAAGGCTTTGGGCGAAATTTATCACAGCCTCCTTATCCTGCCGCAGCAGGTGAAGCACCATGCGCAAGGCGCTTTTTCGGCCAATGCCCGGCAGTTTGGAAAACTCATTTACTGCTGTTTCAAGCAACTTTGAAGGATATTTTTCAATATTCATTTTCTCGTTTTTCGAATTCCAAAATTAAGGCGAAAATTTGATTCAGCGCAATAAAACACCAGGAATGACTTGTTGCAAAGGGTACATATAACCTGTTTTTGTCCATTTAAAATTCACAGGTGGGGCTTACCATCGCCATGTTTAATTGAATTTAATACGACGATGGTATGGTCAATGTATGGTATTGAACGGGACCACAACTGCCTGTTTCGTGGTTTATAAACAGTTTAAGATGAACCGAAAAGTGCAGAAAAATAAGTTCTTCAGGTTGAATACTCATAGAAATTAGATGTTTTGCAATTTTATTTTCCCCATTCGCAGAAATTGGATAAATTTACAGTACCTGTAAGGAATTTAATTTTTTAATCAATAAAATGTCAGATCATGAGTCAGAAAGAAAAAACCTTTATCACCCGGCGTAATTTCATTGGAACAACAGCTTCTGCAGTTGCCGGATTTTCAATTATTCCGAGCAGTGCAGTTGCCGGCCTGGGACACATTGCCCCCAGCGATAAGCTCAACATTGCCGGAATAGGTGTAGGAGGCAAAGGAAGGGTTAACCTTCGTAATATGCCAGGGCAGAACATTGTTGCATTGTGCGATGTAGACTGGGATTATGCCGATGGAGTGTTTAAGACCTATCCGGATGCAAAAAAATGGAAGGATTTCAGGGAGATGCTTGAAAAACAGAAGGATATTGATGCTGTGGTAATTGCCACACCTGACCATACGCACGCGGTACAGGCTATGATGGCCATGCAGATGGGAAAACATGTATACTGCCAAAAACCACTTACCCATTCTATCTGGGAAGCACGTCAATTGACTGAGGCCGCAAAAAAATACAAGGTTGCAACACAAATGGGGAATGAAGGACATTCAAACGATGAAGTGCGCGAGGTAACCGAACTTATACGGGCCGGAGTGATTGGTGACGTTTTGGAAGTTCATGCATCAACAAACCGTCCAATATGGCCTCAAGGTCTGCACCGACCTGAAGAAGAGCATAAAATTCCCGATACCCTCGATTGGGATTTATTTATCGGAACAGCGCCATACAGGCCTTATAACGAGGCGTATCATCCCTGGAGCTGGCGGGCCTGGTGGGACTATGGAACGGGAGCGCTGGGAGATATGGGATGCCATGTGCTTGATGTGCCTTTTTATGCCCTGGAATTACAGTACCCCACAAAAGTTCAGTCGAGCTCAACTGTTGTCAATACCGAAAGTGCACCCCAGGCTTCAAAGGTGGAATACATTTTCCCGGTCAGAAAAGGACGGTCGGGCGAATCATTGCCAGAACTGAAACTTGTCTGGTATGACGGAGGAATTACTCCGCACAGGTATGACGATCTGCCCGATGGGATTAATCTGGAACAGATAAATATGTACATCGGAACTAAAGGCAAGATTGTAAGCGGAAATTATGGTGAAGGATATAGGGTGCTTGTGGATGATTACAAGAAACCTCCGCAGGTTATTGACCGCGTTTCTGATCATCCTCTGGGTGGCGGCCGCCATGAAATGGATTGGGTGCGGGCATCCAAGGAAGATGCCGGTTCGCGTAAGGAAGCATGTTCTGATTTCAGTTATGCCGGACCCCTCACTGAAATGGTTCTGATGGGTAACCTGGCTATAAGGCTGCAGGATTTGAAACGAGAGCTGGAATGGGATGGAAAGAATATGAAATTTGAAAATATTAATCCTCAGGAAAAAATCAGGCTTATAAATTCACATGTTTACAAAAAAGTAAATAAGCAGCCCCAGTTTAGAACCGACACTGAAGAAGTCAATGCGCTGGAATTTGCCAGTGAGATGATAAAGCATGACTATCGTGAAGGTTGGGGTTGGGAATGATCAGTTATGCTGATACTGTTTTTAACCAGAAGCAGGTAAGCTAAAAAAAGACCCGGGGATTCTTGCTTTAGGCAATGAATTCCCGGGGTTTTTTCTATTCGTGAGAAACCGATTGAGCATCGACAACCGCAATGGCCACCATATTAATGATTTCCCTGACCGAACTGTCGCGTTGAAGGATATGGACCGGCTTTTTCATTCCCATCAGTATTGGCCCGATGGCCTCGGCTGCTCCCAGCGATTGCAATACTTTATAGGTTATGTTGCCTGAACTCAGATTGGGGAATATCAATGTATTTGCATCATCATCACCCAGCTTGTTAAACGGATAGCGTGAGTATCGTAACTTGCCGTTGAGGGCATAGTTGGCCTGCATTTCACCATCGACCTTCAGTTCGGGATATTTTTCATGCAAAATATTTACAGCTTCCTTTACTTTTAATGGGCTTCCAAGGCCTTTGAACTCACCAAAATTGGAGTAGGAGAGAAGGGCTATTTTAGGCTCTGTGTTAAATTTTTTCACCTCGTTGGCCGTAAGGATTGTAGTATCGACGAGTGTTTGCGCGGAAGGATTCATATTCACAGTAGTGTCGGCTAAAAAAATGGGCCCGCGTTTGGTAACCATAATGTACATGCCTGCTATATGATTTGACTCTTCTTTAACACCAATTACCTGTAAGGTGGGCCTGATGGTATCGGAATATTTTCTTGAAAAACCCGATATGAATGCATCGGCTTCACCGGTTTCCAGGAGAAGGGCTCCAAAATAATCGTTATTATAAGTGTTTTCAACAGCCTCATTATAGGTCATTCCTTTTCGCTTCCTTTTTTCATACAGAATTTTTGCCAGACGATGCCTTTTTTCTTCGGAAATTGATTTGGGGTCAATAATGGGAAGGTGTTCGATGCCGAGCTGGTTTTCTTTTATTATCGATTTAATTTTTTCCTCGTTTCCAAGTAAAATCGGGTGCGCCATTTTTTCTCTTGAAACGAACTGGGCGGCTTTTAAGATTTTAAAATTATTTCCTTCGGCAAAAACAACACGCCTGGGGTTCTGCCGTGCTTTGTTGCGGATAGTCATTATCAGTTTATTGTTAATGCCCAGCCGACTTGTCAGTTCCTGATTGTAGGCAGTCCAGTTTTGTATGGGTTTCCGGGCAACACCTGTTTGCATGGCTGCCTTTGCTACGGCTGTAGAAACTGTTGAGATAAGACGCGGGTCGAGAGGTTTGGGGATGATGTAATCGCGCCCAAACACGATGTTTTGTTTGTTGTAGGCCCGGGCAACCATTTCAGGTACATATTCTTTTGCCAGGCTTGCCAGTGCTTTGGCAGCAGCAATTTTCATTTCTTCATTGATGTGAGTGGCTCTTACATCAAGTGCTCCCCTAAATATAAAAGGGAATCCCAGTACATTATTGATTTGGTTTGGGTAATCGCTGCGTCCGGTTGCCATAATCACATCTTCGCGGGCTTCTGTAGCATCTTCATACGAAATTTCCGGGTTAGGGTTAGCCATTGCAAAAACAACAGGGTTTTTAGCCATCGAGCGTATCATTTCTTTCGAAACGATTCCACCGGTGGAAAGCCCCAGGAACACGTCTGCGTCAACCATGGCTTCTTCCAGTTTTTTTATTTTTCGCCTGGTAACAAACTCTTTTTTGTATGAATTCAAGTCAGTTCGACTTTCATTCATGACACCTTTGCTGTCGCACATGACAATGTTTTCAGGATTAACACCCAAGCTTACATATAGCCTTGCACATGAAATTGCAGCGGCGCCCGCACCGCTAAACACTATCTTTATATTTTCGATTGATTTCCCATTTAATTCCAAGGCATTCAGCAATCCTGCAGCTGATATTATAGCTGTTCCATGCTGATCGTCATGAAAAACAGGTATGCCAAGTTCTTTTTTCAATGTTTCTTCAATCTCAAAACATTCGGGTGCTTTTATATCTTCCAGGTTTATTCCTCCGAAAGTTGGGGCAATGGCTTTTACCACCTCGATAAATCTCTTCGGGTCTTTTTCATTAACTTCGATGTCAAACACATCAACATCAGCAAAAATTTTAAAAAGCAGGCCTTTGCCTTCCATAACCGGCTTACCTGCTTCAGGGCCTATATCGCCCAATCCAAGCACAGCCGTTCCATTTGAAATCACCGCCACCAGGTTCCCCTTTGCCGTATACCTGTAAACATCATCAGGATTCTTGCTGATTTCCAGGCAAGGCTGGGCGACACCGGGAGTATATGCAAGCGATAAATCATGCTGTGTGTTATGCGGTTTTGTTGGCACAACTTCAATTTTTCCAGGTCGGTTTTGTTCATGATAGTTTAAGGCTTCCTGGTGGTTAATTTTTGTCATAACGTACTATTTTGGTTTTTTCTAAAGGTAAAAAATTTACAAACATCCGTAAAATGAATTTTAAGTTTTTGATGTTTAACGGTAAGTCACCTGATAGGCTATTTTTTCTTGTTTTGACTGTATTCTTAGTTTTTAGTAATTAGCAGTTAACTATCGGTTAAATCCTGCCGTTGATTAAATATTTTATCCAGGGTCTGTTTCCGGTAGCTGAAGATTTCATTTAACTTTTTTCGGATAACGAGAGCGTTTGCTGCTGAGCCAAGCAACCCATAGGGTGGTTTATAGCTAATTATGTCGTTCATCAGCACACCACCTTTAACGGGTTTAATATGATGTTCATGATGCCATATTGAATAGGGCCCTGAACGTTGTTCGTCAACAAAGTATTCATAATCTCTTACATGGGTAATTTCAGTTACCCAGTTAACAGGGATTCCGGCAACAGGACGTACTTTGTAACTTATAATCATTCCGGGATAAATTTTTGACGGGAGATTTTTTGTAGTTATATCAAACCCCATGTAAACCGGAGTAATTTTTTTCAGGTTAGCAGGAGAAGAAATAAACTCCCACACTTCCTCCATTGATGCGGGTAAAGTTTGTTCTGTGTGTATCTGGTAAAATCCCATGGTTTATGAAAATTTACTTTTTAGTTCAATGTCTTTTGAAAAAAGCATGGCTGTTTCAATTAAAGCCAGGTGCGAGTATGCCTGTGGGAAATTTCCCAGCAGTCGTTTCGTTTCAAAATCAATGTCCTCGCTAAAAAGTCCCAGGTGATTGCTGTACGAAAGCAGTTTATCGAACAACTCCCTGGCTTCCTCATGTTCGCCAATGCTGTTAAGAGCCTGTATGAGCCAAAATGTGCAGATTGTAAACGAGGAAGTTGGCAGTCCGAAATCATCGCGGTTTTTATAGCGGTACATCAACCCATTTCGGCTCAATTCGCGCTGTGTTGCTTTTACAGTGCTTATAAAACGGGGGTCGTCGGCTTCAATCAATCCATATGACTCCATGAGCAGAGAGGAAGCATCCAGATCGTCAGTACCGTATACCTGGGTAAAAGACCGGGCCTTTTCGCTCCACCCTTTAGTGAAAATATCTTCCTTGATTTTTTCTCTTAGCGGTTTCCATTTGTCGGCATAATCCTGCTTTTTAATCAATTCCGCAACCTTTATCGCACGATCGATGGCTACCCAACACAACAATTTTGAAAATAAAAAATGACGTTGTTCGGTTCTTATTTCCCAGATGCCCCTGTCGGGTTTACGCCAGTTTTTTCTCACTGTACGAACAATACTGCGGGTAATTGTCCACAGTTCTTCACTGTTTTGCAACGATACTTCAAAGAGCCTGAACTGCTGGTAAATCACATCCATAAGGATACCATAGATGTCGTGCTGTTTTTGCTTGTAGGCAGCATTGCCAATTCGCACCGGAGCGCTGTTTTCGTACCCCGATAAGTGAGTCAGAATATGTTCTTTGAGATTTTTTTCCTTATTAATGCCGTACATTATCTGAATTTTTTCATTTTTATCGGAAATGATATCGATAATGAAACTCAGAAAATGTTCAGCACTTTTCCAATGACCTATTTTAGTCATTATCTTTATAACCATGGAAGCATCGCGCAGCCAGCAGAAACGGTAGTCCCAGTTCCTTATTTCTCCAAGGGTTTCCGGAAGTGATGTAGTTGCAGCTGCCAACACAGCACCTGTTTTCTCATACATAAGCAGTTTAAGTACAAGGGCACTTCTTATGATTTCCTTTTTATAGTTACTGAATTTATGTGTTTCTTCTGTCCAGTTAAGCCAGTATACCTTTGTGCGTTGCAGCTTTAGATATGACCGCTCAACAGTTTGTTTAATAAGCTTTTGGTTGTAGCTGATAAGAAAATATTCATCTTTTGTAAGTTCTATTTCCTCGTTTTCAAGAATCAGTTTATTATCGATGCTTGAATAGAGATACAGTGAGTCGTATGTTCCGGAAGCAGTAAAACTTTTTATAAAATCTTTTCGTTGCTCGGTAAGCGTTTCTTCCTCTGCATATTCAAGTTGAGGATCGTAAAGAACCTTAAAGCGGGGCTTTCCTGATTTGTATTTTATGTACCGTATGATATCGGGAGGCATATAGATTGTGTCCCTGCCGTTATGAAAATAATAACGGGGCATAAAATCGATAACCTCAAAAGCGTCGGTTCCATTTGAAAACTTTGTGGCTAAGATGTTGGTTTTTGGTAAGTATTTTTGGGAAATTATATAGTCATCGCTAGTTAATATTTCAAAACTTCCTCCCTTTTTTTCGTCGAGTAATTTTGCAAATACCGATGCTGAATCAAAAATTGGCAGACATAGCCATTCCATAGCACCAGCTTTTGAGATTAATGCTGCACTGCTACAATTCCCAATGATTCCGTAATCCAGGTTTATCATTTGTTATTGTTTTTCCGTAACTTTGAAAATTGGTTAATAAATCTTGGCGAACAAATATAAAAAAAGTATGAGTCGATTTCTAATTATTTCCAACAGATTACCTGTACAAATTAATTTATCAGAAGAGAATATTGAAGTAACTCCCAGTGTGGGAGGACTTGCCACAGGAATGATGTCGGTAAGCAAATCTTTTAATAGTTTATGGATAGGCTGGTCAGGCATCGATAAAGAAGAGTTACCCGATCATCAGCAAGATTTGGTTAATCAGGCTTTAAAAACAGAAAGCTGTGTTGATGTTCATCTTACACAGGAGGAGGTAGAATTGTATTATGAAGGCTTTAGCAATAAAACCATATGGCCGTTATTTCATTACTTCAATCAATTTGTAACTTATGATGAGGAGCAGTGGCAGGCTTATAAAAAAGTGAATCAAAAATTTGCCGATGTAATTGCTGAAAATATGGACGGAGTTGACAAAATCTGGATTCACGATTATCATCTGCTGTTGTTGCCACAGATGGTGAAGGAAAAATTTCCGGATGCCACCATTGGTTTCTTTTTACATATACCTTTCCCTTCGTATGAATTGTTTCGCATATTGCCCTGGAGAACTGAAATAATTCGTGGTATGCTCGGGGCCGATTTACTTGGCTTTCATACTTTCGATTACGAAAGGCACTTCATGAGTGCAGTTCGCCGACTGCTTGGGTACGATATAAACATAAACGAGATTAACCTGCCGCGCCGGATTGTAAAAGTGGATAACTTTCCTATGGGAATAGATTATGATAAGTTCCATAATGTAGCCCTTGAATCTCAAAAGCGATCGGTACGCGAAAAATCGGAAGTGAGGAAAGAGCTGGAGCGATATTACCTGTTGCATCCGGAAACTAAGTTTATCATTTCTATCGATCGCCTGGATTATACAAAAGGGATAATTAACAGGCTGAGGGCTTTTGAATTTTTCCTTAGGGAATATCCCGAATATCGTGATAATGTAACCCTGGTGCTGCTGGCTGTACCTTCACGAATAGGTGTGGAGCAATACCAGCAGATGAAAAGCGAAGTGGATGAAACCGTTGGTCGTATTAACGGGGAGTTTTCATCGATAAACCGTACGCCAATCTGGTACTTCTACCGTTCAATGCCCTTTGAAAACCTGGTTGATCTGTATAATTACTGTGAGATAGCTCTCATTACTCCCATACGCGATGGAATGAACCTGGTGGCAAAAGAATTCATTGCATCAAAAACAGATGGGAGAGGTGTTCTTATTTTAAGCGAAATGGCAGGTGCATCGAAGGAAATGGGAGAGGCGCTGATAATAAATCCCAACGATAAAGCCCAGATTGCCCAGTCGATTAAAAAGGCCATAGAAATGCCACTCGATGAACAGATAGAACGTAACACTGCGCTGCAAAAACGACTGAAACGTTACAATATTGAAAAGTGGGCAACCGACTTCCTAAATGCTCTTGACAGGGTACGGCAAAATGAGCAGCAATACCTGGCTAAAAAACTTACTGTGGCCAATAAAAACAGAATTGTTGAAGAAATTAAAGCCTCCAATAACAGCGTGTTCTTTCTCGATTACGATGGCACACTTACAGGTTTTGTTGATAATCCCCGCAATGCAAGACCCGATGACGAATTGTACAACTTACTTGACAGCATTGCAGAAAACCCGAATAACCGTGTTGTGCTGATAAGCGGGCGCGACAGGAAAACATTTGATGAGTGGTTCGGTGATAAACCCTATACTTTGATTGTAGAGCACGGTGTATGGATTCGCTCAGCAGGAAGTGATTGGGAAATGATAGAACAACTCGATGACAGCTGGAAGGAAAAAATCAGGTCTTCGCTGGAATTCTATGTTGATCGTACACCCGGCTCATTTGTAGAGGAAAAAAATTACAGTTTAGTGTGGCATTATCGTAAAACAGACCCTGAGCTTGGCCTTAACAGGGCTATTGAGTTAAAGGATGAATTGACCAGTCTGGTGGCAAACCTCAACCTGGAAATATTGGAAGGAAACAAGGTAGTAGAAATTAAAAACAGGGGGATTAACAAAGGCAGGGCTGCACAAAAGCTGCTTCAGCTTAATCCGGCCGATAAAATTATTGCCATTGGTGACGACTGGACCGATGAATTTTTATTCTCTGCCTTACCAGCAGAAGCCATCTCCATAAAAGTGGGTATGGCAAATACGCTTGCTGGTTATAAGTTGGAAAATTTTGAAGAAGTGAGAGATTTACTGAAGGAAATTTCTTCCGGTGAATAGACATCAGAAAGAATTAGCCACTTATACAGTGGCTAAATTTTATGCTATTTGTAGTTAACGTGCTTTTCAATAATGAGCTTTTTCTGAAACACTGCTAATTAAATCTGCTTCTTTGAAAGCTTTTATTAAACGTCGGTTGTTTTTTTAATGCTAAAGTTATTTCTCTTTTTATTCGGAGTTCTGATGTATCTCAGTAATAGTTTTTATTCGTAATTGTTCTGGTAAATTTAAATATTGCGGATATTTTCAGCCGGATTTTTATCAAATAAACCCAATAAAAGAACTTGTTTTTAATTAAATTTTGTTTTCTTTTTCGGGTTAAGCCCCTACATTTGATTACCTTTGCAGCTGTTTTTAATAAAATGATGAAGAATGGCTTTTGTAACTAAAATATTAGGAAAAATTCTCGGAAGTAAATCGGAAAGGGATATCAAAGAAACTGCTCCGCTTGTTGAGCAGATAAAACAGGAATACAAACGATTGGTATCGTTATCGAACGATGAATTGCGAAACGAAACCGATAAACTTCGTGCAATAATTAAAGAACGCATTCAGCCTGAAGAGGACCAGATTGAGGAACTTAAGGCAAAGGCTGAAGAAACCGAAATTGAGGACAGTGAGAAGTTATATGAAGATATCGACAAGCTGGAGGAGGCTGTATTAGTAAAGATTGAGGATGTTCTGAATGAAATCCTTCCATTAGCTTTTGCTATTGTAAAAGATACAGCACGGAGGTTTTATGAAAATGAAACGCTTGAGGTAACTGCCCGCAAGTACGACAGAGATTTGGCTTCTACCAGGGCAAGTATTTCTGTGAGCGACGATAAAGCTTACTGGAAGAATCGTTGGATTGCCGGTGGGACTGAAATAGTCTGGGATATGGTGCATTACGATGTACAGCTTATTGGTGGCATTGTTCTTCATCAGGGAAAGATTGCTGAAATGGCAACCGGTGAAGGAAAAACCCTTGTGGCTACTTTGCCGGTCTTTCTGAATGCACTTGCCGGCAGGGGTGTTCACCTGGTAACCGTAAATGATTACCTTTCGAAACGTGATGCCGAATGGATGGGACCCATTTTTGAATTCCACGGGCTTACCGTCGATTGTATCGATAAACATCAACCCAATTCTGAAGCACGCCGCAAGGCATACAACTCAGATATTACTTACGGAACAAACAATGAGTTTGGTTTTGATTACCTGCGCGACAATATGTCAATCAATCCTGAAGACCTCGTGCAGCGGAAACACCATTATGCCATTGTGGATGAAGTCGACTCTGTACTTGTTGATGATGCGCGTACTCCTCTTATCATATCAGGGCCTGTTTCCAAAGGTGAACACCAGCAGTTCGAAGAACTGAAAGGTTATGTGGAAAAGCTTTATAAAGCTCAACGCGATGAAGTGAACCGTATTTTTATCGAAGCAAAGCGGTTGCTTTCAAAAGAAAACATCACTGATGAAGAACGTAAGGAAGGCGGTTTATTGCTGCTAAGAGCTCATAAAGGATTGCCGAAGAATAAATCAATAATAAAGTTCCTGAGCGAGGAAGGAATGAAAAACCTCATGACAAAAACGGAAAATTATTACATGCAGGATAACAATAAAAACATGCATATTGTTACCGACCCGCTTTATTTTGTCATTGAAGAAAAGCAAAATTCAGTTGAACTTACCGATAAGGGAATTGATTTAATTTCTCAGGGTTTCGATGATCCTGAATTCTTTGTACTGCCCGATATGGGGGCTGTAATTGCCGAACTTGAGAATGCTGGTCTGTCACCTGAAGAAATGCAGGAAAAGAAAGACAAATTACTTCAGGATTATGCAGTTAAATCTGAAAGGGTACATACCATTAACCAGTTGCTGAAGGCCTATACCATGTTTGAAAAAGATGTGGAGTATGTGGTTATCGATAACAAGGTGAAAATTGTGGATGAACAAACCGGACGTATTATGGAAGGCCGCCGTTATTCGGATGGTTTACATCAGGCTATTGAAGCCAAGGAACGTGTTAAAGTAGAAGCAGCCACACAAACTTTTGCCACCATTACCCTTCAAAATTACTTCCGGATGTATCATAAACTTGCCGGTATGACAGGAACGGCGGAAACCGAAGCAGGTGAATTCTGGGATATTTATAAACTGGAGGTCGTGGTAATACCCACCAACAAACCCATTGTACGAAACGACCGTGAGGATTATGTTTTTAAAACAAAACGGGAAAAATACAACTCGGTAATTGATGAAATCGTTGAATTAAACAAAGCCGGCCGACCGGTACTTGTAGGTACAACATCGGTTGAGATTTCAGAATTATTAAGCCGCATGCTGAAGCTAAGGGGCATAAAGCATAATGTTCTGAATGCAAAAATGCATGCCCGCGAGGCTGAAATCGTTGCTGAAGCAGGACGATCAGGTGCAGTAACCATTGCAACTAATATGGCCGGCCGTGGAACAGATATTAAGCTTTCTCCTGAAGTTAAAAAAGCCGGTGGTTTGGCTATCCTTGGTACCGAGCGTCACGACTCCAGGCGTGTTGACCGTCAGTTAAGGGGACGCGCAGGCCGGCAGGGAGACCCCGGTTCTTCACAGTTCTATGTGTCGCTCGAAGATGACCTGATGCGCCTGTTTGGCTCCGATCGCATATCGGGTATCATGGATAAACTTGGTTTGAAAGAGGGTGAAGTGATTCAGCATTCGATGATTTCAAAATCAATCGAACGTGCCCAGCGAAAAGTTGAAGAAAACAACTTTGGTATCCGTAAAAGGTTGCTGGAATATGATGATGTTATGAATTCTCAGCGTGAGGTCATCTACAAAAAACGCAGGCATGCCTTGTTTGGTGAACGCCTTGAAGTGGATTTGCTTAACATGATGTACGACTCTGTTGAAGGATTGGTCAATGATTATCACGGTTCTGATCAGTTTGAAGATTTCAATATGGAGCTGATGAGGTTACTGTCGATGGAATCACCTGTTCCGGAGGATGAATTTAAAAAACTTTCTCCGGCAGAAGTTTCTGAACGGATTTATGATAAAATGATTGATGGGTATAAACGTAAGGTGGAAACCATATCAAAACAGGCTTACCCGGTAATTAAAAATGTTTATGAAACCAAATCGCAGGTTTATAAAAATATAGTAGTGCCTATTTCTGATGGGAAACGAGTTTTCCAAATCGTTTGTAATCTTGAAAATGCTTATCTGAATAAAGGTAAGGAGTTGGTGAAGTCATACCAGAAGCAGATTGTCTTAAATACAATCGATAATTCGTGGAAGGAACAACTTCGTGAAATGGATGATTTGAAACAGTCGGTGCAGAATGCCACTTATGAGCAGAAAGACCCGTTGCTGATTTACAAGTTTGAATCCTTCAACCTTTTCAAGGTAATGGTAAACAAGGTAAATAAAGATGTGGTAGGTACGCTGATGAAAGGGCACATTCCAATTCAGAGTTCTGAGCAGGTAAGGCAGGCAGAGGAAAGAAAAAGAACCGATATGAGCAAGTATAAAACTCAGAAATCGGATATGCCTGGTGTTGAAAATCCTATGCGTGATGCAAATACTCAGACTTCTGAAAGATCAAGACCTCAGCCTGTAAGGGTTGAAAAGAAAGTGGGACGAAATGACCCCTGTCCATGCGGCAGCGGGAAGAAATATAAACAATGTCACGGACGGGGAGTTTAAGCGTTTTTGCATGTCCGGACTTTAATATTACATAATTTAACAGAACTGAAATGATATACTTTCTGAGTTACATCAATTGGGATGTAAGCCCCGAAATCTTTAACCTTGGTCCCCTTTCAATTCGTTGGTACGGGTTGCTTTTTGCCTCAGGTTTTCTTATTGCTTATTACATAGGTGAAAAAATGTTCAGGTCGGAGAATGTGCCGCAAAAGTGGATCGATTCGCTTTTCTTTTATATTATAATTGCCACTATTTTGGGTGCACGCCTTGGACATGTATTTTTCTACGGATGGGACTATTATTCTCAAAATCCCGGTGAAATCCTGAAAGTGTGGCATGGTGGTCTTGCAAGCCATGGTGGAGCGTTAGGGATTTTTATAGCCTTGCTCATTTATTCAAGGCAGGTTACAAAAAGAAATGTATTCTGGACCATCGACAGGGTAGTGGTACCAACTGCCCTTGTATCTGCATTTATTCGTTTGGGTAATCTTATGAATTCCGAAATTTACGGAGTGGAAACTTCTCTTCCCTGGGGATTTATTTTTCTGCGTAATAATGAAGTGGTTCCTAAGCATCCTACCCAGCTCTATGAAGCACTTGCGTACCTTTTAACCTTTGGTATTCTTATGTATCTCTATTGGCGAACCCGAGCAAGATACAAGCAGGGTTTGCTGACAGGGGTACTGTTCATCTTTGTTTTCACTTCACGCTTCTTTATTGAATTTATTAAGGAAGATCAGGAAGCCTTTGAAGCTACAATGGCATTGAATATGGGGCAATGGCTAAGTATACCGTTTGTTTTAGGTGGCATTTATTTGGTGGTTAGGGCATTGAAACAGCCGGAAAAGCATTATAAGAATAAAGGTTGAAACAGTTTTTAACCGTATCAACTTTATTTGGAAATCAATACCGGGTTCTTCTGCTGATTTTAATTACTTTATTTCAAGAAGCAGGTTTGATCATAAAGTCTGCCTTGCAGATCCTTCCCATTGGCTTGTACTATTTAATAACATAAATTGTTGATAATCTATAACAATAATTTATGTTGATGTGTAATTATCTTCCATTTGTCTGCTTTAGTTAAAGAGCCTCAATCCGAAGAAGACGGTTCTTGGTCGTGCCGGACCGTAAACATAACCGCTGTCGCGATTCCTGCCGGTATCGAAATCATCCTGGTATTGATTCAGCAGGTTGCCTGCTCCTGCAAACAGTTCTATGGAGGAATCAAGCCTCTTCATGTTAAATATGTAGCTAAGCTTCACGGTCATATCCAAAAAATCGGGCGACTCAAACAAAATATCCTGCTCTGGTGTTCCCGCGTCACCTTCAAGACCATAATGAGGAATTAACATTGAACCGGTATAAATCCCAGATATTGATGCACTGAATTGATTTACGGGAGTCCAGGTGGTTGTAAAGTAACCATAAGCCTCAGGGCTGCGCAGGTAATTTTTTATTCCGGGTAACTGCTCCGACCATTCTACCGGGCGGGCATACCTGCTTTTTTGCAAGGTAATACCACCTTCAACCTGAAACAGCCGGTTGTAATTGGCCCGTGCTTCAAAAGTGCCACCATATACTTCACTGAGTCCACCGTTGCGCTTTTCTAAAAGTGAATTACCCTCTGCAGTTGTTCCAATTTCTTCCAATATAAAAGCATTTTGTAGCCGGGTATAAAATCCTTCAATTGTGAAGCCATATATGTGCTTTTCGGTAGGTTTATCCCAGTTAAAGGAAGTGCTTACGCTTTGTGAACGTTCTTCTTTTAAATCTTCAGCTAAAGTTATGGTTTGTATTCCGCCTCCGGCAAAAGCAATATGCAGATCTGAATCAAAAGCTTGCGGAGCACGGAACCCTGTTGACCATGAAAGACGTAGCTGGGCATCTGTATTGGGTTTATACAACAATGATACTCTTGGATTAAGGATAATATTGTCAACAAAATTATGCCTGTCAGCTCTGAGTCCGGATAACAGATTGAGTTTCCTTGTTATTTCCCAGTCGCTTTGTGCAAACATGCCAATATTCCTTGTATTTTGATCAATCAGATAATTGTATGCTTCTATTTCATCAAATACATCATCAACTTTATATTCTGCACCGAAGGTGAGGGCATTCGTTCCGGAAATAAAATTATCCAATACCTGGTTTAACTGAATTCCTGCCTGAAGGGTCGAATTTGTTGATTGCCCATAAGGTGGGTTGCTGTTATATTCCTGGAGATCTGATTCATTGACAGGGGCAATTCCTGTGAAATGTTCGCGGTTGGTATACTGTCCGGCAGAGTAAATAATAAATGTACGGTTATCATTATCGCTGGTGATTTTATAATCCAGGCCTCCCATAAATACATTATGGGTACGCTCTTCCGATTGTTTGGCCAGGTAAGCAGGTCCGTCAATAATTTCACCACCATAGCGGTATTCATTCAGGCTTGAGAAATTAGCCTCCATCTGGTGCCTTTCAGAGATATTGAAAAAAGAATTCATTCCGAATGAGTTATTTCTAAGTGCAGGCAGTTCCGAGAAATTGTCGTTGTTGTGATCGTAGGCATCTCGTTGGCGGTAAGAAGTGTATAATGCAACACCGGTATTTCTTCTTTGCGATAAGGCAGTAATTGTACCATTCACCATATAGTCGGCAGCGTTCGTTCCAATTACTGAATTGTTGGAGGTAACCTCATAGGAATTGCGCTGGGGCATTTGGGTAATAATGTTCACTGTTCCGCCAATAGCACTGGATCCGTAAAGAGCGGAAGCCCCTCCGCGCACCACTTCTATGCGATCCACCATTTCTGCCGGGAGTTGTTCCAGTCCGTAGAGACCTGTCAGCGGGCTGAAAACTGAACGGCCATTCACCAGAATCTGGCTGTAAGCTCCGCCAAGTCCATTCATGCGCAATTGGGAATAATTGCAGGTCTGGCAATCTACTTCCATACGCAGTCCGGGCTGGAAATTAAGTGTTTCCGATACCGTCTGTGCAGCAACATTCTGAATGGTTTTTGAATCCAGCACATTTACTATCACTGCACTTTCAGTCTGTCGTTTGAACGTTTTGGTTCCGGTTATCACCACTTCATTCACACGTATCATATCTTCTTTCAGATCAAACTTTACTTCTATGGTTTCCCCGGCTTTTATTGTTACTTTCTTTTTTTGAGGTTCGTATCCTATCATACGTGCAACCAACGTATATTCACCAAGAGGTAAATCCACCATCATATAATGTCCGGTAACATCTGTTGTAGTTCCATGATTGGTGTCTTCAAGAAATACATTTACGAAAGGAATGTGTTCTCCTCCTGAAACTACATGGCCAATTATAACTGCATCGGTATTATCCTGAGCTGGTAGATTGATACAAATGATTAAAAAAGCAGAGGCAATAATTAATATTTTCATTGTAGTGGTGGAATAATCGTTTCTGTTATCATCATTGTAATAATATTCTATTTAGAAACATTCTAAATAGGAATTTGTTCCGGATTTATTAATTTTGAGGCGAAAATGGTTACAAAGGGAATCCGGTGACCTGCATACCGGAAGCAGGAAGTCCGGAGCTGTACCCGCAGCTGTAAGCCCATTTATATTGGCGGCAACCTCTGCCACTGTCCGTTGGTTGACGGACGGGAAGGCCGCTGCCAATTGGGGTAAGCCAGAAGACCTGCCATTTTCAGTAAATGCTTTCGGGAATAAAAGCGATGGTTTCATGACCTGACTTTTTATTTCCCCGGTTTAATTTAACAAAGGGGAATGAAAAAAAATTATTTATTGTTTGTCTTACTGTTTTTATCAGGAATCTCAGTACTGCCTGCTTTCCCGCAGAATTTTGCCGGGACTCTTATTGATTATGTACCGGCTCCCGGGCAGCATATCAATATCGAAAATATTGGTACTCCTCAGGCTGCCCAAAAGATGGTTGAAAATACAAGCAGCCTGGTATCGCTTGGAAGTTTCGGAGGATATGTTGTTCTGAAATTTAATGAAGCCTGTGTGAATCATCCTGAAAATCCTTATGGAATTGACTTTACTATTTTTGGGAATGCATTTGCCGGTTCCTCGGAGCCGGCTGTCGTATGGGTTATGAAAGATTCCAATCGCAATGGTATTCCTGATGATGACTGGTATGAGATTGCGGGTAGCAGTCATTTTTTCACGGAAACCCTAAAAAAATATGAGGTTACCTACTTTAAAACTGCAACACGTGATGTTTTATGGGAGGATTACAGGGGAAAAACGGGAAGGATAGTCGGAAATGAGTTCAATCTGCAGGAGTATTATCCTGCATCTGAATATTTCCCGTCATACCCACGTGATTCAGTATTCTTCTCAGGAACTCTGCTTAAAAATGAGTTTGTAACTTCTGTTTCCGGTGAAATCAAGATAGCAGCCCCTGTCTTTGGATATGCCGATTCACATCCACGTTTACAGGGCATTGACCTTTCCTTCCCCGACAATCCTTATACCAGTTCGGTTGAAGGCGCAGGGGGAGATCCTGTTGATATTTCCTGGGCTACAGACAGTTTTGGCAATTATATAGATTTGGATTCCATTCATTTCGTAAAAATTGTTTCGGCAAGTCTTAATGTTGCCGGGTGGCTTGGTGAAGTTTCAACCGATGTGGCATGGGTTCAGGCTGTACAGCCCCAACCACAGGTTACAGGCAAAGAATCGCTTTTGGTATATAATCAACTTCCTTCAAAGATTATTTTAGGTGATTCATTAAAACTTGAAGCATTTTATTTTGAAAAGGGAAGAATTACTAAAGAGAAGGTAACTATTCATTCGCTCAATGAAGATGTGGCCATTATCGACTCATCGGGAATGCTTGTGACCCTTTCTCCGGGAGAGACACAACTCCGGTTTTCGGCACGTGAGGAAGCAGAACAAACATCTTTGAAAGTGGTGGTTCCTGATTCCATCCGGATAGTAACCGATTTATCCGCTGTATATCCCGGCGATACGCTTGAGCTTATTGCTGAAGTTTATGATAATGAATCGGAAAGACTTGATTTGGTTGTTCATTTCGCATCTTCAGATTCCCCGGCAGGAAAAGTTATCACTGCTGAAGGAAAATACTTTTTTGTTGCATTAATTTCGGGTGAAATTACACTGACGGCATTTGTCGATAATTTCCAACTGAATGAATCGGTGGCAGTGCAGATTAATTCAATCAACAATAAACGCAACGTATTATTAACGATAAAATCTGCCGATGAAAACCTGCTTCCGCTGCAGCAGGTTGAAATAGGATTGGCTGATTTAAATGCATTTGTTGAAAGCCGGCAGCATGATTATTCAGGGATGGATAAAGTCACTCTCTTTCATGCACTGGCAAAAGGTCTTCAGAAAGCCGGTGTTCCGTTTAAATTTCGTGATGATGCAACGGCCGGAGGTAACCTATACCTGTATATGGTGGAGAATGATGGGTTGTTTTCCTACGGCTGGGGAGGAAAAACCAATCCTGTGGCAAATGCACGTGCATGGATTGTCCGGCTTAACGATAGTCAGCACATTAACGGTTTTAATAAAATCCTGCTTTCTGACAACGATACCATCGTGTTATATCATGTTACGGATATTTTGTCAGACTGGAATTTTAGCCGGCTTGTTTCTGATAAACTTTCTGTTGCAGCCGGAGAAAGCATAGAAATTCTTTTAGAGCAAACTTCCTGCACCTATCAGGAGGGTAAAATAGTGGAATCTGAGTTTTCACCTGTTTCCAATGCTCCCATAAATGCCGGCAGTACATGGTACACCGATGAAACGGGAAAAATTCAAATATCTCCCCAGGGAAATTTCCCTCTGGTAGTAAGTTCAGGCAGTGATGCTCTTCTTATAACAGAAGAAGTTGCTGTAAGCGCAGGTTCTCCAACGTATGCTTTTACTATTTATCCTAATCCTGTTGATGACCAGTTGTTTATCAGTTGGAACAATACATCGAATTACGGAAATGGAAAGTACAGAATAACGCTCATAGGTTCTGCAGGAAAGATGTTAATGCAGGAAGAAGTTAAATCGCTGCCTGCTTATTTGGACCTTTCCTCCTTTGTTCCCGGAGTTTACCAGCTTATTATAGGGGATGGCCGACAATTGGAAATCCATAAAATTGTGAAGCGATGAAGGGATTAAATGTGGTCTGGTTCCTGTTTTTTTCGATATTTTACTTGCCGGTTCATGCACAGTTTCTGACCGATACGGTTCATATTGGTGAAGTTGAGGTGCTGGCAAAAAGAAAGGTTTCGGAGGCCGGGCTAAAGATTACACGTCCCGATTCGCTGCAAAGAGCCTCTATGTTGACTGCCGATCTCAGTGAATTACTGTCCGATTATTCTCCTGTTTTCATAAAATCATATGGAAGAGGTTCTGCGGCAACAGCGAGCTTCCGGGGAGCGGCTGCTACTCATACCAAAATTTACTGGAACGGTATGAACATTAATTCTCCAATGAGGGGTATGGCCGACCTTTCATTAGTGCCGGTATTTTTTACCGATGGTGTTTACCTGCTGCATGGGGGAAGCTCAATGACCAAGGGCAGCGGAGCTCTGGGAGGAAGTATACATTTGGATAATATACCTTCCTGGAATAAAAAATTTGGCCTTGAAGGGTTGGTGGAAACAGGATCGTTTCAGTCAAAAAAAGTTTTTTTTAAACTTGATGCAGGAAGCCGGTATTTTCAGTCTTCCACACGATTCTATTACGAAGCTTCAGAAAATAACTTCCCATACTATAATGCCGGGATTGTTCCCAATAAAACCGATACGTTACAAAATGCCGGATATTATAAGACAGGCATTCTTCAGGAATTTTACCTCAGGCATTACAACGATAATATATCTTCATTACGATTCTGGTATCAAACCAGTAACCGTAACCTGCCCCAGCTGATGTCGTACCAGGGAAGTGAACGTGAAGAGCATCAGACTGATAATCAAATAAGGGTTCAATACGACTGGAAAAGATACACAGATGGAGTGAACTATCACTTTTTTTCAGGATTAAACATTAACCAGCTTGATTATTTTAGGGGCACACCGGCTTTTGATTTTGTAAATCAGGATTCGAAAAGCAATGAAACAGGTTTTTTAAATCACTTGCGAATTTTCAGGCAATTCGATGAGAAAACATTTGCAACTGTTTCTTTTGATGCCAACTATTATCAGGTGAAAGCTTCCGACAACATCACCGGTAACGGATATAAGGAAAACCGGCTGGAAACAAGTCTTATGCTAAACATGCACCTGAAGCCCAGCAACAGGTTTGCACTTTTTCTTTTGTTGCGATCCGAAACTTATGATGAAAATATGATGCCGTTTATTCCATCGGCAGGTATGGAATGGCAGCCAATTAGCATGCTGCCTTTGGTTGTTCGTACCAATCTGGCACGTAATTACAATAAACCTACGCTTAACGATTTGTATTGGATTCCGGGGGGTAATCCTGAATTGCTGCCTGAAGACGGTTATACCGGCGACGTTTCGTTGTCTGCCGGAATAGATAAGGAAAAAATAAGTTTCAGCAATGAATTAACCGGTTTTGTTTCAAAAATAGAAAACTGGATTGCCTGGCAACCGGCAGCAAGTGGAGCATACTATTGGGAAGCAGGTAATATAAAAGATGTTTCGTCAAGAGGGTTGGAGTACCAGGTTTCAACTAAAATTCAAAGCGGCCCCTTCATTTTAAGATCAGGAGGAAACTATTCATTCACCCGGACAACCAATTTGAATGCAGTGCATTCGGCCGATGAATCACGGGGAAAACAATTGATATATATACCTAAACATAAGGGTGGGGCTTATATTGGTTTAGCATTTCAAAATTTTTCCTTTAAGTTCGATGTCAATGGTGTAGGGAAGAGATACACCAGGTCCAGCAACCAGGAATCACATTTTGAACAGGTACTAAATCCATATTTATTAGGAAAAGTAACAGCAGAGAAACAAGTTGCGTGGGATGAATTTTTAGTTCGGTTGAAACTGGCAGTGGATAACGTATTTGATCAAAAATATCAAAGTATTTTATGGAGGCCCATGCCCGGCAGATTTTATACTATAACCCTGGCAGTAAAATACATTAATTCGAAATGAAAGATTTTATATTTATTGCAGCCATGCTATTACTGACATCGGCATGTTCCGAAGAGCCGGTGGAAACTCTTTATTTTGATCTTGATACCGGCAATGGAGTTTTTATTGCCTGTGAAGGTAATTTTATGTACGGGAATGGCTCCTTGTCGTTCTATCATAAAATTGATAAAAAGATTTCCAACCAAATTTTTTATGCCCGTAATAATGTTCCCCTTGGGGATGTTGTACAATCGGTGACGCGAATGGGTAACCTAATGTATATTGTGGTAAACAATTCTGGAAAGGTTATGGTGGTCGATGCAAGAACTTTAGAATACAAAGGCAGCATTACAGGTTTGGTATCGCCAAGATACATGCACTTTGTTTCCGGACAAAAAGCATATGTATCCGATTTGTATGGCGGCCATATTGCAGTAGTCAATCCGCAGACATTTGAAATCACCGGAAATATTCCATTGGAAGGAAGCAGTTCCGAGCAAATGGTGCAGATTGGAAAATACGTGTATGTATCCAGCTGGTCGTATGGCGATAAGGTGCTGATTATTGATGCGGAATCCGATCAGCTGGTTGGTGAAATTCAAGTGCCGCTGCAGCCCAAAGACTTACTTATTGACAGGAACGGCAAAATTTGGGTTCTTTCCGATGGCGGTTTTGAAGGTTCTCCATTGGGTAATGAAGTACCGGCAATCAGTAGAATTGACACCGAAACACAAACCATTGAGCAGATTTACCGCTTCACGTCTGGTGACACACCCTCAAATCTGGAGCTAAACAGCGAAGGTGATACCCTTTATTTTCTGAACAGTCACCTGTACAAAATGCACATCGGCAGTCGCCATTTGCCCGATTCAGCCTTTATCCGGAATGAAGATAAACTTTATTACCATATGGCAGTTGACCCTGATAACAATGATATTTACGTTGCCGATGCCATCGACTATACCCAGGATGCCATTGTTTACAGGTTTACACAGTCAGGTGGAGCTATTGATACTTTTAAGGTTGGAATAAATCCATCGGATTTTATGTTCAGGTAAATGGCCGGAATTACCTTTTAATTTTTCGTATAGTAAAATCATGAAGTATTTCTCGTTACAAGTGCTCATTTTTTCTTAAATTGTAAGTATGAACTTACGTAGAAAATCGGGCTACATAAATGAGATTCTTTACGATATCCGGGCGGAGTATATTGTCTCCTGCTTATTGAAACTCGACCTTTCTCAAGACGATTTGCTTGCCGCTTTTGATGGCCCTTTGAAACGCAGCTGGTCCGTGGATATTGATCGCTGCGAATTGGAGAGTTTTGAAAATGGAGATGAAGTGTTAAGCCTTCATTTAAACCGGGCAGGTGTGTATGACACATTACCCGAAGCTCTTTTTCACCTGTTTCCCGAAAATAGAAATGCAGATGGTGAAGAGCTGGCTAAAGAATCGGTGAAATTGAGAGCGGAAGAAAAAACAGCACGAAATTTTTTCAGGATATTTGAAAATGAAATTTTTTGGCAAGGTGTGCATATGTCTACAAAAGAAAATCATAAATTATTAAACCTTTATACTGAATCTCTGAACGGATTGATTCCGGGGTTTTGGAAATTAGATATGAATATACCTTCAGAATATACTGAAAAGATGGTTAAATATCTGCCATATGCTTACCAAATTACCGGAAATTACCACCTGACAGCTTTATGTCTTGAAGATATCCTCCATGAAAAAGTTTTAATGGAACAGGATACCTGTGAAACGGAAGAAATAAATAGGAATTATAATAAATCAACTACGACGACCGGCTTAGTTGGACAATCGCAACTTGGAAAAGATCTCGTACTAGGGCACAAAACGGCTGGTTTTGTTCGTCGGATAATGGTTAAAATTGGACCATTAGAAAATACCGATCCGAAAGAATTTTACAAGAATGGTTTAATCTACCGGTTATTAAAAAGTTTTTACAGCTACTTTTTACCGGTTGAATTCGATGTGGAAACAAAACTGGTTTCTTTAGGCAAGGTAAAGATTTTTACACTCGGCTCTGAAGAAGAAAAAGCACTTTTAGGTTATAATGTAGTATTGTAAAAATACTTTCAATTTGAAATATTAATTTTCAAACCAGACCAAAGAATATGAAACATTATCATGTAAACTGGCAAAATGGAATGAACATAAATAAAACGCATTTTTTACAGATTGAGAATGCATTTACCTATGAGTTATCTAATGCCAGTGCAGCTTTTCTTAACAGTATAAATTTTGGTTTAATACCTGTGAAGATTGGTGAAGAAACTTCTGTTAAAACGGTTATTAAAATTGATAACCAGAAATTTCTGAAAGTGAAAATATTTAGGTGTCTGGCAGTAACGCAAGGCGGAGTACAAATTGAATTGACAGAGGAGCATCATTTGCCTGAACTGGTAGCAGACATTACGCTGGAGCTGGCTCAAGCTGCCAATTCTTCAGGGAGTGAATTTTTTATTTTATTGACAGTCGACCCCTTTATTCGACAGCCTTTTGGAGAACTGAACGCAGAAGAGGATCCGCCCCGTTACCCTTTTACCATACCTGATTTCAGAATAAGTGTAATTTCCATTGATAATCTGAATCGGGAAGGCATACATCCTTTATCATTTTTTATTGGGAAATTAAAAATTGAACAGGGAGTTCCCGAAATCTGCGACGAATATATTCCACCCTGTATGGTGGTCAAAAGCCATTTAAAAATAAATGAGTTTTGCGAGCTTACTGAAAAATTCTTCAGCCAACTGGAACTTGATCTTCTAAGTATTATCCGAAAAATTAATGAAAAAAAGCAGGATACAAATCTGGCCAAATCTGTTTTTTCCCTCTCTGAAAACCTGCTTGGTTACATATCTGCTAATCATTTGAGGTTGCGTTATGAAATTCCGGATTTGCCTCCCATTCATCTTTTTGCTTACATAGCAAATGCGGCTCGGGTGATCCGTAATACCATCGATTCTGCCGCTGCTGCCAGTAAAGAAGAATTATTAAACTATTTCACCAACTGGTCTGAATTAAAGCAGGGCGATTTCGAGAAGCTGCTGGTGTATTGCATCAACTTCGAATATCGACATTACGATATTTATTTTAGCATCGAACAATTCAGCGAATTCATTCAAATCATTGCACGGCTGTTCGATAAGTTGGAATCACTGGCCTACATAGGAAAGAAAAAAGAAACCAGCATTTTTGTAAAAGAACAAAAATCGGGAAGGAGTTTTCTGGCCGATTAAAAATACATTTTACAAGAAATAGTAAAACAAATGCCTGAATTTCTCGACATACCGTTTCCATTTAATGAGATTATCAACCAGAAAGATGTTCGCAGGATTAATCTGGAAAAGTCAATTCACAATATGATTCATCTCATCACGGTAACTTCATTTTATGAGGTGAAACATGATCCCTTTTTCGGAACCGATATTTCTGAGTATGATTTTGAAAACATATACAATATGCATGTTTTAAAAGATGAATTAAAAAAATCCGTTTTACAATCTCTTCGCAATAATGAAAAGAGATTGGTGCATGTTATTATAGAATTACAAATTGAACAGGTTGAGCTTGCAGTCACTATTCATAACAGACGTGTTAAAACCCAGATAAAAATGCAAGTACGGGGAGTTATTGATAAAACAAATGAGCCACTGATGCACACAGAAACATTTTATCTTGGACCGCTTTCTTATTGAAACCCAGCAGGAAAATTACCCTGCTGTACCATGCCGGAATTTAAAAAAAATAAAAACGTATGATCATGCCAGTAGATTCCATTGATTTCATAAAGCGAAGAATGATTCATAATGCTTCAAAAATATGGGGCTATCCCGATATGCAGGATATAAATTCATTTGATCCTGTTTTGAGCTTGTTAATAGGGGCCTTCGCCGGTGAAGTATACAATGTAGCCCAGGAAATAAACAAATCGGATGCACGGATAATCGATAAGTTAATGGAAATCCTGTTTAGCAGGAATAAATTCTCTCATTTTCCGGCACATGCCCTGGTGTATGCAAAACCAATTCATGCAAGAGTTTTAGTGGATGAGTTCTACCGTTTTTCTTGTAGCAAATCAATACATAATGATTTAGAAAGACACCAAGAAGGAAGAAAAAATATTTGGTTTACACCGGCTGGCAAGTATACTCTTTTAAACGGCGAAATAAAATTTTTAATTGCCGGAAAAAACCTATACCAAATCAATGGACGGTACAAAGATATGATTACTGAAATTCCGTTGCAGAACCGGAAGCCTGGTGCGTCATTGATCATGGGAATCAGATTAGACACACTGGTTGATTTGCTCGACGGCCTCTCCCTCTGTTTCTCTTTCAAAAGTCTTATGGATGGCGACAGGTTTTTTACTGCTCTCCAATCGGCAAATTGGAAAATAAACAGAAAAAGGGTTCAGTTTAGGGAAGGATTGGGACAGGCGAATCCCGAACCAAAGGAATTGTTGGCGAATCTTCTAAAAATGGACCAGGATTTATCCTATGAAACAACTTGTTTTGTAAATAATTTCTATAAAAAATATTTTTTTACATTGGCTCCAAGCAATTATCATAAAAGCGATTTTGCAACTGAATCCGATGGCCCTGGCTTCCCAGGACTGACCATTGAAAAATACCCGGAACTTTTCAGTAAGGAGATTTTATGGGTTGAAGCAGAAATGTTCCAATCTCTTACGGCTGAAGAGGTAAATGATTTTTCTGTTTCTCTCAATTGCTTTCCGGTGATTAATCGGGAACTGAATGAAAGCACCCATTCGGTGGTGAAAGGAACTAATGTGATCCCATTGCTAACCAACGATTTCTTTTTTGATATAGCCAGAGTTTCCGATAGTTCCAACAAGGAGTATGTTTCCTTGAATTCTTTGGATAATCCAGCAAGTGCTGAGAAATCCTATTTTGTCAGGCAAGGAGGAATTGCACGGTTCGATTCGCGTGATGCCAGGGAAACCATTGAGCATCTTTTGGATTTGGTCAGGGATGAAGCCGCTGCGTTTTCATTAAAGGGAGGAGATTTGATTTCATATGAGCTTAAACAATTAGACCAGATATTATCCAGGCTCCAGCAGCGCATCAATTCATCGGGTGTTTCAGCCGATTTGAGTTCATACCTCATTATAGAATCAAATACAGAATATGAAAAAATCAGTGTGGATTTTTGGTCGATAGCCGGCGAACAAGCAAATGGTCTAAGGCCGGGAACAAAGCTAACCTTATCAAAGGGAGGGGATATCCACGATAAAAGCTTGACGTTGGTAACTCATTCAGTGGGCGGCAGACAGAAACTGTCAAAAGAAGATAAGCTGAATAAACTCAGAAGGGCGTTATTGTCTAAAGGTAGAATTGTAACGGCAGAAGATATTAAAGCCTTGTGTTATGAAATATTTGGCAGGCATTTAAAATCTGCCGAAGTAAAAAAAGGTGTTCAGGTGGAACCTTCAATCAAAAAGGGATTAAGCTGTACACTCGATGTAATTATTTATTTGAACAATGATGAGAAGTTGCCCGAAGAAGAATTGTGGAATAAAGCCGAAAGTCTGAAAACCAGACTAGTGCAGGATTCAGTAAATTTGTTGCCCTACAGGGTTTTTCTGAAATAAATTCAATATAAGCATAATATGAAATTTTAAATATTATGGAATGGAGCTTAAAATATACAGCGCTTGTTTATTTTCTAACTTTTGTTGTCAGGGCTGGAGTGGCACAGGAGAATTATGCATCAAACGTTTCAACACGTTTATCAGATAATGATAAATTGATGGTTGTTTACGATATTAACCCTATCGAAGGAGCTCAGACATTCACAGTAGTATTATTCGTTACCTATGAGGGAAATGAAGTTAAAGTGACAACAATTGATGGAGAATCCGGCGCCAACTTGAAATCCGGAAAGGGAAAAACTATTGTCTGGCATTTTAAAGATGATTTTTCAGGGAATATTGAAGATTTAAATATAGATGTTTTTGCTTACAAGGAAAACGAACCACAGGCTAATTTTAAAGTTTTATCTGTTAGCAACAATGGTTATGGACCCTGCGAAGTTACGTTTAAAAATCTTTCTTTATATGCTAATGAATTTTATTGGGATTTTGGCGATCAAAATTCAGGTGCTAAAAATTTTTCATTGAAAACAAACCCAGTACACTATTACGAAAATGGACGTATTTATACCTTGTCCCTGATAGCACGCAATACTAATCTTAAACTTGAAGATACCATTTTTAAAAGTATCGAAATTAAAAAGCATGACCCTGTTATATCTAATTTTACAATTGAAGGAAATAATCAAACGGTTCCTGCACGTGTTTTCTTTAAAAATACTTCAGTTAATGCTGATAGTTATATCTGGGATTTTGGAAACCCTTCCACCGGCCGGAAAAACGTATCAACATTGAAAGATGGTAAACAAAAGTATAAAAGGCCGGGGACATATAATGTAAAACTAATCGTAAAAAATGATTTTAGCGGACTATCAGATACTGTTGTTGAAGAGGTATGTTTAAAAGATAAAAAAGCTTTAGTTGCCGATTTTGTTTTTACTAAATCTTCAGAGGAGGCTCCTTCTGTGGTTTCATTTACAAACACATCAACAAATAGCCGAACATATGAATGGAATTTTGACGATCCTGCTTCCTTTGATAAAAATAAATCTGATAAAATGAATCCGGAGCATCTTTATTTAAATCCCGGAAATTATGTGGCAGAACTTACAGTTTGGTCAAAGGGCTTAAAAAAATCAGATAAAGTTTCAGAAACTATTACTTTAAAAGAGAAATCAAAACATCCTAATGCCAATTTTTCTATACAAAACAACAACGTATTTGCCCCCGCAACTATACTTTTTTCGAACCAATCAAAAAATGCTGTAAAGTACAAATGGGATTTTGGAGATCCGGAATCGGGGGAAAAGAATATTTCCGGTAAAATGAATCCAACACATACCTATAACAAGCCCGGGAGATATAAAGTGGCATTAATTGCCTATAGTTCGGATTCTGATTTGGAAAGTACTTTCAGTAGTTGGGTTATTTTGAAATCTCGTTGAATGTGTTTGACTATAAATATATCAATCGGGATTAAATTAAATTGGTTTTATTTTATTGCTTATATTTAGCGAGTTCCGATTCCATTGAGGCAATTGTTTTATTGGCAAATATTAAATCTTCTTTCGCTTTCTTTAATTCTTTTAAACAATCGGCACAATCTGCCTCCCCACTACCGCCGCCGCCACCTCCACTTGCCTGCAACATTTTGACCTGATTCTCAAGACGGTCTCTTTCGGCAATAGTAGTCTGCAATCTTTGATTCAGTTCATTTGAACTCCCCATTTGGTCCATTAGTTTAATCTGATTATTATACGAAAGCTGAAGATTTGACAGTGCAAGGATAACATCTTTGTACATTTCTGTTTCCCAGCTATCATCATCCTCCACCTGATTTTTTGTATTGCTTAAGAGAGCACCTATATCCTGATTTAACACTTCCAGATTCTCTCCTGTTTCATTAACTGAGGGTATTTTTGAAATCATATCTGATGTTTCTTCTACGTTGGGTGCAAAAACTTCTTCCTGAAATTTAAGCTGGCTCTTTAATCTTTGCAGTTCAGCGTTCGATCTTTTTTCCGAAAGTTTTCCTACATTCATAGTAGTAAAACCAAGGAATATAGCTAATATGAAACTAAGCAGGAAAAATCCCACTACTTTGTAAAAGGCCTTATTCCGTTCTCTATTATTCAGTGGTTTCATGGTCAAAATTATTTTGATTGTTCCTTTCTCTGCTGCAAATCAAGGTAGTATTTTCTTTAATTTTACAAACGGAAATTGTATTGTCCGGGTCGAGTGCGGTTTTAAGTTTTAGTAATTTACTTTTTACTTTAAAAAAAATCCATTCGTAGGGTTGATTGTTCTCATCAACAAAAGAAACCGGGCTTTCCGGATACTTGCTGTTATAATCGTTAATAAAGAAGTAAAAAAGCCTTCCTAGTTTCATTTGATAGGGTGCTTTTGCTCTGAATATAGTTTCATCAGGTGAATGTTGTGTTTTTTTAAAAATGAAGCTGATAAGAACCGGATTTTCCATTTCCCCGTCAGTAGGGTCCGGGATGTTTATGCTCACCGGGTATTTCCATTTTTTAAATTGTTTGGGTGGCACTTTCATTAATTTCATGATGGTTTGGTTTAACAGAACCGGAACCAGAAACCATAATGACGAAAGATGCCATACCATCTCAACATAGGAATCGACAATAAAGGTGAAGTACAGATTGGTAAAAAAGAAGCAAAAAAGCAGGATGCATATAATATAAACCAGTTTCATTCCGAAATACTGGTCACCATACCAGGGCAGTAGCCTTGGTGCAAAAAAAACATGCAGTGTTCCCAATGACAGGATTACTACCTGAGCAAACAGTAAAGAAATCATCTCACCCATATCTGGTCTCACTAAAAGAAACAATGTAACTGAAGACATCATCAATGATAAAAGGAGGACATAAATTAAACCGGATACACCGTATTTTTTGAGCCCTTTAACCTTTTTAAACAATATAAGGTATGCACCCAACCCAAGAACCAGGCTTCCTATTTTTAATGCCAAACTGGTGCCGTTCATCTGAAGTGCTTTTATTATATAAAAATAGGAAGAAACATTTATTTTTTTGTAAAAAAAAGATGAGTTTATATACCAAGCGATATTTATAATTAATTAATTAATGTTTTATTTAAGCAAAAAAGTAACAATATTGAAAAATAACTTTTCCCCTGTTGTAGTCATGTCAGCTGGACTATTAGTAAATCCCCAAAGCCAATGTCCATTTTCCGAGACAATTATGTAATGATCCATGTTATTGGATTCACGGCCTATAAGTAACACATTTAAATCTAATTTTGGTTTGTATGCTCCAACATGATTTGTATTATTATAAATTATTAAATTTGGTAAGAATGGGTTAATAATAATAGCATTAGGTTTTTTATAAACCTCATGAGATGTATTTACAGGATAAATAGATGTATTAGAACCTATCCATGAATTACCCCAGTTGATAGATAATCCATATTGCTGGAAAAAGCATGCTCCGCCATAACCAATACCTAAAACTGGGATGCCTGAATTTTTAATATTAGCTACAGCTTCTGATGTACCCCATTTGTAATCAAAACCAGTGTCAGATCCTATAATTACTAATTTATACTTTTTAAAATTAGTTGATGAGACACTACTAATTTTCATTACATCAACCTGTAAATTGTTATTATCAAGTAAAGATTTGAAAGAATTTGCTTCGGTTAATTTCTCATTGTATATAAATGCAATTAATAATTGTGTTTTAAAATTTACCTCGTCACCATAAGCCGTACCCTGGCTATTTATTGCATAGGCACGTACATAATAAGTGGTATTTGAAGCTAGGCCGGTAATTGTTGCACTAAAGGAACCTGTGCCGTTGCCTATCGGTACTTTATTATTTGCGGTGGTTGGATTTGTTGAAGTATTATAAACAACTCCCCTTTCCGTTACTGTTGCATTTCCATCGAAAGCCACATTTCCGCCCATTAATGCACTGTTTAGAGTAATATTAGTAACTGAAGAGGTGTATACAGTTGGTGGTACCTGGTTAGGGGGAGTAGTAAAAGAAACCTGGTCTCCATAGGATGATCCTGCACTGTTAGTGGCATAAGCCCTGACATAATAAGTTGTGGAATCAGAAAGACCAGTAATTGTTTGGCTGAAAGAACCAGTTCCATTTCCAATAATAATTTTAGTATTGGCAGTAGTTGGGTCTGGTGAAGTACTATAAACAATACCTCTTTCTGTTACTTCTGCATTTCCATTAGAAGTTACATTCCCACCCATAACAGCGCTGTTTATTGTAATATTAGTAACAGAAGCAGTGGTTACTGTTGGTGGTACAGGCTTCTGTCCGGTTGTGAAATCTACCTGTTCTCCATAAGCTGTGCCCTGACTGTTTATGGCATATGCACGAACATAATATTTGGTATTTTCAGCAAGACCGGTAACCGTTTTGCTGAAAGAACCTGTTCCACTTCCAATTCCAACTTTATTATTTGCAGTAGTTGGATTTTGTAAAGTACTATAAACAATACCTCTTTCTGTTACTTCTGCATTTCCGTCGGAAGTTACATTCCCACCCAAAACTGCGCTGTTTATTGTAATATTAGTAACAGAAGCAGTGGTTACTGTTGGTGGTACAGGCTTCTGTCCGGTTGTGAAATCTACCTGTTCTCCATAAGCTG
>JAWLCL010000022.1:0-62701 GCA_041687255.1 Mariniphaga sp. | reverse complement strand
CTGCGGCATGTTCTGGTGACATCGGTCGAGTCGCCCGGAGTTGCAGCACAATGGAACAATAACCTGCAGGCTCTGGCCGAAAGCCTTGGGCTGGGCATCCCTTGCAACACCAGTTCCGACCCGCGGCACGGCAGTGATTCCTACGCCGAATACAATGCAGGTGCCGGAGGTGATATATCGCGCTGGCCCGGAACATTGGGGATTGCCGCCACCTTTGACCCGGAGCTGATGGAGCAGTTTGGCGACATTGCCTCAAAAGAGTATCGTGCACTGGGAATTACAACGGCCCTTTCACCGCAGATAGATCTGGCAACAGAACCCCGCTGGAGCCGCTTCGACGGAACAATGGGGGAAGACCCTGTGCTTGCAGCCGATCTTGCCCGTGCATATGTCGATGGTTTTCAAACTTCGGAAGGTGAGATGCACATCGACGGTGGCTGGGGATACAACAGTGTAAATGCCATGGTGAAGCACTGGCCGGGCGGGGGACCAGAGGAGGGAGGCCGCGACGGCCACTTTGGATATGGTGCTTATGCCGTCTATCCCGGCGACCGGTTAAGTGATCATTTGAAACCTTTTACCGATGGAGCTCTTAATCTGGAGGGGCCAACTGGTAAAGCGTCAGCAATAATGCCGTACTATACCATTTCCTGGAACCTCGATAGTGTATATGACGAGAATGTGGGAAATGCTTTCAGTAAATATGTCATTGAGGATTTATTGCGTGGAAAATACGGTTATGATGGCGTTTTATGTACCGACTGGATGATAACAGCCGATGTCAGGAATGTACATGAGTTCAGCGGGAAAGCATGGGGAGTAGAAGAACTTTCGGTTGCCGGGAGGCATTATAAAGCCATTATGGCCGGAATGGACCAGTTCGGGGGCAATAATGAAATGGGGCCGGTGATTGAGGCCTATCAAATGGGGGGTGAGGAGCATGGAGAGGATTTCATGCGTCAGCGGTTTGAAAAATCGGCTGTTCGATTGCTGCGTAACATCTTCAGAACCGGGTTGTTTGAGAATCCGTACCTTGATGTGGCGGAGTCGGAAGAACTGGTTGGTAATCCTAATTTCATGACAGCTGGATATGAGGCTCAGCTGAAATCGGTGGTGATGCTTAAAAATAGCAATGCAGTCTTGCCATTACAAAACAAGATAAAGGTTTATGTACCTCAGAAATACTACCCGCCCGGTCGTAACTGGTTTGGGCAGGAGACTCCTGAGCGGTGGGAAGATGCCGCAAGCAAAAGCATCCTGAACAATTACTTTCAATGGACAGATGAACCTGAAGAGGCTGATGCTGCACTTGTGTTTATCGACAGCCCGCAGGGAGGAACCGGTTACTCTCTGGAAGATGTTGAAGCCGGTGGCAATGGCTATGTACCGATTAACCTTCAGTATGATCCTTATGTTGCAACTTATGCCCGAGAGGAAAGCCTTGCCGGGGGAAGTCCTTTTGAAGCATTTACCAACCGTTCCTATAAAGGAAAAACAGGCGTTACTGCAAATTCATACGACCTTAAGATGGTAAATATGAGCAGAGGGTCAATGGGAAATAAACCTGTTATTGTTGTGATAGATGTTTCGAATCCAATGGTGATGGCGGAATTTGAAAGTAAGGCTGATGCAATATTGGTACATTTTGGGGTTCAGGACCAGGCGCTGATGGATATTTTGTCGGGAAGGGCAGAACCTTCAGGATTGTTGCCCTTCCAGATGCCTGCCAATATGCAGACAGTGGATGAGCAGTACGAAGATACACCTCGTGATATGGAACCGTACCAAGATGAGGTGGGTAACACTTACGATTTTGCCTTCGGTTTAAACTGGGAGGGAGTTATAAACGATGAGAGGGTGCAAAAGTATAAGTGAATGGTCCTTTTAATTGTCATGTCAATATTAAATAAGGAATAATAGTTAAGTTGCTTAGTGCACAGAGCAAAGGGCACAGGGCTGAGGACCGGGGCCGGGAGTATAACCCCAGCATTTATGCTGGGGCCTAAAGTCACAATCCAACCTCTCCCTCCTGACCTTCTTTCCTTGCACTTCCTGCAGGCAAGGCAAGGATGGAATCCCTGTCACCTTTGCATGTGATGAAAGATTTGGTAAATAGCGGGTTAAGGTTTTAGTTATATGATAGGCTAAATGAAGTAACTGGTAAATAGAGAAATTGCGAAACTGTTAAATTGCGAAACTGAGAAGGAAAACAAGTTTATTCTTACAACAAATCTGCTTCCCAGGTTTCGGTATTTTCCGGCTGATGGCCTTTTACTATTTCAGCAAAGGAGAGTAAAGCCTTACGGGCATCTCCCAGGGGGTAATAGAATGCATCCCAGTTTTCGCTGTCTTCGCCATCGTGATTAGGAATAACATACCGGAAATGATGGGCATCCCGCAGCTCTTTATGGGCGCTTGAAGCCCGCTTTTCTATGTTTTCGAGGTCTTTTAGTGAAAGCTCCCCTTTTTGTTTTCGTGTACGGCGGAGCAGCTTCCGGCGCATAACATCGGTTATAAAATCAGGAAGAGAAACATCGGGGGATGCTGATTTCAGGAACAGAATTTCCTCCTTTGAGAGTGGCGACATAAAAATACTCAACCTGTTTATTCCCACGAGGGCAGGGTGGGTTTGCAGAATTCTTCCCACAAAAGGATTGCCTTCAAACAATACATTGCCATTTTTCAGGTTTTCTGCCAGTTCCTTTAGGTCAAGCGCCTGCAAGTCGCCCCGTACTTCCATCACTGCAAAATGTTCTTTTCCCTCCAGCTTTTCTATTTCTTTGCGGGATCGGAAGTGATAATCGATGCCGTCAGTTTCCCCCGGACGCGGCGAACGGCTGTTGTACAATACAAGCGGCTGCATCGGTTTATGCAGCTCAGGGTAAAAGCGTGCAAAAGCTTTGGCCAGGGGGCTTTTCCCTACACATGAGGGGCCCGAGAATATGATAAGCCGGTTTTCAAGCGGATTCATACTATAAGTTGTTTTAAATTACCGGTGAATATTTACGCCTGCTGATTTTCCTGCTGGCTGATGTACCAGTCGTAAAGCTTTTTAACACCATCTTCAATTTCTATCTTATGATGCCACCCCAGTTCATGAAGTTTGGATACGTCGGTAAGCTTGCGGAAGGTACCGTCGGGTTTATCTTCATTGAATTCCAGTTCGCCTTCAAAACCAATGACTTCAGAAATCAATTTGGCCAGATTTTTTATTGAAATATCTTTTCCTGTTCCAATGTTTATATGGGTGTTCCTGATTTCTTTAATTTCCTGCTTCTGGTTTTCCTGCATGGCAGCAATGATGTCGTCGAAATTGGTATTTTCCATCAAATAAACACAAGCATCGGCCATTTCCTCACTCCACAGGAATTCCCGCTGCGGTTTTCCTGTTCCCCATATTTCAATGGTAACATCTTCATTATCACTGGCAGGGAAAACCCCGTACTTCTTCAAAACAGCTGCAATTTCTTCTTTTTCACTGTTCCCGTCAATGTTTTCAATAGGGCGGCTGTTTAAATCCTTCCGGATGTCGTTCCAGTTGTTTTCCTTCAGGCATTTGCCAAGATGAATCTTGCGGATTAAAGCCGGCAGGACATGCGACTTTTCCAGATCGAAATTATCGTTAGGCCCGTACAGATTGGTAGGCATTACAGCAATAAAATTAGTGCCGTACTGCAGGTTATAGCTTTCACACAGTTTTATTCCTGCAATTTTGGCAATGGCATACGGTTCATTGGTGTATTCAAGCGGAGAGGTAAGCAGGTAATTTTCCTTCATGGGCTGGGGTGCCTGTTTGGGATAAATACAGGTGCTTCCAAGAAACAGCAGCTTTTTTACGCCGTGTTTCCAGGCGTTGTGAATGACATTGTTCTGAATGGTCAGGTTTTCGTATATAAACTCACCACGGTAGGTATTGTTGGCAATTATCCCCCCAACCTTTGCTGCTGCCAGAAAAACATACTCGGGTTTTTCCTGGCTGAAAAACTGCTCTGTTTCGGTTTGGTCAAGCAGATTTAACTCCTCAAGCGATTTGCCGATAAGATTATTGTACCCTTTACTTTGCAGGTTTTTCCAGATAGCTGATCCTACCAGCCCTTTATGTCCTGCAACATATATTTTGCTATTCTTTTCCATCACCTTTTAATACAATTATTTCAATATTTTGTTTGAAATTTACGTCTGAAAACCAACAAATGAATCAGGTTATCTTAAAATATCACATCCGCAGAGCCAATACCTGTTATATCCCAGAATCTTTTCTTCTTATTTTTATTTTCATGGCACCTCTGACAGGAGTTTCGGCCAAAAGAATAAGATAACCCCCTCCGCCAGCGCCTGCCAGCTTCCATGCAAGGGCTTCACTTTTGTAGCTGTCAATTACTTTCTCAATCTCTTTGTTCAGCATAGCCGGAAACATGGTGGTTTGTGCCTTGAACGAATCCAGGAAAGCATTTGCAAAAGCATGGAGGTCTTTTTCAAGAATAGCATTCCATGCCCGGTCTGCAGCTTCGGCAAGATTCTGGACATTTGGAGTGGTTATGTTTGTATTTCCCAAAAGGTCAGTTCCATTAGGCCGAGGCCAAAGCATTACCATGTAAATATGCTGTTCCAGCCAGTCGAGAATGTCATTGTCGTGCACCGATTCTATTTTCAGGGGCCAGTATGCCTTATCGTAATAATGGCGCACCAGTCCGGGCATACATATGCCAATTGCATCCTGCGCACCGGAGACAATTTCAGCACCCGGATCGTTTTCAAATTTGAACAGCATTTCGGCAAGCTTTTCAGGTTTGCCAAGCGGCAGAGTGTGCGGCCATATTTTTTTGGCGGCATTCCTTGTGGAGGTGCTCATGCCGCACCTTTCATTGTATTCTACGATAGGTTCCAAAGAGAGGGTGATTGCCCATCCGGGAGCGTATTTTGAAACGTAGGGCTGGTCTATCCATGTCCCTGCAAGGTCGATTCGATAAGGCAGCATGCATACCCCCGATGAACGGATGGCTGTGGTTGACCGTGCCGGAAGACCGGCATCGGGTATGCGTTCCAGTACCTTTAGTTCTATGCCCAGTTCCCGGCAAAGGTTCTTTTTCGAAGGAGAATAGCCATCCTCATTCACCACAAAGATATCCGGCCTGAGGTTGCGTAAATCCTGTTCAAAGTCCATTATTCCACTCCCCGAATTTACAAATGCATCTTTAACATATCGCACAGCCCTTACCATATAAAGCCGCTCCTGTTCACTGTTCACTGTGGGACGGCCTTTTAATTCGCCGATGGTTTTATCGGAGCCGATGCCAACATAGAGATCGCCGTAACCCGAGGCTTCCCTGAAGAAAGCAACATGTCCGCTGTGAAGCAAATCATAACAACCTGAAACAAATACTTTTTTGGTCATTGCAATGTTTTATTCAGCATAAAGAGCAGGAGAATGCATTTTTCAGGCGGGAAAACAAAAATCCATAAAACGGTCTTTCTTTTCCTGCTTTTTGATTCAGACATTCCTGCTGTTTGCCATATTGGTTATAAAAAAGGTTTAATTTTTTTATTCAAAATAATTAAGTGTCCTGTAGCCTCCTTCGTTAAGGTACCTGTCTTTTTTTACAAGATTAATGTCCGACTTTATCATGTCGGCAATCAGTGCCTGCAGGTTATACTTTGGTTCCCAGCCCAGTTTTTCACGTGCTTTTGTGCTGTCACCTATAAGGAGGTCGACTTCACTGGGACGGAAATAGGTTGGATCGACAGCAATAATGGCATTATTCTCATCGGGAGAGGACATTGACCTGGTGATCCTTGATTTAAGATGTTCAAGATACTCCTCGCCGGCTTTTTCTGTAAAAATCTTTTCATCAATAGCGGTAAGGTATCCTTTTTCATCGATGCCTTCACCTGTAAATGTTATTTCAAGGCCGGCTTCAGCGGCGGCAAACCTTATAAACTTACGGATAGTGGTGGTTATTCCGGTAGCAATGACATAATCATCAGGTTCATCCTGCTGTAGAATGAGGTACATTGCACGGATGTAATCCTTGGCATGTCCCCAGTCGCGCTGAGAGGAAAGGTTTCCAAGGAAAAGAGTCTGCTGCATGCCCAGGGCAATACGTGCCAACGCAATTGTGATTTTGCGGGTAACAAAGGTTTCTCCCCTGATTGGGGACTCATGGTTGAAAAGTATGCCGTTGCTTGCATGCATACCATATGCTTCGCGATAATTAACAGTAATCCAGTAGCCGTAAAGTTTGGCAACACCATAGGGTGACCGCGGGTAAAAAGGCGTTTTTTCCGACTGTGGAACCTCCTGAACCAATCCATAAAGTTCGGATGTGGAAGCCTGGTAAATACGTGTTTTTTTTGCCAGTCCAAGCAGCCTTACAGCTTCGAGTACCCGCAGGGTGCCTATACCATCGGCATTGGCTGTATATTCAGGCGTGTCGAAACTGACTTTTACATGGCTCATTGCAGCCAGATTGTATATTTCATCGGGTTGAACTTCCTGAATAATTCGGGTCAGGTTCATTGAATCTGTCAGATCGCCATAGTGCAGTATGAAATTACGATCCGATTCATGAGGATCCTGGTACAGGTGGTCTATCCTATCGGTATTGAACATTGACGCACGACGCTTGATGCCATGAACTGTATACCCTTTTTTTATAAGATATTCGGCAAGGTATGCCCCGTCCTGCCCGGTAACCCCAGTTATTAACGCAGTTTTATGCATGTTGAATTGATTTTATTGAAATTGTTGTAAAGTTAAAAAATTAAACATCAATTGTATTAAATGTTAAATAGAACATAAAATCATGAGTAAAGTTCAATGGTATTTTCTGCCCGCAACAAACCTTTTTTTACAGCCATGGTAAAGCAGATACCTTGGTTAAGCGGAAGGTTTGCAAGCATTATTCAGGGTTAACTATAGCATTATGTAATGATTCCAGAGTGCTTTATTGAGGATATCTTTCCTTTCTAATGTTAGCAGCTAAAAAAGTTGCTCACAGGCGCAACATGGAGCAGGATCGTGCACTTCTGTTGCGGATTAAACCTCCTCTACATAATGCTCTTTCGCAGCCAGATTTTTAACTTTCATTTCTTTAATCCTGAAGCTTTCATGTGTAATTACATGTTTGCTTTTAGGGGAAAAGCCAACCTTTTTAATGCTGTTGCGTTTACGCCACTTCAATATCCAGGATGGCAGGAATGACAAAAACAAGCCAAACATAAAAACTATTGAAAATTGAGAGGTTACATTCTTTAACTGATTGTTTAAAACCAATGCCAACCCAATGATAAGAAGGTTCGATGCAACCATAATTAAAGTTACTGTCAAATGATTGGGAAATAATTCAAGCAACCGGTGATGAATATGGTTTTTATCTGGTGAAAACGGCGATCTGCCCGATAAAATCCTTATTGTCATTACCCTCAGTGTATCAAGCAAAGGTAACATCACAATGGCAAAAGAAACCGAAGGAGCAGCACCAATTGCATAGAGAGCAGTTTTATGGATGTTTAATTCGTTAAATCTTACTACCAGAATGGCTACTAACATTCCCACAACCAATGAACCTGTATCACCCATAAACAACTTGTTGCTGTTCCCAAACACATTGAACAGAAAAAAGCCAGCCAGACTACCCATAAGTGCAAACGAAATGATAGCATATTGAGTGTAGCCGATCATGAAAAACCATGAACCAAAAACAAAAGTGGCCATCATGGCTAAACCTGAAGCCAGTCCGTCAATGCCATCAATAAGGTTAAAAGCATTGATTATGGCTACCATTAAAAAAATTGTAATAAAATAGCCTGGTACAGCATGTATTTCATGAAACCCTGCCAAACCATGCAGATTGGTTATATTGAATCCGCCAAGGATAATGAGCAGCATTACAGAAGCAATCTGCACTATAAATTTTTTCCGGGCTGAGATATTTATTAAATCATCCTTAAGTCCAATAAAAAACATCATAATTATTGCGGCAATAATATATCTTATCGGATAGAAACTGAGACCATGTGAAGAAAGAATGACACTTAAAATAAATGCAATGAAAATTGCTACCCCACCCAAAGGCGGAATGGCCTGTGTGTGAAGTTTTCGATCATCCGGAGGATCGAAAAGATGTTTTTGACGGGCAACTTTTAATATTGGAGGTATTGCGACAATGGCTATTAAGAATCCCAAAGCAAGGGATAGCAGCACGTGTAACAGGTCAGTGAGTAACATTCTAACGGTTTTTTAATTTAATATAGGTTTGTTCAGGGTGCGAAACTAAGAGAAAATTTTCACCCCCCAAAACAAAAATTAACTTTTTGTTGTAATTTTTAATTTTTCTTAATAAAAAGTCTGTTTGGGTATAAGGTGTTGAAAATCATCTGTTTTTATGATTTTTAGGGTTGTTTCTAACCTGGTGTTACGGCTGAAAAAATGTTCAAAATTCCCAGAACAAAGGAATCAGGAAAACGCTCAAAAGAAAAGCAATTATCTGCATTGGGGCCCCTATACGAAAGAAATCGTGTTTGTTGTACTTTCCAACTGCCTTTATCACCAGGTTGGCACGATATCCTCTGGCAGTCATGAAGCTGGAGGCTCCGGCAATGGCAATTGCCACAAAAAACGGTCTTGAATCAACTCCCAGCAGTTGAGCTGCCATTGCTGCGATTGGAAAAACCAATGCCACAGCTGCATTATTTGTAATTATTTCGGTAAGCACTGAAGTAATAATCCAAATAATGGCCAGCACACCGGCAGGGCCAATCGAACGTACAATGCTGATGGCATCGGCAGCCATGAGATTGGCCACCCCTGAATTATGTATTGCCTTACTGATTGCAAATGCCGATGCAATGGCTATTATCATATCCCAGCTTACTGCTTTTGTGTAGTTTTGCTGGGGAAGAATTCTCAGCCATATTAGCAATATGGCGGCAAGCGATACATAAATAAAAATGTTGAGGCGCATACCATAGCCGTATGAGACCAGTTCATTCACTATGATTGCAGCTACCATCAAGAAAAGAATAATCAGTGCGGTCCATTTTACCCGGGTTCCCTTATCGCGTTGAAAGGTGCTCACATAGTTTACCAGGTAAAACATTTGTGACGATTCCCAGGTATTGTGAAATTCCTCGGTTGCCAAAAGAACCACGTTATCGCCAACTTTAAGTTTCAAATTTGAAAGATTTTCGGTAATCCGCTCTCCATTGCGGTGAATGGCCAGGACCACTGCATTAAACTGATCAAAAAAACTGAATTGTGTAACGGTTTGCCCAAGCCAGGGAAACCTTGGCGAAAGCACTACCTCATATTGTTTCAAATTTTCAGGTTTCTCATGCCTTAGGTACTCCACCCCTTTTAATTTTATATCCTTGTGCGATAAAATAGAATTGAGCCGCCGGGAATTTCCCGTTACCAGGATATCATCATCACCGGATAACCGCAGGTTTGACTTCCCGGGGTAAAAAATTTTATCGTTGCGTGAAACAGAATGCACTTCAAGACCCGGAAGTCCTTCCAGTTTTTTGTTTACAATTTCAGTTCCTGTCAAACGGCTGTTAGGGGTAAGTTTCAGGTTGTAATAATAATCTTTTCCATTGCCGGCTCCGGAAGCAAGTTTAATTTTTTCTCCCGGCAGCAGCCAGTTTCCAAATATCGACATGTATATAAACCCCAGGACAGAAATGAAAATTCCTACTTTTCCAAGCTCAAACAAATGAAGGCCCTCCTGACCGCTTTCAAGCATCAGCCCATGTACAACCAGGTTGGAAGAGGTTCCGATAAGGGTACACATTCCTCCGAAAATTGCGGCATACGATAATGGAATCAGGAACTTTTTCCTCGAAATATGCATGGCTTCAGCCCATCGGATAAGAATGGGCGAAAAATTTACCACAATCGGCAGGTTGTTCAGAAAGGCAGAGAAAAATGCCACCGGCACCATTACGCGCGGCAGCATGAATGTCATTCGGTTTCGCTTGCGCGGAAGGTAGGCCTGGGCTAGCCGAGCCATCAGGCCCGATTGCTTTATCCCTTCATTAACCAAAAATAGTACTGCAATGGTTATTAACCCGTTGTTCGAAAAGCCTGCTATGAGTTCCTGGTCTGTTATAATGCCTGTTGCCATAAATACCACTGCTGCACTCAACAGAATTAGCCCCGGACGCATGGCCTCCAGTATAAATGCTATGGCCATGAATATCAGCACAGCAATTACTATCCACGATTCAAATGTCATTTGTCCCCTGTAGTTGTTTTGAAAAAGTGAAGGCAATTTGCCTGTTATTCAGTGACTTCTTAATGTTCCATCTTCACGGTTTCACCTTCTTTTTTCACTAAAAGTTCAGGCAAATATAGGAATGAATTCCTATCAGTGTGGTAATTCAGCCGTGAATTTCTTTCGATGTGATAATTAAGAAAGTAACCATTCGCTTCAATCCAATAGAATTCAAACATTTTATCGGCATTAACTGTAATTGTACCATAAGAAGTTTTCAAAAATACAAAAGCCGTTTAAATGGTGAAGATCAAAAGACTGGCGCTTTCTGCATTGTATGCTGTAAAAACCAAATTTTCAACAGCTAAACTGATTCTAGGTAAAAAGCTTGGGCTCATTCGTTCTGTTATGATTTTACCCTATGGCGGGTTCGGAAATAAGCACCAGCTTTTTTTTCTTGGAAGGGTTCTGCGCGACAGGGGAATAGGAATCTCTCAACTGGAGGACAATAAATGGAAGAATTTTGTTAAAATGTATAAGCGTTTTATGACCTGGGAAATACCATTTGTACGGGTAAAAGCTTCCTTTAACAAAAGTTCCATGATTGCCCGTACCGACGAAGAAGGCTATTTCAGATTTGAATTAAAACCTGGAGAAGAGCATCCGGTTACAGCCCCGTGGATGGATATCCATCTGGAGCTGATGGATGAGGTTATTAAAGGCAATGAAAAAGTCAGGGCCATAAGCAGGGTTTACGTACCTTCTCATGATGCGGAGTATGGAATTATCTCGGATATCGATGATACCATTGTACCAACAGGTGCAACACGGGTCCGGGAAATGCTCAAAACAACTTTTTTCCGAAACGCCCATACACGTATTCCTTTTCCCGGTGTGGCTGAATTTTACCAGTCGTTGTCAAAAGGGTCAAACGGAACGGGTTATAATCCTTTCTTTTATGTATCAAGTTCTCCATGGAACCTTTATGATTTTTTAAAAGAATTCATGGAGGTTCATAATATACCACAGGGGCCTCTTTTGTTACGCGATATCGGTATAACACGGGAAAACTTTTTTTCCGGAAGCCATACCGAACACAAACTCAAACAGGTGGAGCGAATATTCAAAATAATAAAAAACATCCCCTTTATACTTGTTGGTGACTCAGGCCAGCATGATGCTGAAATTTACCTGCAGGTGGTAAAAGATTTCCCGGGCAGGGTAAAAATGATTTACATACGTGACATAAGCACACTCAGTCATAAAAAGGTCCTGAAAATTGCTGAAGAAGTAAAAAGATACGGAGTGGAAATGATGCTTGTGAAGAATACCCGTGAAGCTGCCTATCATGCACTTTCACACCGTTGGATTTCTGACAATGCTTTTAGCAGTGCATTGAGTGAAAAGCAGGACGATGAGAACGATTTCTGATTGTTGCTTTGCGAAGTTGAATTTGTTTACTTTCGTTGAACCTTGCTCTTGAAAATCCTGTTTATTGAATATGTCCTCATTCAGAAATAAAATACTAAAGTCTGAAAAAGGTTTCGACCGTGTTAAAATGAAAGTGAAAGATGCCCTTAACCTGTTCGACCCTGTGATTATTTTTCCCTACCGGGGGTTTGGAACCGGTGAAAACTTTTTCATTGAGGGGCGAGTGCTCGAAAAAGAGGAAGTAATTCACGGCGAAAAGGAACACAGCAACTCTTTGTGGAACAATATTCGCAAGATTTGGAAGCGCTATGAAAGCGATGAAATTCCGGGGGTGGAAATTGAAGCTGAAATGAAAGGTGTTTCAGCAAAGACAATAAGCGATGAAGAGGGATTTTTTAAGCTTACATTTAAAACGCCACCGGGGAAGGTAATAGATGATGGCTGGCATGAGGCTGTGCTGCGAATTACAAACATGCCATTTGATGTTGAATATGAAGAAACAGCAACTGCCCAGGTTTTAATAACAAACCAACAGGACAATTTTGGCATTATTTCCGATGTCGACGATACCATCATAAAGTCGTCGGCTATGAACACCTTTAAAAAGCTTAAAATAATGCTAACCCAGAACGCACGTAACCGGGTTGCATTCGAGGGAGTGGAAAAGTTTTATCAAAGGCTTACCTGCAACGGGAAAAATCCCCTGTTCTTCGTGTCGGGAAGTTCATGGAACCTTTACGATATGCTGGTAACTTTTTGCAGACATCAGAACATTCCCGATGCCCCTTTTTTTCTTCGAAATCTGGGATTGACCGCTGAACAGTGGCTTAAGCAGGATACAAGTCCATACAAAAAAGCATACATTACACAATTATTGAAACTGTACACGCGAATGCCTTTTATTCTGATTGGTGACAGCGGACAGAAAGACCCTGAAATTTATACCGAACTGAATAGAGAATTCCCCGGACGGATAAAGGCTATTTACATAAGGCATGTTCATACCGATAAACGAAAAGCAGAGCTGGAGCGAATGGCTGAAACCATTGATGTGCCATTTTTAGTGCTGAAAGATTCGGGAAATGCATTGGAGCATGCCATGCGAATGAAGTGGATTTAATCTTTTGCCAAAGCATCCATCAAGCTATCACTCCCTTTTGCTTTTGTTTCCGCTTTTGCTTCCTTCTGCCACATGATCTGCAAAATAAGCTCCCCGGTTCCCCATTGTTTTTACACCCCCGGTAGTGGTGTCTACACTGGTCTGGTGTTCAATTTCGGAATTAAGCTCCGCACCCAGAAGAATGATGAAGCCGGTAAGGAAAAACCACAGCATAAGGATTATAACTGCTGCTATACTGCCATAAGTTTTATCAAAGTTGTTAAAATTGTTGATGTAGAGCGTGAAAAGCAATGAACCTGCCATCCACACCACAGTGGCAAAAATAGCCCCGGGAGTTACCCACTTTGTTTTTGGAGTTGCCCGGTGGGGGGCGATTTTATAAAGCATTATAAAGACCAAATATGAAATTCCGGCAAGAATAACCCATCGAAGTATGGACATTCCCGTTTGAAGAAGGGAGGGCAATCCGAGCTTGTCTATAAGTGCAGGGAAGGCTATAACAAACGCCACAGCGATAATGCCGGTAATTATTGCACCTAATGTAAAAAGAAGGGTAATACCCAGTTTCTTGAAAAAATTACGGTCATCTTTCTCGTGATAGGCAATATTAACACCGATAAATGTTGCAGTAGTGGCTTTGTTGGCGCTCCATAAACTGAACAATATGCTTATGATAAGGCTAAGGCTCAATGCCTGTGATGACTTCCCGGCTGTTTGGATCAGAATGCCTGAAATCAGTTCATGAGCCTGGGCAGGCAGAACATCAGCCGCCTGATTAAGTTGCTGTTCTACTTCTGCCGGTTCAACCACTAGTCCGTATATGGAAACAATGGCTGCTATGGCTGGAAACAATGCCAGGAAAAAGTAAAAGGCTACTCCTGCCGATACTATCATTACATTGTCTTCATCTATGCGATCTTTCAACCGCATTACTATATGTTTCCATCCTTTTTTTGGAATTTTTCCAGGACCGGTTGCACGGTAGCCGTTTTTTACGGAAGAATTGTTTGGGGCCATAATGTTGTCTTTTTATGATGAATATCTTTACGTGCACTGTTGTTCTCAGGGTGCACTTAGCTTTTGCTAAAGGTGAAGGCTGCTTTAGGAGATTTTGTTTTTACATACTAAAATTCAACATACGGGATAAATGAAATGTTCGTAGAACGTTATAAATCTTTGGCCGGGGGAAATTTTTAAACAGGTTGAATGCAATTACCGGGTTATATTTTTTATCATTCCGCTGAAAATGAAGGTGTGGAAGGGAAGCATCAAAAACCAGTAAATTCTTCCCGGCAATCCAAGAGGACGGAAAGTGGCCGTCTGGAAAAGTTTTCCGTCGGTAATTTTAAATTCAAGCCAGGCCTCGCCCGGAAGTTTCATTTCGGCATACAACAGCAGGCGCTTTTCCTCCCGGCTGGCATACAATACGCGCCAAAAATCGAGTGATTCACCCGGGCGAATGTTTTTTGTGTTTTTTCGCCCCCGGCGCAGACCTACGCCGCCGATCAGTTTGTCGAGAAAACCACGTAACCCCCAAAGCCAGTCGGCATAATACCAGCCCCTGTTTCCTCCAATCGACATAAAATTATCAAGCGTCTGGTTTTCATCCCTCACCGGCATTTCCTTCACATCGGTATAAACTCCATACACTGGCACTTCCGATAATCCTGAAATCCCCTTCTCCAGCAACCTTCCCGATCCGGCATCGGTCCAGCTTGAATGAACTTCCTGCCGGTCAATCCTGTCGAGTGCGTTTGCGACAGCTTCCTTAAAGGAAATGAGTTCAATATTCAGCAAGCGGTGCAGATCGTTTCCTGATGCAATCACTTCAATCTTCATGCTGTTAACAAGATTTACAGCCAAAGGATACGAGGTGGAGGTGACAAAATAAAGCCAATACGATGAAAGCCTGGGGGTCATCAGCGGAACATCAATGATTATGCGCTTCAGTCCCCTGACCTCTGCGTATTGCAGAAGCATTTGCTTGTAAGTAAGCACTTCAGGTCCACCTATGTCATAAACCTGGTTGTAGGTTTCAGGAAGCAGCAACACCCCTGTCAGGAATTGTACCACGTTACGGATGGAAATGGGTTGTGAGCGGGTTTTCAGCCACCGGGGGGCAATCATAACCGGGAGCTTTTCAACCAAATCGCGCATTATTTCAAATGAAGCGCTTCCAGAGCCGGCAATTATTCCCGCTCTTAAGGTGGTAAGTTTATAATTCCCTTGCCTGAGAATTTCCTCCACCCGCTTTCTCGATGCCAGATGCTTTGACAGCTTTTTCTCATTCACAATGCCCCCAAGGTAAATAACCTGCTTTACCCCGGTCTGCTCAAGGCGGATTTTGAAGTTTTCAGCTGACGTTGCTTCCATCTGTTCAAACTTGTCGATTGATGCTGACATGGAATGAATGAGATAGTATGCAGCATCTATATCAGATGGAATATTGCTTAACGTTTCTTCTTTGAGAAAATCAACTTCAACTGCCGTTACTTTGTGGTCAGTGTGTTTTTTAACATCAAAACGTTTTTTGTCGCGCACACAACAAACCACTTCATGCCCTGCATCGAGTAGGGCAGGCAGCAGCCGTTGGCCGATGTACCCTGTTGTTCCTGTAAGTAGTATTTTCATTTAATGTATGAAAATTGCCGGTGCCGGAAATTCATTTACCGGTACCCGGAAAAGGAACAGGAAATTGATGGAAAAGGTTTTCCTTATAACTCAGGTATTTTTGTATAACCTCTTTTTATTACAGATAAAGTTTCGCAGCATCAGGATGAAGATGCTGCCGATGATCCTGCCATTTGGTTGAACCGGAAAACACCCGGTAAATCACTGGTATTTGGCACTGATAAATTGGGTGGACTGGCATCATACAACTTACGAGGCGAAGAGCTGTTTTATCACCCTGTCGGTAAAATGAACAACTGCGATGTACGATACGACTTTCCGCTTAACGGTCATTTTGTAGATATACTTGCCGCAAGCAACCGGACATCGCATTCCATTTCACCCTTCAAAATTGTGGAAAGCGGCAGGCTCGACTCGCTTCACAGAAGAATAATAACTTCGGAAATGGACGATGAAGTGTATGGTATATGCCTGTACAAAAGTGCTGTAACGGGAGAATGCTACGTTTTTTTAAACAGTAAAGCCGGTGAGGTGGAACAATGGGAGCTGTTTGAAGAGGATGGCGGCATTGATGCCCGCCTTGTGCGCTCGTTTGAAGTGGGAACCCAAACTGAAGGCATGGTTGCCGACGATGAGAAAGGAGTCGTTTTCCTGGGGCATGAAGTTGCGGGGATCTGGAAGTTCGATGCCGAACCCGGTGGAAACAGTAAGGGTGTTTTTATTGAAAACAGTTCACAGGAAAACCCGGCAATTACTTATGATATAGAAGGCCTGGCTATCTATGACAGCGGAAACGGAGAAGGTTTCCTGGTTGCTTCTTCGCAGGGGAACAACTCGTTTGCGCTGTTTGAGCGGCAGGGAAACAATGAATACCTGGGAAGCTTCCGCATAGCAGAGGGCAAAACCGACGGGGTGGACGATACCGATGGGGTTGATGTTACCAGTGTACCGCTTGGCAAAGACTTCCCCAGAGGCCTGTTGGTGGTGCAGGACGGAATTAACTGCGATGGTTCAACAAAGAAAAGCCAGAATTTCAAGCTGGTTTCATGGGAGGAAAATGAAAAAGCACTGCTGAAGGATATCAGTAACTGATGCATGCTGCAAAACTTGCTGTTTCGGTTAACTGCATCCTGTTTTTTATGTGTAACTGCCGGTTTCTGCTTTGATACTGAAAATATTGAACCATCAGGTTTCAACCCTTCAGGAAAATTTTTTCGGCTGTTTGCCATAAATAAGGGGTGTATCGTCCTTATACCAAAGCCGTACCCGGACTATATTAAATTCGGAAAATTGCGAATTTAATACGACTTTGATATGGAGTTGGTCTGTTTTTGATCTTGCGGTAAATAATAGATATGCCGTACCACAAATCCGGAACTGAAGTTTGGAATGTCGGGAATTGACAGGGCATAGTCTGGGGATATGAAATGCAGGTCATTCATCAGTAAAATTTTTAATTGTCGTATATTTAAATGCTTTTCCGGCAAAGAAGTGCAGGCAAAAGGATGTTGCATATAGTTCCGGGCGGGGTTAATTCCAGTTATGGAAGAGGTTTTTCCGAAAACAATGCCCCGACATTTAAATCAATTGTGGCAGGTTCATGTTTTTAAAAGAATGAAGAGACTATTAACACTGGAAGATATCAGAGATGTTTATTTAAAGATGGTTCAGCGGGGACATTCTTTTATCTTTAGTAAATTTACGACATCAGAAAAGAAAAGAACCAAAAGCAGTTTTAATGAGGCAATTATAAGCGGTTCCAACTGGTGGAGTATTCCGTTGGTAAGAGAACGCTGGAATTACCTGATCACAGGCGACAAAAATGTAACCTACGAAAGATATGTCACTGAAAAATTCAGTAATGAGCAGAATGTAAAAATGCTTTCCCTGGGTGCGGGAGTCTGCAGTCATGAATTGGAATTTGCGCGGCTGAATCCCGGATGGGAAATAACATGTGTCGATTTTTCAGAAAAGTTGTTAAAATCGGCTGAGGAGAATGCAAACACGGAAGGATTGACAAATTTAAAATTCCTTGTTGAGGATGTGTATAAATACAATTATCCTGATAATTATTACAATGTCGTATTGTTTCATTCATCACTGCACCACTTTAAAGGCCTTAATGAGTATATCCGAAAAGTGCATAGGTCGATGGCATTAAAAGGAAAATTGATTATTAATGAATATGTGGGTCCTAACCGTTTGCAATACAGCAAGCAGCAGATAAAGGCGATAAATCAGAATTTGCAACTGATTGACAATGAGTACAGGAAGATGTATAAAACAAATTTGTATAAGAAAAGATACTATGGTTCGGGCATTTTGAGAATGATTGTTTCAGATCCTTCTGAGTGTATAGAATCGGAGAAAATACTTCCTGTTATAAATAATTACTTTCGAACCATTGAGGAAAAAGGTTATGGTGGTAATTTACTGATGCCTGTACTGAAAGATATTTCCCATCATTTCATAAATCCTGATGACCATCAAAAGGATTTGATCAAAAAGATATTCCGGCATGAAGACGAATTCCTGAAAAACAATCGAAGTGATTTTGTTTTCGGAATTTATGAAGCAATTAAGTAAATAATATCTGTATTTTTTTTCTTGGATTCGGCGGTGTTTAAGTCCGGTTAGGCTGTGGGAATTTTTTAAGGTGTAATTGTGCAATGTTGAGAACTATTTGTGTCAGGTAATCGTTGAGTAGTCAGGAATATAAAAACTTAACATCTAATCTTGCATCAATGAGAAAAATATTTAAGTACCTCGAAAAATTAATACTTTGGGGAGTTCTTGTAGCTTTAGCAATCGTATTATTGTTTGCCTTTGTTGACATAGTATATGTAATTTATCAGCAGTTGTTTGAACCACCATTGTTTATAATTGATTCTTCCGGGCTTATGAATCTTTTCAGCCTGATACTTTTATTGTTAATTGGACTGGAATTGTTTGAGACTGTGAAAGCTTACCTTAAGGATGATATAGTGCATGTTGAGTTTATTATACTTGTAGCCATAATTGCCATAGCACGTAAAGTTATAATATGGGATTTTGAGAAATATTCCACCGATGAGCTCTTAAGCCTGTCGGGTATGATTCTTTCATTGGGGATTACATATTTTCTTTTAAAAAATACCGATTTACGGATAAGAAAAATTCAGAAGTCGGTAAAGATAGGGGATGAAGAATAATTAAAAAGAGTAAAACAAGGCTGGTTTTAAAGTTGTGAGAAGTTAAAAGAAACATAAAAATGAGACAAATAGATAAAAAAAAACCGGTTCTGGTTACCGGTGCAACAGGATATGTTGCAAGCTGGCTGGTTAAAAAACTTTTGGATGAAGGATTAACAGTTCATGCAGCTGTGCGTGATCCCGGCAGGGACAAAGTTGCACATCTTGAAAAGCTCGCACAAAAATCGGCAGGAAGCATCCGGTACTTTAAAACTGATTTAATGGAGAAAGGATCGTATGCTGAGGCAATGAAAGGCTGTGAACTTGTATTTCATACTGCCTCACCGTTTATCACCACAGTAGAGGACCCTCAAAGGGATTTAATTGAGCCGGCTGTAAAAGGAACTGAGAATGTTCTGTTTACAGCAAAAGAAACGCCATCAGTCAAAAGGGTAGTGGTTACCAGCAGCGTTGCCGCCATCTATACTGATGCCATTGATTGTGCAAAAGCCCCAAACGGAATGTTAACCGAAGATATATGGAACACCACAGCTTCAATCGATTACCAGCCTTATTCCTACTCCAAAACATTGGCTGAAAAGCGGGCATGGGAAATTGCCGAAGGTCAGGCTCAGTGGGATTTGGTTACTATTAATCCGGCACTGGTTATGGGGCCTATGCTGAATCCGGAGGCTACTACTTCGGAAAGCTTCAGGATACTAAAGCAGATGGGAGACGGAACCTTTAAAGCAGGGGCACCCAAACTGGGGGTTGGCCTTGTTGATGTGCGCGATGTGGCGGAGGCTCATTTCAGGGCCGGTTATGAACCTAATGCCAGCGGCAGGTATATTACCGTTGGGCATAATACCAATATTTATGAAATGGCCCGGACACTTATTCCGAAATATGGCAAAAATTATCCCGTTCCCGGAAAAGTAGTGCCTAAATGGTTACTTCTTATTATCGGCCCTGCCTTGAATAAAACTTTGACCCGAAGGTATATCCGTAACAATGTAAATGTTGAATGGAAGGCTGACAATTCAAAAATCAGGAAACAACTGGGTATATCATTCAGGCCAATGAAGGAGACCATGGAGGATTCATTTAAGTCTCTCGTTGAGAATGGTATTTTTAATAAAGGAAATGCCTGATGGAAATTCTACCAGTTATTTTAATCAGAAGACTTTTGTTTTATTGATGATTCTCTGACGATGAGCTCAGCAGGTAATTTTACTGTGTGGTTAAAAGGTCCATCGTTTTCAATCAGTTTAAAAAATAAACGGGCAGCTTGCTGACCCATTTCGAAAGTCGGATGAGTCACAGAAGTCAGGGGCGGTTCTACGACTGTTGAATGGAATTCGTCTGTAAAACCCACCAGGGCAATATCGTCCGGGATTTTCAGACCGTATTTTTTTATTTCCTTCATGGCCGCAAAAGCAACGGTATCGTTGATGCCAAAAATTGCATCTGGTTTTTCTTCCAGGTGTAAAAGCTGACGGGTGGCGCGGGCAGCATCTTCAGCATTTAGTTTGCACTCAACAAGTAGTTCCGGATACAATTTTAGGCCGCACTCCCGCAAACCCTCCAGATATCCCTCTTTCCTGTTTCTGGATATATTGAGATATTCCGGTCCTGAAATGTAGGCAATCCGCTTGTAGCCGTTTGTATTGAAATGGTGTATGATGTTTTTAACTGCTTCGCAGCCATCGACAGTTACAATGGGTGCCTGTAGCCTTTCGCAAACGCGGTCGAAAAACACAAGCGGGATTTCATTCTTAATCAGCTTTTCGAAATGAGCAAAATCTCTTGTCTCCTGGCTCAGGCATGCGATAATGCCTTCAACACGTGTTTTTAAAAGATTTTCAACCGACTCAACTTCTTTGGACCACGATTCATTGGAAGAAGAAATGACAATATAATAGCCGTTCTCTTTGGCAACCGATTCGATCCCTGAAATGACAGACGCAAAAAAATGAGTGACCATATCGGGTACAATTACGCCAATCATTTTTGTTTGTTGCTTTAAGAGGCCCATCGCCAGAGGGTTAGGCGAGTAGTTCATTTTTATGGCAAGTTCCTGGATTCTTTTTGTCAACTCCGGGCTGATATCCGGGTGGTGCTTCAGTGCCCTGGAAACAGTGGAAATGGAAACGCCAATTTCCGCAGCTAAATCTTTTAAAGAAACATGTCTTCTTACCATTTTATAGATTACCGGTTCAGGACAAAAATATTAATTCGCACGGATATTAAAGTTGAAAAGATATTCTGTTGCTCAATTTCTATGTTTTGCAACATCTTTTTAGTCCGCAAAGCTTTGCGGAAACCTTTGCATTAAAAATCACCTAATCAAAGTATTGCGTATATGAAAAAGAAGCGTAATCTTTGGTAGGAAAGTCATAAACAAATAAAGAAAAAGAATGAAAAAGAGAATTTTGGTAGCAGGAGCCGGTGGCTTTATTGGAGGTCATTTGGCACGTAAATTAGCTGATATGGGGCATCATGTCCGGGCGGTGGATAAAAAGCCGTTGACCGGGTGGTATCAGGTACACGATGATTGCGATAACCTGGTACTCGATTTAAACATTAAGGAAAATTGCTATGCTGCAATGAATGGTTTCAATGAAGTTTACAACCTGGCAGCTGATATGGGGGGAATGGGATTTATCGAAACCCATAAGGCTGAATGTATGCTGAGTGTGTTAATCAATACACATCTGCTAATGGCTGCTCGTGATTTAGGGGCTACCCGGTTTTTTTATGCTTCTTCTGCCTGTGTTTATAACGCAGATAAACAAAATGAAACCGATAATCCCGGGTTGAAGGAAGCAGATGCTTATCCTGCACTTGCGGAGGACGGCTACGGATGGGAAAAGCTATTCTCTGAAAGAATGTGCCGTCATTTTATGGAGGATTACGGAATAGAAACACGGGTAGCGCGCTTTCATAATGTTTACGGTCCCTACGGAACCTATGACGGAGGTCGTGAAAAGGCTCCTGCAGCCATGTGCCGGAAAGTGCTGGAGGCAGAACTTTACGGTAAGGATGAAATTATCATTTGGGGTGATGGTGAGCAAACGCGTTCTTTTATGTACATCGATGAGTGTGTTGATGGTATTTTGAAAATTATGGGTAGCGATATCAGGGAACCCATTAACCTGGGCAGCGATGAAATGGTTTCAATTAACCAGCTCGTAGATATCGTTGAAAACATTGCCGGTATCAGGCTGAAGCGCTCGTACGATTTAACCGCGCCTAAAGGAGTCAGAGGCCGTAACAGCGACAATACCCTGATTAAACATTACCTGAACTGGGCTCCTTCTTATCCGCTGAAAGATGGTATGGCCAGTACCTATGAATGGATTAAAGAACAAATGCTGAAAAACAGAAAATAAAGGCTTCTAAATGACCTTACATCTGTGGCAAAATAGGATCCAGGCATTAGCGAGATTATTTACCTGAGGATGTTTGGCAAGAAATTTATTCATGAGCAGTAAAAAAGTTATGGTAAGTGGTTGTTATGACCTGTTGCATGCAGGTCATATCGCCTTTTTTAAAACGGCCGCACAATATGGAGAATTGCATGTTTTTCTGGGAAAGGATGAGAACATTAAGTATTTAAAAGGAAAAGCGCCTTATTTTTCACAGGAGGAAAGAAAATATATGGTTGGGGCAGTCAGGTATGTGGAGAAAGCCTATGTTGCTTCCGGAAACGGAATGCTGGATTTTGAGCCCGACATGAAAATTTTGAAGCCCGATATTTTTGTGGTAAATACTGATGGATATACTCCCGAAAAGAAAAGGCTTTGCGAAGAGAATGGTGTGGAGCTTATAGTGTTGGATCGGATACCCGAAGAGGGACTTCCGGGGCGTTCGAGTTCTTCATCGAAAAAAGAATTACAGTTTCCATATCGGGTTTGCCTGGCCGGTGGATGGATGGACCAGCCCTGGGTGTCAGGAATTCATCCGGGTTCTGTTGTTGTGGCACAGGTATGGCCCGATTTTGACTTCAACGATCGTTCAGGAATGGCTACCAGCTCGCGTAAAGTGGGTATGGAGCTTTGGGGAAATAAGCTTCCTTCCGGCAATCCGTTGCGCAATGCGCAATTGTTGTTTGGCGCTGAAAATCCTCCCGGTTCAGAATACGTTTCAGGGTCCCAGGACCATATAGGACTTTTGGTTCCCGGTATTTCCCGCCTCGATTACAAGGGTTCCTTCTGGCCTGAAAAAATTGAAACCACCACCGATTCCGAAATATGTGAATGGCTTTCCGGGGTGCTGAATTTTGCCCCTTTGGTACCCCGACCAGAAGGTTACGACCCTTTGTTGAAAAAGAACCTGGATGACCGGCTGGTTAAACGGTTAGGTGATTCAGGAGCTCTTTGTTACGAAGCCATCCTGAAAAAAGATGCCGGATTGCTTGGTGAGGCGATGAAGGAATCGTTCCTTGTATGGCGCGAGATGCTTCCCTGCACTGTTCCCGATTGGGTGATGGAGGAAATGGAAACAAACTATTTCCCGAAATATCGGGGAGCCATTACATCAGGAAGCGGTGGAGGGTATGTTGTATTTCCTTCAGAACAGGAAGTTGAAGGAACTGTAAAAATCAGAATCAGGTATTAACTTTCAAATGTTTTTTTCAACTGCCTGAAGTAACATGTTGATTAAATGAAGAAAAGAATAACCAATAAAATTTATAATCATGAAAACCGGAATTATAAGCTCATTGTTGCTTGCAGTTGTACTTAATAGTTGTACGACGGCGGGTAAAAAACCTGCAGAAGCAAAGGAAAAACCTCCCACATATGAAGCTTCGTGGGAGTCGCTGGCCCGTCATAATGAACAACCCGACTGGTTTCAGGATGCCAAACTGGGGATTTATTTCCATTGGGGAGTATATTCAGTGCCGGCTTTTGGTAATGAGTGGTATCCTCGAAGTATGCATTTTGAGGGGAGCAATGAGTATAAGCATCATTTGGAAAAATATGGAACACCTGCCGAATTCGGCTATCATGATTTTGTCCCTATGTTTAAAGCCGAAAATTTTGATGCCGAAGAATGGGCCGACCTGTTTCAGAAGGCCGGGGCCCGTTTCGCCGGTCCGGTGGCTGAACATCACGACGGTTTTTCAATGTGGGACAGTGATATTACACCCTGGAATGCAGGCTCAAAAGGCCCTCAAAAAGATATTACGGGCTTGTTGGAAAAATCAATAAAAGAGCGGGGAATGAAATTTATAACCACCTTTCATCACGCTAAACATCTACAGCGTTATAAGGGCAAGGAGCAGGAAGAAATTGAAAATAACAAAGAAAATATGGGGAGGGCTTTTTCAAAAAGCCACTATCCGTTGTTTGAAGGAATGCCTCCGGCAGAGGATGACTCTGAGCTGAATTACCTTTACGGTAATATACCCGAAGATAAGTGGCTTGAAGAAGTCTGGTTCGGAAAATTGAAAGAGGTCATCGACAAGTACCAGCCTGATATCATGTGGTTCGATTCATGGCTCGATGATATTCCCGAATCGTATCGTCAGAGATATTGTGCTTATTATCTTAATGAAGCGGCAAAGTGGGATAAGGAAGTGGTAATTGTCAGGAAACAGGACGATCTGCCATTGGAGGTTAGTGTTGATGATTTGGAGAAATCACGGAAAAACAAGTTGGATGAGAAAGTGTGGATGACTGATGAAACGGTCAGTACCGGCAGCTGGTGTTATACCGAAAACCTCCGGATTAAACCTGCGGCAGATGTGCTGCATGTATTGATTGATATTGTCAGTAAAAACGGAGTTCTGCTGCTAAATATTTCACCTATGGCTGATGGTACAATTCCTCAGGATCAGAAGAATGTGTTGCTGGCGATGGGTGAGTGGCTTGAAAAATACGGTGAATCGGTTTATGAAACGCGCCCCTGGTATACTTATGGCGAAGGCCCGACTAAGGAACCTGAAGGACATTTTAGTAATCACCGGGAGTTTCTTAAAATTAAATATTCTTCTGCTGATATCAGGTACACTACAAAAGGAGATATTATATATGCCACGCTTCTGGGGCGGCCTGATAATGAAGGAGAAGTTTTTCTTAAATCGTTTGCGCAAAATGAATGGGCAAATGCAAGGGGCATAAAAAATTTATCACTGCTGGGCTCCGGTCAAAAGGTTGATTACGATTATAATGAGGAAGGATTAAAAATAAAACTCGGGAATGATTCTCTTGATGATATGGCAGTGGTATTTAAAATTGAACTTAAATAAGTGTCACCGATAATTAACACCAATAAAAAAACCGGCTATCTGCCGGTTTTTTTATGATTTGTGCCCAGAACAGGACTTGAACCTGCACGACCAAAAACGGCCACCAGGCCCTCAACCTGGCGTGTCTACCAATTCCACCATCTGGGCATGAAATTAAGAACATTGAATTTTTTTAAACTTAAAACTGCATCGTGCAAGTTTAAATTTTTAAAATTGCGAGTGCAAAAGTAAAAAAAAAGTTTAATCTCCATCCTTTTTCTGAAAAATTGTTGCTCAATAACGTTCATATTCCTCTTCGGAGCGCACATCAGTTACTATTCCATTGTTAATGGTAAAGTAGTAGCGATTGGTTTTTGTTACCGGAGGTGTATAAATTGGATCGAGCGTAAGTTTTCCCTGGCTGATTTCGGTACCTTTCAGTTCTTCCGTTTTTTCATAGATGTAGATGGAATCGTTCTCGTTCTCAATAATGGTTACCGGATTACCAAACTCTTCATTCAGCGATGAAACGTGCTTCCCTGAATATGATTTTACCAGCTGCCGCTGGTTGCCGCAGGCAAAAAACAGTAAGGATATCAGTAGTATTGCTATGTTCTTGTTCATTGTTTTATTTTTTGCAAAATAACCAGAAATTATCAAGATAACGGAACGTTTAAGCTTTTTTAAGTACCCGACATTAATTCAGGAGCGTTTGCTCAGATGGAAAGCCGGTTAACTTTGATAATTTTCTATCTTTGCAGCGTGTTTAACGACACATTAATTGTCAACAAAAACAGCTGTTACATGATTCATTTTTTCAGGACTCAATTGAACACAGTTATTGCGGTGGATGCATCCAAACCGCTAAGTCAGGCCGATATCGATAAATTAATCTGGTTGTTTTCCGATGCACAATACCTGCAGCAGGAAGCGATAAAAGGCTGGTTTACAGGCCCCCGGAAAGAGATGTTGACTCCATGGAGTACAAATGCTGTGGAGATAACTCAAAATATGGGAATTGAAGGAATTGCCCGTATGGAAGAGTTTGTTGAAAATGAAGATGAAAATGCAGCTTTCGACCCGATGCTGCAACGAAAATACAACGGGCTGAACCAAAATCTATTTACAATAGAAAAGAAACCCGATCCGATATTTTATATCGATGACATTGTACAATACAATCAACTCGAAGGCCTGGCGCTTAGCAGCGATGAAATCGAATACCTGAATTCAGTTTCAGAAGCAATCGGAAGGCCGCTTACCGATAGTGAAGTATACGGATTTGCACAGGTAAATTCGGAGCATTGCCGGCACAAGATCTTTAACGGTACGTTTATAATTGACGGCAAAGAGATGGAGTTATCGCTTTTTCAACTCATTAAAAAGACATCGAAAGAGAATCCCAATAAAATTGTTTCTGCTTATAAAGACAATTGTTCTTTTGTACAGGGACCTGTTGTTAATCAATTTGCTCCTGCTACACAGGATAAACCTGATTTTTTTGAAGTAAAAGATATCGAAACAGTGCTGTCGTTGAAAGCTGAAACACATAATTTTCCGACAACCGTAGAGCCCTTTAACGGTGCTTCCACAGGCACGGGAGGAGAAATTCGTGACCGTATGGCAGGTGGCAAGGCAAGCTTTCCTGTGGCCGGGACTGCCGTATACATGACTTCCTATCCGCGCACTGGAGAGGGGCGCCCCTGGGAACAGGGCACTGAAGAAAGGGAATGGCTTTACCAGTCACCCGAGGAAATACTTATTAAAGCTTCCAATGGCGCCAGTGATTTTGGAAACAAGTTCGGTCAGCCCTTGATTGCAGGATCGGTTTTGACTTTTGAGCATTTTGAAAAGTTGAAAAAGTACGGCTACGATAAGGTAATCATGCTTGCCGGGGGAATTGGCTTTGGCAACAAACGTGACAGCTTAAAGAGCAATCCAAAAAAAGGCGATGCTATTGTGCTGCTGGGAGGCGACAATTATCGCATTGGCATGGGAGGAGGTGCCGTTTCATCGGTTGCCACAGGTCATTTCAACAACGCTATCGAATTGAATGCAGTTCAGCGGGCTAATCCTGAAATGCAGAAAAGAGTATATAATGCGATTCGCGCTCTTGGTGAATCAAACGACAATCCAATAATCTCGATTCACGATCATGGAGCGGGGGGGCATTTGAATTGCCTTTCAGAGCTGGTGGAAACCACCGGTGGCAAAATTGATACTGCCAAACTGCCTGTTGGCGACCCAACCTTATCGCAAAAGGAAATCATCGGGAATGAGTCGCAGGAACGAATGGGGCTTGTTATGAAAGATGAACATGTAAACCTGTTAAAAGCGATTGCAGAGCGTGAGCGGGCTCCCATTTATGTTATTGGTGAGGCAACCGGTGATATGCAGTTTACATTTGAAAATTCTAAAACAGGCGAAAAGCCTATCGACTGGCAGCTGGGTTATATGTTTGGAAATTCACCCAAAATGGTTCTGGAGGATAATACCGAAATGACCGATTTTGAGGCGATAGAATACAATCAGGAAGAAATTGGAACTTATACCGAATGGGTGCTTCAACTGGAGTCGGTAGCCTGCAAAGACTGGCTTACTAATAAGGTTGACCGGTCAGTTAGCGGGAGGATTGCCAGGCAGCAGGGGGCGGGAAAACTGCAGCTTCCCCTTAATAATGTGGGTGTAATTGCCCTCGATTATCAGGGGAAGACAGGTATTGCCACCTCTATAGGACATGCTCCTGTTGCAGGCTTAATAGATGCTGCCAACGGGTCGGTTCTTTCCATTGCAGAAGCTCTTACAAATATTATCTGGGCTCCGCTTGCCGATGGTATCCGGAGTATTTCGCTCAGCGCCAATTGGATGTGGCCTGCAAAAAATACCGGAGAGAATGCTCGGATGTATTATGCAGTTGAAGCTGCCAGTGATTTCGCCTGTAAGCTTGGTATAAACATTCCTACCGGTAAGGATTCAATGTCGATGACTCAAAAATATAACGGCGATGTTGTTTATTCTCCGGGAACAGTGATAATTTCTGCTTCAGCTGAAGTGTCGGATATCAGGAAAGTTGTTGAGCCGGTATTGGTTCACGATGAAAATAAGGAAATCCTGCTGGTTGACTTTTCATTTGCTGAAAAGGAACTTGGTGGCAGCGCGTTTGCCCAGGCACTTAATAAAATTGGGAAAAAATCGCCGGAAGTAATGGATGCGGAGAAATTTGTAAAAGCATTCAATACCATCCAGGAACTTATAAAAGATGAACTCATACTTGCCGGACACGATATTGGCTCAGGCGGGTTAATTACTACATTGCTTGAAATGTGTTTCAGCAATAATACCGGTGGTATGAAAGTTGATTTATCAGGGGTCGGAGAGGGAGACCTTGTAAAAGCTTTGTTCAGTGAAAATCCCGGTATTGTCATTCAATGTGCCGATAACGATAAAGTAAAGGATTATCTGCAGGAAAACGGAGTTGGTTTTGTTTCACTTGGGTTCCCGTCCGCTGACCGTGTGGTGAAGGTTGTTTATGGTGATAAGATTACCGATTTTGATGTAGATTCATCGCGTGACTTATGGTTTAAGACTTCGTACCTCCTCGACAGAAAACAGAGTGGAGATGAGCTTGCCCTTGAAAGATTTAAGAATTATAAGAATTTTGAACTCGATTTTGATTTCAGGAATTTTACAGGCAAGGCTTCCGATTATGGTATCGATATGCACAGAAGAACTTCATCGGGCATAAAGGCAGCTATAATCAGGGAGAAAGGAGTGAATGGCGATCGTGAAATGGCCTATGCCATGTACCTCTCAGGGATGGATGTTAAAGATGTTCACATGACCGATTTAATTTCCGGAAGAGAGAACCTTGAGGATATCAGTATGATTGTATTTGTTGGAGGATTCTCAAATTCGGATGTTTTGGGTTCGGCCAAAGGATGGGCCGGTGCTTTTAAATACAACGAAAAAGCACGCACAGCACTTGAAAACTTTTACAAAAGGGAGGATACCCTCAGCCTGGGGGTTTGTAACGGCTGCCAGTTAATGGTGGAGCTGGGGCTGGTTTATCCCGGGCATGATAAACGACCTAAAATGCTGCACAATGAATCCGGTAAATTTGAATCGGCATTTCTGAATGTTGATGTGCTTGAAAACAATTCGGTGATGTTGAAAAATATGAGCGGGATGAAGCTGGGCATCTGGATAGCACATGGGGAAGGAAAATTTTGCCTGCCCTATGACGAGAGCGAATACCACATTCCAATGAAATACAGCAATGATGCCTATCCTGCTAATCCAAACGGTTCACATTATGCCACTGCAGCTGTTTGTTCAGCCAATGGACGGCACCTGGCTATGATGCCCCACCTGGAACGGTCTTTTGCTCCATGGCAGTGGGCTTACTATCCTGCTGATCGTAAAAAGGAGGAAGTAGCTCCATGGATTCAGGCATTTGTAAATGCACGCGACTGGATTGCTTCACAAAAAACCAGCTGATAACTCAGGATAAGTGGATAGGAACTGAATAGATCATTTTTTCAGCCAGAGAATCGGCCAGCTTTTTCCCTTTCAGCATCTCTACAATGCGAAGAGCAAAGGGAATGGCCACTCCTGCGCCTTTGCCGGTAATAATGTTGTCGGTTACTTCAACATCATTTCCCGTTATTTCTGCACCTATGAGTTGATCTTCATTGCCCGGATAGCATGTTGCTTTTTTGTTTTTAAGAATTTTAAGGTTTCCAAAAACTATAGGAGCTGCACATATTGCTCCCAGAGGTTTGCCCTCGCTGTAAAAACGAAGGATTTGTTTGTTCAGCTCTTTATGTTCTTTCAGGTTTTTGGCTCCGGGCATGCCTCCCGGCAGCACAATCATCTTTACCTGTTCATAATCCACTTCATCAAACATCAGATCGGCCGTAACGGTGATTCCGTGTGATCCGGTTACTTCTTTCTTGTCGGTAACTGAAACAATCAGCGTTTCAATTTCTGCTCTGCGTAAAACATCAATGATGTTCACAGCTTCTATTTCTTCAAATCCCTCTGCCAAATGAACTGCAACAATTTCTTTCATGCCTGCCAGATTTATTGTTTTTAATGAAATAAAAATAAAAAAAGATCTTCGTAAACACGAAGATCTTTTCCGACGAGATTTATTAAATATTAATTGTTCGAGAATTCGTTCAGCGATTTTTCAAGTTTCTTCCTGGTGAAGAATATGCGGCTTTTTACTGTTCCAAGCCGCATATTCAACTCTTCAGCAATTTCTTTGTATTTATATCCATCAAGAAACATGGTAAAAGGTATCCGGTATTCATCGTCAAGCGAATTTATGCTTTTATGAATTTCCTGAGTGCTGTAAAATGAATCCGGCGCAGGATATACTTTATCTTTTGAAAACAACAGATGGAAATCGTTGTTTGAATCATCAAAGGTGTTTCTTGTTTTCACATTTCTGCGGTAATCATTGATAAATGTATTTTTCATGATGGTGTAAATCCAGGCCTTAAAGTTGGTGTTTTGAGTAAACTTATCGCGATAAGTTAAAGCTTTAAGCATGGTTTCCTGGAGAAGGTCGTCGGCACGTTCCGAATCGGAGGTTAAACTCAATGCGTAGTAATGTAACTTTTCTTTTAAACCAAGAAGTGCGTTGTTAAACTGAATCTGAGTCATGGCGCTTTTTATTTTTAGTTTGTTATTAATTTTTTTTGTTTTGTCGAAACAAATATAGTTTGGCTTCAACGTTTTTAAAAGATTTTAAACTCTTTTTGTATTCGTATTTTTCTATCGCTTATCAATTATCCCGATGAATGTTCAAGTTTAAATTTGTTTCGATTCCACATTTTACCTATATAAACTCGGTTACTCCTACTTAAAATTTTGTGCCGAAAATTTTCAGATATATGCAACACCTTAGTTAGTAATGTCCTCCGTTCATTTCAATTTTAAATTTCTGAAATTTGGGGCTATCATTCTGTGGGAAGAATTACACACTTGTGTCCTCAAATTCCACAAATTGCTTCAACGGCTTATGTGAATTCGACTTTTTGCCTGTTTTGATCAGAATATTAAATTGACGGGTACGGAATATTAATTTTCTGTTGTAAAGAGGGGATCAAAAGATTAAGGAGACTAAACCTTATATATTTGCAGCAAATTATTTTTACATGAAGTATAGCGATAAAGCCAAAAGCAACAGGAGTGTTCTTGTATTCAGAAAGTGGGGCAGGAAAAATTATTCTCTTTTTTCTACCTTGAAAAAAGTGGTTAACATTTCAGTTCTGTCTTTTGCCTATTTCATATCTGTACCTGTTTCATCCTTTGCAGTAGCAAACGACACTACAGAAGTGAAGATGGAATATGATCTGGATGAGATTGAAGTTACGGCAGCAAGGGTACCTGTACTGTTTTCGCAGGTGGCGCGTGTGCTGACTGTGATTGAAGCCAAAGAGATAGAGCGGATGCCGGCTGAAAGTGTCCAGGACCTTCTTGAGTATGTGGCAGGAGTGGACATAAGGCAACGGGGCGCCGAAGGAGTTCAGGCTGATGTCAGCATCCGTGGCGGCACCTTCGACCAGATATTAATCCTTTTAAACGGCATCAATATAACCGACCCCCAGAGCGGACATCATAACTTAAATCTTCCGGTAAGTTTATCCCAAATCGAGCGTATTGAAATCCTAAACGGACCTGCAGCCAGAATTTATGGGCCCAATGCTTTTTCGGGCGCCATAAATATCATCACAAAAAAGCCTGATTCCGGTTCATTGGCAGCAACACTTTCTGCAGGCAGCTTCGGCTATTTGAATTCCGACCTTTCGGGCAGCTTTCTTACCGGCAAACTCTCTCATCTGATTGCTGGCAGCAGGAAAAGCTCGAAAGGATACACCGAAAATACCGACTTTTATTTCTTAAATGCTTTCTATTCCGGAGAGTATGATTCTAAAGCCGGCCGGTTGTTTTTTCAGGGGGGCATTGCTGAAAAAGGTTTTGGTGCCAATAGTTTTTATACTCCGGTTTATCCCAACCAATATGAGGAAGTAAAAACTTTAATGGGTTCCGCTAAGTTTGAATCGAATACAAAACTGAATTTAACACCTTCAATTTACTGGCGCAGGCATTTTGATAAGTTTATGTTATTCCGAAACCAACCCCCCGCCTGGTACACTAACCACAATTATCACCGGACCGATGTCCGTGGTGTTGATATCAATTCATGGTTTTTGTGGGCGGGAGGGAAAACTTCTTTTGGCGCCGGTTTTCGTTCTGAAGCTATATTGAGCAATGTGTTGGGCGAACCTCTGGAAGAGACAATTGAATTTTCGGGAAAGGAGGCATTCTATACACATTCAAAAAAACGAAATATTGCTTCTCTGTTTGCCGAACACGCATTCTTCCTTAACCGTTGGAGACTGAATGGAGGTGTTATGGTTAACCATATTTCTGACCGTGAAGGAGGTATGAAATTCTTTCCTGGAGTAGATATGAGCTACCAACTGCTTGAGCCGCTTCGAATTGTTGCATCCTGGAATACTTCACTGCGTATGCCAACATATACCGATCTGTATTATAGAGGACCTACCAATTTGGGAAACCCGGATTTAAAGCCTGAAAGGTCGCAGGCACTGGAAAGCGGTCTTAAGTTTAATTCAGGAACAGTGAAAGGTTATGCCGGATTCTTTCATCGAAAAGGAACCAATCTGATTGATTGGATTAAATCGGATAACGATGAACTGTGGAAAGCAACAAACCATACCATTATCAGAAGCCGGGGGGCAGAGGTAAATCTTCTCTGGTTTCCGAAAAACATCAGGAAGAATGTCTGGCCTGAGAAGATTGAATTAAGTTATATGTACAACCGGCAAAAAAAGGAGGAAAGTCCTTTTATTTCCTATTATGTAATGGACAACCTGAAGCACAAGTTTGTAGCTTCTCTCAGTCAAAACATCTCTAAAAGAATGATAGTTGATTTAAGAGCGGTGTACCAGGACAGGGAAGGAACCTTTACTTTTTATGAAAGTGGAGGTTACGGCAATGAGCTTGAATATAAGCCATTCTGGACCATTGATGCAAAAACTGTCTGTACTTTTGGTAATTTTAATGCATTTGTTTCAGTAAATAACTTATTGAATCACAGATATTACGATATAGGAAACGTAGTTCAGCCCGGCAGATGGTTAAAAGCAGGAATTTCTTTTAATCTGGGGAGGACTCGTTAAAGGATTGGCAGTAGTTTATGAATTTTAACTGAACTTTTCATTCTTTATTTCTACAGTTTTGCAAAAGTTGTATCTTCGCAAAATAATTACAGAGAAGTTGAAAATACAAAACGGCGGGAATGGCCTCCGGAAAGAAACAAGCTTGAATTTTATGGGGTTTAAGTCTTTTTAACAACTGGTAATTATTTAATTAAAAGTAAACAATTATAAACATATGAAAGGAATATTAGCAATATCCGGGCAACAGGGTTTATTTAAACATATAGCCGAATCACGAAACAACATTATAGTAGAATCAATTGAAAACGGCAAGCGGATGCCGGTTTATTCAACTTCAAAAGTTTCTGCTTTGGAAGATATAGCTATTTATACCAGTTCTGCAGATGTCCCGCTTAAAGATGTTTTTAAGGCGATTTCAGAGAAGGAGAATGGCGGTCAGGCCATAAATCATAAATCGTCGGCCAATGAACTGAAGGCTTATTTTAAAGAAATACTACCTGATTACGATAAGGAGCGGGTTTATGTGTCTGATATAAAAAAAGTGATATTGTGGTACAATATTCTTCAGGAAAAAGAAATGCTTGATTTTTCAGAAGAAGAAGAAGAGGAAAATCAGGAAGGTGAACAGGAAGAAAAAGGTTCAGAATAATTTCAAATGATTAGCAGCCTTCAGGCTGTTTATGCGATCGTTTTCCCTGATTAGCAGGTCAAAGAGTTTTGCGGTTGCCAATGCATCTCCGGCAGCACGGTGGCGGCCGTTGATTACTATGCCCTTATCCGAGCATAACTTGCCGAGCGAATAGGATTTATGGCCGGGGAAAAATTTTCTTGACAATTTTACTGTGCATAGGGTTTTCCTGTTGAAATCATAACCCAGACGTTTGTATTCTTCTTTAATGAACTTATAATCGAAATGTACATTATGGGCTACAAACGTCCGGCCGGCAGTAAGTTCTACAATTTTTCGTGCAATTTTAAAAAATGGAGGAGCATCCTTTACCATTTCATTTGATATTCCTGTTAACCGGGTTATGAATAGCGGAATATCCATTTCAGGTTTTACCAGCGAGGAGAAGGTGCCGGTTACTTCTTTTCCATTGTGCTGAATAATTGCTATTTCGGTAATTTGACCAAATTTATAGCTGTTTCCAGTGGTTTCTATATCAATTATGGCAAACAAAATTTCAAATTATTAATATTATTTTAAAGAATTGTATATTTTTGTTAAGAAAAATGATGTTAACTACATTATTATGAAAAAGTATTGTCTTCCTGGTCTTATAAAATTAATAAAATGCCGGTAAAAATCTAAAAAATTAATGATTATGAAAAAATTTACGATGATTTTTCTTTCCATTCTTTTTGTGGGAAGTGTATTTGCTCAAAATGCCGATAATAAATGGGCTATCGGTTTAGGTCCCGGAGCATATTACAATCTGGAAAAGGAGGATTTGGGATTCCTGGGTGAATTTTATTTTAGCAGGTATCTGAGTCCGACTTTCGATTTGCAGTTAAAATCTGAAGCAGGCTTCGCAAGTGAAGGAATTGATTTTGTGAATCCTTCACTGAACCTCCGGCTGAAGTTCTTTAACGGTTCAATGATGCCGGTTAACAGTGCAGTGCAGCCATACCTTTTTGGAGGAGTGGGGTATATGTTTGACAATAACGCAGAGGGGGTAAACTTTAAGGGAGGTGTCGGAACCAAATTCCCGATTGGGGAAAATACCGCACTATATCTTGAAGCTGGTTACCTGCATGGAATCGAAGGTGAAAGAATGGTTGACAATCAGGCGGTCTCTGTAACCGACAATATGTTGAAGCTTTCAGGCATTATCGAATTTGCGTTTGGTGCCGGTAAAGATACTGACGGTGACGGAGTGCCGGACAGAAAAGACAAGTGTCCGGATACGCCTCCCGGAGTTTCTGTTGATGAAAATGGATGCCCTGTTGACAGCGATGGCGATGGTGTACCGGATTACCAGGATGAATGTCCTGATGAAGCTGGAGATCCTAAATTGAAAGGTTGCCCGGATCGTGATGGTGACGGCATCGCAGATAAAGATGATGAATGTCCCGACCAGCCCGGTCTGGCAAAATTCAACGGTTGTCCCGATTCAGATGGCGATGGCGTTCCGGATAACAGGGATAAGTGCCCTGATACTCCTAAAGGCTGTCCGGTTGACGAAGATGGCTGCCCACTGGATTCTGACGGTGACGGTGTAATTGATTGTGAAGACAAGTGTCCTAATGAGCCAGGTCCTGCTTCTAACCAGGGATGTCCCGACTGGCAGGAAATCGATATTTCAGCTATCCATTTCGATTTCGATAAAGCCGAGTTGAGACCTGAAGAAAAAGAACAACTCGATGAACTGATCAGCACTTTAAGCGACAGCAAAGAATATGACATTGTAGTGGGTGGCCATACTTGTAACATTGGTACCAATGCATACAATATGAGGCTTTCGGAAAGAAGGGCAGAAGCTGTTGTTAAGTATCTGTTGTCGAAAGGCATTAGTAATGCATACGTTGGTTCAAATTATTACGGTGAAGAAAAACCTGCTGTTCCTAATACTTCCATTACAAACAGAAGGATGAACCGCAGAGTAGAATTCGAAGAATCAAGAGTGAGAAAATAAGTAACTATTTGTTCAAAGAATATTGTAAAAAAGTCTTGCCTGTTGGCAAGGCTTTTTTTTATGTTTTTACCTGCCTGAAAACGTAAAGTGCTATCTTTGTCGTCCTATAAATCCGGCATTTTGCAATTGTTGTTGCAGGGAATTAATGCCTTTTTTAAAATCATTTACTGTAGATTCAAATGAAGATTGAAGAAAAAATTAGCCAGACTGTTGCCGGTGCCCTCAAAGAGTTATACAATCTTGAGGCATCGGATCAAATGATCCAGTTGCAAAACACCCGTAAAGATTTTTCGGGCGACATAACCCTTGTTGTCTTTCCTTTTACCCGGTTTTCGAAAAAAAGCCCTGAGATTACTGCCACAGAACTTGGTGAGTTTTTAAAAAATGAGGTGGAAGAAGTAGAAGATTTCAATGTTGTTAAAGGTTTTCTGAACCTGGAAATCAATAGTCGATATTGGATTAGAAACTTGCAGGAAGCATGGAGTGAGGAGCTGTTTGGTGTTACAATCCCGGATGAAAATGCAGAACTTATCATGGTGGAATATTCATCACCAAACACAAATAAACCACTCCATCTTGGGCACATCAGAAATAATCTATTGGGTTATTCAATTGCAGAAATACTCAAAGCAAACGGATATCAGGTTGTAAAAACCAATATAGTGAACGATCGTGGAATCCACATTTGTAAATCAATGTTGGCCTGGCAAAAATGGGCAAAGGGTGAGACACCGGAGTCTGCAGGTAAAAAGGGTGATCATTTTGTGGGTGAACTGTACGTTGAATTTAATAACCACTATAAAGAAGAAATCAATGAGCTGATGGCAAAGGGTCTATCCCGGAAAGAAGCAGAAGAACAGGCTCCATCCATCAGGGAAGCCAGAGATTTGCTGCTTAAATGGGAGAACGGTGATGAGGAAGTGGTTAAACTGTGGCAAACCATGAATAACTGGGTTTATGAAGGTTTTGATTCCACCTATAAAAAAATGGGCGTTGATTTCGATAAAATCTACTATGAGTCGGAAACCTATCTTACGGGTAAGGAAGAAGTAATCCGTGGTATTAAAGAAGGAATTTTTGAACAAAGGAATGATGGTTCGGTTTGGGTCGATTTAACAGCTGACGGGCTGGATAATAAGCTTTTGCTACGTAGCGACGGCACTTCAGTATACATTACCCAGGATATCGGTACTGCAAAAATGCGGTTTAAGGATTATGAAATTGATAAAATGATATATGTTGTAGGAAATGAACAAAATTATCATTTTCAGGTGCTCTCAGTAATACTCGATAAGTTGGGTTACAACTGGGGAAAGGGACTTTACCACTTCTCCTACGGAATGGTTGAGTTGCCAGGCGGTAAAATGAAATCAAGGGAAGGCACTGTGGTGGATGCCGATGATTTAATTGCTGAAATGATACAGGTGGCACGCAATATGGCCCAGGAATTGGGCAAGCTTGATGCATTATCCTCAGAGGAAGCTGAAAGAACATATGAAATGATTGCTCTGGGTGCATTGAAGTACTTTATTTTGAAAGTTGACCCTAAAAAAAATATGTTGTTCAATCCTTTGGAGTCAATTGATTTTAATGGCAATACCGGACCATTTATACAGTATACCCATGCCCGCATTCAATCGGTATTGCGAAAAGCTGCTGAAAAAAGTCTTTCATTGAAAGCTACACTCCCAAAATTCCCTGCTCAGATTTCAGTCAAGGAAAAAGAGCTTTTGAAGCGAGTGGCTCAATTCCCCGAAGTTGTAAAAGAGGCTGGTGTAAATTATAGTCCTGCGGTAATAGCAAATTACTGCTATGAGCTGGGCAAGGAGTACAACCAGTTCTACCACGATCACCCCATTCTGGCAGAAAATGACGACCCTACGCGGGATTTAAGGTTGCTGCTTTCTGCAACTGTAGGAAAGGTAATAAAAACAGGTATGAAGTTACTGGGAATCGATGTTCCTGAAAGGATGTAATAAAGAAAGGGGGATCAACATCCCCCTTTAATATTTTAATGATTTAATGGTTGAAGGAAAAAGCACCTTCCATATATATATTCTGTAATTAGGGAAAAGGTAACCCCTAAAAAGGAAAAAAGTAACAAAAAAACTTACTTTGTCATAAAATACTACAGGAATAGGCCATTGTGGCAGATTTACCTTTCGAAATTATTTACGCGATTCTTATATATACTTATAGTATTAGGTTCAGCTGTTGGTGAAGTCTTCTCTATTACGAATGTTCACAACCGGTTTCATGTACTATATGCTGAAGTATCAGATTTCACTGTAGTAATTCTTTCTGTTGCTTTCTGATGTAAGTAAATATGCATCAGAACAATACTTGCTTTTTCGGGATGATACTGAAAATGAATTACATTTCATTGCCGTTCTTTCTTTTTTATACTTTCAGCAGGTATAAATTAAAAAAAACATGAAGTTTTTTGTTAGTTCTCATAATTTTTTACAAATTGGCGCAAGTATTTGTTTTATAGGCAATTTAATGCTTGTGCAAAATGCCTGTTAAATTTTTTTTATTACTTTTTAGTAAAATGAGGGTTACCTTTTCTAAATTTATCGGATTATATAATAGACGAACATGAAAAATTACAGCGATGAACAAATCCTGAAAGGGATTTTAAGGCATGACAATTTAATTTTGCAGTACATCTATAAACAGTTCTATTATAAGGTGAACATGTTTATTAAAAAGAACAGTGGAAATGAAGATGATGCAAACGATGTTTTTCAGGAGGCTATAATTGTCATATACCGGAAGTTGAAAGAAAGTGATTTAGTGTTCGGGAATAGTTCTTTTCAGGGATACCTGTTTTCAGTTTGCCGGTTCTTGTGGCTTAAGCAACTTGAACAGCGTAAAATAGAGCAGGAGAGAATTAATGACACTTTGCCCTTCCAGGAAGATGTATATGACGATAACCTGGTTGAGCTGATTGAGAAAAATGAAAAGTATGGTTTATACCAGAAACATTTTAAATCCCTGAGCACAGATTGTCAAAAGTTATTACAGCTGTTTTTCGAAAAGGTGCCGCTGAGCGAAATCGCCCGGATTATGGGGTATAAAGGAGAGAAATATGCGAAGAAAAGAAAATTCAAGTGTAAGGAACTTTTGATAAGCAGGATTAAGCAGGATACAGAATTTAAAAAAATACTTGAAGATGATACCTAAAACAAAACTCCTTGAATGGATAGAGGATTACTGTCTTGACAGTCTGAATCGTTCCGAAAAACTTGAATTCGAAAGTGAACTGAACCGCGACAGCGAATTAAGAGACGAAGTAGAATTTGAAAAAGCAATTCAGTCAGCAATTACTGAAAAAGATGTTCTAACCCTGCGGGATAAACTCCAGACAGTTGCAAAACAATCCGAAAATGAAGCTACCCCCTTCGACCTTCTGGACGATTTTGATAACATTCAGCAACTTTCCGACACACTCTCTACTGAAGAATTACTTAAAATTTACGATTCACTTCCTAAAGCGCACATCTACCAGCATGAACTGGTAGCCAATGAAAATATCCATGAATTCTTCAAAGAACAAAATCTTTCCGATTTTGATGAAGATGAATTTACCGATGAATTTGATGATTCCGATTTTGAACCTGTGGGTTTGGAAGAGGCAATTCTTGAAAAAGATATTCTTAGCCTTCGCGACACACTTTCAAAAGTGTCTGCATCGGCCCGAAATCAAAGTTCCACTGAAGAAATTGATGCCTATCTTAACGGGGAGCTGACCGGACCCGAACTTGAACATTTTGAGCATGAGCTGGCCGTTAACAGTATCCTTCAGTGTGAAGTAAAACTTCACCGGGAAATGGAAAGTGCCATTCTTGAACCGGATGTGATGAACCTGAGAAATGAGTTGGCCCGTTTAACCAGTTCCGAAACTTCCTGGAATGTGTCGGAACATCAGATCGAACAATTCATTGACGGAGAACTTGAAGGAGAGGAATTGAGTATGTTTTTGGCTGAATTCAATGAAAACTCTGATCTCAGGGCAGAGGTTACACTTCGCCGGAATGTAACCAGCTCAATAGGGGAGAAGGAGATTTTTAATCTGCGTGATAAGCTTGAACAGGTTCAACAGGAACTTGAAAACAAGGAAATAAGATCCATTATACCTGATACGCGGATTGAATATGCCAGCTGGTGGAGAGCCGGAGTGGCCGTAGCAGTTATTTTAATAGCCTTTGCAGGCTTTATGAGCAGAAACCTTGCAGGCACCGGTCGCACAGTCGATGATTACTTCCAGGCCCCTCAATGGGCTCCTGAGAGGACGGTTGCTTCCAATATGGGAGTTCTTCAGCAGGCAAATGGTTATTTTATTAACGGTGATTATGAAAAGGCCCTTGTTCTTTATGATCAGGCTATAAAGGAAAAAGATGAAAAATTTGTCTTCCAGTTTTATAAAGCCTCAGCTTTGCAAAACCTCGAAAAATATGAGGAAGCGATACCCGAATATTCAAGGGTAATCAGCCATGGTGATAATATTTTTGTGGAAGAGGCAGAATGGTATAAAGCCTTATGCTATATAAAGCTGGGCGAAAAAGATGAAGCAAGAAACCATTTGCTGGCAATTATCGGGCGGAAAGGATATTATGCCGGTGAGGCTAAAAAGTTATTAAGAAAAACCCGTTACTCATTCAGATAGACCAGTTCGTTAAACTTGAATTACACATTCTTATCGTTCTTTATTTACTGGCAAGCATTTCAAGGCAATTATACCGCGTTAAATTTGGAAACCACACATTTATAAATTGAACGCAGAAGAAAGCCGAAATTAGTCGTTATTGAAAACCACACATTCTACTTTCACTTTTTATAACGCCTTTTCCCGGATCTTCTGAAGCGTATAATTTGATCTGCAGTAATGCCTGCCAGGGCGAGAATGAGCAATCCAAAGAAGTAAAAGTCATAGCTTCTGAACAGGGGATAGGTGCTGCCTATGCTCACATATCCCAGCCAGTAGTGCGGATGGGCAAGACGTGGATTTGCATTTTCCAGGTATTTCAGCTTTGCCTGTCGCAGCGCATAATCTGTGCTTCTGCCTTTTTTCAGTACCCGATAGAAGGTATGCATGATTTCAGTACCGGCATTGTCTTCCACTTCCCACATCGACATGACGATGGAAGGACACCCGGCGTATAAAAATCCCCTGGCCAGGCTCATTACACCTTCTCCTTTCCTGAGATTTCCCCTGCCGGTATTGCAGGCACTCAATACGGTAAGCCGTGCCTTAAGATCGAGGTTGTAGATGTCGGCAGTATTTAACCAGCCATCATTATTGGGCGAAGTATCCTGGTTTTGGGCGAAAGCGAACCTTGAAAAAGCCGGTAGCGAATCATTTATAAAGGCATGCATTGCAAGATGCAGAATATCATGTTCTCTGCTTTGTTCCCTGAAATTTTTCTCGGTTGCCTCACTTCCCTGATAAATATATGCCTTTACTGCATCTGCAATTAAAGCAACTTCGCGCTGAATGCCCGGGAGCGGAATCAATACAAGGCTCTCATTGTCAAAACGGACAGTGTCGGTATTGTATTCGGGAGCAAAGGCCAGAAGCCTTTTGGAAGCCTGCCTTTTTTGTTTCTTAAACTTAAAGAGCAGGTTGGCTGAATACGAATAGTTGATGGTGTAATCGCGGATAACATAAGGCAGGTTGTTGAAACTTATCAGGCCCGAAGTATCGGGTAAAGCTGTCAGCAAGGCATCAAAAGGCAGATAGCTTAATTTGCCATCCGGAATAACAATTGTTTTCTTACCTTCTATGTGCCTTTCAAAAGGTTGAAGCAGTGTTTGATACAGGTAATGTGCCGAAACACAATAATTTATTGAATTTTCATTTCGTGTGAACAGGTAAGCCGGATTCGAGAGGAACCGGAAGGTTTCTTCAAGAGCAGGGATGAACGTTGAATCGGCATTGAGCTTGTACAAACCTGATTTTTCAGCAGAAATAAGAAAAGCAAATACATCCGGTATGGAGTCGGTTTCATTTAAAACGTACTCAAGCAAAACTTCATTGCTCTTTAAATTTCGCCGCACTTCTTCTGTTCCGAGCATCGCATCTGCATACTTCATTTCATAGTATTGCGGGAAATTCACCTCAAGATACTGGTTCAGTTCATCGCGCTGTTTCTTTAACTGGAACAGCAGCGAATCGGTTCGGGCTATTTCATCGGCATTACCGTTGGCTTCATTTTGAAGGTTAAACAGCGCTTCATTCTGAGTTGTAATTTTATAATTTAAAGCACGTTCAAGATCTGTAAGGCTGTCGGGCACCAGGCTGTTCTCTTTAGCAAACTGATCCGAAAGCCGGTCAAACACTGCACTGGCTTTCATGCGTTCTGCGCTCGTAAAGGCAAAGTCAAGCACTTCAGGGTTGGAATCCAGATTATAGGCTTTGTAAGCCGCTTCAATCATCTTAAAGAAAGTGGCCTCTTCCAGCTCTGCCAACAGAATTTTATCTTCGTCGGAATACATCGACCGGCGGGCCTGTTGTATCATTTTGGACGTTATATCATAATATTTCAGAGCTTCTTTTATTGCACTTAATTTTTCAGACAACTCTGAGGTAAAATATAGATCAGCTATTTCGGCATATGTATCGGCAATAAGCTTAAGTGCATCCAGACTATAGGTTAACGACTGTGTATTTTCAACTATAATGTCAGAGGTTTTACTTTCATATAATTCCAAGGCTTTTAAAGCCAGCTGATAGTACTGTATTGCCTTTTCCAGGTTTATTTTCTTTTGAATTCTGAATTGTTCAATATCAGTGGATTCAACTTTTAGGGCCTTGTAATATGAACCAACAGCTTTATTGTATAAAAAACTAATTCTGCCTTTGTCAATTTCATTTCGTGCTAAGATTTCTTCTGCTTTCAATAATATTTTTCTGGCTTCCTCAAATTCGGAAATAGAAACTAAAAAGCTTGCAATATTTAAATACTCAAAAACAACGTTGATATCATCTTCTGAAAAATAATTTATGGTATAATCAAACAATGATTGATAAGCTATATAGGCATCTTTGTTTTTATTTAATTCCTTAAGCGACGCAGCTTTTAAACTTAAAAAATACATTTTTGTGTCATCATACGCGTCGGGGAAATATTTATCAGCTATTTCAATTACTTTGTTGTAATTGTTTTGGTTGTAATAGTTATCAGCAATATTATAATAAACATCAGCAATGTCAGCATCTGTAATTTCTTCATTATTGGAATATATTTCCAATGATTTGAACAGATAATCTAATGAAGTAGTGTAATTTAATTTGTTTTTGTAAAGTATTCCAATGTTGTTATATAAACCTGCAATTGCCAGTTTATTTTCAGCTTTATTTGAATTGTATGCTTTTTCCGCCAGTAAAAAATGTTCAATTGCTTTTTCCAGATTTCCTACATTCCGATAGGAGATGCCTAAAGCATTTTGAACTATTCCGTATTCACGGCTTTCCTTTGTGAAATATTTTTCTCTAAAAAATAAAGAAATTTTAAAAGTGTCGATGGCTTGTGAGAATTCGCCACTTCTAGCTAAATCCAGTGCTTTACTGTAAGTTTCTCTGGCCCGAATGCTGTCATTAACGTTTTGATTTATAGAATATAACGGGAGGGTTAGCAATAGGGTGATAAATAGGATCAGGCTGGTCTTCATGCTTCCAATTTGCTTTCTTTCGTTCGGCCAAAATAAAATAAATTAAATTTTTTTCCAATTTGAGGGTTACCTTTTCCCGTTTTTCGGAATATATATATAGAATGTGTGTTTTTCAAGTTTAACGAACTAAATTTATTTACGATGAAAAGGTTTTTTGCCAATACAGAAAAAAAAGCAAATGTTAAAGGTTTTGAAGTATTAACCAGCAGCGAAATGTTGAAAGTTCGCGGTGGAAGCGATACCAAACCTGGTTCCAGAGAAAAGGACATTTTTGAAGAAGATACAAATTGATTCATCGAACACTCTTTTCCTATAGTTATAATTCTCTTTTTTTATTCTTTACTGATTCACCCGTTTTCCGCTGAAAAGCGTATACGAAGTATAGGTGCATTCGAGTGCTCCGTTATAAAGTATCATCTTTTCAGAGGGCTTAAGTCCGATGTTTTTCAGGTATTCCCTTGAAGAAGTAAAAATCCATGCAATATTGCCGGCATAATGGTATTTAAGCTGCTGGCCAATCATGGAATACAATTCACTGAGGTTTTCCTGGGCAAGCCTTTCTCCGTAAGGTGGATTTATCATAATTGTTGCATTGTTGGTGTTTAATTTCAGGTGCTTCATATCGGTATGCTGAAATTCAATGCATGAATATACCCGCGCTCTCCGTGCATTTGTTTGTGCAATGAGAATATTTTCCCTTGAAATATCGGAAGCATAAATCTTCTTTGCAAACGGTTTTATTTCCTGACCAGCTTTTACTTTTTCAAAAAGTTCCGGACTGTACCCCTGCCAGTTTTCAAATGCATACGACTTTCTGAATCTTCCAGGTGCAATGTTTTGCGCTATCATTGCTGCTTCTATAGGCAATGTTCCCGACCCGCACATGGGGTCGATAAAATCTGTAGAACCATCCCAACCCGATAAAAGAATCATTCCCGCTGCAAGCACTTCGCTGAGTGGCGCCTTTCCCTGACTTGCCCTGTATCCTCTTTTATGCAACGATTCACCCGAACTGTCGAGCGAAATGGTGCAGCTATTCCTGCTGATGTGAACCTGGATGTATACTTCGGGGTTGGCAGTGTCAACATTTGGCCGCTTGCCCAGCTTTTCCCTGAAATGGTCGGCAATGGCATCTTTCACTTTTAGTGAAGCAAACATGGTATTCCTGAATTCTTTTGAATCGGATACCGTGCTGTTTATTACAAAACTCTGGTTTACGGCCATAAATTTCAGCCAGTTCACCTCTTTACACCTCAGGTAAAACTGGTCGACATCCCTGAACTGGAATACTGCTATCTCACGTAACACCCGCAGCGCAGTTCGCAGGAAGTAATTCGATTTATAAACCAGTTCGTAATCTCCTTCGTAAAATACAATTCTTCGTCCTTCATGCACATTTTGACCACCAATGGCTTTTATTTCTTTGGCCAGAACCGGCTCCAGACCAGCAAATGTTTTTGCTGCAAGTTTTAAATTTTCCAATTTTTTTCAGTTTTTTTATTAGATACCTGATCCATCGCTAAACATCGATTCTTTTGGCCGCGATTGGATTACTTTTGAATTGGGCGGTAAGTTACGTGTAACCCAAACATTTCCACCTATGACCGAACCTTTTCCAATGGTAATTCTTCCCAAAATGGTTGCCCCGGAATAGATAACAACATCATCTTCCACAATCGGGTGCCGGGGAATGCCTTTGATGGGGTTTCCATGCTCATCGAGCGGGAAACTTTTTGCTCCAAGAGTAACCCCCTGGTATATTTTTACATTGTTTCCAATAATACTGGTAGACCCAATTACCACCCCTGTTCCATGATCGATTGTAAAACTTTCACCTATTTGTGCCTTTGGGTGGATATCAATGCCTGTCTCGCTGTGGGCCATCTCTGAAATAAACCGCGGAATAAGCGGCACTTCCAGTTCAAGGAGCCGGTGTGCCATTCTGTAATTTGTAATGGCTCGTATTGCCGGATAGCAGAAAATAACCTCTCCATAATTCCGTGCTGCCGGGTCATTCAGGTAGGTTGCTTTTACATCTAATACCAGTTTCCTTCTTATTTCCGGTAGGTATTCAATAAACTGAATGGCTGTTTTCTTTGCCCTCAGACTTTGTGCTTCCACATCTTTATTATTCTCATGCTGGCATTCGAAGCATATACCTGCCAAAATTTCCTGGCTCAGCAATTCATAAAGTTTATCGACATACACTCCCATATAGTGGCTGATGGTATCCGGGCGCAACGAAGTGTCCCCAAAATAGCCGGGGAACAGAATCTCCCGGATCATATCAATAATATTCTGCAAATTGACAATGGAAGGCAAAGGCTCACCCAGCCGGTGCTCATGGCATACCAAATCATATGTCTCAGGATCGCTTAAACACTTTATTGTTTGTGATAACTTGCTGTCTAACTCGTGGGAAGTCATTGTAAGTAGTTTTAATGTAGATGTACAAAAATAAACAAAACAACCGAACAAGCCGGTTTGGTTTCCTAACAAGTTATGCCTTGTTTGGTTTAACAATATGATGCTCTTCAAGGGACCTTACCGCATTTTGCAAACGGCTGCTGTCAGCGCCGCTTACAATTTCGTATGCAAAGTTATATTCCTTTAGAGCATCGATGTAACGTTTCTGAAGATATCTCCGCCTTTTGCCTCCATTTTCGCGCACATTATCCGGAACCCAGGGCAAATCGGTATCGCATACCAGGAAAAGATCGATTTCGGTTTTTTTTATTTCATCCTCAATCCATGCCGGCAAATCGTTGTAAACTTCTTCGAACCATATTTTTGTTATTATCAGCCAGGTATCGGCAAAAAATAACAGGTGCTCCTGTTGTTTAAAATCATTGAATTGCTTTATCTGCCTCCGGGCAATAGTTTCTACATCGGCATAGGTGTAATGCCTATCCAGGTTTTCCACATATTCCCTGGCAAACTCAGGAATGTAGGGTGCTTCGAAATGACTGGCAAGCTTTTCGGTTAAAACACTTTTTCCGGTCGATTCAGCTCCTGTTACTACTACCGTTTTAAACCTGTTTTTCAATTTGTTTTTTTAAGTCTTTTTTCCACTCAATATATCCGACAAAGGCCATTGCTGTGTATACCAGGAACAATACAGCTGTTGGCCAAAGGTCCTTATATATGTATAGCCCTGCTGAAAAGAGATCAACAAAAATCCAGATAAGCCAGTGTTCGATATACTTTCGTGCCAGCATCCAGGTAGCAGTTATGCTTAAGGCAGTTGTCATCGAATCCATATAGGGCACTGTTGAATCGGTAAAATTAAGAAGTATTACCAATATCAGCACATAAATAAAAACGGTTACTGCAAAGCTAAGTATGAACCTTTTGACCGGGGTTTTCTTTACCGGTACATGGTGGCTTTCATCCGGAACCCTGTGCTTTCCTCCTCTGAGCCAGAAATACCAGCCGTAAATGCTGATGGCCACATAATATACCTGCAACCCCATGTCGGCATAAAAGCCCGACTGAAAAAAAACAAACGTATAAAGAAGCGAGGTGAACAACCCTGTAGGCCATGTTAAAATATGCTGCCGGATTGAAAAAAAGATGTACAATAATCCAAGCAGGGCTCCTGTCAGTTCAATTATGTTTTGCCACACCCATGTGGAGAAACTTTCAAACACCATTTATCAGTCGGCCGATACCAGCAGGTTATTGTATCTTTCCTGGTTTTCTATTACTTCAAGAGCTTTGTTTACTGCATCATCATCCTGGAAAATGATTTGGTAGTATTCGTTTCTTGAGAAAATGTCACGGGCAATTAATGCTTTTATTTCCATCTTCATATTCGCCAGTGAAGTATTTAAACTTTCTTCATTGCGACTAATTCCTTGTTTTTCTCCGCTCGCTACTATGTTTTCAATCATTTCATCGGTAACATCAAAATTTGCCTTGTAGCTTTCAAACTGCGGATATTTCTTTTGCAGACTGCTCCTGTTGCTATCCACGTAATCAAGTATAAATTCATAGATGATGTTGTTTCTTCTAAGGCTGCTGTAGTATTGACTATATCCCATGGTATCTACCGGAACAAAGATATCGGGCATTATCCCTCCGCCTCCATAAACCGTTCTGCCGTTGATTAGCGTTTCATATTGCAGTGAATCGGGAAGAGCAATACTGTCGGCGCTGAACAACTGGCCGCTGCTGAAGCGTTCCATATAATCGCGTCTGTAATCTTCCACGCCATTTTCATACGGCTTCTGAATTCCTCTGCCACTGGGTGTATAATAATGTGCCGTGGTTAATCGCACCATCGAACCGTCGGTAAGGAAATAAGGCTTTTGTACCAGGCCTTTTCCAAATGAACGTCTTCCTATAATCAATCCGCGGTCCCAGTCCTGCACCGCTCCTGAAACAATCTCACTTGCTGAGGCAGATGATTCATCAACCAGAACAACCAAATTTCCATCCTTAAAACTTCCATCTGATGTGGATTTATATTCCCTTTTTGGATCATTATTCCCGTTGGTGTAAACAATCATTTTATTGTTTTCTAAAAACTGATCTGAAATTTCTATTGCAGTTTTTAAATAGCCACCACCATTTCCCCGCAGGTCGAGGATAAGGTTCTTCATGTTTCTGGCTTTCAGTTCACTTATTGCTGACGTAAATTCTTCAGTGGTGGTTGCTGAAAACTTATTGAGTTTTATAAATCCTGTTTCATTATCAAGCATGTACGATGCATCGAGGCTGTAAATTGGTATTTTATCCCTTACAATGGTAAAGTCAACCATGTCATCCGAACTTCTGCGCTGCACCTGGATTTCAACTGTAGTACCTTTTTCGCCCCGCAGCAAATCAAAAACATCGCTGTTTTTAATCCCAACACCGGCAATATTTTTTTCGTCCACTTCAATAATCCTGTCGCCGGCACGTACTCCCACTTTCTCTGCCGGCCCGCCGGGAATGATTGCTGTTACCAGCAAAGTGTCCTTGAAAATGTTGAAGGAAATGCCAATTCCTTCGAAATTTCCCTGGAGCGGTTCATTCATTTTATCTACTTCTTCTTTTGAAATGTAAACTGAGTGCGGGTCCAGTTCTCCCAGCAGATGAACGATGGCTTTCTCAGTAAGTTTGTCAACATTGGCTGAATCAACATAATAGCCGTCAACTAAACGTAGAAGCCTGCCGAATTTAAGCTGATTTTTCTGAACATTTTCCTGTGCCGTTACAGGAACGGCAGGCAAAATAAACATTGCCAATAATAAAACCGAAAGTATTCTCAAAGTATTTTTACTGGTATTATTATTCATATTTGTATCACTTTATTTATTCATTAATACATTCAAAACGATTATTCCCATTCAATTGTTGCGGGAGGTTTAGAACTTATATCGTAGACTACACGATTTATGCCAGGAACTTTATTTATTATCTCGTTCGACATTTTTGCCAGGAACTCATAGGGAAGGTGCACCCAGTCGGCAGTCATTCCATCGGTTGAAGTTACGGCCCGCAAGGCCACTGTATTTTCATAAGTACGTTCATCGCCCATAACTCCCACCGACTGAATGGGCAACAAAATTACTCCTGCCTGCCATACCTTATCGTAAAGCCCCCATTTATTTAATCCGTCGGTAAAGATGGCATCCGCCTGCTGGAGCATCATTACCTTTTCCGGAGTGATTTCTCCCAGTATCCGAATGCCCAGCCCCGGCCCCGGAAAAGGATGGCGCCCCAGAAGTTCCTGTTTGATTCCCAGTGTCTTCCCAACACGGCGAACCTCATCTTTGAAAAGAAGCCGCAAGGGTTCCACTACTTTCAGGTGCATTATCTCCGGTAATCCGCCAACATTGTGGTGCGACTTGATGGTGGCTGAAGGTCCGTTTACCGATACCGATTCAATCACATCGGGATAAATGGTCCCCTGTGCCAGCCATTTCACGCCCGGAATTTTATGGGCTTCCAAATCAAAAACCTCAATGAAATTTCTTCCAATTATTTTACGCTTTTGCTCCGGATCGGTTATTCCTTTTAAATCGTCCCAAAACTTTTGCCTTGCATTCACACCAATAACATTCAACCCCATATCTTCATAGGAATGAAGAACGTTCTCAAACTCGTTCTTGCGCAATAAACCGTTATCGACAAAAATGCAGGTCAGATTACTGCCTATAGCCTTATTCAACAAGACTCCCGTAACCGACGAATCCACCCCCCCGGAAAGTCCAAGCACTACTTTGTCGTTTCCAAGTTTCTGCTGCAGTTCGTGTATAGTTGATTCTACAAACGATGCCGGTGTCCAATCCTGGTTGCAGCCGCATATGTCAACAGCAAAGTTTTTAAGCAACTGCCGGCCTTCGGTTGTATGGTATACCTCCGGATGAAACTGAATGCCATAGGTGGATTCATCGTCAACTTTGTAGGCAGCAAAATCTACATCCTCGGTTGAAGCAACAACTTTATAATCTCTTGGTAATTTTACAATTGTATCTCCATGCGACATCCACACCTGCGTGTGTGGATTCACATCCTTAAACAGGTCGCAGTCGTGATCTATGAACCCCAGTTTTGCCCTGCCGTATTCGCGTGAGCCGGAAAGCGCTACTTCTCCACCAAAGAAGTGGGCCATATACTGGGCTCCATAACAAATTCCCAATACAGGCAGTTTTTTCTTTATTCCTGACAGTTCAATACGGGGAGCTTGTGGATCGCGCACCGAAAAGGGACTTCCAGAAAGTATAACTCCTTTTACCGTTGAATCCGGCTCCGGAAAATGATTGAAAGGGTGAATTTCGCAATAAACGTTTAATTCACGTATTTTTCTTCCTATTAGCTGTGTATACTGCGAACCGAAATCAAGAATTAAGATTTTATCCTGCATGAAATTAATTATTTATACGATTGTCGTGAAATGATTGACAAAAGTAAAAATAACTGGTAAAAAAACACCGGTTGGTTTTCTTTGATATCTAAAATTAAATTTAATTAATAGCGTTTACAATTTAGAGATGGTCAATAATTGCTATTTTTGAACAAAATTTATTAAACAGGCTATAAATGAAATTTTCAAGCTATTTTCTTGTGCTGTTGCTTATTGCCGGTTCAGTTGTGAACTCGGAAGCGCAAATGCTTAAGGAAAATGAATTGGTTGTAATTAAAGGAGAAAAATTTGTTTTGCACCAGGTGCGCACCGGCGAAACTGTTTATTCCATCAGCCGGCAGTACCAGGTGGACAGTCAAATGCTACATGAATACAACCCCGATGTTTCGGATGGATTGAAAATTGGAGATGTTTTGAAGATTCCGTATGTCGAAGGCGCTGAATGGCAAAAACCCAGCAATCAGAAAAAAGGTGATCCCCAGTCCTTCGAATATTATACCATCTCCTCGCGTACCGAAACTCCTTATTTTATTGCGAAAGAGTTTGGTATTACTGTTGAAGAACTCTATGCCTATAATCCTGAAGTCACCCGGTTCAGGAAGGGCACCCGGCTCAGAATACCCCGGTGGGGAATATCGCCTGAATCCATTTCTGCTGAAGTTGCAACTGAACAGCAAAAGGACATCACTGAGCGCGACTTGATATTGTATGAGGTTCAGCCGGGAGAAACCATCAGGTCTATAGCCAGGAAACTCAGGCTTTCTGAGAGCGAAATCCTTTTTTTTAATCCCGGAGCCCGCGATTTGACTCCGGGTAGTGTCATTCATCTGCCGCGCCCCGTTGATAGCGAAGGAAGAGAGGAGCTTGCTGAGCGCAGAAAGAGCGAAGCAGGTATTTATGCAGGCGATGCTGCATTTTTTGAACATACCATCGTGTCAGGCGAAACATTATGGTCGCTTACCCGCAAATACGATGTGACTGAATACGAACTTAAAAAAATAAACCCTGTGCTTGAAACAGGATTTCCGGCAGGAGTTACAATAAGAGTGCCTGTAAAGGAAACCGATTTAAGCAGCCCGGAACCGGTTAATGAAGACGCCTTTGTAAGGCACGAAGTTGAGCCCGGCGAAACCTTGTTTGGATTATCTTCACAATACAATCTTTCAATACCGGATATAAAAAGGTTCAATCCCCAGCTGGAAAAAAGAAACCTTGTAACGGGTGAAACTTTGCTGATTCCTAAAGAAACGGAGCAGCCAACAGTGAAATATGAACCCGAACCCGAAGATTCCCTCAGGGTTAAATTGCCTGAGTTCAGGGGCGATTATTATGAAGTTGAACTTCCGGTAGTAGTGCCTGAAAATTGTCAGCCTGAAGGACATGGTTTGCGTATGGCAGCATCATACGAGGTGGCTGTTTTTCTGCCCTTGTTTGTATTTGAAAACGATACGCTGAATAAAAACCTGGTGCAGGAAGAAATTCCGATTGATTCACTTGCTTTTGAAAACGAATTTCTTGAAGAAGATACGCTTATTGAAACGGATGAACCTGAAGAACTTTTCTTTGATTTTTACAGGGATAGCGAAAATTACATGAAGTTTTATGAAGGAGTGCTGCTTGCTGTTGATTCCCTCCAACGTGCTGGTATGGATATTGTTCTTAATGTTTATGATTCACAGCAAAACGCCGATTCAATAAGAAAGCACATCTATTCCGAGTCCTTTCTTGAAACCGATCTGATTATTGGTCCTGTGTTTCCACATGTGCAGAATGAAGTGGCTTCCATTGCTGCTAAAAACAGGATTCCCATAGTTTCACCCTTATCCGCCCAATCACGTGTGCTAAGCAGCAACCCTTATTATTATCAGATAAATCCTTCACGCGATTTTATGATTTCCAAAACGGCTGAACTTATTGCTGAAGAGTATTTCAACAGTAATTTTGTTGTCATAAAAACTTCCCATTCGGAAAACACTCCTGAAGGAAAAGTTGTAGATATCGTGCGCGAAAGGTTAACTCCCTCCGGTTACTGGAACCATCCCCGGGGTATGAGATACAATGAAGTTGAATTCTCCTCTAATGGCAGTAATGATCTTGAACGCGTTTTCTCAAAGAAAAGAGAAAATGTGGTTTTTGTTTCATCTATGAATGAAGGTGATTTGAGCATTGTTTTGTCAAACATAAATATTCTTGCTGCTGATTACCCGGTTACTTTAATTGGTTTTAACCGCTATGAACAATTCCACAGCATCCAGGAGGAATATTTTCATAATCTGAGGTTGCACTATCTTGCTCCCTACTGGGTCGATTATTCACACCCTGAAACCGTCCGGTTTTTAGAGAAATTCAAAAAGTATTTTCTCAGCGAACCTGGTAATTACGGAATGCAGGGTTATGATGTGGCTTTTTATTTTCTGAATGCACTGAAGAATTTTGGAAAGGACTTCGAAGAATGTCTGCCGTATCAGCAAGTGCACCTGGCACAGGGAAGCTACCGATTTGAGAAGCAGTCGGCATTTGGTGGATATATGAACCAGGGGGTATCAGTTATCAGTTTTGAACCCGATTACGATGTGGTCAGAAAACGTATTATAGGTCCTTACAGGTTTGCACAACGGTAACCCGGTAACAATATTTGCGGGTGTATTTGTAACGACTCAATAGTAAAAGCGGCTTTTGAGCAGGTGAAACTGTCAAAAGCCGCTTTTTTTATTGCTTTTATCTTTACCGGTAACCGGGGAAAGGCATTAAAAGTTACACGCCCATTTCATCAAAAGTTTTCCTGATGATGCCAATGGCCTCCATAAGTTGAGGTTCGGTAATCACAAGGGGAGGTGTAAACCTGATAATGTGTTCGTGTGTAGGCTTGGCTATTAATCCGTTTTTCTTCATGGCAAGGCATACGTCCCATGCTTTCTTGCCATCGGTGGGTTTTATAGTAACAGCATTAAGCAACCCTTTGCCACGAACCGACTCAATCATCTTTGAAGGGATTGATTCCAGCTCTTTTCTGAAAATTTCTCCAAGCCGCATGGCATTTTCTGCCAGGTTTTCTTCCCTGATAACATCAAGGGCAGCAATGGCCACACGCGCAGCAATTGGATTTCCTCCGTAAGTACTGCCATGTTCTCCGGGTTTAATGGTCAGCATAATTTCATCGTCAGCCAAGACACATGAAACAGGATATATTCCTCCCGACAAAGCTTTACCCAAAACAAGAATATCAGGCCTGACATCTTCGTGGTCGCATGCCAGCATCTTACCTGTTCTTGCCAAACCGGTCTGTACTTCGTCGGCCACAAACAATACATTGTACTTCCTGCACATTTCGGCAGCCTTTTTAAGGTAACCGTCTTCAGGAACATAAACACCTGCTTCTGCCTGTATCGGTTCCACCAGGAATCCGGCAACATTTGGGTCCTGTAACTCTTTTTCAAGTCGTTCAATATCATTGTAGGGAATCCTGACAAAACCCGGTGTAAAAGGCCCGTAATGATTATAGGAATCCGGATCGGATGACATGGAAATGATTGTGATTGTCCTTCCGTGAAAGTTGCCGTCACACACTACAATTTTTGCCTGGTCCTTTGGTATGCCTTTAACTTTATAGGCCCACTTGCGAACCAGCTTAAGAGCCGTTTCATCGGCCTCCGCCCCTGAGTTCATTGCAAGCATTTTATCATAACCAAACAGCTTTGACATGTACTCTTCCCATTCTCCCAATACATTGTTGTAAAAGGCTCTCGAGGTGAGGGCAAGTGTCTTTGCCTGCGCTGTCAGTGCATCTACTATCTTTGGATGGCAATGCCCCTGGTTAACTGCGGAGTAGGCGGCCAAAAAATCGAAATACCGCTTTCCCTCGACATCCCAAACGTAAATTCCTTCGCCTTTTTCCAACACTACCGGAAGCGGGTGGTAATTATGAGCTCCGTATTTATCTTCCCTGGCAATGTAATCTTCTGATGATAACTGTAACATAAGGTTTAAATTTTAATTTGGATGCATAAATACAATTTTCAAAGAATATTTCAAAGGATATTTGTCGTTGTAAGTAAGTTAAAAGATAACTTCTGTAACAATCTTTTTTATAGGCCAGATGATTATAGATGCTGCAATTGTTCTACAGAGCATTTTTATTCAATCTCTTTAACTTGAAAAAGTGCTTAAGATGTAACATTTTTTGCCTGCCATTAACCGGCAATGAGCTTTAACAACCTTTCCTATCGATTAATGTTAAGTAATGAATTAAATTGGTACATTAATAATTCCCGATGCCGGGTTACCGCTTCCAGAACCTTGCTATCAGCACTTCGGCTAATATAAAAAACAGGGCAAGGGCAATGCACCACTTCCAGAGCTGTTTTCCTTTTTGAATATCGTCCAAAACCTCAGAAAAGCCTGTATCTACACTCTCAATCACCGCTGCATTCTGAAGATTGCTGATGTTGATTTGCTGCTTCAGTTCTTCAGGCGAGAAATAGCGGAAATCCGATTCCTTACGATCGTAATTAAATGCCAGTGAAGTTAATGTTTCTTCTTCCTGCCTTACAAGGTAGTGCCCTGCATTATCTATCATACCTCCAAAATCGAGAAGTGTCCCTCTTCCCGAAACGGTCATTCCGGGGATGAACCTGTTGCCGGTTTCAGAATGTACCATTTCAATTGTAGCTTCACGATTGGTGTTGATTGTGCGCGGCAGAAGCCATGCCTGCACCTGCCCGATAATATGCGACAGCTGTTGGTATGGTAAACTGTTTAAAACGATATTGTAAATGGAAGGCACAAAAAGTATGTCGTTGGCAAATGCTTCATTCTCTTCGTTTAACGGAAATGCAAATACCCACACCTTCCCATCTTCATAAGGCATAACCGATAAAGCCCTGTCGCCGTTTTGAAACCACAACAGGTTATTTTCACTGGTCCTGATGCTTTCCCGGAACTTAAGGTGACTTCCAATCTCGGGTAAGAGTGCATTTTCTTTTCGTTCGCTGAACACATTTGCGAAGAACCGGTTGTCGAAGTCAATCCCTGAAATTTCCTGAGTGGTGGTATCAATTCCTGTAACTGTTCCCGCTCCAAACATCGAAAGGAACCGGTTGTTGACATCCGGAGGAACATCGGCGCCGGGAAACAGGACCACTGACGCTCCATTGCTGACAGCCGATGAGAGTTCATTCAGGAAGCCCGATGAGAAACCGGTAAGATTTATCAAAAATATTGTATTGCTTTCCGCCAGTTTACTTATTTGCATGTTTTGGATGTTCATCTGTTCCAGCTCAACGTAATCGTCATTTTCAAACAGGGCCGAAATATATTTCAATCCTTGCAGTGATTGGTCATTATCTTCAAAAATTGCCATTGCCTTCAGCTTTGGTTCAACAAAATAACTGATGTACCAGGTATTGTCGTGGGTGAACGGATAGTCACTTATCTCTATCCGGCCATGTTGAATTCCCGGTGCTATATTTTTATACCTCAGCGATGCTACAATTTCATTTTCTCCTTCAATCGAAAAATTTGTCATCGATTTCAAAGAATCGTTCAGGAATAATCTCAGCGGAAGGTTCTGGTAATCTTCATCGGAATTGTTTTTTATTCTTATATAAACCGTCTCTTCCTGGTTCAATCCATGTGCCGGAACATCAACCCAGCTTGAATCGATGTAAAGGTTATTCACCTGGTTGGGAACCAGAGGCATAAAATAATTATAACTGCCGGTTTCTGTAATATTTCCCAAATCGGTTACCGAACGCTGAAAATCGGAAATGAAAAACAGCGTTCCATTATTTCCCTGCATCTGGTTGAGGGTATTGAAACGGTTGCTGACAAACGAGGTCGTAATAATGGAAGGAGAGGGTTTTAAATCGGGCAGGAGGTTGAAATACTGCTCTTTATTGAGCAGTTGCTGGTGGCGGGGGTCCATGTCGTTGGTGAACAGCCTGAAATTTGTGCCTGCCGGATACGACTGCGCTATTTCTGCAGCTTTATTTCGTGCCAGTTCAAGCAACTGTCCCTTTTCCGAAAGTGCATTCATGCTGAAGGAATTGTCGATGTAAACACCAACAACTTCCTGTTCCCCGGGGCGGGTATCGTTTCCAACCGGTATATAAGGCTGGGCAAAGGCAAAAACAAGGAACACAATGGCCATGATACGTGCCAGAAGCATCAACAACTGGTGCAGCCGTGATTTCTTTTGTGATTCTTTTTTTACGTCTTTTAAAAATCCAACATGGCTGAAATAAACCGTCTTATACCTCCTGAAGCTGAAGAGGTGGATAATTACCGGAATCGCAACGGCAAAAAGGGCAAACAAAAATGTCGGATATAAAAAACTCATGCGTAAATAACGGTCAAACAATTTTTATTCATGTGCAAATATGGCAATTTCTTTTTCTCCGGTTGATTTCAGGTATCCCCTGAACATGCCACTGGTGTTAAACTCCATGGCAACATTACCCTTGGCATCGAGGGCTATAACGCCACCGGTTCCTCCCAGTTCACCCAGTTTTCGTATTTCTTCCTGGCAGGCCTCTGCCACTCCCATATTTTTATACTCCATAAGTGCTGAAATATCCCTGGCAAAGCCAAGCCGGATGTAATATTCCCCATGCCCTGTGCAGGAAATGGCACAGGTGTTATTATCGGCATAGTTGCCGGCACCAATTATGGGAGAGTCTCCTATGCGTCCAAACTTCTTGTTGGTCATGCCACCTGTAGAGGTGCCTGCACATAGGTTTCCGTTTACATCAAGGGCCACACAGCCTACCGTGCCCGTATTATCGGAAGGATTGCGATCCCTTTCCTGCTTTTGTAAGCGCTTAAGCGATTCGTACCGCGATTGGGTATGGAAATATTTGTTGCTGACCATTTCAAGGCCCTGCTGCTTTGCAAAGGCTGATGCCCCTTTGCCACTCAGAAGCACGTGCTCCGAGTTTTCCATCACTTCACGTGCTGCCGTAATTGGATTCCTTATATCTTTCACCCCTGCAACAGCTCCGGCTTTCAGGTGTTTGCCTTCCATTATCGAAGCATCCAGCTCATTTTCCCCTGCATTGGTGAACACTGCTCCTTTACCAGCATTGAAAAGAGGAGAGTCTTCCAAAATTTTAATGACCTCTACCACTGCTTCAGTTGCGGAAACACCACTTTTTAATAAAGTTTCACCTTTAAGCAAAGCCTCTTCGAGTTTTTCCATATATTCCTGCCGACGTTCTGCCGACATCTCAGACTTTGACATTACACCTGCTCCTCCATGAATAACAAGGGCATAATTTTGCTGGCCGGTTACTGTATTAACAATCAGCAAAAATATGCTCAGGATATAGGATATTTTTAAAATCATATCTCGCTTTTTTCCCAAATTAAATCCAAAGAATTGTAACCTCGGTGCAAAATGCAAAATAACATCTGGATTGGAGAATCAATAATGGATAATTTTTTCAATGCACCGGCATTTTCCTCCTATTTCCGGAAGAAGATTATCAATAGTATGAAAATCGGACAGCAATAAAAATTCCCTGCCATACCATTTGAAACTTCCTTCCACTTCTATTGCGGGCCTATTAATTCTATAAAAGTCCCATCCGGATCCTGAATTAAAATAAACCCGTTGCCGTTATCCAGAATGGAAGGAGTTTTACTCAATATTTTGATGTTGTTTTTATTGATTCGTTCAATGAAAGGCGAAAGTTTATTTACAAATATGGTGATGTACTGCATTCCTGTATCATCGTGTATGTAATTTTGCTTAGGATGTGCGGCTTTGTTTTCAAAGCTCATCAGCTTCCATTCATTGGCACGTTCGCTGTCTTCAAGTTTTAAAATAGTTACATCTAAACGGCGCCCGTCGCTCAGTCCCAATTCTTTGCCTTTGTCTCCGGGCACACTGAAACTGCCTGTTTTTTTCATTCCAATAACATTGGTGTAAAAGTCAACTGCCTTATCAAGGTCGGAAACCACTACGCCCACCTGGATGGTTGGATTGCTGAAACTATCTGTTGATGGTGAATTTTGAGCGCCTGCTGAAACCATTAATAGCACCAGCGAAATAAGGATGACATGTTTATTCATATTATTTAGTTTTTAAATGATTCCGGTTTTCCGCCAAAGTTAACAAAATCTTTAATTTTAGGGATTGGAGTTTCCCATTGATATCCTGAATTTTTGTTGTAGATTGGCCGTGTTAAAATAAAACTATAATATGGAATTGCCACAGGTGCGAAACGATAATGTAAGCAAATATCTCGACCGGGCAGAAATCGTAAACGATACTGCTGAACAAATCATGAAAGACTTTGGAATGTTCGGTGTTGAGATTACTTTTTCAGGAGATGTGACAAACGCATACGAGGAACTCCATGGCCAGCTGGTAAGCCAGATTTCAAATCTCGTTCAGTACAATAACGATAAACTGCTGTCGGTTCTTTATCAGGTCGACATCACCGAACGCGAAATCGCCCGGGCACAACTTGATCTGCCACACTACAACCATATGGAGATACTTGCTCACCAGGTAATCGCCCGCGAACTTAAGAAAGTGCTCTGGCGCCTTTACTTTAAATCGCAAAAATAATTAGCCTTCCCACAACGTCAGGTTTAAATTGCTGTATCGGCTTTGCTTCTGCAAAGTGATTTCTATAATATTATAAGCAGGGAAAACAGATTGGCTGGAGAACAGCGCTTCCATAAAAAATCAACAGGGCGGATAATTTGTTTTCGATTTCAACTTTTCCCGAAATCAAAGTACATCTTTAGGCAGCATGTTGCATAATTATCCTGCATTATTCGCTATACATTCGTCGTACCAGGGTCGTATTAAATTCGCGATTACACGGCCAAAGTATGTCTTTACTATTAATTCGGTCTTTACCCGTACGGGGAATACATTTTATGCCGAAAGCCTTTTGTTTATTTATTTTTCCTTTGGCAGTTGCGAAGACTACTTGGCTATGGCTGTTTCAGGGCTTTTAGTGGAGATGTAAAGAACTTAGAAATAGAAATTTATATAAAAGTTGAAGAATTTTTCGTATCTTTTATTATTCGTATTAAACAATCTGTATTGTTTAATGTTATTTTGATATTATTAAACACTTTAAATTCACAAACATGAAAAAAATTCGACTTTTGTTTTTCAGTCTTCTGGCATTTGTTGCCATAAGCTTTTCCCTTAAAGCTCAGACAGTAGCTGATGTTATTGTCGAGAGCGAAAACCATCAGACACTGGAGGCGGCACTATTAGCTGCTGAACTGGTTGATACCCTTCAGGGGGCAGGACCATTTACAGTGTTTGCACCAACTGATGCAGCATTTGATGCACTTCCTGAAGGTACTCTTGATGAATTGCTGGCAGACCCTACAGGTGATTTAACAAAAATCCTGCTTTATCATGTCGTTGCTGACTCTGCCGTTAGCGCTGACCTAAGTGATGGTCAAATCATTGAAACTCTTCTTGGTCAAAATGTAACAGTTACCATTTCTGATGATGGTGTTTTTATTAATGATGCTCAGGTTACAACCGCTGATATTGAAGCAGAAAATGGCGTTGTTCATGTAATTGATGTTGTTCTTATGCCCGATTTGCGTCCGGAAACGGTTGTTGACATAGTCACCGCAAATGATACTCTTAGCACTTTGGTTGCCGCCCTTACCCGGGAGGATTTAACAACTGATTTTTTAGCAATACTTGAGGGTGATGGACCTTTTACTGTGTTTGCACCCACCAATGCAGCCTTTGATTCCCTGTTCACTGAACTGGGGGTTGCTTCGCTTGATGAAATTGATGCTGCTACCCTGGACTCCGTGCTTCAGATGCATGTGCTTAACGGCAGGGTGTTGTCGACAGATTTGACCGAAGGTATGACTGCCTTGTCCATACTTGACCAGGTGCTTACTTTCAGTGTTGAAGATGGCGCTTCGGTTACTGATCCCACAGGCCGTGTAAGCAATATTACAGATGTTGATATGGAAGCACAAAATGGAGTGGTGCATCTTGTTGATACTGTACTGCTTTATGGTGATCCTCTTGAAACAGTTGTTGATATAGCTGTTGCCAAGAGTGAATTCAGCACCCTGGTGGAAGCTCTTACCCGGGAGGATTTAACAACTGATTTTATTACAGTGCTCGAGGGAGAAGGTCCTTTTACTGTATTTGCACCTACCAATGCAGCATTTGATGCTTTGTTCGTTGAACTGGGGGTTGCTTCGCTCGATGAAATTGGCGCAGGTACCCTGGATTCTGTGCTGCAGATGCATGTGCTTAACGGCAGGGTTTTATCGGCAGATTTGACCGAGGGAATGACTGCTCCAACTTTACTTGAACAGGATCTTACTTTCAGTATTGAGGACAGCGCTACGATTACTGATCCCAATGGACGTGTGAGCAACATAACAGAAGTTGATATTGAAGCTTTGAATGGCGTGGTGCATGCCATTGATACTGTTCTTCTTTATGATATGCGTCCGGAAACTGTTGTGGACATAGCTACCTCAGATGATAATTTCAGCACACTTGTTGCCGCGCTTACACGCGAGGACTTAACCACTGATTTTATTGGTATACTGGAAGGTGAAGGACCTTTTACTGTATTTGCACCTACCAATGCAGCCTTTGACGCATTGTTCGTTGAACTGGGTGTTGCTTCGCTCGATGAGATTGATGCAGCCACCCTCGATTCTGTGCTTCTGATGCATGTACTCGACGGCAGGGTTATGTCAACAGATTTGAGTGAAGGTATGAAGGATTCAACGTTGCTGGGCCAGGAGCTTACCTTCAGCATTGAAGACAGCGCTACGGTTACCGATCCCAATGGTCGTATGAGCAACATAACAATAGTTGATTTGGAAGCACAAAATGGAGTGGTTCATGCCATTGATACCGTTCTGCTTTATGATATGCGTCCGGAAACTGTTGTTGACATAGCTACTTCAGATGATAATTTCAGCACACTTGTTGCCGCGCTTACACGCGAGGATTTAACCACTGATTTTATAGGTATACTGGAGGGCGATGGACCTTTTACTGTATTTGCACCTACCAATGCAGCCTTTGAAGCATTGTTTGTTGAACTGGGTGTTGCTTCGCTCGATGAAATTGGTGCAGGCACGCTCGATTCTGTTCTGCAGATGCATGTAATTGACGGCAGGGTTATGTCAGGAGATTTGAGTGAAGGTATGACTGCTGAAACCCTGTTGGGTCAGGAACTTACTTTCAATATCGAAGACAGCGCTACTGTTACTGATCCAAATGGACGTATGAGTAATATTACAGAAGTAGACCTGAATGCACAAAACGGAGTAGTGCATGCTATTGATACCGTTCTTCTTTACGATATGCGTCCGGCAACTGTTGTAGACATAGCTACCTCAGATGATAATTTCAGTACTCTGGTTGCAGCCCTTACCCGGGAGGATTTAACAACTGATTTTACAGGTATTCTTACCGGTGAAGGCCCATTTACAGTTTTTGCTCCGACCAACGATGCTTTTGATGCCCTGTTTGTTGAGTTGGGTGTTGCTTCGCTTGATGAAATCGATGCAGCCACCCTTGACTCCGTGCTCCAGATGCATGTGATTAGAGGCAGGGTAATGTCAGAAGATTTAAGTGAGGGATTGACCACCTTAACCCTGCTTGGGCAGGTACTTACGTTCAGTGTTGAAGACGGTGCTTCGATAATCGATCCAACAGGCCGCGTGAGCAATATTACAGATGTTGATATGGAAGCACAAAACGGAGTGGTTCATGCCATCGATACCGTTCTTCTTCATGGTATGGTTCCTGAAACTGTTGTTGATATAGTTACAGCCAACAATGATTTCAGTACATTGGTATCAGCCCTTACCCGTGAAGATTTAACCACTGATTTCATTGATGTACTTTCAGGCGAAGGTCCTTTCACGGTATTTGCACCAACCAATGCAGCTTTTGAAGATCTGTTTGAAGAATTGGGGGTTGCTTCGCTTGATGATATCGATGCAGTTACCCTTGAGAACGTGCTTCAAATGCATGTGCTTTCGGGGCTTGTAATGTCGGCCGATATAACCGAAGGCCTTACCGCTGAGACTTTACTGGGTCAGGAGCTTACCTTCAGCCTTGTAGACGGGGCAACAATTACTGATCCTAATGGTAGAGTGAGCAACATAACGGAGGTTGATATTGAAGCACAAAATGGTGTGGTGCATGTTGTCGACACCGTTATTCTGCATGATTTAGCAACCAGCAATATCCCGGATATTGCCAAAGTTAGTTTTAATTTTTATCCGAATCCTGCAAACAATTACATTACTGTCACAACAGAAAATGAATTAAGCACACTCAGGATTATCGACGTTTCAGGAAAAATGCTGTTATCCAGAAAAATGGTACAGCCTGTTGAACGTATCGATCTGAATGGAATGAAGTCGGGTGTTTATTTTATTTCTTTGGAAAGTGAAGGTTCTGTTGTTACTCAAAAGCTTTTGATAAGTAGATAAATTTAAGCTTAATAAAAAAAGAGGCCATGCGGCCTCTTTTTTTATTATTACCTTTT
>JAWLCL010000021.1:0-66947 GCA_041687255.1 Mariniphaga sp. | reverse complement strand
TGATTGCCTATTCCTTTTTAGATAAAAAGCCTGCTCTTAATCTTGATATTATTGAAAATAAACAAATTTGTAGAGCTGCTTAGGTCGAACTCACGTTAAATAGGATTTACATCTTCATTTGGGAAAAAGATGAAGAATCCCGGCATTTTGGCATGAACGGATATATCTATGAATACAACATCCAACAAAAAACGAATGAAAAGAAGATTCTTTTTGAGAAAGCCAACTTTGGTTGGTTCCCCTATTTTACAAAAGGGGATGATGGTCAGGTTTTATTGCGCCATTTTTCATATGCAGGAGGCCTGGACATGATAAGTTTAAAGGATAACGATGGAAAATGGATGAATTATCGACTGAAAAATATGACTCCGGATGAAGCAAAAGATAGATATTATGCTGGCAGATAAACAAAGATAGCATACTCAATAGCAAGATCAAGTATAATCAAGAATTTGGCTTTGATGAGTTTTTAAAATCTTACAGGTATAAAATGTATACAATGCCTAACCAAATTGCACTTTACAAGTGGGATCCGACTTTATATTTTCCTAAAATTAGATGCCCGGTGATGGCAGTTTTTGGAACCTTGGATGAACAAATTGAATATTCAGGAAGCTTAATAAACATAGAAACATTACTAAAAATGGGAGGGAACACAAATTTTACATCACATGTCCTTGAGGGTTATAATCATGTTTTATCACCTGTAGGGACCACAGTAAATGACCCACTGAATGATGTGGTAAAGGAAGTTGTAAAATGTGCAATTAGATTGCCTATGTAGTCGATAAACTTTTTACCCACAAAAAACAAAACACTTGCCGTATCTGTCGTACATGGCGCTGCTGCACCCGTGAAAGTATTTGTCATTTTGTTCCCCCAGCTGGTTGTATTGGTATGCGGCAAGGGTAATTTGTGGTCCGTTATCTTTAAATTACTCCCTCCCTGATGCATTTAGCTACCAGTTCAACTATATTGTGGCAGTCGGATTTTCTGAGCATATTTCTTTTATGTGTTTTTATGGTTTGTGGTGATACAAAAAGATCATTAGCGATTGTTTTAATATCTTTACCTTCAGCAACCTTTTTAATTATCTCTAATTCTCTGACAGTAAATAATTCACTGCATTTACTGATAAGTGGTTTAAAATCAGTTTCGGTATCCAGCGAATAAAAAGAGGGTAGTTTGCTGCTGATAAAGGAAACTTTATGATCCACCTGCATATTCAAATACGTAACATCGGTATGAATTCCCAATACTTTCTGTAACTTCCCGCCATTGGAAACCATAAGGGTGACAGATTGGTGCAGAATAGTTTTATACGTGCCATTGCTGTGTCGCAGCCTCATTAAGTACACGGTTTTGTAAAACGGGATCTCAACTTTTGCAATCCGGTTCAGCAAAAATTCGGCAGCTTTAGCCTCCTTTTCATGCAATTTCTCAATATCCTCCGGGTGGATGATGCTTAAGAGATTTTGAAGGGTAAAATTTTCAGCCTCGATGCCAAGGACATGTTTAGTATCATTATGTACCACCTCCATTTCAAATTTTTCAAAATCAAATATGTAATAGTAATAGGAACCTGCGGCAAAAAGATTGGCCATCTGCTCAATGATTTCAAAATATACTTCTGTTTTTACCGGATTGGTAATCTTGTTTTTGGTTTCCCAGACATTGAGAACTTTCTGTATATCTGAGCGTGTCATTGTAATGGTATTTAAGAGGTAAGATTAACAATACTCAAGATATTAAAAAAATCAAAACCCACTTATACTATTTAACTTTAAATTTCCTATTCAGTGATTATATCATTTGAATAAAAGAGTATTGAGATAAAGAAGAGTTCTTACTAAAGAACTTAATTATATAAAGATAAAAATACCCCAAAAGGGGTATTTGATTCAAAAGAAGAAGGTCATAACTTTGAATAAGGATTTCCTTTTTACTATTAGTAACAATTTAACTGATAAGAAATCTGAAAAAAACTAAGTTCAATTATTTTTTAAATATTTGAATGATTGCTTGTATGGTTAAAATTGTGAAAATAGTAATGGAAATGAAAACAATAACGCTAATTGTTGCAGTCAGCCTGCTATCGGTAATAACAAATGCCCAAAATCCGTTGCTTCAGAAGTTTGATACACCCCATGAAACGGCACCATTCCACAAAATTAAAGCAGAACATTTTATACCTGCCTTCGAAGAAGCCATAAAACAAGCAGAGGCAGAAGTGAAAGCAGTGACAGATAATCCGGCAGCTCCCACTTTTGAGAATACGATTGAAGAATTGGAACGCTCAGGAAAATTATTGGACCGTGTAGACCACATATTTTACAACTTGCTTAATACCGAAACCAACGAAGAACTGCAGCAGCTTGCTCAGAAAGTTTCGCCCTTAATGACCAAATTTCATAATGATATTACCCTTAACCCAATTATTTTTGAGCGAATTAAAACGGTTTACAATAAAAAGGATGGACTGAATCTTACTCCGGAACAACACACCCTGTTAGAAAATACTTACATTGATTTCGTGCGCCAGGGAGCCAATCTCTCGGAGGTCGAAAAGGAAAGATTCAGAGAAATCCGTACCGAATTATCAAAGCTGTACCTTGAGTTTAATGAAAATTTACTGGAGGAAACCAACAGGTACGAACTGCACATTACAGATATAAGCAAGCTGGCAGGGCTGCCGGAAAATGAGCTTGAAGCCGCTGCACAAAAAGCAAAGAGCAAGGATAAAGAAGGCTGGGTTTTTGACCTCACCGCGCCCAGTTACCAGCCAATCATGAAATATGCCGACAACCGTGATTTACGCAGAGAATTATTTCTTGCATACAATTCCAAATCATTTAAAGGCGATGAACTCGACAACCAGGACAACATTGTTAAAATCGTAAATCTGCGGCTTGAAATGGTCATGCTGTTGGGATATGATACTTACGCCGAATATGCTCTGGAACGTCGTATGGCCATGAATCCGGAGAGTGTTTATAAATTGCTGGACGATTTGTTTGATGCTGTTATTAATATTGCTGAGAATGACTTGGAAGAGATTCAGAATTTTGCAGAAAAAACCGGGTTCTCAGAAGAAATTATGCCATGGGACAGGTCTTATTACAGCGAAAAGCTGAAAAAAGAAAAGTTCGGTATAAATGATGAAATGCTAAAACCTTATTTTGAGTTGAATAACGTTATCGATGGAGTTTTTGGACTTGCTACAGAGCTCTATGGTATCATCTTCAATGAAAACAGGGAAATACCGGTTTACCATGAAGAAGTCATTCCATATGAAGTTTTCGATAATGACGGTTCGTTTTTAGCGGTACTGTATGCAGATTTTCACCCGCGCCCCGGTAAGCGTGGAGGTGCCTGGATGAGCTATTTCAAAAGACAGTGGAAAGAAGACGGCAGAAATTCAAGACCGCACATTACCATTGTTATGAACTTTACCAGGCCGACCGAAACCAGGCCTGCTCTTCTTTCATTTAATGATATGAAACTTTTTATGCACGAATTCGGACATGCCCTGCACGCTATGTTTGGCAATACTACTTATCCAGGCCTTTCGGGAGCAAATGTCCTACTGGATTTTGTTGAACTTCCTTCTCAATTAATGGAGAACTGGGCAGTTGAAAAAGAGTTTCTCGACCGCTTTGCCCGCCATTACGAAACCGAAGAACCCATTCCGGCTGGACTGATGGAAAAAATTAAAGCATCTGAAAATTTTCAGGCAGGTGAATATACTGTTTGGATGCTGGGCAGAGGCTTGCTCGATATGGCCTGGCACACGCTAAGGAAACCATTTGACGGCGATGTAAAACAGTTTGAGGAAGAAGCATTGAAAAAGACACAGCTGTTCCCGGTTGTTGACCAGGTAGCAACAAGCACCCAATTCCAGCATATCTTCTCCGGAGATTTTGCCGCCATTTATTACGGATATCAGTGGGCCCAGGTACTCGATGCCGATGCATTCAGCCTGTTTAAGAAAAAAGGATTGTACAACAGGGAAGTGGCTCAGTCATTCAGAAAACAAATTCTTGAAAAAGGAGGAACCGAACACCCTATGGTACTATACAAACGCTTCCGTGGCCAGGAACCTACCATCGATGCATTGCTGGAACGGAGTGGGTTGAGGTAAGATGTATTCTATGAAGACGTAAATGTTTAATAATTGATTTAAATAGCATTGAAAATGAAAACAATAAAACTCATTGTTGCAGTCAGCCTGCTATCGGTAATAACAAATGCCCAGAATCCGTTACTACAGAAATTTGATACATCTCATGAAACGGCACCATTCCACAAAATTAAAGCTGAACATTTTTTACCTGCTTTTGAAGAAGCCATAAAACAGGGCGAAGCAGAGGTGAAATCAGTGACAGATAATCCGGTCGCTCCTACATTTGAAAATACAATTGAACAACTGGAACGCTCGGGAAAATTACTGGACCGCATAGCCCGCATTTTTTTCAATCTGCTTAGCGCCGAAACCAATGATGAAATGCAGCAGCTTGCCCAGGAAGTTTCGCCAATGATTACCAAATATCAAAACGATATTACGCTGAACCCGATTCTTTTTAAACGAATCAAAACAGTTTACGATAAAAGGGATAATCTGAATCTCACTCCGGAACAGCACACCTTGTTGGAACATACCTACATAGATTTCGTGCGTCAGGGAGCCAATCTTTCAGAAGCCGACAAGGAAAGATTCAGAGAAATCCGTACCGAATTGTCGAAGCTGACCCTTAAATTTGGTGAAAATGTGCTGAAGGAAACAAACAGATATGAACTGCACATTTCCGATAAAAGCGAACTGGCAGGACTACCTGAAAGTGCGCTTGAAGCCGCAGCACAAAAAGCAAAGAGCAAGGATAAAGAAGGCTGGGTTTTCGACCTCACCTTACCCAGCGCATTGCCATTCATGAAAAATGCCGATAACCGCGACTTGCGCAAAGAACTTGCACTTGCATACGAGTCGAAATCTTTTAAAGGCGATGAACTCGACAACCAGGATAACATTGTAAAAATCGTAAATCTTCGGCTTGAAATGGCCAGACTGCTGGGTTACGAAACCTACGCCGATTATGTTCTGGAGCGTCGCATGGCCATGAATCCGGAGGGTGTCTATAAACTGCTGGATGATTTATATGAAGCTTCTTTTAAAATTGCTCAGAAAGACAAAGAAGAGGTTCAGAAGTTTGCAGAAAAAGCCGGGTTTTCAGAAGAAATCATGCCATGGGATTGGTTCTATTACAGCGAAAAGCTCAAAGAAGAAAAGTACGGCATAAACGATGAAATACTTAAACCCTACTTCGAGTTGAACAATGTTATTGACGGCGTTTTTGGTCTTGCGACAGAGCTTTTCGGCATCACTTTCAATGAAAACAGAAAAATTCCGGTTTATAATGATGAAGTTATCCCATACGAAGTGTATGACAACGACGGTTCGTTTTTAGCGGTACTTTTTGCCGATTTCCATCCACGACCGGGCAAGCGCGGGGGTGCAAGGATGAGCTCATTCAAGGGACAGTGGAAAGAGGACGACAGGAATTCACGACCGCATGTTAACATCGTTATGAACTTTACCCGCCCCACCGAAACAAGGCCTGCACTTCTTACTTTCAATGAAATGAAAGTTTTTATGCATGAATTCGGACATGCCCTGCACGGAATTCTTGCTAATTCTACTTACCCAAGTCTTTCAGGACTTAGGGTTTACCGCGATTTTGTTGAACTTCCTTCTCAATTATTAGAGAACTGGGCTGTTGAAAAAGATTTCCTCGACCGGTTTGCACGCCACTACGAAACAGAAGCATTCATCCCGGCCGAACTGGTGGAAAAAATCAGGGCATCCGAAAATTTTCAGGCCGGATATCATACTGTGAGCATGATAGGTAGGGGTTTGCTTGATATGGCCTGGCACACACAAAGGAAACCTTTTTACGGCGATGTAAAGCAGTTCGAGGAAGAGGCATGGAAAAAAACACAGTTGTTCCCGGTCATTGACCAGGTAGCTACAAGCACCCGGTTCGAACACCTGTTTGCCGGAGGTTATGCGGCCGGATATTATGGATATCAATGGGCGCAGGTGCTTGATGCCGACGCCTTCAGCCTGTTTAAGGAAAGAGGATTGTTCAACAGGGAAGTGGCTCAGTCTTTTAGAGAACAAATACTTGAAAAAGGAGGAACCGAACACCCTATGGTACTATACAAACGCTTCCGTGGACAGGAACCTACCGTCGATGCATTGCTGGAACGGAGCGGGTTGAGGTAGGTTCTTACAGATAGATGACAGCATCTGTAAGCTTTAACATCAGAAAAGGGATATTGGCATACTCTGATGATTATATGGAGATTTTTAATGTTAATCAGCAAACAAATGATTCATGAAATATAAGTTGATCACTTTTATATTGATTTTTTTTTCTCTTTCTCATTTTCAAATTTTTTCTCAGTCAAATAATCTCTATATGACAAAAGAAATAAGAAAAGCTTATATGAATCAAACCCGTTTATGGGATGGGAATCCCGGACCAAATTATTGGCAAAATTCATCGAATTATACTATTAATGCCCGTTTTGACCCTGACAGCGTGAAAATATCTGGTATGGAAACTATTGAATATGAAAATAACAGTCCTGATACCTTAAAAAACTTCATCAGGTTTATGTTGAAACAAAACATGTATAAAAAAGGAGCAATGCGTGATTTCCCTGTTTCGGAAACAAATTTAACCGGTGGCGTATTGATTCACACTGTTGTTTTTGAAAATGATACCATCAATCATGAAAATATAAAATTTCAGGCAACCGGAATGCAACTACACTTTGATAGTTCTCATTTTATATTACCCCATTCTAAAGCACAAATTGAAGTTGAATGGAGTTTGAAAATGCCTTATCAGTTTGAAATTAGAACCGGTAGATCTAACGATTCTGCATTTTTTATCGGCTATTGGTTTCCACAGATTGTGGTTTACGATGATGTAGGTGAATGGGACAATGCTTTTCATACTGGGATACAGGAAACATACAACGATGTCTCAAATTTTGATGTTTACCTCGAAATTCCGGGGGAATATCTGGTTTGGGCAACCGGCGATTTACAGAACCCAGAGGAAATCTATATTGATGATTTTTTAACAAAAGTTGAAGAATCAAAACTTTCAGATGAAACTGTACAGTTAATTTCTAAAGAGGATTTAAATAAAAATAATTTTCTTCAAAACAGTAAATCACACATCTGGCATTTTAAGGCCGAGAAAGTCACCGATTTTGCGTTTGCAGTAAGCAATAACTCTGTATGGGATGCAACCAGTGTTACTACTGACACAATCCGCAACAGCCGCACCTGGGTCAATGCCGTTTATCATCCGGATGCAGCTGGGTACAAAACAGTTGCAGAAACAGCCAAACAATCCATTCATTACTTTTCCACAGAATTCCCCGGAATTTCTTTTCCCTTTCAAAAACATATCACATTTTTGACTCAGGGAAAATCCGGTGGAATGGAATTTCCTATGATGGCCGCCAATGGCTTACCTCCTGATTCTGTTCGACTGGTGAGCTTGACAGCACATGAAATTGCCCATTCCTATTTTCCGTTTTTCATTTGTACCAACGAAGAAAAATATGCATGGATGGATGAAGGATGGGCAGTATATTTCACCCATTCATTTTTAAAATGGAAGGGGTTATCAAATCGCTCTAGGGAATCATCAACCTGGAACTCAGAAAACGATATTCCATTACATATCCCATCCAGCTACATGAGTATTTTCGGACGATTTAATATTTATCTGAAATCATCTGTGGCTTTTGAATTCCTGTTTGACATTTTAGATGAACAGGGAGTTTCCAATCCATTAAAAATGTTTATGCAACGATGGGAGTACAAGCATCCTCTATCTTACGATTATTTTTTCACAATGGAAGATTTGCTGGGTGAAGATTTAAGCTGGTACTGGAACCCCTGGTATTTCGAATTCAGTGCTCCCGATTTGAAAATTGAAAATGTAAACCAAAAGCAGAAAAATATTGAAGTTCAAATTTCTAATCCGGGTAAATTACCATTACCTGTTGCATTGACTCTTGAATTCGAAAATGGTGAAATTCTGGAAGATTATAAATCAGCATATATATGGAAAGGTAATCCGGAAACTGTATCATTATATTATAAATCAGCCGGTAAAATTAAACAGGTTTCGCTTGGCGACAATGACATTGATGTATATAGAGAAGATAATGTTTGGGTAAATGGAGAATAATAATGGATCAGGTTCTCCGGAAGCCTTAAATCCAGTTAACACTATAAACTATTAATATTAATACATTTTAGTTATGAGAACTTTAAAATTTTATTTGATAAAGTGGTCAATACACTTATGTGTTTTGGTATTTATTTCACTAAGCTTTATGGCTTGTGAAAAAGAAGTAGAAGTGTTTGATGTTGGAACAAAATCTGCTAAAAACAACATGTCCGGCGGATCCTACGAGTTCCCGGCTCCGGTTTATGATATCACCAGTACTCCCGATGGTAGTATTCTTGTTGGGGTTAATAACGGGGATTCAAGAAGCGTTCAGATCATCAAAAACGGTAAGATTAAGACGATGGTTGAGGTGGACGCTACATCTGATATCAACGGTATTGCAGCTATAGGTGCCGGAAGCGCATTTCTGACAACTATGGGCACAGATCTGGCCGTAGAAGGGGAACTTTACAGGGTGTCTAACGGAACAACTCGAATGGTGGCCGATTTGGCAGCCTTTGAAAGAGAAGACGATCCTGATGCGTTTGAAGGTATCCAATGGAAGAACCAGCTTTGCGAAGCTATCGATGGTTTTAGTGCAGGCCCACAAAACAACCCTTACAAAGTTGTTGCCTTGTCCGGCTCAACAGCTTTAGTGGCAGATGCAGCCGGAAATACCTTGCTTTCAGCAACAACTACAGGAGTTATTGACTGGAAAGCAATCTTCACCCCTCCTGTTGATGAAAACGGTGACTGGATAATCCGTTGGGTAACAGATAATGAGGACGGAGAACCCATTCCATGCTATGTACAGCCCGTCCCCACTTCAGTCGCTGTACACGAGGATTATATATATGTTGGGGAATTAACGGGAGCTGTAGCGGGGCAAGGTTTACCTATAGGCCTATCCCGGGTCTGGAAAATTCCTGCAGATGCGAACAATGTAACATGTTCTGAAGATTTCGGACCCTGTGAGGTTCTCATTGACGGCCTTACCTCGGTGATTGATCTGGATATTGGTCCGGATGGTTTTCTTTATGTGGTGGAGTTTGATGAGAATAGCTGGATCTCCTCCTTTGTTCCCGGCCTGGCAGCAGGTGGTACTATAAGTGCTTACGATCTTGAAGGAAATCTTGCAGAAGTGGTTGCATCCGGCCTGTCGTTTCCAAGCGCCATCACTTTCGATAAAAAAGGGAACCTCTGGTTACTGGAAAACAATAACATAGCTCTTCCCGACAGAAACCCAACCGTAAGGATGCTCAATTATAACCCCATTTAATTTACTATTATGAAAAAACAGAATTTTAAAAAGACTACCCGAAAAGAATTTTTACAGCAGCTAGCCCTGGGAGCCGGAGGTATTTGTTTTCCCGGGATGATTGCCGCACAGGAATTTATAACCGGGAAAACCAAAGCACCACGTAACGTTCTTATCCTGGGGGCTGGTCTGGCCGGACTGGCAGCAGCCTGGGAACTCAACAAGGGCGGTCATAAGGTTACAGTTCTGGAGGCCAGAGATCGTCCCGGCGGTCGCGTTTCCACCCTTAGAGAACCTTTTGCACAAGGCCTGTATGCTGAAGAGGGAGCTGCAGCATTTTCTGAGAACTATACCACAGCCCTCAAATACATAGAAGAACTGGGGCTGGAAAAAGTACCCTGGACCATGCCGGAAAGGCCGGTGGTGCACCATCTCAAGGGTAAAAGGTTTGTTGTCACCCCCGGGAAACCGGTTGACTGGCCTTATGACCTGACTGCTGAAGAGCGGGAATTAGGCCCCTGGGGAATAGTAAATAAATACATTATTGAAAAGCTGCCAAAAGAAATTGCACAACCGGAAGGCTGGGCTGAATCCCCTTTAATTGAAATGGATAAGCTTTCTCTGGAGCAATATATGACCTCCAAGGGAGCCAGCAGGGGAGCCATTGAAATGGTTCAAAACACCCAATGGTTTGGTGCAGTTCCGGAAAAAACCTCAGGCCTTTCAATGGCAGTTTCAGATTTCGGATTATTTATGGGCGCAGCACCTTTTTTACTGAAAGGCGGTAATGACAAGCTTCCTTTGGCTATGGCCAAAAAACTGAAAAATAATATTCGTTATGGAGTTAAGGTTAATTCTGTAAGCAGTTCTGCGGAAGAAGTAACAGTAACCGTTAGAGAATCCGGAAGGGTGCAGTCATATAAGGCAGATAGTGTGATATGTACCTTACCGGCAAAGGTTTTGCACAAAGTTAAGATCCTGCCTCCGCTTCCGGCAGACAAGCAACAGGCTATAAATAATCTACCTTCCTTGGATATTACCAGAACTTACCTGCAGGTGGAAAAGCCGTTCTGGTTAAAAAAAGGAGTTTCCGGAAGTGCAAAATCTGATCTTATAACAGGAGAGGTGACGGGCCATTTGCATCCCGGGAACCCTGAAGAGAACCCTGCTATCCTGGAAAGTATAGTCGGCGGACCCAAAGCAACAGCTATGGGTAAAATGTCTGAAAAAGAACTGCTGGATAAAACAATTGAGGATATGAAAAAAATCCATCCAAATCTGGAAGAACATTACCAGAAAGGGCACGTAAAAGCCTGGAGTAAAGATCCTTTTGCAATGGGGGCTTTTAGTTTTCCTGCACCTGGTGATGTGGGCAAATACCTGAAATCATTGCAATCTTCCCACGGGCGAATTCATTTTGCAGGAGAACACACCAGCATCCTGCGCAGCACTATGGAAGGTGCTTTGCGATCGGGGGTTCGTGCAGCCAAAGAGGTTCATGAGGCAAGCTAAAAAAGCTGAGCAATTAACTATTAGTACAACGAATGAATTACCTGTTGTACCTCAAAATGCAGACAAATGAAAAGGAAACTATTTAGATTAAAATATAGGTTGGCCATATTAATATTGTTTTTCTTTTCTCTTCCTAAATTTCAAAGTTTTTCTCAGTCAGATAAATTGTATATGACAAAAGAAATAAGAAAAGCTTATAGTAATCAAACCCGTTCATGGGATGGGAATCCCGGTCCAAATTACTGGCAAAATTCAGCCAACTATACCATCAATGCACGATTTGATCCGGATTGCGTAAAAATTTACGGGAAGGAAACTATTATATATCATAACAACAGTCCAGATACCTTAAAAAACTTCATCAGATTTATGCTGAAACAAAACATGTATAAAAAAGGAGCAATGCGTGATTTCCCTATTTCGGAAACAAATTTGACCGATGGAGTATTGATCCACTTTGTTATTTTTGAAAATGATACTATCAATCATGAAAATTTAAAATTTCAGGCAACTGGAATGCAGCTACACTTTGACAGTACTCAATTTATTATACCAAATTCTGCAACAAAAATTGAAATTGAATGGAGTTTAAAAATGCCTTATCAGTTTGAGATTAGAACCGGAAGATTAAACGATTCTGCTTTTTTTATCGGATACTGGTTTCCACAGATTGTGGTTTACGATGATATAAGTGGATGGGACAACGCTTTTCATACAGGAATCCAGGAAACCTACAACGATGTCTCCAATTTCGATGTTCACCTCGAAGTTCCGGGGGAATATTTAGTTTGGGCAACCGGTGATTTACAGAACCGGGAAGAAATTTATAATGAAGAATTTATAGCAAAAGTTGAAGAATCAAAACAGACTGATGATGTCATACAGTTAATATCAAAAGATGATTTGAAGAAAAATAATATACTTAAACAAAGTAGTTCACACATCTGGCATTTTAAGGCAGAGAAAGTAATTGATTTTGCGTTTGCTGTAAGCAATAATTCCATATGGGATGCAACAAGTGTCGTGACTGACTCAATCCGCAACAGCCGCACATGGATAAATGTAGTTTATCACCCGGATACAACTGGGTACAAAAACAATTGCAGAAACAGCAAAACAATCCATTCATTATTTTTCAACTGAATTCCCGGGAATACCCTTTCCTTTTCAAAAACACACTACATTTTTTACTCAGGGGAATTTCGACGGAATGGAATTTCCGATGATGGCCGCTAACGGGTTATTTCCGGATTCTGCTTTGGTGTTAATAACAGCACATGAAATTGCCCATTCGTATTTTCCGTTTTATATCTGCACCAATGAAGAAAAATATGCGTGGATGGATGAAGGATGGGTTGAATATTTCACCACTTCTTTTTTAGAAAGGATGGGGATTGTAATGCCCAAAACGGGAGAATTAATCTGGAACACAGATAATGACATTCCACTGCACACCCCATCCAGCTACTTGAACTTCTACAGTTGGCCTTTTTATTACTATGTAAAATCATCAGCAGCTTCCAAATTCCTATTTGAAATTTTAGAAGAGCAGGGGATTGAGAATCCATTAAAAAAATTCATGCAGCGATGGGAATACAAGCATCCTATATCCTATGATTATTTTTTCACAATGGAAGATTTGCTGGGTGAAGATTTAAGCTGGTACTGGAACCCCTGGTATTTAGAATTCAGTGCTCCCGATTTGAAAATTGAAAATGTAAACCAAAAGCAGAATAATATTGAAGTTCAAATTTCTAATCCGGGTAAATTACCATTACCTGTTGCATTGACTCTTGAATTTGAAAATGGTGAAATTCTGGAAGATTATAAATCAGCATACATCTGGAAAGGTAATCCGGAAACGGTTTCGCTAAACTATAAGTCAGCCGGTAGAATTATACAGGTCTCTCTTGGTGATAATGACATTGATGTTTCTAAAGAAGATAATGTTTGGAAAAACGAAAATTAAAATGATACAATAAAGGCATATTTATGGATTTCAGCCTGGCATGAATGAATCAAAGAAATTAGATAAAATATTTGATAATAATGTCGTAAGTTACCTGCGTTTTCAATTATTTAGGCAATAATGTTGAAAGATAACAGGTACAACGATGAATTCCAGGTTTTCTTTATAACATAGAACCGTTGTAATGCATTTTGAATCACCAAAATGAAAAGAGAAAATTTTTTCATAATATTCAGTATCATCTTTTGGTTGATAATGGCAATTGGATTTTCTGATAATTGGTTGTTCGATATCGGACAGAAAAGCAATTCCGAATCTAAGTTCATAATTCATGCTTTTTTTTCATTTTGCTGGTTTACACTTCTTGTTTTACAATCAGGACTTATTAGAAAGAAAAGATTCAAATTACATTTCAAACTTGGACTATTTGGAATGGTAATTTATTACTTAATGACAATGACCATCTGGAATTTGTATTTTGAAAGTTTTATAGTAAAAAATGACTGGTTAAAACTATTAAGACCTCTTGAGTCTTTTAGCATTCTCCTGGTAACCCTTGCTTTTCTATACAGAAAAAAAAATTCACAAAAACATAAAGAGTATATAATATTCGGGACATTTTGCTTAATCGGTCCAGGACTTGACCGAGCAGTATTTCATATTTTTGGACCTGAAAAAATGATTTGGCCATTGGTTATTTTGTATTGGGCTCTGTTTAGCTCATTCATTTGGTATAAAAAAAGATTTACCTGGTATATGGGACTATGGGTAATGTTTTGGGTTTATAGTTTATATCCTGTTTTATCAGGAATGATTTGAAAAATACGTATTAAAATAAATGGCTATGTCTTTTAATTGAATGCAATCAGTAAAGTAATTATGCAGAGAAAATTCCATTTTCATCATTCACAGATTCTCTGCAAGATAGAAAATTATAAAGCAGTGGCATCCGGTTTAATTACAGCATACCTTACTTCATCCCAAAGCCGGTTATTTTTAAAGATTGCTTTTTCAAAAACTGCCTCTTTTTTAAACCCGCACTTTTCAAGCACCCGTTGAGATGCCAGGTTGTATTCGAAGATGCCGGTATGGATACGAACAATTTCGAGGTGATTAAATCCGTAGTTGACCATTTGGTTTACAGCTTCAGTCATAATGCCTTTGTTCCAGAAAGGTTCTCCCAGAAAATAACCGATTTCGGCAGACTTCCGGTAGACATCTTCCCCTATGTGCAGTCCAATATTACCTGCATAATGGTCTTTGTATTCAATGGCAAACACCTTCATCTGGTCGTGATGCCCAAACTTTGTGATAAATTCTTCGGCATCTTTAAAGGTATAGGGATGAGGGAACCCATCGCGAAGATTAATACTTATTTTCTCATTGTTGGCCAGTTCTGCCATTTTTGGGGCATCTTCCATTGTAAGCAGGCGCAGTTTAACTTCTTTCATCGCTTAGATTGTAAATTTTTATACGGTTTAAATAAGTTTCTCTTTTTTCAATATATTGTTCATGCGGGTTGTTGAAATGTAACGGTCGGCAAGGAGTTTTCCTTTGTATATCAGGCTGAAGGTGGTATAAAGTGCAGGAGCATTCTGTGCTTCTTCGGGGGTTTTAAGCTCGGTGATATCAATGTTCAATCGCTTCTGCAAATCCGATTCCTTAAATTCCTCCACCATCCGGGCAACCCAGGGGCACTGGCGGGTGTATACAATATGTAACCCCCGATAGTTTGCCAGTTGTGATTTCCAGTCGTTGATTACCGGAACAGGACCATCGTTAAACTTATAAACCAGCAATTCGTTTCCGGTGCCATCGTTGCCTGCCGGCTGAAAACCCATTTTAATAAAAAGTGTATTCTCAGCCATGAAAGCACGCTTGCCGGTAATTACAGCAACCCCGCTACAGTTATTTTTCCTGGCATCAGATATACATTCCTCAATTAGAAGTGTTCCCAGTCCCTTATTTTTGTTAGCATTCGGATAGATATAGATGCAATGGATTAACATATAATGTTTGGCTGTTACAGCCCTCCAGGCAAATTCACCGGGTATATATTCCAGAAATCCTGCTGCATTCTTTTTTCCTTCAACAAAAAGAAGCTTAATGCGCAGGCCTTCCTCCAGCCGTTCTTTCAGCCATTCTGTTTTAAGTGAATGCGACGGTTGATTTTTATTTATAAAGCAAATCACCTCGGGGAAATCGGCCAGGTTTTGATTGTTGATGGTAATAATTTCCGGTTTAATATTCATTGTTTATTGAGTTTTGCCACAATTACCACGTAATTTTTACCGTACTTTTTGGCACATTTCGGGCAGGTGGTGTACCACATATAGTATTTTTCCGGAGTTAAGCCCTTATGGCTGCACCATGCCTGAAAGTCCTTGTTCCAGTTCCCGGTTTCCTTATACGGACCTTCATAAACTTTTGAAGCAAACTTACCACTGAGGGTGGTGTTTTTTTCATCAGTAATTTCTTTGTTCACAGCAAGATAAATGTCCATGTTCCATTTTGATGTGTGGTCGGCAAGACCCATCCAATCGGGGTTTTCAGCCTGCTGTTGTTCAACTTTCCGGTGCAGTCGGCGCATTACAGAACCAAAATTTATTGGCATGTAAAAAAGCGTCAGCACGCTGTCTTTTATGAATTTTTTGCCGGTCCATTCATGAAGCTTTTCATCCCATGGTGCCGGGTCAAATTCAGGGCAGCAAATGTCTTTTACTGAAGTTTCCTGTGGCATGATGCTGAGATTTTGGTTTTTATTTCAAACAATGCTTGTTAAACAGACGGTTGTTTAACTCTAGAAGTTGTACGTTTTTCCCTGAAAATGTTACAATTACAAGATAAATTTTATATGAATTTTTCGAACGATGAGGCATATACTGTGAAACCATTCCGTTCATACAGTTTTCTTGCAGCTGTATTCCAGGCATAGGCATGTAATTTGACCCGGAGTATTCCTTTCGATTTCATCCATATCATTACACTATCAGTAAGCTGTTGACCCAATTTTAGTCCTCTTGCTGTTTCATCGACATATAATTCGTCAAAAAGGCCCATCCTGCCGGTGCCGTTATCGGCTGTTGTCTCTTCCCTGTAGATTCTGGCAAGGGCATAACCTACAGGTTTGCTGTTCAACTCGGCAATAAGAATCAATACATCATCATCCCTGTTGGTGAAGGTTTTAATGGCCTTGCTTTTAATGGCATCCAATACCTGGATAAAGTCGTCGTATCTGCATTCTTTACGATGGTGTTCCCGGTTATAGCAGGTAAATTTTAATACCATTTCAATAAAAGAATATTTGTCTTCAGGGATGGCTTTTCTTATAATTCCTTCTGCTTTCATTAGCTAATAAAATATTTATATTCTGCCGGGAATGGGAATTTTCATTTTATAAGCCGCACTTTGTAAGAATTAAAAAGTAAAGGAAAACAAGCTTATTTTCTCATTTTATTTTTCTTAATCAGTTACTCATATAATTTGCTGCAAGTGATTTACAGATTTTCGATATCTTTTCCTGAGCAGTCATGTTGTTGGCAAGTGCAGGGTAAAATTCAGTACCAAATGAATGTTTTAAAACCGGATTTTCAGGGGCAGCTTTCATTGTTTGAAGTTTATGATTAAGGTGTATGCCGGATGAATTTTTAAATTCATCCCCGGTACAGATTTGAAAGTAGTTTGAAGCCATGAATTCAGGAGGCGGGAAAAAAAGATTTTGAATGCGGGCAATAAAGCGCCACCCGGGAGTGAATTTTTTTAAAGTATCATCCGACATCCGGGCACCGTTAATTTGGAGTGAATAAAATTTTATGTTGTCTGAGCGGTAAAGTTCCGCCATCTTAAAAGTTAGCATTAAAAGAGCCATTTTCGAGTTGCAGTAACTCGTGTAAACACTGTGCTTGTAATTAGTGTCAGTTATTCCTTGAAGATTGTTAAATATGAGCTTTCTGTTAGGTGAAAAGAAATGTTTGATGATGTTACTTGAAGCATTAAGTACCCTTGCGTCATCTGATTTTTGTAAACAAGGAATCAACAGGGTTGTAAGTAAAAATGGCCCGGCTACATTTGTTGCAAAAGTAATTTCTATGTTATCGGCCGTTAAACGGTAATTTTCGCCATGATTGAAATAGGCGGCATTGTTAATCAAAATATCAATTTTTGGGAAATGTGCCTTAATCAGACTTGAAAATTTTTTTATGGAAGAAAATGACGACATGTCCAGTTCTTCCAAATAAACTTTATCATTTTTTGTACTACTTATAATTTCTTCCTGAACAGTTTTACTTTTCTCAAGATTACGGCAGGCCATTACGACTGTATAACCGGCCTCTGCAAACTTAAATGAAGCTTCTTTTCCTATACCTGAATTAGCGCCTGTAATAATGACTATCCTGTTTTGCATCTTTTATTTTCTGAAGATTTTTATTTGTCCATGAAAATAAAAAAAATATTTCATCAATGAAATTCACATGTTTTGCAAACACAGGCATAAAAAAACAAAACCCTCTAAAACATGTGGAATCCATCCGATCCATTAAAAATTTAGTTTTGCACAAAGAAAAACTATTAATTTATCCGGGCTTATCTTTAATGCTGCTGATAATTTATGGTTGTCGGGGATTAATATCGGAAGGAGCACCTCCTGAATCGATGATTTGTATTTGCTGCCTGGGGTAAACGGGAATGATTTTTCCTTTGTATTCCGGCTTATTAATTTCTGCAATGGTTTTGAGAAGCAAGTCTGTTTTCCATTTCCGCCGCTCCCTGGCGTTTACCAGGTAGCGAATAATTACATCGGTCCAGGAATCACTTACCGATAAAAACACTTCGGGTTGAACCGGCACCTTCTCGGTAAAACCTGCCCTTTTAAGGATTGCGCTGTAACTTTCTGCCGGTTTGAGCATATAATCGCCGATTACCTCAGTGGCTGCTTTTCTTAGTACTTCCATTGTTAGCGGGATATCCGACTCGCTGGCCACAACAACATCCAGTTCATCCCAAACGTAAGGGAAATCGCCGGTGAGGTTAATGACCGTACCTGTCAATATTTCATTATTCGGGAAGGTTACAAGCCGGCCTGTAGGCTGTTCAGCATTAACAAATCCGGGCTGGAAAGGAGAGCCAATTTCCCATACGGTGGTTGAAAGAAAATCGATCTGGTACACATCGCCAAACACATCGCCTACCATAATCCTGTCGCCTACTTGATAATATTTGCGGAAAGTATTCATCAGCCATCCGGTGAAGCTTTCAATCGGTGTTTGGAGAGCCCACGAAAGCGCAAGACCAATGAGACCGAAGGAACCTACCAATGCCCTGATGTCGCCAACCACTACACTGAAGGCTATCCCTATGGCCAGCAGCCATACAATAATTGAAGTGAGGGTGATAACTCCTGCACGGCTTTTCATTTTTCCAAAAGCTGTATGGATTATAAGCTTTATCAGTCTGACCAACAACCAGGTTAAGATAAGAATGCCAATGGCAATCAAAATTTTAGGGTAATTAAAAATAAAGTTATTCCAGATGTTCTGAAGTGCACTAATGGCTTCACCGGCCGCCTGTTCTGTTCCCTGTACCGGTGAAATTGTATCAGAGGCTGCTTCAACAGTAGTTGTATCTTGTTGTATAGTTGTGATTTGTTCATTTGAAGACAACGTTTCATCGGACGAAAACATCAGCAGGATGAAACCTGTCATGGCAACAGCTAGAATGGAAGCCTGCCGGAATCCTTTCAGCCGGTTTTCGGCACCTTTCACTACTGAACCTTTCCGCATTCTTCTCTTCCGTGACTTTTTTACCATTCTTTTTAAAGGTCTGCGGGTGGAATATTTTTTTGGTCCCGGTAAACGTGTGCTGCGGGTATTTCCTCTTTTAATGTTCATTTAAAAAGCATCTGAAGTCATTCTTTTATTAAGAACATATGCAGGATTTAAAGGTTCAGCAAGTTATAGGTATAAGAATGAGCTGTAACAAGAACAAGTTTTGCTGCTTCTTTTAAATTGTTTACAATTGAACCTGTTTTTGTGGCTTCTTGCAGAAAATTAAAACTCACTTCTGTGTATGATGTTTTAAAAATAAGCCTGCTCACTAATAAAACAGCATTGACCCCTATAAAAAAAGCCGGTACATTGCCCGGCTTTTTTTATTCTCATTCCTTATTCAACAGAATTTTATCAGCATTTTCTATTGCCTTCTCCATCCACCTGATCGCGGAACCACTGCAGCGGATGTGAAGTAGGTCTTTCAATGGGCATTCCATAAACACGATCGTTAATCAGAGAAGCAAGAACACCTAATGCCCTTGAAACACCAAATAAAACTGTATAGAAAGTATATTCTTTAATCCCGTAATGATAGAGAAGAGAACCGCTGAATGCATCAACATTCGGCCACGGGTTTTGTATTTTGCCGATATTGGAGAGGATGGGTGGCACTACTCTATAAAGTTGGTTTGCCAGGTTGATCATAGGGTCATCCTTAATATACTTTTCAGCAAATTCCTGCTGTGCAGTAAAACGTGGATCTGTTTTTCTCAGGACTGCATGGCCGTATCCCGGAATGACTCTGCCTTCCTCCAGAGTTGTTTTTATGTAGGCTGCTACCTGTTCATCGGAAGGAGAATCTGTATCCAGATCTTCCATCATTTGAAACATCCAGTGGATGACATCCTGGTTTGCAAAGCCATGAAGTGGACCTGCAAGTCCTGTCATTGCTGCAGCATAGGCATAATAAGGATTACTTAGTGCAGAGCCTACCAAATGGGCAGTATGTGCTGAAACATTTCCTCCTTCATGATCGGCATGAATCACCATGTAAAGGCGAAATAACCTTCTGATATCTTCTGAGTCGAATCCCATCATATGGGCCAGGTTACCTGCCCAGTCGAGACGCGGATTGGGTTCAATATGATCTTCATTATGAAAATTACGACGGTAGATGTATGCAGCTATATGCGGCAACCTTGCAATCAGATTCATTACATCTTCGTACGATGAATCCCAAAAGTATTTTTTATTAACTCCGGCCCGGTATGCTTTTTGAAAAATTGACTCGGTAGCCATCGCAATTATGGCAGCGCTAAACTGGGTCATTGGCCTTGAATTCTTTGGCAGGGCATCAATCACATCAAATACATGCTGGGGTACATGTGCACGTGTGGCAAAATCTTTCGACAGGTTGGTAACATCATCCTGTGTTGGAATTTCACCAATGAGCATAAGGTAAAAAAGACCTTCAGGAAGAGGTTCCCCTTCCGGATTAGCTTTTGGGAGTTTTTCCCGTAATTCAGGTATTGAGTACCCCTTAAACCGGATTCCTTCATTAGGATCAAGCTTTGAGGTGTCGGTCACCAGAAGCGGGATTCCTTTCATTCCGGAGAATACCTGGCCTAAGGTCACCTGGGCAATCACTTTATCTGCATGATCTTTTTTTATACGCTGAAATTCTTTTGAGCATTGACTTGCTTTTTGAAAAAAACGATACTTAATGTATTCCATCTGATTATTTTTTTGATTTTATTTATTTCTGTTTAATGTATATGATTGATAATTTCTTCAGCAAAAGCTTCAGTCGAAAGTAATTTTGCCCCTTCCATTTGAGCATAAAGATCTGAAGTAACCATACGCTTTGCAAAAACGTGTTCCATGGCGTCGTATACATGTTCAGCAGCATCGTACCATTGCATGTATTCGAGCATCATTACCGCCGAAAGAATTAGTGAGGAAGGATTTGCCTTTCCCATTCCTGCAATATCGGGAGCCGTTCCATGGGTTGCCTCAAAAATAGCATATCCGCTGATGGAGTTTATGTTTGCTCCGGGAGCAATACCGATTCCCCCAACCATGGCAGCTAGTTGATCGGAGATATAATCCCCGTTCAGGTTCATTGTGGCTATAACTGAGTGATTATAAGGTTTAAGCAGTGATTCCTGTAAAAAAGCATCAGTAATGACATCTTTGATGACAACTTTTCCGCTTTTCTGAGCTTCCTCCAGTGCCTGTGCAGCTTCAGGTTCACCTTTTTCATTTTTTATTTTTTCATACTGCCTCCACGAGAAAGTTTGGTCGCTAAATTCTTTTTCTGCCAGGTTGTAACCCCAGTTTTTGAATGCCCCTTCTGTGAATTTCATTATATTCCCTTTATGAACCAGGGTTACCGATGGCAGTTTTCTTTGAACCGCATACGTAATGGCTGCTCTGATGAGCCGCTCGGAACCTTCTTTGGAAATGGGTTTTATTCCAAAGGAAGACGATTCGGGAAAACGAATTTTATCAACACCCATTTCCTTGACAAGAAAATCCTTTAACCTTCCGGCATTCACATCACCGGTCATATATTCAATACCCGCATATATATCTTCTGTATTCTCACGAAAAATATGCATGTCAACAAGAGATGGGTAACGGATAGGCGAGGGGACACCTTTAAACCACCGCACCGGCCGGAGGCAGACATACAGGTCGAGAACCTGACGCAATGCTACGTTTAGCGAACGAATTCCTTCACCAACAGGCGTCTGAAGCGGACCTTTTATTCCTACAAGATATTTGCGGAAAGCATTCATTGTTTCCTCGGGAAGATAACTCCCGGTTTCACGATAAGCTTTCTGACCGGCCAATACTTCTTTCCAAAGGATTTTACGACTTCCTGCGTAAGCTTTTTGTACCGCGGCGTCAATTACCTTTTGGGCAGGAACGGTAATGTCGACGCCTATGCCATCGCCTTCAATATAAGGAATTACCGGCTTGTCAGGTACCTGAAGTGAACCGTTTATCAGCTGAATTCTATCCATTCTTTATGCACCCAGTTTCTTTTTCAGATTTTCATTCAAAGCTTCTAAAAACTCTTCAGTAGTAAGATAATGTTCTTGTTTCAGGTCTTTTTCATGAATTACTAGCGCCAGATCTTTGGTCATTTTACCTGATTCCACTGTTTCTATACAAACTTGTTCCAGTGCATTGGCAAAATGAATCAGTTCCGGGTTGTTATCAAGCTTACCCCTGAATTCCAGTCCGCGGGTCCAGGCAAATATTGACGCTATTGGATTGGTAGAGGTAGGGTTCCCCTTCTGATGCTGACGGAAATGGCGGGTTACCGTTCCATGGGCTGCTTCTGCTTCCATAGTTTTACCGTCGGGAGTTACCAATGTTGAAGTCATTAAACCAAGTGAGCCGAATCCTTGTGCAACCGTATCACTCTGGACATCTCCGTCGTAATTCTTGCAGGCCCATACAAATCCACCTTCCCATTTAAGGGCTGCGGCTACCATATCATCAATAAGTCTGTGCTCGTATGTAATTCCGGCTTCTTCAAATTTTTGTTTATATTCTTTTTCGAAAATTTCCTGAAAAATGTCTTTGAACCTTCCATCGTATTTTTTTAAAATGGTGTTTTTTGTAGACATGTAGAGCGGCCATTTTTTCAGAAGCGCCTGGTTCATACAGGAACGTGCAAAACCCGTTATTGATTCATCGGTATTGTACATCGACAGGGCAACACCGTCGCCTTCAAAATGATATACTTCATGAGAAATAGGTTCACCTCCATTATCGGGTGTAAATGTAATTGTAAGTTTACCCGGGCCTTTGGTGACAAAATCGGTTGCGCGATACTGGTCTCCGAATGCATGGCGGCCAATACAGATGGGCTGTTTCCATCCCGGAACAAGACGGGGAATGTTTTTAATGAGTATGGGTTCGCGGAAAACCGTTCCGCCAAGAATGTTTCGAATGGTGCCGTTGGGCGACTTCCACATGTGCTTTAATCCAAATTCCTCTACACGTATTTCATCGGGAGTTATTGTGGCACATTTTACACCTACTCCATACTTTTGTATAGCATGGGCGGCATCAACTGTAATCTGGTCATCTGTCGATTCCCTGCTTTCAATGCCCAGATCATAATATTTAAGGTCGATTTCTAAATAAGGCAGAATTAGTTTTTCTTTAATAAATTTCCAGATAACCCTGGTCATTTCGTCTCCATCGAGTTCTACAACCGGGTTTTGCACTTTAATTTTTTGCATTCTCAACTATTTTATATTAAAATTTAGCTTTTGTTTCAACAACTTTCAGGTAATGCCTTGCTAATTAATTATTTTGTTTTCTGATTGTATTTAATGCCGAACCTGCTTTGAACCACTCAATTTGTTGTTGGTTATAAGTGTGGTTTAACTTTACCATATCTTTTGAACCATCTGTATGGGCTACTTCGAGCAGGAGCTGTTTACCTTCGGTAAATTCATCAAGATCAAGAAAATTAAATGTATCATCTTCCTGGATGATATCGTACTGATTCTCGTTGTCGAACGTAAGGGCCAGCATTCCTTGTTTTTTCAGGTTTGTTTCATGAATGCGTGCAAACGATTTAACAATGACTGCTACTACTCCCAGATGGCGTGGTTCCATTGCAGCATGTTCGCGCGAAGAACCTTCTCCGTAGTTATGATCTCCGACAATTACTGTGGGGATGCCATGAGCTTTATAATCTCTTTGAACTTTAGGTACTTCGCCATATTCGCCTGTCAACTGGTTCTTAACTTTATTCGATTCATTGTTAAAAGAATTCACAGCCCCAATGAGCAGGTTATTGGAAATATTGTCGAGATGACCTCTGAACCTGAGCCATGGCCCAGCCATTGAAATATGGTCGGTAGTGCATTTTCCCTGAGCTTTAATAAGAAGCCGCGCACCGGTGATATTTTTTCCGCTCCAGGGATCAAAAGGTTCAAGCAATTGTAACCTGTTTGAATTGGGATCAACATTAATCTGAACACTTGAACCATCTTTGGCCGGTGCCTGATACCCAGCATCTTTTACCTCGAAACCGTTAGCAGGTAATTCAAAACCTGTAGGAGGGTCTAATTTTACCGGCTCCCCGTTTTTACCGGGAATAGTGTCGTGCAGCGGATTAAAATCCAATCTTCCTGAAATGGCAATTGCAGTAACCAGTTCGGGTGATGTAACAAATGCATGTGTGTTGGGATTACCATCATTTCTTTTGGAAAAATTCCTGTTGAAGGAATGAACGATGGTATTTTTTTCCTGTTTATCGGCTCCCGGTCTTGCCCATTGACCAATGCACGGACCACAGGCATTTGCAAACACTCTTCCTCCCATTTGTTCAAATATATCAATAAATCCATCACGTTCAATGGTATATCTGACCTGTTCGGAGCCTGGAGTAATTGTGAATTCAGAACGGGCTTTCAATCCTTTTTCTACAGCTTGTTTGGCAATGGAGGCAGCACGCGATATGTCTTCGTATGACGAGTTGGTGCAACTACCAATTAAGCCAAATTTTACATCCAGTGGCCAGCCATGCTTTTTGGCTGCTTCTTTCATTTCAGAAACCGGAGTTGCTAAATCGGGTGTGAACGGTCCGTTTATGTGAGGTTCGAGTTCAGAAAGATTTATTTCTATCAGCTGGTCGTAATAATGTTCAGGGTTTTCATATATCTGCGGGTCGGGTGAAAGGAAGCTTTTTAATTCGTTGGCCATTTCAGCAACTTCGCTTCTGCCGGTAGCTTTCAGGTAGCGTTCCATGCTTTGGTCGTAGGCAAAAATACTTGTTGTTGCACCTACTTCTGCTCCCATATTGCATATGGTGCCTTTTCCTGTTGCAGAAATTGATTCCGCTCCTTCTCCAAAATATTCAATAATTGCCCCGGTTCCACCTTTTACGGTTAAGATACCTGCAACTTTCAAAATAATATCTTTTGGTGCGGTCCAGCCATTTAGCTTTCCGGTTAACTTCACACCTATCAGCTTAGGCATTTTAAGCTCCCAGGGCATGCCTGCCATAACATCTACGGCATCGGCACCCCCAACACCGATTGCAACCATACCTAAACCTCCGGCATTTGGGGTATGCGAATCGGTACCAATCATCATTCCACCCGGGAAGGCATAATTTTCAAGTACTACCTGGTGTATGATGCCGGCACCGGGTTTCCAGAATCCAATACCATATTTGTTGGATACCGATTCCAGGAAATCAAAAACTTCTTTATTAACATTAAATGATACGCCCAGGTCGGTCTTTCCATCAACTTGTGCCTGTATCAGGTGATCGCAATGAACCGTTGAAGGGACTGAAGTTGTTTCCTTTCCTGAGTTCATGAACTGAAGTAACGCCATTTGAGCGGTAGCGTCTTGCATTGCAACGCGGTCAGGTGCAAAATCGACATAATCCTTACCGCGATTGAATGCTTCCAAACCTTCTTCATTGTATAAATGACCATAAAGGATTTTTTCCGCATATGTCATCGGGCGGTTAAGTTTTTCTTTTGCTGAATTAACTTTCCGTGGAAATTCTGAATAAATCTTTTTAATCAGGTTTAAATCAAACATGCCGTAATATTTTTGTTTGTTGAATTCTTTCTGAAATGTCACAAAAATTAACAAAAATGGACCTTAAAAGTTGTAATTCAACATTTATTTTCCTTTTAAGGGCGTTAAATATATAGATTCTTCGATGTGTTTTAAGTACCAAAATATAATTTAGAATGAATATAAGAAAATTTCGGTGGATTTGACATTGTTTATTTAAAAAATTATTATAGGGGTCATGTGGTTCAGTGTCATTGATATAAGGAAATGAGAGCGGGATTAGCTTTGGCAAACCAGGCGGTTTATTTTGCAGCCAAAAAAAGTTGATTTGAATGAAGCTTTGCCCGAGGCATATGAAATGAGTGAATACTTACGAATAACAAGGTTATAAAAAAAAAGAAGGATGGGTTCAACAACCCATCCTTTTCTCATTAAACTAACTAACCTAACTAAACCTAAACTTATGAAAATAAACGTAACACAAAGATAAAGGCTGTAATGCATTTATGCAACTCATATTTGTTAAATCATGTTAAACCTGATTGCTGTACTTTATTGATGCAAAATGTTGTTTAAGAGGTCACTGACGTCATTGTGGTATAAATGTGTAGTGAATGGTTCCCCGCTGTGGATCAGGGGCTGTGGGGTCTGCATTAAATATTGTGCGGGAGGCGGCAGCTTTGGCATAAATATAAAGTTGCTCGTCATTAATTCCACTGGTTTTTCGTGGTTCTGCTGAAATAACTTTACCCTGCCGGTTTACTGAAATATCAACTATTATTTTCCCGCCCCGCCTGGTAAGATAAACCGGAACAGGAAGGCTTCTGTGGTAGCGGTTTTCCAGATAATAAACGATGTTGCTTTCACCGGAATATATCGAATTACCGATTGAATCGGGATTTAATTCATCATTGGTGCGAACCGGCATTTTAATATCTTCAAAGTTTACCTTCTCTTTTGAAAGCTGATTATTAACATCAGAAACCAGTTTTTGTGCTTCCTCTACTTCGTTCATATAATCTTCATCAAAAAACTTGTCATTTTGAGCCAATCTGTTTGATGCTCTGTTGGTTGAACTGCTTTGAGGTTGAGAAAGAGGCGATGATGCTTCATTAGGCACTGTTTCGGTTTCCTGCATTTCCTGATTCTCCTGTTCTTCTTCTGTTATTTCCGGTTCGGAAACTAAATCGGGGAATTCAATAATAAGTTCTTCCTCCTGGAGGTTACCTTTTCTTTCAACATCGGCCAACAGAAATACTGAAAAAAGCAAGATGTGAAACACCAGGGTGCCAATAACACCGTAAATGTTCCGCTTATATGTCTCATATAATTTTCCCACTGGGCAAAAGTATAAAATTAACGGATGAATTTCCTGAACAGGGAAAACGAATCTACCATTTCTGTATTGCAGGATTTACATATGGTTAGGCTTATTTTTAGAGGCTTTAACTAAAATTAACAAGGCTTTTATTGAAATGAAGCCTTGAAAATCATTATTTTTCCGGTAAATATGTAACCATCTATTTTAATTTGAAAAGGTTAAACCCATATATATACGGAGATTTATTATTGTTTTTAATTGTCGTGATTTCTGGTGTTATAATGTTGGTGTTGGCTTGTCAGAATGCAAATGCACAAGAAGTGGAGAATGATACGGTAACATCAGAAAGCAGAGCCAATGAGAAACATGAAATGTTTTACGACAGTTTGGAATATAAGGCTAAAAAAAATTCAATAACAGGGTTGATTTATGATTTTCTTATATCCCAGCCTGAATCGAGAGAAAGGCAAGATACCCTTGCTTACAATTATTATGCTGGAATGGAAGGGAAAATTATCTCCGAAATTTCAATTAACACCCTTGAAGTTTTTGGACCCACCTTTGCCGATACAACCAGCAAAGCTGTTTCATGGCTTGAAAAGACTGCAAACATTATTCACACCACTACCAGTAAGGGAACCATTGAAAAATTGCTTCTTTTCGAAGTAGGAGATTTTCTTGATCCTGAACTGATGTATGAGAATGAGCGTATAATTCGATCTTTGAGATATATTCAAGATGTAAGGTTTATACTGGAGCAGGATTCTGTTTATAAAGGCCTTGTTAAGGTACATGTGGTGACAAAGGATCGTTTCCCGTTTGGTGTTACCGGTGATGTTAACGGAATAAAATCAGCAGCACTCGAATTGTACAATCACAACATCTTTGGAGTAGGCCATGAAGTGTCATTTCGGTTTGTTGGGCACCTAAGGCGGCAACCCTATGCAGGACTGGAAACTTTTTATAAAATTAACAACATAAGGGGCAGGTTTCTCGATGTTACCGCCGGTTATATGAACACCTATAAAAGAGAAGGATTCAGCATGGTGGTCGATAAACCTTTCATCACTCCTTCAATTACCTGGGGGTATGGTGGTTCAGCATTAAGAATGTACCGTACCGACCGTGTATACGATCATCACCCTGTTCAGACTGAAGTTCCTATGGACCTTTATTTCATAAGCGCCTGGGCCGGCCGAAGCTTTCCCGTCAGGCCCAATTACATTCAGAATTCGCAAATGGTGTTGTCGGCCGGATTTTACAACAACAGGTTTTTTGAACGACCGTCAACTGAGCCTGGAAACAAACAGTATTTTGCCAACAGCACTTTTTTTCTTGGCGGAATAACATTTGCTCAAAGGCATTATACTCAGGACCATCTTGTGTATAGTTATGGGATTACAGAAGATATTCCCGAAGGTTTTAAAAATGAACTTGTCTACGGATATGATGTCAATGAATTTGGAAACCGTCATTATGCCCACTTGTATTTGTCGAATGGTAATTTACTCGTTAAACGGCAGGGGTATCTCTACCTTTCCGCCGGGATTGGGGGGTACTTCAAAAATAATGATTATGAGCAGGGTCAGGTTCAGGTGGGAATGAATTATATTTCCCGACAAATAAGTGCAGGAAGAAAACGGTTGCGTTTATTTGTCAGAACAAATTATCTTATGGGAATCCGAAGGTTTGATATCGAAAAACTTAGCCTTAATGTTGACGAACATATCAGGGGATTCAGGAGCAGTGAGGCAATAGGAAAACAGCGATTTAGTCTGAATCTTGAGTATGTAATGTTTTTGCGCAGGGAATTCTATAAATTTAATATGGCAGCATTCGGTTTTGCCGATTTGGGGATTATCGGATCCAACAATTCATTGATTTTTACGCAAAATTATTACAGCGGTTTGGGCTTTGGAATGAGGTTGCATAATGAACATCTTGTTTTCAGGACATTCCAGATTCGATTTGCATTCTACCCGTTTTCTCCTTCTGATGTAAATTTTGCCGGCGTTTTAATTGAAGAACAGCTTAAACAGGATTTTTATAATTTTAATCCTGCAGCACCTGCCCCTCTTCGCTTCGAATAATTGCGTTCCGGTTCAGGTGTTAACTGCTATAAATACAATTGTTTCCCTATTTCTTCCATTGCTTCGACAGCCCTGGCTTCGATATAAACATCAGTAACTGTGTGTGTAAAAGGGGAAGGTTTAATATTTATTTCAATAATTTTTGCTCCTGTTTTTTTTGCTGCTTCAGGGATTTCTGCAGCCGGAAGCACTTCTGCATTTGTGCCTATGATAAGCAGTAAATCTGTTTTTCGTGCTTCATCAAATGAGCGTTTTTTTGCAAATTGGGGAATGGGTTCATTGAAGAAAACCATATCAGGTTTTAAAATTCCCTTGCAAACAAAACAGGTAGGAGGAAGAAAATTTAAATCGGCAAAACTCAGGTCGTATTCAGAACCACATTCCATGCAGACAAGCTGCTTGTATGTGCCATGCAATTCATAAACATATTTGCTTCCTGCCTTCTGGTGCAGGTGGTCAATGTTTTGGGTTATCACCGATTCAAGAAAACTACGCTTTTCCATTTTGGCCAGGATCTCATGTGCTTTATTCGGTTCTGCATCCCCCAGTTTATCGTAGAACACTTCTTTTATTTTTTGCCACGACTGAAGAGGTTTGTTTCTGAAGTATTCAATTTCAAGAAAAATAGGATGAGTGGTATTCCATAAGCCGCCGGCTCCTCGAAAGGGGGGAATTCCACTTTCGACCGAAATACCTGCGCCGGTAAAGGCCACCATATATTTCGATTTCCGGATGAGCTTAACCGCTTCACTAATTATGGCTTTATCCATTTTCACAGTTTAAAATCCCGGCAGAAAATAAGCTGCCGGGAATATAAACGTTGCAGCGGAAAAATTATTCTTCAGTAAGGTCCTTCCTGACCGATACTGTTGAATCTTCATTGAACCTGATTTTAAAATTTAGTTTTCTGAATACCGAAATCATTGGTTTGTTATCACGCGTAGTTTCGGCAACCAGTGTTTTTATTTCCCTGTTTTTGGCAACTTCCATACAATATTCTGTTAGGATATATCCCAGTTCCTTCTTCTGCCAGGCATCTGTAATTAAAATGGCATACTCCATGACTTCAACATCGGGATCAGCAATCAGCCTACCTACTCCAATAAGTTTTTTCTTTCCTTCTTCCTCGATTTCGGCTACAATAGCAATTTCACGGTCGTAGTCAATAAAGCAAAATTGGGTGGCTACTTCATGAGAATCGAAGTAGAAATCGTACCTGAACCGGTGGTAAATCGATTCTTTTGAGCAACTTGCCAGGAGTTCAAGCCACATAGGTTCATCCTCCGGCTTGATAGGTCTCAGCAGCACCGGTGAGCCATCTTTCAGTTGGCTTTCGCTTATCAGGCTTTCAGGATAAGGCCTTAATATCAGGTGTGAGTATTCCTTAACAGGATTTTTCATTACCTCTTCATCGATAACAATGCGTGCATCAAGTGCAATAACATCAGTCGGAGTAACTATCAGCGGATTGATATCCAGTTCCTTTATTTCCGGGTAATCGGCTGCCAGATATGACATTCGTATCAACACCTCAACAAGTTTCTCGATATTTTTACGCGTAGCACCCCGATATCCTTCAAGAAGGGGAAATATCTGAAGCGATTCCAACATTTGCAGAGCCAGGCTTTCATTGAGTGGTGGGAATTCAAGCCGTTTGTCCTTAAAAAGTTCTGCGCTAGTTCCTCCCATACCAACAAGCATAACTGTGCCGAACGACGGGTCTTTTTTTGTTCCAAGTATAAGTTCTACAGCATCTTTGGTGTCGACCATCCGTTGTACCGTTACTCCTTCTATTTTTGCATCAGGTTTTTTCTCTGAAGCGGTTTTAACCATGTTTCGGAAGGTTGCCCGCACCATCTCATCATCTTTGATATTCAATGCGACTCCACCTACATCCGATTTGTGCGTAATATCGGGAGAATAAATTTTTAAAACCACCGGGTAACCTTTTTTCTGAGCAATCTCCACTGCTTCGTCTTCATTGTAGGCAGGTGTAGGATGAGTGGTGTCAATACCGTAGTCATTCACCAGCATTTTCGAATCATCCTCATTCAGTATCTTTGCCTTCGGAAATACTTTTTCCAGGTATTTCTTCCTGAGCTCATTCCGATCGTATTGAAATGACACCGGAACTTCTTTAGGGGTTTCAAACAAACTCTCCAGGTTTTTAGCATAAAGCGACAGGGTCATAAAAGCTCTGATGGCTTGTTCTGGGGTGGGGTAATTGGAAATTCCAGCACGGTTAAACACCTGGATGCCATCTCTCATGCTGGCTCCTCCAAGCCATGCAGCCATAATTGTTTTTGAGGTTTTGGTTGCCATTTGGGCAATTGCTTCGGCAGTTTCTGTAGGCGCAGTCATTGCCTGTGGAGTCAGAAGAACCAGTACAGCATCCACACCCTTATCTTCAAGAACAATTTCTGTGGCTTTGGCAAATCTTTCCGGGGTTGCATCTCCAAGCACATCTACCGGGTTTCCGTGTGACCAGAAAGGCGGAAGATAATCATTGAGTTTTTGCATCGTTTCATCCGACAGCTTTACAAGTTTCCCTCCCCAGGAGATGAGCGAGTCGGTAGCCATTACTCCCGGACCGCCGGCATTGGTTACTATTGCCAGACGGTTTCCTTTAGGTATGCGTTTGCGTCCTACAAGGTCGGTAAAATCAAATATATTTCCAAAATCGTAAACACGTGCAAGACCGGCCCTGCGGAATACGGCATCGTATATCGAATCTTCCGATGCCAGCGCTCCGGTATGAGAGGCGGCTGCTGCAGCCGATTCAGGGAAACGCCCTGATTTGTATACTATAATAGGTTTTTCCCTTGAGAAAGCACGGGCTGCTGACATAAAAGTACGCGCATTTGATAGAGATTCCACATATAAAACAATAGATTTGGTTCCCGGGTCTTGTCCGAAATAGTCAATCAGATCACCAAAGTTAACATCCATGGAGTTACCGATGGATACAAAATACGAAAAGCCGATATGCGATTCATAAGCCCAGTCGAGCACCGATGTACACAATGCACCCGATTGAGAGATAAATGCCACATGCCCTTTTTCCGGCATTCCGTTTGCAAAGCTTACATTCATGCTGAGACCCGGAACCAAAATGCCAAGACAGTTCGGGCCAATTATCCGCATGTCAGGATATTTTAACTTTTCTGATTTTACCTCTTCTTCAAGTTTTTTACCTTCTTCTCCTGCTTCTTTAAAACCGGCCGACATGATGATTAGTCCATGAACACCTGCCTCTCCGCATTCCCTTACGAGCTGTGGAACCAATTTAGCAGCTGTCATTATAACCGCCAAATCGGGAACCTTTGGAAGGCTTTTTATATCCGGGTAGCAAGGAATTCCAAACACTGCCTCCCTTTTGGGATTAACCGGATATACCACTCCGTTATAACCTCCGCCCACCAGGTTCCGAAGGGTTATACCTCCTACACTGTTTGGATTGTTCGATACTCCAATCAGCGCTATTCGCTTCGGCTTAAAAATGCTGTCTAATTTTTTTATGGCCATCGTTATGCTTTTTTAAATTTTGAATGCTTTTTCTCAATCTTTCAAAGGTTACATTGTTGCCTATAAAAATCAGGAAAAAAAATCACGAAAAAAAATTTTTAACATGTTTACTCAATTATGCATGTGGGTTGTATATGTTATTTAAAATTAATAGGTTGTGTGCAAATAACGTGTTTAAACATATGGTTTTATGTTTAAAAACAATTTTTATTTTTCCTGTTTAACAACATGAAATTTCCAGAAAGGTTAAAATTTAGCTGGATTTTGGCCTTAATTTTATCCTTTTAATCTTATTTATCGAAGTGAGCTACTTGTTGATGCCTGATGTTCCCTGCTTATGTTACAGGGCTTTTTTTACCGATGACTAGCTTCATTTAGCACTCAATTCAGGCTGGCTGCTTTGCCCCCAATTCAGTAACAACCATCTGCCTTTTAGGAGATTTTTTAGCCGGCACAACCATTGCAATAGTTAAAACCGCCACGATGCATAAAATTCCGCAAATTGTAAATGCCAGCGGGAAATTGTTGAGGTCGCCCAGCTTGCCTCCCATTACAGGTCCAAAAATACCTCCGGCAGCATAGGCTAAAAAAACCCAACCGTAATTCTGGCCTACGTATCTTGTTCCAAAGGTGTCGGCTGTAATTGTGGGGAAAAGAGCAAAGTTCCCTCCAAAGTTGAACCCTATCAGAATGGCAAAAGCGTACAGCGTATATACATTACCGGCCATCCATTGGAACAGGAATACAAACAGACCCTGTGTAGCCATCATAATAACGATGGAGCGTTTGCGTCCTATTTTATCACTTATCATTCCCCAGACAATCCTGCCCAGGCCGTTGAACAATGCGAAGAAAACGGCCATTGCCAAAGTGGCGGCTGCTCCCGCTTCTTCAGGTGATATTCCCGATTTGATTAGGGCTTCCTGTGGCCACAGACGCATAAGACCAATGCTCATTAATCCTGCAGCAGCACTGAAGGTGAAAGTTAGCAGAATGAGATAATACTGTGGCGTATGTAACATTTCATTGCTTGTGAAATTTACTGTTCCGGCTGAATTTGTTTTTGTTGCTTCCGGTGGCACGTAGCCTTTCGGTGCCCATCCTTCGGGTGGGAATACCATCCATATGCTGCCAATAGAAACCATAACCAGGTATGCTATACCATAAGCTATAAAGGTATTTGAAAGGCCGATTGAAGCCAAAAGCTCTCCTCCTCCGAGTGGGCCCAACCGGTCGGCAAGCGCCATCCACAAGGTGGCTCCAAATCCAAAGCCTGCAACAGCCAGGCCTGTTATAAGACCTTTTTTATCGGGAAACCAGCGCATACCTACAGCTATGGGAACAACATACCCCAATCCGATGCCGCTGCCTCCCATAACGCCTACAAACAGGAGCGTTGTAAGGAAATTCTCAGCTCCAAATATTCCTGAGAGAATGTAACCAAGCCCGAGTACAATCCCACCGGCAAAGGCCAGTTTCCGGGGGCCTGTTTTTGGAAGCATGCGACCTGCAATGACCATTACAATGGCAAACATTGCCAGACCGGTTGAAAATACCAGTTGTGTTTGTGTCCTTGTCCAACCTTCTTCAACGAGCAGCCTTGTATAAACCGACCAGGCATATATTGCACCCAAAGCAAGTTGAATCAGAATGGCACCAAGTACTACGAGTCCGCGGTTAAATGTTTTTTGGCTCTTCATAATTTTAGTTTTTTTTAATGAAACGAGAATGAGCAAAATAAGTCATACCAACAGTAAATAATTATCGCGGTCACTACCGCGACGCGACCTACATCTGATATCTTAGAGAACAAGTAATTCTATTCATAAAAAAAGACATCCTCACTTTGAAGATGCCTTTTTTGTTTGAATTATCGTTTAACTTCCACTTTGGCTCCGCTAATGATTTCATCCACAACCCCCGGGTCGAGCAGGGTAGAGGTATCGCCCAGGTTGGAAGCGTCCCCTTCTCCGATTTTGCGTAATATGCGGCGCATAATTTTTCCAGAGCGGGTTTTTGGCAGTCCGCTTACAATTTGAATTTTATCGGGTTTTGCTATCGGACCAATGAATTTATTTACCGTATCCCTGATTTCTTTTTCGATTGTAGTCATTTCATCATCCGATAAGTCCTCGCAAATTACGTAGGCATAAATACCTGATCCTTTAATTTCGTGCGGGTAACCTACCACAGCTGATTCCACTACTTTGGGATGCTGATTTATGGCATCCTCCACTTCGGCAGTTCCTATGCGGTGGCCCGAAACATTAATAACATCATCGATACGGCCAATAATCCGGTAATATCCTTCCTCGTCACGTTTGGCCCCGTCGCCTGTGAGGTACAACCCTCTGAAAGCAGAGAAATAGGTATTGTAACAACGTTGATGGTCGCCATAAGTCGTACGCAGCATTCCCGGCCATGGGAATTTTATACAAAGAATGCCTTCCACGCTGTTTCCATGGAGTTCATTTCCTTCAGGATCGACCAATATGGGCTGTACGCCCGGAAGTGGCAATGTAGCATGAGAAGGTTTAGTGGGAGTGATTCCGGCCAGCGGAGAAATCATTATGCCGCCTGTTTCGGTCTGCCACCAGGTATCAACAATCGGACAGCGCGATTTACCCACCATATCGTGGTACCAGCGCCAGGCCTCTTCGTTTATGGGTTCTCCTACTGTGCCCAGTACTTTCAGGGAGCTTAAATCGTGATTTATTATCCATTCATCACCCTGGGCTATTAAGGCTCGTATTGCTGTCGGTGCTGTATAGAAATGAGTTACTTTATACTTATCCACCACATCCCAGAACCTTCCGGCATCAGGCCAGGTAGGAACTCCTTCAAACATAAGAGAAGTGGCGCCGGCAAGCAGGGGGCCGTATACAATATATGAATGGCCGGTAACCCATCCGATGTCGGCAGTGCACCAGTATGTGTCTCCCTCATTGTACTGGAAAACATTTTTAAAAGTGTATTCGCAGTATATCATGTATCCTGCAGTAGTATGTACTACACCTTTGGGTTTGCCTGTTGAGCCGGATGTATAGAGAATGAAAAGAAGATCTTCCGAATCCATTGCTTCGGCCTCATTTGAGGTGCTTTCCCCTTCGACGATTTCATGCCACCATACATCGCGTCCTTCTTCCCAGTGCAATTCCTCTTCCGTTCTTTTAAGAACCACAGTCAGCTCCACTGAAGGACAATTGGCCAGTGCTTCATCTGCAATGTTTTTGAGGTGAATCGATTTGGCACCCCTGAACCCTCCGTCGGAAGTGATAAGTATTTTAGCCTCGGCGTCAATAATCCTGTCGGCAAGTGCCGACGCTGAGAATCCTGCAAAGACTATGGAATGGATGGCGCCTATACGTGCACAGGCTAACATGGCTATGGCCAGCTCGGGAACCATCGGGAGATATATCGCAACACGATCTCCTTTCTTCACCCCCAATTTTTTTAGTGCATTGGCAAATTGTTTTACTTTATCAAAAAGTTCCCCATAAGTTAATCTGATTTCATCCTCCTTCGGATCGTTTGGTTCCCAAATTATGGCCACCTGATCTTTACGTTGCTGCATATTTCGTTCGAATATGTTTTCCGTAATATTCAGTTTGCCGTTAACAAACCAATTGACATCGGGTGCACCTTCTCCTTCAAACCTCCAGTCGAGCACCTTATCCCACTTTTTTCGCCAGTGGTAGTTCTCTGCGATTTTGCCCCAAAAACCTTCCGGATCGTTTACACTTTCGCTGTACTTCTCCAGATAACCGGCAAGATCACTAATTTTATTTGCCATAACTTTAAATTTAAATAATGAATGAATAAATTTTATTTCTCTATTATTGTTCAGTCAAAGCCGGTAAAATTACATCACTCCCGACGACCGTTTTTTACCGGTGGATAGTCGATCATAATGATGTATATTTATTAATGCTTCGCATGAATATTCGAAGTTAGGGTGTAAAAAAAAATATGGTATGAAAACGGTTCGCACGTTTTATAATTGAATGTATTGTTATACCATTTTTGTAAACGTGTATAATATACATAAAAAAAACATATTGTAAAAAATATCTTTTATATTCTGCAGCACTCTTTTTTTAAGACGAAAACTTAAGAATAGTGCATTTAAAAGTAATTGTTTAATATCTTAACCTTATAATTATTGTCTGCTCAAAGAATATACTGGTAATAAACAGCGGAAGTTCATCGGTGAAATCTCAATTGCTTGAAATACCCGTGAAACTGTCCTCGGGAAAGGAAAAGCATAAAAAAAACGAACAGGGGGAGGTTAATTTCCATTTTAAAACACCTGTGCGCAGAATTAAATCAGGGGGCTTATCGGGCAAAAAATTTCATTATGATGAGAAATGTTATCTTATTAAAGAAATGATTGTCCTAATTTCGTAGAAAATATTTTTCATGGAATTACGTAGTTTTAATGATTTACTGGAACTTGTGCAAAAACAGCCTGAAAAAAGGCTGGTAACAGTAAACGGAGTTGATGCCAATACACTTGAAGCACTGAATAAAGCTGTTGAACTGGGGCTGGTTACTGCAATACTTACCGGCGACAGAGGAAAAATTGAAGAAACATGCAGTGAACTGAAAATTGATATTGGTAATTACGACATCATTCACACCGGCTCGGAACGTGAAGCAGCAGAAAGAGCAGTGGAATTAATTCATGAAGGCAAAGCTGACCTGATAATGAAAGGGATGGTGTCAACCGATAAGTTTATGAAAGTTTTGCTTAAAAAAGATTATGGACTTGTACCTTCCAAAAGCATATTAAGCCATATAGCCTTAATGGAAAGCCTGAATTACCATAAACTTATCCTGTTTTCCGATGCCGGGGTTATTCCTTATCCCGACTTGAAGCAAAAGATTATTATCACTGAATTTCTTATAAATACAGCACACCGGCTAGGAATTAAGATTCCAAAAGTTGCAGTTATAGCGCCCACCGAGCAAATAATTATTTCGATACAATCGTGCATGGACGGAGCTACAATAGCTAAAATGTCTGAGCACCGGCAAATTGAAGGGGGGCTTGTCGATGGACCAATGGCACTCGATGTGGCCATTAACCGTGAATCGGCTCTAATCAAAGGCTTCACTTCACCAGTGGCTGGCGATGCCGATTGTTTGCTGTTTCCAAACATCGATGCCGCCAATGTTTTTTATAAAACCAACTCAAAGTTATGCAAGGCACAAATGGCGGGAATTATTGTGGGAGCCAAAGTGCCGGCAATAGTCTCATCAAGGGGCGACAGCGAAAAAACAAAACTGAATTCCATTGCGCTGGCTTCCCTAATCAGCTAAGCCTTATTGATTATGCATCGAATTCTTGCTATAAATCCGGGTTCAACATCAACTAAATTTGCTGTTTATTTTGACAGTGAATGTGTACTGAACAAAACCATTCGTCATTCAATGGATGAGCTGATGCGGTACAACAATGTTGTCGACCAGTTCGATTTTCGCAAAGGGCTCATAATCGATGCTCTGGTTGATGAAGGAGTTGAAGTGGATGCCCTGAAAATAATCATTGGCAGGGGAGGCCTCACTTATCCGTTGCAGTCGGGCGTATACAAGATAAATAACCGGATGCTTGAGCACGTACGTCTTGGCATTCTGGGGCAGCATGCCAGTAACCTCGGCCCTTTGCTGGCCGATTATATAGCCTTGCAAATTCCAAACGCCTGCGCCTACATTGCCGATCCGGTGGTGACCGATGAGCTTACTGAGGTGGCCCGGATTGCAGGCCATCCAAAATTCGAAAGGCGTTCAATTTTTCATGCCCTGAATCAAAAAGCCACTGCACGGCTTCATGCAAAAAAAGTGGATAAAAGATATGAAGAAATGAACCTTATTGTGGCGCATTTGGGAGGAGGAATTTCTGTAGGAGCGCATCAAAAAGGCAGGGTGATTGACGTAAATAATGCTTTCGATGGTGAAGGTCCTTTCAGCCCCGAACGGGCAGGTACCTTACCGGTAGGGCAGTTAATCGACATATGCTTCAGCGGAAAGTATTCTGAGGATCAGATTCGCAGGATGGTAGTTGGTGAAGGCGGATATGTCGGATATCTGGGAACAAACAGTGCCAAAGAAGTTGAGGAAATGGCTGATGCCGGAAATGAAAAAGCACAGTTGGTTCAGGAAGCCTTGTACTACCAGGTGGCTAAAATGATTGGGCAAATGGCCGTGGTGCTTGAGGGAAATGTTGATGCCATACTATTGACCGGAGGGATGGCTTTCAGCAAAAATCTGGTAACCAATATCAGGAGAAAGGTGGAGTTTTTAGGTCCGGTAGTTGATTATCCGGGTGAAGATGAACTGCAGGCACTTGCCCTTAATGCCCTGCTGGTGGCAAATGGGGAAGTCGAGGTGAAAGTTTACGATAAGTAAAGATTCGTTATCCATCTGAATCTTTACTTTTACATCATTTGTATCCGGTAACATGCAAGTTTCCCCTGGTATAATTATTTTCATGAACCGGCTCAACTCTGTTTTTCGGCTGACTTTTCTTCGAAATCCTTAATTTTCGTTCATAATTGATTAATATTGTAGGATGTGATTAAACCAGCTGAAATGAAAAAAGGAATTCTTTTTATAACCTGCCTGTTTTTTTTGGTATCTGCCCATCTGAATGAAAATGCATTGTTTGCCCTTCCTCAAATCGATAAGGAAATTCCTGCACTCGAGAATCCAATAACGGTTGAGTATCTGAAAAAGAACCTGCGCAAGTCACATCCTAGACTGGTTTTGAATGCTTCATTGGAGCGACAATTAAAAAGCAGGCTGAAAACTGATCCTGTAGTTCAAAACATGTACAGGGCCATTCAGCTAAATGTGGCAGAAATAAAAAAACAACCATTACTTGAAAGAAAGATGGAAGGCCGCCGGTTGCTGGGTATCAGCCGCGAAATGCTCTACCGTATGAACATGCTGGGTATGGTATATCGTATCGACAGCGACCGTGAGGTGCTGGACCGTATCAATCAGGAGCTGATTGCTGTTTGTCAATTCACCGACTGGAATCCTTCGCATTATCTTGATGTGGCTGAAATGGCAATGGCAGTGGCAATAGCGCTTGACTGGACGGCCGGAAAACTGCCACGGGAAACCATTGAACTGGCGCAAGACGCCCTGATAGAAAAAGGTATCAAGCCCAGCTGGCCTGAAAACGACAGCAGTCCCGGATGGGCACACGGAACCAACAACTGGAATCAGGTGTGTAACGGTGGAATGATTGCTGCTGCCATAGCTGTTGCCGAAAAAGATTACAACCTGGCAGCAAAAACCATCCATCGCGCTCTTGATGGTCTGCCTCATTCTCTGGTGGAATACATGCCCGATGGCGTTTATCCCGAAGGATCAACTTACTGGAGCTACGGGACAAGCTTTTCGGTGGTGACAATTGCAATGCTTGAAAGTGCCTTCGGTACCGATTTTGGTCATTTCAATTTTCCGGGGTTTAAGGAAAGTGCGCTTTTCAGGGTAGTATGTAATGCACCTTCGGGATGGTACTATAATTTTGCCGATTGCGGTGACCGCCGAAGCAATCAGGGAGATATAACTCTTGCCTGGTTTGCTTCTAAAACCGGAAACCACTCCTTCTTTGAAAAAGAACGATTTTTATTGCCACCCGGTGAAATGGGTAAATTATCGCGACTTGCCGGTGCAGCACTGGTCTGGCTGTCGCACTACGAGGAAAAAGGCGAAGAACAGATCCCCACGGAATGGATGGGCGGCGGTTCTAATCCCATAGTCATATTCGCTGGTGGAGAAAACGATCCGCATCAATTTTATTTTGGAGGCAAGGGAGGCCGGGGAACGGTTAACCATGGGAATATGGATGGCGGCTCCTTTATTTTTGAACTGAATGGTGTCCGCTGGGTGGTTGACCCGGGTAACCAACCTTATAATGAACTTGAGGTAACAGGATTCGATTTGTGGGGGAAGTGCCAGGAATGCGAACGCTGGACCCTGCTTACAAAAAATAATTTTGGTCACAGTACAATCACTGTGAACGACCAGTTACATTTGGTGGACGGACTTGCAACCATTACTGATTTTAATAAAGGTGATAAACCTTCTGCAACCATCGATTTAACTGCTGCTTTCGGACGGCAGATAAAAAGTGCCCGCCGTACATTTACCAAAGAAAGCGGAACTTCCCTATTAATTGAAGATGAAATTGTTCCTTCGGAGGAAACAAGGCTGGTAACATGGCAGTTGCTGACAACCGCCGATGTGCAGCTTGTTAATGGGGGAGCGGTGCTATCGCAGGAGGGCAAAACATTAAAATTGGAAAACCTGTCACACCCCGAAATTGCCGTTTCTATTATAAGTCTGCATCCCGCTCCGCTAAAGCTCGACAGGCAGGTAGAAAACATGAAGCGACTGGAAATTCGCATTCCTGCATGGACAATGGAAAACAAAAAGGGAACAATTAAGGTAAGGCTTTCAGGGAATTAGATTTTAACAGCTGTGGAACTTTTCAGTGAATTTAATAAATGGGTTACCTTTGAAATAAGGAAGAATGGATCAATGAAATACCTGATACTTATTTTGGTCTGCTGCTCTTTTGCTGCTCTCACCACCGGCCAGTCGCTGAACAATAAAACGTTTGACGGCTACAGGGGCATCTGGTTTGAACTCAACCAGAAGTATGAGTATGGCGATAAATATTCAGGAGCGCTGGGGACTTATACAGCCAAGCATGTTCCCCTGGCTGTTTATGCACCCGAAGCCGATAAAACTTTCTTTGTGTATGGAGGAACAACATCTGAGAAGGAACGGCACCTCTTGTGCATGATTGGTGAATACAATCATAAAACAGGAAAAGTGTCTAAACCTACAGTAGTTTATGATAAGCTGGGAGTGAACGATCCTCACGATAACCCTTCTCTGCTGGTAGATGATTTGGGGTACATCTGGGTTTTTGTGAGCGGAAGAGGCCAAAGTCGCCCCGGATACAAATTCAGGAGCATTGAGCCGGGAAGCATCAACGCCTTTAAACAGATGAGTGAGGAAGAAATGACTTATCCGCAGCCGTGGAAAACGACCAGTGGTATTATGCACTTTTTTACAAAATATACAGGTGTCAGGCAGCTGTATTTTGAAACCAGTACAGACGGAGAGAACTGGACCAGCGATCAGTTGCTGGCTGCCATACCTGAAAAAGAAGGGGAACGTTCAGGTCATTACCAAACCAGCGCCTGTTTCAAAGGTGAAAAAACAGGAACCTTTTTTAACCGGCATCCGGATGGAAATGTGGACAAACGTACAGACATTTATTACATTGAAACCTGCGATTTTGGAAAAAGCTGGACCAATGTACAGGGAACCCCGGTGGATATTCCTTTATGCAAAGTCGATAACCCGGCACGGGTGATTGATTACAGTTCTCAGGGGAAAAACGTGTACATCAAAGATATGGACTTTGACAGCAGCGGCAATCCTGCTTTTCTTTACATCCGAAGTAATGGTCATGAGCCCGGGCCGGAAAGCGCCCCTTATGAATGGTGCGTTACCTGGTGGAATGGCCTTTACTGGCAGAACACCCACATAACCAACTCCGATCACAATTACGACATGGGCAGCCTTTTTTTATCAGAGAATGAATGGAGGATTGTTGCGCCTGTAGGTGAAGGTCCTCAGAGATGGGGTGTAGGTGGTGAACTGGAAATGTGGCAATATGACAGCAAGCAAAAGGTATGGCGAAAAGTTAAAACATTCACTTCCAACAGCTCGTTTAGCCATTCTTACGTGCGGAAGCCGGTGGATTATAAAGCACCGTTCTGCTTTTTCTGGGCCGATGGCCATTCGCATACGTTTAGTAAATCACATCTTTACTTTGGCGATTTCGAAGGAAACGTGTGGCGTTTGCCTTATGAAATGAAGGAAGAATTTGCAGAGCCGGAGAAGGTTAACTAAAAAAATCAATCTATGGAATCTTTAAATGGAAAATTGGCAAAAGTAAGTGCACTGGGCATTCTTCTATTTGGAACTGTTTCAAAGTCAACCGGACAGCATCCGAATCATAAAGAAGGCGACAGGCCCAACATCATATTTATCCTAACCGATGATCAGCGTTGGGATGCATTGGGATATGCCGGTAACAGTGTAATTCAGACCCCTGAGATGGATAAACTGGCTGAAAGTGGAGTTTATTTTAGTCATGCGTTGGTAACCACACCCATCTGCTCGGCAAGCCGGGCCAGCATATTTACCGGACTTCACGAACGGACCCATAGATATACCTTTCAAACGGGGCCTGTTCGTAAGGAATATATGGAGTTTTCCTATCCTCAGCTGTTAAAGGAAGCAGGATATTATACAGGCTTTTTTGGAAAATTTGGAGTTAACTATAATGGGAAAGAACATCTATTCGACAGATTTGAAGATTACGACCGCAACAACCGCTTCAGTGATTACAGGGGATATTATTACAAAACATTGAATGGAGATACCGTTCATCTTACCCGCTACACCGGTCAGCAGGCCATCGATTTTATTGCGGATGCACCTGCCGGAAAGCCTTTCTGCCTTTCGTTAAGCTTTAGTGCCCCCCATGCCCATGATGGCGCACCGGAGCAGTATTTCTGGCAGGAAAAACAAAACCGGCTTTTAGCCGATGTGAAGGTCCCCGGCCCTGAGTTAGCCGGTGATAAATGGTTTCTTAAGCTTCCGGAATCTGTGCGTAACGGCTTTAACCGAACCCGGTGGACCTGGAGGTTCAATACTCCCGGGAAATATCAGCACAGTGTAAAGGGGTACTACCGCATGATTAAGGGCATCGACGATGAAATCGGCAAAATCAGGCAGCAACTGAAAGAGAGGGGGCTCGATAAAAATACAGTTATCATTCTGATGGGTGACAACGGTTATTTCTTAGGTGAACGTCAGCTCGCAGGTAAATGGCTGATGTATGACAATTCCATCCGTGTGCCGCTTATTGTTCATGACCCGCGGGTAAAAAAGCACCGTGATGTAAGTGACATGGCGCTGAACATTGATGTGCCGGCAACAATTGCCGATCTGGCCGGCATAAAACAACCCGACTCCTGGCAGGGGAAAAGTCTGTTGCCTCTGGTTTTGGGTGAAGGTAAAACATTAGAGCGTGATACTGTTTTAACAGAACATCTTTGGGAGTTTGAAAACATCCCGCCTTCAGAAGGGCTTCGTACTTCGGAATGGAAATACTTCAGGTATGTGAATGATAAATCCCTGGAGGAATTGTATAACCTGAGAAACGATCCGAAAGAAACCGAAAACCTTGCCTTAAATCCGCAATATGCTGAAGTGCTGAGAAAACTCAGGAGCAAACTTGACCGTCTTACCTTAGAATACACCGATCCGCTGTCGGGAGTTCCTACAGGTCTGACTGTAGAATACATCCGCGAACCCCGATTCACAAAAATCATCGACAGCATACCCGAATTTAGCTGGGTGGTGCCTAAAGAAGCAGTCGTTCAGAAAGGATATCAAATCCTGGTTTCTTCTTCCGGGGAAAACATCGGTAACAATATCGGCGATGTGTGGGACAGCGGAAATGTGCGCAGCAACCGGTCGGTTGATGTTTCATTTGGCGGCCGGCCGTTAGCTCCGGACAAAACGTATTACTGGAAAGTACGGATTTTCGATAAGGACTACCGGTTGTCTGATTATTCTGAAGTTCAGCAATTTAAAACAGGAGTTGCTGATAAGTATATTTCAACCGGGAATTGGTTTCAGGTGGAAAGAATAAAACCTTCGGCAATGAAAAAAAATGCTGATGGCAGTTATTTTATCGATTTTGGGAAGGCCGCTTTCGGTACACTTGAAATCAGCTGTTCTGCCAAAGTTTCCGACACTTTAATCATTCATTTGGGCGAAAAACTCCAGGACGGCAGAATTGACCGCAAACCGGGGGGAACCATCCGCTATCAGAAAGTTCAGCTTCAGGTTTCGCCCGGTAAGAAAAATTACCGGATAGATTTGGCTCCCGATAAACGAAACACGAACGAAATGGCCGTGGCCCTTCCCGATTCGTTTCCGGTGATTATGCCATTCCGTTATGCTGAAATTGAAAGGGTGGGGGACTCTGAGTTTCCAAACTCAGAGATTTGTTTACAACCTGACAGTGTCACCCAAATCGCTTATTTCAACTACTTCGATGAAAGAACAAGCAGTTTTACCAGTTCCGACTCAATTTTAAACCGGGTTTGGGAAATGTGCAGGTACACCCAGAAAGCAACCACGTTTGCCGGAATTTATGTGGATGGCGACCGCGAACGGATTCCCTACGAGGCAGATGCATACCTGAACCAACTGAGCCATTATTCGGTCGACAATGAATATGCGATTGCACGCCGGACCATCGAGTATTTTATGGAAAAACCCACCTGGCCTACCGAGTGGCAGTTGCATGTGGCGTTGATGTTTTACCAGGATTACATGTACACCGGAAACACCGAACTGATTGAAAAATATTACGAGCCGTTGAAGCACAAAACACTGATGGCGCTGGAAGTTGAAGACGGTTTTATCTCAACGTCATCTCCCGGACATACCGGAGAACTGATGATGAACCTGGGATTCGCCGATACCACGCAGCGCCTGCGCGATATAGTGGACTGGCCGCAAAAAGGAGGATTTGGTGGTGTGATGGGTGAGGATGATGGTTTCGTTTTTAAGCCTGTAAATACTGTCATCAATTCGCTGTACTACCGGAACATGAAAATCATGGCAGAATTTGCTGAACTGCTGGGAAGAATTGACGATAAACTTGATTTTAATCTGCGGGCTGCCCGTGTGAAAAAGGCTGTCAATGAACAGCTGTACAACCGGGAAAAAGGTTTTTACACCGATGGACTGGGAACGGAACACGGCTCAGTTCATGCCAACATGTTTCCATTGGCCTTTGGAATTGTACCTGACGCCTGGAAACAAAACGTAGCAACTTACATCAAATCGCGCGGAATGGCCTGCAGCGTATACGGAGCACAGTATTTAACGGAAGCTGTTTACAACGGTGGCGATGCTGATTATGCACTCGGTTTAATGACCGCCACACACGACCGGAGCTGGTACAACATGATAAAGATTGGTTCAACCATAGCCCTCGAAGCCTGGGATATGCGTTACAAACCCAACTCCGACTGGAACCATGCCTGGGGAGCCGCCCCGGCCAACATCATACCACGCTGGTTGTGGGGAATTCAGCCTAAAACAGCCGGATTTGGTGTCGTCACCATTCAACCTCAAATGGGTGATCTGGAAAACAGCGCCATAACCGTACCAACAATCAGGGGGCAGATTCAGGGAGAATACCGGCGGGTAAATGACCGCCTGACAAAATACATGTTTGAGTTGCCTGCCAATATGGTAGGTGAATTTAAAGTTGATTTGTCGCCGCAGGATATCGTAACGGTAAACGGGAAAGCTGTTAATCCCGCCTTTGATTCTGTACGGTTAATGCCAGGAAAAAACAATATCGATATCCAGATAAATTCTTTTTAAACCTGTTGAAAATTAAATTAAAATTAGAATTTTCTAAATTCTTTTTTCCGATTAAGAAGGAAAAATTTTCAATTGTCCTGAAACTTCTGTACGGTTGTTTATAAAGAATAATCGGCATCTTAACTTCCAACAGCTGCATGAAGGCCTGACATAGGTTTAAATTTCCCCTTTGCGTGATCCTTATTTGTGAATATTTTTAACTGTAAATGAGGCTGCTGTGTTTGTGTTTTAATTTCTTATTTCATTATTTTGAATGCACAATACACAATAATGATAACCAACCAAAAATGAAGAGTAGAATAATTTTATCTGGAAGTGCCGGTGTGAATGGTTGTAGGGGTGATAAAATTCAACTTGTCAATTGTCCGCACAATTGCATGAATTGCAAATTAATTCTTTTTGATATCAATCGTCTTTTTAATGATTCTGAACATTATCAAAGCAGCAAGGAGTATCATTTGTCAATCATTTCCCTGAAAATTGCATTCAAAAAAACTTACGAAATAAGGGAACTTGTTGAGCAGGAATGCGCCCGGGTATTCCGGTTTACCATTATGGAATCGCTCGAAAACATCCATCAGGAGTTAAAAAGAATGACAAATGGTTTTTTTAGCAAAAGCCGTTATAAGGAAAATTACCAGTTGGCAAAAGTAACCCTTGATGAATTCAAACAGGCAACAGCTGCCGGCATGCAAAGAAACATGCAGCCTTCTGATGTTTCCTATAGAAATCAAGAGTTGAATCTGCCTGCGATATAGTTTTACTTTCCTGCGGAACTTTAGATTAACAGGGGTTAATTTTGATTTTTCTCCTGTTAAGTTCCTGACGGATATGTACCGTTAGGTACAATATGTTGCCAGAATGCCGGATGCGATTTGAATCCGGTGTCCTGTCGGGACAGAATTATTATTAACCGGACAACAGGTTAAAAGTTAACCCCGAAGTTGATTTTGTGGAAATAGTTCCTATATTTAAGGATGTAGCTTATAAAACAAAAAGCAATTAATAATGACGGAAAAAGGAAAAACAACTGTTGGCTTTGCATTGTCAAAAATAACAACAGAGCAATTTGAAGTAACCGAATCAAACCTGCCCGCAGAAGGAGCTGAGATTGGAATAAAAATGAATTTTCGCTTTTCAGCAAATGCGTCTCAAAAGATGATAGGCATATTTACAAATTTCAATTTTCATAACGGCGACAAGCAATTCATAAATGTTGAAGGGGGATGTCATTTTGATATTCAACCTGTCGATTGGGATACGATGCTCAACAACGAAAAAACAGAACTTACCGTTCCAAGGGAACTGTTGCGGCATTTAGCTGAAGTTACTGTCGGAGCTACCCGGGGAATCCTTCATGCCCGGACTGAAAACACAGATTTAAACAGCTTTCACCTGCCGATTATCAATATCGACAATATTGTAAACAGTGACAGTGTGTTTAACCTGAATGAAAAATAGAGGGGGCATTGGTTAAGGTTTAAAACCAATCACAATATCCTGCGTTTTTTAACAGCATTTTTTTAAAGGAGCCGTCAGTATCTGTCACAAATATGCCAAATATAAGGGTAGAGCCTGAGGTGCCTGCAATGCCTGTAAACATCACATATTTTCCATCCTTCGACCAGCATGGGGCATGTCCAAAAATATCCGGTATTTTTCTTTGCCCGCTGCCATCTGAATTAATAATAAAAATATCGTCGTTTATATGCGAATATAAAAGCTGCGAACCATCGCTGTTCCAATCTAAATACTCAACAATGTTTCTTGATGTGAGAAAAATTTGATTTTTTAATTTAGTACCATATGGCTCAATCATCCATAAATGGTTATCCAGCTGAAAATTCGAATGCGATGAATTAACATTAACTGTTATGTTTTTGCCGTTGGGATGCCATGCTAAAGCTGTAATCATACTGTCAAAATCAAGGGAAAGCTTAGTATGGATGGTATCACCGGTTTGGGTGTTCAGATAAAGAACTTTATTGCTTCCCCGGTTTGCAAGAAAAGCAATTGTATTTCCATCAGGAGACCATGTCAAAGGCCCATTTAAATTAATATTTTTTGAGTCATCAATTCTCCAGTGTGTGATAGAACCATTGCTGATATCGACTATTTTTATTTCAAAACTTAAAGACATATCGGATGCTTCGGCAGAATTTACCAGGTCAATTGCCGCAAATCTGGAACCATCGTGCGACCAGACAGGTCTTGTCTGGTATAGTGCATTCCCATAATAATTTTTAAGGTGCATTGAGTTCAGCATGGCCATTTCCAAACTCTGTCCTCTCATGTAAATTACATTCCCGATGAGTTCAGGCTCCACCTCCTCAGGGAGTTCATTATCTGAATCTTTACAATTAATAACTAATGAAAAACTAATAATGAAAATGAACCAAAATTTTGTTTTCATGATGGGTATTTATTAAGTCCTTTGGTTCTTGTTAATATTTTAAGGTTGTTCACTCAAAACTCATTCAGTCAATAGTTTTTTTGTAAAATAAAAGAGGCGATTTCTATTATTAAATTTACAAATTATTCCTGTATATTTCTGAAGAAAATCTACTGATTCCCGTTTCTTTTATATGCGACTGTGAATTGTTTTTTGTGGATTGAATGTATTATATGCAGCACAATTCCTCTATCGTTTATTCCACAATTCACTTCCAAGGTAAAGGCGTTTGGTCAGCAGCTCCTGGTATATTTCATCCACATTGTCGCCGTTTAAAAAGATCAGGTAGCCATTTTTCGATTTTGGAAACACAATTGCCAGTGTACTCACCCCAGGGTCTCTGCCGGTATGTAACAATGCATACTCATTTTTGCTGAAACCCATTAAGATTTCCCAGCCCAATCCAAAAAAATCATTCTCCCTTAGCATCACCTGCGGTTTAATCATCTCCTGGAATAAACTGTCTGAAAGTCCGGCGCCGTTAACAATATAAGCTAAAAATTTTCCGTAATCTTCAACCGTTGTTAAAAGGTTTGCTGCTGCATTTGCTTCGTAGTATTTCCCCAAAGGTATCTTTTCTCCTCTTTCATTGAAATTATGGGCATACCTGCTTTCGTCCATTTCTGAATCCCACCAGAACCGGGTATCGGACATTTCTGAAGGTTCAAAAACCAGTTCTTCTGACAATTCTTCTATGCTCCTGCCCAGTTTATTTTCTATCGCTTTTCGAAGGTACTCAAACCCTTCGCCCGAATACTGATGCCTGGTTCCCGGCTCAAACTGAAATGCAAGTTTATTAGCTTCATTCAGGTAACGCCAGTTCGGGAATCCGGTCTGGTGGGTAAGAACAAGTCCTGGAGTCAGTTTTTTGTGGCGCTTATCGTTTGCTATGTCAGGATCAATCCAGTATTTATACAAGGGTTCATCCAAAGCCAGCTCCCCTTCATCGATTAGCTTCAGTGCAGTGAGGGCAACTATAGGTTTGGTTAACGATGCTACCTTGAAAATGGTATTGTAAGGAGCGGTGGTTTGCTTATCAAGGGTTCCGTAAACTTCAACTTTAGTGAGCCTGCCATTTTCTATTACTCCTATTCCCAATGCCGGAACGTTATTTTTTTCCAGTAACCGTTCCACCTCATTGTTGACAGTTCCATCCTGAGCAGGTTTCCCATGGTCATAGCTCAACACCTCGCTTAATTTCCAGATTCCGCTATCCTGAAGCCAGACGTGCGTAAACCGGGCTGTACTTGTCCATACATCTTCTTTTCCCTGTTCTCTCAGGTAAAAATGATGCACCCCTTCCTGAATTGCCCCGTAAAGTTTACCGTTGTCGTACAGCGGAAAAACTTTCAGGCTGCCTGCATCAACTTTTCTTATTGGTTTTCTGCCTGAACCGGAGCAGATATTCTTTTTTACATTCTCAAAAAAAGCATTTCTGTCCTGAAAACCACTTTGGTCGTGATAGAACTTCAGGTCATCTGAAATATGTTTTGCGAGGTAATCCAAATCGCACCGGTTAAAACCCCTTTCAAAAAAAATACTGTCCTGCTCTTTGAGTTCAATAAATAACCGGGAACTTTTATCCGTTTGTGCATTCATGCTTAGGATAGAAGTAATTATAAGGGTTAGACTTAGAAATAATTGTTTTATCATTTCATTATCAACATTAAGTAAATATTAGAAATTTAACGTATTTAGCAACAATAAAAAAACAATTTATTGAACTTGTAACGAACCAAACCTTATGGTTGTTTTTTGTTTAAACTTCGATGTATTTATGAAAATTAAAATTCTGAGGAGGATAGAACATAACCTTTATGGTAAAACATAAAGGCAGAGCAGGCTTTATGAAGTGACATTATTTGACGGGTGCAACTGATAGTATAAATCCCGGCAGGGGTAAAGATGATTCACTTTAAACTCCAATGATTCTATCCGCATGAAAGGTATCCACTTCGAACCTTTTTTAAATTTCAATTTTTTGATATATATTTTTCAACTTTCCCGATGAACAGGTCAGAATTAATAGGTTTGGTAAGAAAATCACTGCATCCTGAATCGATTGCTTTTTCCTTTACTTTGTCCTGGATGAAAGATGTCTGAGCTATTATGGGTACTATTTTATCGATTTTTCGTATTTCCTGTGTTGCAGTGAATCCATCCATAACCGGCATCTGGATATCCATTAAAACCAATGAAATTTCTTCCTGTGACCTGAAAACATCAACAGCTTCTTTACCATTTTTAGCATGAATGATTTTGTAATTGTATGGAATTAGCAGCGATTCAATAACATAAAAGCTAAAATCATCATCTTCTGCTACCAGAATTACTTTTTCTTTTTTCAGCTCCGGTTGAATCTGATTTTCAGAGGAAGATATTTTTACACCCTCTGGTATTATGGGGTGACCATCAATGTTTTGGTCTGAATTTCCCAATGTGAAAATTTTATTTCCAGCTGATTTATATTCCGGTACAGGCTTCTTCTTATTCAATCCCATCCTTTTCTTGTTTTACCATTCATAAATCTCAATTTTTCATTATGAACACAATTATCAGACCAGTTTGGAGGGAATGTGGTGCTCCACTTTGTTCCGCAAGCTTAAAAAATATTTTTTACTTACAAAATTTCTCCGGAGTAGAAAATGTAATGTTTTATCATAACACCATAATTTTTTCTGCGTCGCATGCTGTCTCGGCTACGGAGGCATCATTGCTTCGTCAGCTGACGAACTGCCTGGTTAAATAAAAAACTGAACATATCATACAGCATTAACTATATCAGGATATAAACCTTCGCGTATTACAGGCGGGGGCGCGGCAATCTGTACCGATTTGCAGCGGCCATATTCTCTTGAAAACCTTATTTTATATGTTCACCTACTATATAATAAACTAGAGGGTATCATTATCTGCGGCGCACATAATGCATCAAATAATAAAGTTTTTTCTGCGCCGCATACTCCCCTTGCCACGGAGCCGTCATTGCGCGCGCAGCAAAGCAATCTTTGGCTATCATGCAGATACCTTCATATGAAAACCGAATAAAGTTATTCATTTTGAAGTTCGGTTTGAATACCGGGAGTGACTCAGCAGCAAAGCCGATAGAATATCATTTCAAACCTCATTACCTTATTTGCATATTTTTTTTTTTAATATTAAGATAATAAGCTAGCAGTTGTGGGCTTTACTGCCGGCTCCTGAGGTTTGGGAAAAGTGATGATACATGTATTTAAAAGTGCTAATATGTTCAGATTGCTTCTCCGTCCAGGACTTAATAGGATGTAATAATCGACCTGTTTGGTATTTAATTTTTTAAATGTACCTTTAACATGTTAAATTCCTCATTGATATGGCAGTACCAAACGAAAGACATACCTTGGATCCTGAAAAACTTTTCAGGTTAACATTCGAAAATGCTGCAGTAGGTATGACTTTGGTTGACCCGGCCGGCCGGTACATCCGTGTAAATCAAAAGATGGCGGAGATTACCGGCTATGAGAAAGAAGAGCTGCTTCAAAAAACCTTTCAGGATATTACCCATCCCGATGATTTGAAAGATGATCTCCGGCAGACTGATATGCTCAGGCAAGGGAAAATTAATTCCTTCAGTATTGAAAAACGGTACATAAAAAAGAATGGTAACAGTGTTTGGGTTTACCTTTCAGTATCGGCTGTAACTGCTGCAAACGGAGATTTAGTTTTTATTATCGGTGTAGTGGAGGATATCTCAAAACGCAAAACGACAGAAGAGGCTTTACGAAAATCGGAGGAGAAGTACCACACCTTGTTTAAAACGATTGATGAAGGTTTTTGTATTTGCGAGATGATATTTGATGAAAAGGGCAATCCGAGTGATTATCGCTGGCTGGAGATTAATCCAACCTGGGAAAAGCAAACCGGACTGAAAAATCCAGTGGGGCGAACGGCACTGGAGCTGGTGCCGAACCTGGAACAGCACTGGATTGATACCTACGGAAAAGTTGTATTAACAGGCGAGCCGGTTCGGTTTCAGCAAGGTTCAGAAGCTTTGGGACGTTGGTTTGACGTTTATTCCTTCAGGGTAGGAGAGCCTGATCTACATCAGTTCGGTATCCTTTTTACCGATATTACATCACGTACACAAGCTGAAGAAAAGTTAAAACAAAAAGTTGAAGAGTTGAAGGTAAGTGAAGAAAAATTCAGGACTCTTGCCAACAACATTTCCCAACTTGCATGGATGGCCGATAATGAAGGAAAAATATTATGGATAAATAAACGCTGGCTTGAGTATACCGGAAAGTCTCCACATGAAATTGAAGGTTTTGGATGGAAAACAATAGTACATCCTGAACACCTGGAGGGCCTCGGAAAAACCGTTAGTAGTGCAATAAAAAATGAGGAGGCCTGGGATGAATTCGTTTCGTTAAAAAACAAAGATGGTGATTACAGATGGTTTCTTTTTCGTGTAATTCCGGTATGGGATGAATTAGCTGACAGCCTCCGCTGGTTTGGCACAGCCACCGATGTAACAAGGCAAAGAGAAATAGAAGATTTGCAGAAAAAGGATAAAGAACTGGTTGAAAATCTTCTTTACATTGCAGCACATGACCTGAAAGGGCCGGTGGCCAATATGCATGGTTTCTTTGAGGTTATGGAAAGAATGGAACCTGAGCAGAAACTGTCAATATTGGATCATTTCAAACAATTGGCCGGTCAGCTTGATAAAACAATCAAAGGCATTACAGATATATTACGGGTTCGGGATACTGACATGTCTTCTGCAAGCATTGTACATTTTAAAAATATATTTCATGATATCTTACTGGAATATAAAGATAAGTTACCTCCTTCCTCAGTAACCCTTGATGTTAAAGAAAAACCTGCTATTCGGTATATCGAACCTTTGCTTTACAGTGTAATAAAAAACCTGATCAGTAATTCCATAAAGTACAGCCGTGACAATGTTCCCCTTAGCATAAAAATCGGTACGCAAAAAAAAGGAGATTATACGTTGTTATTCCTTGGCGATAATGGAATCGGAATCGATTTAACCAAATATGGTAAAAAAATATTTTCACCTTTCCAGCGGTTTGAAGTAGACAAAGCAACAGGAACAGGAATTGGATTGTATCTGATTAAAAGTATCATTGAAAAAAACGGAGGCTACATAAACGTTGAGAGCAAACGAGGAAAAGGAACAACATTTTATTGTTATTTGAAGGAATATTAAAGTCAATTTTTGTTTGCGGTTGATTCAAACACTATCGTATTGAAATTGTTTCTGCTTCCCTGAACACCCTTTTGGGCATCAGGTAGAAATTTGCACTGACGGCTGCAATCAGTAAAAGAATATCCTGATATAATTCATGATACAATGCAGTTGCTGAGCCAATTATTGCCAAAATAGTGGGGATAATCAGAAGGTATCGGGGAAATCTCTTACCTGTAAGCATAAGAAATCCAAAAGTCATAATTATTGTTGGAGCAGGAAGACCTAAAGTCCAAAATCCGGTTAATGTTCCATTTATTACATGATTGATAAGAGGATATATGATTAAGCCATAGATAATTAAAAACAATGCTATGTAGCTTTTGAAATCATTTTTTAAGATAAAAATCAGATTCTTATCCTGGAAAGATTCCAGAAAAAAGAAAATGCCTTGCGCCAAAAAAAGAATTCCGAAAATAATTGCACCGGGTGGTAAACCATTAAAATAAATAATGTGATAAACGATTACCATCCATATCCATAAAAATGTCAGCACAGCGCCTATTAAAAGATTCTTTTCAAGTTTCCGGTTAAAAAGAAAGTAAACTGCTATAACTCCACATATCATAAATATCAATTGAACTGGAAAATTTGCAGTATTATAGCCTGCCGCAAGGGAGAAGATATTTCGAATTGTTACAGACATAAGACTTTAATTTTATTATTAACTATTTTATTTTTTAAGAAAAAACGCTCTTATTCCCGGGAATAAGAGCATTTTTAAATAAATGGTCGTTATATAGTGTGTTTGCGAGTTTCTAAAATGTTATAGGTTTATCACTTTCAACAGTAACCAATAGTTTTGCGCTGCTGTTTTTTCTGTAATTCAAAAAAACATCCAGCAAAACATCTGCATACATGTCAGAATATTTATAATAACAGTATACAAGTACATCAAACAGGTCGTGCCTGCTGGTGTTACCAATAAGCTTTTCGAGCTCTTTCCTGAATAAAGGCTTATAAAAACTAGCCTCCCATAATTTCATCCTGGCGTATTCTTTCATCGAAGTTTATTTTCTAATGTTATTAATATGTTCTAATGTTAAAAATATTTCATTTAAAGTGCTGGTCGTGGTTTTCAATCCCTGTGCCATTACAATGAATATATGTTTAAATCATTGCTGTGTAGTTAATTAGGTTGTTTGGTTTGCTGTTTGTAATTACATAGCCTGTAGCGCATTTTCTACAGCAGTTGTAGAATATTAACCCCCCATGTTCTTTATTGTGAACTGATGTGCTTAGTTTTCAGAAACAACGCAATGAATTTTTCTACGACAATAAAAGCAAAATTTTTTTCGAAAAAAATAATGCTCTCATTCCCGGGAATGAGAGCATTATTAAATGAATTGATAATATATAGTGGGGTGCTTGTGTGATTATTAGTTCCACAGTTCTACTGGTTCATTGCCTTAACAGGAATGTGCGATTGCTTGCTGATGTTTTGAATACGTTCGTTAAATACCTCCAGCAACACATCGGCATGCATATCGTAATATTTATTGTAGCAATATTTCAGCACCAGGAACAGGTCGTGCCTGCTGGTCCTGACTACCACTTTTTCCAGTTCTTTCCTGAAGAGAAGCTTGTTATTACAAGTTTCCCTCAATTTCATCCTGGTGTCTTCTTTTATTATTTGTTTGTGACGTTTCATAGCGTATGTTTTTCATTTTTCATCCACTGTTTAATATTGAACCTTATTTTCAATTCCTGTGCCAGTCAATATAGTCATCTGATTTAGAATTGATTATATGATTGTCTTGCCCGGTTATTGTACAGTGTGTAGTGGAACGTTCAACAGATAATGTAGAATTTCACTTTCAAATGCCGGCAGATTTCTCTCAGCGATGCTGAGAGTTTTATTCCAGTTAATAATTTAAACTGTATTCTTTTTTTGTCCATTAAAAGCCTCATGGATAATGTAGAAATCGAAAGGTTTTTTACTACTTCTTTTTTTTATTACATGCAAACGAAATTAAAATTGTTAAGTTTGGGCTGCTTAAACAAAACCAAAATGCAGTATGAAAATTAAATTTAATCGACTGATTATATTATTGTTATTAACATTGACTGTTGTTTCCTGTAAAGACAACGATGAGATTAAAATATCAAAAAGCCAAATTGTAGGCATTGTTCAGAAAGGACCCTTCATTAATGGAACGCAAATTATAATGTCTGAGTTAAATGAAAGGCTCGAACAGACAGGAAAAGTGTTCACTTCACAAACGACAAATGATTTAGGTTCGTTTGAAGTACGTAATATCGAGTTAACTTCAAGCTATGTCAACTTTTCATCAAATGGTTATTATTATAATGAAAATACAGGGGAGCTATCTTCTTCGCAACTAACGTTGTATGCCTTATCCGATATAACGGATAAATCGAAAGTGAACATCAATATTTTAACTCATCTTGAAAAAAGAAGGGTAGAATACCTTTTAAAGGAGAAAAATTTAAGCTTTAATGTTGCCAAGAAGAAAGCTCAGGAAGAAATTTTGGCCATTTTTGGGATTAAATATGAGGATATTGAAAATTCAGAAGCAATGGATATTCATGAGAATAATGAAAGCAATGCTATATTGTTGGCAATTTCAGTAATTCTTCAAGGTCAAATCGATGTTGGAAATTTAACGGAGTTGCTGGCTGATATATCAAATGATATTGCTTCAGATGGAATTTTAAATGATGAAACTGTTTTTAGCCATTTAAGAGAATCGGCTAAATTACTAAACCTGCAACAAATAAAAAATAATTTAAAGTCAAGGTATGAAAGCAATGGAATATCAATCAGTATTCCAGATTTTGAAAATTACGTTGAGAAGTTTCTTGCACATACTGCCCTGGAACCTGTATCTCAAATAAATGATGCAACAGCGGTGACTGTTACAGGTGCATTTCTTACAGGTAATGTTAACCCCAACAGTGCAGCAACAGAAGTTGTTTTTGAGTACGGTACAACTTCAGAATTGGGTAATTTTATTGAAGCTGAAGAAAGTCAGATAATCGGAAATTCCTATATCCCCGTCAGTATAGAGTTGAATGATTTGGAATCCGGCACAGTTTATTATTACCGGATAAAGGCTGTAAATGAAAAGGGGACTTCTTATAGTGAAGTAAGAACGTTTAAAACCATGGGTGATGTGCCGGTTATATTATCAGGTAAAGCTGAAGAAGTAATGTTGCAAACTGCTGTTTTAACAGGTATAATTAACCCCAATTACTCAGCCACTAATGTATATTTCGAATATGGGAAATCAACAAATTACGGGAATTCAATACCAGCGGAACAAAATCCTTTTGATGAGAACGAAGAAAAAGAAGCAACAGCAGCTTTAAATGATTTAGACCCGGCAACACACTATTATTTCAGGATTAAAGCAGAAAACCAGTTTGGAGTCAGTTACAGTGAGAGTTATGAATTCAGGACTGAAATTACCGGAGTAACCGGAACCCTGGAGGATATTGACGGTAATGTATATAATACAATAGGCATCGGACACCAAATGTGGATGGCGGAAAATTTAAAAACCACAAAATACAATGATGGTACTGATATTATAAATATTACTGATAACGAAGAATGGGCAAATACATACACTTTACAGATAAAAACCCCTGCTTACTGCTGGTATGAAAATGATTATGAAAATTACGGGAAGATTTATGGTGCTTTATATAATCATTATGCTGTAGAAACCGAAAAATTATGTCCTGCTGGCTGGCATGTACCTTCTCATGAAGAATGGGAAATTCTAATAAATTATCTCGGAGGTGAAGATGCTGCAACTGATAAAATTAAAGCAACTGAATATTGGACAGTGCCAAATTCAACTGCAACAAACAGTAGTGGGTTTACTGCACTTCCCGGAGGAGGAAGAGAAGGGCACATGGGCAGCGGAAAATTTTATGAACTTGGTCGGCTGGGATGCTGGAGTACCAGTACATTTATGTCTGATGGAGTAATGACAATGAATATGATGATTGAACGACCAGAATTTGGGGGAGAAATTATTTTTGGCGGTTTCCCTTATGTTGATAGTGGAGTTTCTGTGCGCTGTATAAAAGATTAATAATAATCTAATAGCAAAATTTTATAAAGCAACTGCAAGCAAATTACCTTTCGAAATGATTCTCGGGCTGAAATGATAGGAACTAATGCTCTTCTTCTATTAGATAAGAACAAACTTCTGCCGGATTTCTTTTTCTTCATTTGCTCGTTATTCGTTAAATTTCCTAATTTTATCCACCGGAAAAACCAAAACAATGAATAATTCCTGAAAATCATTATGAATGAGTGAGAGCGAAAAAATCCCTGTTGCTACAGATTTTCAGAATAAAGCTAAACTGATGGACAAAAAGAAATTGTCTGAAAGAGATGTTTGCACCAAGTACATTACTCCTGCTATTGAACATGCAGGCTGGGATAAGTTGACCCGGTTCAGGGAAGAAGTCACATTTACAGATGGTAAAATTTATGTAAAGGGAAAGCTCACTGCCAGGGGAACACGCAAACGCGCGGATTACATTCTGTATTACAAGCCCAACATTCCTGTTGCCATCATTGAAGCCAAAGACAACAATCACTCTGTAAGGGCTGGAATGCAGCAGGCATTGGACTATGCGCAAATATTGGATGTCCCCTGTGCTTTCAGCAGCAATGGTGATGGATTTATTTTTCATGACAGGACAGCAGAAGGAGAAACTATTGAAACTGAACTGGATTTGGATTCTTTTCCTTCGCCGGAACAGTTATGGCAGAAGTATAAAAAGTTTAAAGGGATTGAAACCCCTGAAGCTGAAAAGATAGTTACTCAGGATTATTATCTGGATGCATCAGGAAGGAAGGCAAGGTATTACCAGCAGGTGGCCATTAACAGGGCTGTTGAAGCAATTGCTAGGGGACAGAACAGAATTCTGCTTGTAATGGCAACAGGAACCGGAAAAACCTATGTTGCCTTCCAAATCATCCACCGGCTATGGAAAAGTGGAACCAAAAAGCGGATACTCTTTCTTGCTGACCGGAATGCCCTGATTGACCAGACCCGCAGGGGGGATTTCAAGCATTTTAAGGATAAAATGACTGTGGTAAAGCACAGGATGATTGATAAAAGCTATGAGATTTACCTGGCCCTTTACCAGGGACTCTCTGGTTCGGATGAGGAAGCCAATGCCTATAAGCAATTTTCACCCGGATTCTTTGACCTTGTTGTTATTGATGAGTGCCACAGGGGAAGTGCAAAAGAGGACAGTGTGTGGCGTGAAATCCTGAATTACTTTAATAAGGCCACACATGTCGGATTAACGGCAACACCAAAAGAAACCACTGAAACCAGCAACATCGAATATTTTGGGGAACCTGTTTACACCTATTCTCTAAAGCAGGGAATTGACGATGGTTTTCTTGCACCCTACAGGGTAATAAGGGTAGGAATAAATGTTGATATGGAAGGCTACAGACCTGAAGCAGGTAAGGTGGATAAGCAGGGAGCACTGGTTGAAGACCGGATATACAACAGAAAGGATTTTGACAAAACCCTTGTAATTGATGAACGGACAGAAACAGTTGCCCGGAAACTGACTGAATTCCTGAAAGGATTCGACCGATATGCAAAGACCATTGTTTTCTGCTCCGATATCGACCATGCCGAACGGATGCGGATGGCCCTGATGAAACTGAATTCCGATATAGCGAATTACAACCACAAGTACATCATGCAGATTACTGGGGATAACGATGAAGGCAAAAGAGAACTGGATAATTTTATCAATCCGGAGGAACACTATCCTGTTATTGCCACTACATCCGAACTGATGACAACAGGTGTGGATGCCCAGACTTGCAAGGTGATTGTGCTGGATGCCAATATAGGGTCAATGACCAAATTTAAACAAATCATTGGCAGGGGAACACGGATAAATGAGGAATTCAACAAGCTTTATTTTAATATCCTTGATTTCAGGAATGCCACCGATCTATTTGCAGACCCTAACTTTGATGGAGACCCCATCAGGGTAAAGCCGGTTTCTGAGGATACCGATTTGGAAGATATTGTTGATGAGGAGGAAGAAAACGATACGCCTGTTATTGATGAAGAAACAGGTGAGGAAGTTCCAATTACTCCGCCCGACCCGGAACCCCCTTTACCCCCGCCGCCACCTCCACCCCGGAAAAAAATTTATGTAAACGGTGTGGATGTATCGGTTCTGGTAAGCCGGGAACTGCATTTCGACAAAAATGGAAAGCCGGTAACAATAAGCTTAAAAGATCATACTAAAGAAATTATAAAAGGCCAGTATGCCACTTTGAATGATTTCCTGAATTCATGGAATTCTGCTGACAGAAAAGAAGCAGTAATAAAGGAACTGGAAGAACAGGGTGTTTTGGTTGATGCTCTAAGGGATGCAGTAAACAGGGAAGTTGATATATTCGATTTAATATGTCATGTAGCTTATGACCAACCCCCTCTTACAAGAAAGGAAAGAGCTACCAATGTGATGAAGCGTAACTACTTCACCAAGTATGGAGAACAGGCAAGGAAGGTGCTGGAAGCACTGCTTGAAAAATATGCTGATGAAGGAGTAACCAACATTGAAAGCATGGAAATCCTGAAGGTGCAACCCATTACGGAATACGGTTCACCTGTTGAAATCATCAAACAGTTTGGCAGCAAGGCTAAATATATAGAAGCGATAAAAGAGTTGGAACAGGAACTTTATAAAACAGGAGCATAATAGATGACAAACCTCAAAGGAGTTTTAGACAGCATCCGCAGAATAATGTGGCAGGATACCGGATTAAATGGTGATGCCCAAAGAATAGAGCAATTGGGATGGATGCTATTTTTTAAGATATTTTCCGACAAAGACAAGGAACTGGAATTACTGGATGATAACTATAAAAACCCCATACCTGATGAACTGCACTGGGATAACTGGGCAGGTGACGATGAAGGAATCACAGGCGATGAACTGATAGAATTTATAGACAGAAAACTATTTCCTACGCTCAGAAATCTGAATCTTGCCACCGGAAACGGAAGGGCTGTTATTGTAAGGGAAGTGTTTGAAGGCAACAACAACTACATGAAAAGCGGGATTAACATCCGCAAGGTTTTAAATAAACTGAATGAACTGGACTTTAATGTTGCCAAAGAACGTCATGCTTTTGGTGAGTTGTATGAAACCATATTAAAAGATTTGCAAAGTGCCGGTAAAAGTGGTGAGTTTTATACCCCAAGGGCAATTACACAATTTATTACCGATATGATTGCTCCCAGGCTGGGCGAAAAAATCTTAGACCCATCCTGTGGAACCGGTGGTTACTTGACTGCTGTCGTTGAGCACCTGAAGAAACAGGCCAACAATGTAGAAGAACGGAAAAGCATTGCTGAAAATGTAAGGGGCTGGGAATATAAGCCGCTGCCGTATCTTTTGGCAACCACAAATCTTATTTTGCACGATATAGAAGTTCCCAAAATACTGTTCCGGGACTCGCTGGACCAGCCGTTAAGCAATTATACCGAAAAGAACAGAGTAGATGTAATCCTGGCAAACCCACCTTTTGGTGGCATCGTGGCCAATAACAATGAAAATAATTTCCCTCAGAACTTCAGGACAAAAGAAAGTGCAGACCTTTTCTTAATCCTGATGATTCACCTGCTGAAAAATGGGGGCAGGGCAGGCATTGTGCTACCAGATGGTTCATTAACAGGTGATGGTGTTAAGCAACGTGTTAGGCAAAAGTTGTTGGAAGATTGTAACCTGCATACCATCATAAGGCTGCCAAACTCAGTATTTCAGCCTTATGCCACAGTAGCTACCAACCTGCTGTTTTTCACAAAAGGGAAACCCACAAAAGAAATCTGGTACTATGAACACAGGCTGCCAGAGGGTCAGAAAAGCTACAGCAAAACAAGACCCATTAAATTAAAGGAACTGGACCCAATCAAAAAATGGTGGAATAACCGGAAAGAAAGTGAAATCTGCTGGAAGATGAATGTTAAAACCATTGTTGAACGAAATTACGATTTGGACATTAAAAACCCCAACAAGCAGGAGGAGATGCATGAATACAGCAGTGCAGAACTAATGCAGATGCTGGAAGAATCATTTGGGAAAAGTCAGGATTTGTTAAACCAGTTAAAGGTGTTAGCTAAATGAGCTGGAAGAAATACAAATTTGGTGACTTTTTAACCCGAAGTAAAATTCCAGTAGATATTCAGGATGAAAAGGAATATAAGAGAGTAACAATAAAAACCAAGCATCAGGGAATATCTGTACGTGATATTGAAAAGGGTAAGAAGATTGGAACAAAAAAGCAGTTTATCTTAAAAGCTGGACAGTTTGTATTATCAAAAATAGATGCAAGATATGGAGCATTTGGAATTGCACCTGAAGATGTAGATGATGCTATTATAACAGGAAATTTTTGGGCTTATGATGTAGATTTTTCAATTATCAACATAGAGTGGTTTAACCAATTTACTAATTCTCAGGATTTCTATGATGTTTGTGAGCGAGCAAGTACCGGAATAACACATAGGAAATATCTTAACGAAGCCTTTTTTTTAAATTATGAAATTGATTTGCCAGAAACATCTGCGCAGTTAAAAATCATAGAAGATTTCAAGAAAAACAAAGATGTTGATTTATTACTTTCTGAAGGACTCACCCACCAGTTAGACCTTGTAAAACAACTTCGTCAGGCATTTTTACGTGAAGCCATGCAGGGTAAATTAACGTCTAAATGGAGAGATGAAAATCCGGATGTTGAACCTGCCAGTGAGTTGCTTAAAAAGATAAAAGCTGAAAAGGAAAACCTGGTTAAGGAAGGTAAACTTAAAAAGCAAAAACCACTGCCACCAATAAAAGAAGATGAAATCCCATTTGAAATTCCTGAAAGCTGGGAGTGGTGTAAAGTAGATGCTTTAGTTTCAGATATAAATAAAGATATTAGAACTGGTCCATTTGGAACTGCATTAAATAAAAGTGAGCATAAAGCAGAAGGAGTTCCCGTTTGGGGTATTGAAAGTATTAGCAAAAATGGGCAATTTACTTTTAGAAATAAGATTTTTGTCACTAATGAAAAGGCTATTAAATTGAAATCCTTTGAAGTTTATGGTGGTGATTTAATTATCTCACGTACTGGAACTATTGGTGAATTATGCATGCTACCCTACACAACTAGGAAAGGATTATTATCAACAAATTTGATGAAAATATCATTTGATAAAAGAATGATGCTCCCTGAATTATTTTGTCATATAATAAAAGGCACTTCTTATATCGAAGATATGTTGCGTGATTTTTGCAGTGGTTCAACACGTTTATTTTTAACCCAAAAAATTCTAAAAAGATTAGTTTTCCCACTTCCACCACTTTCAGAACAACAGCAAATAGTCAGAAAATTAGGTGAACTTGTGCAATATTGCGATAAGCTGGAAGAAAGCATAAAAACCAGCCAGCAGCAGAATGAAATGTTGTTGCAGCAGGTTTTGAGGGAGGCTTTGGAAAAAAATTAAATTAGTTAATATATAGTTAGAAAATCTTTAGACGAGAAAAAAGAAAGGGAACAAGTTTGTGAGGAAAGCAGAAATTTTGATACAACATTAGCAGTAAATGACTCAGAAACAAGATGTCTTATTCCAAATCCAATTCTCTAAAAATCTTATCTACTCCTGCCTTTGATTTTAATTGCTGTAAAGTTTTATCAAAGACATCCATTACATATTCTGCACTAGATTCTGATGTATCGTATTTTCGAATTGAATTGTAAGATAACATCAGAATTTTTATTGGTTCTTCAATTTCAAAATTATTTCTTGAAATACTATCAAAATTTATCATTTCAATGATTTTAACACATTCTCTTGGATAGTCTTTTGTGCAGGCCAGAAGATAATTGTAAAGACTATGTAATCCTTCTTCATCCAACTTTATAATATACTTCTTTATTATATCTATCATCAATGGGAGAGTATTCGGGCTCAATTTGTAGAAGCCATGTAAAAATCCTTCTCTTACTAATTTTCTTTCATCATCGGCATAATGATTTAGAATGAACATACTTTTATTTTCAGACTCCTTTTCATTTAAATATCTGCAAGCCTGCTGGATTGATTCACAAATTGATTTTGGTTGTTTTTCGTGTAATTCAAGCAATAAAGTTTTACTATTCTCATGACCATAATACCATCCATAAAGTAAATAGATACCCAAAGGTTCGGCAGCATCAGGTAATGTTAGTGTGTTATTTATAAATGAAGTAACACGCTCGAAATCATAATGAATTACTGTGTTAATCACTCTCGGGCCTATTTGGTAGACTTCTGAAGTTACTTCTTTGGTATAGGCTTGAAATAATTCCATTATTTGTTCATTATTAAATCCACATCCTTTGTCAATCCAATATAAAACAACGAGTCGGATTTGAATTGGCAGGATGTCGGCAATATCAAGAAAATAATTATATACATCATCTGTATATTTTTTGTTATCAGCTAATCGAATTAATATTTTAATAGCTCTTGTATTAGGAGTATTCCAACCTTGATCAAATAACTTGGTTTTTTTTTCTTCATGCGCATTGTGCTGATATCTTTTTTTATTTTCATTGAATGGAAGTTCAATATGATTTTTCCAAAAATTAATTATTTCAGAATCAACCAACGAATTTTTAATAAAATAGATTGACAAATCGATAAAAGTTGAAAGGTATTCGGCAGGAATTTTGCGTTTCATTAAGATCGAATAGAATTTTCTTACTTTTTTTACATTAAACTTCCCTTCGATTAATCCTTCAAGGCCATGAATTTGATATCGAAAATTAATTTTATTCTCTTTAATTATTTTTGTTATTAATAACTTATATCTGGTAGGATTTTTTTTGATAACTTCTTTAAATGAACGGGCATGTTCTTCTATACTAAAGTTATGGTTTAACGAATAGTGGAAATCTTTTTTTTCGAATTTGTAAAAAGTAATTAGCCATTGTTCATCGGTATATTTTTGATAATTTTCAATAGACATTAAGCCTCCCAAAACATTTGCCGCTACAACACTGTGATTTGGTTTCTTATTCTCAGATTGCCATCCTAAAAATTTTCGGTTAAACATATATAACCTTGTCCTGAGTATATTATTTTTCTTAACATGTTCAAACGGAATAGATTTAAGAATTAGCCATTGATCATGGCCTAAGTAAGGATAGTATGGAAGGAGGTTGCCGTACTTCTTTCCTCTGTCTCTCCATGTTGAATCTCTAACAAAATCTCTTTTTGTAAAGTATTGGGTAACAAAATTCTGGAATTGATTTTTTTGTTCTGAGGAAAATAAAGCATAAGTATTGTGAATTAGTTCCCTATAATAATACTTTAATTCTTCGATAAAGAAAATATCACTTACAATTTCTTTGTTTACCATTATGGGAAATACATCTGCTAAATATTTACCAGGATTAGCCATTATAACCTGAAAAGCAATAAAGTAAAGAGTAGCACTTTTAGAACTTAGAAAATCTAATATTTCATCTTTTAAAAAATTTGGTTGTTTGTTATCTTCTGTAATCAAATAATCTAATAGCCAGTCTAATATCTTGTGGAATTCATAAACATCAGGCTGAAAATTTTGAAAGGCATAATCTTCTTTTAAAAAATCATATTCTTTAAAATAACTATCAAATTTGTTTCTTTCAATAAAAGAAGTAACAATATGTTTTAAGAATGGATATGCCTTTTCTGGTTGTTTCTTATAAAGTTTTTGGCAAAAATCTATAAGATTTGATTCGTCTGAGTTATATCCCAATTCTCTTTTACGTAATCGCTTCCAATCTTTGAGAATGCTTTTGAAAACCTTTTGGCTTTCTGTTGTGGCAAACTCAGGATTTGAATCAATTGCATTGGATAAGATATGAAATCTTCTTTCGTTGTTGCTCAAATATTCTTTCTCCAATTCAAAATATGTTTTTGTTACTACGGGTAATGAAAAATCACCACCTCGATATAGTAACCATAGAAGATAACTGGCTTTAGTTTTTGAAGCTTGAATTCCGTTTAGAATACTTATCGCTTCTTCAATATTCTTTTCTGCTGAAAACACTACATATCGTCCAATTGTTTCTTTCAGCAGTTTGTCTTCATTGTTCAAACAACTATTCAAAAAAATCCTATTCTTTGAAAAGTAGCAGAACCAATTTTCTTCTGGATCAGATTGAAAAAAAGAAATAAATAAACTGTTGTATCGCTGAAGGAGCGAAACCACTAGTTTGAATTCTGAGAGTGTTGGAGCCTCTTCATATGATAGTTGCTCAACAATTAATAGTTTTAGATGATATCGAATTTTATTGGAATTAATAATATCATTAACCTGTTGTATATAAGAATCAGGATTGTATAGACGAAGAAATGTTAATACTTGTTTAATAACTGATCTTAAAAATAACCCCTGATGTTTTTCACGTAAAAGAAACTGGAAAATGTTTCCTCCCTTTAACTCAACAAAACATCTGGCAAATACATAATCAAAAAAAGATTGATGAAAAAATTGAATGTAATTGTTGCTTTCTATGAGAAGAGATTCTGAATTTAAATAACTGATTTCTTTTAAATGCTTATCAAAAAGAACAGAAGGAACAGATAAATTTTCTTGACGTTTATAAATTTCATCTGCAAGTTGGAATAAAATATTTATAAGAATTTGAGAGTTAATATCTGTGTTTCTTGGCTGTAATATTTTTAGTTTCCAGAGGTATCTATATAAGTCCTGTAGGCTCTTAATTTCATTTAACGAAATTGATTTATAATAAATTCTACAGAATATATCTAAATGAAGAGGAGTCTTCAATAACTCCTTTAAATCTTGTGGTAAAGAAAAATTTTTATCATTAGTTAATAATGTAATTACGGATGAAACTTCCTGTTCAGAAAGAAGAGATGCTTTGATAATTTTTTTATTTGAAAACTGTTTCAGGTCGGCATCATGGTTAAGGTCAAATGTCCTGCACGAAATTATTATCCTTACGTTTTTAAGTTGAGATAAAGAATTAACAATGGAAAAATAAGTGCTAATTTGTTCTCGATTGGTTGAAAGTGATCGAGATAGTGCATCAATTTGATCAATGAGAACAACTACAATCTTATGTTTTGCGGCGACTTGTTCAAAGATTTTATAGAAATCCTCATGTAAGCCTAAAATAGATTTCCCGAGATGTAATAAGTCGATTGTTTTTTGATCCGATTTAAGGCCAAGTGTTGGAATATCTTGTTTGGTTAACAAGTCTAGCAAATCTTTTAAAATAACTGTTTTTCCTATTCCTGCAACCCCCTCTAATATTGCAATTCGTGATTCTTCTTCTTTAAAGTTTTTAAATATCCAGTCATAATATAATTACCCCAAAAATTAGGACAGCAAGTTAAGATTTAAAAACTTCTAAATTTGTTGTCATGAGATCAAAACGAAAATTCACACCTGAGTTCA
>JAWLCL010000020.1:0-68876 GCA_041687255.1 Mariniphaga sp. | reverse complement strand
GCCCATTTGTTCAAAATCGGTAGAAATAACCGAGATACCGCCCTCAACAATTTGTTTCATAGGGGTATCATTGTATGATATTATGCCGATATCTTTGCCTGTTTGAAAACCTTTCCTCCGGCACTTCCTGATTACCTCCACCAAATCAGAATCGCGGATTATAAACCAGCATTGTCCTTTCTCCAACTCTCTGTGAACGGTTTTTTCAATTTTACTAAAAACGATGTTATTTCTTTCACAAAACCTGCTTACGGCCAAAATTGTTTCCGCAGGATGAGGAGTATCTTTTTCATTGTAAACCATAACCAACTCCTTAAATTTTTTCAAGGGCTGCAACCCCTTTTTAAGGCACCTGTATACCGCTTCATTAAAATCCTGAACAATAAAGCTGATGTCGTCAGAGGAAGGCTTTCCCATATCCAGAATAAGCAACCTTTCGTGATCAATACTTTTCAGCACCGGCTCCATACCCTTGTGATCAATATTCATAACAATATAGACGCTGTAGCGGCCAAGGCTACTCTGAATCAACTGGTTAAAAACCTCTTTATTATAATGATGAAAAAGCAAATCAACTGAATAGGATTCGGGAAGGTTGTTGCGAAACGATTGATACAATTGTTCCTTAAAAGCACTGAAATCGTCGAGCAGTATTAAAATTTTGTAAGAACCTCCGGTAACGTAATAACCCCGTGTAGGCGCCGAATCAATCAGTTTTCTTTTTTTTAGTGTTTTGTAGGCCTTAAATATTGTGTCGCGGGAAAAGCCGGTGTCGTTACTCAGCCGGTTTACAGAAGGAAGCATCTCTCCCTCCTTTAAACGGCCATTGGCAATAGCTTCAGCCACGGCGTGTATCACCTGCTGTATTTTTGTCTGACCGGCTTTTTCCTGAATCTTTAATATTTCGTTTGCCACTGAAAAGCATTTTTTAATTTGTCGTCCGGGCCAAAACTTTCCTGTCTCACCGGTTTCCTCCCCCGCACTATCAACAGAGATTCAACAAAATAAAACCGGCAAAATGCATTCTGAATTAGCGGTATAATAAGCTGCAAACCTTGATAAGAAAAGCAGCCCGGAAATGGCTTCATGCTTATTTCCGGACTGCTGAATCAATTATTTACTACCTGTACATTGGTCCGTAAGTACTGCAGGCACGATAATCGGCACCTTCCTTATCCTCACCGAACGCACTCCATGCGCTGGGACGGAAAATAAGATTCTCGTCAACATTATGCATACTAACCGGTATGCGCAGCATCGAAGCCAGGGTTATCAAATCGGCACCAATATGGCCGTAACTTATGGCGCCATGGTTGGCTCCCCAGTTGGCCATTACTGAATACACATCTTTAAAGGCCCCCTTGCCGGTAATTCTTGGCACAAACCAGGTGGTTGGCCAGGTAGGATCAGTGCGCCCATCAAGCACTTTATGGATGTCCTCTTCAACATCAGCGGTAAATCCTTCGGCAATTTGCAGCACCGGGCCCAGTCCTTTTACCAGGTTCACTCTTGACATGGTAACCGGCATCTGGCCACTGGTCTTAAACTGACTGGAATAGCCTCCTCCCCTGAAATATCCTTTGTTGGCAGGACAGAACCGTGTGTTCTGCAGGCATTGTTCCACATCTTCATCTGTAACTTCCCAAAATGGTTTCATAACCGGATTGCCGTCGGCATCCAGCTGCTGTGCCGTTGCATCGAGAGTGGTGGCTCCTGAATTAATAAGATGGATAATTCCTCCTTTTGCCAGTCCGCTAAGCTCTTTTCCGGTGACCCGCTTAACGGCTTCCGGGCTCCAGTAGGTTCGTACATCAGAAAAAATCTGTGCTGTGCCGGTTAGCAGATGCCCAAACAGCATAGGAACTGCATTCAGGCTGTCGTTTTCTGTAGCAAAAACAAAGGCTTCACGGATGCCATTCCAGTCGAACGATGTGTTCAGAATAACCTCCGGAAAATCGCCATTCGGATAGTAGTCGGTCCACTGCCTTTGCCCCTGGAATCCTCCGGCTATGGCATTTCTTCCCAATGCTTCCTCACCATATCCTGCCTCTTTAAGTTTTGGATTTCCGATCATAAGATCCCTGAAAATGAGTGTCATTTTCACAACTACCTCCCATTCCCAGTCTTTTCGGGCCCTGTCGCTCTGCTTATCCGGTGCATTTCGGTCCTCTCCCTCAATACAGTTTTCACGTGTCCAGGCTATGGCTTTTTCATACTCTTCCTTATCATAAATTTCTTCATCCAGTCGTCGTTTCACTTCCACCATATCTACAAATTCCGTGCGCATGCCCAGGTATTCCTGGAAGAAGTCAGGATTTACCATTGAGCCGGCAATGCCCATAGAAGTATACCCCAACGACAGGTACGACTTGCCCTTCATCTGCGACACTGCCAGGGCAGCTTTTACAAAACGTAAAATCTTTTCCTTCACATCGTCAGGTATGGATTCATCACCTGCATCCTGCACGTCACGACCATAAATACCAAAAGCCGGCAAGCCTTTCTGGGTATATCCTGCAAGGGCAGCCGCCAGGTAAACCGCACCCGGTCTTTCGGTACCGTTAAATCCCCATACCGCTTTTGGAATCATTGGGTTTGAATCCATCACTTCAGTGCCGTAACACCAGCATGGTGTCACCGTTAATGATACTCCCACACCTTCCCTTTCAAACTGATCGGCACACATTGCAGCTTCAGCCACTCCTCCAATCGTAGTAGCGGAAATAACGCATTCTATTTTCTCACCTCCCGGAAAACGGAGGTTTTCTTCTATTAGCCTTGCGGCTGCTTTTGCCATATTCATTGTCTGAACTTCAAGTGACTCACGCACGCCTCGTTCACGTCCGTCAATCACAGGCCGGATACCTACTCTAGGCAACCTCCCAATTAATCTTCCTGCCATAATATAGTTTATAAAGTTTAAAAATTATTACCACCCGTCACAAAATCAATCACATCACTGTGAATCAGCAAATAAACCTACATAAGCAACCAACATTTACTGTGCTGAACTGTGCTGCAATTTATGAATAAATTTGAAAGAACAAAAATATTGGAAAGGATAAAGTACAAATGAATCTATTCACATTTGCCGGGTAGTGACTGGAATGAAATTTACGGGTTGGTGAATGATTTTTACTCATGATTTTACAGGCAGTACTTTACATAGATGAATTATTCCAGAAAAAATGACTCATATCTTGTCATTTTGTGCCCTATAAAAATCATCGGATTTTATTGAGTTCATAATAAGTTAAATTTAAATGAGTATTAACCTATGAAAAATCAAGTCGTCAGAAAGATTGATTATGGAATTTTCAAAAAGAAAATTCTGGGCGAACGTTTTTTGTTGCCTATAATGGCAGCAATTTTCATTTTTGCCGCTAGTTGTGAGAAGTCGGAAACCGAAGGAATTCCCGGCACTGTAACAAAAGAAGTTGTTGACATTATAGACACCGAAGCACTTGGCGGAGGTACAATAACAACTTCCGGCGGAACAAAGATTGTCGCTATGGGGTTGTGCTATACTGCTAATGAGGAAACTCCTACAGTAGAAGGCAACTATGTTGCGGCAGGAACATACACCCATAATGGCATAGAGGAAACGGAATGGGATTTCCAGGTTCCGATAACCGGATTAACACCTCTTACCACTTATAAGGTAAGGGCATATGCTGCCAATGAAGGTGGGGTTGCATATGGCGAAACCATAACTTTTACCACAAAAGCAGGGAAAACCTTCCACACGTTAACACCCGATATGATCTATACCTTTACACAGGAGGTTTATGAAGGGGCCAAAGAAAATCTTATAGATGGCAATACCGGTACCTTCTGGCATTCGGCCTGGTCGGGAGCGGAAGGAGCTGAAGTGCATCCTCTTCCTCATTACATCCAGATCACTTTTAATGAGCCCAAAGCCATTGGAGGAATCCAATACTGGCACCGTTCTCCAAGCGGATCAGCCGGTCGTCCGAATTCATTTGATCTGCAAACCAGCGAAGACGGAGAATCGTGGACAACCGTGTGGGAGTCGGAGAAAAACCTCCCGGTTGATGTTTTGCCTCCGGCAGGAAATACCCTTTCGCTGGATAAAAACTACACATCAAAATTTTTCAGAATCAGGATTCTTACAAATCCGGGCAGTACGACCTTCACTTACCTAAGTGAACTGAAGGTCTTTCATGATGGACTGCTGGATTAGAATTAAAATGAAAAACAGTTGTATTAACAAAGATTTAAAAAAATAACTACAATATGAAGATTAACTTTAATCGTGCCGGATTATTGCAGAAAGATTCAATCGGGCCTTACATCAGGCTTTCAATAAAAAAGGCATTAATTTTAATATTAGGATTGATAATGCTGACAGGTGCAGCCAGTGCACAGTCGCTGACTGTTACAGGACAGGTTACAGAAGCAGGTTCAAATGAAAGTATTCCCGGAGCTAATGTCGTGATAAAAGGAACAGCACAAGGTACGGTAACCAATATGGATGGTCAATACACCATTGAAGTAAATAATCCTGATGATGTATTGGTGGTATCGTTTGTAGGATATGTTACCAATGAAATTCCGGTGAATGGCAGAACAACTATCGACATAAAGCTTGAAACGGAAACAAGTGTTCTCGATGAGCTAATTGTCATCGCTTATGGGACAACAAAGAAATCGAACCTTACTGGTTCGGCAGTGTCAATCGACAATGAAGAATTGAAAGATGTATTTGCTCCCAATATTTCGCGTATGTTGGAAGGAAAAGTAGCCGGTGTTTATTCACGGACTTCAACCGGAAGACCGGGCGAATCGGCCACCCTTAACATTAGAGGGAAAGGTTCTTTATCGAACACCAATGCCCCGCTTTGGGTACTCGACGGAGTAGTTATTGGCAACAGTGAACCCAACATCAGCCCTAATGACATTGAAAGCATTACTGTTTTAAAGGATGCGGCAGCAACTTCATTATATGGTTCTCTTGCTGCGAATGGCGTTATATTGGTTCAAACAAAAACACCTGAAAAAGGAACTTCGCAGGTAAACGTTAATGTTTCACGGGGATACACCAAACTTAATACCGGAAATTTTTCACTGATGAATTCTCAGCAACTGTATGACTATCACAGCACATGGAATACAAACAGCTGGTTTTCTGAAGAACTGCTCAACACCGATACCGATTGGATGGATATTGGGACACAAATGGGTGAAGCAGAAGAATACAATGTAAACTACACAGGAGGGACAGATAAAATTTCAGCCTATATATCGGGAAGTTACTATAATGAAACAGGTGCCGTTAAAGGATATGACTACGACAGGTATTCAGGAATTGCAAACATTGAAATAGAAGCCAGCGAACGGTTGAAAATTAAACTGAATGCAACGGGTGAATACAGAAACACCTTCAGCCAGGAGCATAGTTTGTACAGTATTTATACCTATTTGCCATGGGACTATCCCTATTTGCCTGATGGCTCACCTCTTCATCCAAAAATTCCCGACCACAAAAATTATCTTACTGCAAATGATAAAATCTGGCTGGGTAGAGATGAAAGCAACTACTTATATGATTTACAATACAACTGGGGTAAAAGCCGGAACAATAATCTCCGGACAAATGTGGGATTTGAATACAAACTCACAAAAACCTTAACCCTGGTAAGCATGAACAATATTGCCCTAAATAATGGAAACAGTGAATACTATACCGATCCACGTTCAGTGGGAGGGCAGGCAAATAACGGGACATATAACCAGGGATATTCTTTTAGCCGGAACCGCTTTACCAACCAAATGCTGCGATACAACAAGGAAACCACTAAGGGCAACCTCACAGCCTTTGTGGCCTGGGAATACAGTGACACCTATTACGACAACAATTCTGCTACCGGAAAAGGAGTGGCTGCAGGGCTGAATGTTTTGAATACCACCAGTGAACCTTTGAGTGTGAGTGGATTTAAAAGCGAATCGGCTAAACAGAGCTTGCTGTTTAACATGCAATATGTTCACGACAATCGCTTTTTAACTACGCTTTCTTTTAGCCGACAAGGTTCCAGCAGCTTTGGCCCGAACAACCGTTATGGAAATTTCTGGTCGGCAAGTGCCGGATGGAACCTGCATAACGAAAGCTTCATGAAAAATGTTAAATGGATCAATACCCTTAAATTAACAGCCAGTACAGGACAGGTTGGTAATGCTCCGGGAGGATTCCAGTACCTTGGTTACTACGAGTTAACCGGACAATACAATGGTCGTACAGCTGCCCGTCCTTACCAGAAAGGAAATCCTGATATAAGCTGGGAGAAGGTTACAAGCACAAACTTTGCCCTTAACACCCGCCTGTGGAACAGGTTAAACATCAATCTCGACCTTTATTCAAGGGACAGTGACGGCTTGCTTGCCTATGTACCGCTTCCGGCCATGTCGGGCTACAACGGAGTTTGGATGAATGTAGGACAAATAATTAATACCGGATATGAACTTTCATTGAATCCGGAATTGATAAAAGGCACCAATTTCAGCTGGGAAATGACCTTCAACCTGGCCTATAATAAGAACGAAGTTAAGAAACTGTTTGAAGGAGAACCCTACACCAGTGGTTCGAAAAGGGTGGAAGAAGGTTACGATATGGACTCCTGGTACCAGAGGATTTGGTATGGTGTGGATCCGGGATCAGGCTTGCCCCTTTGGGAAAAAGCAGTTGAAGACGAAGAAGGAAACGTTACAAAGGAACTTGTTACAAGCCATGCCAATGCAAGCCTGCAGCATACCGGAAAAAAAGGCACCCCTACCTATACAGGCGGTTTAATGAACCAGATTCGGGTTTTTAATTTTACCCTTTCGGCAAACATCGCTTTTGTTGAAGGAATATACCTGTACCACAGTGACAGGGAATTGTTCGACAGCGACGGTTCTTATCCCACCTTTAACCATATGAACCTTGCCGATGGATGGAGCCGCTGGGAAAAACCCGGTGATATTGCAACTCATCCGAAGCCCCAGATGGGAGGTGTTGATGCAAACAAGAATTCAACCCGCTACCTTGAAGATGCCAGCTACGCACGTCTGCGCAACGTTACTCTGTCGTACCGGATTCCAGGATCCATTTCCGAAAGCCTGAAAATTGGTGGCGCCACATTTTATATAAGCGGCGATAACCTTTACACAATCACAAATTGGTCAGGTATGGACCCGGAATCAGGACAAATGTACCCATTGGCTAAAAAGTACCTGGGCGGCATCAGAATCAACTTTTAATTGAATAAAAATAACAGATTATGAAATGAGCATGAGCAATTTATCACACCAACAGAGAATTATTAAAATACTCATGCGAATTCCATGTTATACCATTAATAACTTACAATTTTAATAACATGAAAAGAATATATTTAATCCTTTCAATATTCATTGCAATAAACTTTTCAGCTTGTGATATCCAAAGAGAACCTTTCCAGGATTTGGCTGATGAAAAGGTTTTTTCCGATGAACTGGGTGTTGAGGCAGCAGCAATTGGCACCTATGCCTTATTAAAAGAAAACACATTCATGCGCCCTTATCACTTCCATGGAGAATTTGGCGGAGACAACATTGCACTGAGCGGCGCTACTACCGACCACCTGTACTATATGTACAATTACCAGCATACGCCTACCAACTACCACCTCAACAGCTTATGGTCGACCTGTTACAAAGGAATAGTGAATGCAAATAAGGTTATATCATCGGCTGAGCAGGGAACCGACAGGATGAACCATGTAATTGGTGAGATGCACTATCTGCGTGCCTTCTTTTATTTGAACCTTGTAAGCATCTGGGGCAGACCATACAATCAGAACCCGGAACAAAACCCGGGGGTACCTATTGTTCTTGATGCAGAACCCGACATTGATAATATGCCACCACGCGCCACAGTTAAAGAGGTTTATGCCCAAATTGAAGACGATTTGCTAACTGCAGCGTCATTGATGAGTAATTTTAACAGGAATGCTTCGGAATATAACATTTTTGCTTCAGAACAGGCTGCATATGCACTTCTGTCAAGGTTATACCTGTACATGGAGGATAATGCAAAGGCAGAAGAATTTGCTACAAAAGTGATTGATTCCAATAAATTCAGTCTGATTCAGGGAAGCACCTATGAAACCTTTCCGACAATGAAACCGGAAGATAATTCAGAAATTATTTTTGCATGCAAAGCATTAAAAGATAAAGATGATTATGGCTGGTACGCATTTGGAGGAATGTACGCCACAATAAATGGTGTAGGCTGGGGGGAGATGTATGCATCGGAACCTTTGCGTAACATGCTTCAGGAAAATTCCGGTGACCGCAGACAAAAGTTTATTGTTCCACAGTATGTTAATGATGAATCAGGTAACCCGCTGTACTGGATAATTTATACGTATGAAAAGACATCACCTGAAGGTTCAAAGATGTTCAAAACCCATAATGTTACTCAAGAGGATGATAACTGGATATATACTGAAGATGGAGTAAGTAAAACAGTGGGAACTGAAATAGCAGACGGGGAGACAAAATACTTCATCGATGTAAACGGCACTAAAACCTATGTAGAACTGGAGAGAAGGATGGAAATGCGCAATGGATATCCTAAATATTTTGTTATAAAATGCTCTAACCAGGAAAACCAGCCGCAGTTGTTTTCTCCAATCATTTCAAGACTGGCAGAAATGTATTTAAACCGTGCTGAAGCGAGGGCCAAAACAGGAAACATAGAGGGTGCACTGGAAGATGTTAATACCATTCGCAGGAGGGCAAACATACCTGAATATTCAGATGTTCCCGAAGACGAAAACCTTCTGGAAATAGTTCTGGATGAGCGCCGCATGGAACTGGCTTTTGAAGCACATCGTCGTTACGATATCTTTAGAAACGGATTAACCCTCGACAGGCGTTATCCGGGGACTCACGATCGCGGCGCTGCCTTAATGACTGTGCCGGCAAACCACCCAAGGGTTGTTGAATATATTCCCGAACCCCAGATTCTTGCACAACCAAACCTGGAACAAAATCCTTAGGATTTCATTTTCCGATAAACTCATATATCAAAGACGGGAGATTAACGCTCCCGTCTTTTTTTTTACATATTACTGACAGGAAGCAGGCCTCTATAAACTTCAAATGAATAACAGGAATTACAAGAAGTTAAATTTAACTTTTGCAAAATCAAATACATAATGTAAGCCGGCAGGCTTTAACAGTTTTCCAACGATACAATACCCATCTTTTTTTTAAGGCTACATAATTGAAGACAATTTCTGCAGAAGAATTAATTTACCCTGCTGAATTACAAGAAATTCAAAAAATTTCCTGTATTGAACAACCAACAGTAAGGCCTACCTTTTAAGCTTCATATAAGTTGTTGGAGTTTTTCCAAAAACCTTTACAAAACATTTTGAGAAATAATTCGGATCGTTAAAACCCACTTCATAAGCCACCTCACTAATTGATTTACTACCTGAAGCAAGCATTCGTGCTGCCTTTTTCAGCCTGATATTGCGCATGAATTCCGAAATGGAAAGATCGGTCAGCGCCTTTATTTTCCGATAAGTTTGCGGTTGGCTTAACCCGATGGAACGACACAATTGCTCCACATCAAACGCAGTGTTGTTCAGATTCTTTTCAACTTCGGCAATTACCTTATTGAGGAATTCCTGTTCTTCGGGTTTGGAACTGTATATGTCTTCAACAGGTTCACCTTCCCTCATAAATTTTGCCTGCAATTTTTTTCTTTGGTTAATTAAGTTTCCCACAGTAAGTAATAATTGCTGCACATCGAAAGGTTTAGTGATAAAAGCATCAGCGCCACATTTTATGCCGGATAAATGATTTTCATAATTTGAAAGAGCCGTAAGCAAAACTACAGGTATATGACAGGTTTTAAAATCTCCCTTTACCCTTTGGCACAAATCAAAACCCGAAGAATCGGGCAATAAAACATCACTTATTATCAGATTGGGTAATTGTGCAGATACTAACTTCAGCCCCTCCTCAACGGTGTCGGTAACCAATACACGAAAACTTTCCAACAAAATTTCCTTCAAATAGGAACGGATGCTTTCATCATCTTCAACAACAAGCACCAAAGGAAAATTATACTCCTCCCCTGTTACTATATTTTCTGAATCAGCCGAAGAATAATCATCCATTCCTGTTAAAATACTGTTTTCATCACTGCATATTTGTTCAAGAAAGGTATTTTCCTGTGTCATTTCCTCATTGCATTCTGTTTTCCAAGGAATTATAACCTTAAAACAGGCACCTTCACCCGGGGTACTTTCAGCAACAACATTTCCGTTGTGCAGTTCGGTATATTTCTTCACCAGGGCCAGTCCGATGCCACTTCCTTCCGGAAATTTATTTTCTCCGCCATTGTCCTGCCAAAAATCATTAAACACAAACGGCAAGAATTCATTTGAAATACCGGGACCTGAGTCGCTCACGGCAATTTGAACCTGTTTCATTTCCTCCTGTTCCGAACTGACATCAAGGGAAACTTTCACCATACCTTTTTCAGGAGTATGTTTAAATGCATTGGAAAGCAGATTAAAAATTACTTTTTCCATTTTATCGGCATCAAAACACATTTCAATTTCAGGCAATGCAGCATCAAAGACTAAATTAATTTGCTTACGCTGCGCCATATCGCTAAACAAACCAACTATCTGATCAACAAACCTAACCATATCTTTCCGACCGGTAAAAAGTTGCATGTTGCCGGATTCTATTTTCCGAAAATCGAGCAGCTGATTTATCAGCATCAGCAAACGTGTGGCATTTGCATGTACAATCTTCATTTTTCTGCCTATTTCATCCCGTCCAACAGTTTCAATATTGGCCGAAAGCTGGCTCAGTGGGCCCATAATAAGGGTAAGCGGAGTCCGAAATTCATGTGATATGTGGGTAAAAAAATTGATTTTAGCCTGAGTAACTTGTTTTAGTTGCTCCGAAAGTTCCAATAATTTATCACGCTGACTGAGAATGTGTTCATTTTGTTCGTTTAACTGCTGGTTTGTTTCTTCAATTTCCCGGTTCCGCTGTTTTAATTGCTTATTTACCCCTGACAGTTCCCGGTTTTTAAGTTCTACTTGTTCATTGGTTTTCTGAAGGGCTGCAGTTTTTTCAGCCACCAATGAGCGGAGATGGGAAGTCTGTATGCGCATGGTACGTATTCGCAAATAGAAGGCAAAATAAATTCCCAGCAGAAATAAAACCAACATCAGGATTTTGAACCATGCAGTAAGCCAGAAAGGAGGAAGAACAGTAACTTTGATGCTTGCAGGCTGTTCGTTCCATATCCCACTGTTGTTTGCTCCCTGAACCATGAAAGTATATTGTCCCGGGTTCAGGTTGGTATAACCAGCCGTTCTTTCATTTTGTTCCTCTATCCAATCAGCATCATAGCCAGCAAGTTTATACCTGTACCTGTTCTTCTGCGGGTGTATATAATTCAAGGCCGTAAATTCAAATGAGAAAACCGACTGTTTATGGTTTAAAACAATCTCCTCTGTCTCACTTATATCGTATGTAAGAATTTCCGGATGAGTAGCAGGAGTAATTTCTTCATGATTAATGGTAAGGCCGGAAATGTAAATGGGAGGGATAAACTGATTGGGATTAATTCTTTCAGGGTCGATGATATTGAATCCGTCAATTCCACCAAAACAGATGATCCCTTTCTTTGATTTAAAATAGGCATTCTGGTTGAATTCATTGCTCTGCAGCCCGTCTTCCCATGTATAATTTATAAAAGTGCCGGAATCAGGCTGAAAGACTGAAACACCCATATTGGTTGAACACCATAATTGATTTTTACTGTCAGCCACGACTGAATAGACTACATTATTTGATAATCCATCGGAATCCATAAACCGTTTAAGTTTATGCTCTTTTTCATTATACCGATAAAGACCGTTATTGGTCCCAAACCAAATGATCCCAGGCACCTGTTCGCAAATTGAAAAAATCCTGTTAAATGTACTTATGCCGGCACTGTCATCTGAAGGCAGGATTTTTTCGAACTGGTAGATGTACCGGTCGTAACGGTAAAGCTCCCCATCAATGGTACCAATCCATAGTTTACCATTAGCAGCCTCAATTCCTGATATAAAATATTTAGGATTTGTTCCTCCGTTTTCATTTCGTGGATTCCTCAATTCTGCCACATTAGTTTTCGGGTTGTAACCTATTAATCCGGCTGAGGTTAAGAACCAGACGTTTCGTTTAGAATCCTCAAATCCGTTCATAACATTTTGCACGACCGCATTAAGCTCCATGTTTTCGGGTTTGAGCAATTCAAATTTTGCATTTGTCGGTCTGCGTATATATAGCCCTGAGTCATTTGCCACATACAGATTATTATAGGAATCACCAAAAACACATCTTTGGGGAACATTCATAAAATGCATTTCCATTTCCTGATTATTTGCCGATTCCTCAAAATGGCTCTCAGGAAAAGCCAGTAACCCTTTTAAAGTTGCAGCCCATAAAACTTCATCCAAATCCTTGTACAACCCCGTTATATGGTTTACTGCCCGGTTAAGATTGAAAGTTTTATGAAAGTTAGAGTACTTATTAAATCGTGATTCATCAGGATACAATTTGCTGATTCCACCAAAATAAGTTCCTACCCATAAAGTACCGGAATTATCTTCAAATATTGAAAAAACAGAGTTATCATTCATTGATTCTGGATCCACAGGATTGTTGCTAAAGGTCCTGAAATTATTCTCCCTAAAGTTAAAAAGGCACAAGCCGTTTTCGGTACCAATCCATATGGAACCATCTTGTCTTTGCAAAATACACCTTACGTTATTTGAAGCCACAGAATATTCATCTGATGGATTATGAGTATAATTTATAATCTCACCGGTGTCTGGCCGGTAACGGATTAGTCCTCTGCCTTGAGTACCTAACCAGATATATCCCATCCGGTCAATCACAAGAGACTGGATGCGCACCGATGGTGACTTTCTAAGACTGATTTTTTCCGGTGGAGCATCTGAAGTTGTATCGTACCTGTATAATCCGGTATCGGTACCCAGCCAGATTATGCCTTCCTCATCTACATCGAAAGAAAGCACATTTCTAAACTCAGCCTGTTTTGAGTAATCAGGTTGCATGAAAGCAGAGTCAACAGCATTATACCAAAATATTCCACCTCCTGAAGTGGCAATCCACAATTTGCCATCAGGTGCTTTTTTCAAGGCGTTTATCTTGTTGGAAGGTAAATCTTTTTCTGTATATCCTTCAGTAATGCGATAAAAGGTATCATCTTTTCGGTTATACATGCTTAAACCGCTGCTTTGAGTTCCAATCCACAGGATTGAGTCGGAAGGGTTTTCGTATATACATGATATATCATTTCCTGCAATTGAAGATGCATCATAAGGATCATTTCTGTATACAGTAAATTTGTATCCATCGTATTTATTCAACCCATCGGCGGACCCCAACCATAAGAAACCTTTGGAATCCTGGTAAATAGATTTAATAGTCGATTGCGACAAACCATCTTTTATAGTAAGATGTGAAAAACTGTAATTCCCCCCAAAACACATGCTGCTATAAAGCAGTACTACTAAAATCAAAAAGTATTTCTTCACAGATAAACCTTGCCTGAATTATTACAATGCAAAACTAAAAATTTCAGCAAGTTTTCCTATGATTATTTAATTTAACAAGTAATATGCACTTTATGAATGATTTTTACCACCCAGTGAATGATATGCACGGCAATTTCTCTTTTTTTTGCTGCAGCATGAATAACTATTCCAGATCAGATACTTAAAAAAAGCACATCTTGCCCTACGAATCAAAAAGCATCGATTAACAAAAATTCATTTCAAATATGAGTACGAACAGGCGTGATTTTTTAAAAAATAGCCTATTGGGTGCAGGGTTATTGAGCAGTGGGTTAATTTCATGCACCGGAGCAGAAAAAAGTGAATCAAAATTGGCATCAAATTATGGTTCACAACGTTTTAACATGAGTGGCTATGCTGCCCCTAAACTCGATAAGGTAAGGGTAGGTTTTGTTGGTCTGGGAATGCGTGGCCCGGGAGCTGTCCAGCGCTATTCACACATCGAAGGAGTGGAGATAGTTGCCCTGTGCGATAAATATGACGACAGGGTAGAAAAAGCACAAAAGATTCTTGAAAAGCAGGGATTACCAAAAGCCAAATCGTATTCAGGCTCGGAGGATGCATGGAAAAAAATGGTTGAGAACCCGGAAATTGACCTTATTTACATCACCACACCATGGGCTTATCATGCTCCGATGGCCATTTATGCAATGGAAAACGGCAAACATGCAGCAACTGAAATACCGGCCGCACTTACTCAGGATGAAGCATGGCAACTGGTTGAAACCTCTGAAAGAACAAAAAAGCATTGTGTAATGCTTGAAAACTGTTGCTACGATTTCTTTGAATTGATGACATTAAATATGGCCCGCCAGGGATATTTCGGAGAAATCATTCATGGTGAAGGTGCTTATATTCATGATTTGTTAAGTCTTAATTTCAACAAAAACGGATATGCAGACATGTGGCGGTTGCGCGAAAACATGAAGCAGGGAAGTTTATATCCAATGCATGGGTTGGGACCTATTTGTCAGATAATGAACATAAACAGGGGAGATAAAATGGAATATCTGACATCCATGCAGTCGGCCGATTTTCAAATGGCTAAAAAAGCAGAGGAACTGGCTGCAGAAGATGACTTCTTTACAGAATTTGCGGGTAAAAGTTACCGCGGAAACATGAACACTACAGTAATCCGCACTAATAAAGGACGGACAATTATGGTCCAGCACGATGTAACCAGCCCCAGACCTTATTCCCGGATTCACATGGTTAGCGGTACCAAAGCCTTTGCACAGAAGTGGCCTTCGCCGGCCAAAGTAGCCAAAGGACACAGCTGGTTAAATGACGATGAGATGAAGGAACTTGAAGAAAAATATACTCCAGAAATTATAAAGCGTGTTGGAGAAATGGCCCGCAAGGTAGGTGGACACGGCGGAATGGATTTCATGATGGACTGGCGGCTGGTTGATTGTCTGAGGAATGGCCTTCCCCTTGACATGGATGTTTATGATGCAGCTCTGTGGAGTTCAGTAATACCTTTAAGCAGGGAATCGGTTAACAACAGATCTTCCTCTGTAGATGTTCCTGATTTTACCCGAGGTGCATGGAAAACCAATACTCCGGTTGAATTAACTCTCAAAGGAGGTGGCACCACAAACGTTGTAATAAACAAAACCAGCGATTCAAAACAATTGAATATCGACTAGATAAAAAATCTCTTGCTTTAGTTTACTAAACCAGGCCGGGTTCAGCATTAAAATCAATCTGAATTCCGGCCTTTCTTTTAATCCCGACATTATGCACTCCCTATGCACAGAAAACTTTGCCATTTAACAGACATCATGGCATCAGCTTCAGTTGATTAGGCGTGGATAATACTTCTCCATTATGAAACAAATTATTTTCCTTTTGCTTTTTTTCGTAAAATTGTAAGGAAATCAATAGCTACATTCAAAATTTAAAGAAATATGAACCGGATTCTTACCAAATCGCTTGCTCTTTTTGTTGCAGGAACGGCCGTAATTGGTTGTACTCCTGAAGATGAAAAACCACAGCGCCCCAACATATTGTTTGTTTTCAGTGACGATCATGCAACTCATGCCATTAGTGCCTATGGACCAAAGCACAACAATCCTGACTTGCATAAATTTGTGCAGACGCCTTCACTCGACCGGCTTGCTCAGGAGGGTATGCTTTTTACCAATGTTTTTTGCGGCAATTCAATTTGCGGTCCAAGCCGGGCAACGATTTTAACGGGCAAGCACAGTCATATGAATGGCATGCTTAACAATGACACCATTTTCAATAATGCACAGCAAACATTCCCTAAGCTCTTGCAGAAGGGGGGCTATGAAACTGCGTGGATAGGGAAATGGCATCTTTTCGTAGAACCCGCCGGATTCGACCACTGGCAGATACTTGACAATCCGGGTCAGCAGGGCAGTTATTACAATCCTATCATAGGAACACCTGAGGGACAGGAGAAAGTAACCGGCCACACAGCCACTATAATTACCGACAGGGCCATCCAATGGCTCAAATCGCAACGCGATGAAGGTAAACCGTTCTTCCTTGCCTATTCCCATAAAACACCTCATCGCGAATGGGTGCCGGGTCCCGATGAGTATGATATGTATAAAGATATAGACCTGCCCCTTCCTTCCAATTTTTACGACGATTACAGTACCCGCAGTTCAGCGTTGAAAGAACAGGAGATGGAAATTGCCAATCATATGAATGAACAGGATTTGAAGCTAACCCCTCCCGGATACCTCAACGAAGAACAGCTGGCAATTTTCATTGAAGCATATGAGAAGGAAAATAATGTTTTTAAGGAGGCCTATCTTGAAGGGGAGCAACTTGCCGAATGGAAATACCAGCGCTATGTAAAAGATTACCTGCGGTCGGTAACCTCAATGGATAAGGAAATTGGTCGTATGCTGCAATACCTGGATGAATCGGGTCTGGCAGAAAACACCATTGTAGTTTACTCTTCCGACCAGGGTTTTTACCTTGGCGACCACGGCTGGTACGATAAACGCTGGATGTATGAGGAATCATTACGCATGCCCCTGATTATTCGATGGCCCGATGTTACTCCCGCAGCCTCAAAAAACAATGCCATCATTCAGAATATTGATTATGCCGCTACTTTTCTGGACCTGGCAAATATCTCCATTCCCGATGACATTCAAGGAAAAAGCATTGTGCCTTTTCTGAAAAACGAAAAACCGGAAAACTGGCGGGATGTAGCCTACTATCATTACTATGCATGGCCCGACTGGCACATGGTTCAGCCCCATTACGGAATTCGCAGCGACAGGTATAAACTCATTCATTTCTATGCTACTGACGAGTGGGAACTTTTTGATTTGAAAAACGATCCTGACGAAATGACAAATCAATATTTAAACCCTGAATACTCCGATGTTGTTAAAGCTATGGAGGAACGGCTGAAAAGGGAACGCATTGCCGTGGGCGATACCGTAAAACTTGAAGCCACCTCAAAATATCACAGGTAATCATTTAGAGAATCATATGTTATGAATATCCAACTAGTCAAATCCTTAGCTCTTTTCACTGCCGGAATGGGTCTGTTCAGCTGCAATTTAAAAGAACCGGAAGCCGAACATCCCAATATCCTGTTTATCATGAGTGATGATCATGCCTACCAGGCCATCAGCGCCTATGGTTACGGCTTGAACGAAACTCCCAACATCGACAGAATTGCTGAAGAAGGTGCCATTTTTTCACGTGCCACAGTAACGAATTCAATTTGTGCACCAAGCCGGGCAGTATTGCTTACCGGCAAACACAGCTTTATCAACGGCAAAGTTGACAACATTCAACCCTTTGACTGGGATCAGAATAACTTCCCAAAAATTCTGCAGGCAAACGGTTATCAAACCGCAATGATAGGTAAGATACACCTTGATGGTACCCCTCAGGGCTTCGATTACAGCATGGTGTTGCCCGGTCAGGGGCATTATTACAACCCCGACTTTTTGGTGAACGGGGAGCGGATAAATGTTGAAGGGTACACAACTGAAATAATTACAGAGGCCACTCTCGACTGGTTAAAAAATAAACGCGATCCCAACAAACCGTTTTGCCTGCTGTATCACCATAAGGCACCGCACCGGAACTGGAAACCGGCACCAAAGTACCTGAACCTGTATGACCATGATAATTTTGCACCGCCGCTAAACTTTGATGACAATTATGAAGGCCGCGGAAGAGCTGCAAAGGAACAGGAAATGGAAATTGCTGAGCATATGAGGTGGGGCCACGATTTTAAGCTCATTGTGGATCCGAATGGTGATAGTACCGGATTTATGAATCAACTTGAAAGGCTGACACCTGAACAGCTTGAGAACTGGATGGACGCTTACGAAGAGGAAAACCGGCAACTGCTTAATGATATGCCTGAGGGTAAAGATCTTGCCCACTGGAAATACAACCGTTACATAAAAGATTACCTGCGCACAATTAAATCGGTTGATGATGGTGTGGGGCAGGTACTCGATTACCTCGATGAAGAAGGACTATCAGGAAATACAATTGTAGTTTATACTTCCGACCAGGGATTTTACCTGGGTGAACATGGATGGTTCGACAAGCGGTTCATGTATGAGGAGTCATTCCGTACTCCCCTGCTGGTGCGATACCCAAGGGAAATAAGTGCAGGAACTGTTATCGACAAACTGGTACAAAACCTCGACTTCGCCCCTACCCTTTTGGACTATGCAGATGTGGAAATTCCGGATGACATGCAAGGTGTATCGCTTAGGGGACTTATGGCCAACGACACTACCCAGTGGCGCGATGCCGTATATTACACCTACTACGAATATCCTGCAGAGCATATGGTAAAAAGACATTACGGTATAGCCACCGAACGTTACAAGCTGATACATTTTTATTACGATATCGATGAATGGGAGTTGTATGATCTGGATGTAGACCCGAGTGAAATGAACAGTGTTTATGATGATCCGGAGTATGCCAACGTTCGGAAAATGCTTCATGAAAGACTTGAAGAACTGCGCGAGTATTACGGCGACAGCGATGAGCTGACACAAAAATACCTGAACGAATATCTTGAGCACATTGAAAACAGGAGACAGTAACTGCACAGCCTTGTCCGGAGGCAAAGGAGCAGACAGGCAGGCAGAGCGTAGCTGCATGTCCCGGTCAGTAAGTAAACGGTAAAAAGTAAACAGTAAACAGTCCTATTAATCGCCGGGAAACATTGTATGGTAAAAAACAAAGTTGAGATAAAACATGTAGCCCTCATAAGGGGTGTGAGGGTCAGAAGGAAAAGTGAAGAGTGAACTGTAAAACAGTATGCCTGTCCGGCAGGAATACTGATTGGATCAATTCAGGCGCAGCGAACTACAGAATATGCAGTTCACAACAACAGGCACTGTACAGCAAGATGCAGCCTATCATTTTTATAAATTAGCAGTCATAAAACTGGTAGAGATTGAGAAAAACATCAAAATTCAATTGATAAAACATAAACAAAAACCATGAGACCAGAATTTTTAAAACCACTTATAGGAGGATTAGCCTTCATAACATTAACATCATGTGAAAGTCCGCAACAAGAGGAAGCAAAGCAGCCTAACTTTATCGTTTTTATTGCCGATGATGCTGCATGGAACGACTTTGGTCCATATGGCAACGACAAAATTAAAACGCCCAATATTAACAGGCTGGCAGAAGAGGGGCTGGTGTTTAACAATGCCTTCCTCACAACAAGTTCCTGCAGTCCCAGCCGCTGCAGCATATTAACCGGCCGGTATCCTCATAACACCGGAGCGCCCGAATTGCACATGCCTTTACCGGAAGACCAACTGTTGTTTGCAGGCGAGTTGCAAAAAGCAAATTACTATACAGCCGTGGCAGGCAAGTATCATATCGGCCCAAAACGAGCTGAGTTCGACACCATCTACGGAGGAAGCCCCAGCGGATGTGAGTTTTGGCTGGAAGCCCTGCAAAACAGACCAAAAGATAAACCCTTTTTCCTTTGGCTTGCCGCTTTGGATCCGCATCGCGCGTATTTCCCCAATACTATTCCTGAACCACATAATCCGGAGGATGTGATTGTTCCGCCCTATCTGCCCGATAACGATTCCACACGAAAAGATCTGGCCTTGTACTACGATGAAATATCAAGAATGGACAATTACATCGGTATGGTAATGGAAGAACTAAAAAATCAGGGAGTGGATGAAAACACGCTGGTAATTTTCATGACCGACAACGGCAGGCCCTTCCCCAGGGCCAAGACACGCCTTTACGACAGCGGAATAAAAACGCCCTTTATTGTCCGGTGGCCGGCAAACATTCAGAAAGGCTCTACCGATGCCCTTGTAAGTTCAATCGACATTGCGCCTACCCTGTGCGAACTTGCCGGAGCAGAACAATCGGAAACCTACCAGGGCGTATCCTTTGTGCCTGTTTTGAACGACTATTTTGAAGAAACAAGGGATTTTATTGCTGCTGAGCACAACTGGCACGATTACCAGGCACACGAACGTGCTGTGCGTAACAACAGGTATCTTTACATCAGAAATGCTTTCCCGCACCTGAATGCATCACCTCCGGCCGATGCTGTCAGGAGCATCACTTACCAGGAGATGATTAAAATGTATCATGCCGGCGAGCTGAATAAATACCAATTGGATTGCTTCACTGAACCTCGAAGTCCTGAGGAACTTTATGATGTACTGAAAGACCCGTTTCAGTTTGTAAACCTTGCACACGATCCAAATCATGAATTTGTATTAACCGAAATGCGCAACCTGATGGATTCATGGATTGAAGCAACAAACGATTCAATACCTGAAAATCCTACACCGGATAAATTTGACCGCTGGACCGGAGAACCATTAACTAAAAACTAACAACATCAGAATTACTATGAAATCAGTAAAAACCAAAACAATTGCACTTGCCGGAATTCTATCCTTCGGATTTACAGGACTGCAAAACCCGGCTGCAGCAGCAGATAAAACAGAGAAGCAGAATAAACCCAACTTCATTGTCATTTTTGCCGACGACCTTGGCTACGGTGATTTAGGCATTTTTGGAAATCCTGTCATCAATACACCTAATCTTGATAAGATGGCCGTGGAAGGACAAAAATGGACCAGTTTCTATGTTGCAGCCCCCGTTTGCACACCCAGCCGTGCAGGTTTGTTAACCGGCAGGTTACCCATTCGTTCGGGTATGTGCAGCGATAAGCGAAGGGTTCTTTTTCCCGACTCCAATGGAGGCCTTCCTCAGAGCGAAATCACAATCGCCGGGGCACTAAAGGAAAACGGTTACAAAACTGCAGCTATCGGAAAGTGGCACCTGGGACATAAATCACCTCACCTTCCTACTGATCATGGATTCGACAGCTATTTTGGAATCCCCTACTCCAACGACATGGATAAAGTGGAGAAAACAGACCATTTTACCCTGGCAGAAAATGAACGTTACCAGGCATATAATGTTCCTTTAATGCGTGACAAGGATATTATTGAGCGCCCTTGCGATCAGAGAAACATCACCAAACGCTATACCGAAGAAGCTGTGGCTAAAATAAAAGGAATGAAGCAAGAGCCTTTCTTTATTTATCTGGCCCACTCCCTGCCTCACATTCCACTGTTCCGATCTGAGGAATTTAAAGATACCTCTCTGGCAGGTATCTACGGTGATGTTATTGAAGAGATTGACTGGTCGGTAGGGCAAATACTTAAAACTCTTCAGGAAGAAGGCCTTGCCGAAAATACGCTTGTAGTGTTTACTTCCGATAACGGGCCGTGGCATACGTTTAAAACCCATGGCGGAACGGCAGGATTATTACGGGGCGCTAAAGGAGGTACTTTTGAAGGGGGTATGCGTGAACCCACTGTTTTTTGGTGGCCCGGAACCTTAAAATCCGGAGTAGTAAGAGATATGGCAACAACTATGGATTTGCTTCCCACCTTCTGCCGGCTTTCAGGCACAACTCTGCCCGATGATCGTACATACGACGGTTTTGATGTTTCACCACTGCTTCTGGGAACCGGCAAAAGCAAACGTGATGTGGTGTTTTACTACAGGGGCCAAAAGGTATATGCAGTCCGAAAAGGCGCATATAAAGCGCATTTCATTACTCAAAACGAATATGGAAGCCAGACAGCACATCCCGTCACAAATCCGCCAATGGAAATTACAAATGCGCCGGTAGTGCATGAAACTCCATTGCTCTACAATTTAAATGTTGACCCTTCGGAAAAGTATAACATTGCAGCAGAACATCCTGAGGTAATAACTGAAATAAAAAAAGTACTCAAGGAACATCAGGCAGGTATTGAACCCGTTGAAAACCAATTGGAAAAATAATAAATCGTCAGAAATGCAGAAATTTTCAGGTACATCGATTCTGACAGGGGCTATGTTCCTTGCCGGCTTAGGATACACTTCAGCACAAAAAATGCCCCCTCCCAATATAATCCTCATACTTACCGATGACCAGGGCTGGGGCGATTTAAGCATTTCGGGCAATACGAACATCGAAACCCCAAACATCGATAAGCTTGCGCATACAGGAGTTACTTTTAATCATTTTTTTGTAAGCCCCGTTTGCTCGCCTACCCGTGCCGAACTTTTAACAGGCCGTTACCATCCGCGGGGAGGTGTTTATTCCACCTCGGCAGGGGGCGAACGACTGGATTTGGATGAAACCACTATTGCCGCTTATTTTAAAGAGGCGGGCTATGCAACCGCCGCCTACGGGAAATGGCACAACGGAATGCAACCGCCCTACCATCCCAATGCACGAGGTTTCGATGATTTCTATGGTTTTTGCTCAGGACACTGGGGAGACTATTTCAGCCCGATGCTTGAGCATAACGGCAAGGTTGTTCAGGGAAACGGATACCTTACCGATGATTTTACCAACCAGGGAATCGAATTTATTACCCGGCACAATAACCAACCGTTTTTTCTTTACCTTCCCTACAATACTCCTCACAGCCCAATGCAAGTACCTGATAGGTGGTGGAACAAATTCAAAAACAAAAATTTGGAAATGCTGCACCGGGAGCCTGAAAAAGAAGATGTGCCATTCACACGTGCAGCGCTGGCAATGTGTGAAAACATCGACTGGAATGTAGGCAGGCTCATGTCAAAAGTTGAAGAGCTTGGCCTTTCCCAAAACACCATAATCATCTACCTGTCGGATAATGGCCCCAACAGCTGGAGGTGGAATGGCGGCATGAAAGGCAGAAAGGGTTCGGTTGATGAAGGAGGTGTGCGGTCACCCATGTTTATCAAATGGGAAGGTGTATTACCGGCAGGAAAGACCGTGGATGAAATTGCAGGAGCAATTGACCTGTTGCCAACATTGGCCGATTTAACCGGATTGGATTTAAAACCGGAGAAACCACTTGATGGCATCAGTCTTAAACCTCTACTGGCGAATGATGAACCAAAGGATTATGATCGTTTACTGTTCAGCCACTGGAACGGGCGCATAAGCGTAAGAGATAATACCTACAGATTCACAAGTGATAACCTGTTGTACGATATGGTGAACGACCCCGGTCAAACAACCGATGTTTCTGATAAATATCCTGAGGCTGCACAACAAATGTCAGAAGCAATGGCAGAATGGAAAAAAAATGTATTGACCGAACTGCCTGAGACCGATGAACGTCCATTTGTGATAGGTCATCCAGATTACCAATACACCCATATACCTGCCCGTGACGGCATAGCTTATGGTAACATTAAGCGTTCAAACAGATTTCCCAATGATTCATTTTTTACCAACTGGACAAGCACCTCCGACAGCATTGTATGGGATGTTGAAGTACCTGCAGAGGGTAACTTTGAAGTGGAAATATATTATACCTGCCCTCCTGATGCTTTAGGTTCTGCTGTTGAGTTAAGCTTTGCCGGAGAATCATTATCCGCTGAAATAACAACACCTCACAACCCTCCTTTGAAAGGGATGGAAAATGACCGTGTTGAAAGAATGGAATCGTACGTTAAGGATTTCCGTCCTCTTAAAGCAGGAACTATGCATCTTCCTCAGGGAAATGGTAAGCTTGTTTTAAAAGCTACCCATATTACCGGCTCACCTGTCATGGATTTCAGGCTCATTGTATTAAAAAGAATATAAAAACATAATGTAAGAGCAGGTGTACACTTCAGATTAACAATATTTGCTTATTAATTAAATCATTTTTATTTTAGCCCCCTGAATATACTTAAGGGTTATCAGCTTATTATAAAGTTTAACCGAACAAAAGTTATTTAAAACTTGCAATGATTCATTTATCAGGCTTTCAAACGGTTTATTCTCTAACTCCATCATATACTGGGAAAAAATCATGTGAACACCTAACTTCAGTTCCTTTTTTAAATTTGAAACTTAAATCGGCTAATGAAAAGTAACGGAAAAAACCAAAAGAACAGATATTTCCATTATCAAAAAGAAATATTGAATACCATTTCCGAGCCTGCTACATTTATCAATAAGAAGCTCAAATACATTTTTGTAAACAGTGCCTTCAATACCTTCTATAAGTGGGAAACAAAAGATATTGTAGGAAAAACAGTCGATTTTATCTGGGGAGATTCTCCTTTCGGCAATCAAATGAAGGAAAGCATCGCCCGGTGCCTGGAAGGCGTTAATGTGACACTGCAGTTTGAAGGTATAATCCCCGGGGGTGAATTCAGGATTCTCGAAATGCACTACTACCCCCATTTAGATAAAGAAGGAAAAATAGATGGAGTAATTTCTACATCAAAAGATGTTACGGAACATAAAAAAGCTGAGCAAAGCTTAAAAGAAAGCGAAGCTCGTCTGAAAGAATTAAATGCAGAAAAGGATAAGCTGTTTTCAGTAATCGGGCACGATTTACAAGGTCCTTTAAGCAATATCATAGGCTTTTCGGAGCTTATAGAAAAAGGGTACAACCAATATACGGAAGAGGAAATCAGAAAGTACAACAAGATAATTTATCAGCTTTCGCAGTCGGTTTCTGAATTGCTCGAGAACCTGCTCACATGGGCTCGTTCACAGCGAAACCGGATAAACCTGTTCCCACAACAATTATCCATGCAGCTTATAATCGAAAAATGCCACAACCTTTTAATCCATAACCTTTCGCATAAACAAATCAATTTTATAAATGAAGTACCGGCCGATACTTCGGTTTTTGCAGATGAGGAAATGATAACAATTGTTATGCGCAACCTGATATCGAATGCCATAAAATTTACACACCGGGGTGGTACCATTTCATTATTTGCAACCCGGTCGGAAGAAACGGTAACAATTGGGATTAAAGACACAGGAATTGGAATTCCATCAGAGATGGTAGGTAATATATTTAAGGCCAGCTCAAGTCATGCAAAATCAGGCACTGAAGGAGAAGCCGGCACGGGGCTGGGGCTGATTATCTGCAAGGATTTTATTGAAAAAAATGACGGAAAAATATGGGCCGAAAGCAGCCCCGGTAAAGGCTCAGTATTTTGCTTTTCATTACCGGCAGTAGTAAATGAACCGGCCATTGCAGCGTTGAACGGTAAAATTCTTACGTAATTTATATTTGGCAACAACAGTATATAATCTTTGCAGGATAAATAAGCGATAGCTGTTGATGAAGTACCAAAATAATCCAAATATCCGAAAGAAAATAATTCGAATAAATTATTAGAATCATTGCAGAGGGGAAGCCTGCAAACGAAACGAATAACAAAATAAAATCCAGTGTGCACCTAATTTTATCTTTTCAAAGGTTTCAAATCCTGTAAAAAAGTTTAAATTTGCACCGTTCGAAAAACAGCGGGGTATAGCGCAGCCCGGTAGTCCGTCAGCCGACGGATTCGGGACAACGAGGTCGGTATACCTATAAGATGAGAAGCAGACATAGAGAAAATATTAACGGGGTATAGCGCCCGCCTGAACGGACGGGCAGGCAGCCTGGTAGTCCGTCAGCCGACAGATTCGGAATGACGAGGTTGGTATATCTTGGAGAAGAGAAGAAGACATATTGAAAATAATAACGGGGTATAGCGCCCGCCTGAACGGACGGGCAGGCAGCCCGGTAGTCCGTCAGCCGACGGATTCGGAATGACGAGGTTGGTATATCTTGGAGAAGAGAAGAAGACATAATGAAAACATTAACGGGGTATAGCGCAGCCCGGTAGCGCGCGTCGTTCGGGACGACGAGGTCGTCGGTTCAAATCCGGCTACCCCGACCAAAATCCAAAAGCCTGGTGCACAAGCATCGGGCTTTTTTCTTTCTGCGGCATATAAACATTTCGCTGCACTTTTTACCGCCACTATTATTACATGCACCAATAAAAGTTAAATTTCCAGCCGGCAAGAAAAAATTCAGTACGAATTAAATATTTGTCTGTTGAAAACAAAAACAGTTTCTTCACATTGTACCAATCAGCCCCACCGACTTCCAGAACTGCTTGGTTCTGCTTTTTGAAATGGGTATTTTGATGCCGTTTCTGAGACATACCTTACTTTCATTTTTATATATCCGGGAAACAAATTTCAGGTTAATAATAAACGAGCGATGCAGGCGAATAAAATGATTCGAATGCAGGTTCTCTTCAAACCAAACCAGATTTTTGGAAGACAGTACCGAACGTTTATCGCTTAAATGTATCCGTGTGTAGCTGCCTTCTGCACTGCAATAAATAATGGATTCGAACCACAGAATTTCTGAGCAGCCGGCTGTATTAATGATTATGCATTCCATGACCAGTTTAAGTGATGATTTAATGGTTTCTAAAGAATTTGTAAATTGAATACAAATATAAAATTCATTTTACATAAAAAAAAGGGTAGAAATACGGTATTTTATCTACGTAAAAATACGGTGTATCATTAAAAATGAAATTATGGAGATTGGGATAACCTGTTAGGTGAAGGTGAGTTAAGGGTTTTGAAAAAGCAGTTATTAAAATGCCGGAAAGATATTGCCCAAACTTGTAAAGAACCTCGCAGTTGTTGTTAAAAGGAACTATTTTCCCGGCGAAGGTAAAGACACCTTTTAACATGTGGTTCCAACATTCAGCAGGGCCTGAACCGGTATTTGAAGCAGATACTGATTACGCAGATCTTTTACAAAAAGGAAGTAGTAAAGGCGTAGAATTCGTGGCACCGTTTTTCCAATTGGCAGGTTATTCCACTCCCATCTTCCTTTATCGTACAGCGATCGCGAAGAGATCGCGGAGAGATGGAAGTGATACAGGCTGTTGAAGAAGAAAATGGCAGTTTATGTTTACAGTTGCTTTTTGTTTTCCTGCCTTTGTTGCCTTCAGGCAGAGGTAAAGATCACTTTTATCATTATTCTCATACAGGGCAAGAATACGGATGGCATCCCTTCATTTTTATACTTTAGCCGGATAAATGAATACAGAAGTACCCTTTTGTTACGGCAGGGATGCCATCCTTCAGGCGCTTAGAAATCGGCACCGGTAAGCCGGTTGGCACCGTCGTAACTATATGGGTTAAATTAAACATTTCTTACATTCTTTCTATTATTGGATTAATCTCTTACGCTTAAAAACATTACTGCTTTATTAAACAAAAAGCCCAGCAGTGCTGGACTTTCTTGTTATTCGGTAAGTAGCGATATCTTTCCTGAATCTTTTATTTCAAAATACTCTATGTTATCTTTAACCTTCTCGAAGTTGTAGTTTTTAGTTTTAACGATTATTTTTTTAGGGCTCTGAATAAAGGAAGAAAAAGCAATCGAATCCCCATATCCTCCTGCTATAGGTAATCTTGCTATCAATTTACCTTTATAATCAAAAACACACAAAATAATTTCTGATTTTTGATTATCTATATTATCCGCAAAATAAACACGCCTATAAAAAACACCGACCTTATTTAAATCAATATCAAATTTTCCACCATAGACGTATTGATAATTTTCATTGAACTCCCAAATGCTGTCTAAAGATGTTCTCAAGTAATTATCAAATTCAATTTCAGTAATATAATGCTCCCAATCCCTATCAAACGAATTTATTGTTTCTGTAGGATTAACAGGAAGATTTACTTCCACAAAATTTTCTAAAAATAATTCAAACCTTTCATCTTTTTGAGCATTGCAAGATGAAAGAAGTTGCAGAAGACATATTAGTAGCAATAACTTTCTCATCATTTTTTTTTATGCTTGTTACAACAATTTTCAATCCATTGTTGATGTGAGTCCCCTCGAGCCTTAAGGACAGGATTCTTTATATTCTCGATGTAATGATTAAAGACGCTCAGAACAATACACTCCAGCAAAAATTGGCATAAAAAACCAGCCTGAAGGCTGGTTTTCTATTTATTTAATACTCATTTTTTCTACCCAAATATTAGGTCTGTTTTCATAGTAATCCCTAATTCTTTCTTCGACATGCTCTGCCTCCCAAACGGCAGCACATTCTAACCCTTTGCATTCCTCTCTTGTTGCTGGCGTTATTTCTCCAGTATTAGGGTTATATAACTCAAAACTATTAGGGTTTAACTCATCTTGCATAAACTTCATCGGCAAAACTTCTAATTCTTCCCTGATTGGTAACTTGCCAATCTTCTTCCATCTTCCACTTGTAATAACGTCGTCATAAACACGTAGAATAAAGATTACTTTGGCACCAGCCAATTCTTTAACGTTTTTAATTTTTTCGCTAGTTCGTAAGTCAAAGAATGCACTACCTCCATCAAGTAGTTGAGCATAAGAGTATGTATTATCTCCCAAATCGATTTCTACAATTGCACCTATTGTAATTCGTTGTTTTGCCATGGTCTAAAATTTTCCAAATTCATCTTCTGCAGCTTTTTTATATTGAGACGCTTTTTTATTATTAGGACCTACTCCATTTATCTTATTCCCTGAAGTTCCTCCTTGAGATTGAGCCCCTCCTTTCTTATCAATTAACTGCTGTTCTCTTCCTCTTATTGCATCTGGATTAGTAGATGATTTGTCCAACTTGGCTGGACCATGAGTATCATTCATGTGGTGGTTATTGTCTCTCTTGGCTACATTATCTTCTGGCCTACCCTTACCACTTGTCCTTCCACTATAATCTCCATGTTTTGAAGGGTCTTTTGCCTTTTTTGTATAGGTCTGATAAGTTTTTGTTCCATCTGTAGCCTTATCTGCTGCCTTTGCAGCATCTGTGGCTTTATCTACTGTTTTTGCAGCATCGACAGCTTTGTCCACAGCCTTTGCGCCTTTTATAACCTTGGAAGCACCAGCGGGAACATATGGTATCAACATTGCTGCTGCATCCATACCCAAATCTCCCCATGCACTGTTAGCTGCTTCCCGATTACCTGCAACCTCATGATAAATACCGCTACCAATATCATACAGCACATTTCCGATATCCCAAATTGTCTCTAATGGAATAGCACCGTCTTTATCTTTGTAACGTATTGGATTTCCAAAGCAATAATTATAAGGCGACCAGCTGTACATCAACTCTGCTGCCGGGTCAACACTGTGCCAACGGGCTAATGCTGGGTCGTAAAATCTTAAACCATAATCATACCACCCCAAATCAAAATCATCCTGGTACTCTTTTCCGTTGTACAAATACTTGTTGCTACTTGTTCCTGTTGAGAGAGTACTCATCTCCATGCCAAATGGGTAATAATGCCGCTCCTGAACTAACTGGGCTACACCACTGTTGCTTCTGATGACAGCTCTAACGTTCCCCAAGTGGTCAGTTAAATTGTATTCGTAATCCCAGCTGCTGCCGCTTTTTACCGCCCGCCCCTCGGGCGTTGCAATGTATTTTAAAGAACGTGTTCCGCTGGCAGTTTCATAAACGAACGGTCCGCAGTAATCTGTTTTCGTAAGCGTGCCGTTGTCTTCAACCGTTTGGCGGACTTTCTGGCCATCAAAGGTATAAAAATAATTGATTTTGCGGTTGGTTCCAAAGTCGACTTCCTCAGGCAAATTAAGCAGGTTATAGAGTAAGCTGATTCCTTTTGAGGGTTCGTAATCCATGTTACCATTTTGGTCGTAGGCAAAAGTACTGCTGCTTGCATCTCCCGGATAATCAACCGTTGAGGCATAATCGCCCGAAGCATCGTTTACGTAATTGATTTTGTTCCCGTTGTAATTGTACGTAAGATTATCGATAGTAGCGCCGGTTGTCCCTTTTCGGACAATACTTGTAACATTACCGTTGGAATCGTAGCCATATGTGCAGTCGAATGCAGTGGAAGTGTATCCTGTATTATAGAAATCGGCACCGGTAAGCCGGTTGGCACCGTCGTAAGTAAAACGATAAAGCATGTCAGGTTTAGAGGCAGTGCCCCATTTCATGCCCGAAATATTCCCGTTATATAATGCTGATCCACCACTTGGCGCTGAGTTGTAATACAACTGCAATCCGAATTTGTCATTTTCCGAAAAACTGGTAGGGCTGTTTACCTGCGTCAGCCAGCCACGGATGTTATAGGAGTAATCCATTCGCTGCAGAAAAGCACTTCCGCTTGTCGAGTGGAGGTATTTGTCAATCAATTCGCCTGCCTCATTGTAGTTGTTTCCAGCCATCAGTATTTCGTTGGCGCCGTTTATACGGTGGCGTACTTTCATCAGCCGCCCCCGGTGGTCGTAATCGTTAAACTGGTCAGTGTAAGTGGTAGTGCCATCTGCCGTATGGCGGTATCGCGTTTGAACCACCTGCCCGGCAAAGTTATACGCATTGGTTATATAATCTTTTCCTCCCAAGTGATTGTCTTTTGCGGTTTGAATCAGCCGGCCGTATTTATCGTAATAATAGGTTAAAATTATCCAGTTATTCATGCCGGTTTCGGTATTCAGCAAAATGGTTTTCTCCATGGTAAGCCGTCCTGTATTATTGGAGGCCTGTGTTTGCCCCAGCGAGGAGGCATCAGTGTGCAACGCGATGTCGCCGCTCATTGTGTAATCGTCGTAATAAAGGTATTTGTTAGCCACACGACTTCCCTGACCTGCTATGTAATTAATATTGCTTTCGATATACGATTCAAGTGTGTCACGGCTGGATGATGAATACCATAATCCCTGCTCAACAGGCCGGTTCAGTTCATCATAAATGGTATATTGCCATTTATGCTTTTCTCCCAAATTGCCGTCCTGCGAAAGCACTATACGGTCGCGTGTGTCATAGGCAAAGTATTCTTTTGTTTTGCCCGGAAGCTGTTTTTCAATTAACCGGTTTTTCTCGTCGTAGTTGTAGTAAAAGCAAAGTTGGGTTGAGGCAGGTGATGAAGCGCCCGGCTGTACCACGCACCGCAACATTCCTCTTTTATCATAACAGTAGCGTGTTTTCTGGCCATTGATCTCCTTCTGGACCAAACGTCCGGTTTTGTCGGTATATTCTCTCAAAACTTTATTGTCCTCGTCTGTCGTTTCTTTTAAGAAGAGAGTTCCGGTACTGTATGAAATTGACGAGTAACTGCTTCCTGAGTATAGCCATGAAGAGACAGAGCTTGAATTTGTCAAATATGTAAACTCCACCGGATTTTGTGAGATTTGCCAGTCATTTCCCGGAGCCCCCTGTTTTATTGGCCTGTCAAGCGGTGATGGTTCATATACTGTTTCGGCATAGCCTTTTGAACCGTCGGTTGACCCGTAAATTCCCGTCAGGAATGTGCTTTGCCCGGAGGTGAATGTTGAGAGGCTGTCATATGCACCGTTGTTGGAGGTGCCTTTGGCATACGGAAGATATTGTTTGCCGGGGCGGTCATAATTGTCATACACCTGGTGTGAAACCATATCACTCCCCGATTGGGATGCTTTTATCGAAACAGTTTCAAACGGCCTGCCCAATCCATCGAAGTATTGCACTTCGGGGGCGGTTTCACCTGCTTTATAGGTGTATGAGTGACTTGTTTTAGGCTCGAGGTATGTATAACTCACCACATAATTTTGAGATAATGAGGGCAAAACCCTTTGACTGGCGGTTTTAATGCTGGCCGGCAGGTTACCAGGTGCTCCCTGGGCAAATGCCACCAGTGCTGCAATGCTGCAAAATATTGTCAGATATATTCGTTTCATTTTTTTTAATTATGACTGTTAAGAATTTAGTTTTTAACCATCACTTTTGTTATTTCCTGAAAATCGTCGCCCGAAATATCAATAAGATATGTGCCATCTGATTCAGCTGATAAGTCAATCCTATAGGATTGCGGAATTACCTGTTCATGCTCCTGCTGCATTATTGCCCTTCCTGAAGCATCAAAAACTGTTACAATAGCTTTCTTGTTTTCCCATAAAGATGATGGTTCCCAATAGATAAAATCAGAGGTTACGGTCGGGTACATTTTGAATTCCCTTTCGGCAATTTCCTCTTTCAGGGAAGCCCTTTTTTCCAGCGATATTTCTATTTCCTGTGTATAGGTACATCCAAAAAAATCGTTTACCGTTACCGAATATTTACCGGGCTGGATGGCAATGAAGTGCTGAGAATTTGATAAACCATCGTTCCATGAATAATTCACAAAGCTGGAACCGGCATCCAGTTCCCAAACATTACCTGAAGGATCATCTTCAAGTAATGAAGTTTCAATACTTAAGGGATTTCGGGCACCACAATTCTCCACACGGGCCAGGAAGATATCTTCTTTTCCTGCAGAAACCAGTTCCGTATCGTCCGATTTCAGATTGCCTGTAAATTGGCCGGTTACATATACTCCCGACTGTGACGCGAATACAGAACAGGGAAATTCACTGCTTTCTCCTGTTAATGTGAACAGGTTTTCAGGGTTGCAGTTTTTATCGACCAACGCAATAAACACATCCGTTCCCCTTTCTGCTGCTTCAGCAGTGTTTAAACCAAAATTTATTTCGCCTGAAAAATGACCTGTAACCAGAATGTTCTCACCTGATTTTATTATGCCATTCGATGCGTCATTTCCTGCACCGGCAATTTGGCAATGATTTATTGTTTCATTTTTAATATCGTATTGCAACAGTAAAACATCACTTTTCCCAAAAGGTAAAATTTTGCTTCCGTCAGCTTTAAATACTTCATTTTTCACATCCGCTAAAATCCATATTGACGAGCTGTCGGCAATCAGGTTAACCGGAATAATTTCTGAACCTGTCAACGGGTATTGAACTTCCTGTAATCCACCTGTTGTATCCACCATGGCAATGAATAAATTTATATTATCATCATTATTTAAACAAGGATTCAAATCTTTTTCAAAACAGCCTTTCATGGTGGTGCCAAGTACAACTTGTTTACCATCAGAGGTTATGTAAGCTGATTTTATCACATCATCACCTTCACCTTTTAAATGATTGAACCATTCAAGCTCTCCATTTTGGGAAATTTTACCCATGAAAGCATCTTTCTCATCCAGCGAAATATAAATATCCTGGTCAACTTTTAAAGAATCAGAAAACCACCCAGTAAATAAGCAACTGCCGTCTGGTAAAGATTTTAAATCGGTTACATCAAATTCTTTAGTGCTGCTAATCTGGAAACTTTTTGTAAGACTTAACGATTCGTCGAACCACGAAATAAGGATATTACTTGCAAAAATCTTCCCGAATTGATTGCCTGAGATTACCAATTCATTGTAAAACTTTATAGGAATGATTAATCCATTTTCTCCATAATTTTCAATCGATTTTGCATAGTCATATCCATTCCCTCCAATCGAAACCACTTGTTTTAATTCTCCGTTGGCAGAAAAACGAGCGATAAAAATATCGCGACTTCCTTTTGAAAATAATGTATCGTTATAAAAACCGATTGATTCGTAATAGGTTCCTACCATTGCCAACTCACCGTTGGGCAATTCATTCATAGCTGTTACAATATCCCAGTCGGGACCGCCAGCCTGAATTATCCAATCGAATTTCATTTGCTGACTGCTGGCTAATAATCCTGAAAAACCAAGCAGAAATAATATTATAAAGTATTTCATTATTATTTTTATTAAGGATGAATAGTTTTAATTGGCATAGTGATAATCGTATTTCTTTAAAAGTTTTCCATCATCATTTTTTACCGTGGAAAGACGGCCAAAATTATCATAATCAAAGTAAGTTGTAACTCCATAAGGATCTGTTTGTTGTGTGACACCAACAAGTGGTTTATGACTAAATGTTGTTATTAGTGCATTGGGAAGAAGGGCCTTCAACGAGTTATATAAAGTTTTACTGGAATATGTACATGGATGTCCTTCTTCTAAAAGAACTGACTTAAACCCAGCATTATCAATTTTAGCCATCAAATAATTTCTGGTCACATCCCAAAGATATACGGTACTGAAGTCATCTTCAGGAGTAATTTGCCTAATTGAGTTATTGTTATAACTAAACCACTCTTTATGAGTAAAAGTATAAGGATTACTTGAACTAAAGCCAATATCTGTTCCGATAGGTTCAGCATTGTATATATCAGTTGGTAACCCATAATCGTTATATTTGATCTGTATACCGCTACTAAGCTGACTTCCTATGTATGTACGAACATCGATAGGTTTGGCCTTTATTTCCTTTCCTATAAGCGTATTAAAATTTGAAACATAACCATAATCTTGAGGATATCTCCACCTGGTTTTCTGTTCCAGCCCATCACTATTAATCACAGACTTTTGTGTTATCTGACAATGGTCAGCGTTATCATACGAATTGCTGGTTATTATGGTGATATTTCCATTGCTTTCATAGTGAGTAACAATAGAAGAACTCACATAAAACCAATTCGAATAAAGGGTATAAGGAACAACGTCATAATATGAAAGTCGTTCAATTTCTTCTATAGGTGTATAATGAAAATTCAGTCTTATGTTTGATGCCATACAAGATATCTCCTCCTTGTTTCTGGATTCGTTATAGTTAAAGTTGAATTCTTCTTTTTTTCTGCTGGTTGTAATATCGCTTGTCAGCACTTCTTCAAGGTTGCCGGATGACCACCCAGTATTTGACATTGGTACCGGTTGAATTTGCCCGCCATTTATCGGTGTCCCAGGTGAATCAAAAACTATTTGAAAACTATGTCGTTCTTTGCCATTTTCCCCATTTTCACCTGATAATACTTCCACAAGCGGATAGCATACTAAATTTTGATTTTCTACGTAAACATTATTAAGGGAATTTGATGATAAAATTCCATAAACACACATCCCCCGTATATAATTCATGTACCAATCATAGTCATAAAATGTTGTTTGCTCTTGAAAATATGTAGGATATAAGTACCCAGGAGTTGAAGCCTGGAGATAATGATATCTTTTGATTACAGGCGGTGTTGATGAGGAAGCATATGCTTTTGTTCTTAATATTCTGCATCCACCAATTTCTATTCCTGAGCTGTTTTTATTTGCTTCATATTCAAAGGTTGAATAACCTCCTGTAGGATATATAACCTTGCTGAGCATGCCTTTTCGGGAATAGAGATAGTTGGGAGAACGATTTACAGTAGAACCTATATGATTACTGAAAATTCCCTGATAATTTGAAGGGACATCATTAATAGACACAATATCATTGTTATACTTGCCATTAAAAAAGCCCCAGTGGTCCTGGGCATAAGAAAAACGAGCAGGGAGATAATTTATATTATCGTACTCGAAATTATAAGTTTTTACTGTAGAGCTTGTAGCATCTTGTTCATTAACTGAAACGAGAAACATACGATAGTTAACATCTGATGTTGTTGTTATCTGGCATGGATAAGAACCGGCCCTAAGGGGGAACTGATAGTTCAACTTAATTGATTTTATTGCTTCATTAAGATGGTTATTTATTGTAATATTATCCAATTTATATTCTGCTGGAGCATCTGTTCTGCCTGAACTACTTCTAAATATAATTTTACCAACGCCTGCAAAATTAATCTCGCTCAAATAAGAAATTGTATTATTCATCTCAGTAATTTGTTCCTTGAACTCAGAGTTATAGCATGCTCCAGCGGGATCTCCTCCTGTTGAATAAACATTAAGCATCACCTTTCTGTCGATTCCAATTTTTTGAGAAATGGTATATTTTTTATAAGTGAAAGTTATTTTCTCACCTGTAGGGTGCAGTATTTCTGATAAATGCCATGATGTATTAAAAGAGGATTCACTTGGTGGATAAGTTGTATCTTCATCATCAAATTTATAAATAACACCATCAGGTGTAGTAATATGGAAATAAGTAAATGCCCCCGTCGAGTTTGTAGTTATTTTAACCGGATTGTATGGAATGGTTACCGGATCTCCGTCGTTATTGAAAACAAACTGAAACGAATAGTTTGGTAAGCTAACTGCAAAGATATCTGGCTGAAGATCTTTATCATATGTGGCCAAAAAATTAAGAAAATCTATTTTCTGCCTAACTGTCAAATTACCCCAGTTACTCCAACTTGAATATGGTCTGGATCCAGGAGTATCAGTTTTTCCTTTTCTGTACCTGGTTATAACTCCTCCTGCACTTAAGCTCCAGTCATAACCAACCCAGGAGGCTAATTTATCTACCTTAAAACCATTTGAACTGTAATTTAACTTGATGGGTAAGCTGAGGTGTTCATTTTTTAGTTCAAAAATCGGCAGTGAAAATTGAATTGTACCGGTGTATAATCCAACAGGTACAGCACCAAATCTTCCAAGTGCTGCAGCGTGAGGAGATGGAGGTACAATGTCAGGAACTGTTGAACCTAGTGTTGCCTGCGGAACTGATGAAAGTGTAGTAATCTGATCATCGATTAAACCATCGGGTATTAAAATAGTTGTGTCACTACTTGTTGAATTTTTTTGGGCATATAACCCTATCCCAATGAGAAAAATACCCATCGTCAAAAGAATTTTTCGTTTCATTTAATTTAGATTTGATTTTATGGAATTATTGATTTTATAAAGTGTTGCATGTTTAAATTCATCTAGCTATTCATGCAGAGGAAATATTTTATCAGAAATAAAGATTTAATGGTTACTAATTTTATTCGAAAATTATTCGAAATATACTTCTGCAGAAGTTATTGAGAAACATCCCTTTTGCGGATAAATCATTTTGTTTTGTGAATGGACCACTTGGTTTTGTAAATGAATTTATTTGACGTATTGGAATATTAAAGAAGAGTGAAAATAAAATTTAAGCAGTTGCCCGGAAGAACTTATATATAAATCCTGAATTATAAATGTATCGTTCTCTTTTCAAACTACGCATCTCTGGAATTTATGAAAATTCAAAAAAACCAATAATCTTCAACGAAATACCCGTTTAAACATTCCCCTCCCCAGCTTGTAATACTTATAAAAAGGTATTATGGAAAGAAAGCTTTTATCCTTCATTACAGCTGTATTTCTGCTTGTCATGCACACAACCGCACAGGATGAACCCCTGGGCATTCTCCTTACCTGGACGGAAGATCCCACCACAACAATAAGCATCGACTGGCACACGCTGGACCAGCAACCGGAACAGCTGCATTACAGGGAAAAAGGAGAAACCGGATGGCAGGAAGAAAAAAGCTCGACACATCCCTTCCCTTTCTCTGAACGATTTGTCCACCGGGTCATATTGAAACAACTCACACCGGGCACTTCCTATGAGATCAAGTTTGGCCTGCACGATAAAATCTATTGGTTCAGCACCATGCCGCTCAATGCTGTAACGGAGCCCATACGCATAGCAATAGGCGGTGATACCATGCACGAGAAGGAGATGCTGGAAAGAACAAACTGCCAGGTGCTGGAATACGATCCTCATTTTGTTGTTATGGGTGGCGACATGGCCTACGAAAACGGAGTTGCAAAAAACGTGGGCCGGGTATACGACTGGTTCGATGCCGTTAAAAATACGCTGATTACTCCGGAAAATAAAATTATCCCGGTGGTTGCAGGGATAGGAAACCATGAGGTTGCAGGAGGTTATTATTCGAAAAGAAAGTTCAGCGGAAGCGATGAAGACCGCGAAAAGTATGCCCCCTATTTCTATAATTTGTTTGCTTTCCCCGGACAGCCGGGATACAATGTCCTTGATTTTGGAAACTACCTGAGCCTGTTTATTTTGGATTCCGGACATACCAATCCAATCAGAGGCAAGCAGACCGACTGGCTGAAAACGGAGTTACAGAAAAGAGGGGAAACGGAGCACATCATCCCTGTTTACCATATCCCTGCCTATCCTTCGGTGCGAAGGGCCGGCAGTTCGCGCCCCAAAAAAGTACGGCGGCACTGGTTACCCTTGTTCGAAGAGCATAACGTGCGGCTTGCTTTCGAAAACCACGACCATGCCTATAAACGAACCCACCCTATAAAAAACAACAAAATCGATGAAAACGGAATCGTGTTCATAGGCGACGGAGCTTGGGGAGTAAGGGTTCGCCGACCCAAAAGTGCAAAAAGGACCTGGTACCTTGAAAAAGCTATGGCCCAGCGCCATTTTGTATTGCTTACCCTGCAGGGAACTCATCAGCAGATAATGGTCATAAATGAGGACGGCGAAACAATTGATTCCTATCCTGAAACAGAATAACCCGGTACCGGAAACAGCAAACCCGGCAATAATACCGGGTTTTATTTTATCGTTTTCGCAACAGTAATTTTATACAACAACTGAAATACTCACTGCACTTTGCCGGTATTATACCATCCATTCCCCATGAATATACCGGCAATAAAGCGGTTAATTGTTTCCAATCTTTGATTCAAAAGGAAACACTTCCGACTCGGTATGTGCCGATTCCATAAGCTTTGCAAGCTCCTCCACAATCTCAGGATGCTCGCTGGCCACATTGTTTTGTTCACCCGGATCAGCAGGTATGTTATAAAGCTCAACGGTTGTTTTTTCAGGATTAAAAACATTGTAATTTACCAGTTTCCAGTCGCCTTTGCGCAAGGCTTGTTTCCCCCCCTGCTCATGAAATTCCCAGTAAAGGTATTCATGTTCCTTTTGATCGCCTTCACCCAGAAGTGTGGGTAAAAAAGAAACACCATCGGTATCTTCAGGAGTCTCAAAACCTGCCGCATCGGTAATTGTAGGGAATACATCCCAGAAAGCCGAAGGATGGCTGGTTTCGGTTCCTGCCTCTATCCTGCCCTGCCATGACGCAATCATCGGCACCCGGATTCCACCTTCATACAAATCGCGTTTATACCCCCTGTAAATGCCGTTGGAATCGAAATAATCGGGGTCGGCGCCACCTTCCATGTGCGGACCATTATCGGAAGTGAAGATTATAAGTGTATTTTCGTAGATGCCCAGTTCCTTAAGTTTGGCAACCACCTCGCCCACCTGGCGGTCGAGCAGGGTGACCATGGCGGCAAAGGCAGCATGACTTTCCGGTTGAGTTCCATAGCCCCCAATCCTGAAATTTTCGTCGCCCGGTTCAGATCCTTTAAACTCCTTTTCAGGAAGAAACCTGCCCCTGAATTCCTCCATGTATTCTTCCGGAAGCAGAAGTTCGGCATGCGGAATTACATTGGGATAAAACAGAAAGAAAGGTTTATCCTTATTGTCTTCCAAAAACTGCAGCGCCTGGTCGTGAATCAGTTCAGGAGCATACACTTCAAAACGGTCGCCACTGTTTTCCTCCAGCACAATTTTCTTTTGGTTGTCCCACAGGTGCCCGGGATAATAATTGTGGGCCATGCGCTGGCAGTTATAGCCGTAAAACTCATCAAACCCCTGCTGATTCGGATCACCTTCCGATCCCGGATACCCCAGTCCCCATTTACCAAAGGCGCCTGTTACATATCCCGCATCCTGCAGAGCTTCAGCCAACGTGTAAGCTTCAGCTTCCAGCGGGTACTGCCCCTCGGGTTTCCACTCTTTGTTGCCGCGGATAAAGGTATGCCCGGTGTGCTTTCCGGTCATCAGTGATGAACGCGAAGGGGCGCAAACCGTTGATCCCGAATAATGCTGGGTGAATTTCATTCCCGTTTCCGCCAGCCTGTCGATGTTGGGAGTTTCAAAAAGTTGCTGACCGTAACAGCTTAAATCGCCGTACCCCAAATCATCGGCCAGAATATACACAATGTTTGGCTTTTGTTGCTCCGTTGTCTGTTCCTGTGGCCCCTGACATGCAGTAAACAAAATCAGAGAGGCCGGATAAAGTAATTTAGTTTTATTCATAAAGCATTTATTTTTTTAAAATCAGGCGAGGGCAATTTATAAAGAAAATTCCGGATTCAGCTGATCAGGAACGGGTGCATTGGTTTCTTTCCGCCATTTTTCAAGAATCGTCAGCAACCGGTTCACTTGTTCCGGTTCTTGTTGTGACAGGTTAATTGTTTCGCTGATATCCTCTCGTACCTGGGAAAAAGTTACAGAACAAATTGCAAAGGCGGGGTTTCCTCTTGTCAGGGCCATACCTGGGACAGATTAAATTCAATATAAACTCAATACAAACTCAATATTAACTCAATGTAAATTCGCAAATAATTGAATTTACATTGAGTTAATATTGAATAAACAATGTAAATAATACGCCTTAAATAAGAGGATGAAATAAAGAGATACAATGTCTTGGTTGTTAACTTACTGTATAACAAATCGATGGAAAGCAATGTCTGCGGCGCACAAGTAGCATCAAACTACATAGCATTTACTGCGCCGCATGCTGACTCAGGTACGGAGTCGTCATTGCGCGCGCAGCAAAGCAATCTCAAACTATTTCGCACCTGCTTTCATTAATAATTCAGCTTCGGGTGATGTTATTGGCATCCTTCAGCAGACAGAGAAGCAATTCTTATTTTGTTGCATTTCCTAATTCATATATAATTTAAAAGCCGCTGCCATTCGGTACAGATTGCCGCACCCCCGCCTCTAATACGCGAAGGTTTATACACTGATACAGGTAAATGCTCTATGAAACGTAAAGCTTATTGTTTAAGCAGGCGGGTCCGTCAGCTGACGGAGCAATGACGGCTCCGTGGCTGGGGCAGCATCCGGCGCAAGAAATAAAATGTTATTTGATAAAATATATGCGTCGCAGATAATGCCTCACGTTAAAATTTTCCCTTAGATTGGTTATACAGCAGGATTTCCTGAATTTAAGCCTTGAAGATTTTGGAAACCATAAGGTTTTAATTTGAACCGGATAATGAAAAACACATCAATACTTTAAACTCCGAACTTCTTTACTAATTTTGCATCCGCAAAAATGAAAGGAAAAGAATGTCGTTTCAAAAAGAGATAAACCGCCGCCGTACCTTTGGTATTGTAAGCCATCCGGATGCCGGGAAAACCACCTTAACCGAAAAGCTGTTGCTTTTTGGAGGGGCAATCCGTGTGGCAGGCGCCGTTAAAAGCAATAAGATAAAAAAAACAGCCACCTCCGACTTCATGGAAATTGAACGTCAGCGTGGGATTTCGGTAGCCACATCGGTTATGGGATTCGAGTACAACGGCTATAAGGTAAACATACTGGATACTCCCGGTCACCAGGATTTCCAGGAAGATACCTTCCGCACATTGACGGCTGTCGACAGTGTAATTATTGTTATCGATGCCGCCAAGGGAGTGGAGCCGCAAACTGAAAAACTGATGAACGTTTGCCGGATGCGCAAGACTCCTGTAATTGTGTTTATAAATAAGATGGACCGCCCTGCGCAGGATTCCTTCTCCCTGCTCGATGAAATTGAGAACCAGTTACAGATTAAGGTAAGGCCGTTAAGCTGGCCCATTAATAACGGCCCCGATTTTAAGGGGGTTTACAGCATTTACAACCGCAGCCTGAAGCTGTTCGATCCCAATATTCAGGATATTGAAACAGGAATCGATTTTGAAGATGTCAGCAGCCCCGGGCTGGAAGATTACATTGGCGATGATGCCCAGGTCCTGCGCGATGAACTGGAACTGGTAGAAGGCGTATATCATGAATTCAACCGGGAAGATTACCTGAAAGGCAACCTGGCGCCGGTATTTTTTGGCAGTGCTTTGTACAATTTCGGTGTGCAGGAATTGCTGCATGCATTTCTTGAAATTGCCCCTCCCCCGCAGCCTTCGTTTACAGAAGAGCGGGAAGTGAAACCGGAAGAAGATAAGTTCTCGGGGTTTGTATTTAAAATCCATGCCAACATCGACCCCAACCACCGCAGTCGCATTGCCTTTGTTAAAATTTGTTCGGGAATGTTTGTGCGGAACAACATGTATAAACACATCCGCTCGGGTAAGACCATCCGTATTTCAAGTCCTACAGCCTTCATGGCCTCTCAAAAAGAGCTGGTGGAAGAAGCCTTTCCCGGCGACATTATTGGCGTGCCCGACAACGGCAGCTTTGTTATTGGCGATACCCTGACCGAAGGAGAAGACATCCATTACAAAGGATTGCCCAGCTTCTCTCCCGAAATGTTCCGCTACATTGAAAATGCCGATCCCATGAAATCGAAGCAGCTGAACAAGGGCATCGACCATCTGACCGATGAAGGGGTAGCCCAGTTGTTTACCAGTCAGTTTAACGGAAGAAAAATTGTTGGAACCGTTGGTCAGCTTCAGTTTGAAGTGATTCAGTTCAGGCTTGAGCACGAATACGGCGCCAAATGCCGGTTCGAAAACCTGCAAATGTACAAAGCCTGCTGGATTGAATCGGACAACCAAAAAATGCTTGAGGAGTTTAAAAAGCGGAAGCATCAAAAAATGGCCAAAGATAAGCTGGGCCGCGATGTGTTTATGGCCGATTCGCAGTTCATTCTGCAAATGGCCCAGGATGAATTTAAAGATATAAAATTCCATTTTACTTCGGAGTTTTAATCTTTCAAACCAATCCCGGAAAATGGTATAAACATCTTTAAGATATTGAATCGGTTTTTTAAAGAAATTTAATTGGAGTCTTCCATCACGATTTCATATTTTTGACAAAAAATTAAAATGTTCATTTCAGAAACCTTTTTCGACAGCACATTATTTGCATATATAATTTTACCGTTTCTTATTTTTATTGCCCGGATACTGGATGTTACCATTGGTACCATCCGCATTGTGATGGTCTCCAAGGGGCAGAAACTTTGGGCGCCAATACTTGGTTTTTTTGAAGTGTTAATCTGGTTGATTGCCATTGCACGTATATTTCAGAACCTCGATAACTGGATGAACTACATCGCCTATGCCGGGGGCTTTGCTACCGGAAATTACATAGGACTTATTCTGGAGGAAAAACTGGCAATGGGTATCGTTAAAATTCAGATCATTACCCGCAAAAGCGCCGGAGATTTAATAATTAATTTAAAAAATGCAGGGTACGGAATTACGCATCATGAAGCCAAAGGCAGCAGTGAAAATGTAAGCATTATTTACAGCATCATTAAACGAAATGAAATTCAGAAAGTTGAGAACATAGTAAAATCGACCAATCCGAAGGCATTCTATTCAATTGAGGATGTCAAATCGGTAAGCCATGGTGTTTTCCCGGTAAAAGAGGCGGCACGTAGGTGGCGAAAAGTAAAATAATTATCCTGCCCGATATACTGTTTACAGCTTTTCATTATATTCGCAGGATAAATCATTAAACCTTTTATTATTCACGTGCTGATTCAGCACAAAAATTTTATATTATGACCAGAAATGTTTTTGCAACAATTCTTTTAGCTGTTTTGGTGGTTTCTTCTTCAGTCGCATTTGCACAGAAAGCAAACAAGCTTACGCGCAAGGAAAAGAAAGAAGGATGGGAACTGCTGTTTAACGGTAAAAATTTTGATGGATGGAGGCAGTATAATAACAATGAAATGCCTGCCAACTGGACCATCGAAGACAATGCCATGAAAGTTTTCCTGGGTGAAGGCCGACAAGAAGGGCATGGAGCTAATGGAGATATTATCTTTGGAGACAAAGAGTTCAGCAACTTTGAGTTATCGATCGACTGGAAAGCCGGCGATAAAGCCAATTCCGGTATCTTCTACAACATACGTGAAGAAGAGGGAAAACCAATTTATTATGCTGCCCCTGAAATTCAGGTACTCGATAATGAGAATGCAACAGATAATAAAATTGACTCTCACCTGGCGGGCTCGCTCTACGATATGATTGCAGCTGACCCCAATACAGTTAACCCTGCAGGTGAGTGGAACACAGTAGTTATTAAAGTTAAAGACGGAAAAGTCAGCCATACCATGAACGGTAAAGAAGTGGTTAACTATACCCTTTGGACACCTGAATGGGACAAGCTGGTACAAAACAGTAAGTTCAAAAATTTCCCCGGCTTTACCGAAGGCATCGCTAAAAAAGGATACATTGGCCTTCAGGACCATGGCTACACCGTATGGTTCAAAAACATTAAAATCAGGGAATTATAATCGACTTATTCACTGACAACAGTATTAAAGTCCGGTACTTTATTCAACCAGCGGTTGATAAAGTACCGGGCTTTTCTGCTGTAAATTATTAACGATGTTATTGACCTTAAACAGCATACTAACTGCCCCTGAATACCGTTAAAAAATCAGGACAATTCCATCGGACGCTTTTGAAAACTATTAAATTATAAAAATGAAAATTAGAATTCTTGCTCTCCTGCCGGTTCTTTTATTAGGGCTGGCATGCCAGCAACAGGAAAATAAAACTTCGGAAACCGACCTGGCTTATTTTGTTGATCCATACATTGGGAGCGACTATCACGGCCACGTATTTGTCGGGGCAAATGTGCCCTTCGGGGCGGTTCAGCTGGGGCCGAACAACCAAACACAGGGATGGGACTGGTGCTCAGGCTACCATTATTCCGACTCGGTTTTGGTTGGTTTCGCCCACACCCATCTTAGCGGAACCGGAATAGGTGATTTGGGAGATGTAATATTTATGCCCGTTTCCGACAAGTATAACCCGGAAGCAGATAAAGATTCAGCATTCAACTGGAAATCGCAATATTCGCACGACAGGGAAAAAGCAGAAGCGGGATATTATTACGTTCATGTTGACAGGTATAACATCGATGCTCACCTGTCGGCTACCGAGCGTGTGGGTGTGCACAAATACGATTACAATGAAGGAGAAAATTCGTACGTTATTGTTGACCTCAGGTACGGCACCGGCTGGGACCAGCTGAGAAGCGGGCAGATCAACAAGGTAGGCTCAAACAGTATTGAAGGACATCGTTTTTCAAGAGGTTGGGCAAACGACCAGAGGGTGTTTTTTCACACCGAGTTCTCAAAAGAAATTACAAGCTTTGAAATTCTGGCTTCCCATGAAAAAGTGGGGCAGGTAACCGCCCGTATCGGTTTTGAAGGCACGGGCGAACTGCTGGCTAAAACGGCCATTTCTCCGGTTGGTACCGAAGGAGCAAAGGCCAACCTGGCGGCGGAAGTCAGCCACTGGGATTTTGACACCGTAAAAAACCAGGCACGGGAAAAATGGAACAACGAGCTGGGTAAAATCAGGATTGAAACCGGCAGTGAAGCGGATAAACGGACATTTTACACTGCCCTGTACCATACGATGATAGCTCCGTCGCTTTTCAATGATGTAAATGGTGATTACAGGGGAGTTGACAAAGAAGTACATACAAGTCCGGGCTACGACACCTATACTACTTTTTCACTATGGGATACCTACAGGGCCGCCCATCCGCTGTTTACAATCTTCCAGACTGAAAGGGTGGATGATTTTATCAATTCGATGCTGGCCATCTACGAGCAGCAGGGAAAATTGCCCATCTGGCATTTACACGGCAACGAAACCAACACCATGGTAGGCTACTCGGCTGTCCCGGTAATTGCCGATGCTTACCTGAAAGGGTTCCGCGGCTTTGATGCCGAACTGGCTTTTGAAGCTATGAAAACCTCGGCTCTTCTGGATGAACGCGGTGGCGACTATGTAAAGTCGCAGGGTTATATCCCGGCCGACTCACAGGTGGAATCGGTGGCACGGGCTATGGAATATGCCATCGACGACTGGGGATTGGCAGCAATGGCTTCAGCAATGGGTAAAACAGAGGATGCAGAATATTTTGCTAAAAGAGCCAAATATTATCAAAACTACTTTGATTCATCTACAGGATTTATGCGGGGAAAAATGGCTGACGGCTCCTGGCGCTCACCTTTCAATCCCATTTCATCGCAGCACCGTGTGGACGATTATTGCGAAGGAAACGCATGGCAGTATACATGGCTGGTTCCGCACGATGTGGAAGGATTGATTGAATTGTTCGGCAGCGAAGAAGCATTCGTAACCAAGCTCGACAGCCTTTTCACAATTGAATCGATTAAAGTGGAAGGCGCTTCGGCTGACATAACCGGTCTTATCGGGCAATATGCACATGGGAATGAGCCCAGCCATCACATCTCTTACATGTATGCGTGGGCAGGTCAGCAATGGAAAAGCGCTGAAAAAGTGCGTGAGATATGCACCACAATGTATAACGATAAGCCCGACGGGCTTTGTGGCAATGAAGATTGCGGCCAGATGTCGGCCTGGTATGTATTTTCATCACTTGGATTTTATCCGGCTAACCCTTCAAACGGGGCCTATGTGTTTGGAAGCCCCATGTTTGATGAAGCTGAAATTGCCTTGCCCGGCGATAAGTCGTTCAGGGTAGTTGCAGAAAACAACGGTCCCGAAAACCTGTATATCCAATCGGCAACACTTAACGGTCATCCGTATGAAAAAACATTCATCACCCATAAGGAGCTCATGAATGGAGGAGAACTGGTATTTCAGATGGGCAGCACTCCGAACAAAGAATTTGGAAAGGCTATGGAAAACCGGCCAAAATCGGTGGTTTATTAGTCTTTTCTAACAAGTACAAATATCCTGTAGCTCTGGAATATTCTGCATGGATTTAATAAAATACAAAAGTCCGTTTCTTTGACCATTGAAAATTCGGTAAAGAAGCGGACTTTTCTTTTTCAGAACCTCACCAGGTCACCAGCCCTTCAATAAATGCAACTGTATTAAGCTGCCCCTTTCAGGGCGCCTGTCAAAACGTGCCCTTATAAACCCGGGATGCTGCCCTGGGCTGAAATAAAATGCCCTTTTAGGGGGTGCATAAAAATACTTTTTTGGTAATAATCCGATCTTTTATAAATAAACATTTCAGGTTTAAAGATGGTGGTGCAGAACAATTCTGCCGGAGGCTAATTCATGTACCTTCCTCTTCAGGCTGAAAGCCTGGTTTAATTCAGCCCGGTGGCAGCGCCCCGGATAAGAAAAGGATCATGATTTCTTCTGCGCCCTGAAAGGGCAACTTATAAACTACATCATACCTGAAAACTCCATAACACCGGAAATGTCAAGGCTTGGTTAATGCCTTCATTTTTGATAAATATATTTATAACCACTGAATTACTACTTCCCCTCAAAATGATCCTTCCATACCTTCAGGGCAGCATTGTAGCCGCACATACCGTGCACCCCACCCCCGGGCGGAGTAGATGACGAACAGATGTACACCCTCTCATCAGGAGTTGAATAGGGCGAAATGCGGGCCACAGGCCGGGTAAAAAGCTGTGTTATGTCCTGTTTCCCGCCGTTAATATCACCTCCCACGAGGTTGGGATTTATAGCCTCCATTTGCATGGTGTTGTGGGTGGTCCGGTGAAGAATGCAAGCTTTAAATCCGGGCGCTACTTTTTCAACCTGGTTTTCCACAGCTTCCGTCATATCCTGCACGCTGCCGTTGGGTACATGACAATAGGCCCATCCGGTGTGTTTCCCCTCCGGTGCCCGGCTATCGTCAAAAACCGTATGTTGGGCAACCAGGACATAGGGAGATTCGGCAATCCTCTCTTTATGCACCAGCGCTTCGGAGTTTTCTATTTCACACGTAGAAAACCCCAGATGGACGGTTCCGGCCTTACGGCATATTTCGCTTTTAAAGGGTATGGGATCGGAAAGCGCCCAGTCAATTTTAAAAACGCCTGCTCCATAACTGTACCGGGAAAGCCGTTTCCGGTATAAAGAAGAAAAACGGGTGCCTTTAATTTCAAGCAACTGCTTCGGCGTAACATCAAACAGGTAGGCAGATGCTTTAGGCAACTCCCGGATATCGTTTACCCGGTAATTAAGGAAGAGTTCACCACCCAGATGTTCATAATAACCGGTAAGGGCTTCAATAATTTTTCCTGCTCCCCCTTTTGGAAAGGGCCAGCCCACTTTATGCCCCAGGATGTTCAGCACCAATCCAAAGGATGCAGTGGCCAGGTTGGTCAGCGGCAAAGTAGAATGGGCGGCTGCACCGTAGAAAAGCAATTTGGTCCTGTCCTCTTTAAAATACCTGTTTGCAAAGGCCCGTGCCGGCAATAGGGCCTGCAGGCCAAAGCGGCCCATTTTTACAGGATGTTTTGGAAAAGTGAGGGGCCCCAGAATGTTTTCAGCAATGTGAGGCCAGTCGTTAACGAGCCGGTTGAACAGGCTTATATAGTTTTCCCGGTCGGTCCCCAGCTGTTGGGCTGTTTCTTCAATGCTTTGAAAACAGGCATATGCGCTGTCGTTCGAAAAAGGATGGGCATAGGGAACCTCAGGATGAATCCATGATAATCCGTATTCTTCAAGCGGCAGTGTTTTAAAAAAAGGTGAATCGTAACACAGAGGGTGTATGGCTGAACCCAAATCATGCTTAAACCCGGGAAGGGTCAGTTCCTGAGTCTTAGTAGCGCCGCCCATGTTACCGGCCTGTTCAAAAACAGCTGTTTTCAACCCTTTCTGCTGAAGAAAAACAGCAGCTGCCAGCCCATTGGGTCCGCTTCCTGTTATAATGGCATCATAATAATCTGACATTGGGCAACTGATTTAAATCGAAATTCATAATATAGTCTTTCAATGAATTACGCCCAAAGGAAGGGGCAACCATATCGTTCGTCGAAACATAGTTAAAATAATCGAGTTTATCTTGTACATCATCATCCACAAACTTCAGGAACAGCAATCCGGGTCCGATAACCAGGCGCGGAACAATAACTATTTTACCCTTTGTTTTTTGGCTTACCATCTGTGCTATTTCCATACGGCTGTAGATCTCAGGCCCTCCTGCCGACATCAGCTGCGGCCCGTCAAAAAGATTGTCAACCACCACCTGCGCCAAATCTTCCTGGTGAATGGGATTGGTTTTATATTCCCCCTTACCGGGAACGGGTATAATCCCTTTTTTACCCATTATCAACAAATCATTTAAGCCTGAAAAAAAACCAACCGGGCGAATAATTGTACGATTCATCTGTTTCTGCGCCAACAGGTCTTCAACCCTCTTATGCACACTTCCCATTTTTAAATCAGAAGCCTTATCCGCCCCTTCAATGGAAATATAAACAAAACGTTTGATACCGGCATTGGCTGCACCATCAACCAGGTTTTTATTTATCTCATAGTCGATAGCTTCAAAAGAACCACCTTCGCTGAACAGACTTACACTGCGTCCTACAGCAGAGAACACCACATCAATGCCTTCAAAAGCCTGCTCAAGCTCAGAAGGATTCCGGGCATCGGCAACAATCACATTACTACAGTACTCCCCCACCCGTTTGGCGCTCTCTTGCGAACGTACCAGGGCCCGCACCGGAACCTTCTTCTGCCATAGTTTCTTCAACACCTCAAATCCAAGAGATCCGGAAGCACCTGCTATCAATACCTTTTGCATAACACAGGATATTTATTGTCCTTTATTTTATGGGCCTGCCTGAAATTTATTCTTTTCAAATTCGACCTGCCGGTTATTAATGCACAAAGCTTTAACTAAAAACCGGCTCAAAGTATACATCTAAAGAACAAATTATTCATTCTGCCTGATTGCTTATTCACTTAAAACATTGTTAACAAGGAAAACAGGCAATTCGTTCAAGACCATTAATTATAAGTAATTCAAATAACGAATTCAATTTTAATCTACATTTGCATGTAGTTTTTCCACACGTAATCTTTTGATGAACCAATGGTGTCGCCATTATTCAATCACCTTTTAATCCCCTTTATTACAGCAATGCTGCTCGCCATTACTATGGGCGGAAGTGGAACGGCGCCGGCTTTTTCAGCGGCTTACGGGGCAAATGTGATACGAAAAAGCCTCATCCCGGGGTTGTTTGGCATTATGGTATTCCTGGGTGCAATAATTGCCGGCAGGGGTACTGCCACTACAATGGGACAAGACCTGCTGGAACCCGACCGCATGACGTTTACAGTGACCTCTATAATCTTGTTTTCGGTGGCCGTAGCGCTGCTTATTTCCAATCTGGCCGGTATCCCTCAGTCTACCAGCCAGGCAACCGTTCTCGCTGTTGTAGCACCGGCTCTTTACTTCAATGAATTCAATTCGCAGAAACTCTTTACTGAAATCATACCCGCCTGGTTCATACTACCGGTGGTCTCCTACATCATAAGCTATTTGGCGGGTAAGTACATTTACCGGCCTATGCGCCGCAGAGGACTGACAATGTCGAGGGCAAAAAACATCAATCTGAAACCGGTGTGGGATGGCATCATACTGCTAATGTCGCTATATGTCGCATTTTCAATAGGGGCGAACAATGTGGCCAATGCCGCAGGTCCAATAGCAGCCATGACAGCCAATGAATTGAACCTCCCGCTCGAAAGGAATTTCGTTCTGATTATGATCCTTTCAACTTTAATTGTTGCCCCCAGCTTTGGTATCGGAAGTTCCTTGTTCGGACATAAGATTGTACAAAATACAGGTAAGGAAATTGTGCTTTTCGGGAAGTTTGAAGCGGTCATCATTGCCTTTGTTTCTGCCAGTCTGCTGCTTCTGGCTTCAGTGACCAAAGGCATACCAACCTCACTGGTTCAGTTAAATGTGGCAGCCATCCTGGGTATAGGGGTTGCAAAGCTGGGTCCTAAAAACATTTTTAAAAAGACGGAAGTAAAGAAATTCTTCCTGATGTGGATAATTGCTCCGCTCATTGCTTTTTTTCTGTCGCTGCTGCTGATTTATTTGGCCGATGTATATGAATACCTGTAGCACGCAGAACTCCATTTCTGAAACTAAAATTTTGTTGCCATACCATCGTACCGGCAGGGAAAAACATATACCGGCCAACTGAAAAGTACAGCAACAAAATTCAGCTCTTCAAATCTACTTAAACATCACCTTTCCTGCTGCGCTTTCGGCTGCTTTCACCAGGGGATAACCTGCCGGAGAGGCGGTGAGCAGGGGATGTGTTCCAAACTGGGCAGTAAGCAGTGAATTCAATGTCATACGGTTCTGAACGATGATGCCAAGTGTGTTGGTAAGTTCACCTGCCGACAGGCCTCCATACACTTCACCACCAAGGATTACGCCCGATTCACGTCCGACAACCAGTTTTACGTATTGTTTATGCGTATCGGCCAGTGTTCCGGGATGCCGGTCGATGCCTTCGAATGTGCCTGTTATGTAATCAAAATTTTCTGCCTCTGCCTGAGCTTCGGTAATTCCGGCAACACCGAACCCTGTATTGCCAATTGCAGTGGAAAAAATGGAAATGGTGCCTATGAAGGTTTTTATTGCCGACAGCTTAAACAGGTTCATCCCCGCTATGCGCGCTTCGGCACATGCAGTTGAAGCCAGCATGACAGGAGAAGGTTTACGGGTAATAAAATCACGTTTTTCGGCACAGTCACCCACAGCGAACACATCGGCATAGGGAGTCCGCATATAATCATCCACTTTAATGAACCCCTTGTCACTGACGGGTAATCCGGCATCCGCAGCCAGCTTTGAATTCGGTTCGTAGCCTAAAGCCAATATAACAGCATCGGCTTCAAGTTTCTCCCCTTTTTCAAAAAGAACACCATCCGCCTTGCCGTTGCCGGTAATCTCCGAAACCAATGTACCTGTCATCAAATTTACTCCACGACCTCTTAACAACTCCTCTGCCCTTTCTGAAACATCACCATCAAAGGCCAATCCAAGTATCCTGGGAAGTTTTTCGATAAGAGTAACCTCCTTACCGTCTTTTTTTAGTTCATCGGCAAGTTCAACACCAATAAAACCGGCACCTATAACGGCAATTTTTCTGAATTTCATCAGCTTTTCATGCATGGCATCAAGGTATTCCTTGCTTTTAGGCACTGTAAATACATTTTCAAGGTCTGCCCCCGTTAACCAGGTGGGATGTATTGGCAAAGAGCCGGTGCCGATAACCAGCTTATTGTAGGCAATTACCTTCCCCGATTTAAACCTAACAGTTTTTTCTTCCAGTTGAATGGATTCAGCCTCATCAACCACCATATCAATATTACTGGCCTCAAACATCTTGTCGGCAGGCAAAATATCTTTATCAGAAGATCCTACCGAACCAAAAATATATGGAATCCCACAAGGGATTAAGGTTTTAGGAAACCTGGTCGCTACTGTAAACTTTTTCGCGGGGTATACCCTTTTTCCTGTCAATGCGCATACCAATCCGGCAGCACTGCTTCCAATGACCAGCACATCTGTTTGTATAATTGAACTTTCCATGATATTATTATTAAACTTATGATTAATATAAAAACATAAAGTTATAGAACTTATGATTAAATAAAAATGATTTTAAGTAGTATTTTAAATAAAATATCACCGAAATATATTTTAGGGTTTTAACAAACGCTAAACAAACACGCAAAACATTTTAAATCAATCAAATAAAACACAAAAAGACAAATATCTGCATACTCAACTACCTACATATAAAAACTTCAAAAAAAACGGCGTCAGCAGCAAAAAAAAACATAATGGGTTTATGCATTTTTTCAAGCACAGTTAAATTTATTATTGCCCTACAAAAAATGCTGCAAATGATTCGTGCTACAACAGCATTTTTAATAATATTTCCGGCTCAAACAATCCTTTGTTCTGGGGATTTCTTTCTATTTTTACCCTCCAAAAATAAAGACCTGATGATTAACGGAAAGAAAGTGGTGGTGGTGCTTCCGGCATACAATGCTTCCAAAACCATCGAAAAAACGTATAAGGAAATTGATTTTTCAATTGTTGATGATGTCATCCTGGTTGATGATTTAAGCAAGGACGACACAGTGGAAGCAGGCCGGAAACTGGGCATAAAGCACATCATTGTGCATGAAAAAAATACCGGTTACGGCGGGAATCAGAAATCGTGCTACAACAAGGCGCTTGATATTGGCGCCGATATCGTGGTAATGCTTCACCCCGATTACCAGTACACCCCTATGCTTATCCCATCAATGACACATCTAATTGCCTCAGGTCTTTACCATGTTGTTCTCGGTTCTCGCATTCTTGGAAAAGGCGCCCTGGCAGGAGGTATGCCGCTGATTAAATATGTAGCCAACCGCGGGCTGACTTTCTTCCAGAACATTTTGATGAATGCCAAGCTGTCGGAATACCACACAGGTTACCGGGCTTTCTCGCGCGAAATTCTTGAAAAGGTAAACTACAATGCCAACTCAGATAATTTTGTATTCGACAACCAGATGCTGGCCCAGATTATTTACGCCGGTTATGAGGTTGCAGAAATCACATGCCCCACCAAATATTTCGATGATGCATCGAGCATTAATCTTAAAAACAGTACCATATATGGGATAGGTGTTATAAAAACTTCGATACAATTCAGGCTTCAGAAGTGGAAACTGTTAAAGCACAAAATCTTTCAAAAAAGGTAGCAAAACCAGAATTCTAAATTAGTTCTTCTTTTTCAGTTTAATTGTAACAAACATTGACAACTGGGGCCAAAGCGAAGCGGCAATCCTGTCAAGGGCACTAAAAAAGCCGAAGGAAAACCCAGGTACCAGTTGCTTGAAGGAAACCCCTCCGCTAAGTAAATAGCGAAAGGGGGTGTGATAATTTATTTCCTCAGTTACAAACTCTGGAAATTGAGATTTAAAAAGATGAACATCACGTTCAAAAACAATCCACGGGAGCGCACCATTTGCACCGCTAAGCGGACCTGAATCAGGGATGGTCCACTTCCCTTCCGGTTCGAAAGGCTCATGATGAAAGTTCTTGTAAATGAAACGCCCCCATAATGAATTTGCAGGCTCAATCATAACAATGTACCCCCCTCTCTTCAAAACCCTTGCTGCTTCACTTAAAAACAGTTTAGCATCTGGAATATGATGGAAGGTGTCAATCATCAACAAGGCACTTATTTCCTCATCAGCGAAAGGCATATCTAAAGCTGAAAATGTTAAATCGTTGGAGGGTAAATCCAGCACGTCGGAACAAACAACAGCAGGTTCTATATCTTTTAAAAAGCCTCCACCTGAACCAAGTTCCACAATCTTTCCATCAGGAAAATGATTCATCTGCTTGATGAAAATGCTGTACCATTCTTCATACAGCTTTTTAAGAAAAGGTTTACTCCTGATTATGTTCTTATGATGAATGGTTCTTTCAGGAGAATCCAAATCATGTGATATTTTGTACCTTAAATTATCAAGCATACACTTCGGATTGGCTATTTAAATTTAATTTTGAATAATGCAAACCACCACATTTTTAATAACAGCACCCCATGCTTAAACCGCGAAATGTTAGTGTCGCCATATATCCTTTCCTGGTACCGGATAGGCATGTCAATAATTTTAAGGTTAAGTTTGAAGGCCCCAAACAGCAGGTCAAAATCACCAAAAGGATCGAAATTGCCAAAATACTGCCGGTTTGCCACCAGTTTCAGGTAATCTTTACGGAACATTACCTTAGTGCCGCATAAAGTATCCTTAATGGGTTGCTCGAGAAGCCAGCTAAAAGCATGGCTGAAGAATTTATTTCCTAAGGTATTCAAAAACCGCATGGCATTTTTCTCCATAGGATAAATTAACCGGGTGCCGTTAATGAATCCACCCTTGCCAGTTGTAATGGCATTATAAAATTTAGGTAACTGTTCGGGCGGCACAGTTAAATCAGCATCCAGAATCATCAGGATATCACCGGTAGCAACAGCATATCCTGCCCTGACGGCATCACCTTTTCCCTTCCCCGGTTGCTGCAATATTTTAATATCGAAGGCATCTTTATATTTCTGCTGGATTTCCTGAATCTTTTCCCATGTATCATCTGTTGAATTACCTTCTACAAAAATAATTTCGATGTGCTTACCGAACTCAGGCATCCTTAGAATGGCATTTTCAATGTTTCCGCTCTCATTACGTGCAGGGATTAATACTGAAGTGGAATATTTACGTGCTGCCTCATCTTCACTTATATCCGGTTCAGGTTGGGCAAATGTGTATTGATTTAAAGCAAACCAGTTGAAAACAGGCAACCGCGATACAAACTTGTTTAAAAACCTGGATAAATAAGGGATATAAAAAGGAAAAAGCATCGATGAATTTTGCTTGTAGGTTTCAAACCCCGCTAAATAAAGTAAGTTTGATAAATCTTTTCTTGAAATCCAGCTCTGTTCAGGACCTTTTTTCTTTATGCCTATTAATTCTGCAAATTTAATAAGCGGTTCCCATGAATGGTTGTAATAAGTAACTATAACTTTTGTTTCGCTGTGACAGACCTTGTGCAATTGTTCAAAAACCTGCTGAATATCGACCAGGTACCCGATAAGATTTGAAAGTATAACTACATCAAACTTTTTATCAACCTGATAATCCTCCGCCGGACAACAAATGAACTCAATTCCAGGAAACTGCTTTTGTGCTTCCTCAATCATCTTCTCACTGAAATCGATGCCTGTTTTTTCCTTTCCGCTAATTTTAGCCAGCAATTCGCCAGTACCACATCCCAATTCAAGTACTGTCGATTCAGGGTGAACAAAAAAATCAATGTATTCGGTTATGCTGTCCCAATAATAGCGCTTACTCCTGCGATATTGTATGCGTTCGACAGCTACTTTATTAAAATAATCTTTTAGGCGCTGCTTTTTTTCCTGATAGATATCTGTTATAGCTTTGGGTTCATTTGTTAACGTATCCAATGTAGGTGAGTTTAGCATTAAAAATTTAAACAAACTGTACTTATTGTTATTTAATAAGAATATCAAGCTAAAGTAGCAATTATCTGTTTTTCAGGCACACTGTTTTTTTAAAATAACCATCCCACCATGCGAAATTTTCCTTCTGACACGGATTTATCAGAATAATAAACAAGCTATTGAGCAATTTCACTTCTGAAATGCATTATTCCGGAAACATATTTCGAATTTTTATCCATTCTGAAAGGAAGCTGGTTAGTAATCTGTTCAGCTTCATGTTCCCAATCCCTATCGTACTTCAATTCAAGAACTGATTTCAGGTGTTCACGGTACACATGTAAAAAATGATTCCAGGTAGGACGCAGGTTGTAGTACTCCATATTGTCGTCAACTGTCATTCTAAACTTCTGATTCGAAGAGGCAAAATAACTGCGCTGATAAGTATTGAGCAATACGGGTTGTACCTTTGAAAGCTTTTGATATGTCTCATCAGGGAGATCAGCCGAACGGAAAAAATCTTTCCATATCCCGCCGCTAAAATAGGTTTGTCCTATTTCAAAGGGAGGTAACACATAAGAACGTTTTGTTCCTGCGAATCCTTTTTTAATCTTAAACTCCAATATGGGGGCTTCAATTTTGCCAAACAAATCTCCATACCACCTGACCCTGACCTTCCAGCGGTCACCAACACCGAACAGATTATCGAAATAGCAATCCATTCCGGGGGTATCGAAATAGATATTATTTACCTGCCGCGCAGGATAAGAATTAGTAAAAAAGGCGCTGTTTTGCATTACCATAAGCTCGGCAGTTTGCCGTGGAACCTTTTCAGCAACAAATTTCCGTTCAAAACGGTAAGTATCTAAACGGGTGTATCCTTGCATGGGTTAAAACGAATTGTTATCAACAAATGAGACGCGAGTTTCAGGACTAATCTCACTCAGGCGGTTTTTAAAATGTTGAAGGTCGTTTGATTTTTTAGTTTCTATCCAAAATCCGGCTTCAATCAAATCATTGGTTTCATCGAAACGCACCAGCTTGGAAGCTTTAAAAACCTGTTGAACCAGTCCGTCAATATTTTCCAGGGAAGGTTTTCCGGCGCCATTACTGCTTACCGTAAGATAAAGGTTCTGCTTACGCGTCTTTCTTGAAGTAAAATGCCTGACCCATATTACCGACAGAAGAATAAAAGCAGCCACTATGGTTACTACCCTCTGGTTTGCTCCAAATCCCAATCCAATACCAATGGTAAAAAACAAAAAGGCCAATTCCTCGGGTTCTTTAATGGCTGAGCGGAAACGCACAATCGACAGCGCTCCAACCAACCCCAGCGAAAGTGCAAGCGATGATTTCACTATCGAAATAATGAGCATGGTGGTAAATGCTATTAGAAAGAAATTGGTTGCAAAGGCTCTCCTTCCTGAAAGACTTTTTGCACACCTCCGGTAAGTGAATTCCAAAATAAACGACAACAACAAAATAATTACAGCATTAATCAGAAATTCCCAGATGGAAATCTGTGAATTTTCAGTTATTAAAAACCTCTGAAACAGATTGAATTTATCCATTTTTACAATTTATGTTTATTGATATAGTTTCAATGCTAAATTTCTTTCCCTGCCATGAATCGCCTGATCATTAACAGTCAAAACCGACCCTTCCTCGATTTGGTGAAAAACCATAACTCTTTTCATGCTTATGTTATCGGCCACAATAGAGGCAGGCCCGTATTCCGGTTTCTTAATGAAAGTTACAAATCCGTAGACAGCCTTAAACATTTCAATATTATTTACCTCCACAAATGAGGAATCTTTTGAGGCTACACCTATTGTCGCTCTCTCAATTTTGCAATCTTCAACCAAAAGCTTTGAATGCTCCCCCCCGGAAACAGCCTTATCATTTACATCAGTCATTTCGCAACCGGTAATGGTGACCTGGCTTCCGGAAAAGTCTATTGCATCATTGCCGATGTAATTGAACCTGCTGTTCACTACTTTTCCCGTGCAGAAATCGCTGTCAAAACCATCGGCAAAGGTATTAAGAAACACGCAGCTTTCCGCATAAAAATCGGAGCGCACCGTATTCAGGGCATCGTCGCAATCTATATTTTTCTCAAATGTGCAGTAGTAAAAATCCACATCAGCCTCATAAAAAGTAACTGCCGATGGCGTTTGCCATCCACCTTTGCGAATATTGCCCAGCTGATAAAACCTTGTATGGTTAAACTGCGAACGTTCTGCAGCCTGCAAAACATGAAAACCCTGTGAATTTTGATCTCCAGAAAAAATCTCGACTCTGTTTCTTTCTGTTCCTTCTGCATGAAAGGCAGAAAATGAAAAGAACCCTGCTCCATTGGTAAGATTTATCCGGGTACCTGCCTTTAAAACCACATGTTTGTCGCCTGGTATAAAAACATCTTTACTATAAGTATAGCTTCCATCGAACACTAAAGAATCGCCCTGCCATGACAATTCGGCGTTTTCATTGGATTTTTGAAGCTGTTGCCTGAAACTCTCATTCTCATCATAAGACCACTGGCTAACTTCAGTTTCCATAACGTCTCCGTCAACTGAGAAAATCAATTTATATGGAACACCGCTTAAATTCAATGTTATCCGGTAAGGGTTTAAACCATCATAGGCCTTCAGAGCCATGCCTGAATTAAAATCCTCGGGAAGGTCATTTATCATCAGGGTTCCAATTAAAGAAACTTCTGCAGCATGGTAATTCAGAACATCTATTTTACCTGTACTTTTATCATAAAAGGCGTGTACAAGTAATGGGGTAAGATTGGAGCTCACACCTGAAGTGTATGTTTTTAAGAACTTATTACGATTAATGTTTTTAAAGGCTTTACCAAGCTTCGGAAGATTGGCCTCAATGCTTTCAATATTTTCATTTACCACAGATGCCTGCTGTCTTATAAATTCAAAATCAAAACTGTAATAGGGAAATTCCATTTGTATCAATACTGTTAAAGAATCACTTTCAGGGCGTAATTTTGCTATCATGCCTTCTATGTATTCTTCATCAGAGTATTTTTTCAGGTAGTTAAGGTACCTACTGTTAAAAACAGTGTCGGCAAAAACCTGGTACAGTAAAAGTTCTTCGTTATAAAGCGAATCTATTTTCACCGGATCAAGCAGAGAGATTACCGGTTCATTAATTCTTTTAAAGATTCCTCCCTCAGTATAACCATCGAAAGCAATGGGCTCGAGCAGGCAGGTTACCGGGTTGAAATAAAACCGCTGGTTATGCCAAGTAAATCCGTGATAGGCTTGGGTAATATCCATCAGCGCATAATACCTTGCCAAAAGGTCAACATCAAAAATTTCGGACACAGGAGCTGAAAATCTTTTATACTGTTGCATCAACTTCCGGGCTTCTTCAGTTTGTAAGAGCTTCATTGAATCGGCCATAACCGATCCATCCTTAAAAGGAGTGATTTCTGCAGCACCAAAATAATCAATATCATAAAGATTTCCTGATTTATTTTGCTCCAAAATGCGGTTCCAAAAAAGAGTTTCATCAAATCTGACAATTACTCCTTCGCGCCTGTTCATGTTTTCCACCAGGTGCTTTTCAAAATGTTCTTCCCAGGCATATATCCCCCGCGACTGATTATTAACTATTACCGGAGTAAAACCATATCGTGTCGTAAGTACATCCTCAGTTGCAAAAATCCGGTGAGCCAGCCATTCATGTAAAAAATACCGGGTTGCAGGATTGTGCACAGAAAATGTACGAACGTGGTTCCAGGCAAATTCGCTTTTAAGTTTTACCCTGAACGACCACTTATCCCCCTGAATGTGATCAAGCAAATCGCCTTTTAACCTGATTTCTCCATTTAAAAATTCCTGCCCGTCAAACATAACAGCACTGCTGTAATCCTCTTCATCGTTAACCAGCACCTTGGTTTTAAAAGCTTCTAACCGTTTATCGTTTAAATATTTCAGGTTCTCATCATCCGTATATATGTTAAGTGCAGTATAGATATCGTATTGTGGATATTTCTTTTTATTACGATGAACAATCCGAATATCATCAAAATAAACAGTATCTTCATCTATATTCCAGACAAAGATGTTTAGGTTGTTTTCCTCCAAATGAGGCGGAGTGTAGAAATCAATAAAAACTTTCTGCCATCCCTCTTCATTTTCTTCAATATACTTCCTGCTGGCAGCATATAATTCTCCGTTTAACCCAACTGCAATTGCACCTCCGTTACGCTTACATTTTCTCCAGGCTGTTACTTCCACGTATTCATCGGGGCCAACTGTAAATTCAGTATTAAAGCCATACTGAACTTCTCTTGTAAGCATTAAAGAATAATTCCCGGTATGTGCTGCTTTATCCGTTAAGGCATTAACATTCCCGAAAGTAATTGATTTTCCTGATGCTTCAGGAAAAGAGGAGCTGGCATTATCCACTTCCTCTGCCCCACAATTGTATATGTATTCAAATCCTTCTTCTTCAGACTTTGAATTGTTTTCAAAAGCACAACCCGCTATGTAAAAAATTAATAGCAGCGGAGATATATGTTTGCAGAAACCAGTCATCTGAAAGTACATTCTTATTTGAATCAGTTGCTAAAGTAATAATTCAACTAAAAACTTTTGAACTTTACTGAACTTTTATTGGTTCTGTTCGGATTATAACTGGTTTATTAAAGTTCAGGTAAAAAGATGTTAAAAAATTCAAGCCGAATAATATTAATACTTCTTCTGGGAATAGTTTCTACCGGATTAACACAGGCACAACAAATTTCATACTCATTCTTTGTTGCAGGACACACAAGTGGTCAGCCGGGAGTAAAAAACGGACTCCATCCTCCTTTTAAAGCTAAATTTGAATATATAAAAAGCCGGGCGGAAATCAAGTTCGGAATATTTACAGGTGATATTGTCGCTGCAAACCCTACAGCTGAAGATTGGGATAAAGTAGATGCAGATCTTGACACCCTGGGATTACCGGTTCATTTTACCGTGGGAAACCATGACATGGAGAACCGCGAACTTTATGAAAGTCGCTACGGTAATACTTACTATTCATTTGTCCACCAAAACGATTTGTTTATAGTATTGGATCCGAACCTCGACCAATGGAATATTTCAGGTGCTCAACTGGAGTTTTTAAAAAACACATTAAATACAAATACCAGTAATACCAATAATATATTCGTTCTGTTTCATCAGTTGCTATGGTGGAAACCAAATAGTGCCTATGCCAATATAGGTCCTAATTCATTTGAAGGAAGGGCCGATTCAATTAATTTCTGGACTGAGGTTGAGCCATTATTCTCCAGGTTACCAAATGAGGTATTCATGTTTTCAGGTGATGTTGGAGCAGGTAGCTGGGCTGTAGATTTTATGTATGATAAATATGATAACATTTCTTTGATTGCAAGCGGAATGGGTGAAGGCTCCGGCGACAATTTTGTTGTGGTAAATGTTCTTGAAAACAATGCTGTAACCTTTGATTTAATTTGCCTTAACGACACTGTATTAAACTGTTTTGGCAACCTGACCGATTACCGGCTTACAACTGGCGCTGATTCTTACCTGGATAAAACATTGGATATACAGGTATATCCCATTCCAGCAAACAAAAGGTTTAAGGTTTCGGTTCACTCAGAAAAAGAATCACTGCTGACCTTTCATTTGCATGACTTAAATGGGAGAAAAATCATGAGCCGTAAAATACCTGCTAATGCTGTTGTTGAAATTGAACAGGCTTTGAACAACGGCATTTACCTTTATCGTGTGGAACAAGATGGCATTAAACTAAAATCAGGCAGCCTGATAATTCAAAACAAATGAACTTTGCATTTTGCAAAAGGTAAATCTTTTAAAATGCAAATACATCTAAAAGCTTTGCTTCAGGCTAATATTCCAAAAAACATTACTACCTATTCAGGACTAATATTCCGGACATCAAACACAAATATATTTTTAAATTTACCTATCCTTTTCTGTGTGAAAGGTTTAATATGTTCATTATCAACAATGGTGGAATCACTAATGATCAGATATTTTGCCCCCTGTTCTATCCGCTGATAAAAACCTTCTTCCTGTGTAAAGTCACTTCCAAATTCAGTATAACCTCTCCGGTTCATATAATACAACGATGCGTTTATGGTAAAATCGGGCAGTGATATTACCTTGTCATCGGGCTGAATCCCCCATTCCCGAAATGAAGGTTCAATTTCATTCAGTGCTTTCATCCGGTGATACATATCGTTCATCCAGCCTAAGTAACGGTTTTCAATACGTTTACTGCAGGCTATTGCATTCCATAGTAAAAATGCGGCTGCAAGAACAGAAACAGCAATTTTAACCGGTGGATTCAGGTTCTTTAACTGAGCCAGGAATATTGCCCACACAGCTACAAAAACAATTACAAGGTTTATCATATAATAATCGTGACCTTCCAGCACCTGAAACCATAAGACAAGCTGGAAGGCCATGCCCAATGGCAAAACAATTATGAAGTACCTGAAAACCGGCTTTAACTTCTTTATCCTGATGAGCAAGAACAACCAAATGGCAAATGTAAGGTATTGAGCGAACGGTAAAAACATTTCTTTAAAATAGATTTTATCAAGCACTTCAATAATTCTTGCATACTGTTCGCTGGTCATATTCCAGATGGGCCATATGCCATGAAACGAAATATGCCCCTGGTTGATACGGTTATAATGCTCGACATATAAGTACCATGAAATTACCGGAACCAGGGCCAGCAGAAAGGGAATCAACTGCTTCCATCTGAGGCAAAAAACACACTGGTCTTTTTTCATGAACAGAATTTCAATAATAATCCAGCCCCCCAATGCAATAAATGATAAAGCGGCAGTGATTTTTAGCAACATGGCCAGACAAAAAAACAAAGCAGAAAGCCATAGTATCAGGTTGTTCCTTTTTTCAAGGTACCGTATTACAAAATACCATGCAATAAAAACAAACGATAATGACGGAACATCGGGTAAATAGTTAGGTCCATAAAAAACAACCATGGGTGACGTAAAGACCAGCAGACTTATAAATCCAGCCAATAACTGATTTTTAACGATAAACTTTAATCCATGAAACAATGCATATAATCCGAAAAACAGGATGAATACCTGAACCAGTTTAAAAATCCATTCATGCGCTCCGAACATATCCCATAACTGGGCGACCATGTAATAAATAATAGGAAATTCACCTGCTGCTTTCCCCGAGTAGCCTCCTCCTCCAAACTGGTTGTGCATCTCAGGCTCCCACAGTGGAAGATCGTATTGATGATAATTTAGCGTAAGGGAAAGACAGTTCGTCTGGCGCCACATATGCACCGATTGAGGAAGATCAAACAATGAATTATTTAAATCGTATAGAAAAAAAAGACCTACAAACACTAAAATAAACAGGATATTTCCTGCAATCCTTTTGTTTAAAAAGGAAAAAGTCATAATGAATGCTTTTTAATATAAATAGTTATCGGGATAAACTTCGGCTAATTTTGGATACAGCATCTGCATCCAGGCTTGATTTTAGGGTTTATCCATATAAATTTGCAGGCTAAAGTAGTAATATTCTGCAAATCAAATTTACCCTGTTATGATTTTTTTTAGTGGTAAAAAAACTATGATTACTTGTGCAGGAATAAATAATCAACACTGATGGACCCTTTTTTTATTCTGATTCTATTTTTACTTTTGGTAAATATTTTTTTTGCTAAAACTGACAATCAATAAAGAAAACAATGAATCCTTTCAAACAGGCTGTATGGAAAAGCAGAATTCTTTTTATACTGGCCTTGCCTTTCTTTTATTTTTTTGCAGGTTTATACATTAAACTCATATTGGAAGATCCTTCGCTAAGATCAATTGATCCCGATTATGCCTATTTTATCAGCGGATTAAACATTTCAGAAGGAATATTTAAAATTACACACATCGACCATCCCGGCACACCACTTCAATACCTTATAGCCATTGTCATCAGATTAATTTACCTGTTCAGAACAAATCCAAATCTTGCAGAAGATGTTTTGGCCAATTCCGATCTTTATCTGACAGTAGTTAATATTACCATTACACTTCTTGTAGCACTTTCTCTTTTTATTGCCGGCAAATACGTATTCAAAAAAACAAATTCAGTTTTATATGCTTTGCTCATCCAAACAGTTCCATTTGTAACGTATATCTGGTATGAGATTATTGGAAGAATTACTCCTGAACTCCTGATGCCAATACCCATTGTTGCCCTGATTGTATTAATGATTTATCATGTATACAGCGATAAAGAAAAATTCAGTGGTTCTCAACTGGTAATAATGAGCCTCATTATAGCTTTCGGACTTTCAGTAAAAATAACTTTAATTCCCTTACTGATAATTCCATTGGTAATTGTCAAGACTTGGAAATCAAAATTGATTGTAGCAGTTCTCACACTGCTTTTCTTTCTAGTAATTGCATTTCCTGCCACACTGCAAATAGAAAGGTTTTGGAACTGGATAAAAAACTTGTTTCTGCACAGTGGAAATTATGGCAGTGGTGAAAAGAACGTGATCGATTTGAATTTATTTAAAGAAAATTTTAATAGAATCTTTAACTTGCAAAAAAGCTTTTTTTACCTGGTAATTCTTCTTTTCCTAACCTCATCAGCAGCAGTTATCCGGTTCAGAAAACATTTAAAAACAACACTTACAAAAAAAATAAGAGTTACACTGGGTATCCTGGCAGTAATAATGTTACAGGTATTAATGGTCGCCAAGCATTATTCACCTCATTATTTCATACCCGCAGTAATGTTTTCCCCACTGCTGATTTTTTTAATCATTGAGTTCATAAAGGAATTCAATTCTTCGAAAATCATGAAGGTTGTTTTATTGAGCTTGCTCGCCGTTTACCTTTTCTGGAATATAAAGCAACAAGTAACAGCTATCAGGTATAATTCCGGGGCATTTCAGCAGCAAATTGAAGCCAGAAAACTGACGCGAAGCATAGCCAATACGTTTGAAGATGAAAGCATAAAAATAATTGTTTCCCAGGACTATGGGTCTCCTTTTGTAGAATACGCGCTCCATTTCAGCACCGTATGGTCAGCTTCGTCAGCTCGGGAAAGATACCGGAATATTCTTGGAGAGCTTTTCCCAAACACTTATCTTTACACTACCTGGGACGGAAAATTCATTCATTGGGGAGAACCTCTCAATACAGATAAAATCAGTAGAGAAAACATTCCGGTTTACATATATCTTGAAAAAAACACACAGGAGCTTTATGATATGACCATCAACAAAATCTTCCCCGATAAAGAACGAATCACACTTAATGCAGAGCCGATCTTTGTTAATTCAGTAAATGGCGAAGCTTTGGTTAAACTGAATGTTGAAGAAAAATAAATCAGTAACAATACCTGATTCCCAATTCACTTAATCTTTATCCAAAAAGACCCGCCATGTCTTTCAACATTTGCCAGATTCTCATGTTCCCATACTGGTTCAATAATCCGGCTTAATTGCTCGTCATTATGTATAAAAAAATTGGGCAACAAAGGGCTATACTTTACCGGGTTAGCCAATAAATACATTGCCAGGCCATACTGCTCGGAGTAAAACCTGTCGCACATAAACTGCGGATAATCATAAGGAAGGTAAATGTCGTGCAAATGGACAATCACTCCCTTTTTAAGTCGTGGCAACACTTCAAGAAAAAAGACCATGGAATCGGAGTTGGGCAATATACGGTGGGAATTGTCAATAAACAGTATGTCATTTTCCCCGAGTTCCGATAAAAAACTATTATCGATATTTTCAAAAGGCTGACGAATAATTTCATCCGCCAAATGATCAATTTCTGCCCGGGGCCAGGGATCTATTGAAACGATACGACAGTTTAAATTTTGCTCTTTTTTAGCCTTATAAGCTACTTTCGTTGAATTGCCCGAACCAATTTCAATGTATTTGCTGGGCCTGTACAACGATAATATTGTATACAGACCAACAATATCCAAACCCGGTAAAAACCCATTATTCCAGGCCGGTTTGTTTACCTCACTTTCCTGTTTGGCATCTTTTATCTGCCATAACAGGTTTTTATATTCCAGTGCCTTATTCAGAATAGCTTCATAATCTTTCCTGTTGGAATTAATAACTGAATACAGTTCCTTATGTGGTGGTAAACCTTCTCCATACCTGGGTTTAAAATTCACTTTATAATCAAGAAAAATGTTCTGATGTTTTGGAGATAAGAACTTGTATACTTCTTTTAAATTCATAGGTTTTATAGTTAAATTACTACTATTCAGGAGTAATTGTTTTAAAATTCTGACTATAATAACAAATCAAACATTTAGAAAATATAAACTTAATAGCTTTTCATTTCAACGCCCAGTTTCTCTATCAACAGGTTTTTCTTGTCCTTATTCCAGACATAAAATACCATTTTAGCGGAATCAGGAATACCTGCAGGTATTTTTGCCTGTAGCTGCAACTGTTTCCAGTTCTCATCTTCAGCAATTAAATCCATTTTTTCGTATCGTAAATTTTGTCCCTCATTTTCAACCGAAAAAACCAGCAATACTTCGTCAGCAGTTAAGGATTCGAACGCTTTGAAATGAAGGGTTGCTTTAACATCCAGTACTTCCCGTTGCTTTATGACGTCGGGATAAATAGTAATTGCCGGGCTGAATTCCTGTCTGCCATCAAGCACCCAAACATTAAGTCCGTCCACCTCCCTCACCCTTTCATCCTGATTTCCTTCAAAGCTTAAAATTTTGCTGTAGCTATCAGTAACAGCAGCAGAATCAACTTTAGTTTTTACTTTCTTAAAAATCTGCACACTGTAGTCGTAACCCCCGAGGACTATTATCTTCTCAATGGGATAAAATGCCTTAATTTTTTCCAGGTATTGATCCTTCTCAAGATCACTCAGCTGCACACCCCCTTCATTAGGCCCCAGATGGGCATCCCATACCAGCAAATCACCCCATTCCAGCGTATTTGAAGGCTGCTGTTTATCGGCAACCCACCAGTTGCATTGTGAGGTATCATAAGGGTCCAAATCCAGGTAATGAATCAGGAGGGGATTGAAGTAGTAAACCTTTTCACCCTTCTCATGTACCTGGATATATTCAGCGCTCTTTTTTATCAGCTGTTCAGTAGGATCGGCTTTAAGGTGTAAATTATGTCTGGTGAATAAAAACACCACCTGGAGTATAGCCAGCAGAGAAAAAAAGCCATATGTAACAGCTTTTCCCTTAAATGTATTCAGCACATATTCATAAACTTTCATGCCTGTCAATGCAGCCAAAGGAATAACTCCGCCAATCACACGGGTTAAACCTAGTGAGCCGCCTGTTCCTTTCCACCACACATAGCTATGGGCAGCAAAATAAATCAGCCAGCTGCCTGCTATCAAAATAAATAAAATAGTATTGTTGCCTCTTAAAGAAAACTTTTTGAGAGTGCCGGTAACCCAAACCAGTAATCCAAAGAAAATCACTATTAACAATGGAATGCCAAAAATTGACGGGCTGTGTTTGATGAAGTGAAGCAGGCTGCCACTGCCATAAATACTTTCTCCCATTGAATAGGGCTGTTTATTTATCAACCATAAAATATCACCAAACACAAAATAACCGATGATGGAATAAAAAACTAAGCCAGAAACCAAAAACGGAATGCTACGGTACGAACGAATCAGTATCAATGCAACAGCAAAAACCGGCAAAATCACAAATCCCTCGCTCCGGACCAGGGGCAAAAAAGATACGACTAAAGCTGCAATAACGTATTTTTTACGAATAAAAAGGTAAACTGCAGCTGTCAGCACAAAACTGAAAAGCACCTCAGTGAGGCAACTGGCGGCTAGTAGAAAATAAACCGGTGAAAAAGCGATAAAAACAACCGTGAAAAATGAACTTGCCTTATCGGAAAATAAATGCCGGGCAATTTTAGCAGAAATCAAAAGAGTAAAAACTGCAACCAGCAAATTAAACATTTTCGCTGCATCATAGCCAAATTGGGCAAACGGAGCTGAAAGCGCGGTATATAAAGGTTTCCCCCAAAGATCAAGAAATAACTCAGGATATTTAAAAGAAAAGCGTGAGATTTGATAATGGGCAATGTTATCGGCACCTCCATATCCGTATGCACTTTCGCTGATTACTATCAGAATAACCTGCAACAGAATATAAGCCGGGAAGAAAAAATAGTAAAAATGCTTTAATGAAATTCTGCGCATTTCATTTACTTTTTGAAAACATTATACTTCATCACACACCAGAGCGCCCAAAACCCGTCGCGCCATCCTATCTTTTTTCCTTCGTCGTAGGTGCGTCCGTAATAAGAAATTCCCACTTCATAAATCCGCACTCCCGGGACCCGTGCTACTTTTGCTGTAACTTCAGGTTCAAAGCCAAAACGCTTTTCTTTTAAATCAAGGTTTTTTACAACTTCAGCCCTGAACAGTTTATAACAGGTTTCCATATCGGTCAGGTTCAAATCGGTAAACATATTGGAGAAAAAAGTAAGAAATTTGTTTCCTATGGAATGCCAGAAAAATAATATCCGGTGCGGATTCCCCCCCATAAATCGCGAGCCGTATACAACATCGGCATTCCCTTCGGCAATAGGTTTTAACAGGTGGTTGTATTCGCGCGGATCGTATTCCAAATCAGCATCCTGAATTATTATACAGTCGCCTGTGGCCTCTGCAATCCCCCGGTGAAGCGCTGCCCCTTTACCCATATTCCGGGACTGGAGCAAAAGCTTCAGGTTAATTTCCCGGTGCTCATTTATATAATCTTCGATGACCTGCTCTGAACTATCGGTGGAACAGTCGTTCACAACTATTATCTCCTTCTCGAAACCGTAGAGCAATTCAACGGCCAGAACACGGTCAAGTATAGCGCTTATAGTTTTGGCTTCATTATATACAGGAATAACGATCGATAGTATCATTAGGTGTTACTTTATATACTGTTTAGTTTTATTAATTATGAGACGATGTCAAATATAACTAAGTATCACTGATGTTTGGCAACAATTTTATAAAAACTATTCATATAATGCTGTTGGTAATGTTCCTACGGAACACAAGGGAAAGGGGGTTGTTCATGTTTCTACCCATATTAAGTTCCTACGGAACTGTACCGGCAGGAACAAAACATGTGTACATAAATTATTTAAACATCCCTCTATTGCTCTACGGAACTGTACCGGCAGGAACAAAACATGTGTACATAAATTATTTAAACATCCCTCTATTGCTCTTCGGAACTATCCCGGCAAGGTTAAAATATGGATAAATGATTAGTATAAACACTTCCCTTAAGTTCTTTGGAACTGTACCTGCAGGGATATAGTATGGATAGATGAACCGTCAAAAAACACCCCTTACGTTCTTCGGAACTGTCCCGGCAGGGACATAATATGGGTAGATGAACCGTCAAAACACACCCCTTACGTTCTTCGGAACTGTCCCGGCAGGGACATAATATGGGTAGATGAACCGTCAAAACACACCCCTTTAATTC
>JAWLCL010000019.1:0-72481 GCA_041687255.1 Mariniphaga sp. | reverse complement strand
ATCTTTGGATGGCCACCAACTCAGGAATTGCCGGATTAAAAGTTGAGACCATGGAGACTGTATGGTATACCGGTGAAACATTAGTAAAACCATCATCCAAGAATGTTTTGCCTGTCGCTGAAATAAGCAGTATCACCTGTCAGGATGATGGTAAAATATGGTTTTCCGATAAATCAGGAGAACTCTTTCTCTTTGATCCGGTTTCTTTAAAAACTGAAAATTTTAATGCAGTTACAGCAACCGATGTTAATTTTAATAATGTTTCCGAATTGCAATTTTTTAATAACAAGCTACTTGTCGGAACTTTATCAAAGGGATTTTATTGGTATGATACTAAGACAAAAGAATTAAGAAACGAAACTTTTTCTTCTTTAGGATTTTCCATCCATCACTTCACAGTAGAGGATGACTCCTTAGTGTGGCTTGCAGGAAATAATGGACTTTTTCGATACAACCAGATGGCAGGAACTTACACAAGGTATACAGAAGAGCCCGGTAATCCAATGAGTCTGACGCGAACAGCTATAACATTTGTTTATATTGACAAGGATGAGAATCTTTGGATTTCTTCAGGATTGAGAGGCGTCGATTATGGACTTATGAATATTCCTTTCCGGCACTTAAGTAATGAAGGCACGCAGCCCTACCAACTGTCGCAACCTGAAGTTACAGCTATTGAATTTGACCACGAAAATAACATGTGGATTGGTTATGAAGGAGGATTTATTGAAAAACATACACATTTGCCCCTTGCTAAATTATTGTTTAAACCCGGTGCAGCAAACAGCACAGGTGCCCCAGGGGCAATAATGAAAATTCTTTCCGACAGTAAAAACCGGATTTGGTTTGGAGGATGGAACAGCGGGTTACAAAAGTTAAACCAGGAAACGTCATCTTTTGAAGTTGCTGTCGTATTTCCCGACAGCCTGGCAAATCTTTTAAAGGCAGCCGATATTCGCAGTATAGAAGAAGATCGGCATGGTAATCTCTGGATTGGCTACCATGGCATTGGCCTGGGGCGTTATGAACCTGACACTTATCATATGGAATTGTTCAGGCACGACCCAAATAATGAGGAAAGCAGTCTTTCGAACGACTGGATTTTCAAAATTTGTCCCGATAATGAAAACAATCTCTGGATAGCCACCGCCTATGGAGTTTCCAGATTAAACCTCCGGGAAAAAACCTTCACAAACTTTTTTCATGAAGAAAACAATGTCCAGTCGCTAAACAGCAACTACATCAATACCATATACTGCGATCCAACAGGAACTATATGGGCCGGGACCAATAACGGATTCAATGTGTTTATTCCCTCACTGGATGCATTCATTCCGGTTCCGGATAAAAAAGATATTGAATCCCATCACATTGCAGATATCCGTTCAACAAATCCAGGTGAAATCTGGGCGAGTACAAAAACAGGTATTGTTAGCCTTTCATGGTCGTGGGATTCCCTTCAACAAGGTGTGCTTTCAAACCTGCGGTTTTTTAACCGAAGAAGCGGACTTCTATCTACAAGATATTTCGACAGGTCATCGGCTGTGGACAATGAAGGGTATATTTTCTTTGGAGGGAATCTGGGCGTTGATTTTTTCGACGGGGAAGAAGCTTCGGCATTTCAACTTACACAACCCGAAACTGTGATTACTGATTTAATAATCGATGGATTACCAGTTTGGTTCGATTTCCAAAAAGAAAACATTATAAACCTGAACCATAAGCACCGAATGGTTAGTATCCGTTTTGCTGCCCCAATGTTCAATAATCCCGGAAGACAACGCTTCAGATACAGGCTGGAAGGATTTGATGAACAATGGAATTATACACAATATGAACAGGTGGCTTCTTATACAAATTTACCTGCCGGTGAATATACCTTCAAAGTGGATACAGAAGACAGGAATGGAAGATGGTTGCCTGGTGCTGCATCCCTTTCAATACTTGTTAAGCCTCCGTTTTGGAATACACTCCAGTTTTATATCCTTTTAGTGCTGTTTTTCATTGTATTTGTTTTTCTTATCTTCTATGTGAGGTCCAGGATATTTCTTCTTCGTGAGAAAGAGCTTGAAAAAATTATTGATGACCGCACAAGGGAATTGTTATACAACAATGCAGAACTGGAGAAAAATAATCAAACAAAAAATAAACTGTTTTCAATCATTTCTCATGACCTGCGAAGTCCTTTTGCCGGAGTTTTAGGAATTCTTGAACTTTTAACCGACAAGGAAACTGTAATGGAGGAAGAAAGGAAAAACGAGCTTTTGGTAATGGCAAAAAATTCAGCAGGTAATACCTTTGAACTCCTTGAGAATTTGCTGACCTGGGCTCATTCACAAATGAAAAATACCGTCAGTAAACCTCGCAAGCAAAACCTTAGCAGCATATTAAATAAAAACATCGACCTGAAAAAAGACTCAGCCCGACAAAAAGAGATCGAATTGCAGCCAAACTTCCCGGAAGAGCTGGAAGCCAGTTTTGACCGTGATATGATCAATACTGTGGTCCGAAATCTGCTTAATAATGCCGTTAAATTTACACACCCCGGAGGTAAAATTGAAGTTTCCGGTTTTTACAAAAATGGAGAAGTGACAGTTAGTATAGCCGATACCGGCATTGGTCTTGATAATGAAGATGGCGAAACTCTTTTTCAGGATGATACCATCAGCCGTAAAGGAACTTTGGGAGAAAAAGGTACCGGTTTGGGTTTGGTTATTTGCAGAGAATTTGTAGAAAAAAATTCAGGAAAAATATGGGCAACTCCCAATCAGCCAAAAGGAACAGTATTTTATTTTACGCTTCCGGCTGAATAATCATTTTAAATATACCGGAAAACAAATTGTTAATAAATCATTGGGAGAATTTGTTGCTTTTTTTAGAACATATGCTTCATGCTGTTGTTTTTACTAAAGTTTTTGTGATGAAACTAAGCGTTTCTATAGAAGGCAATTGAAATGGATGCCGGAGAATCAGCATGAGGAAGTGAGGTAAAAAGTAGAATCACTTATACAAATATTACCTTTTCCGGGAAAAAGTTAAAAAAATAAGCCGACACCTGTGTTGAGGTAAAAATTATTTGACATATGGAAAACAACCGCATATTAAGAAAAAATAATCCGCGTTTAACTGCAAATGTTATTGGTGCCACAGGTTTGGTGGGAAAGGAACTTGTAAAAAGATTACTGGAAAATCGGAAATTTGATAAGGTACGCCTTTTCGTCCGGCGTGAATCAGGAATTACTCATCCAAAACTGGAGCAACAAATCGTCGATTTCAGTGACAGTGAAAAGTGGGAAAAGCATTTAAAAGGAGAAGTGCTTTTCTCAGCTTTGGGGACAACTCTGAAAAAGGCAGGAAGCAAAGAAAAGCAGTATGAAGTGGATGTAACTTTTAATTTGAAATTCGCCCAGAAGGCAAAACAGAATGGAATTGAGACCTATGTTCTTGTTTCAGCTGTTGGTGCTGATGCCGAATCCCGGCTGTTTTACAACCGCATTAAAGGTGAACTCGACGAAGCAGTTTTAAGAATAGGATTCCGAAAGCCGACTATTCTCCGGCCTTCGGCATTGGCCGGAGAACGTGATGAAAATCGTTTGTCAGAAAAGATATTTATTCCCATTGTAGGTTTTTTTACCCGTTTTATTTTCAAAAAATACCGGCCAATAGAAGGAGATACCGTTGCCAGGGCTATGATAAAAGCAGCACTGCGGCCATCAACCGAAAAAAAGGTGTGGACTGCCGATGAAATTTTCGCACTTGCCGAAGGTTAATGAAGGAAGTGCTTAAAAAAATATTCAATAGGAAACCAAGTTTTCTCAACCAAATCCGTTTTTAAATGTTTCACTCTTAATCTTAAACAAAAAATTATGTATACCGGACTTTTACATACCCATAACCTCCTTCGCTGGTTTGTGTTAATTGCCTTTTTATTGGTGCTTATTTTAGCTTTAAGAGGGTGGTTTGGAAAAAAAGATTGGACCAAAAAGGATAATCTGATGGGACTGCTGCTTACCATTTTCGTTGATTTGCAACTTCTTATAGGCTTGGTCCTCTATTTATTCTTAAGCCCGTTCACCAAAGCGGCATTTGCCGATTTCGGGGCAGCCATGAAAAATTCCGCTTTACGTTTTTATGCGGTGGAACATATTCTTATTATGATAATCGCTCTTGTGCTTGTGCATGTGGGACGGGTAAAATCGAAAAGGGCATTGTTGTCGGTGAACAAGCATAAATCTGCAGTCATTTGGTATGGTATTGCCTTTATTTTAGTTTTGGCCGGAATTCCCTGGGACAGAGCACTTCTGTAATAAAAAGATGATCATCGACATCAATTCCATGGGGAATAAATGGTCTCTTGCTGTAGGTAGGTAGTATACAATCCTATAGAACCTGCACTGGTTTATTGTGTCATGTTTTTCTTGTTTATATACAGGTATTATTTGCCGGGTGGAGAGGACCATTGCCCGGAGATAAAGGTTCTCAGGAAAACGATCCGGTGGATAGATGGTTTTACCTGCAGGCGGAGCAACAATGGGAGTCAAAGGCTGACGTTGATGATTGTGCGGAATTTAATTTCCGGAATTTAGCAGAAAAAAGTACATTCGCCAAATGCCTTTTCTGACCAATGGAAAATAAAAAAGTACTTATAACCGGTGCAACTGGAAATATTGGCCTGGAAGTAGTCAGGGGCCTTAATGAAATTAACTCTTCAATGAGCATTATTGCCGGTAGTCATTCGGTAGAGAAAGCAAAAAAAGCACTTGCTGAATATGATGTTGCAGAATTCCGAAAGGTTGATTTTACCGATTCCTCTACTTTCTTGCCTGCCCTCGAAGGTGTTGATGTGGTTTTTCTGCTCCGGCCGCCTCAGCTGGCCGATGTGAACAAATATTTCGCTCCCTTTATCAGGGTTATGAAGGGAAAAAAGGTAAATAAAATTATTTTTTTATCAGTGCAGGGTGCAGAATCCCAAAAGTTCATTCCACACCATAAAATAGAGAAACTGATTATGGATGAAAATTTGGAATATGTTTTCCTCAGGCCTGGCTATTTTATGCAGAATCTTACCTCGACTTTTTTGCATGATATAAGAACCCGGCAAAAAATTGTTGTTCCTTCAGGTAGCCTTAAATTTAACTGGGTAGATGCGCGTGATGTTGGATTAACCGCAACATATGTCATAAATGATTTTGAACGTTATAAAAACCAGGCTTTTGAAATAACCGGTTCCGAATTTGCCGGGTTTAAAGAAGTGGCTGCTATTCTTACCGAAGTATTGGGGAAACTTGTCCGGTATGAAAGTCCTAATCTTGTCCGGTTTATCCTTGATAAGCGGAAGCAGGGTAAATCAATGCCTATGATTATGGTTATGATTATGTTGCATTTCCTGCCCCGGTTAGGCAAAAACAATCCACGGCTGACTTCCACAGTAACTGATATTACCGGCAGGCAACCCGGCACGCTTCTACAATTTGCCATTCGGGAGAAGGGAAAATTTGTTTAGAGTGTAATTATTCCTCTCTCAGAATACGGGTATGGTATGAGCACCCGTAGCCGCTTGATGGATCTTTATATCTTTCCGGAGCACCGTCTGTTGCTGCTGCCATTGACATATCCAGCAATTCATTGATTTTTTCTTCTGTGAGTGGTTTGAAATTTCGGGCTATTTTAATCATCAACTGCATTTCCTCATGGTTTTGCATTCCGCAAATCAATGTGCTGACCGGCAGTGAGAGAGCATAACGCCTGCATAATTCGGCGCTTACATTCACTTTTTCCGAAATGCGTGAAAATCCTCCGGTCAATGACTTCATACCCAATGCGGCAATATTTCGTTCATTCAAAATGGGCAGTACGCGTTTCTGAAAACTGTTGTAATGAGCATCCATGATGTTCAGCGGCAGTTGAACGGCATCCCATTCAAACGGCAGGTTTAACATGCCGAGGTGTATTTGAGGATCCCTGTGTCCGGTAAAGCCAATATAACGAAGTTTTCCTTCTTCTCTGCCTTCAATAAGGGCTCTCAGCGCACCATTATCGGGATCTGAAATACGCTCCCGGTCGCCATCATACTGTATAGAATGGAGCTGCACCATATCAATCATATCGGTATTCAACCTTCTGAGCCCATCTTCAAGATGCCGTTTAGCCCCTTCATAATCGCGGGCACAGACCTTAGTCATCAGGAAAACTTTATCCCGCAGGTTGCCTTGCTTTAAAGCCTTGCCGACAACTTCTTCCGAACGACCCTGATTGTATTCCCACGCATTGTCGATAAACGTAATGCCTTCATCAACGCCTTCATGTATCATTCGAATGGCCAGATTTTCGTTGATGTAGCCCAAATCCCATCCGCCGAAACCTACAATGGAAACCCGTTCACCTGTATTACCCAGTGCACGGGTAGGGATGCCGCTTGATCTGAAAGCTTGTGTTTTTAAAACAGCCGGGCCCATTAACACTCCGGTCATGAGTGTGCGGATAAAATCTTTTCTTGAAAATTTATGCTCCATTTTTTTAAAAATATTTATGAAACACCCTTATCATTTTAAGTATAAAACCATTTAAGAATAAGCTTAACGAAGGGGATTTTGTTCAATTCATTTTCAATAATGGCAAATCTTAAACCCAACCTGTTATTTATATATTTTATTCAGCTTATTCAGTAAAGCCTCATACATTTCCGGACGCCGGGCTTCCAGGGTACTTTTGGCATGGTCGCGAAACGCAATATGGTTGTTCCATGTTTCACACGGATTGGAATAATTCCATTCCACAGGTCCATTATAATCAGCATAATAATTAGGACGTTCTTTTGGGAATGGCTTGATGAATTTACCTGCCCAACTGCTATGGATTGGATTATCCAGGTTTTGCTCCGGATCGATTACATATAAAACGGAAGGGGTGTCACCAACCCGAAAATATTTAGCCCACTGTTCATTTTTCACCACTTCATTCATATGGTTTCCCAAGGCTCCATACGATTGTAATTTATGAAACATCTCTGCGGGTTCCTTTCCTGAAAACATCCCTTCATAGGTCCAGTTTATCTCAAGCCACCACATTTTTTTAAAACGCGAATCGTTAAAGATTTCATTGCGTCCGTGCCCGTTCCAATTGTATTGCTCGCAAGGTTTTTCCGTAGTTTCCCAGGTTACAGGAATATATTGCCGGTAAGCTTCCATCATCAGGTCGGTTCCGATTGTAATGACACGGATGTTTCTCCATACTTCCGGTTTGCTTCGTAATGCATCTCCGAAAAGTCGCATGCTTCCCCACACAAGGACATACAACGGATCATCAGTGACGGAAGCTGCTTGTTGAAAACGTTTTATGGCATCCTCTACATCAGTGGCAAACATTTTCTTAACAGCTTCAGGTTGTGGATATTCTTTTTCGTAGAACCTGTATTGTTTGTAATCTTTTGCATATGCATCAGCAGCAAGCTGACAGGCTATAAGACCGTTGGCATTCCATCGTTCGGGTACAATTCCTTCAATTCTAAGTTCATCGGCATACCAGAGCAGGTGAATCAGCGATTGCCGGTCATCAGGGTCACCCGAATCAATATTTATGTCGGTAAATACAAACACCCGCGGGCGGCTTTCACTTCTTAAATTCAGTGTTGCTGCAACAAAAATAAGAATCGTCAGCAGCAGGCTTAGCTTTTTCATTATTAAGTGAAACTAAATATTTCAGAAGAATAAGATGTCAGGTCATTTACTATCCAATCGGCATTTGCAAGCTCCTTTTCCGAAAAGGAGGTCATAACCGCCATGCATTTACAGCCGGCGCTTTTGGCAGCCTGTACACCACCCGGAGCATCTTCCACAACCAGACATTCCAAAGGTTTCAGCCCCAGGTTAGTGGCTGCCTTTATAAAAATCTCCGGATCGGGCTTGTTTGCAGTTATGTCTTCTCCTGTAACTAAAGTGTCGAAATCGGATTCAGTCAGCCCAATCAGCCTGAGGTTGATTTTCATTTTATATCTGCTGGCACTGGTTGCTACAGCCGTTTTCAGGTTCATGGCTTTTACTTTTTCCAGAAATTGGTGAACACCCGGCAGGGCATCCATTTTTCCCTTTGCCATTTCATAAAACAAGTCATAAACCTTATATTTTTCTATCTCTACGTCGAAAGGTATGTTATATTTTTCTGCCACACCGCCAAAGTATTTTTCCTCACCCATGCCGTAAAACGGTATGAAATCTTCGGTTTTTATCTCAAACCCTTTTTTTGCGAAATATTCAACGGCAGCTTCTGAAGTCAATTCCTCCGAATCGAGCAGCACGCCGTCCATGTCAAATAAAACTCCTTTCAGCATATTGTATTATTATTGTTTTTGAACCATTCTAATTTTATGGACTTACGCAGGAGAACCATATGTAACGTATTCATCCGGGATTGCTTCAGAAATGAATTCTTCTTATTGCAGAAAGAATTCTTTCCATTATCTCTGTTCCGGCGGAGTTTTAATTTCTGCTATTCGTCCTCTGAAAAGATCAACAATAAAAAGCTCAACTGGTTTGGTATAACCGAACTTTTCCTCAGCAGGTTCACAGTGCTTTTATTCAATAATCAATTCGAACCCTATTAATATATTTCCCATCTCCCCTTTGTGAAGGTAGTTATTCCTGAACAGAATGTTCTGCCAGTTTTTTAAACAAATCTCTGAATATAGCATCGCGATTTAATTCTTCAGCCATACGGATGAAATGCCGGGACCGGTCAACACTGTAAGTAACCTGGTCAGTGAGTAAAGGGCTGTGCACCAGGTTCGTTTTTATCCATTCGGGATTCACCAGCCAGGCCACTGCAGTAACATCCCATATCACCTTTGAGTAAGCTTCACGGCCCCCACTGTAATCCTCAACAATATTGTACAGGTAGTCCGAGAGTTGATTTTTGCCTGCCAGATAATGTTTAAGCTCGGGCAAAGTGGTGTGAAAATGTGAAACCACCGGCCGGCATGGCATTACTACCACAGGTACTCCGGAGTTAAACACCACCTGTGCTGCAGGTACATCCTGCATCAGGTTAAATTCTCTCTGATGGGGCCAGTTAAGGCCATTGCCGCCCAGCCATACCACTACTATGTTTTGTATTATTTTTGGTTCGATTAATATGGCAGAGGCAATATTGGTAATGCATCCGATGGGCACCACATAAAGCGGGTTTTCCGGGGTGGCATCCATGGCTTTTTCTATCAAATCGAATGCCGCCTCGCTGCGGACAGGGGTAGAGGTATCTTTCAGATACCTGTCGGAGCCGCGGAATGCAAAACCTTCAGGTGATTTACCCAGCAAGCCAAGCAACCGCAGGATTTCCTGGTAACTTTTCTCCATCCCGTCGGCTGGTCCGTCGGAGCGGTTGTTGTGAAAAGGAGCAGCATAAACAGCTTCCAGTTCAATATTTTCCTTTGAAAGAAATGCATAAGCCAGGGCAAACTGGTCGTCAACCTCATTGTAGGTGTCTGTATCGAGCACCATCCACACTTTTCCTGCAGGCGCTTCCAGTTGTTTCAGCCGGAAGGATTCCTCAAGCTTTGGAAAATTTTGAGCTGTTGAAAACAATGTTGTCATAATAATTGCCATACTTAATTGGATAATTTTTTTCATTACAGCAGAGTTTTTATCAGGTTAATATAAAAAATGATGATTAAAATTTATTCTCACTTGAATTGTTCCATGTAATCTAGAAAAACTTTAGCCGTACGGTCCAGGTTCTCAATTGAGCCGCCTCCGTCAAGAACTTCGCACATCTCATAAACAACCCATCCCTGGTAGCCAATTTCCTTCAAGGCAGCAAACCAATTTTTGTAATCAATGATTCCCCTGCCAACCGGCACTGCCCGCATAGCCGGCTGTTCTCCCTTATAATTTGTAAGTTCATTTACATAGGTATATCGAGGATGTGATACATAATCGGCTACAATGGTATTTATTATATAAGGCTTCATTCTGAGAATTGATTCCCGCTGTTCAACAGGAGAGAGACCTTCCAGCACCGGTGACCAGGCATCCCATCCTGCCATTACATTTGGAAGGTTCACCTCATTAAGAAGCCAGTACATGGCATCGTGGTGTAGTGCTATATCATGATGGTTCTGCACAGCCAGTGTAACTCCATGTTCAGCTGCAAGTTTTCCTGCCATTTTAAGCCCTTCCACTACTTCTGCATACTGTTTGTCATATGGAATGCCGGGGCGCTCATATCCTGTAAAAATGCGAACCATACTTGTACCTAAATCTTTGGCCAGTTCGGCAATTTCCCCTACCCAGGCAGCCTGTATTTCGGCATTGGGAATCCCGGGCTTGTCGATGCCCGCAGTGAAATCGGTGTAGCCTGCAAGTCCAACCAGCGTAAGCCCCAATGAGTCAATTTTTGCTTTCACCCGGGCACGTGCTGCCTTGTCGTAATCGTGGGGAGATACATGTGGACGTTTTGCCACAAGCATCACTCCTTCATAACCCAGCTCTTTTGCTTTAACGAGGAATTCATCTACTGTCAGTCGTTCCTGTCCTCGCCAAAAACCCGCATAGCTTACAGAGTGCAGACAGGTTTTTACTTTAAAATCGGCCGGATTGCCTGAAGGTGCTTTTTGAGATAATGCTATTGTTGAACCTGCCAATATGAAAATAATCAGAAAACTTAGTCTTTTCATAGTTCTGCCATTTGAATTGTTTTATGAAGTCAAACTTATCAATAAGATACCAATAATACATCAATAATTGTTGCAATATTTTTTATTAAGCAGGCAGAGATGAAGCTTTTTCTTTCTTTTTTATTCAACATATAAAGAACTTCCGGCACACAGTCAGAAGACTTTTTATATATGTAATTGTTTACATTTTATCAACTATCTTTCCGCGCCTGCTAAGTAAAATGGCAATGGGCCTGGTGGCTTCAAATTCTGACATTATTAAAATGAGGATTACTGTAATGGGAACACTAAGCAGCATCCCGGCAATGCCCCACATCATGCCCCAGAGAATAAGGGTGAGAAATACAACCAGCGGGCTGACGTTCATTGATGTACCCATAATTCGAGGTTCCAAAAAACTTCCCACTAAAATTTGAATAGCCCCTACAATAGCCAGGACCAGTATGGCTGGTGTGAAAGAGCCAAATTGAAGCAAGGCAAAAAATGCCGGGAAAAAGGTTGCTATCAACGAACCTATTGAAGGAATAAAGTTGAGGATGAAAATGAGAAATGCCCAAAAGAAAGGAGCATCTATACCAATAGCTAAAAGGGCCAAAAAACTCAATATCCCTGTTAACAGACTCAACACAGTTTTAATTGCAATGTAATTGCTAACCGAATGGTCGATTTTTTTTATAAGCGAATTTACTTTATTGTACCTGCTTTCATCAGGATACATTGCCTTGATTTTACTGGGAAAAATTGACTCCTCAAGGAGAATGAAAATTAAAAAGGTCAGAACAATGAATGCATCGCTGAAGAGTCCTGTAAGGGTAGAAAATATCCTGCTGAGAATATTACCAAAATCTACATCGGCAGCAAGACTGCTCCATACCAGGGGAAATTCGAGTTCAAAGCTTTGTTGCAATCTGGTGGTGATTTTAGTAATATTTTCTTCGTAGGTGGGTAGTGTAGCTGTCAGGTACCTGATGTTCATCGTTATTATGGTAACTACCAGGAACAGGAGGCTTAACAGGATTATAGATGATATAATGGTTAAGGTCCAGTCAGGCCACCTTCTTATAAAACGCATCCGCGACAATAATTTTTTCATTACCCGGATCATAAACCAGAATAAAATGGCAAGAATAAACGGAATAATTATGTTCTGGGCTTCTATAAGCACTACCACTGAAGTTACCAGAATAATGAAAATATAGATTTTTTTTACATGATTCATACCCTTTTTGCTTAAATAACCTATTTTCAATACTTCTCCTGTAAAATTCGGGAAAATTTTGTATTTGCCACTGTTTTTCATAAAATGTTTTTGAAACATAGGAGTAGAGAAGTAGTTTTAGGGGATTTTATTTTTGTTATACGTTCATCTCAAATCGAAAGATTATTTTAGCTTTGTTGGTAGTAAATTAATTTTCAACCTGGTTTGGTATGGCTGCAAAAATATATTCTGCACTCCTGATTGTTCCACTGTTGATGTTTTCCTGTACAAATTCTGGACAAAACTGGACACATTTCAGAGGGTCTTCAATGGATGGGCATGCGCAGGTTAAGTCAGCCCCACAGGAATGGGGTGTCGATAAGAACATTGAATGGAAATCGGAGGTTAAAGGCACCGGTTGGTCTTCACCCGTAATATATGGAGATCAGATATGGTTAACTTCTGCAACCGATGACGGTAAAGAGTTTTATGCAATATGCTACGACTTTGATTCAGGTAAATTGCTCCATGAACAGACGCTTTTTACGAGCGACAACCCGCAACGTATTCACAGTACAAACTCGTATGCTACTCCCACACCATGCATCGAAAATGGATATGCATATGTTCATTATGGCTCTTTTGGAACAGCCTGCATCGATACCCGCAATTATAGTGTGGTGTGGAAACGTGATGATTTACCCTGTGACCATATGCAGGGGCCTGCTTCTTCGCCCATCCTGCACGATAACATGTTGATTCTTCACCTTGAAGGGACAGAAGATCCATATGTTGTTGCCCTCGATAAGAAAACAGGCGAAACCATCTGGAAAAGTATCCGCCCTGCAGAAATTTATGATTCCCTGGAGCCGGTGTACAGAAAATCGTATCAGACACCTATTGTTATAAAAACTGAAGATCGCGAGTTGCTCATAAGCAACTCTTCATACATGTGCTTTGCCCATGATGTTAAAACGGGCGAAGTGGTTTGGACAATTGAATACGGTTACGATTCAACCGTCAGTCAGCCACTCTATTGGAATGGTTTGGTGTTTGTCAACTCAGGATGGATTTTTCTTGATAACATTCCCTTTTTCACAAGGCAATATGCAGTTGATCCATCAGGAAAAGGAGATGTTACCAAATCGCATGTGAAATGGATGTATGAGGATGAGGTGCCGCAAATTCCCACACCGGTAATTGTTGATGATAAAATGTATATGGTGCACGACAGGGGAATGGCAACTTGTCTTGATGCTGCCACAGGTAAACCAATCTGGAAAGAAAAGTTGAACGGCAATTTCAATGCTTCCCCCATATATGCTGCCGGCAATATCTACTTTTTTAATGTTAAAGGAGATTGCACAATAATAAAACCGGGCAACTCTTTTCAAAAAGTTGCCGAAAACAGTATCCCGGAAACTGTTAAGGCAGTTCCGGCTTTTGTAAAGGATAAAATGGTACTGCGTACCGCAAAAAACCTGTATCTTATTTACTGAGACTCAGGTCTTCAATGACGCTTTCTAGTTTGCGGGCGATTTCAATGGCAATACTTTGCACGGTGTTGTTCTTAACAGCCATCATCGATGCAATAGGATCAACCGCAGCAACTTCCACTTCGCCGTTTTCATGCTCCTGTACCACAACGCTGCATGGCAGGAGTGTGCCAATGTTTTTCTCGCTCTGAACCGCCTTGAGGGCAGATGAAGGATTGCAGGCACCAAGAATAATGTAATTCTTAAAATCGACATCCAGTTTCATTTTGAATGTCTCCTTCATGTTCACTTCTGAAGGAATTCCAAATCCTTCTTTGGCAAGACCATCTTTAACGGCAGCCAAAACCTCTTCAAAACTTTTATTTTTGATAACGGTGTTGTAATAGTAACTCATAGTTTTTTTTAATTTGCTTTTAATTAAACATTCTGCCACTATAACAACAAACCTCATTTTCCGTTCAAAACTCAAAGAAGAATTTGTAAATTTAAATGTACAGGTATAAGTAAAAAAAAAGAGGGTGCAGCTTTGGAAGTAAGCACCCTCTGATTTTGCTATTTCTTTATAAGTTTCATTATCGTTCGGTCATTCGTGGTTTTTAATTCCACAAAATAAATTCCTTTCGTAAGCTTTTGAACATTCAGCTCAATGCGATCATTTCTTATATTCTGTTCAAGGGCTGTCATGCGGCCTGACAAATCAAAAACCGATAAGGTATAATCCTTCATGTTCAGTTTATCCGATTCAATCCAAACCTTATTTGTTGCCGGATTGGGATACATTCTGAACGGCTGGCTGCCAATTTCCACTGCAGAGGTTACCGGGAAAATATCGGTAAATTCGGTGTTGTGGACGAATATGAGTGTAGTGTCACCGGTTACATTTTCCAATACCAGTTGCCAGGCATGATCGGCAGGCGGCGCATCATACGTGCCATTTTCATTATAATCGGCCCAAAAGTTAATATGATAGTTGCTTCCTGCTGTCAAACTGGAGGAGTAAACCGTAAATCCGGGATCGGCTATTTCTTCTATGGTAACTGTATCCAAAACCATATCCTCATCGGCATCTACCACATACAACACAAACATCTGGCCCAAATGTGGGGTCATTTCAGTAAACTCAACGGCAAGCTGATACTTCCACATAATGTCGGTAAAATCGGTATTGTGACTAAACATTAAGGTGGTGTCACCCGTCACGTTGTTAAGGTTAAGCCGCCAGGCATGGTCGTCCGGAGGTGTATCGTACACGCCGTTTTCGTTAAAGTCGACCCAGAAGTCAACGTGATAGGACTGACCCGGTTCAATTCCCGGAACCATGAGTGAAAATGCCGTATCGGCAACTGCCTGTGTGCGGCCAACTTCTTTGCCCGATAAGGTATCGGTTACAGCAAGATAAATGTTTTGGCCAACATGCGGGTTCATGCCGCTGAATTCCACTGTAAGCATGTTTGTCCACATAATATCGGTGAAGTCGGTGTTGTGAACAAACGTAAGGGTGGTATCACCAACAACACTATTCAGTTCAAGCTGCCATGCATGATCGTCCGGAGGAGTATCATACATTCCATTTTCATTGAAATCGGCCCAGAAATTAACATCATACGACTGTCCCGATTCAATTCCCGGGATGGTCATAGTAAAAGCTGTATCGGCCACTGTGTGCGCACGGCCAATTTCCATGCCCGTGTTGGCATCCACAACTGCCAGGTAAATGTCCTGTCCTTCATGCGGATTCATGCCGCTGAATTCAACGGTTAAACTGTTTTTCCACATAATGTCAGTGAAATTGGTGTTATGGGCAAACATAAGGGTAGTATCACCCATTACATCATCCAGTTCAAGCCGCCATGCATGATCGGTGGGCGGATCATCATACATTTCGTTTTCATTAAAATCGGCCCAGAAATCCACATGATACGATTTGCCGTATTCTATTCCGGGTACCATAAGGGCAAATGCGGTATCGGCAACGGTATGGGTCCGTCCAACTTCTTTGCCCGTTGAGGCGTCCACTACGGCCAGATAAACATCTTGCCCCACATGAGGATTCATGCCGCTGAACTCTACCGTCAACAAATAGTTCCACATAATATCTGTAAAATCAGTATTGTGTGCAAACATCAGTGTGGTATCGCCTACAACATCGTTTAAATTAAGCCGCCATGCATGATCGGTGGGCGGTGCATCATACATTCCGTTTTCATTAAAATCGACCCAAAAGTCAACATGGTATGAGTTACCGGTTTCGATGCCAGGAACCATGAGGGTAAAGGCTGTATCGGCTACTGCATGGGTCCGTCCAACCTCCATTCCTGTGGCAGTGTCCACTACAGCAAGATAAATATTCTGCCCCACATGCGGGTTCATGCCGCTGAAATCAACAGATAACATGTTTTCCCACATAATGTTTGTGAAATCGGTGTTGTGTGCAAACATCAGTGTGGTATCTCCCATGACATCATTCAACTCGAGTCTCCAGGCATGGTCCACCGGCGGTGTGTCATACCTGCCGTTCTCATTGAAATCGACCCAGAAATCGACATGATACGACATGCCCTCTTCAATCCCCTGAACTTCCACTGTAAACTCAGATGCAGCAACTGTATCTGTACGGCCAATTTCCATTCCTGTATCGGCTTCCCTGACAGCCAAAAAGAGGTTTTGACCTATATGTGGGGTCATGCCGCTGAATTCCACCGTCAGCAAAAATTCTTCACCGGCTTCCCCATCTCCAAGTACCTCAATAGTTCCGTTCATGCCTGCTGAGGCATGTGGATCACACTGGTAATCGTAATTACCTGCTTCTGTGAATACGTGTTGATAGGTCCAGCCGGTCCCTACTTCATTGCCGAAGGATTCCGGATTTGAGGGAAAAGTTACCTGAGTGCCATTTACGTTGTGCGAACCTTGTTCGTTTACCCATTCAACAGTGTCTCCTGCTGTAATGGTGAGTTCAGAAGGGTCAAACTCAAAATCACGTACTTCTATTACGTGCAATGTTTGACCCGAAAGCATCATGCTGCCAAGTAAAAAGGCAATTACCGGTAAAAACCGGCTAAATAAAATTTTTTTAATAAAGGTAAATTTTTTATCCATAATGTGTGTATTTAAGTGTTGCTTATCAATTTACGAAAAATAAAAGACATGATTGTATTAAATGGCAATAAAAAAGTTAAAAGGGGGGCTGTTTTCTGAAATTGCACTTTTTATAAATCAACTTTATTTTTTGAGGGGGGGTAGACAAAAACAGGATTACAAATTTTGGCTTGTAAATTAAAAACAACAGGGGTTATGATTGAAATATGCAAAAGTTATTAAAGGGCGCGCAATAATATTAAAATGTCAATTAATTTATAAATTATAAGAATATTGTCATTAAAAATTGTTTTTAAGTGACAAAAAGTATATTTTAGCCGATGTTATAATGTAATTAATAAAAATTAATAATATGTGTGGAATAGTATGTGCGTTTGATTTAAAAACCGGCAGTCAGCAATTGCGGCCGCAGGTTTTGGAGATGTCGAAAAAGTTACGGCACCGTGGTCCCGATTGGTCGGGCATATATTGTGGTGACAAAGCATTGATTGCCCACGAAAGGCTGGCGATTGTTGATCCTGAGTCGGGAGGGCAACCCCTCTACAGCAAAGACAGGAAACTGGTGCTGGGGGTAAATGGGGAAATTTACAACCACCGTGAAATCCGGAAGCAGTTTCAGGGAAACTATGATTTTATGACCGGTTCTGATTGTGAAGTGATTCTTGCCCTGTATCGTACGAAAAAGGAAAAGTTTCTGGACGATTTAAACGGCATATTTGCTTTCGCTCTTTACGATGAGGATGAAGATGCATACCTGATTGCCCGCGATCATATCGGAATAATTCCATTGTACCAGGGGTGGGATGCATTTGGTAACTACTATGTAGCATCGGAACTGAAGGCGCTGGAGGGTTACTGCAAAAAGATTGAAGAATTTCCTCCCGGGCACTACCTTTACAGTAAAGATGGAGTGCTGAAACGGTGGTATAGCCGTGACTGGACGGAATACGAAAATGTGAAGGATAATCCTGCCGACATCGATGAACTGGCACAAGCGTTGGAAGATGCCGTTCACCGCCAGCTCATGTCGGATGTGCCATACGGAGTGTTGTTATCGGGAGGCCTCGATTCCTCCATTACTTCCGCCCTTGCCAAAAAGTTTTCGGCAAAGCGTATTGAGGAAAACGATCAGAAGGATGCCTGGTGGCCGCAGCTGCATTCATTTGTAATCGGGCTGGAAGGTTCTCCTGATTTGGTGGCTGCCCGTAAAGTGGCCGAACATATTGGCACCATACATCACGAGATACATTATACCATACAGGAAGGGCTTGACGCTATCCGAGATGTAATTTACCACATTGAAACCTACGATGTGACAACAGTACGTGCATCAACCCCGATGTACATGATTGCCCGTGTTATCCGTTCAATGGGCATTAAAATGGTGCTTACCGGTGAGGGAGCCGATGAAATTTTTGGCGGATACCTGTACTTTCATAAAGCGCCCAATGCGGAGGAGTTTCATAAAGAGAGTGTTCGGAAGGTGAGCCGTTTGCACCTGTACGATTGTCTGAGGGCAAATAAATCGCTGGCATCGTGGGGTGTGGAAGGTCGTGTACCCTTTCTCGACAAGGAATTTATGGATGTGGCCATGCGGTTTAATCCTGAGGAAAAAATGGCCAAAAACGGACGGATGGAGAAGTGGTGTCTGCGCAAAGGCTTTGAGAAATACCTGCCCGAAAGTATTGCATGGCGGCAGAAAGAGCAATTTTCCGATGGAGTGGGTTACGGTTGGATCGATACTTTGAAGCAAATTGCACGACAACAGGTAACCGATGAAATGATGGAGAACGCCCAATATCGTTTCCCGGTAAATACCCCAAGGAGCAAGGAAGAGTATGTGTACAGGGCCATTTACAGCGAACATTTTCCGTCCGACCAGGCAGCGGCCTGTGTTCCGTCGGTGCCTTCCATAGCCTGCAGTACCGGCGAAGCGCTTGCCTGGGATAAATCGTTCCAGGATAATGCCGACCCATCGGGCAGGGCTGTTAATACCGTTCATTTGCAGGGAACTGTTTTTGAAGATATGAAGCCGAAAACACCCAAAACGGTTATCGCTGTTTAATCCCCTTTTTTGTATACAATAATTCCAACCCTCCTGATATGATTTATCAGTTCGGGGTTGGAAATCTGATGAAACAGAACTATATCTATATTCCACGGTAAAAGGAGATCGTCCAGCTGATTTTCAATCCGGAGCAGTCCAGGTAATGAAAGCCCGGGAGCAACAACCGCCAAATCAATATCTGAGCCGGGTCGAAAATCTCCTTTCGCCCTGGATCCATACAGATATACTCTTTCAATTTCAGGCCATAACGAAAATGACTCGTTTATCTTTTTTAGTATTTGTTCTTTCAGACCAACCTGCATTTTTTAATTTATTTTACTGAGAGGCTTTAATTTTGCCTGCTTGACTGTTTGTTTTACAGGCATCGTGCCAGGAGCATTTATTTGTAAATCAACCTTCTCTCCATCTCTTCCTTAAACTTTAAAAACAAAGGTAAGTAGTCTTTTGAAATTAGTTCCACGATTTCTTCCGCTATTTCTTCATTATAAGTATGAGAAGACTTGTTACGGCTTTTTATCATATCCAGCCAGGTTTCACCATCCTTAATAATACCATTTTTATATGCTTCCCTTGAAGCATCCCTGGAACCGGAGATGAATGAGTTGCCCTGGTAAACAAAAAAATCCTTCATGACATTCCATGCAAGCTCATGTGTAAATTCAAAGGCTTGTATAAGACCTTGTTTTTCCAACTCAGAAAGATCCCTTGCATCTTGAATTTCCACGGCTTTTATTAACTGGTTTAATGCCTTTTTATAGTTTGAAAACCTTTGTTGCCATCTGATATCTTCTTCAGTCATACTTTTTTTAAATTAAAAGTAATTAATAAATTTCTGATAAAGTATAAATCTAAAAAGTAATCCTGGTGAAGGTATTATTTTAAATGCATATGTTTTAGTTAATTTTTCTGGATTAAAAAGCATGTGGCATGAAATTTTGACTATCCTGAACAGCTCCTGAAAATCAGCGCAAACATTTTTTTTGGTTTTTAAATGATTTCCTATCTTTCGGCCGAAATTGCATTGTGCTGTACAGTATAATACATTACCTTGAACAGATAAAAATAATTTAATAAAAATGAGAAAACTGGTAATTCTTGCAGCTCTGGTAGCTGTTTTTGCCTGCAGTCGCAAGCAGGAGGGATATGAAATAAAAGTAAATCTTGATGGAGCCGAGGGAAGCCTTTTGCTTGAGCAACGTGGAGAAACGGGTTGGATTCCTGTTGATACAGCTGAAATTACTGATGGCACAGCTGTTTTTGAAGGAGAAGTTAGTTACCCTGAAGAATTCTATCTGTCGGTAGTAGGTCAGCGGCCAAAGACTATAATTTTTGTTGAAAACGCAGAAATGGAAGTTGAAGGGAAAGCCGATTCGCTCGAAAACGTGACGGTGACGGGTTCTGAAACACATGATGAATACACAAGTGTCAACAACCGGATACAGCAGATAGGAGAGGAGTATATGGAGCTCTACCAGCAGGCTCGTCAGGCGGCTTCAGCCGGCGACACAGCCAAAGCACAGCAGCTGATGGAACAGGTGGAGGAAATGTACAACAGCACAAACACCATTCAGCAGGAGTTCGTGCGTGAAAATCCCGGTTCGTATGTTGCACCGTATTTTCTTTCACGCATCCAGCACGGTATGGAAACAGAAACGCTCGATGAGCTGCTTTCATCGTTAAACCCGGAACTTGATTCAATACCTGCCGTTGTAGCGTTGAAAGACCGCGTTGAGAAATTGAAAACAGTGGCCGTAGGGCAAACTGCACCCGATTTTGTTATGAATGACCCGGGTGGCAATCCCATAAGGTTTTCCGATGTATATGCCCAAAATGAATACACCCTACTCGATTTCTGGGCGGCATGGTGTGGCCCCTGCCGGGCCGAAAACCCAAATATCGTTGATGTTTACAACGATTATAAGGATGAAGGATTCGGCGTATTTGGTGTATCGCTCGATCGCGACCGTGAGGCCTGGCTGAATGCCATTGAAGACGATCGTCTTACCTGGACTCACGTCTCCGACCTCTCGTACTGGAACAATGCCGCAGCTAAAATGTATGTCGTTAATTCCATTCCTTCAAGCGTGATTGTTGATCGCAACGGTGTCATTGTTGCCAAAAACAAACGCGACCAGGAGTTAAGGGAAACAGTGGAAGAACTGCTAAATTAAAAATGTTGAATACAGAACATTATTTCATTGAAATAATATTGCCTCTCCGTTCGGAGGGGCTTTTTTATTTCAGGGAATTGCTACATTTGCGCCCTAAAAAATGCAAAACTACATTGGAGAAATAGCAGGATTGCTCACTGCCGTTTTCTGGACGGTAACCAGCATGGCATTTGAGTCGGCTGGTAAAAAAGTGGGTTCGCTGGCCGTAAATCTCATCCGGTTGGTGATAGCCTTCTTTTTTATCGGCATATACAGCTGGCTGGCCCGCGGGTTCTTTTTTCCGACCGATGCCACGGCATTCCAGTGGCAGTGGCTGGCTCTTTCCGGGGTGGTAGGTTTTGTTATTGGCGATTTACTGCTGTTCCAGGCCTTTGTAGTTATCGGTGCCCGCATATCGATGCTGGTGATGTCGCTGGCTCCTCCGTTTGCCGCTTTTGTGGGGTGGCTCATGCTGGGCGAAACACTCACTCCCATGAACTGGCTGGGTATGGGAATTACCATGACAGGTATAATCATTGTAATACTTAAGCGCGAAAAATCGGAGCTGAACGGATCAATAGTCCGGAAACTGAAATCGAGCTATTCTGTTCCGGGCATTCTACTGGCACTGGGTGGCGCCCTGGGGCAGGCTGCAGGATTGGTGCTGAGCAAAAAAGGAATGGGCAGCTACGATGCATTTTCTGCGGCGCAAATACGGGTGCTTACCGGAATTGCCGGCTTCTCGATATTGTTCATCTTTATGAACAGGTGGCCGCGGGTATGGGCTGCTCTTAAAAACCCTCCTGCACTAAGACGCATTACTCTGGGGGCATTCTTTGGGCCTTTTTTGGGAGTCTCCTTTTCGCTGCTGGCTGTTCAGCATACCGAAACGGGCATCGCCGCAACTTTGATGGCTATCGTTCCGGTACTCATAATAGCGCCTTCTGTACTGCTGTTTCATGAAAAGGTGAATGCCAAGGAAATTGTCGGAGCTATAGTTACAGTGGCTGGTGTGGCCCTGTTCTTCCTTTGAATCGGGGCATCTTGCTGGTCGTGGATGTATATATTTTAAAGACTCCTGTAATTATACGTAATTCGTCAAGCGAATTTATTTCTATTAAGAATAGCCGGGCTCGCAATTACCGGCGGAGGCAATACTGAAGGTTATTATAAATTCCAAATTCTGTGTCTGATGGATTTACCCGGAATCAAAAATGTTTACTGTACGCTAAATCGGATGATGTAAAAAAGCAGACTTTCTTGTCAAACTGATGAAAGTATAATTTTTAATTATCTTGCGCATCTATTCAATAGATGTGAAAATTTTTCTAATACTTCAGTGAGCGGGGAACTATGAAATATGTATGGACTGTAATTTTAGCATCAACTTTCTATTTGTCATTGTCAGCGAAAGAAGAGGGTAAAGAGAAAGGGTTGGAGACCATAAATCGTGATGTCATTCAAGCACAACTTGAATTTTTAGCATCCGACTGGATGGAAGGGCGCGAAGCAGGAACAGCCGGTAATTATTTGGCTGGTGATTATCTGGCGAGCTTATTTAAGCTCTATTCATTAAAGCCCAATGGAGATGAGCAAACATTTAATCCCAATCGCTACCAAAAGTTACTTGGGCTGCAAGATGAAAAATCAACTTCTTATTTTCAGGAGTTTTCTGCGATTGAAGTTCAGCCTTCTGAAGTGCAGGCCGTAAATCTTGTGCGGGAAAATGAAAAAATAGGCTTCCAATACAAAACCGATTTTAATGTTTCCTATGTAAGTCAGAGTCGAACTATAAAAGCATCGCTTGTTTTTGTGGGTTACGGCATTGATAATAAAGAATTGGGATGGAATGACTTTAGCGGTGTTGACGTGAAGGGTAAAATTGTGGTTCGTTTTGCAGGACTTCCCGGCGATGGAGTTCCTGACTTTATTGCCGGCAAAGATTTGAAAATAAGTACTAATGAAAAAAATGCAACAGCATTTGAAAAAGGTGCTGTAGCTGTATTGGAATACGACCCGCAGAGAGATGAGCAGCGCGATTGGAAAATTAATCCGGCCTTTCGTTATAATGAAGCTATGCTGGAAAGCGATACGAAGCCGGAGAGTTTTTACGACAAAAAATTGAGGCTTCCTGCTGATAAACATACTTTGCCGGTAATTTCTATCTCCAGGCAAATGTTGGAAGAAATTGTGGGAGAGAAAGGCCCGACCCTGGAAGAGACTGTTGCAAAGGCAGCCAGGCTCAAATCAAACTCACAACCATTAGCTGGAGAATTAGAAATCGATTTAAATGCGCAAACCAGGGTTTTGGGACTTCGCAATGTTTTAGCTCGTATCGAGGGGAAAGATCCCAACAGGATTGTGATTGTGGGAGCACACTACGACCACCTGGGAAAATACAATGGTCAGGTTTGGAATGGTGCCGACGATAATGGTTCAGGTGTTGTTGCGGTAACCACTATTGCCAAAGCTTTTATTGAATCAGGAGTCAAACCTGATTGCACCATAATATTTGCATTGTGGGACGGCGAAGAACGTGGCTTGCTCGGATCGCGCCATTTTATTGAAGCTTTTGACGAAATGGATAAGGTGATGCTTTACCTCAATTTCGATATGATCGGCAGGAATAGCTCTCCCGATGCTCCGGGAAATAAAGTTGCGATGATTTATACAGAAGCGGCTTCGGGTTTAAGGGACACATCAAAAGAACACATTGAAAACTTCGGACTAAATCTAGATGTCAATTTTAGCGCTGTAGGAAAGCCTGTTGGAGGTAGCGATAACAGTGGGTTTGCCAGGAGAGGTATTCCAATTTTCTGGTTCCACACCGGAGGACATACGGATTATCACCAGGCCTCGGATCATGTGGAGCTGATTAATTGGCAAAAACTGGAAGATATCATCAAACTTGCTTATCTTGATATGTGGGAGTTTGCCAACAACCCGGACCTGATTAAGGAGTAGTTGGCGATACTTCCAAATTCTAAAAGACGTATAAAATTATTGAAAAACTCAATCTGTCTTTCCTTGAGCACTGAGGGATGCAGACTGAGTTTTGTTGTTCCCGGAGGAACTGCACCTTGCTTAAGTGGCGGGAGCAGGCAAAAGAATGGTATTCGGTACCCTGACCAGGTTTTGGTATTCCCTCCAACCTGGCCTTCAGGTAATCTTCTCCGGTGTAAATTCATTTTTAATTCAATTTAAATTCATTCTAAACTCAATGTAAATTCAATTATAATTGAATTTACATTGAATTAATATTGAATTTGTATTGAGTTTACATTGAGTTTACTCAGGCGATGGTATGATGAAAATACCTGCAGGGGATACTTCTCTGCCGGCAGATGATTTTACCTGGGCATTGTTCTTTCGGGTGACAACATAAAAGTGATGCTGTAAGTTTTGGAAGGTAGATGATGCCTTTGTTTATAACGGGTGCAGCTGAATAAAGCTATAACCCGGGTGATATGCGGGTTTCTTTAATCTGCCTGCTTATTTTCAAAATAAACATGCACACCAGGTCTCCAGGGTTTTGAAAAGATATCGAAATCGCCGTCGCCATCAACATCGGCAGCAACCAGCTCGTGTACTTCGGTTCCTTCCAGTATTAGATGCTCCTTCCACTGTGAGCCGTTACCAGCGGTATTTTCCCAGATGAACATCTTGTGTGTGCCCGGGGTTAATGGTCCCCCGCCCGAGGCAACATCCACAAAGCCGTCGCCGTTAAAATCGGCAACTGCAAGCGAATGGAAATCCTGGCCGGTGGAATCGGCGGATATGGGGTGAAAAACAAAATTCTCACCGTAATTTTCATTCTCCCACCAAAAAACTCTGCCATTGGGCGTGTCGGCCTCTGCCTGCACAATATCGGGCATGCCGTCGTTATTTAAATCGATGATCCAGGTTTTTAAAGCCAGTCCAAACCTGTCGGCACGGCTGCCGCCGGGAGGAACAAGCGGGTGTTCCTTCCACGACTTACCTTTTCCGTCAACATTTTCAAACCATACGTCGCCGCGGACAACATCAATACTGCCGTCGTTGTTTAAATCGGCTGCTCCTTCAGGTCCGATTCCTCCGTGTATACCCCTGCCGATTTTAGTATAGTTCCAGTTTTCCGTATGGTCTTCCGTAATTCTGTACCACGCGGTAACGTTATGATCGGTGCTGTTCGATACCGATACAATATCTTCGATTCCATCGCCGTCAATATCTGCTGTTATATTGTCATGCGATGCTATCATGTTTTTTTTGTGAAGGATAAATTGTTCCTCTTCAGGCTTTCCTGTATTTTCAAACCAGGAGTCACCCACCACAAAATCAATCCATCCATCGCGGTTAACATCATGGGCAACACCTCCCACATCTGTGCTTGCCCCTGTGCCTATGTCGTGCAGCTTCCATTCGGAAGGGAAGATGTATTCCATCCAGTACATGGTGCCGCGCCGTCCGTAAACAAAATCAAGAAACCCGTCCTTGTTTACGTCAACCAGTGAAGTAGCGCCAAAGTTGTTGCCGTATTTACCGATTTCATGAATTTCAAATTTGAAAGGTTGTCCTGAAGAAATAAAAGCGGAAATTATAAGAAACGATGCTATAGCTATTGCTTTCATTGGTTTGAAATTTTTATCATTTATTCAGTAAATTACAAATCTTTTATTGGTTTCCATGCCTGAATAGTAACTTGTAAAATAAATATTTTCTGCCCGGAAAACTAAATTTTTGAAGTTATAGTTGTCCCGGTAAAGAAAATTTCATCCCTATGGGACTCTGGGGTAATATACTAATTAACTTTTTATAAAAATTTTGTCCCTAATGAGACAGTTCCGATAGGAACTTGATATGGATAGAATTAAAATCAACCCCTATGTTCCAAAGTTCCGTAAGAATGGAATAATATCAATGTGTTTAAAGATTTTCTATTGGTTTTACCGGGTGTCAGATTTTCTGTCAACCTTTAATGCGGTTGGATGATTTGTTTAAGTTATGTATATCATGGAAAGAAAAAAAATCATTACGGTTTTGCTGGTTATTCTTTTAGTGGCAGGGTGTAATGATCACACTGCAATGGAAGGGCTTTTGGTGGTAGGCAGTGTCAGTGTGGGTGATCAGGAAATGACACCCAATGCAAGGTGGATGAGGTTCAACGCCGATTCAACGCAGCAGTCGGGCAACGGATGGCTGCAGCATTCATACGGAACATGGAGTTTAAATGAGGAAACCGGTGAATTGTTTGTCAGGAATACCAACGGATTAAACGATCCCTACGGACCTTTTAAAATATCGGTTAAATCGGATACCATGAGCTGGACCCGCAATGAAGAAGGTCAGCAGGTGGAAATTCTGCTTGAGCGGGCCGACAGTCTGCCGGCAACGTATGGCGATAAATTGCTGGGCTTGTGGAGGCTGAAACATGCTTCCGGAGCCGGTCCCAATTCCGGGACATCTGACACAAATGATGAAAGCAACAGCTTTATTTTTTTTCGATGGGACAAACAATTTGTCATTGGCTCTGAAAAGGGCAATTTTAACGGAGTTTATAATGTAAACGGGCACCGGCCGGAGCTGGAATTAATTCCTTATGGAAAAGAGCTGAACCGGAACTTTTGGAAAATCGAATACATTGATGACACTATTAAGCTTAATTTGTTAAACAACGACAGCGTCATTAGCCGGGAATTCGTAAGGATACATGAGTTTCCCGAATAGGATAATGCCCGATTATAATAACAGGAGATCGGGTGAAAGTGGTTTTTTGAAACCTTTTTGTCACGTATGTTAAATAAATGTTTATTTCAGCCTGGTTGAATGTATTCATCAGGCTTTCAGTGTCTTTTACTGCAACAGGGTGAGGAAAAAAATTTAGCAGCCGGTAATCTTTTTGTAATTTTGCAGAAAAAACAGAATGTCTTGTCAGTTAAAGCAGAAGGAAATTGAAGTAATAAAACCAACAAATATTTTACCCCAGACACCATTCTGGGGGCGGATAAAGCATGCCCAGGGTTATTTGCCAAACGGGTTTGAACTAACTGTTTCAAAAGAATTGCTTAGTCCTTCAGAAGATGGTCAGGTTAAAATAAACGACGATTTACTGGTATTTATCAAATACATCAACGACAGCTATTGTTTTGCATATGTCCCTTACGGTCCGAAGCTGGAGCCTGATTTTGAGAATCAGGGTGTGTTTTTAGAAGAGCTGTCGGAAACACTTCGCGGCTATTTGCCAAAGAATTGTGTTTTTATCCGGTACGATCTGAAATGGCAAAACCAGTGGGCTCAGGAGAACGAATATTTCGACAGTTCCGGGAACTGGATAGGACCTCCTGAAAGCAATGTGCAGGAATTCAGGGTTAATTATAAAACCGTTAACTGGAACCTGAGGAAAAGTCCTGTTGATGTGTTGCCAAAAAATACCTTTTTCCTGGACTTAAACCGCAGAGAGGATGAACTGCTTTATAACATGAGGTACAATACGCGTTACAACGTCAGGCGTGCTTTCAAAAAAGGTATCCGTATTAAAGAATACAGTATTGAGCATATTGGTGACTGGTATAAATTATACCTTGAAACAGCCATGCGTCATAATATGCCTCTCCAGGATGAGCAATATTTCTCAACCATTCTGCAAAACCAGGATAACAGCAAAAAAGGTGTCAGCATTAAAATGTTGATGGCTGATTATGAAGGGAAGTTTCTGGCCTCCATGTTCCTTGCATTGTCAAATAAACGGGGTACTTATTTATACGGAGCATCGGCAAACGACGGGGAGCATCTTATGGCCAGTTATGCTTTGCAATGGGAAGCAATTAAGGTAGCTAAAGAGTGGGGTTGCTCAGAATACGATATGTTTGGCTCTGCTCCCAACTTAAACCGGAGGCACCCTCTATATGGGGTTCATATTTATAAAAAAGGTTTTGGTGGAAGGCTGTTTCACAGGATGGGTTGTTGGGATTACCCTTATATGCAGAAGGAGTACGAACTCATAAAAGCCCATGAGGCCGGCAATAACAATTAGATAAATAAAGTTTCCTGATGACTCCCGAAATAAGAAACATTGGCAGAAGGAAGCTGGTTGGTAAACGGATTTCCATGAGCTTAACCGATAACCGGACTTTTGAGCTGTGGTGGAGTTTTATGCCCGGGCGCAAAGAAATAAGTAATTGCTTAACGGATGAATTAATTTCCATGCAGAAATATGGTCCGGCTTATTTTGATGAATTCTCACCGGCAAATACTTTTGAAAAATGGGCAGCAGTTGAAGTAAGGGATTTTGAAAACGTGCCCGATGATATGGAAACAGTTACTTTACCCGAAGGGCTGTATGCCGTTTTTCACTATAAGGGACCTGCCGGCGACGGTAAAATTTTTCAGTACATCTTTGGTGAATGGTTGCCCGGCTCAGAATACCTTTTGGACAACAGGCCTCATTTTGAAGTATTGGGTGAAAATTATGACAATACCAATCCTGAATCAGAAGAAGATATCTGGATTCCTGTAAAACTGAAGTAATAATTTAACTGTTGCCCTGAAAATGTGGTAAATTGAGTTTACTATGACCCGGAAAATCTAAAGCGGGTCAACGGTTGTTTGTCAATTTAGGTAGTTCCGCAGTTCGGCAAGTGTTAACTGCCGTTCCATTGAGAAACTTGTGCTTTCGCGATCGGCCTTTTCCAATAAGAAATAGGCCTTCCTGAAGAAATCCATTTGTTGTTCGGCATCAGTTGCCAGTTCACCTTGTTCCTTCAGTACAAATGCTACCATTTCAATGTGGTTATTGGTGAGTTTTTTTTCAGTTATAAGGTGTTTCAGCAAAGACTCAATGCTCATTTCGCGGATTTCTTTTTCGAGCTTTAGATAACTGTAAAAATAGTCGATTTGTTCCTCTGCCTCCTGTTGTTGCCCCTTTTTCCTGTAGTTAACAATTTTCTGTATCACTTCAAGAAGCATCATCAGCTGGCGCATCAGGTAATCGCGTTCTATTCCCATGGTTGCATGCTTTAAGCCTTTAAATTAGTACTTAATTCTTTACGAATGCTTATTTTTGTCTAAAATAACAACTGATGACTGGAAAAGAACTTCGGATAATATTTATGGGCACCCCTGACTTTGCGGTTGCCAGCTTAGCGGCACTTGTTGAAAATGGTTATAATGTAGTGGCTGTAATCACTGCTCCCGATAAACCGGCAGGACGCGGTAAAAAGTTGACCGAATCGGCTGTTAAAAAATATGCATTGGAAAAGGGGATAACATTACTGCAACCCGAAAGGCTTAAGAATTCTGAATTCCTGGAAGAGTTGAAATCATTTAATGCCGACCTGCAGGTGGTTGTTGCTTTCCGGATACTTCCTGAGGTTGTCTGGGATATGCCTCGCCTCGGGACTTTCAACCTGCATGCATCGTTGCTTCCCCAATACCGTGGTGCGGCACCCCTCAACTGGGCTGTCATTAACGGTGAAACCAAATCGGGAGTAACTACCTTTCTGCTGGACCATGATGTGGATACGGGAAAAATATTGTTTCAGCGGGAAACTGATATCGGTGAAAACGAAACGGTAGGCGATCTGCACGACAGGTTGATGCACATAGGGGCGGGGCTGGTTTTGGAAACAGTCGATGCTCTGGCTGAAGGAGATTTGCAGGGTGTGCCGCAGACAGAACTTGTAAGGGAAAAACATTTGAAACCGGCTCCCAAAATATTTAAGGAAGACTGCAAGATCGACTGGTCGAAAAAAGTTGTGGAAGTAAAAAACCTTATCCGGGGTTTATCTCCTCATCCGGCTGCCTGGGCTAATTTGGTACATAAAGAAACCGGCCGGACGCTTCCCTGCAAAATCTATTTTGCACAACATGTAATGGCATCAGGCATTGTGCCTCCGGGAACTATAGATTCTGACGATACAACATATTTAAATGTTGCCTGTGCAGACGGATGGCTTGAAATTACCGATTTGCAGCTTTCGGGTAAGAAGCGAATGGCAACATCTGCATTCTTGCACGGCTTCAGGGGAATTCCTGACTACAGGTTTGAATGATTTTTTGTCTTTTTGTCACACTGTCATAGTCTGTGTCATTTTGTTGTTTATGTTCTGCTAATCAATCAAATAGCAGGTGGAGCTTCTTGATTGGTGTTTTCTGAAAATGCAATTTTGTCCCTTTATGGCGCTAAATCCAACCCCAATTTTCTTTGGTACAAAATGTGATTAAAAGGTGTGTCGATTTTTGAAATAATGAATGTTTAATAACAAAACGAAAAAAACAATGGCAGAACTAAAAGGTAAAATTCTGGCAGGTAAAATCCTGGTTAAACCTCAGGAAGCCGAAGAAAAAACACAAAGTGGAATAATCATTCCCGATTCAGCAAAAGAAAAACCACAGCAAGGAACAGTAGTTTTGGTCGGTGAAGCCAAAAAAGACGAGCCCATGGAGGTAAAAGTGGGTGATGTAGTTGTTTATGGCAAGTATTCAGGAACTGAATTGCACATTGACGATGAAGATTACATGTTAATGTCGCAAACCGACGTATTGTACATTGCTTAATTAAAATTAAAAAAAGTAAATAAAAATGGCAAAAGAAATTAAATTCAACATTGATGCCCGTGACAAGCTGAAATCAGGCGTTGATCAGCTGGCTGATGCAGTGAAAGTTACATTAGGACCCAAGGGGCGGAATGTAGTAATAGAGAAAAAATTTGGTGCACCTCAGATTACAAAAGACGGTGTAACAGTTGCAAAAGAAATTGAACTTCCCGATGCTTATGAGAACCTGGGAGCTCAAATGGTGAAGGAAGTTGCCTCCAAAACCGGTGATGATGCCGGCGATGGAACAACTACCGCAACTGTTCTTGCCCAATCAATCATTCAGGTTGGTTTGAAAAACGTTACTGCCGGCGCTAACCCAATGGATTTGAAGCGTGGTATAGATAAAGCAGTTGGCAGAGTTGTAAGCAGTCTTGCAGAACAGGCTCATACTATTGGTGACGATTATGCAAAAATTGAATCTGTAGCTAAAGTTTCAGCAAATAATGACGAAACCATTGGCGCTTTAATTGCTGAGGCAATGCAGAAAGTGCATAAAGAAGGCGTTATAACAATTGAAGAATCGAAAGGTACCGATACTTACGTTGAAGTGGTTGAAGGTATGCAATTCGACCGTGGTTATATTTCTCCTTATTTTGTAACCGATGCCGAAAAAATGGCTGCTGAACTTGAAAATCCTTACATCCTGATTCACGATAAGAAAATCAGCACCATGAAGGACCTGCTTCCTGTATTGGAACAAACAGCACAGTCTGGTCGTCCGCTGATGATTATTTCAGAAGACGTTGATGGAGAAGCTTTAGCAACTCTTGTTGTAAACAGGTTACGTGGCTCATTGAAAGTATGCGCTGTTAAAGCTCCTGGATTCGGCGATCGCCGTAAAGAAATGCTTGAAGATATTGCTGTGCTTACCGGTGGTTCGGTTATTACAGAGGAAAAAGGAATGAAGCTTGAGCAAACAACTTTGGATATGCTCGGTGAAGCAGAAAAAATAACTGTTGATAAAGAAAATACTACAATCGTAAACGGTTCAGGTGCGAGTGATGCTATTTCAGCACGCGTTTCACAGATTAAAAAGCAGATTGAAACTACCACATCTGACTATGACAAGGAAAAACTGCAGGAACGCCTGGCTAAATTAGCCGGTGGTGTGGCTGTGATTTATGTGGGTGCTGCTTCTGAAGTGGAAATGAAAGAAAAGAAAGACCGCGTTGACGATGCATTAAGCGCAACCCGTGCTGCTGTTGAGGAAGGTATCGTTCCCGGTGGTGGCGTTGCCTACATTCGTGCAATTCCTGCTTTGGAAGAACTTGAAGGAGCGAATGACGATGAACAAACCGGTATTGAAATTATTAAACGCGCAATTGAAGAGCCGTTAAGGCAGATTGTTGCGAATGCGGGCAAAGAAGGTGCTGTAGTTGTGCAGAAAGTGCGTGAAGGCAAAGATGACTTTGGTTACAATGCCCGTTTGGACAGATATGAAAACCTGTATGAAACCGGAGTAATTGACCCGGCTAAAGTAGCTCGCATTGCTTTAGAGAATGCTGCTTCAATTGCAGGAATGCTGTTAACTACTGAAACTGTAATTGTTGAGGAAAAAGAAGAAAAACCAGCTATGCCTGCCGGCGGCCATGGTGGAATGGGCGGCATGGGTGGAATGATGTAATAAAAAGCTGCCCGATATACTTAAAGAGCCTTTCTCCTGCGGGGGAAAGGCTTTATTTTTGCATTTTAAAATATGAGAATTGTCAGGTACTGCTTTTTAACATCTTTTTTTGTTTTGCATGTTGTTTTATATCAATTAATTAAAGCTAGTGTTGCTGGTATGTCAATTTGGTGTTAAATATCTAAAAGATACCTAATTTTACAAATTATTTTAAAACCTATAATTATGGATTCAAATATACAGGCTTTTCTGGAGAAGCTTGAGAGTAAAACTCCAGGTGAAAGGGAATTTCACCAGGCAGTAGAGGAGGTAATCGGTTCGGTATGGGATTATTATCAACAAAATCCAAGATACCACCGGGCAAATCTATTGGAACGGATGGTAGAACCTGAACGGATAATTATTTTCCGGGTCCCGTGGGTTGATGATCGTGGTGAGGTAAGGGTCAACAGGGGGTACCGGGTAGAGTTCAATTCGGCTCTTGGACCTTACAAAGGGGGATTACGTTTTCATGCCAGTGTTACTCTAGGCATTTTAAAGTTTCTGGGTTTTGAGCAGACCTTTAAAAATAGTCTTACAGGATTGCCAATGGGTGGTGGCAAAGGAGGTTCCGATTTTAGCCCTAAAGGTAAATCGGATAGTGAAATAATGCGCTTTTGCCAGGCTTTCATGAATGAATTGTACCGCCATATAGGTGCCAATACCGATGTGCCGGCAGGTGATATTGGTGTGGGAGGACGCGAAATAGGATATATGTTCGGCCAATATAAGAAGCTTAAAAATGAATTCACAGGTGTGCTTACCGGCAAAGGACTGGCATGGGGAGGAAGTCTTATCCGTCCTGAAGCAACAGGTTTTGGTGCAGTATACTTTGCGCGACATATGCTCCTGCGCCTTGGTATGGATATCCAGGGACTGAAGGTTGGTGTTTCGGGCTTTGGCAATGTTGCCTGGGGTGCTATTGCAAAAGTTAATGAACTGGGAGGTAAAGTTATTACGATCTCAGGCCCGGATGGCTATATTCATGACCCGGATGGTATAAAAGATGAAAAGCTTGATTATTTGCTTGAATTAAGGGCCAGCAATAATGATGTAGTGGAACCTTATGCCCGGGAATTCGGTGTCCGGTTTGTGCCTGACAGACGGCCATGGGAAGTACCAATGGATGTTGCCATGCCTTGTGCTACGGAAAACGAGGTCAACCTTGAAGATGCACAACATCTGGTAAGGAATGGATGCTATTTATTGGCAGAAGCATCCAATATGGGATGCACCTCTGAAGCTGCAGAATACCTGTCCAAAAATATAGGCTATGCACCCGGGAAAGCCGTGAATGCCGGAGGAGTGGCCGTTTCGGGTCTTGAAATGTCACAAAACAGCATGCGCATTTCCTGGCCGCGGGATGAAGTGGACGCAAGGCTAAAAATAATTATGGAAGATATTCATGATACTTGCGTAAACTATGGTAGAATTCCTGGCAGCGGTAACCGGGTTGATTATATCAAAGGTGCAAATATTGGTGGATTTGTTAAAGTCGCCGATGCAATGTTGGCTCAAGGTGTGGTTTAAACTTCACTCCACACCAGTGTTTTATTCTGAAATGATTTTATTATCACAGATGATGAAAATTTAATCTATTGATAAAATAGAAAATCGCTTCAGGATAAAACACTTTTTTACATTTGTCAAAATTTGAACAACATGTTGATTGACACTCATGCTCATATCTATTCTGAGGATTATCTGAACGATGTGGACAATGTACTGCAGCGGGCATATGATAATGATGTGAAAAAAATAATCCTCCCAAATATCGATACAGCATCGGTAAAACGGTTGCTTGATTTAACCGATGCATATCCACATCTTTGTTACCCATTGATGGGCCTTCACCCGACATCAGTTGCAGCCGATTATCGTGAGGAACTTCAAGCCCTGGAATACTGGCTGGAGAAAAGAAAGTTTTATGGGATAGGTGAAATAGGTATTGATTTGTATTGGGATCGTACTTATCTGAATGAACAACAGGATGCCTTTCGCTACCAGTTGAAGCTTGCAAAATCGAATCAGCTGCCGGTGGTTATTCATGTTCGTGATTCTTTTGATGAGGTTTATGCAATTGTAAAACAAGAGCAGGATGGAAATCTGAATGGTATATTTCATTGTTTTACCGGAACTCATACAGAAGCAGAAAAGATAATCGGGTTGGGCTTTTTGCTTGGTATCGGCGGAGTGGTGACCTTTAATAACAGCAATCTGTCGGAAGTGATAAAAAGCATTCCTGTTCAGAAATTGGTGATCGAAACCGATGCTCCTTATTTGACCCCCGTGCCAAAGCGGGGCAAAAGAAATGAAAGTGCATACCTGGTATATGTTGCGCAGGCGCTGGCAAAGATATATGATGTATCGGTTAATGAAATAGCTGAAATAACTTCAGAAAATGCAAGGAATTTGTTTAAGATTTAATAATTTGCATCCTATTTTGATAGTCTATGAGCAAAAATGATGGGGGAAAACCTTCCATTCTAATTATTTACACCGGTGGAACCATTGGAATGGTTCAGCATCCTGAAACCGGAACGCTTGCTCCTGTAAAATTCGATCAGATAAAAAAGGAAGTACCTGAACTAAATAAGTTCAATTATAACATTCAAACCGTAATCTTTAATCCGGCACTCGATTCATCAAATGTTTCACCTGATGTGTGGATAAAAATTGCTGCAACAATTGAAGAAAACTATGAGCTGTATGATGGCTTTGTGGTGTTGCATGGTACCGACACAATGGCATATACTGCTTCAGCATTAAGCTACATGTTTGAAAATTTGGGTAAGCCTGTAATATTTACAGGATCACAACTTCCCATTGGTACACTTCGAACCGACGGGAAGGAAAACCTGATAACAGCAGTTGAAATTGCAGCCGCCAAAAGCAATGGCAAAAGTATGGTTCCCGAAGTTTGCATATATTTCGATTTCGAATTATACCGCGGCAATCGGGCTGTAAAAAGGGATGCAGACTTATTCAGTGCCTTCCGGTCGGTGAATTATCCTGCGTTGGCAATTGCAGGTATCGATATCAAATATCGTAAAGAATTTATTCAATATCCTGAACCAGGAAAGGATCTAAGGCTTTCTGCCCGTTTCGACAATAATGTGGTAATTTTAAAAATGTTCCCTGGAATAAGCAGTAAGGTTTTTAATTCGGTGTTCAAGATTCCAGGCCTGAAAGGAGTTGTGCTGGAGACGTTTGGAGCCGGAAACGTTCCCACCGATTCGTGGTTGATAGATATTGTTAAACATGCCGTTGAAAATGGCATAATTATATTAAATATTACCCAGTGCCAGGGTGGGAAAGTTGTAATGGGGCAGTATGAAACCAGCCTGCAGCTTTTGAAGGCGGGGGTTGTTTCAGGAAATGACATGACCACTGAAGCGGCTGTTACCAAATTGATGTTTTTACTGGGGCAGGGTTATCCAGTAGAACAAATTAAAATGAATCTGAATAAAAACCTGCGTGGTGAAATAACCGGCTAGCAACTTTTTTTTCCCAAATTTTTATTATTTTGCGCCCTGTTTTTCTGGCATGCCGGAAAATTCTGGAGAGGTGCAGGAGTGGCTTATCTGGCACGCCTGGAAAGCGTGTGTACCGCAAAACGGTACCGGGGGTTCGAATCCCCCTCTCTCCGCAAGAAGTGGAGAGTCTGGTATTTAATGATGACATGCCTGTAAGTGCTGAGGTTTAAACAGAAGTAGGGAATTATGGCAGCAGAATATCAGATGGGTTGAAATAACAACTTAAGTAATTGGATAGATTGGGTTCTATAAAAATTGTTAGCGGCAAGTGAAGTCAAAAACAGTTGATGCGGGTAATAAATTTTATCGTAACAGCGAATAAGAAATAAAGTTCCCAAAAATTATTAATGAATTAAATTTTTTTAAGTTGTATATTTGATTATTTCACAGGAAAAGGTGTTATTTGCTGAATAAAAGAAATTTGTCAAGAATTTAAATAAGTAAAAAATCAAAGGAAATTATTAATTAAAAATTTAAGATTAATCATGAAAAAACTATTCGCGTTAATAGCATTATCAGGAATGCTGTTTTTTATGGCTTCAAACGCTGTGGTTGCACAAACTGACACTGCTACACAAGACACTGCTGTTCAGGAAGAACAGGTTGACCTGACTGCTGATCCGATTGAAGAGCAAGCTGCCGTGGCTGAAGAAGGCCAATCATTACACAGCCAGTTGAAACAAAAATTTATTGAAGGTGACCCTACCTTTATGTCATTTGTATTGATTACCCTTATCCTGGGGTTGGCTTTTGCAATTGAAAGGGTTTTGTACCTGAATCTTGCTACAAGTAATACCAAAAAGCTGCTGGCTGATGTAGAACAGGCTCTTGAAAGCGGTGGTGTTGAAGCGGCTAAAGATGTTTGCCGTAAAACTCGCGGACCGGTTGCAAGTATTTTCTACCAGGGCCTCGACAGGGCTGACCATGGTATCGATGTTGTTGAAAAATCAATTATTTCCTATGGCGGTGTACAGGCCGGTTTGCTCGAAAAAGGGCTGAGCTGGATTGCACTGTTTATTGCTCTTGCACCTATGCTTGGGTTTATGGGAACTGTAATCGGTATGATTGGAGCATTTGATGCAATCGAAGTTGCCGGTGATATTTCTCCCTCACTGGTTGCCGGTGGTATTAAAGTGGCTTTGATTACAACTGTATCAGGTCTGCTTGTTGCTATCATCCTTCAGATTTTCTATAACTACTGCGTTGCTAAAATCGACAGTATTATCAATAACATGGAAGATGCTTCTATTTCGTTATTAGATTTACTTGTAAAACATAACTTGAAAAGATAAGCTATTATGGATAAAGCTGGAAAAATAGTTACGATCATGTTATGGGTCCTACTCATTATATCAGCCGTTCTCATTGTTTCAATGATGGTAAACATCAGCGAAAATGATGCTGACCCTACAATGGGTAGTTGGATTAACACCACGTTGGTCTGGACCTATATATTGTTGGTTATAGGAGCCGGTATTGCCATTCTTGCAGGAATTTTCCATATGGCTACCGATTTTCAGGCAGCTAAGAAGGGGCTGATTTCGCTGGCATTTCTCGGCGTTATTGCAGTTGTCTCTTATCTGCTGGCATCCGATACAATTCCACAATTTGTGGGTGTACAACGATTTATAAATGAAGGTATTCTTACTCCACAGGTAGCCCGAATGGTTGATGCAGGTTTGTACGCAACCTATATCCTGCTGGGGCTGGCAGTACTTTCAATTGTACTGGCACCGGTAACACGGTTATTTAAATAATTTTATTCGTGGATTAAACAGGAAAAATAATTATGGCAAAGAAAGTACCTGAAATACCGTCGGCATCATTGGCAGATATAGCCTTTATGCTGCTCATCTTTTTCCTGGTAACAACCACGATGGACGTTGACAGCGGTCTGGAAAGAAGGCTTCCTCAATGGGTTGATCCGGAAGAGTTACAAGACGATCAACAAATTAAGGAACGCAATGTGTTTGTTGTATTGGTTAACCGGAACAACGAACTTCTTGTAGAAAATGAATATGAAAACCTTGAAAACCTTCGTGAAAGGGCTAAGGAATTCATGGCTAACCCATATGACGATGAAACCTTACCTGAAAAAGAACCTAAAGAGGTGCCTTATTTTGGTGAAGTTGAGATCACAAAAGGGGTTATTTCCTTACGGAACGACCTTGATACAAGGTACGGGATGTATATCGCTGTTCAAAACGAACTGGTTGCTGCCATTAATGAGTTGAGAGAAGAGTTGGCAAGACAACAATTCGGAAAATCCTATGATGAGCTAGATAGCGATCAACAGGATGCAATCCGTGAAATTTATCCTTCCAAAATATCGGAAGCAGAACCTAAAATGGTTGGAGGAAATTAGTTATGAGTAAATTCAGAAAAAAAGGAGGTAAGGAACTTCCTCCCATTTCAACAGCTTCATTGCCTGATATCGTTTTCATGTTGTTATTTTTCTTCATGGTTAGTACAACCATGCGCGAAGTAACTTACATGGTCGAAATCAAGCTTCCTACTGCTACTGAATTGACAAAGCTGGAAAAAAAGTCGCTGGTGAGCTATATATACGTTGGTGAACCATTGGCACAATACCAAAAAACCTTTGGTGTTTCTTCCCGTATACAGCTCAACGATCAGTTTGCCAATGTAAGCGAAATACAAGATTATGTCATCGCTGAAAGGGAAGCACGTAGCGAAGCCGAAAGGCCAATGATGATTACATCTTTAAAAGTGGATGAAAATACCAAAATGGGTATTGTAACTGATATCAAACAGGAATTGAGAAAATCAGCTGCACTGCACATTAACTATTCGTCAAGACAACGGGTAGAAAGGTAATCCGATCTTTTGAACTATAATATAAAAGTCGTCGCAGAGTATTATTCTGTGACGGCTTTTGTGTTTAATTCCATTTCCCTGCCAATTTAAAGACTGGATTTTCTATGATCCACTTCTTTTCTTCGGATTAATTATCCGGTCAAAGCAAATGATACATTTGAAAGTTCAGCACCTGTTTTCTGTGGGTTAATTGCGGCATAATTGAATCATCTTATAATTAAAACCTCAATCCCCTGATTATCAGTTTTATATAATTCACTCAAGATGTCATTTTATCAGGCCTTCGCACTACCTAGCGACAGGGATTTTGGGGAAGGGCCTTCTACTAAGGTTGGTTTTGGAAATAAGGTTTAAGAAAAATAAGGTTGGACCTGCTTCAAGGACCAGATAGCAAAGTAGCAAAGCCCTGAACTATGAACAGTTACTTCTTATGCAATATAGCCACGAGAATTAAGGGGACTGTTCAATCCTTTTATAAGGCATACCTTCATCGTACCTTCGCCTGACTAAACTCAATGTAAATTCAATTCCAAATGGAGTTGCACCGTCTTATATATTGTGCTATAACCAGGTTGAAATGCAGGTAATAAATGCATTATGTCCTCATTATTCATTCGGTTGTAATCTTTTAGATCCAAAAGGTGTAGACATAATTTTCTTAGTCAGGACATAAAAAACAGCCGCTCCAACTTACTGTGCTGAAACGGCTATAATCCAATTTGCTTAATATTTTTTATTCTTTTGGCAGCGTCACTTTCAGGTTGAGTTCATTGAGCTGCTCAATTGATATAGGAGCAGGGGAGTCATTCATTACATCGCGGCCTGAGTTGTTTTTCGGGAAAGCAATGACATCGCGGATGGAATCTATACCTGCAAAGAGCGAAACCAGACGGTCGAACCCAAAGGCAATTCCTGCATGGGGCGGTGCTCCGTATTTAAATGCATCCATAAGGAAGCCAAACTGTGCTTTGGCCTGTTCGGGCGTAAAACCAAGAATATCGAACATTTTGGCCTGCAACTCCGAATCGTAGATCCTGACTGAGCCACCTCCAATTTCTACCCCGTTTATTACAAGGTCATAGGCATTGGCACGCACATTTCCGGGATTTTCATCCAGCAGCGGGATATCTTCGGGTTTTGGCGCGGTGAATGGATGGTGCATTGCAAAAAAACGTTGCGATTCTTCATCCCACTCCAGTAAAGGAAAATCGACTACCCACAATGGTTTAAAGGTGCCTTTTTTGCGAAGCCCCAGCCGGTTTCCCATTTCAAGGCGCAATTCCCCCAAAGCTTTAAGTGTTTGTTCCTTTTTGCCTGAGAGAATAAGCAGCAAGTCACCAGGTTCAGCATTTAATTTTTCTGCCCAGGTTTTTAATTCTTCCGGCGCATAAAACTTATCGACAGATGACTTAAAGGTTTTGTCGTCGTTATACTTTACAAATACAAGCCCTTTGGAGCCGATTTGCGGGCGTTTAACCCATTCGGTAAGCTCATCGGTTTGTTTGCGCGAATAACCGGCGCATCCTTTGGCGCAGATGGCTCCTACATATTCTGCTGAATCGAAAACAGGGAAACCTTTTCCCTTTGTTTCGGCAGTGAGTTCATTCAGCTTCATTTCAAAGCGTATGTCGGGCTTATCAGATCCATAGCTTTCCATGGCTTCGCTGAAAGGCATCCTGGGAAACTTGTCCACCTCTATATCAAGGACCTGCTTGAAAACAGCCTGTGTAAGTCCTTCGAAGGTGTTCAAAACATCCTCCTGTTCAACAAACGACATTTCGCAGTCGATTTGAGTAAATTCAGGCTGGCGGTCTGCACGCAGGTCTTCATCCCTAAAGCATTTTACGATTTGGAAGTATTTATCGAAACCGGCAACCATTAAGAGTTGCTTAAAAATCTGGGGCGATTGTGGCAAGGCATAGAACTCGCCGGGATTCATACGTGATGGAACAACAAAGTCGCGGGCACCCTCGGGAGTGGATTTTATAAGTACAGGAGTTTCAACTTCAATAAAATCGTTTGAGGCAAGGTAGGAGCGCACTGCATGTGCCATGCGGGCACGTAGCTCCAGGTTTTTACGTACAGCGCTTCTTCTCAGATCAAGGTAACGGTATTTCATCCGTAACTCATCTCCGCCATCGGTATCATCCTGAATGGTGAACGGAGGAACTGCCGATGAGCTCAGGATTTTCAATTCCGACAAAGCAATTTCTATATCACCTGTTGATATGTTTTTGTTTTTGCTTGACCTCTCCCTTACAATTCCTGATGCCTGAACAACAAACTCCCTGCCCAGCTGCTCTTTAAGCTCCGTGACTTCACGAGGGGTGTTTTCATCGGTTACCAGCTGGGTAATTCCATACCGGTCGCGTAAGTCGATAAACGACATGGCACCTAAATCCCTTACCCTCTGAACCCAACCTGCCAGTTGAACCTTCCGGCCAATATGTTCGGCCCTTAATTCTCCACACGTATGTGTTCTGTACATAAAATACTTTTTTATTGATTTGGTTGCGAAAATAAGAAGAATTTAGCAATTTCATCCCCTCAAATTACGTGCTTTTGAATAGAGGGATGATAGAACCGTTTAGCGATGAATATTTTATGAAGAAAGCGTTTACAGAGGCGCTTCAGGCTTTTGACAAGGGAGAGGTGCCTGTAGGCGCTGTTGTTGTAGCCAACCGGAAGATAATTGCACGTGCTCATAATTTAACCGAAACGCTTAATGATGTAACAGCTCATGCCGAAATGCAGGCCATTACTGCTGCAGCCAATTTGTTGGGAGGAAAATATTTAAACGACTGTACTCTGTATATAACACTCGAGCCGTGTGCCATGTGTGCCGCTGCAATAGGATGGGCTCAAATGGGCCGGCTTGTTTTTGGAGCTACCGATGAAAAGAAAGGATACCACCTTTTTGCCCCAAAAGTACTGCATCCGAAAACAGAAGTTACTCATGGCATTATGCGGGAGGAATGTTCGGAGTTGTTACAGGAATTCTTCAGGGCAAAAAGATAAACGATTTTTTAATTTAACGGAATATAATGACTGAGAACAAACGTTTGATTTCTCTTGATGCTTTCAGGGGGTTTACCATTGCAGCGATGATTATGGTAAATTATCCGGGAAGCTGGAGCCATGTTTACCCGCCATTGCTGCATGCCGAATGGCATGGTTTGACACCTACCGATTTGATTTTCCCATTCTTTATTTTTATTGTTGGAGTATCAATCGCACTGGCTTATTCAAAAAGGTTAAAGGCAGGAGTTCCCAAAAGGCCGATGTACAGGAAGATTGTCATCAGGGCTATTAAAATATTTGTGGTTGGGGTTTTGTTGTGGTTGTTCCCGAAGTTTGATCTTGAAAATATACGTTATGCAGGGGTATTGCAGCGCATTGCAATTGTATTTCTGGTTTCAGCAATTCTGTTTCTGAATTCCCGGTGGAAAACACAGGCGATTGTGGCTGCTTTATTATTAATTGGTTACTGGCTGGCAATGGTGCTGATTCCCACACCCGGTTACGGCGAACCAATGCTTGAGCCGGGCGCTAACCTGGCTGCTTTTATCGACAGCAAACTGTTGCCCGGCTACATGTGGCAGAAGACCTGGGATCCGGAAGGTATCTTCAGTACCTTTCCTGCAATTGCTTCCGGTATTACCGGGTTGCTGGCGGGACACCTGATTTTGAGCAGGTTTTCACCTGAACGCAAGGTCATTTACCTGTTCTCACTCGGCTTTTTTGCCTTTATGATTGGATACATGTGGGACTATGTTTTTCCAATAAACAAAAGTTTATGGACCAGTTCGTTTGTAATGGTAACATCCGGACTTGCAGCAATGCTGTTGGCGGTAAGCTTGTTTTTTATCGACCAGAGGGGGCATAAACGTTTTACTGAACCGGGTATAGTTTTTGGTTCCAACGCCATTGCGGTATATGTTTTGGCCGATGTGTGGGGGCAGATATTCTACAGCATTAAATTCGGCGGAAGCAGCCTTAACGTTCATTTTATGCAGATGTTTGAATCAGCAGGCTGGAGCCTGAAACTCGGAAGCCTGTTATTTGCAGTTTTGTTTATTTGTTTTAATTATATTCCGGCTTTGATACTGTACCGGAAAAAAATATTTATAAAATTATAAAATTCATGAAATACCTTTTGTTTCCCTTATTGTTTACTGTTGCTTTTCTTTCTGCTTGCCAGTCGAAATATCCGGGAGTGCCACAGGCTTATCATTCGTTGCTCGATTCCGCACTTGTTAAAGCCGGCGATAACAGCACTGAACTTATGAAGGCTATTGACAACAGCTCAAAGCAGGAAAAGGAAGCTGTTGCATTTTTGCTGGCCTATATGCCGGAAAAGGATTTAAAAACTTTGGATGCTGATTTCATACTTGACCAGGTGAAAGGAGCTGTTAAAGTCAGGGAAGAATATTCGTGGTGCCGGGAATTGCCCGATTCAATATTTCTGAACGAGGTACTGCCTTATTACAGTCTTGATGAAAGGCGGGACAACTGGCGGGAAGATTTCTATCAAAGATTTTCACCCAAAGTTAGCGGTTGCAAGGATATTTACGCGGCAATCGATTCGGTAAACCTGAATATCATGGCAGAACTTGGCGTGGAATACAATACCAAAAGAAGCGCTGTAAACATCAGCCCGTTTAAGGCTATCGATGAACAGATGGCTACCTGTACCGGTCTTTCATTTTTGTTGGTGAATGCCTTTCGTTCGGTAGGTATTCCAGCTCGTATAGCCGGTACTCCCTTGTGGACAAATATGCGCGGAAACCATAGCTGGGTTGAGGTTTGGATTGATGGCGAATGGTATTTTACAGAGTATTATCCCGATGCACTTAATAAGAGCTGGTTTTTAGGTGATGCCGGCAAAGCCGATCCACAGAAGCCGGTACACTGGATATATGCGGCCTCATATAAGCCGGCTCAAACTCATTATCCACTTATTTGGGACAAGGATTCCAGGGAAGTGCATGCTGTAAATGTCACCGACAGGTACATCAGGCTTTATCAGGAGCAGCTGGCAGGCATGGAACTGAATGAGGATGAACTGATGATTGATGTGGTATTGTATGAAACACAGGATGAAAAAGGAGGCCGGGGACGCATTGCTGAAAAGGTAACCTTGTGGGAAGGTGAAAAACAGGTTGATTTTGGCTATACACCTTTACCGACTGATGATTTAAACCGGTTTTTAAAGTTCAGGCTAAAAAAAGACAAAACTTACCGGCTCGAATTTACAGGAGTTGATGGTATAACCGCTTCCAAAGAAATTGATACTGCAAAGGAGCAGGAGGGGGTTATAAAGCTATACAAGCTAAATTCACAATCCCTGTAAGCCGGGATAATTACTGGACGTCGCTTATTTTAAAACCTGCTTTTTTTAAATCATCCCAGAAGGAGGGATACGATTTTGAAACCACTGACGGTTCTTCAATTTCAATTGTACGGTTCTCCATTGCCATTGGAGCAAATGCCATTGCCATACGGTGGTCGTGATAGGTATTAACGTATGGTATTTTATCTGTTTTTGCTTCATCAATTGTACCATTCCAGGCCAATTCTCCTTCAGCGGGTTCAGTAAGTGCGGCACCAAACTTTGCCAGTTCATTTTGGAGGGCTGCAATCCGGTCAGTTTCTTTAATCTTGAGAGTTTTTAAACCGGTGAAATGAAACGGTATTTTTTTAGCAACGCACAGGCATGCAAAAGTTTGTGCAACATCCGGATTTTCTATGAAATTTAGTTCCAGCTTTTTGGGCTGAGCCACTTGTAATTTTGTCAGCATAACACCCTGCGGCAACTGTTTGGAAAAGACTCCAAATTTTTCAAACCAGCGGGCGATGTAAGCATCTCCCTGTATGCTGCTGAGCTGAAGGTTTTCAAGCAGCAGTTCTCCTTCGTCGGCCAAAGCCATAATCTGGTACCAGTAGGAAGCACCTGACCAGTCGGCTTCCACAGTAAACTCTCCCGGGAAATAATCTTGTTCGGGAACAGTTATTGAATTGCCATCCCACCGGCTTTTAATGCCAAACCGGGCCATTAGCTTAAGGGTAAGTTCAATATAGGATCGCGAAGTAATTTCGCCGGTCAGTTTAATTGTCAGTCCGTTTTCTATGGTAGGAGCAATCATCAGCAGGGCTGAAATGTATTGGCTTGATATGCTGCCGTTCAATTCAAGCGTTTTTCCTGTCAGATGTGAACCGTAAATTTTAAGTGGAGGATATCCTTTCCTTTCAATGTATTCCACACGAGCACCGAGTTGGTTTAATGCATCAACCAATATTTCAATCGGACGTTGCTTCATACGTTCGGAGCCGGTAATTACCCATTCTCCTGCAATCTTTGAAAGAAACGCTGTGAGGAACCGCATGGCAGTGCCTGCATGGCCAATGTCGAAATGGTTTTGATTTGAAAACAATGCTTCATTCAGCACACGGGTATCATCAGAATCGGATAAATTCCACACAGGGTAAGGATTATAACACAATGCATTTATTATAAGCACCCTGTTGCTGATGCTTTTTGATGCCGGAAGATTGATACTTCCCTCAATTTTTTTATTCTGAACAGAAACCTGATAATTCATTTTTATGAAAAATTACGAAGGAAATCAAGTGCTTCAAAAACAAGATGTTTATCACAATCCTGATTAATTTCCATTTTGCCGGTATCGGAAAGCAGGGTAAAGTTTATTCTTCCTGCTTCATTTTTTTTATCGTGGATCATAAGTTCGAAAAGCCGCTCAAAATCAACTCCGTTTATTTTAAAAAGACCATAAAGTTGAAGAAGCCACCTGGAAGTTTCCATACATTTATCCATTGAAAATCCGCATTTTTTTACCGAAAGGTAAAGTTCGGCAATCATTCCCCAGGCAACTGCATAACCGTGCATTACCGGCCGCTTTTGTTCCATGGCAAGGCTTTCGAAAGCATGGCCTGCGGTATGCCCGAAATTCAATGCTTTTCTTATGTTTTGTTCAGTAGGGTCGTGGCTGACAAAATACTGCTTAACCTCTACTGAATGCGCTATTATTCCCTGCAGGGATTTATAATCGATGTTGTGAACATCAAAACTTTTTAATTCTCTTAAATGAGCCGGGCTATGAATCAAACCGTGTTTTATCATTTCAGCAAATCCGGAAAGGAAATTTTCCTTGTCAAGAGTTTTCAGAAAACCTGTAAATATTATTACCGCAACCGGTTCCTTAAAAGTACCAACTTCGTTTTTTAATCCGTTAAAATTTATTCCGGTTTTTCCGCCAACCGATGCATCCACTTGTGAAAGCAGGGTAGTTGGGATGTTTATGCAGTCGATGCCCCGTTTGAATGTGGAAGCAGCAAAACCGGCCAAATCGGTTAACATTCCTCCCCCTAAATTAATAAGCAACGATTTACGATCGGCACCATTTTTTGAAAGGAATTCCCATATTTGAGCAACTGAATCAAGCTTTTTGTTTTCTTCTCCCGATGGAATAACTACTTTTTTAATGGATTGGTTCTTAATAAATTCATCGAATTCCGGACCCCATAGCCTTTCAACATTTTCCTCCGTGGCAAGAAATATTTTATCCTTATTGTAAGGTTCCATTAAAGGAATAAGTTCTTCCTGCGGTGTTTCGGTATAAATAATTTTTGAATATATTTTTGATTTATCCATTGTTAGCTGCTAAATTGCAGTAAAGTTACAATAAAATTGCATTTCAATTTTCAATGGCCTTGCATGCCAGTGGTATTTACATAAAAATTAATAAAATGACCATCACAAATAAGAAACAGACAATAACTATACGTCGTATATTTTTCCTGGTTAGTTTGGTAATAGCGTTGGCTGCTTTGGTTTTATTTCTTCTCGATTATACAATATATGGTATTGCAATGGCCGGAGTTTTTGCTGTATGGTTTCTCTTTTTCCAGGTCGCCGATTATCAGTTTATTGAATTTAATGATTCTAACAATAAAGTTTTGCTTCGTTATTACAAAGCTATCAGGTTTGGCAGCACCAATTTTAATTCCATTGAATTCCCTCAACCTATGTTATACAATGTTCATTTTGAGAACTCTTTTTTCGGTAAAATGACAGATTTAACACTGGTTATAAAAACCCGCAGGGGCATTGCTGAATATCCTTCAGTAAGTTTAACTGCCTTATCGAAAGAAGAGCGCAAAAAACTGCAGGAATCATTGCTTAGGATTATGGGAGTGTAGGATTCTAACCGTTTTTTTTACATTAAAATGGAGGATGAGTTATACTATAAAGTCGCGCTTTCCCTGGTGCCGGGAATAGGAGGGGTACTGGCCCGTAATCTTATTGCCTATACCGGCAGTGCAGGGCAGGTTTTTTCCGAATCGTATAAGTCGCTGGTGAAAATTCCCGGGATTGGTGAAGTCAATGCCAAACGGCTCAGGAGTAACGGTATATTTGAAAAGGCCGGAAAGGAGCTGGAGTTTATTAAAAAGTATAACATTTCAGTGTATTTTTTCACCGACAAAAATTATCCCAGACGCCTGAAATCCTGTCCTGATGCACCGATTATTCTATATGCAAAAGGAAATGTAAATCTCGATGAGCAACGGGTGGTAAGCATTGTCGGGACACGCAATGCTACAGAGTACGGTAAAACAATTTGCGAGCAGCTTATTGAAGCTTTTTCTGTTCGAAATTACCAGGTGCTGGTGGTAAGTGGCCTTGCATACGGAATTGATATACATGCGCATAAAGCAGCTGTCAGGTATAACCTTCCAACAATTGGTGTGGTAGGTCATGGCCTTGATATTATTTACCCTTCGCTTCATGCCGAAACAGCACGAAAAATGATTGAAAACGGGGGATTGGTGACCGACTTTCCCAGCCGCACAAAGATTGAACCTGCAAATTTTATCCGCCGTAACCGCATCATTGCAGGACTTGCCGATGCTACAATTGTAGTGGAATCGGCTGAAAAAGGAGGTGCATTGATAACTGCCGAAATTGCTTCTTCTTATAATCGCGATGTTTTTGCTTTTCCGGGAAAGGTTGATGAACCCTGGTCACGAGGATGCAATCAACTCATCAGGACAAACGGAGCCAGTTTAATTCAGGGAATTACTGACCTGGAATATTTCATGGGATGGGAAGCTCCTGAAAAGGAGAAAGTGGTGCAGCCTGCATTGTTTGTAGACCTGACTCCCGACGAAGAGAAGGTTGTACAGTTGCTGCAAAGAGAGGGGGAGCTGTTTATCGACCAGATCTCATCTGATCTGGAACTGCCGGTGAGCAAGGTCTCTGCATTGTTGTTATCTATGGAATTTAAAAGCTTAATTGTGGCTTTACCGGGAAAAATGTACAGGTTGAGGTAATGCAGTGCTAACCTGTTTGCAGCATTACGCTGTTTTTGTTAACCTGAAAATTAAAGCTGACCAATATCCTTCTGGTTTTGTTATTTTTGCAGCATGAAGAAATCATTTGAAGAATTAAAGATTGCCAAATCGATTCTAAAGTCGCTTGATGAAATCGGGTTTACAGATCCGACTCCCATTCAGCAGGAAGCCATACCTAAGATTAATTCGGGTGTCAATGTGGTGGGAGTTGCCCAAACCGGAACAGGAAAGACTGCCGCTTACCTGTTACCGCTTTTATCGAAGCTTCAGAAGCCGGAGGGTAATGATCCAAGGGTTGTAGTGCTGGTTCCCACCCGTGAATTATCGATACAGGCAGGGGAAGACGTTGAGGAGCTTACATCCTTTTCTGAATTGCGACATGCAGCAATTTTTGGAGGCATTGGATGGACAAAACATGCTGAGCTTGTTGCGCCTGGAATTGATGTACTTATTGCCACCCCCGGGCGGTTAATGGATTTGTATGCAAATGGAATCTTATCTTTAAAAAAGGTAAAGTATCTGGTTATCGACGAAGCCGACAGGATGCTTGATATGGGATTTCTTCCTCAATTGCGGAAGCTGTTTGAAATTCTTCCTCCCAAACGGCAAAACCTGCTCTTTTCGGCAACCTTTTCAAGCGAAGTTGAGAAACTGGCAGAGGAGTTTCTTGATTTCTATGATAGACTTGAAGTTGCACCTTCGGCAACACCTGTTCAGGAGGTAAAACAGGTGGCTTACCGGGTGCCTAATTACAGAACCAAACTTAACCTGTTGCGGCATTTGCTTTCCGATGAGGAAACTCTTAAACGGGTAATCATTTTTGTTAAAACAAAAGACCATGCCGATGAAGTGTATAAGGTAATTCAGCGAAAAGTGCAAGGTGAAAAACGTATAATGCATTCCAACAAGGGCCAGAATGCACGGATTAACGCTATAAAAGCTTTTAAGAATGGCGAGGTACGAATACTTATTACCACCGACGTGTCGGCACGGGGAATGGACGCCAGCCTGGTTTCGCATGTTATTAATTTTGATGTACCTCCCGATTATGAAGATTATGTGCACCGGATAGGCCGTACTGCCAGGGCCGGCAACAAAGGAGATGCAATAACATTTATCGATCCTTCAGAGGAGTGGCACTGGAAGAAAATCGAAGAACTTATTCGCACTGAGATACCACCTTTAGAGATTCCTGAAGGAGTGGAAATTATAGAAACAACGTTTGAGGAGCGGCAACTGCAGTTGCGTGAGATCGATCGCCAGCGTAAAATTGATGATCCTACCTATCAGGGTGCTTTTCATCAAAAGAAAAGAAGAGATAAATCAAAACGTTCATTTGAGGATAAATTTGCACGGACAAAACCCGTTCAAAAATCTAAGAAGAAGAGACGGTAAATTGTTCTACGTTGAAGTTTACCTTTTTAAAAGCAGAGCATCAAGTTTAGCAAAAAGTTGATTTTTCTCCTGTAAAAGCTGGGAGTACGTTTTTGATTTAAACCATTTCAGCTTCAGTAGTCTGCTTCTACCAATAGTCTTACGGAGCAAAATGTACCATTTAAATGCCAGTTTGCCAGCAAAGGGTAAACTAACAATAAATGCTATTTTTAGCAACACTCCTGGTATCAGTCCTGCGACAGCCAGAAATTCTATGAGGTAAAACAGTGGAAAGAGGACTAACCCCGGCACAAGAAAAAAAGTGCTCCAAAAGGAACTGTCTTTTACCTTTTTACGTACAATTCGATCGATTAAAAAGAATGGAATGAAGTTAAAAAGGAACCCGTAAATGAATAAAGGTAAGCCTGCCAGCAGCAACAGTAAGTTGAAAATAACTGTCAGCATTTGTCGTTCGCCCGAATAAAGCAGCCAGCTTTTCAATCCATAAGCACTCAGCTTATTATAAAATCTATCGGCCTGGGCAGCAAGTGAGGCTATCTTCTCCGGTGATTCAGCTTCAAGCTCATCCAGTTTTTTGGTGAGTAGCTGGTCGGATTTGAAAAGCTCGATGGTACTCCATTTTTTATTTTGTTGCAGCATGAAATGCCTGCCGTACATTTCCCGAATGCGTTCAAATTCATTGTAGTATTCTTTGGAATTGATGTTAACAGTCAGCGGAAGCATAGCATTATATACCTCTTTTTTCAAGGCAATGGTTGCTGCATTTTGATTTTGCTGATAGGATTCAAGAAATGCTTTTACAGGAATTGGTTCTCCAAAATTTACAATCAGCGTGCGGTTAAATTTCCAGTAATGGCTGTAATAAATTCCGGCAGGGATTATTTGAATGTCCAAATGACTGTCGGTTTGTTCTTCTGCCATAAAGGCAATACGTGGAACGGCCTTTTGGTGGGGAAGCATCTGACGTTTGAATGAATGCGCTGCTTCAGGAAACAAAGCCAGGGCAGACTTATTTTCCAGCACTTTAATTGACATCGAAAACGTTTTTCGGTTCTTGTCAAGGTTTTCTTTCCCGTCGCGGATGCGATAAACAGGTATAATCTTAATGAATCGAAGGATGGTGTCTACTATTTTTGATTTTCCGAAGATGTCGGCACGTCCCAGCCATACGGGCTGAAAACGGGTATTAAGCAGCACCGCCATCGGGTCGCTAAGTGCATTCTGATGGTTTGGCGCAAAGATTATAGGTTTGTTTCCGGGAATTTTTTCTTTCCCGATAACATAGGTTTTCTTCAGTATAAGCCAATGGGCAAACCGCGCATATTGCTTCAGGGCCCAATAGCCCAATGACCATTTTTCGTACCTCATTATACCGCAGGCTGATAAACGCGTTTTTTTGACCAGAGCCAGGAAATCGCCAGTCCACTAATAATATGCCACACTCCCCACCATGCGGCTATTACTGTCATTCCTCCCAGCTCCAGGCCAGGGGGAAAGATTTTAGGGTTGAACATCAACACCAGTGCAAGTCCCGAATTTTGTATGCCTGTTTCGATGGTAATGCTTCTTCTGTCGGTTTGAGGTAACTTCATAATTGAGCTTACAGTAAAACCGGTGCCTAAAGCCAGTGCATTATGAATCAGTACAATAAGAAAAACTACTTGAATAACTACAAGAAAGTTACTGAAGTTGGCCGATAAAAGGATAATTACAAAACCTATAAAAATGAGAATTGAGAGTTGCCTGATGGGCTTTTTTATCTTTTGGGTAAATTTGGGAAAATATTGGGAAAAAATTAGTCCCACAATAACAGGTATCCCCAAAAGGATAACCACTGTTTGAACCATTTGGATGAAGTCGATTTCAATAGGCACCAAATAACTGCCTGCGCCGGCTGCATTGTATTGGTTTAAATAGAGTTTTCCCCAAAGGGCAAAATTAAGAGGTGTCATAAACGTTGCGGCTAAAGTAGCTACGGCAGTTAAGCTCACCGAAAGGGCTATATTCCCTTTGGCCAATGAACTCATGAAATTGGATATGTTACCTCCGGGGCAAGCGGCAATCAATATCATTCCAAGCGCTACAGTAGGTGTAGGGTTAAGCACAATTATGAATGCAAAGGTGATTGCCGGTAACAAAATAAATTGAGAGACTACTCCTACAATAGCCGATTTAGGCTTCATTATAACATCTTTAAAATGCTGCCATTTGATGTCAAGCGCAACACCAAACATTATAAATGCTATGGTAATGTTCAAAGCAAGCAGTCCGGTGGGAGAGAAATTTAACCTGATATGGTCTAAAATTTCCAGCGCTTCTTTCATAATTGTTATTTTTTGAAAGCCCTAAAATAGATATTCTCTATTGAAAAACAATAAAAAAACCTGAACAAGTATTTTACCTGTTCAGGTTAAACTATTTTTTTATGCAATCATTTATTAAGCATCAGCTTTTTAATTTTTACAGGAACCTCTGTATTATCCATTATTCCGGTAAATTTCTGTGCCCCGGGGCCAAATGCCATAATTGGAACCATTATTCCTGTATGTCCTCCGGTAGTAAATTCTCCTTTAACCATTCCTGTTTCATAACTGCCATTAAGGATTGTCATTCCACCTGTTTCATGGTCTGAAGTTACTATAACAAGAGTTTCCTTATTGTTGGCAGCAAATTCAAGAATTTCACCAATGGCACGATCAGCATCGAGCATATCTTCAACAACATAAATAGTGCTTCCTGCATGGCCACCCCAATCCACCTGTGATCCTTCTATCATCAGAAAGAATCCTTTCCTGTTGTTGCTTAATATGTTGATGGCGGTGCTGGTTGCCACAGGCAGCATGTCTGCACGTTCATTCATTCGTGGGTTGTGTTCCAACGCCGTAAGCCCGGCTAGCTTGCCACTCCTGATGTTTTTAATTGAATTTAAATCCTGCTCCACCTGGTAACCTTTTTCTTTCAGCTCTTCAACGAGGTTGCGGCCATCTTTTCGTTCGGTAAAATGTTTATACCCTCCGCCAATAAAAACATCAATGTCAGTTTTCAGAAAATCAGCAGCAATTTCTTCATACATGTTTCTGCTTTCCTGATGGGCAATAAACGATGCCGGTGTGGCATGAGTAATGGCCGAAGTTGATACCAATCCTGTGGCCAAACCACTCTTTTCTGCTTCCTCCAATATGGTTACAATCGGCTTTTTATTGGTATCCACCCCAATGGCTCCATTGTATGTTTTTTTGCCTGTTGATAAGGCAGTACCACCAGCTGCCGAATCGGTAATGTAATTATCAGCTGAATGAGTTTTCAAAAAGCCCATGTTTTTAAAATTCTCTATAAAAAGTTTTCCTTTATTGGCGGTAAGTGCAGCATGCATTTGGGGAAGGCTCATACCATCAATAATGAACAGAATAACATTCTTAGGTTTTTTTGATTTAAAATTTTGTGAATAAAACTTTACCTCATGTGTTTGTCCACCTGTATATATCTTTTCATTTACTTCGGCCTGAGCTTCAAGATAATCATTTTGTGCAAGGGTTGTAAAACCTGTAAAGAGTGCTAAAATGAGAATAAGGAATTTATGTGACATTTTTTATAATTTAATTGATTTAAATACAAAATAAACAGAAAAAAAGGAATGTAATAATAAAACAATTAAAAAAGACAATGAGTCTATGAGAATTTTTCCAGTTCTGCCTTGTCAAAATCGGAACTTAACTCAAAAGTTGTTCCTTCACGTGTGGTCGTCATTTTTACAACATCCATTATAACAAAGTTGCTTAGTATGTCTTCAGCTCTTTTTCGTGAAATGTGAGCCAGCCGTATAAATTTCGAAAAGGTGATTGAACTGTTTTTTTGCAGGTAATCAACCAGGAATTTTTCATCATCGGAATAGGTAAAATAAATTCCACGTGAACTGTTTGCTTTTTTCCAGGTAACCAGCTGAATTTTATGAGCCAGTACATTTTCATCTTTAATGCGGATATATGCAAGCCATTTGCCACTTTCATCCTTTGCAAAATGCGGTTTTTTATCGCTGGATGCAACAGAGATTTCAAGTACTATTTTACCCTCCGAATGCCACTCCTTTGTATGAAAGGAGATAGGGGGATTACTGAATATTTTGGCAGCCGATTCCACCATGTAATATTCCTCGTCGGTTCGAACACCTGCAACCTTGCCGTTATCCTTTACGCCAATAAGCAGCCGTCCTCCGTCGGTATTGGCGAAAGCAACCAGCGACTTGGCAATTTTTTTTGAATCATTGATGCAATACTTAAAATCCTGTTGCTGGTGTTCTCCTTCTTCTATTAATTTATAAAGACCCGTATTCAAATTTTATTTTATTTTAACCATTCAAATGTGATGTAATGATCATGAGTCATGCCAAGTTTTTGATAAACTTTATGTGCTGCTTCATTTGATTTATCGGCATACAGGCGAATTCCCTTCAGGTTATGGTCATTTAGAACAAGATCTTTTATATGCCCGTAGAGTTTGCTGTACACTCCTTTCCTTCTGAATTCCGGTATAATATAAACCGACTGTATCCATAAAACTGTGCCATTTCTCCAGTCGCTCCATTCAAAAGTTGTAAGCAACGACCCAATAACTCTGGAATCTTTTTCGGCCACATAGTAAAATCCTTTGGTAGAATCGGCCAAAACAGCAGCCACTCCTTTTTTTAATGTCGATATCTCCAAATCGATGCCTTCCGTTTCACTGGCCATAGCCAATTGGAACTCCAGAATGGAATTAAGGTCTTCCGGTTTTGCTTTTCTGACTAACATTTCTCATTTTTATCAGGCGAAAATAACAAATCTGTGGAAATAGAATAACAGGTTTAGCAATTGGAAGTTGTTTGTGAAATAGTGATTTTAACCACAGGAAATTTTAACAGGGTCAAAGCAAATTATTTAATGCATTATGAAAGTTATAGTTGCATCAAAAAATCCGGTAAAAGTCAATGCTGTCGAGAAAGGATTCAAATCTTTTTTCTCGGAGGTTCAGGTTGAAGGAATAAAAACTGCTTCAGGAGTATCGGATCAACCACTTACTGACAAGGAAACATTGATAGGAGCACGTAACCGGGTAGATGAAGCAAGAAGGATGATTACAGATGCCGATTTCTGGATTGGAATTGAAGGGGGAATTCAATCAATGGACAATGGGTTGGCTGCTTTTGCATGGATAGTTGTAAGCTCGGCCGGAAAATATGGAGAGGCACGTACAGGCACTTTTTTACTTCCTGAAAAGGTGTCTCATCTTGTGGCCGGTGGTCTGGAGTTGGGTGCAGCAAATGACCTGGTATTTAATGCTTCAAATTCGAAACAAAAAAATGGTGCTGTAGGATTATTAACCCATGATGCAGTCGACAGGCTGGAACTCTACCGTCAGGCAGTTATTCTGGCACTGATACCTTTTGTAAATCCTGATTTGTACTAACGTTTTGAACCAATACGATCGATTACTTCCTCAATTTTAATTTTTTCTTCATGCAGCAATACCAGTTGAAGTCTTTCCTTCACCAGTAAATCGTTTACCTGTGGACCAACCTCTCCGGTGATTATGACCGAGACTCCTTCTTTCTTTAAAAACTTTACCAGTTCTATGCCACTGTTGGCAGAGTTTTTAAAAGGATTCTCGATGATATTGTATTGGTTTTTATCGGCATTATAAAAAACTACATTCTCACTTTTCCCGAAACGCAGATCGAGAAATGATTTTTCGGATTTACCTGTAGACGATATGGCAAATATTTTACTCATAGCTATGATGTTATTTTATATATAACAATTAATATAGCAAAAGTTTTATGCTTTTTGTTCATTTAATTCCTCCCAATATTCCAAAGCCCTCCGGGTATGCGGAATCACAATGGTTCCGCCAACTAAATTGGCTACTGAAAATATTTCAAATAATTCACTGGTGGTAACCTTAAGTTCGAAACATTTGCCAAGGTGATACTTAATGCAATCGTCGCAGCGTAAAACCATTGAAGTTGCCAGTCCCAGCATTTCCTTCACCTTGCTGCTTAAAGCCCCGTCCTGGTAAGTAAGTGTGTCGATGCTGTAGATGCGTTTCATTACTTTATTGTCGGCGCCCAGGATTTTCTCATTCATCCTTTCCCTGTAATTATTGAACTCCTCAACCAGTTTTCCCATTTTATTGCTCTGCCTGTTATTATTTTATTCTTAACTTTTGTAGTAAAAGATGGGGGACAAAACTACATGAAATTTTCAGATTGAAATTCATTTTGGCAAAATTCTGTTATGTTTTATCCTGTTACTGATATCGCATTGTTAAGGATAGTTCTTTTTTCTTTCCGGCTGAAATTTGTAAATTTAAAAATTCACAAGTAAAACTGTTATTATGTCGGGACACAGTAAATGGTCAACCATCAAAAGAAAAAAAGGCGCACTGGATGCCAAACGTTCAAAGATATTCTCCAAATTATCAAAAGAAATAACTGTTGCAGCAAAAACAGGAGGAAGCGATACGGATGCAAACGCCCGGTTGCGCCTTGCTGTGCAAAACGCCAAAGGACAAAACATGTCGAAAGATGTTATTGAACGGGCAATCCATAAGGCAGAAAAAGATACAGCCAGCTTTGAAGAAATGACCTTCGAAGGTTATGGCCCAGGGGGAGTTGCAGTATTTGTGGAATGTTTGTCAGACAATAATAACCGCACCGTAGGTAGTGTGCGTTCAATATTTTCAAAAAACGAAGGGCATTTGACCACAAATGGTTCAGTGGCTTTCCTGTTTGAAACAAAAGGTGTTTTTGTAGTACCTGTAAACGAAAAAACCCAAACCGATTCGTTTGAGCTTGAAATGATTGATGCAGGCGCTGAGGAAATAGAGGATAATGATGGCGTTGTTCAGGTTACTTCACCCTTTGATAGTTTTGGAAGTATATCGAAAAAGCTGGAAGATATAGATATAGAAGCCGAAAGCCAGGAGTTGCAGCGTATCCCTGTTACAACTGTAACCCTTGATGTTGATGAGGCAAAAAAGGTGCTTCGGCTTATTGACAGACTGGATGAGGATGACGATGTTCAGAACGTGTATCATAACCTGGAAATCACACCTGAACTGGAAGCTGCACTTTCAGAGGAGTAACTTTTTCTTAATGTTATATCAGCGCAAGGCAATTGAGGAATAAATAAATCGTTATTTGATTAATAGTAATTTGAATTATATTTGCATCCTCAATTTATGATTATAATGAGGTTTCTGATTTTAATCTTTGCCGGGCTTTTTTCTTGCCAACTGCTTAATGCACAAGTTGTGTTTCCCGGTACGCCGGAAAATCCTGATGAGGTTTTTCCCGTCGATTCTTTGAATATCCTTGAAAATTTAAACGTTAACCAGGATCCCCGCCTGGAAAATATGTTGAAATGGCACATCGGAAACAACATGAAAAGGGATGGCATTTCAGGTTTCAGGGTTGAAATATTTTTCAGTGCAGCTTCCAGTGCCAGGGAACAGGCTTTTCAAAAGAAAAAGGAGTTTCTGTCGAAGTATGGCGATTATAACGTTCATATAAAATACACTGCACCCACGTTTAGAGTAAGGGTAGGGGATTTCAGAACCAAAAATGAAGCACTAAAGCTGTATAAACACATTCAAAAAGATTATCCAGGGGCTTTCATTGTTCCGGACATTATTGATTTTCCATTGCTGAAACCAGAAGAAATATGAGCGATCCTATAAAGCACGAATGCGGTATAGCCTTAATCCGTTTACTCAAACCTTTATCGTATTACAAGGAAAAGTACGGAACCTGGAGATACGGGCTGAACAAGCTTTACCTTTTAATGGAAAAACAGCATAACCGGGGGCAGGATGGTGCAGGTATGGTATGTGTCAAGGACCATCTTAAGCCGGGAAGTACTTATATGAACCGTTACCGGTCGGTCGCTCAGAATCCCATTATCGATGTTTTTGACCATGTAAACAAGCCCCTGAAAAAAGCAATCCGCAAAGGGGCCGATGTGGAAGACTGCGACTGGGCTTACGAAAATTATCCATTTGCAGGGGAATTGTACCTGGGGCATCTTCGATACGGTACTTTCGGGAAAAACAGCATCGAGTTTGTGCATCCTGTAATGCGCCAGAACAACTGGAAGTCGAGAAACCTTGTGCTAGCCGGAAACTTCAATCTTACAAATACCGAGGAACTTTTTAAAGTCCTGGTTGATTTGGGGCAGCATCCCAAGGCATATTCCGATACAGTGACTGCACTTGAAAAGGTTGGGCATTTTTTGGATGAAGAAAACCAGATGCTGTTCAGAAAATATAAAAATGAAGGATACGGCAACAATGAAATCTCGCCATTGATTGAAGAAAACCTGGATATACAAAATATTCTGGAACGGGCTACCAAAGACTGGGACGGCGGATATGCCATGGCCGGTCTGATTGGTCACGGCGATGCCTTTATTATGCGTGACCCGTGGGGAATACGACCTGCACATTACTATCACGATGAGGAAATAGTAGTGGTGGCTTCCGAACGCCCCGTGATTCAAACGGTCATGAATGTCGGCTGGGAAAAAGTGCATGAAGTGAATCCCGGTGAAGCATTAATTATTAAGAAAAAAGGACATGTCAGCAGTCAGCTGATACGAGTTCCCCATAAGAGAAAATCGTGTTCATTCGAAAGAATTTATTTTTCCCGGGGCAGCGACAGAAGCATATACCATGAACGGAAGGAGCTTGGAAGATTGCTTAGTCCGGCTATTTTGAAAGCAGTTGATTATAATTTTACAGATACCGTATTCTCCTATATACCCAATACATCTGAAACCGCCTTTTATGGGATGATGGAAGGTGTTCGCAATTACCTTGTTGACTGGAAAATTAATCAGCTGAGAGAAAAGAACGGTTCCTTAACGAATGATGAAATTAAGGAGATTATTTCCCTTGAACCACGAATTGAAAAGATAGCCATTAAAGATGCCAAACTACGTACCTTCATAACAGATGATGCCAGCCGTGATGATTTGGTGGCGCACGTATATGACGTTACTTACGGTGTTGTTAAAAATCATGTAGATACTCTTGTTGTTATTGATGATTCTATTGTCAGGGGAACCACACTAAAAAACAGTATATTGCGGATTCTTGGAAGGCTACTGCCCAGGAAAATTATAGTGGTATCTTCAGCGCCGCAAATCCGTTATCCCGACTGCTATGGAATTGATATGGCACGGCTCGACAATTTCATTGCTTTTAATGCTGCCATAGAGCTTCTGAAACAACATAAGATGGAGCATGTAATCACTGATGTGTACTCAAAATGCAAGGAGCAGGAAAATCTTCCAAAGGAGGAAATAGTAAATTACGTACGCGAAATATACCGTCCTTTTACACCGGAACAGGTTTCCGCTAAGATAGCAGAGCTTTTAAAGCCTGATGAGTGCATGTCGGAAGTGGAAATTGTATATCAGTCAGTTGAAAATCTTCATGTTGCTTGTCCTAATGATACCGGTGACTGGTATTTTACCGGAAATTATCCTACACCCGGAGGAAACAAGGTAGTAAATTCATCCTTTATTAATTACGTGGAAGGTAGAAACAAGCGCGCCTATTAGTTTTTCTTTAGTCAACCAAAACATTTTCAGGCATTGGGTGTTTTAAATTATGCCTCTGAAAATGAAAGAAAGTTTGTCATGGCGTATTATTATCTTTCCTTCGGGAAAAAATTAGCTTTCGTTTTTCAGAGGCTTTTTTATATGGGAATTTTTCTCCGAATAATTACCAATAACTTTAAAGTCAGCTGTTGAATTTAAATCAATTTCTTACAAGCAACGGGGATTTCAATATCGGATCCCGGCAAGGTAGAAAACCATATTAAGCAGAATGTAGAGAAGGATGGTAGCTGCCAGTCCGTAAACATGGAATGCAGCCAATAAAAATACAGCTAAAATCAAAAACAGGTATCGGTACCAGTTTTCCCTTACATTCAGATTTTTAAACTTCAGGGAAAACATGGGCAGGCTGATAACAAGCATGCCTGATGTGAAAATTCCAAGGAGCAGGAGTGTATGAGTTGAATAGAGTATTTTTAGCAGCCCCTGGTATTGCGGAATTTCAAGCATCAGGCCCAGGGAAGCCCAAAACAGTCCGTTTGATGGCGTTGGCAATCCTGTAAAGTAGGTTTCATCCGACTGCTTTACATTAAATCTGGCAAGCCTCAGGGCGCTCATTACCGGCATGATTAAAGCAGAAAATAATATTATCCATTCATACCACTGAGCAGAGATGTTCCAAATGGGTTGATTGTTTCCAAACAGCGAAAATTCAAGTAAAGTAAACAAAATGGCTCCGGGAGCCAGCCCGAATGAAACCATATCGGCAAGTGAGTCCAATTCTTTACCCATCTCGGAATATGCATTTAAGAGCCGGGCAGCCACTCCATCAAGGAAATCGAGTACAGCTGCCAGGCTGATAAAAATTCCAGCCCAGGTAAGGTGTCCGTCAATTGCAAATATCACTGCCAATGAGCCCGATACCAGGTTCAGTGACGTAATTAGATTTGGAATATGCCTCAGCAACTTCCTCATTGCAGAATTATTTAAAAGTGGCCACTATGGTTTTTCCTCCAATGGTTTTGGAATGGTTTTCTGCCTTAACCTGTGTGTCAGCAGGCATAAACAGGTCGACACGCGAGCCAAACCTGATGAAACCGTACTCCTGTCCCTGTTCTATTTTGTCTCCGGTCTCCTTATAATTAACAATGCGCTGAGCAACTGTTCCTGCAATCTGCCGGGCCATTATTTCAACTCCATTGGGCATTTTAAATACAGTTGACCATCTTTCATTCTTTTCTGATGACTTCTTTACAAAGGCAGGATAATAGACCCCGCGCTTATGACGGCTATAGACTATTTTTCCGCCTACAGGTGCACGGTTTTGATGGACGTTTAATGGCGACATGAATATGGATACCTGTAAGCGCTCGTCTTTAAAGTATTCTTTTTCATGAACTTTCATGATTTCAACTACCTGCCCATCAGCAGGAGCCAGAATATGATTGTCGTTTATCTGTATTTCTCTTAAGGGTTCTCTGAAAAAATAAACTATCAGGCCTGCCAGGATCAAAATGCCTGCCATCAGAAAATAAAATATCATGTAATCTTTAAGTACAATGTATATAATGGCAGCAATTACAGCAAGAACAAAAAATGCCACTGGAATTACTTTTTTTCCTTCTCTATGTATTTTCATTTGATTATATAATTTTGTTTTTAAATGTATCATATGCCTGCCTGTCGCAGCAGACATGAAATTCGCATGTGAGTTTTAATCATCAGCGATTCGTACAATATAATGTTCACACTCATTTCTTTTATAACTTCCAAATATTTATTTCAGCAATTCTTTTTTATTCCCTTTTTTTTTCTTCTTCTTTTTCAGGTAAAAATTTTCAGTTAAGAAATGTATCATCAGTAATTCCTGAACATATTGAACCTCCCGGCACAGTTGTTACTAAACGTTTCCGGAAAAATTCAGCCAGACATAAACTACCGGAATAACAAACAACAAGCTGTCGAACCGGTCAAGCAGACCACCATGGCCGGGCAGCATTGTACCCGAATCCTTCACTTTTAGCCTTCTTTTAATAATTGATTCAAACAAATCGCCAAGTGTTCCAAAAATAATTACAAGTATCGAAATAACCAACCAATCGAACAGCGAAGGCTGCGGGAACATGTATGAATTGAGCGTTCCCATCAGTAATGCACCGAAAGTTCCTCCGATGCATCCCTCCCATGATTTGTTAGGCGAAATCTTTTTGTTTAGTTTATGCTTCCCAAATTTCGAACCTGCCAGATAGGCCATTGAATCATAGATCCAAACAATTAGAAAAACGCCTATCAGTATGTTGGAATTAAAAACGGGATAATTTGGATAACCCGGATGAACAATAAAATGCAGCAAGCTAAAAGGAATGGCAACATAAACAAACCCGGTAAAGGTAATGGCACTGTTCTGCAAAATTCCTGAACGGTCGCTGAATGCTTCAAACAACAATAAAAAGGTAAGGGCCGGAACAAAGATAAGGTATGACTTAACAGGTAACAGGCTGTTTACCATTCCAAAGCAGATCAGAAAAAAGAAAATACCAAGGCCCAGACCAATATTTTTTCTGGGCTTGCTTCCGGCCTTTTCCACCAGTTTATAAAATTCAAGCTGAGTGAAGTACAAAAATGTGCCAAATACAATGGCAAAAATAACCGGATGAAATGCTGCTCCCCCAAGCATCAACAGGATATAAACGATTCCGGTAAGCGATCGCCTTCTTATTTCTTTCAATGCTTCAGATCTTTAAGTAGTTCCCGTGCCGGTGCTTCATTCTGCTGCTCTACATAAACCACATATTCGCCAAACGTTTTATAGGCACTGTCATGTTGGTTCATAAGCACTGCCTTTATGCCTGCATTTTCAAGAATATCCAAGGCCATTGTGGCTTTGTATTCATGTGCAGTCAAAAATATTTCCACCCAACCTTTTTCCATTTTAACAAAATTTCAAAATCTAAGCTGAAATGCTTTGCCCGGCTGAACTGCTGTTATCTCCGGAATCTTTTGAATTATCTTCTGAAGCCTCCTGTTTTTTTACCTCGTCAATATTTTCCACTTCAACCAGCTTTTCCTTGTCCCAATGGCGTTTGCCAAAAATTGCTTCAAGGTCTTCACTGAATATTACTTCCCGGTCGAGCAGCAGTTCTGCAAGTTTTCGATGTCCTTCAGCATGTTCGGAAAGAATTTGTTTAGCACGTACATACTGCTCATCAATAAGGCTTTTCACTTCCTCGTCGATCAATTCTGCAGTTTTCTCACTGTACGGTTTTGAGAAAGTATAATCGGACTGACCTGTTGAATCGTAAAAGCTTACGTTTCCAACCTTTTCGCTCATTCCAAAGTAGCTTACCATGGCATATGCCTGTTTGGTAATTTTTTCCAAATCGTTTTGTGCTCCTGAAGAAACCCTTTTAAAGGTAAGTTCTTCGGCAGCCCTGCCACCAAGTGCTGAACACATTTCATCCAGAAGCTGGTCTTTTGTTGTTATTGACCGTTCTTCAGGCAAATACCATGCAGCCCCAAGGGCTTTACCGCGGGGAACAATGGTCACTTTCACAAGCGGATGTGCATATTCCAATAACCAGCTTATGGTGGCATGACCTGCTTCATGGAAGGCAATTGTTTTTTTCTCTTCCTTGGAAATAATTTTATTCTTTTTCTCTAACCCTCCGATTATCCGGTCAACGGCATCCAGGAAATCCTGCCTTGTAACTGTTTCACGGTTCTTTCTTGCAGCTATCAGCGCGGCTTCATTGCAAACATTTGCAATGTCGGCACCCGAGAACCCGGGAGTTTGTTTGGCCAGAAATTCTACCCTAACATCTTCATTCAGCTTTAACGGTCGCAAATGCACCTTGAAAATCTCGGCTCTTTCCTGAAGGTCGGGCAGCTCAACATGGATTTGCCTGTCAAAACGTCCTGCCCTCATCAGCGCGCGGTCAAGTACATCGGCCCTGTTGGTGGCAGCAAGGATAATTACCCCGCTGTTAGTGTCAAATCCATCCATCTCGGTAAGAAGCTGGTTAAGCGTATTTTCACGCTCATCGTTCGAACCAAAATTAGGATTCTTACCACGGGCACGACCGATGGCATCAATCTCATCGATAAAAACTATGCATGGCGCTTTTTCTTTCGCCTGTTTGAAAAGGTCACGCACACGTGAGGCGCCTACACCAACAAACATCTCCACAAAATCGGAGCCTGACATTGAAAAAAACGGTACTTCTGCCTCGCCGGCTACTGCTTTGGCCAAGAGGGTTTTACCGGTTCCGGGAGGGCCGACAAGTAAGGCTCCCTTAGGAATTTTTCCTCCAAGCTTTGTGAACTTCGACGGGCTTTTTAAAAATTCAACGATTTCCTCCACCTCCTGTTTTGCTTCAGCCAAACCGGCAACATCCTTAAATGAAGAAGTAACCCGTTGATCTTTGTCAAATATTTTTGCCTGCGACTTCCCAACATTGAAAATACCACCTGAACCTCCGGCTGCTCCACGACTCATCCTCCGGAAAATCCAGAGCCACAGAATAATTATAAGTGCAAACGGGCCAATGGTCCATAATATCTCACCTGCCCAGTTGCGTTCCTCCTTGTATTCGGGTAGCACTTCTGCGCCTGTATCTGCCTGTGCTTCCCGCAGGTTGCGTTCAAAAGTCTCTACCGAGCCAATGGTAAAGGTGAAATGAGGGCCTTCTTCCGCCGGTTTGGTAAATTCGTTTTCAAACTCGGTTTCATATTTTTCAAGGCTGTTTTGTTTCAGATAGATATTCGCCTTCTTATCATTTACAACCACAATGCGTTCAATGTCATTATTGGCCAGCATGGTTGATTTCACCTCACTCCAGTTGGTTTCAACCGGACCGCTGCTGCTGCTCAGATAGTACTGGACAGCAATGAAAATTAAAGCAATAAGCCCGTAAATCCAATAAGCATTGAATTTAGGACCCTTGGGTTTTTTCGGATCATTTCGTTTCCCACCCCGGTTAAATTGGTTGGGTGGTGGAATTGGATTTTTATTGTTGTTTTTTTCTATCATTAGTATTTTTTGTTTCTTATTCAGTCTTTGTTATTTTAGCATCGGCCCACAAATCCTCAAGGTTGTAAAAGGTCCGGGTCTGTTCATGAAAAACATGCACCACAATTTCACCAAAATCAAGCAGAATCCATGTTGAGTTTTTATAGCCCTCAGTATGCCACGCATTTATTCCTGTTTCCTGCTTTACCGTATCTTCTACCGATTGTGCTATTGCACTCACATGAGTAGTGGAACTGCCGTGACATATAACAAAGTAACCACATTCTGTATAATGAATTGTATTTAAATCGATTATTGTTAATTCCTTTCCTTTTATTTTACGAATTCCTTCAAGAATTGCATTTTTTATATTTTCTGTACTTTCTAAGTTATTATTCATAAAAACCTTTTAACACTACAAAGATATACTTTTTGCCTTATTTACATTTTTAAAAATTCATTTAGACCTCTGATTATATAGTGTAACAAAAAATCATCAAATTTGTGCCATTAAAAACCACGCTTATACAGGAAGATTTTATATATCACAAAAAATGAGCGAGAAATATACGAATTTTATTGTTTTAGATGTAATAGATTCAACCAACAACTATGCCAATCATATAATTTCAGAGGGAACGGTACAAAACGGTACTGTCGTTTTGGCACATTACCAGGAAGCTGGCAAAGGACAGAGGCATAACTACTGGGAAAGTGCCCCGGGAAAAAACCTGTTGACCAGCTATATCGCCTTTCCATCATTCCTGAATGCTTCCAATCAGTTTTACCTGTCGAAAATTGCGAGCCTGGCACTTGTTCAGTTCCTTTCACGAGTTGGGGTTGTAGCTGCAATTAAATGGCCGAATGATATTTACGTTGGCAACAGTAAAATTGCAGGCATTTTAATTGAAACATCTGTTAAGGGAGATTCTCTTGATTCTGCGGTTATTGGTGTAGGATTAAATCTGAATCAAACTGAATTCAGTGTTGAAATACCCAATCCTGTTTCGTTAAAAATGATTACCGGCAATGAATACGATGCCTTAGTTACTGCAGGTGATTTATGGACTATTTTCGGGGAACTCTGCCGGGAGCTCGAAGCCGGAGCTTTTAATGAGATCCATACCGCCTATTTGAATCATCTTTTCCGTGGTAACCAATGGGCGCTATACAGGAAGGAAGGGGCAACTTTTGAAGGGCGCATTGCAGGCATAGGCGAATACGGTCAGCTTTTAATTGAAGACCGTGAGGGTGTTGTAAATTCCTATATGTTTAAAGAGGTAGAGTTTGTGCTTTAACTATTTGTAAGGCAATGTTGACAGGGTTTCGGCCAGCTGGTTAACACCTTCCTCCAGCCTGTCGCCCGCCATCATTTTTATCATTACGTTCATATCGGCATGCAGGGTGAGGCGCATCTTGGTCTGGAAAGCCGTTACCGGCATGAGCTGAATCCAAAAAGTAAAACCTATAGGTAAGCCTCCTTCGCTTTGAACTTTTATTGTTTTATGGGGTTCACGCTCTACAATCCTGATTTTCGCAAGGCCCATTCCTGTAACTTTAAACCTGCATGAATCACGGTCGGATACAAATTCCGAAATTGTGATCTGTGGTACTTTACTGGTTATTTTTTCAAGCAACCCGGAGTTTAAATAGGTCCCCAGGTTTTCAAAATTAGAAAGGTAATCGAAAACTACCTGCTGATTGTGCTCAATGTATGTGGTTTTGCTAACGTACTTACTTACTGTCATAAATGTATATTATTTTCCCCAGTTTGCCGGATCCTCACGCCATTTCATCAAAGTATTAACCTGTTCTTCTGTTATCTGGCCTGCTTCAAGCGCTGTGGATAGCAGGGCCTGGTAATTCCCCAATGTTGTAAGTTCAATCATTGCCTGTGCGAATTTTTCATTGGCAACATCAAAATTATAGGTGAAAATGGCAAGCATCCCGATAACCGACGCTCCTGAATTGTTAATCGCTTCGGCTGCTTTAAGGCTGCTGTCACCGGTTGATATTAGATCTTCGATTACTACAACTTTCTGGCCGGGTTTTAAATCACCCTCTATCAGGTTTTCCAGACCATGTCCTTTCGGTTTTGAGCGCACATAAATAAATGGCAACCCCAGTTTTTCAGCAACCAAAACGCCATGGGCAATGGCTCCTGTTGCTACCCCGGCAATTACTTCGGCCCCTGGATATTTTTCTGAAATAATTTCTGCAAATTTGTCCCGGATAAAGGTCCGAACAGCAGGATACGATAAAGTTTTCCTGTTATCGCAGTATATGGGCGATTTCCATCCCGAAGCCCAGGTAAAAGGAACGGATGGTTGAATTTTAATGGATTTTATTTCCAAAAGTTTTTTTGCAATTTCAGATTCTATTTGTTCCATTTTAAACCGTTTTTTCAAGTATGAAGCAAATGTATAAAGTTTTTCTGAATCACCGGGTCATTAAAATTGGCAGCGGGGAGAATATAACAAATAATCAATCAACAGTTACTTTTTGCGGAAACTGTAGTATTGAAGACATACGTGAATGGTTCAAAGCTTTTGAATCGGGCGATTTGGATGAAGCATTTATTGTCCATGAAAATCCGGAAGAATTTTTACGGTTATTTCAATCTGCTTTTACAGTTGTGCATGCAGCAGGTGGGGTAATAATGGCAGGCAACAGGCTTTTATTCATTTTCAGAGACGGTAAATGGGATTTACCCAAAGGAAAGATGGAAAAAAATGAACTGGCAGAAGAAGCCGCTCTTAGGGAAGTTGAAGAAGAAACAGGAATTGTTCCCGGGCGCATCGACAGAAGGTTGCCCTCTACATTTCATATTTATAAATCGCCTTACCCTGATTCAAAGGGGGACTGGATTTTTAAGGAAACCTATTGGTTTCATATGAGTTACGATGGAAAACTTACCGGTACTCCTCAGCAGGAAGAAGGCATTACACAAGTGAAATGGATGGCAAAAAGCGAATTGCAGGAAGTGCTGTCAAATACCTATGAAAACCTGAAACAGGTTATTAATCTCTACCGGGTGTAACAGATATGCCGCCTTTACTCTGTTGGTCGCTGCAAAATGTCATTTATTTAAGTTTTTCCGGAGTAAAATAGGGGTTTAAGAAAAATTTGCAAAATAAGAAAATCTTATTGAATATGCAGCGGAACTGTTTTTAGAAATGCTTCCGGTGCTTTTTTTATCCCTTGTCTGTCTGTATTGAGCCGGGTAATACCTGTAATCCGGGTTCATTATTTCATCGTACATAAGTCATGCCTCCGCCTAATCAAATTCGCGATTATTAGGCGAAGGTATGGACAAGGTAGTGCTGAAAAATGTCATCATTTCATTGTGCCCATACATTTCCACTATTTCTTAAAAACCTTATTTTGTTTGTTCACCCTAGTAGCCGGACAGATTTATCATCTCTCCAAACTTCATTACCTTATTTGTATTTTTTATTTTTTTCAGGGTAATAAGTTCCCCCCGTTATTCAAACCGAACTTCAAGTTGAATAACTTTAGGCTGTTTTTCATTTGCAGGCTTCTGCTTATTATCGTGAGATTGCTTTTCCGTCAGCTGATGGAGCAGGCAATGACGGCTCCGTGGCAAGGGGAGTATGCGGCGCAGAAAAAACTTTATAATTTGATGCCTCATGTGCGCCACAGATAATGATACCTTCTAGTTTGTTATATAGTAGATGTATAATAACCATCCAAAATAATAAGGTAATATGGTTGTGATTAATGACTTTACTGCTGGCTGCTAAGTTACCCGCGGTATTTACCCGAACTTCAAAATGAATAACTTTTAATCAGTTTTTCATTTGCAGGTACCTGCATGATATCGTGAGATTGTTTTGCTGCGCACGCAATGACGGCTTCGTTGCGGGAGCACCATGCGGCGCTTCAGGTATCGTGTTATTTGATGTAACATTTGCGCCGCAGAAAAAAACTCCCTTAGATTTGTTATATAGTAGGTTGTGGTTATGGGCTTTACTGCTGGCTATTAAGTCTCCCCCCGGTATTTAACCGAACATCAAATTGAATAATTTAATTCGTAAATTAATCTTTATTTCAAATGAAGGCAGCTGCATGATAGCCAAAGATTGCTTTGCTGCGCGCGCAATGACGGTTCCGTAGCGGGGACAGTATACGGCACATTAAGTACAATGTTAATTGATGAAACATATGTGCCGCAGAAAAATTCTCCCTTAGATTTGTTATATAGTAAGTTTGGGAAGTGGAAATAAGATTTTTGGTTAATGGCTGTGGTTCTTACTGCTGGTTGATCAATCAAACTTTAAAAAGTCGTTTACTCATTATTTTGCTGTATTTCGCTGCTGTTGAAACAGGTGTTGGCGCAGGAAAGTACCAAATTGTTGTTCGAACCCGTCGAGCGGAGCTTTGGTATCCTCGAATACCACCTCATGACTGCTGTTGAGCAGATAAGTGCCGGGGAATGATTTTACCCGGTATTTTTCGATGTACTCGCCATTACCATCCACAAGGTGTACCCCCGGGATTTTTTCTTCGACAAGGAATTTTTTCATTTCAATAAGGTCGGTTTTCACAAGCACTACATATATTTCAAGGTGTTCATTGAACATTTCCTGAATTTTTGTGAGGTATTTCAACTGTTCGCGAACAACAATCATTTCGGTATCGGCAAAAATGATGTACTTAAATTTATCGTTTGTTTCATTTGTACATACTTTATTTCCGTCGGTATTTGGCAGGCAGATGACAGGGGCTTTGGAATCCACGCGCAGGTGCATCAATTTTTCGGTCACATTTCCTGCCACTTCCCTGATGGTTTGATTCTGATTAGCTGAAAAATGTTTTGAATTCAAGAGCTTTAAAATGCTTTCCCGGGGGAAATCCCCTGAATAGAAGCCGTCGTGCAACAGTTTCAGCAGTACCAGGTCGGATAAAGGACCTGTTATTTGATACCTGTTTTTTATAAATCCGGTAAAAAAAGCAACATCAGCGCCGGCAATGGCTTTATGAATGGCATTTCCCTGCATTGACTTTGCTTCAAAACTCAGTTTTCCCCCAAACGCTTTTTCAAACAGCTGAATGAAGGCCGGGAAATTCCAGTATTCCGGATTTGTTTCCGACAGGGCAGGAGCTATCTTTTCGGCCGGTAACCTGAAGGCATCGGCTTCGACAGCTTTTAAACGCAGGCGTTTGTGATTGGCAAATGCTTCAGTCTGGCCCGATTCAAACTGTTGTTGAAGGCTGGCCTGAATGGAATCAAACGCATTTCGCGACTGTTGAAAGTAGAGTTGGTTAAAGTATTTATCGGTTAAAAGATTCAACTGGTTGTCGAATTCTGAAACCTTATCGTTCAGTTGCTTGCCTTCTTTGGTGGCAATCCAGAACTCGACCGGGCTGAAATAGGGATTTTTTCGTTCGGCAAACGATTTTTCGCGCAGCGGCGGAAGCAGCAACTCAATATCTTTACCCGGTTCCAGAATGAGGTTTCCTTTATAAATACCAAATTCACTGAATATAAATGTAGTTTTATCGATAGATGGATTTGCTTTAAAATTTCCGGCGGCATCGATATCAAGGGTAAAAAGGTGTTCTTTTTCCAGGGTTACCGGATCACTATAGTTAAAAAACTGTAGTTTTTTGCCTGCATATTCTTTATGATTTCCCACAATTTCAGTGGCTGTTCCATAGAGAACACACAAAGTAAGAAATGACAGGAGGGATAAACGCATTGTTATTTTTAATCTTTATCTGTTGGATTTAAACTCACTGGGGTCGAGACCGGCAGGTAAAAACATGCTGGCATCGCCTCCATGGAATACTATATCACGAATAATAGTGGCATTAACCGGCGTATGCTCGGGTAACGTAAGCAAGAAAACGGTTTCAATTTCGGGATGCATTTTTTTATTTACCTGGGCAATGGCCCTTTCGTATTCAAAATCGGCCGATGTTCGCAGGCCCCGTAAAATGTACCTGGCATTCATTTCCTTGCAGAAATCAACCGTCAGTCCTTCATGTACACGGACTTCAATTTTGTCCTCATTCTGAAAAACCTGGTTTATCCACTTCAACCGTTTCTCCAGAGGAAAGAACGATTTTTTATTGGCATTGAATCCAATCATTATAATAATCTTATCGAACATTGGTATTGCCCGCTTTACAATGGATTCATGTCCAATTGTGAATGGATCGAAGGAACCTGGAAAAATGGCTGTTTTCATGCTTAAATATTTAACGAAAATTCATTTCCATACATTTCATTCACAAAATTAACGATTTTAATTTAACAGTTCTTTCGACATTTGTTTAAACGATTGGTGGTGCAATTTATTGCAATGTAACCTTTCCCGTTCTTTGTGAATGTTTTAGTGGGTTTGAATGCCTGGAAGGGGGTGTTTTTATATTCTTTTTTGGTTAGAATCATGCAGAATTCATTTATTTTGCTTCTGCTAAATTTTAACTGCAGAATCGGCTTGAACGATAAATTGAAAAATAGTTTATGGACAATTGCTTTCATATTGGTTGCCCTTGCCTGGGGGTTTGGATTAACTATTGATTTAACAGGTGATTCCGGTTTGTATGCCGCTATAACGAGGCAGATGGTGGAGTCGGGCAATTGGCTGGAATTGAAAATTAACGGCAGGCCCTACGATCAGAAACCTCACCTGTTCTTCTGGCTTGCCGGGATAGGAATAGAAATTTTCGGGAATACCAACTTTGCTTTCAAGCTGTTTCTTTTTCTATTCGGGATATTGGGCATTTACTTCACTTATCGGTTGGCGCGGTTGTTATTTTCTGAAGTTGCCGGTATGCTCGCAGCCCTTTTTACAGGAACATCGCAACTTTATTTTCTTTACTTTTTTGACATTCATACCGACACAGTGCTGCAGAGCGCTGTCATGCTGTCGTTATGGCAGACGGCAGTATACCTTAAGTATTCGAAACCTGTTAATTTTATTTTTGCTTTTTCGGGGATTGGTCTGGCTATGCTGACCAAAGGGCCGGTAGGAGCAGTACTGCCTTTCTTTTTTGTGCTCTTTTCTCTTTTACTGAAAAAAGATTACAGGCAGCTTGTCCATCCCAAATGGCTGGCAGGCATAGCACTGGTTCTTTTAATAATATCTCCCGCGCTTTACCATTTGTGGAATAATTTTGGTGTGCAGGGGCTTCGTTTCTATTTCATCGATAACAATATTGGTCGTGTCACAGGGGAACTTACCGGCACAAGCACCGATCCTTTTTTCTACCTGTACAACCTTATCTGGGCATTTTTGCCCTGGACGATACCCGTTTTTGCAGGGTTGGTTCAGGAGATTAGGTCGTGGTTCAGCGGCCGGAATTTTAATAATTATGCTGCATCATTGTTTGGGGGTGTGATGGTGTTGTTTTTTATTTACAGTATAGCCCGCGGTAAAGCGCCCAATTACCTTATGATACTTATGCCTCCGATGGCTGTTGTTGCTGCCGGGCGTATACAAAATCTTGCGGCCCGGTCTTCAAAATTTAATTCGTGGCTGATTTATCTTCATTTTCTTTTACTGGGTGTGATGTGCCTTTTATTGTTTGCATCGTGGTATATTGTGATGGAGGGAAAAGCTGCAGGTATTCTGATATTCCTTGTAGCTGCAGTTGTTACACTATTATTTGCATTTTATAATAATGAAAAAAGTCAGACCAGGCGGATAATCTATTTTTCGCTTCTTATCACTGCCGGCTTTAATCTTTTCCTGAATGCAAGGGTTATTCCTTACCTGTTTTCCTTACAGGGAGCGCGACAGGCAGTTAATTACTTTGAAAACAGTAAGTCTGCTGAAAAGCGGCTTTACAACTGGGATTTGGAAGAGTATGAATTGTTTTTTATGGCCGAAGATTCGGTACGGAATATTGCCTCCTGGGAGCAGATGCATGAAGCAATGGGAAAATCCGGGACCTGGTTGTACACAAATGAAGGGAAGCACAATGAAATATTAAAACTGGGATTTAAAATTGATACGGTTTTTCGTATTGAGCAGCGGGGAATGAATCGTATTACCATTGAATTTCTGAATTCTAAAACCCGGAGAAAATCTCTTGAACCAACTTTTCTGATAAAAACCGGAGATGACCTGCCTTGAAAATTGATGTTTAAAAGTATTTAGGTCATGCAGATAGGGGCCGGGTTTTGGTTTTTACCTGTCAGTTTCTGGCAAATAAGGGTTTCGTTCCGATGGAACTTCCAAATGATTGTGTGTTTTGATTTCTACCCATATTTTGTCCCTGCCGGGACAATTTCGAAGAATTAAAGGGGTGTGTTTTGACGGTTCATCTACCCATATTATGTCCCTGCCGGGACAGTTCCGAAGAACGTAAGGGGTGTGTTTTGACGGTTCATCTATCCATATTATGTCCCTGCCGGGACAATTCCGAAGAATTAAAGGGGTGTGTTTTGACGGTTCATCTACCCATATTATGTCCCTGCCGGGACAATTCCGAAGAATTAAAGGGGTGTGTTTTGACGGTTCATCTACCCATATTTTGTCCCTGTCGGGACAATTCCGAAGAATTAAAGGGGTGTGTTTTGACGGTTCATCTACCCATATTTTGTCCCTGCCGGGACAATTCCGAAGAATTAAAGGGGTGTGTTTTGACGGTTCATCTACCCATATTATGTCCCTGCCGGGACAGTTCCTAAGAATTAAAGGGGTGTGTTTTGACGGTTCATCTACCCATATTATGTCCCTGCCGGGACAGTTCCGAAGAATTAAAGGGGTGTGTTTTGACGGTTCATCTACCCATATTATGTCCCTGCCGGGACAGTTCCTAAGAATTAAAGGGGTGTGTTTTGACGGT
>JAWLCL010000018.1:90306-93977 GCA_041687255.1 Mariniphaga sp. | reverse complement strand
TTTAGAATAAAAGATTATGCAAAAAATGAATAATTTATATCTATTTTAGTGGTACACTTTTCGTGAACATTACTGGCATACTTCTTCCTTATTTTAACAAGGAAATATTTTGCACTACAGTACCAGTTGCAGGTGAATGAGGAGGTAATGCCAATTGAATGTTATTTTGTAATTCCATGGCTAATTCCTCCCTCCTCTAATTGGTTTAACTTCATTTGCAGCTAGAAAGCTCTGAAGCTGTACTTCAGTCATATAGGATTTGGAGCCTATAATGGTCAGCGGCAGTCTACCCTCATCCTTCCAATTGTAAATGGTTCTCTTTGTTACGCCAAAGAATTTGGCGATCTCATCTAACGAGTAAATTTTACTGACTCCTTTTTTAGCATTATTGATTTCTCTAAGTGCCTGAAGGATATACTCCTGTCCTTCTTTTAATTTCTGGAACTCAATTTTTAGATCCATAACATCAAAATTTAAGATAAACTTTTAAAAACCTCCAGTTGATTGGGCTATGCCTGGAGTATTCATAGCTCCAATCTTCATTTCAAAAGTCAGGAGAAAATGAATGATAAAACAGTTGCAGTAGATTGCACAACCCTTATCTTAAATTTGTTGTACTTAGTGCTATTAATGGAACATGAGGACATAAAAAAAGCTTGCAAAATGCAAGCTCTTTCCCTAAGAGAAATCATCACTGATGCTCTTATCAGTACCAACGTGCTTTAAATCAGTTTCTATTTTTCAATGACAGTTGAATCATTTTCATGACTTCCCACTCCAGACGAAAAATTTACATGAAGCGGGTAGTCAGAATAATTAAAACTTATTTTCAAGTTTTTCGTCTGAGCATGATCGAGTAAGGCTTCAATAAAATCCATGTAAGATACTCTAGTGTTAGGATAACTCCATTGAAAACCATTTAATTGATTATCAAGCCCAAATCCTATGTTGGCAGTAAAATCTGACAGATAATCTGATAGTTTTTCTTTCAGATTTTTCTCTTTGTCATCAACAACATACTCTTTAGTAACGATTTCATTATTTTTCATAATAAAAAAATTTAAGTAATAATAATTAAACCTCCAGTCGATTAGATGAAGTCTGGAGTGATACTCCATCTGAATCTTCAACACCAAAATTAGCTCATGACTAGAGGCAAAACCAGTTGCAGTGGGTTGTGCAACCCATATTAATGTAATTGATGAATTTTAAAGAAAAGTCGTAATATTACCGCATGCCCTTATTTGCTAAATTTATCTTCCAATTTGTCAAAGGCTTGTCTAAGCTCAATTAATAGCGAATCAATACGTTCCCAGGTTTTTTCACTTTTAGGTTTAAAAAAACTATTTCTCATTGATGGTTCTTTTATTACATCTTGATTAAGAGTGGAAAATGAATGTACTAACATACGTGGAACTTCCACAGGATTTTTTACATCAAATTTTTCTAATTCATACAATAATCTAAATAGCAACCCAAGTTCATCAACCGTAAGTTTTGTTTTGATTTTAAATAGCGATGGAGTTACCTTTAACAATGAGCATATATTTTCATATACATCCAAGACTTCATGAATTGCTGATTTTTGCAGGGCTAATACTTTTGAAATACTATCATAATAATTTTCATGATAATCTTCTATAGTTAACTTCTTTCCTTTAATTTCATCATATACTGATATATCAGCATCCCAATAGAATACCTTATCAAATTTTTCAACTTCAGTAATTTTATTCAAAATTTCCTTCAGTTTATTCAATCCATCATCTACTATGTAAATAGCTGAATCTTTATGAGTTGCGAATTGTTCTTGTAGAAATAAAATGGCTTCTTTCTCAATTTTTATCAATTCTGTTTCTAAAATCTCTATGCTATATTTACTTTTACCAGTAGAAACTGCTTCTTCTCTCTCTAAATTCTCATAATATTCCGCCATTGTGAAACCTCCATCAGGTATATTCATGATTCTATTTTTTTCATGGATAGAAATTTTATGATGTTCCCTGATAAAGGCAGCCAGCTTGTCTAATTTATTTATTTTCATAATGTTAATATTTATTTTACGAGATTATTAGTTCATTAGCATCATCCAGTACATCATTTTCAAAGCTGTCCAGGTACACCTGTGTCGTCTCTTCCGACTCATGTCCTAGTCCTTCAGAAATAACAGCAGTGGCTATACCTGATCTTTTGGCTATGGTAGCCCAACTGTGCCTTGATACATATGTCGTTAAAGGTACGTCAAGCTTCAATAATGTGGAAATTTTCTTTAACTTTTTATTCATCAGTCTCATTGCATTTCTGTAGTCCAGGTATTCTTTTCCCTTACGGTAAATGATGTTGAATATATAAGATTCAGGGTCCTCTAAATCATTATACCTTTTAATAATTTCCATAGCCTTATCCGTAACCTTAATGCTGAATTGCTGACCAGTCTTTTGCCTGGTGTAATTCAGCCTGCCATTTTCAATATTCTTAACCTTCAGAAATGCCACATCCACAAAATTCATCCCTCGGTTATAAAATGAAAACATGAAAAGGTCTTTCCACAGCTGTAAATTTTCAGGGACCTCCAGTTCTTCCACCATTTTAATTACATCTTTATTGACAGCTCTTTTGCGTGTCTTTTGGGATTTAATGGTGATGTTCTTGAAAGGGTAGGAGGTTTCATCAACTAAATCTTCTTTGATGGCTTTATTAATAATGGCTCGAAGAGTTCTAAGGTACATCGAGATGCCATTAACTGTCAATTTTTTTACCCGTTCATCTTTTGTGCCTTTCTTCACTATAACTTCTTTTGATAGCAAATACTCCTGATATCCTTTTACAAATTCATAATCCACTTCGTCCAGGCGTATATCAATTCCTTGCGTGTATGATTTCACTGATTCCAGAGTTGATTTGTATACGATTGCATTTCCATTTTTTCCTGTTGTTTTTAATTTGTCAATTATCCTGGTAGAATACTCTTCAAATGAAATATCACTTTTCTTATTTTGATAAACATTGACTATGTCTGATACCGTAAACTTTTTTTTCTTGTTTTCAAGAGCAAGAATGATGTTGTTAATGTCAGTTTTGATTCTTAAAATTCTGGTTGTTAACAGTGACTGGTTTGGATGTTTGCTGTTTGGCAGGTTGGATTTTTTGATCCATTGGGTCTTTGTAGCAGAATGTCCTGTAGAAATGGTTCTTCTTTTCCTGTCCTTAATGATTTGAATCAGGATGGGGTAGGAGCCGTCTGATAATTCTTTGTGAGTATAAAGTATTACTTTTACTGAAGCCATAATTTTAATCCTTCTGGTTGAAACATGGTTGAAACAATTACTTCAAATATATGCATTTTCTTTCAGAATATTACTTTTTGGTAAATTTAAAATTACTGATATTTAATAAGTTGAATGAAAGGCAATGAAATGCTGTGAAAACTAAATTTTGCTTCCCAAGCTGAGGGTCGTGGGTTCGATCCCCATTTCCCGCTCCAAATCATCAGGGGGTTAGATTAAGGTCTGGCTCCCTGTTTTGTATTAATGGTGTGGGGGTAGCTCAGTGGTAGTCCGTCAGCCGACGGATCCCAAGCTGAGGGTCGTGGGTTCGATCCCCATTTCCCGCTCCAAATCATCAGGGGGTTAGATTAAGGTCTGGCTCCCTGTTTTGTATTAATGGTGTGG
>JAWLCL010000018.1:0-90206 GCA_041687255.1 Mariniphaga sp. | reverse complement strand
GCCGACGGATCCCAAGCTGAGGGTCGTGGGTTCGATCCCCATTTCCCGCTCCAAATCATCAGGGGGTTAGATTAAGGTCTGGCTCCCTGTTTTGTATTATTGGTGTGGGGGTAGCTCAGTGGTAGTCCGTCAGCCGACGGATCCCAAGCTGAGGGTCGTGGGTTCGATCCCCATTTCCCGCTCCAAATCATCAGGGGGTTAGATTAAGGTCTGGCTCCCTGTTTTGTATTATTGGTGTGGGGGTAGCTCAGTGGTAGTCCGTCAGCCGACGGATCCCAAGCTGAGGGTCGTGGGTTCGACCCCCGTTTCCCGCTCTGGATAATCAGGGAGTTAGATTAAGTTCTGGCTCCCTTTTTTGTTTTTTTTATGCGGGGGTGTAAATAAATTCTTGGTGTATATGATTGATTTTAAGGTAAATATTTTGTAATTTGATTTAATAAAACCAAATGTTTACTGCCATGAAACTAATTTACCAGTTGAAGAAATAATATCTGCTGTCTTATATAAGATGGATTTTATTTTGGATTATGGAAAAGTTGAATATAATTATCTGGAGAATGGGCTCACAAATAAAGAAGGCGACTTTTAGCTTTCTTACCTTTCACCTTTTCAGTAACATTTTTTGAATCCATCAACAAGGGAAGGATCTTCTCAAAAATTTAAATACAGCAGGCTGAAGTAAACATTGAAAAAACAGGAAAAGATTAAAAATATCATAAAATGACTAAAATGAGCAATAATTTTTTGATTTATGGTGCTACTGGGTTTGTAGGTGAAGCCATAGCACGATACGCAGTAAAACAAGGATTTCATCCTGTCCTGGCAGCCAGGAACAAGGATAAACTAAAAATGCTTGCAGATGAACTGAAATTGGAATTCAGAGCATTCTCATTAGAGGAACTGCAAACAAACAAAAATCTTTTAAAAGGAATTAATACTTTATTAAATTGTGCTGGCCCATTCATCCATACATTCAAGCCATTACTTGAGATTTGTTTAAAAGATAGAATTCATTACCTTGATATAACAGGAGAGATACCTGTATTTGAGGCCATAGCTTCCTATGATGATATCGCTCAGCAAAATAACGTTATGTTATTACCAGGAGTAGGATTTGATGTAATTCCAACTGACTGTTTAGCTTTATATCTAAAAGAAAAATTACCTGCTGGAACTGCACTGGTACTTGCATTTTATTCAAATGGTCCTGCTGCAATGCCACCTGGCACCCTAAAAACAATAGTTGAACTTATACCTTATGGTAATAGAATCAGGGAAAATGGGAAACTAATTATACCTACAAAAGGGTTAAAAATAAAATTAATAGACTATGGATTTGGCGAGCAAAAATCTGTACGTATAACATGGGGTGACGTTTTTACTGCATATTATAGTACTGGAATTCCTAATATAGAAGTTTATACAGTAATGCCTGATAATACTATTAGCCAAATGAAATTTTTCGAGAAATTCAGATCGTTTTTAAGTATCCCATTTATTTTGAATATTCTTAAGAAAAATGTCAAGGGAGGTTCAACAAAAGAAGAGCGAAATGAAACTTCAGTAACTGTCTGGGGCGAGCTAAGTGATGCAGAAGGTAATGTAGTTCAGGCCCGACTATACGGACCAGAAGCTGGAGTAATATGGACTTCATATTGTGCTTTGGCAGTAGTTAAGAGAATATTATCCGGCAAAATAAAACCTGGGTATCAAACTCCAGCCAAAGCTTATGGTGCTGATTTAGTATTGGATTGTGAAGGTGTAAAAAGAGATGATATTACTTGAAGTTATTAACATGTAATAATAGGACAGTGACTCTTTCCAATATTTTAAAACTCTTTTTGTATTATCAAGAGGAATTATCGTCTCATAACGTGTAAAGTTTGTTCTATTGATGAATTTTCTTTTTAAGCAAGTCAATCGCTGCAATTCTATTTGAATTCTTCCTTAATCGTTATTCTAAATATCATCCATCTTTGACATCCTTTTACTCTTGTTCTCTCAGTGGCATTTTTTTAACAAACCACAGGAAATCCCGTCTTAAACAATATAAAAATGCAGCATAAAGCCTTATTTATCTAATAAATAACGTGTAATCATCATGCTGTATTACAGCGTTTAGTGCGTAATAAATATTATATGTAACATGTCCATTTGTAACGACCCGAACATAATAGCGTCATAAACACACAACTTGTAACCAAAAGAATTATTAGAAAATGAAGAATTTAATTATCGCACTTGCTGTCACTATTTTTACAAGCTATTCTGTTGAAAACAACAGGACAATAGAAAATATTCTTGACTCCACGTTTAGGGTTTACCAAATCTCGGGATACCAAGGCCCCAAAATCGACATCAAAAAAGATAGTCTTGCTCAGTTTCTGACTGCTCTGCATTACAATATTCCGCTTTCTGAAATTGAAAATGAATTGAAATGGAGCCCTGAGACAACCGGGAAAAATATCAATGCACTTATTGAAAATAAATTGCTTGTAAAAAAGGGAGATTACTACCAACCAACTCTTGGCATACTCACATTGGAACGAGGGAATTTATTAGAAGAAAAAGCCCAAAAAGTGGCTAATGAAATAGCAGACAGTATATACAACTGGTTACCTGAAATAAAAAAGATACATAACGAAACGAATATCTCAAAGCAACATGAGTTTCGTGAATTGTCTCTCTTTTATCTGAGCAATGTCATACTCGATAATTTTCAAATCCAACGGATGGAAGAAGAATTTTTAAACCAAAAGCGGCCTTTAAGAAATGGAAGCCGTTATTATCTTGCCATTGTTGAAGATGATCTTGCTTCCAAAACCGAACCTTATGGAATCTATGGCAACCGGGGGCTGCTGTGGAATGACTCAATAGGCATTTGCGTTTATGGTAACAAACGGATTCAGTCAAATATTGGTTGGGATAATTATAATGACAAGAATATTCATGTCTTTAATGAAAATGATACCCAATTGATAACCAGAAAAATGCCTGATGTGTTTTTCCCATGCCTGCTTGATATCCTGAACAAAAACAAATCCAATTTTGAGGCGACATACCGCGAACTGGATTTTGATAAAGAGGTTTCTTTTGAAGAATTCTTTATCTTTTGGTACCATTTTATTTATACCGAAGCCACCGATATTCTCATTGCAAAAGGCATCGTTCAAAAACCGCAAGACGAAATGTTTTATTATCAGGTTCGGGTGAATTTTTAAAAATGGGAGGTAGTTTTATGAAATGAGCAAATTACAGGCAGGAAGCCTGTCCTCCTGTTGTAACCTGATGCAGCAGCAAAAAATAAACTATTTAGTATGAATTATTTCTTTAATCAATATATGCACAAGTGTCTCCTGATTATCAATTGCAATAATCTATGCCAATGTTGCTAAAAGTGTGCGTTTTTTTTGCAAAACAACTGCTACAGACAAATTGCCTGATTGTTATACCTTCTTCCGCAGGGCTTTTATGAGTTTATTCTTTGCTTTATTAATCTTTTTTAAGTACTTGATTTCCTGCTTCAGGATGTAATTCTCCATCTGCAGACCGGCCTCATCAGCTACTTCCGGAATAGTCAGTGATTCTTCATCTTGTAAAACAGTTTCCTCAGTGTCAATCCCCGGGTCCTGAAGCTCAACTTCTGAAATTACGGATGAACTTTCAGGTTGAGTATTGTCAGGTAATGTTTCTGAAATATCATCCTGGTCGTCCTTTTTTTGCTGCTGTACCTTCTGATAATTGTAATAAGCATCAGCACTGTAAGTCGCTTCCTTTTTTATTTTGTTTGCTTTAAAGAAATCATCTTTGCTGACGCCTTCTGCCACTGCCCGGCTGATTTTTCCTTTTAAACTTTTATTCAGTTTGGTTGATTTAAGCTTTCGCATATGCTCAACAATTTCTTTTGCGGTGATGAAGGAGGGCTCCTCTTCATGAATCCAGTGGTACTGAGTTTTACGTCTCTCACCAGTCTTGTCAATGTAGGGCATGTTTTCAACTGCATGATTGAATACTTTGTAATCAATGCCGTTTTCCAAGCAGAGGGTTTTCAGGCTGTAATATTTCCCGCTGTTTTCATTGATGAATTTGATAACCCTGTATACCCTGTTGATTTCTTCCAGATTATTGTCTTCAACATACTGTTTTACCATTTCCTGCTCAGGAAGATGAGCATAGGTATTATAGGTTTCTTCTGAAGAAGATATACGACCATATGCAGTATAACCTGCTTTCTGCAGTGAAGATGTCAATGTTTGCTTAAATCCTGACAGTTCTTTTCTTGTAACCATACATTATTTTTTAATAATCAATAAATAATGGAGGTTTTCATGCTCAAAAGTAATGTTTTTTATCTTAAGTAGTTAATTTAAAATTCCTGCTAATTGAAAATAAAGCTTTTATTAATAAGTAATATTTAGTTATGCATAGCCTGTTGCATAGAATCATTGTTATTTTCTTTGTCTTTTAAAATCCATATTTATTGATTAGGAAAAACAATTGATGCTTTACTTTCACTCCAGCAGGTTTTCATGTAAATGTAAAAAGAAAAGAGGCTGACTCTTCAGTGCAGCCTCTAAACTCTAAAACTAAATTAATTACCTGAACTTAAGGTGAATTAATCTTTTATAATGGATATTACAATGATAACAATATATCAATCAGCTGTTCGGTGGTAATCGGAAGCAGAACTGCATCAACTATATGGATAATGCCATTCGATGCTGAGATATTCGGTGTCTCGATGGAAGCCGTATTACCAACTGCATAAATCATTTTGGAGGTGTTGACCGAAAAAGTTGCTCCAAGCAAAGTTTCAATTGTTCTGGTACCAGTAGGAGGAACAACACTGTTTGCAGCACGACGACCTTCAACAACATGGTATTGCAGAACGGTAAGCACCACATTTGCCGGAAGAGCCCTTACTGAGGTTATGTCACCTTCATTCAATCCCAGTACCGATTCAGCAGTTCTGAAAAGAGCATTGAAAGCATCATCGGTGGGTGCAAAAACTGTATACTGATCTTTTCCTTCGGAAAACAAGTCGACCAAACCTACACTTAATTCCTCATCTACATATTGCAATGCATCTAAAAGTTTGGTAAATCCTGCAGCCTCCGCTATTGAAGCAATCGATGCTTCTCCCGGGGCAGGAGCACCTGGTTTCGTTTCAGGACGACCTTTCTTAAGTTCTATATTATCGCCTGTAAACATAGGCTCCGGAAGATCATCTGCTTTATCGCAGCTTACTGTAAAAACAGCGATTGCAAAAATTCCTGCAAGGGCAAAACTTCTTAAGTTCAGCATCCTTCTTACATTTAGTTTTTTCATTTTTTAAATAATGTTTAATATTTATATTTTAAAGTTCAACATAAAGAACTTATAATTCAATCGTTTTGTTTAATGAATAAACATTTTTGTTTTATAAATTTTATTTTTTTAATGTTTTATTGTTGTTAAATTACTGTAAATAAGAATATTGTTATATGTGTTAATTAGTGTTAAAAAAGTTAATTGTGAGATGTGTTATATACCTTTACAGGATCATCATTGGCTACATTTTGAAAATTAATAAGAGCAGCGGTAGAAGAAAATATACTTCACTGCAGATCATTTCAGTACCTTAAAAATATTTCTGAAGGGTTTTCCGGCCGCATGGTAAGCTATCATCTGCCTGTTATAATACGGATCAAAACCATACCTGGGCCGTATTAAATTCAATTAAACTAGTCAAAAGACTGTCGAAGGTTTGCTCATAATCTCTTCATACTAGCCGTTTGTTTTAAATGTACGTGCCGGGTAAATCATTCTGCTTTTTGAGCAATCTTTTTATGTACCCTTATAGGCTCTTTTGCAGACATAAATAAAAATATTCTTGCCTGATAAATTTCAACATTGCGAAGTTCTTTATCTGCGCAGGATTTTTATTTGTAATTCTTATAAAAGTAAAGAGTAACAGGAGTAGGGTAATTACCTGCCAATGGATATATAGTACGTATTAAACAATTAAAATTTATGAATATGAGACGAATGATTTCAATTCTGGCAACTGTTTCGATGATGATTTTCCTGTTTGCTTCCTGTGAAATAGAGGATACAGGAAAGGGAACTGTCAGGCTTTCAATTACAGATGCACCTGTTGATACAGACGGTATAAAGGGAGTCTATGTTACGGTAACTGAAATTCATTACGGCAAATCGGACAGCGAATGGGAAAAGTCTATATTGGATGTCCCGAAAACTTACGACCTTTTGGAACTTCAGGATGGTACATCTGAATTACTTCAGGATATTAGTTTGAATGCAGGTACCTATACTCAAATCAGGTTTATTCTTGATGTGTCGGAGGCAGGGACTGAACCAGTTACTAATGAGGGGTGCTATTTAGAAATGGAAGATGGATCCTTAATCAGTTTATCAGCACCCAGTGGTGCACAGACTGGATATAAGGCTGTTGGTTCTTTTGATGTCCCGGTAAACGGTTCAGTAGCTATAACAGCTGATTTTGATGCACGGAAATCTGTAGTAAAAGCTGGGAATTCGGGAAAATACCTGTTAAAGCCAACAATCAGGCTCATTGTAAATGACCAGGCAGGACATATTGCAGGAGAGGTGAGCAATATCCCTGCTGATAAAGGTATAATGGTTTATGCCTATGAAAATGGAGAATATATTGAATCTGAAGCTGGTGAACCGGCAGATGAAGAAGTCAGGTTTCCGAATGCTGTTACGAGCGATGTAGTAGATGAAAATAATGCCTATTATCTTGCCTATCTTGCTCCCGTATCATATGATTTAGTTGTTGTTTCAACCAATGAGGGTAAATTCGTTGAAGTTCTTGGTATTATAGAAGGCGTTTCGGTAGCCGGCAGTAGTACCACTACTGAAAATATTGATATTAGTGATTTTACAGAATAGCTTTTTTGATCGATAAGTTCGGTGTTCGCAATTAAATAATGGTTCCTTCAGGAGCCATTGTTTTTTTACGGCCATTGAAAAAACAAACGAATCGATTTTTATAAACAGGATATAATCAATCGTTACTTCAGGATTGGGGGTGCGTCTGACTTTCTATAAACGGCATGGATTTTATTGCGGTATCCGTTAAAGAGTAGCTGGATAAATTTACATTATTTTATTATTCAGACCTCCAGGGAAACCAGTTTTGCATCCACTCCTTTTATTAGATTAAGCTTACGGGTAATTTCTTCATGTTTGCTGATTTCGTTTCCAGTAAGCTCCAGAAAAATCAAACCGCTTTCAGAGCAGTCTTCCAGTACACCATCATGCAGGCCCAGCCGGGTTTTAATAAAACAGCCCCAGCCGGTTAGAATTTTTTGCACACTTTGGGCAGTTTCCTGTCGGTGCCTTACCAGGATAAGCAGTACATCTCGTTTCATTTTTGAATTTTATTATTAAAATACAACTTATTCTTCGTTAATCACTTATTTATGTTCATGTTGTGCGGCAATATTTTCAGTGGGTCAAACTACTTAGTAGGGGCGGAAAACATGATACCTTTTTTTTGTTTTTGAAGATAAGCTTTAATCCCCCGGCCGGTGTTGTATTAGCCTCGAGTTATTTGAGTAAGGATGAAATGCTGACAAAAGCGATACGATAATTTTTTGAGGATTTATTTTTCAGATGGATGGAATAAATAATCAGGATTTAGAGCAGGAAAATGAGCATTGCTTTCATTCAACAGTTTTGTTAATTGATTTTTTAATGCGATTGTTTTTTGGGGGAATTTTTCTGCTAAGTCTGTAGTTTCTCCCGGATCTTCTTTCAGGTTATAGAGTTCAGTCCGGTTATCTTCATACCAGGTAATAATTTTCCAGTCTTCTTTTCGTAAGGCAGATCCCGGCGTCCAGGCACTGCCATGATAATGCGGATAATGCCAGAAAAGCTGGTCACGTTGTATTTCTCCCTGGCCTGATAAAACAGGTAAAAGATTTACGCCATCTGTTTCCTGATGAGCTTTCCCTGCAAAAGCCAGCAGGGTTGGAAAAAAGTCCATGCTTACAACAGGTTGTTCTTCTGTCATTCCCGGATTGATAACCTCAGGTCCTTTAATGATTAAAGGGACCCGGATTCCTCCTTCATAGCACCAGCCTTTTCCTGCACGAAGCGGTTGGTTTGATGTTTCTGCATTTTTAGTATAGAGGGTAGACCGTCCTCCGTTATCGCTGGTGAATATTACCCAGGTATTTTCATTCAAGTTATTATCTTTTAGCGCCTGCAACAGCCTTCCCACATTTTCATCCATTGCCGCAATCATGGAAGCATGTGCAGCATTATCCTGTATGAGTTTTGTCCAGCCTTTGCCTTCTTTCTGATACGGAATTTCGCTATCCATTAGTTCAGCCCGCTTTTGGGTGAAGTGCTCAATGTGCTTTTGGGAAGCCTGAACAGGAGTATGCACACTGTAAAAAGCAAGGTAGAGAAAAAACGGGTTGTTTTTGTTTTCAGAGATAAACCGGATGCTTTCATTGGTCAGCCTGTCGGTAAGATATTCCCCTTCAGGGCCGTCGGTTAAGCGCGGATTGCCGTACGGAGAATAATATCCGTTTGAAACACCAGGTTTTATTTGGGGCTGTCCTGCTTCCCAGCCACCAATATTTACATCGAACCCCTGATGCTCGGGCCAGAATTGCTCAGCATGTCCCAAATGCCACTTCCCTATAAAGCAGGTTTTGTAACCTTCTTCTTTCAATTTTTCAGCAATTGTAATCTCCTCCAGTGCAAGCTCACTTCTGTCATCCGGCCCAAGCAACATTTTGTCCCGAGGGTTACTTCCCGGTAACCAGTCGGTAATATTTAGCCGGTTGGGATGTTTTCCAGTCATGAGGGCTGCCCGGGTCGGACTGCATACCGGGTGGGCAGAATATGCCTGGGTAAACCGGACGCCATTTTCTGCAAGCTTGTCAATGTTTGGAGTCTCATAAAAGCTTTCCGGATTGTTGCATTTTACATTGGCCCATCCCAAATCATCGACCAGTATGAAAACGATATTAGGAAGAGGCTCCTTTTTGGTACATGAAAATAGCAAGAAAGCTGACAGTCCTAAAAATACTTTTTGGTTCATTTTATTAGGTTATGGAAGGCGGCTGATTTTATACTATCCAGCGCCTTTTTCTGTTATTGAGAAAATCTGATTTAAAAAATTCTGTAACTGTTATTATTCAAAATTACAAATTGTTTTGAAATTCGGGTAACGGATGCAAACGCTTCATTTTCTGTTATGAGGTTGCCAAAGGAAATAGCATCATTGAGTAAGCCATACATTTTGCATTCAGCTCTTTATCTTATCTTATTGTTTTAGGGAAAATTGAACTTATTTTCTTAACTTATAAGGATATAACATTAAAATATTGGAAGCATGGGTAAGATTGATTTTTCAGGATTGAAAGCAATATATGTAAACTGCACCTTAAAGAAGTCTCCGGAGCTCAGCCATACGCAGGGGCTGATTGATTTATCGGCTGGTATAATGAACAGGGAAGGAGTGCAGGTGAAGCATTTAAGGATGGTTGATTTTGATGTTGCTCCCGGTGTATATCCCGACATGACGGAATACGGATGGGAGAAGGACGAATGGCCCCGGCTTTTTAAAGAACTATATGATTCCGATATCCTCATAATAGGCACACCCATCTGGCTTGGGGAAACATCATCGGTGGCGAAAAAACTTATTGAAAGGCTTTATGCCCACAGCTCTGAGGTGAAGGAGAACGGGCAGGGGATATTTTACGGCAAGGTGGGAGGTTGTGTGATAACAGGTAATGAAGACGGGATAAAACATTGCGCCATGGGAATATTATATTCGCTTCAGCATATCGGATATTCTATTCCCCCGCAGGCCGATTGTGGCTGGATTGGGGAGGCCGGGCCGGGTCCCAGTTACCTCGACAGTGAATCGGGAGCTGCAGATAATGATTTTACCAACCGTAACACCACCTTTATGACCTACAATCTGCTGCACCTGGCTAAATTGCTGAAAGATGGCTTGGGATATCCTTTATATGGAAATTCAATGAAGGCATGGCAGGAGGGAGAACGGTGGAGGTTTGAAAAACGAGGATAGTTTGGGTGGTTGGCTGCCCAACCTGTAAAAATTATTTTTGATACCGACATGGAATCTGATGTTGACGATGTTGCTGCATTGGCAATGCACCAGGATTGGTGGAGTATAGGCAGTAAGACCTTATGCCAGGTTTATTAGCCATTCGATGATTTGCCACATCAGGTAGATTAAAACGAAGGCAACAATCAGTAATGATATAATGATGATAGCAATGACGCCTTTCCCGCTGCCGCGGTATTTTCCCTTTTGGTAATATTTTTGAAGCAACCTTGCATTCCGGTTATTTGCTTTATAGAAAAAGTCGAAAATCTGACCGATGATTGGAATAGATCCAATAACAGCATCCAGGAGTACGTTTAGCGACATAAGGATTAAAAGCTTTCGGCTGGCTCCATGTTTGGCGGCCAGCGCCAGAAAACCTCCTGAAGCAGAAAGAGAAATAAAGTCCCCAATACCGGGTATCAGCCCCAGTAAAGGGTCCAGACCAAACCTGAAGTTGCCAATGCGGAACTGGCTGTCGAGCAATCGTGCCAATCGTTGTAAATCTTTTGGTATGTCTTGTGGTACTTCTTTTTGCATATTGTTGTACTAATAAACAATTCCACCGATAAATAGTTTTTTAAGGTATTGATGGAAAAACGATTTCGCTCTACGGAAAATGGAAGTACAGGTAGCATTGATTATTTGCCAACATTCTTTTTTAAAAGAAAGTTCAGCAGGAAATATAAACCTGAATAACGAAAAGTTATAAATGTAATAAAAGTAACATATTCATACTGGTTCTTTGTTTTTTACTCCTAAATTAATAAATGGCTTAGCTCGTTCAACTTTTTCGAATGAATAAGGGCTATCCATAAAATACATGGACAGCCCCATTGCTGATTAATTATAAGATGCTCAATCTATTCCATCGCTGATTTTCTAAACCACAATTTTTCCCCTACATTATAATACCTGTCTTTTATACCAGGATCTTCAGTAAGTTGATCTGCAGTATAAGGAAAATACGGCATCAGTAAATCATCTCCTTTTTTCCAGTCGGCAGGAGTGAATACTTTTTCTTTATCCGTAGTTTTCAATGCTGCGATTAATCTTTTGATTTCTTCAACACTGCGCCCCACTTCCATGGGATAAAAATTTACAGAGCGTATAATGTTCTTTGAGTCAATAATGAAAACACCCCTTATATCCCTGTTGGAACTTACCGGTTCATGCAGCATACCATACTGCATTGAAACTTTGGCCTTTTGATCTTCCAATATAGGAAAATGAATTTTTTGTTTTCCCCTTTGTTTGTAATCAAGGCTTTCCAGATGTCTTTTCCAGTCATTATGAATTCTTAATTCATCTGTTGAGATTACTGCAATTTTTACCCCCATTTCCTCAAAATCCTTCTGATTATATGCAAGTTCCAGAAGTTCGGAAGTACATACCGGGGTAAAATCCTGCGGGTGACTGAATAAGATTTTCCAGCTGTCTCCAAAGCCTTCGGGGAATGTGATTTTTCCATTAGTGGAATTTAATGTAAAAGATGGCGCTTTGGAGCCAATCAGAGGAATTTTGTAGTCTTCAGCAGCTGAATATGCTACGATAGCTAATGCCATTAAAATTGTGAATGCTAATTTTTTCATCTTTATTGTTTTTTTGTTTTTGAATTTGATACAATTTATGTTATTATATATTCGGAGTCAATTGTCTTTTATTCTGTCAAAATATATCCTATTCTACTTGGAAATTAAATTTTGTTGTATTACTGGCATAGCTTGACAATATGAAATGTGCGGGAACTGTTTTTGAGGTTAATTTGCTCTATAATCTGCCTTTTTGGTAAAAAAAAACATTGATTTTTTTAGCACATAAAAAGATGTATTAATATTCTTTAACATTAACCAGAGTATATTTTTGAACATATAGTTTTAAAGTTTGAACGATTGTAACTGTCATTAAAATAATTTATTGCGATTCATAATTTGTTTGTAACTTGCAGTTGTTCTATAAATTGTTAGATCGTGCTAATGTGTGACGGAATTAAAATGATGGTATATTTGCTGCTGATAACATTTGCCTTGCTGTTTCAAATTTCAGGACAAAGTGTTAATATTAAATACACTCACAGTCAATCTGGAAATGGTTCAGTTGGTCTTGTTTCTCAAAGTCATTTAAATTCATATTTTTCAGTTTTTTTTCCCGGAGCGCAAGACAAGGAACGAGGTTTTTTTATTAAACCCTGGTGGAAATATGGCCTGAGTATAATTCTGTTTCTTTTGATGTTATGGTTCTACCGCAAATATGAAATACGAAGAATTAAACACCGGAACTCCCTCCATAATAATGATTACAATTCGGAAGTTTCATCCGAAAGCATTGATTCAAACAGCCATCTGTATTCGGCAGGAGAAGAAAAGATAGATCAGTGCCTTACGGGATGGGGCAATAAACGGTTTTGTTTCTTTTATGCGGATGGAAATTTAATTCGTATCGAAAATCATATAGATACGTGCTCTGAACCGGCATCTGTTGAAATGCTGCTTACAAAAATTAATGCAAAAAAATTTTGTGAACATGTATGTCTGAGCAATGAAAAACCTAAATTTCCTGCAAGCAGTTATGTAACAAAGGTAAACATTAATGGTAAAAATAAACTGTCAGAATCCTTGTATTACAGATTTCAAATTCAACCCTTTAACCTTTTAAAGGAACTGAATCATTCTGCTGATTTACCTTCTTTTTCTTCCTATAACTCTTTTATTCATCTGCGTGATGCTGCCGTTTCACCTATTGACAAGGATTTTTATTTGAGCGCAGTAAAAATTATTGAAGTGCATTATGCCGATTACTGGTTTTCTGTTGAACAGCTTGCCAGGGAATTAAATATGAGTGTTTCCCAGGTCAACCGGAAACTAAATTTTTTGACAGGCATTCCGGCAGGTCGTTTGATTAGTAAATTTCGGTTACAACACGCTTCAGAATGTTTAATCCATGGAACTGATAGCATCTCTGATGTATGTTTCAGTGCAGGATATAACGGATTGGCCTATTTTTCACGTGCTTTTAAAAGGGAATTTGGCTGCACCCCCTCTGTTTACAGGCAATTGATGACCAAAAAGTCCATATCTGTGCGTAAATAAGATAAATGTTTTGATTTTTAATCCTCTAATTTTGCTGTCAATCAAAACATTCAAGTGAAGACAGCAGGAGTTATAGGAGGCCATGATTTTTTAGGATGTGATATTACCCTAAAGTTACTATCTGAGAATTACAGGGTGAAAATTCTTGTTCCTGAACCTGCAAGGGGTAAAACAAACCTTATCAGTACAGGACTTAGAGCAAGTGATAAACTTCTTTTCTGTTACGTTAATATGCAAAATCATCTCCAGTTGAAGCTATTCTTGGAGGATTGTGATTGCCTTATCCATTGTGGGGAACCCTATAGGTTAGATTTACATCAAGGTGAGGGATCTCTTTATATTCCTTTAATTTCGAATACCGGAAATCTTTTGAAATGCATTAAAAACGTTCAGCATATGGGTAAGATTATTTTTTTTACCTCTGTTTCAGTATTTAATCATTTTAATTTGAAGGCTGTACCTGATGTTATTCAAAAGGAAAAAACAAGGCCGGTAGTATCAAAAAAAATGTCAGGAAAGGCTTTTTACCATTCTGGTAAGCTTCTGGATAAAGTTTTAAATGATTTTTCCGAGAATCAAATCGAAATTATTATGGTTTCACCTGTAGTAGTTTTGAATAATTCTCTAATTAACAAAACTGAAGCTACATTGGCAGGGCTGAGGTACATGTTTCGGCATAACATAGAACACGATAACACTTTTCAGAGACTTGTCAGGCGAAAGCTGATGAAAACTATGATTAATGTAAATGATTTACCCCACAGAGTTTTTGATTCCATTGAAAGCTACAGGGAAAATATTCAAATTCAGAAGCTTCCCGAGAGCATAAAATGCTAACTTTTACCTTAAGAATTTCAGGATTTCTTTTTAGACTACCTGTGTTTACAATTTTATTTCCGGTTATAAAATACGGAACAAAAATCTTATCGCCCCAGACATATAAATCATAATTATTTTGAACAAAATGCTGCTCACAAAAGTTATGGAAGATAGCGGTTTAGGGTTGAAAATTAGGCCTTAACAATTTTCACTCCAAGCGAAGATGAATAATACCGGTGGCTGCCGGAATGAGAAATCCTAGTGATGCCGGTAAAATAAGCAGAATTAATTAAATGAAATGAGTATGAGTGATATGATATACCAACAGAGTTTAATATCCTGGTAGCTATTTAGTCGTGCTGGTTATATAATGTATAATTGAGAATTCACAATTTTAATAGTATGAAATGAGCATGAGAAACAAGTCACAACAATTAAGGCTAATTAATCCCGATGGCTGTCCAGACGTGGTAATACCATGTTAATATCTTTTAAAAACCAACAATTTTTATGACATGAAAATTAAAAACGTATGGATTGAAGAGGGGTGCATTGCAGCGGGATATTGCAATGAGATATGCCCTGAAGTATTTGGACTCAGTGATTTTGGGGAAGCTTTTATTGAAGATGATGCAGACTTTACTTTAAATGGACAAGGTGTAAGGGAAGCTGCCCAAAATTGCCCGGTTAAGGTGATAAAATTTGAAGAAGAATAAACAGGCTTAAATCAATTTATGATGATGCCAAAAATATATCAAGAGAAGAATAGCAATTTTGAAAGAATGCCGGAATAAATAAATCAAATGATTTCTCTTCTTCCTGCAGCAATGAATACTTTAAAAATTAATAAATATCATTATGAAAAATTATTCAACCTGTTGTAATTATTGTTTTTTCATGCCTGTAAAAAACAGTTTGTTTTCTGTATTAATTCTTGGCATATTTTTGTTGGGATTGCCCGCATTTGTTGATGCCCAGAAACGTGATGTTCCGTTTGTTCCTACACCCGATGAAGTGGTTGAAAAGATGATGGACGTTGCCAATGTCGGGCCTGGTGATTATGTTGTTGATCTGGGGTCGGGAGATGGACGCATCGTGATTGCTGCCGCAAAACGGGGGGCTTTTGCCCATGGAGTGGATATCGATCCACAACGCATTAAGGAAGCAAATGAAAATGCGCGTAATGCCGGAGTGGAGGACAGGGTCGTGTTTGTAGAGGGTAACATTTTTGAAACCGACTTCAGCATGGCAAGCGTGCTGACCATGTATCTGTTAAACAGCGTAAATATGAAGCTGAGGCCTAAAATTCTTGAAAGCCTTGAACCGGGAACACGTGTGGTTTCACACAGTTTCAACATGAATGAATGGGAACCCGATGACCAGGCTAAGGTTAATTACAGTAACATCTATTACTGGGTTATACCCGCCGATGTTAAGGGAGAATGGGACTGGCAGGCCAATGGAAAGCAATTTAAAATGAATGTAAACCAGGAATTCCAGGAGGTTGATCTTGAGCTTAAAGCCGGCAATACAACCCTGAATGTGGATGAAAGTACGCTGTCGGGCGATAGGCTTAGTTTTTCAGCAGAAGATCCTTCAACCGGTGATAAGTACATTTTCAGTGGTCGTATAGCTGACAGCAACATTGAAGGAATTGTTCAGGTTCATAATGGTTCTGATGCCAATGTAGAAAAATGGACTGCAACTAACGGACAATAGTCGGATTGATGAATTCCTGTCGGTTTTGCCTTACCCAGACTGGAGCGTTTATAAGGCGTTCGTGAAGGGCGAAGTCAAAAACAGCACGTGCAGACACTGCCGGGAAATTAACTCTTGTCAGGAGTTTTAAAATACCTGATATCAGTTCAATAACAAAGGTTCATTGGAGAAGAAAACCATTGTTGATTCCTGTTATTGCTGAAGGAGAAATGAACAGACAACTTTTTTGATGTTAATGGATATGATAAACATCATCAGGAATCTTCTGCTATCCATCCTGAAACATCACCGGTATCAACCAGCAGGTAAGATTGGTATTCGGTATAAACTTTAACCTTTTCATCTTCAGATATTATTTTTTTTGCAAGGGAAAGGGAATCTGGTCTGCTGCGGATTATTTTTCCTGCTGCAACTATTTCCCTCCCGGAATCGGTTAACGGTTTAACAATCGACCGGTGAATGTAGCCACTATTGCCGGTGGGAAGTTCTGCACGCAGCCAGTTGCCGGCAACTCCTCTGATTTTTAGCGGTACGTTGGCAGGAAGGGATTCGATAATGTCAGCATTCAAATCCGGAGCTGTACGAAAATTATTTTTATCTGAAGCAGTTTGGCTCCAGGTGTTGACAAAACGGGCTATTTGCAGGGAATCGATTACGGGCATATCAGTTTTATGGAAAAACACATAAGGATCAATACTCCTGCGCCCGAAGGCATAAATGCCAAAATGCAGGTGAGGAGGCGTTGTTACTGCATTTCCGGTATTACCTATTAAGCCCAGGGTATCTCCCGGATGAACCTGCATGCCCGGCCTCACCAACTGTGTATCCAGGTGGGCATAGTAATAGTTGTAGCCGTTTTGGGTGTCGCTAACCCATACAACTTTGCCTCCCAGTCGGTTTGTGCCGGTGCGGGTCACTCTTCCTGAGCTGACAGCAAGGGCCGGGGTGCCCCGGGGGGCAAATACATCCACTCCTTCGTGTTTACGCCGGCCTCCTTCCCGCGGGTCTCCAAAGAAGCTTGATATGGAAGTAAAATCCCTTTCCGGGACCGGAAAATTTAAGGAGGCATCGGTAAACAGGAAAACAGTAAATAAACCGGCAACCATTAATTCGGGCTGAATACGCAGAATGTATTCACCATTTCTTTTTACCCTGTAGTCCAGTCGTATGGAATCTTTCTCTGCAAAGGCTTCTCGTTTATATTCACCATCAGTAAGGCGAAACAAATCAATAAAAATATGGGAAGTATCCGGTTGCCCAGGTTCAACCAGCACATGCAGTTTCTGACCTTCCCTCAGAAAAAGCCTGTAAGTTGCCGTAGTTAACTGTTCGTAATCAAAAACCATGGCTTCCGAATAGGGAATTCCGGCTTCTGTCGGGTTTAATAAGCCTTTTTCTGATGCCTCTATCCAGCTTTTTCCCAATTTATTGCTGGCCAACCCAGCTTCTTCAAGTTTTAAGCTGTATTCTTCATGAGGCGATTGTTTGGGGAACAGACCCTGCTGTACACTTCTACATCCTGCTGCTGTTATTGCCAAAAGGATAAAATATATTATTTTTCTGTGCATTCTTTCAATAATTTACATGTATCTGATAGAAGGACCTTTATGACACAAAAACAATACCAACCGAAAAGCTATGCTTCAATGGCTTAACTCCAAATAAAAAATCAATTCATGCTCCTGGAGGTGGAACATACAATCATTCATTTCCGTTTAATTTTCAGGTAAACAAGTTTAAATTCATTCTGTACAATTGAAAAAAATTTCAACTATGAACCTTTTAAAATCACCTTGGAGGTTAAGCGGCATTTGCGGACTTCTTTTCGTTGTTCTCTCATTTATCGCCGCAGGAATAAATGTTTTACCACCAGCCTTCAATCATGATGAGTCTGCTCTGGTGGAGTGGTTTGCTTCAAACAGCAAGTGGTACAGGGGGGGTCATTTTATGGCAGGGATAGCATTTCTGCTGTTTTATTTTCCTTTTTATGCTGGTTTTTGTGAAAGGCTTCGTTTGGCTGAAGGAGCTACGGCTATCTGGACACGTGTAACATGGGCAGGAGCTATTCTTTCTCCGGCGGTGGGTTCCATTGCCGGTACGTTCATAAACGGGCTGACTCTGCTTGGGGGGAATGTAACTACCGAAACGGCTTCATTTGGCATTGCAGCCAATTTTTATGCCTATTCTGTTTCAGGAGCTTTTGGTGGGGTGGCAATGACAGCTGCTGCTGTGGTTATTCTTTCATCCGGAATTTTTCCTAAATGGCTGGGTTTTACAGGGCTGTTTACAGGTCTTGCCGCCATAATAAGCACCGGTTTTCTTTTTGAAGGAAATCCTGCCGGATTCTTTGCCTTACTTAATGGTATAGCCTGGCTGGTCTATTTTCTCTGGATAGCTGCCCTTTCGGTTGAATTGATACGGACTCCGGTGACCGATGAAAATTTGATACCCAAAGCTGTTTAATTTAAGAATGAAGGTTTAAATTTGCCTGTAAACAGCCGATGATGAAACGTATCGTATTTGTTCTGGCAATTGTTGTTGCATCCCTGATGGCATCCGCCCAGGTGTTTACGGTTAATGAAGATGTACAACTTGTGCATCTGAAAGATTCTGTTTTTATGCATGTATCGTGGCATAACGATGAAGATTACGGGCGCTTTCCTTCGAATGGAATGATTCTAATCCGGTCGGGCAGGGCACTTATGGTTGACACTCCTGTTGATAATGAGAAAACTGCTATTCTTGTGACCTGGCTTAATGATTCTTTGTCGGCCCGTGTGTGTTTGGTAATTCCCGGTCATTTTCACAACGATTGTATGGGAGGATTGGATTATTTGCAGAATATAGGAGTTAAATCGCTGGCAAATTCACAAACTGTTGCCAGGTGCAGGGAACTGAACTTGCCTGTTCCTTCTGAGTCATTCACGGAGTCAAAAGCTTTTGATTTTTATGGTGAAAAGGTGGAGTGCCGGTATTTTGGTCCCGGACATTCTGCTGACAACATCGTAGTGTGGATTCCCGGTAAGAAAATTCTATTTGGAGGATGCCTGATAAAAAGCATCAGCTCAGCCGGGTTGGGAAACCTTTCGGATGCCGTTGTGGAGGAATGGGATACAACCGTGAGGAAACTATCAGAAAATTATAAGGACATTAATACTGTTATTCCCGGACATGGAGAAGCGGGAGGCCCTGAACTGTTAGAGCATACCATCAGGCTTGTGGAGGAGCATAAAGCCATGATGCTGAAATAATTTTAAAGTTGATCAGCAAGTAATGCCTTATTTAGCGCTGCTTTTTTTCCTGTTTCAGTGTTAACAGGTATATTGGGATTCCCAGGACAAGAAATCCTGCTCCCACCAGCGAACCTGTTCCTGTAAAAGCAAGGCTGGAATAAAGCATGAAACCGCATGCTGCAATGAACAGCAATGGTGTTAAAGGGTAAAGCGGGACCCGGTAAGGAATTTCGCTGCGTTTGTGTTTGCTTCGAAAAATGAACAATGTGACAGTGGTAAGTAAAAGGAACAGCCAGAAAACCGGAGCCGTATAATCGACCATGGTCTCCACTGCCTGTTTCGACCATGCACCGAAAATAATGAGCAGCAGGGCAATGGAACCCTGAACAAGCAATGCATTAACGGGCGTGTTTCTTTTGGAATCCCAACGGCCCATAAACTGCAGAAGGTTGAAATCCCTTCCCAGTGCATAATTGGTGCGTGCACCGGTGATAATGGTGGCATTGGCTGTGGAAATTGCTGCAAAGATTACAATAAATCCAACAATAAAAGAGCCTGCGGTGCCAAAAACCGGTTCGGTAATGTCGGCTCCTATCGTTTGCGATTCCCTTAACTTATCAAGTCCCAGTACATGCAGATAGGCAAAATTTATCAGCAGGTAAAGCAGGGTAATGACAGCAATGCCGGCAACCAAAACCTTTATCATATTTTTTCTTACATTGATAAGTTCTCCCGACAGGTATGCTGCCTCGTTCCATCCTCCGTATGTTAAAAGTACAAATATCATTGCTGAGCCGGCCATTCCGCCGGTAAAACTGTTGCCCTGATTTTCAGCCAGACCGGCTTCACGTGATGATGGTACAAAAAACAGCGCTGCCAGGGAAATTGTGATTATTATGAAAACAATTATAGATGTAATCACCATTTGAGTTTTTCGTGAATGGCGGGTTCCCATAATGTTTAACCCGGTAAGCAGAATTACTGTAATGGCTGCATAAATGGCGGGGCTGAACCTTCCCAAATCAAAAATTAGTGTGGCATAATCACCGAGGATGAAGGAGACAAGGGCCAGCGATCCCGTCTGAATAACAGTCATTCTTCCCCAGGTAAACAGGAAGCCAACAGGTTTTCCAAAAGCTTTGTAAAGAAAATGATACTCTCCGCCGGAATCGGGATGCAATGAGGCCAGTTCGGCATAACATAATGCCCCGAGAAGTGAAATAAAACCTCCGGCCAACCAGAAAAGGATGAACTGCAGTCCGCTGCCTGAGTTTGAAGCAACAATAGGTGGGAGCCGGAATATGCCAATTCCTACGACAACGCCTACAATTACAGCTATAGAACTTAAGGTGGTAAACGTGGGAAGCGGGCTGCTTCCCATATCAGACTTATGTTTTTTTGTCATTACGTTAATTTACAATGAATAAATTACCGGGGCATGGCAGCTGTCCAGGTTTCAATCGAACTGTTTTCTCCGTTCCTGATTTGCACAGTGCCAACAATGCTGTTTCCGTTTACCTTTCCATGGTATACATAACGTGTATTATCCAACGGATTTTCGGCAGTGAACCAGATTTTATCTCCTTCCAGTGAAGGATTGCTGATTTTTAACGATGTATTGCCCGATTGAAGTTCCGGCTTAATTTTTTGAAACACCTGGTCTATTTTCATGGTAAATTCGTTATCCCCATTTTTCCAGTTCCAGTTTCCACTGACATTTGCCGGTATTACCCAGTAATACACATCACTGTTGTTGACAAGTACCTGTTTATCGGGTTCCCAGTCGCTCATGTTAAAGTAATAGGAAACCACCCGGGTTCCGGGTTTCAGATTTTTAAGCATGTAAGGGCGCAGTTTCATGTTAACCGAATTCAGCAGGTACATGGTAACTACAGTCGCTTTGCTGAAATCGGTTTCAAAAAGGTTGCCTTCGATAAATAATACCTTGTCGTCGACTCCTGCTTTTTCTGCATTTCTGCGGGCTTCACTTATTCGTTTCGGATCGATGTCCACTCCATGACCAAATGCCCCTCTTTTCCCGGCTGCAATCACGATGCGGCCATCTCCCGAGCCTAAATCAACTACATAATCGCCCGGGCCAACATTGGCAAGCTTTAACATTTCTTCAACGGTTTCATAGGGTGTAGGAACAAAAGGCACATCACGATGCTGTGCTTTTATGTCAAAAGCCGACAAAAATATCAGTGCAATACCTAAACCAATACCCATAGTATTAGTAATATTCTTTTTTTTGGGGCGTCTGTGGAGAAAAAGGAAAAAGCTTTTCATAATGTAAGATGCTTATATGTCCATTGATATATGTTCAATTGCCGTACAATTTAAAAAAAATAAGCGGTGAAGAGAAAAAATTCCCCTAAAATCTAAAGTTTGCGAATTTCTGCTGTTTAATGCAATAGCTGTAAGTGGTTTATGTATTTTTATTTCGTCGAAATAACAAAAAAGGAGGAACAGGAGTGTCTGAACCCTGCCCTCCTTCTATTTGCTTCCGGCTTAAAATGAGGGTTACCTGTATATGTTGTGTCCATAGTTTTGCCATTCGTTTTCAAAAAACAAGGCATCATCCTCATTTCTTAAATCCACTGCCAAAACAATGTCTCCTTCTTTTATTCCCTGCTCGTATTTGGTTGCTCTTTCTTTTGGCATGCCGGCACCTACTAGCGCACCTACAATGCCTCCTGTAATTCCTCCGGCTCCTGCACCCGCCAGGCCTGCAGCAATAGGTCCGGCAATGACAATGCCAAGCCCGGGGATGAGCAAACTGGTGCCAATGGCAGTCACTATCCCTGCAGCGGCTCCTACCACTCCACCAACTGTTGCGCCGGCTCCGGCACCTTCTTTGGCTTTGTTGCCAAATTTTGTTTCCTTATGGCTATCCTCCCTGAAATATTTTTTCATGCTTTCTTCCGACATGATGATATTTATTTCATCGTCTTTATACCCCCTTTCTTTTAAAAGGTTGTAAGCGCGCTCGGCACTTTTGAGATCTTTGAATGAGCCGGTAAGATAAACTGTTCGTGTTTCCATATTGATACTTTTTGCGTTTCCCTCGTTTTTTACGTTTTGCCTAATTTTGCAAATTCAAATGTCACTGCCGGTAAAATCATTATAAAACTATGCCATTTTTTTACAGATTGCCGTTTCGACAGGTTCCCTTCATGTAGCTAAGGTTTTTCTTATTGGTATTCTAATTAATCATATGATGATTTATTACTCTTTTTTATAAATTTTGTGGAACATTTCTACACCACCCGGTATTAAACCCTAATAATTAATATACACAACAGATAAATCTTCATTTATTTGAAAATTTTAATTAAAAGGTTCCGGATTAAATAAGCTAAAAAGGTATGTTCCCGATTAATATTCTTGCAAATAGCATTAATTCAGGGATAATGAAAATGCTTAAAACACTGGTTCTCGAAAATTTCCGGAAATAGTTTTTAATGTGATTTATCAGCGCCTCATTGATACAATGATTTCTTCTGATCGGGAAGATGAAGAAATATCATCAAAATCGCCTCTGAGTATCTTTAGTGCATACATTTCCTCATCAATTTCCTGTCGTGTCCGGATGCCAAATTTTCGAAACAGCCTCAGGGGAGGACACCAGCCCTGCAGTCCGTGCTGAAGCAAAAATCCGGCAATTATCAGGGGGAAAATAAGCCATTTTTTGCTGTTAAAAATTCCCAATAAAAGGCCAGTCAATGCAAGGGAAGACGCATTAACCTCGAGAGCTTTCTCGATATCCCATTCCTTTTTAAGTTCCGCTAATCTGCACGTGACTTCGTCGGTTGACAGGTATCTGTATTTCTCAACCAGTTCTTCTGTTTTTAGATCAATCTTTCGATTCTGCTTATCGGGAGTTTTTTCCCTGACGCGTCCGTATTTATTTCCTTTTCTCGTTACCATATACCTTTTATTTGATTTGCATTGTATAGGAGAAGTTTGAGCAGGGTTGAATCCCATAAATTTAAGGAATAAAACAACGACAGTCAAGTTTTTAAATCCGGCCGGTGCGTGTTCTTTCACGATTAAGTCTGGGAGTGCCTTTATATTCCTGACTTGTTCATCCTTTTAAGATAAAAAAATATCTGTATTGTATATCAGGTTGTCACGATCAAAAAATCTTAAATTTGCCGCACTAAGGTAAATTTATGTTACGTATTAGAGTCGTTAAAACAGCTTCTGGAACTAATGCAGTTCAAGTAGTTTATTGCAAAAATGGCAAGGTTATGGGGTCTGATCGCAGGAACGCAGTTGTTATCAGCGGTTAGTACCATTTTCTCACCATCCTGAATAACACCAGCATTTATGCTGGTGTTTGGCAGTAGCCCCACCACCCCCTCCTGACTTCTTTTCTTGCACCAGTGTTCTATAATCATAAAGATTCTCAATTAAAATCATCACATCAGATTCAGAATACAGCTTGAAAGAAGATAGGTTTATTACAGTTCTGTATGGATGCCGTAATTTTAGCTCATGATGAATAACTTTAATGTTCAGGGCTAAAGCCCGGGGGAGGAGGTGGCCTGGTTGACTGTTACCCCCAGCATAAAAGCTGGAGTTATATAATACCATCGCAGGAATGCAGTTGCTATCAGCGGTTAGTATCATTTTCCCACCGTACTGAATAACTCCGGCTTTTAAGCTGAGGGGTTGACACCCCTCCATCCCCTCCTGATTTCCTTCCTTGCATCAGCATTCCATCGGGATACCTAAAATCTCTGAAATTGCCGCACTAAAATGGACAAGTCAGGAGTGCCTTTTTATGGAATGTATGTTATTCCCCGGTTATAAGAAAAATAGTAGGAATTCATTCCAGGTATTCAAGAAGCCGGTAAATGTTTATCATTTTGATGTGAAGAAGCCTGCTTCTGCCTTTGAATTATATATTTCGATACAGCAGATGTGGATACCTGGGAACAGTCGGGCAGTACGTTTGTTTAAGCCGGATTTGTTCAGGGAAAAGTACCTGAAGAAAATTCTGCATTTCTTTCCGACAGGAAAATGGTACTCCTGAATGTTTGCCGGTTATTTTTTCCTGCTGAACAACTGCTTTTTATTAAACTCTTTATCGGGCGTGGTGTTTGAATACCAACGGATTAAAATTATAAATGCCATGAAACAGATAGAAACAGAAATTACAATTGAGGCCACCGCCGAAAAGGTGTGGCAGGTGTTGACTGACTTTGAAAGTTATCCTAAGTGGAATCCATTTGTTCGTTCCATTTCCGGTACGGCCAGAGAAGGTGAAAAAATTAAGGTTTTTCTAAAACCACCTGACGCGAAGGGGATGACCTTTCACCCGAAGGTGAAAAAGTCGGAACCCGGGAAAGAGTTCAGGTGGAAGGGGCAGCTGGGCCTGCCGGGAATATTCGATGGGGAACATTATTTTTTGCTGAATGAAATCAGCAGCAAGCGTACCCACCTTACCCACGGTGAGAAATTCAGCGGGCTATTGATTCCTTTTATGGGCGGTATGATTGATAAAACCAGGGAAGGGTTCGAACTTATGAATAAAACCCTTAAAAAAGAGTGCGAAAGGCAGGCTAAACCTGCACGTGCAAAAAAAATTATAAAGAAAAGACCCGGCACAGGTGGAAAAAAGGACAGTAAAGCTTCCGGATGAATTACAGGATCGGCTTAGAAACGAAATCCGGATGATTCCTGCTTTTATTTCCTGATAATGAATAATGATTATCCTGGAATTATTGCTTTTTGATTGATTTGCTGTCCGTTACCTCGGGACTATAGTTGCTTTTGTTGTGAAATTTCGCAGCATACATCGTTTCTATCTGCGAGTTTATACCGGTAATCTGTCCAATATGGCCTGAATTATATCTATTAATTTCTATTGATTTCGGCACCTGATTTCAATCCCTTTTTCCATATACCAACGCCATGTGCAATTGAATTTAATTAGGCGAAGGTATGGTCTTGATCAGGAATAGGTATAATGAAAAAGGAAGGTGGAGGAGCATCATTTTTGGCTTGCTTTTTCAACTTTTGGTAATTTTTAGAAAAAACTTGAACATTATGCCAACATTATTGATTACAGGAATATCAGGAAAGAATTATGGAAATACTTATACTGGCAATTCTCATATTAATTAATGGATTTTTTGCCCTATCAGAAATTGCATTGGTTTCGAGTAAGAAATCAAGACTTGAGCAAAAGAAAATCGAAGGAAGCAATGGGGCTAAAACAGCTTTAAAACTTCTTGAGAATTCTGAAACCTTTTTATCAGCTATACAGGTTGGCATTACATTGATCGGAATCCTTACAGGGGTTTATGGGGGCATGCGTATTGCTGATGATGTTGCCCCTTTGTTTCAGGAAATAAGTTACATTGGAAAGTATTCCGATGAAATAGCTATTTTTTTAACGGTTGTGATCATTACTTATTTTTCGATAGTTATTGGAGAACTTGTTCCTAAAACAATTGCTTTAAGCGATCCGGATAAAATAGCCATACGTGTTGCTCCGGTAGTCTATTATTTTAGCAAAGCTTTTTATCCTTTTGTAAAGCTACTGTCTGCGTCTACGAATTTCATAAACAAGGTGCTTGGTATAAAAAAGCAAACGGAAAATATTACTGAAGCAGATCTGAGACATATGATGAAAATAGCCTCGAAAGAAGGAGTTATCAAGTTGGAACAAAATGTTATCCATGAAAAAGTTTTCTACTTTTCTGATAAAAAGGCAAAACATATTCTGACACACAGGCTGGATGTGGAATGGATTGATGTGGAAAAGCCTGTCGCTGAAATAAAAAATGTACTGGAAAATTTTAACCACAGCAGGATTGTCTGTTGCAGGAATAACCTGGATAACTTTGTTGGAGTTCTGTTTCTGAAAGATTTCTATAAAACATTATCACGCAGTGAAAATTTTATCCTAACGGATATTATTTCTGAACCTCTTATTGTACCAGAAAATTTAGATGCACAAAAAGTTCTTGAAATGTTGCGCAATACCAAGAAAAGTATGTGTTTTGTTGTAAATGAATATGGCGGTTTTGAAGGAATAATAACCTTGCATGACATAATAGAAAATATTGTGGGTGAAATACCGGATGAATATGAAGTATACGAACCTGATGTCTTTACCCGGGAAGATGAATCGGTGCTGGTAAATGGAGATGCACCTGTTGAAACACTAAATGAATTAATACAGGATTTTACAATAGATTTTGAAGCCATTGAATATTCTACTGTAGCAGGGTTCGTTTTTGAGCATATTAATAAAGTACCGCAAATAGGCGATAAGTTTAATTATTTGAATTACAGCATTGAAATTGTTGATATTGACAGAGGTAAAATTGACAAAATATTAATTGCAAAATTAAAATAAGTAATATTAGGGGTGGTTAAATTTGCGTTCGAATTATAAGAATAAATAATCCGGGCGTCAAAGTAGGCCTTTTCTTATAAAGACATTCAGAGAGGCTCTTAAAACATTGGGGCAGGGATTATGCCACACCGCCATTTACCTGCGGCCCGTTAAGTTTAAAGCAGGTTCTTTTCTGCGCTGCATATAAACTGCAATTCAATCATTGTCCGGACCGGATGGAACTACTGATTTTGCATATCCTGCTGTGGCCTTGCGGGATTCTTCGGGCATATTGCTTCCTAAAAATTCAACGTTTGCACATACCTCGTTAAGTATGTTCAGGTTATCTTCATAACTGTAAGTGCTGAAATCAAGGGGGAAGACAAGGGCACTATGAATGTCAGCCTGTTGTATATCCGAACAGGTGGGTTCAAAGCAAAAGGAAGCCATTTCCAGTTCCCTGATGGTTTTATTTTCCTCCGTTTTTACGTGTATTTTCCTTTCTTCAATGTTGTAAACGATGCTCCATTGTGTGCTCCCCTGCTGGGATACACTGTCGAGTACCAGGTAAGCAAAGTCAACAGGATTTTGGGTTGTATAGTTTTCAATCATTTGCACTGCTTTTGCAAACCTGCCTGAAGAATTTTGTGTCCAGGCGGAAAAAGCCTGACCATCGGTTTTTCCTTTCAACTGTGTATATTCTGCCGAGGTTTCATAAGGGCAGTTTGCCAGTACAGTGTAAGGCAAAGTTTGATTGTTGTATACGTGCATTTTTCCATTCAGATATTCAATTACTGCTGTGTTTCCTCCGGCATCGGCTATCAGGAAATGCAAGGTTGCTGTTGATTGCGGAGATATGCGTAACAATGTGTCGCTGTCGATAACTTCCTGTACGCTGGCTGACTTGTCGAGGTGGTATTGAATCCATTGCAGCTCGGTAAGCCCGTAACGATTATCCAATTCCGGATATTTTGCTTCATTCAGCCACATTTGTTCGATGACCAGCCCTGCCTCATTCATACCGCCATATGAAAACTCACGCCCGATTTGGTTAAAACTGATGCTCCCATATTTAGAACGCCACTGCAGGTTTTTTTCCGGAGCCTGAACAAATGAAGTTTTTAACAATCCTTTTTGATTGATGTTAACCATTCCCACACCTGTTGGAAAATCAAAATTGCGTCCGTAGAAAATTTTGCCGTCAGGTGTTTTAAACGTAAAGGTTGTGCAGGGTTTTGATATAAATACTGTTAAAATCAATAATGAAAGAATTACTATTTTTTTCATGACTATAAAATTAATAAGCAGAATGATTACTATTGTTTATTTACCTGCAATATTACGGCTTAAATACTTAGCATTCAAAATATAGTGATGAACTGCAAGGTTTTGTGGTTAATGGGAAAGCATAGTTGATGAAAAGGAAAAATTGTGGATGAATGGAAAAGGCAGGTGTGATTAGAAAACAGATTTGATTTTTGAGTTGAGCGATCGTGAAACAGGAATTTCATAATTTGCTGTACGCAATTGCAGTTTATATCCTGCAGCATTTCCTTTAATTTTTTTTACAAATTGCTTATTGACAATGTAACTTTTATGGCACCTTATGAAAACCTGGTGGTGCGCCAACTGTTTTTCAATGTTTGACAGTGTGTTTCGAATCAATTCCTTTTGAACGGATTCCTTTTCGATAAAATGTACCTCCACGTAATTCTCGGCCGAGGCAATCATTACGACACGATTGATTGTGCCGATAAAGGCATTTTTCCCATTGTAGGCTTTCAGTGAAACAGGTGTTTCAGAAATATCTGTTGTTCTTTTTTGCTTTTCTGTTATCCGGGCATTGACAGCCAATGCCTTTTCGGCCCGGCGTTTCATAAGCCATGCATAATGTAAGGTTATAAAAAGAGCAATTGGAAAAAAGCCTATTGAAAATACCACCCACTGGAAATATAAAACATAGTATAAGCTTATATAGCCATCGTTCCACAGGTAGCTGTTAATGAGTCCATTTGATAGCCCGATTAAAACAAGGTGCAGCAAAAGCCACATAAAGGTGTTGCAAACTTTGTAATTTTTAAAAATCAGATTTTGTACAACTAGAAACTGTAAAGCAGCCAGCAACAGGGATGTACCTGCATAAATACCAATTACTGAAAATTTTTCATCATCTTTTAGATTTTCAAGACCGAACGGTTCAAAAACCCATAAAAAGAAGAACACAAAAACGCCCATTCCCAATACAAACAGATAGCGAAACTTTTTTGACTCTATAAGATCATAAGGCTTGTTGCAATATTCCTGTAACTTTGAAATCGTCATAATATATGTGTACTTTGTCCACAGAAAAAAAACAACACATATTGCTGCCCAAGGGCATTTTAAACATTATCTGTTTACAAATATGCATTTCAAAAATCGATACCAAATTATATCGACCGGTTAAATTACAAATTGTTTCGATAATTCATTCCAGGAGCATATTGAAGTCCGTTGAAATAGTTAAATGAAGCAATACTTATTTTTAATCGTTCTAAAAAAGAATGAATTTGTATATTTTTTCTATCAAATCAATTCTTTTTAAAATATTTAACTAGTTTTGAAGCGCAATACGTTCTGTATTGCTTGTGTGTTTGGGGGTTAACATTTTGAGGGCAGCTGATGAGCTGCCCTTTTTTCTTATATAATTTTTTTAAAATTACATGGAGAGGCAGGAGAATGTCAAGGTTGCGGTTCCTGTTCCATAGGAACACCATTCAGTTTAACTTTTACCACAATCTTTTTGACCTGAGCACTGTCGTTGGGGTTTACTCTTACAGAAGGCCTGTGGGCATCATTTGGGAAGAACACGAAGAACTTATCGGGAGAAGCTACCCGGTCGACTGCATCGATTGCCGATAAAAACATGACATCTTTTTCATCATCGTATGCTTCGGTAACCACAGTTTCATCGATGGGAACTATGCTTATCTGTTCCTGCCCCGAAACTACATATTGTATGTCGGCATACTCCCTGTGCGCCTCAAACTGCACAGAATCCTGTTCTTTGGGTAAGTACTCATTTACCATCACATATACATCGGACCCCTCAATATCATGACGTCCTGTATCGAGTTCCTCCAGGTTCTCTTCGGCAAGGAACGTAAAGGCTTTTTCCCATAATTCCTGGTCCCTGTAGTAACGAATTGCCATTTCTCCCTGATTAACGGATTCATCGGGGGTGACTTCAAAACCATGTTTCCATTCACCTTCCGAAAACCACTCGGTGATTTCCTGCTCGGTCCATTCGGCAGGTGAGTCACTTCTTTTATTGTTGCATGCTGCCATTATAATCGAAATTGCAAGTATGAGTAATGTTTGAACCTTCATTTCTTTATTATTTATGGTTTACACTTTTCAACAGATAAAGTGTCTGAACGGTTCATCTCTATACGGATTAATCCTTACCCTTTGTTTAAATCCTTTTTTTTAATGTCAATATCAAATGTCTGAAAATTATTTGTTTTTAATTTTTATCCGAAAAAATTAGTTGCAGATTACCTGCTTACTTGTTGAAAAGCATTTTTGGGCAAATGAATTTCATTTTATGCTGATAATCCATTCTTTTTTCAATTTATTGGTAAGCTTATTATGCCGCCATTAAATGGTTCTGCCTGAAGTATCAGGTTTCCGGATTTGCTATTTTTGAAATGGAGGGTTGTGTCAATGTTAAGTTTTCGCTGTTCTCCGGGAAACAAAGTGATGTAGTTGTCTTCAAAAAATACCGGCAACACCAGTTCACTACTTTCTTCATTCACTACTTTTAAGCGAATAAAGAATGCCGTTTCCTGTCCTTCATTTTTTAACGTCAGCATATGTGCACCTTCCTTATCTTTGCCTGTATTCATTTGAATTGATGCAGGATTTAACTCTTCCAGGTCTTGCAAATCTTCAGGGCTGTTGGTAAGCCAGTAAAGGTTTTCATCCACTGTTTCACCCGTGTTGTTTTTCAGAAGTAATCTCAAGAAATATAACCCTTCCGGTCTTTTGGAAACGTCAGCTTTTCCTGTAATTTCCGTTGAGTTTGCTGTTGCCTGCACCTCAAATTTCTGTTGGTTCAACAGGTTTCCCTTCAAATCGAAAAGATGAGCTTCAGCAGTGAAGTTTCCGGCATCAAAAAGTGTCTGGTTTACCACACATATGGATGAATCGTTCAGGTTTAGCTGGATATGGAGTGGTTTTGCTCCTTGCATATAGCCGTAAAAGCCACCTGTCTGGTCGAGAAAGATGTCGTAGAACTGCCCTCGAAGGGAAGTCCAGGGATTTTGGTTTTTCCACACCAGCATTCCGGTATACATGTTCCACATTCCTGCATTGAATCCTTCCTGGAGGGCGCGGTATTGTTCATAATTTACCACCTGCGCCTTTTTGCAGAAATCGTCGATGCCCTTAATCTCTCCAAAATTCTCAATGGTTTGGCCGTATCCGATGTACTTATGATATTGCCACACGCGGTTTGGGCGATCGTTAACGGGAGGTTCCAAATCCTTTTCATTCATCATCCTGCGCATTGTTTCCACATTGGGCATTCCTATGGAGCCGATTTCCGGATTGAAAGGGTAGGAGGGAGTATTGAAGAACCGTGCAGGATTTTGGATGCCGTATGGGCCATCGCCGGGGCCACCGATGGTATTGCGGGCAAGATCGGACGAGGTTGATTCATTCAGATAGTAGCGTGTACCATCGTATTTAGGAAAAATCTCATCGGCGAGTTGTTCATTGATGTTCTCCGGTGGCGGAAATTCATTTCCACCGCACCACATGTAGAGGCTTGGATGGTTACGCAGCATTTTCACCTGGTCGATAACCGAATTAATAAACAGGGAATGGTTGTCGGGATAGGCCTGTCGCCGTGCCTGCGACTCTTTTTTACGGGGGTCGAACCAACGGCCGTTGCAATCGCCCGTTACCCATAAGTCCTGCCATACCAGCATTCCATGCTTATCGCAGGCTTCATAAAATTCAGGGCGTTCGGTTATGGAGCCACCCCAGATGCGTATCATATTCATGTTCATATCTGCATGCATACGCACTTCTGCCTCATACCGTTCGGGTGAATGGCGCAGCAGGAGGTCGGAAGAAATCCAGTTTCCACCTTTTATAAATATTTTTTGACCATTCACAAGGAATACACGGGCACCTGTTTTTTCATCGAACAGAGTACTGTTTTCGCGAATGCCAAACCGGAAGGCATCGGCATCGGTTACCGCTCCGTTTTGTTCAAACTGCAACTGCAGATCATAAAGGTTGGCCGGGCCCATACCATTTGGCCACCAGAGCCTTGGGTTTTCGATTTTAATTTCCGGTAAGGAAACATTCAGCACATCGTTCGGTTCAATTATTACCGGCAGATTAAATTTTCTGCCTTCAATCTCGGTAGTAAGTGTTCCTTTTTGAACTTCGTCGGTGGTATTGACCAGTTCTGCGGATATATCAATAAATGCCGGCTGCTGTTTGATGCCGGGAAGACGTTCACCAGGCACCCGGGTTTTTACAAAGGGGTGGCGCAGATCAACTGCTCCGGTTATTTCCAGTGAAACCTGGTCCCAGATTCCGGTATTTCGATCCCGGACAGGGCAAACCCAATCCCAGCCGGGTGTGCACTGCTGGGTTACCGACCGTGCTATGGTGCCATCGCCGCCTTGTCCGCCGTTGGCTTCGCCCACAGGATCGGGAGGATGCACAATTACGGCAATAATGTTTGGTTCATTTGAATTCAGATATGGAGTAATCCGGTATTTTTGCCTCAGGAACATTCCCTTATGGGTATCGTGGCTGATGCGATGTCCATTCATGAAAACATCGGCAGAATAATTAATCCCTCTGAACTTTAGCCACACCTGCTGATCGGGTTGTAATTCGGGTACGGTAAACTCCTTGCGGAACCAATAGGTGTAAAATTCTGCACCAGTATTGTAGATGTCAGGAATCAATTCATTGTTCATTCCGATAAACGGATCAGGGAACACTCCATTATGAAGAAGGGTTGTTAAAACTGTGCCCGGAACGACGGCTTTCATCCATCCGGTTGGTTCAAAGTCAACAGATGATATTACCGTGCCGTCAACCGGGATTTCACCTGCACGTTTGGCTTGCCATTCATCGTGCAGCATTATTTCCCGGTTTTGGGAAAAGACATGAGTTGTGTGGGCAAGAAGAAAAAGGATTACTAATGTTTTTACTACCTTCATTGAATTGATTCTGGTTTATAAAATCCGCTTTACAGCACAAAGAGCAGTATTGCTGCTTCTGATTTACTTCATCGCATCGCTCATTGATGGGGGCGGAGATGTAATTCCCCAATTTTCGTTTGGAACTGTATCCATTTCAAAAGAAAGAATGCCTCCTTTCATCAGTTCTGCCCGGTTTATCCAGCACTTTTCCAATGGTTCATTGTTAAAGGTCAGGCTTTTAACGTAAACGTTTTCAGGTTCGTTGTTGGATGCCTGAATAACAAGCTTATGCGCGGGGTCATCAGAGAGCTGAACGGTTATCTTCTTAAATAACGGACTGCCAAACTGTAGGGTAGGTTCTGCGGCGGCATGCCCCTGCACATCGAACAGTCCCAATGCTGCCATAACAAACCAGGCTCCCAGCTGCCCCTGATCTTCATCCTGTCCGAATCCGTAGCCGTGCAGGGGTTCAGTGCCGTAAAACTCATCGCAGATGGTACGCGTCCATTCCTGGGTGAGCCAGGGCTTTCCGGAGTAATTAAACAGCCACGACTGGTGCAGGCAGGGCTGGTTTCCATGATTGTAAAGCATTTGCACTCCTGAAAAGCTGTCAACTTCCCTTCCTCCACCAAACAAGGACTTGCGGCTTTCGGTGAAGGTTTCTTCCAGGCGGTTGTTAAACCGGTCTTTCCCGATTTTTTCCATGAGCCCTGCAGCGTCATGTGGTACAAACCATGTAAACTGATAAGCATTTCCTTCCTGAAAACCATCCCAGGCTTTCATAGGATCAAAGGCTGGAATGAAACTGCCATCGGGAAGTTTAGGGCGAATGAACCGGGTTTCATCATCAAATAAATTCTTCCAGTATCCTGCTTGTTTCATCAGTTTTTGGTAATCCTCCTTTTTGCCCAAATTTTTTGCCATTTGTGCTACGGCATAGGAACTGAAGGCATACTCCAGGGTGTGGGATGCTCCGAAATTGAATCTCCAGCCATTGGAGATGATAGTATCCTGGTAAGGTACATAACCCCGTTTCACGAAATAATGCAAATCGTACTTTCCGTTTCCAAGATCTCTTCCCCTGTAATCCAGTTCATTTTTTACAGCAGCTTCATATCCTGTTTCCCAGTCGAATCCCCTGATTCCACTGTTATAAGCAGCAGCAATAAGCAGTCCCTGGAAATTGGTTTGCACACCATTTGTAAATACCCCTGCCGCAGCGCCATCGTGCAGCCATCCGGTTTCCTTGTAGAAATCGATATTCGATTGCAGGTATTGGCTAAGGTATTCGGGGTAGGCCATTGCCCAAAGCTGGCTCAGGTTCCAGAACCCTCCCCACATACCATCGGTATTGATGTGATTGTATTTTGGTATTCCATTTTCATCCAAAGGAATTTGCCCGGTTCCTTTACCATTCAGTTTGTACTGACCATTCACGTCGCTTGCAATACCACGACCCAGCAGCGCATGGTACAGACCGGTATAAAATTTGGTTTTATTCTCTTCATTTTCATCTTCCACCCTAATACGACCCAGCATTTCATTCCATCGCTGAGTGGCAGCCGTATGAACATCATCAAAGGTTTTCCCTTTGGCCTCAGTCTCCATGTTTAACCGGGCATTTTCGAGGCTGGTGTAAGAAAGGCCAACCTGCATTTCCACTACTTCATTTTCCCCGGTATTAAAAGTCAGGTAAATTCCATTCCGGACCCCTTGTGTGGAACTGGCATCCGGCTGAATCTTTTCATCGACAAAGGTTCCGACGGCATCAGGTGTTTTACTCAGCCGTGCCACAAAATACATTTTAACATGTTTTCCCGGATCGCCAAATTTTGCATATTCCGGGTATGTTTCAACGAAACCTTCTAGCTCATTGTTATTCACCAGTCTGGCATAAGCATCAATTACATCACTACTTTCTCCCTGTTTATGACCAATGTCAAAAATCAGCCTGGCTTCCGACGATTGCGGAAAAGTATAGCGGTGAAAGCCCACTCGTTCGGTAGCGGTAATCTCTGCTTTGATGTTGTAGTCCGAAAGCAGTACGGAATAATATCCTGGTTCAGAATGCTCATTCTCTTTGTCGAATCGTGAGCGGTAGCCGTCGTCGGGGTTTTCAAGTGTACCGGGAACAGTTTTTAATTCGCCCACAGTGGGCATTACAACCACACCGCCAATCTGGAATTCATGAAAATGACCAAATCCCTCAATGGAAGAATGACGGTCGTCGTATCCTCCTGGAAGCCAGCTTCCTATGCTTTCATAAGAATTAGTATGCGGAGCCAGTTTGGCCAGCCCAAATGGCAAGGCCGCAGGAGTGTAAAAAAACCACCGGCCATGTACCGAGCCGATTTGGGGATCTACGTATTGAACCGGATTAAAATTGTTTGATATTTCCTGATCAGGAGTGCTGCAGGAAAAAAAAAGAGTTACAAATAAAAGTAGAAGTCCTGATTTTAGCATTTTAAAATTTCTTTAAGGAATAAATTGATACGAGCAGCAAATATAACGCGCAAAAAACAAAAACATACATTCCCGCTGTTATATTGAAGAGATCGGCAATGCCACCTACAATAGGGGGTATTATTGCTCCTCCCGATACCGCCATTATCATCAGCCCGGAAATTTCATTGGCACGGGTTGGATATTTTTTTACAGTAAGGGTGAAAATTAGAGGGAAAATATTGGAAGCAGCCAGTCCGATTAGAAACATGAGGGTCAAAGCGGATATTGGTGAAGGTGAGAAGATGAAAAGTATTGTTGCAAGCAATGTTGCTATAGAAGAAACAAGCAGAAATTTAACCGGAGAGATACGCACCAGTAACAAGGCCCCAAGAAAAGTACCAAGCATCTTTCCGAAGAAATAAAGGCTACGGCCTTGTTGTGCTGCTTCACTGCTCATTTCCATTTTTATGAGCAAAAACTGACCGGATGTGGCATTGATGCCCACATCGATACCTACCACAAAAAAAATTCCCAGGACCATTAATGTTACATAACCTACGCCTAAAAGTTTCAGGCATGACTTAATTGTTGCTTTTTCTTCACTGGCCAGCGATTCGGTGATTTTAGTGAAATGCAGCCATCCTGCGGAAATAAGGGAAACAATGCCAAACGTCAACAGGGTAAGCTTCCAGTCGCCAAAACGTACTGCAAAATAGGTGGTAAGATAAGGAGCTACCATTGAACCCACTGATTTTACAAACTGTGAAAAACTTAAAAAGCTGGATGTTCTTTCCGCAGGAACAACATCGATGAGCAATGGGTTTGCCGATACCTGAATAATGGTGTTTCCAATTCCTAAAAGGGCAAAGCCTGCCATAACGGTTAAAAATGAATAAAAGAAAAAGGGCAGGAAGAGGCCAGCTGCAGTGAGCAAAATACCTATATTAAGCATGTTTCTTTTCCCTATCCGATCCTGCAGTATACCGGTGGGAACCGACAGCAAAAAAAACCAGGCAAATACAGCCAAGGGAATCAGTTGAGAGAGAGTATTGTTTAAGTCGAAATCGGCTTTTACGTTATCAACGCCAATGCCTACCAAATCGCAGGCACTCATAACAAAAAAACTAAGCAGTACCGGGGCTATGAAAGTGTAGGATAGTGTTTTAGTGTTCATATTAAGATGGTTTTATGGGTTATGCCAATTTTGAGTAAAAATTGTTGTCACATAGTTTTGCACTGCCAAACAATGCTGCTTCTTCTTCCATATTGGATTGATAGATAGTTGGATGTAAACTATTTTTTAGAAATGCATTCCCAATTTGCTCTTCAAACAGTGTAAAGCTTCTGGAGATGTTTCCGCCAAAAACCAGGCAATCGGCATTGAATGTTTTTACCCATGGGACTAAAAAATTGCCCAGGTTTTCTCCAAAAACTTTGAATAATTCAGCTGCTTTGGGGTCAAAGCTTGTTCTCTCATACAGCTCTTTGACTCCAGCTGCAGGCTTACCTGAATTTGTCTCATATTCTTTCAGGAACCACCTTGTCGAAAAATAGTCATCGGCAATTGAATTTTGAAAAGGGATATGGTACAGAAATCCATCTTCGGGAATTCCGTATTTGCCGGCAACAGGAAGACCATTTTCAATAAACGTTGTGCCGAATCCTGTTCCCATTGTAAGGGCAATTATTCGTTTATATTTTGATGCTTCACCCATCCATGCTTCACCAATGGCAAAACAGGTTGCATCATTGAGGAACCTCACCGGAAATCCGGCATCAAGATGTAATTTTTGCTGAATTTCTTCCCGAATATTTATGCCATATAAACTTTCAAATTTCTGAACTCCTTTAAACCAGGCCACTCCTTTTTCATAATCAAAGGGTCCGGGCATGGCAAATCCAATGCCCGCAAGAGACGAAACGGGATGGTTTTTGCAAGCTTCCATGATGGCTGAAACCCAGCTGTCAATTATTTCATTTTTCGAAGCCCGGCTGTTTACAGCTATTCTGCTTTTGGCGGATTTAATTGCCGAATTGAATTCTGTATCGAAAAGCTGACAGGTAATGTGACTGCCTCCGATATCTGCCCCCAATGCAATTTCTTTCATTCGTTAAAACTAACTATTGAATTCCCCATTTTTTATTCGGTGCCGGCCCCATTTCGAGTACCAGGTTGCCACCATTCAGTAACTCCTTAACAGGAATTTTAAAATCAGTTAGCTTTTTCCCGTTTAAGGTGGCCGATTGTACATACTTATTCATCCGCGAAGCATTTTTTGCTTCTATAGTGAATTTTTCTCCGCGTTCATATCGTTTGCCGAGGTCAATTTCTGCTTTAGGAAACAGAGGGCTGGCTATTTCATAAACCGGATTAACGTTACATCCTCCATCTGTTTGAAACAATCCAAGAGCGGCCATAATAAACCAGGCACTCATTTGTCCCTGGTCTTCATCACCCAGGTATGCATTTGCCAACCCATAGCCGTAATAGCGGTCGATAATAGCCCTGCTCCATTTCTGTGTCAGCCACGGATGTTTTACCCAATTGAACAGAAATGCAAAGTGCATCGATTGCTGGTTTCCCTGTATTACCGGATAATCCCAGTATTGATCATTTGGAGCATTAAAACGCCATTTATAACTTTCATTGAATCCCCAGTCAAGCCTTTCAACAAACCGCTCTTCTCCGATATATCGGGCAAGTGCAGGTACATCCTGGGGAACAAAAAAAGTAAGCTGCCATGCATTTCCTTCTACATAATGATGATTGCTTCCTGAACGATAGGGATCGAAATCAGGCAGCCAGTTTCCGTTGGAATCTTTCATCCGGGCATAGCCGGATTCCTTGTCGATGGCATTTTTCCAGTAATTTCCTCTTTCCAGAAACTCTTTATATTCCGTTTCTTTTCCCAGTGCTTTGGCAAACTGAGATACTGTCCAGTCATCAAATGAATATTCAAGGGTATTTGAAAACCGGCCTTTATCGTGAGGCACGTATTGATATTGGAGGTAAGGCAAAAGATCCCTGTTGCCTGCAAAACCGCCTCCCACTTCCTGAGCAGGGGTTGTCTGCATTTTTTTCACTGCCTCAAAAGCAAGTTCAACATCAAAATCGCGGATTCCCATCTGGTAGGCGCCCACTATGAGAGGAATTTCATGTTCGGCAACCATTACCGGAATATATTCCATGCCGGCCGGTCCTTTAGCCAGCCATCCCCCTGCGCGGTACATGGCGAGCTGTGAATTCACCCATCGGTTGCTCCATTCGGGAGTGACAAGGTTCCAGAATTGATTCAGGTTCCAGAAGGTGTTCCAAAAGGCATCGCAACCCAGGGCAGGTGATTCCGGATCGTCAAGTTGCCTGACAGTTTCATCGGCATCCACCCACTTGCCGTCGGTATCGCTGAAGGTATTGCGGCTGCACAGTGCCCGGTACATATTGGTGTAGAATCTTTTCTTTTCACGCTGATCGTTAGTGGTAATCTTTACCCGTTGAAGCAGTTCGTTCCAGGTGTCAACATTGTTTTTGCGCACTGCTTCGAAATCCCACCCAAAGGGACTGCTTATTTCGGTCATCAGATTTTGTGCCGCATTCTCTATACTAACGTAGGAAATGCCGGTACGGACCTGCACTACCTGATTGGTTTCAGTATTAAATTCAAACCATGCTCCAGCATCCTCTGGGTTTTCTTTTTGAAGAATACTTGTATTCTCAAATGTGCCTTCTTCTGTCCAGAATCCAAAATGGCGGATGGGTTGATCAAATTCTATCACAAAATGTACAATGTATTCCTGAGATACACCACCTGACCATGTGTTAGGGGAAATCTGGCTGCTGAAACCTTCTATTCGTGTATCACTTACTTTTTCTATTTGAACATTTACAAGGTTGTATCTGTATTCAGCCGGAATTTGTAAATCGACCAATACACGTGAGTCTTTTTTATCTTCAGGAAAGGTGTATCGTTGAAATCCACAGCGCGTTGTAGAGGTTAATTCAGCTACTATGTCATAATCGGTTAATTCAGCTTTATAATAGCCTAAAGGCGCTTTTTCTGTTTTCTTATTTAACCTTGAACGATATCCTTCATCCGGGTTTTTTTCATCGCCCACCTGAGTCTGCAAAGGACCATTTGCCGGCATCAGCAGTAAGCCTGCCATTGTCCATTCATGTATGTGACTGAACCCTCCAATGGTTTCAAAAATGGGATCATAACCGGCCTGCCACCCGCTGTTTTGATTGTCAGGACTTAGTTTAACCATGCTAAATGGCATCCATGGACCGGGAGCTATCATCCATCTTGAGTGTGCAGTACCCATTTTCGTATCAACATAGCCGGCCGGTGTAATTTGCTTTTGACTGCTGCGTAGCACAGTACCCGAGGTTATTACTTCTCCATCAGCCATTATTTCAAAGCTGCTTTCCCGTGGAGAAGTAACTGCGGGCATAGGTGCCTCAAAAATATACCTGCCGGTTTCAACAGCCTCCCGGAAAATTGTATTACCATCAACAATGACTTCCAGATGCGGATTCCCTTCCAGGTGTTCAACGTCTACAAGCAAGGGTTGTGCTGCTCCATTATTGGTCTTTATTTCATAATTTGCAGGTTCAATAGTCCGGATGAAAAGCTTTTCGTTTTTGCCTGGATGTGCGGCCGCAGGGCCTTCCAGTTTAATGCAGTCGAACATTATCCATGACCCCTGAAGGATGGTCATGCTTATTTCATTCCCGCCGTTATTAAATGTCTCTGTCGGGAAAGTAAACCGGAGTGGAGATACAGAAGCACCCGAATTATTTCCCACAGGACTTTCATCTCCTTCACCTGAAGAAAAGTATTCCTTTTGTGATTTCCCATTTACCGAAATTTTCAGCAAAGGAGGATTATTTGGGTTATATCCTGTTAAATCGACGTGTAGAGTCCAATCGCCTTCTTTTGGCAGACTGTCAAGTGAAAATAAAATGTTCAAGGTGTGGGAGCGCCATCCTGCTGTTCCTGATGTTCCTCCCCAATTGTCCGATGGTCCTGGTAACACATATGGCCAATCTTTACTTTCTGCGGAATGTCCAACAAGAAAAAAACCATCTTCCCATCCAAAGTCTTCTTCCAGAAACCTGCTGAAACCATCCGGGGCAAGTGCAAATTCACCGGCACTGTTATCGGATTTACCAATTTGCCAAACGATATTATTTTCTGCTTTGCCTGTAAAAGCCAACCCTGAAATGATTAATAACAGGCAAGCGGTTAAGGTCATTTTTCGTCTCATCTTCCTGAAAATATTAAAACCAAAACTCTATTGAAGGAGTTTCTAGTTCCTGTTAATGTCGTAATGGTTTGAAAAAGAATAAGGAAATGCCGATGCATCAGTGCCTCGTTCTTTATTCGGCTCATTACCCATTTCAAATTTTATTTTAGCTCCTTGTTTTAAGGTGTGAAAGTTAAAAAAATTTTTATCGTACTTTTCTCCGTTTACAGTTATATTTCGGACATAAGGGTTTTCTGCGCTGTTGTTTGGTGCTTCAATTTCAATTGTATTCCCGTTTTCCAATTGGAGTGTAATTTTTTTAAACAACGGAGCACCGATTACATATTGGTCGACAGCCGGTGTAACCGGGTAAAATCCCATGGCACTGAAAACATACCATGCCGAAGTTTGTCCGTTGTCTTCGTCGCCTGCATACCCATCGGGATGAGGAGAATATAAACGGTCCATTACTTCACGCAGCCAATACTGTGCCTTCCACGGCTGGCCGGCATAATTGTAAAGGTAAATCATGTGCTGAATGGGTTGGTTGCCATGGGCATAATTTCCCATATTTACGATCTGCATTTCCCGGATTTCATGAATGACAAATCCGTAATAGGATTCATCGAAAACCGGCGGTACAACAAAAACTGAATCGAGCATTGTTACAAACTCTTCTCTGCCTCCCATCAAATCTACCAGGCCTTGCACATCATGAAACACCGACCAGGTGTAGTGCCATGCATTGCCTTCTGTAAATGCATCACCCCATTTATAAGGACTGAATGGTGACTGAAAAGTTCCGTCTTCATTTCGACCCCGCATGAGATTGTTTTCTTCATCAAAAAGATTTTTGTAATTCATAGACCGTTTGGCAAAGATTTCAATTTCCTCATCCGGTTTACCGAGAGCCTTGCCCAGCTGATAAATACAAAAATCGGCAAAGGCATATTCCAAAGTACGGGCTGCATTTTCATTAACCCCAACATCATAAGGGATATAGCCGAGGCGATTGTAATAATCGACTCCATAGCGGCCCACGGAATGCATGGGACCTTCGTTTTGAGAATTTTTAAGTACAGCATCCCAGAGCGTTTCAATATCGTATCCGCGCAATCCTTTCAACCATGCATCGGCAACTATTGTTGCTGAATTCGAACCTATCATAATGTTTCGATGACCGGGACTTGCCCATTCGGGAAGCCACCCGCTTTCCTTATAGGTATTGACCAGGCCTGCCTGAATATTTTCATTCAGAGAGGGATACATTAAATTAAAGAATGGGAAAACGGCCCGGAAGGTGTCCCAGAATCCATTGTCGGTAAACATGTAACCGGGTAAAACTTCACCATTGTAAGGGCTGTAATGGACCATTTGCCCATCGGCATCGAATTCATAAAACTTCCGTGGAAACAATAATACGCGGTACAGACTGGAATAAAATGTTTTAAGTTGGTCGTCAGTGCCTCCTTCGACCTTTATTCGTGATAGTTCATTGTTCCAGATTTCGCGGCCTTTAGATTTAATTTCATCGAACGTGTCGTTTCCCAGTTCCTTAAGGTTACGTTCGGCTTGTTGCAGGCTTATAAAAGAAGATGCAATGCGTGCATGGATCTGTTCTCCTTTATGGGTTTGAAATTTTAAGGCAGCGCCCACATGGTCATCCTGAAGTTCTGAAACATCTTCCACCAGCTTATCAGTGCTCCACACATTTCCCGAAGTAAAAGGTTTGTCGAAGATAACAACAAAATAATTTTTGAAATTTTCAGGTACGCCGCCACTGTTTTTAGTTGTGTATCCTACAATTTTATTTTCTGAGGGTAGTATTTTAATGTATGAGCCTTCATCAAAGGCATCGATTAAAACATAGGAACTGTCGTTTTCAGGAAAAGTAAACCGAAACATTGCAGCGCGATCAGTAGGAGTGATTTCTGTAACCACATCATAATCGGCCAGATAAACTTTGTAATAATGTGGCATGGCTGTTTCCGCTTTATGTGAAAACCAGCTTTCCCGTTCATCTCCTGTAATTTTTAACTGTCCTGTTAAAGGGAACAACGAAAACTGACCATAGTCATTCACCCAGGGGCTGGGCTGGTGGGTCTGTTTAAATCCCCGAATCTTATAGGCATCATATGCATATATCCATCCATCGCCCATTTTAGCTGTTTGTGGTGTCCAGAAGTTCATTCCCCACGGTCGTGCAATGGCCGGGTATGTATTACCGTTCGACAGTATAAATTCAGAGTCGGTTCCCATCAGTGGATTTACATAGGATACCCAATCGTTATGAACAGCTTCTTGATTTTGATATTCCTGGGTGTTACCCTGGAAATAATGTAATCCAAACGCAAGCAATAAAAATAAATTCCTGATATTCTTCATGGTACTGTAATTTGAAAAGTTATGTCTCTCGATTCCTTCGCTCTTTCCTTTAAAGTAAAAGAAGTCTTTCCTACTTTAATTTGTTCAACACCCCGGTAATTATCTGGAATCTTTGTTAAAAATCCGACAAACGATTTTTTCACAGATTTATCTGCATCTATGAATTCATAAATGTTTTGGTCAAATATTTTTCCTTTTTCAGCTACAATGGTAAAAGGTTCATGCAGTCCGGTTGTTCCGAATTCCATTCCAAAAGCATGAGGAACATTTTCTTTCATGTCGCGCCAAAAATTTATCCAGGGATAATGTTCAGTTTTCCATAGGTACCCGAGCAGTAGTTTTTTTTCCCTGTTAGCTGCCGTGGTCCAACCATACTTTTCTTTTTTTTCAAAAGTAAAAGTAGAAACCCTTGGCCACTCGTGTTGGAATTGTCGTAAGCTAATTGTTTTTCCATCAGGTGTTTTTGCTTCCGCCCAATTCAATAAAGGATTCTCTTGGTTCAGGCTTCCATCCTCTTTGTCCTCAAAACCTTTTTCAGTATTGTTATCGAAAATGGTATTAACATCGAGGAATGGAGGAGCCAGTGTCACATGCTGTACGATATTGTACATCCGCCCGTAAGGGTTCAAATTCTTTATTTCTTCTGTCACGATAAACACCGGCTCCTTTTGTGGTAACTCAACATATCTTGTCAGTTCCAATTTGCCCATAGGTAAGCGGCATTTCATAGAACACGCTGTATTGCCGTTCACGGTGAAAGGTTTTTTCAATATTTTCCATTTCACTGTATTTACCTCACCATGGTGCTGGAATCCATTTAATTTTTCAGCTTCAGTGGGAGGGCCCCAACGATCGAAACAAAGGAAATGGCCCCTGAAAGGCGGCAGTGCCGGATTACTGATCATCCAATTTAATGGGTTCAGCGGAAAATCTTTCAGGTGAAAATCAGTATAGGAGCCTCCCTGAAGGCTAATGTTTAAAATCACCCTGTTGTTTTCCAGCAAAATGTTATTCATCTATTTCAGCTTTATTCCCAGTGTAACTATTTCATTGCGTTTAATATTTGTGTTGATTGCCCGACCACTTATAGTTGTCTCTGAATCTTCTGAAACAGGTAATTCGATTAGATTTAATTTCCGAACCGAATGAACTTCACCGGGTAAATTCAGGGTAAACGATTTTTCCCGACCATCCACTTCCACCAAACGTATAATCATTTCTTCCGAGTCTTCTGCTTTTTTTATTCCGGTCATATGGATTCCTTTTGCATCTAAAGAGATAAAGGAGCCACTTTCAGGCCGGGTTGCATGTGCCTTGCCCATGGCGAGAGAAGGTGGTTCATTGGCCAACACCGGGATGTTGTAATCATCACCTTCCTGCCATACGCCATTTTTCCAATCACCTGCATGCGGATAGAGGGCATAGCTGATATTAAATTTACCTACATTAGGATAGATATCGGGAGCTCCGGCGGAGCGCATCAGGGTAAGCCGTAAATCTCCCTTATGGAATGAATGACCATATTTCGTTTTGTTAAGTAAGGCAATACCTTTAGTTTCGTCAGAAAGATCCACCCATTTTTGAGCCGGCACTTCTTGTCCGTCGCTTGTTTCAGGAGTTACTCCGTATATCCTGCTTTGAGAGGTCAACCATGAAGGGGCTTTTTCACCATTTATCATTCCCTCCACAGGCCTTTCAACTACGTCAAAAGGAACTTGTGAATAAAACTTTGGATTCTGAAAATTTAACGGGAAAAGAGCACGAAGCATGGGGGAGTCGGTCGAGTCGGTTCCGGTTTCCAGCCAGTGGACTTCCATGTCGTAATCAATTCGGGGATATGACTTATATACATATGTTCTTTCAATAAAGCGGGAATTTCCCCATTTTTTGACGGTTTCAACGCACGCCCGCACAGGTCCTTTTTCAATAATCTTTACACTCTCAATATCTGAAACATCTTCTTCTTTCATAATTCTGTTTATGGTCCACGACTTCATACCACCTTTTTTGTCTTCCATATATATTCTCAGTTTATTCAGTTCTCCACCATCTTTCACATATTCTGAATTGGTGCGTTTGTCAAGGAGGCTGATGATGGAACCTTTTTCCATATCGAATTTTACTGTGAAGAAATCGGTTTCGAAGGTGTTGTTTTTAAATATAATGGGTTCAGCTGTTTCTCCTTTATCCAGCATATCAATGTAATAAGTTTTGTATCCTCCGGCTGGAATGTTTTCATCGATAAACTGTACTTTTGAAGTAAATCCGGGAGGAGTTGGTTTTGAGAAAGTTATCTGCGCCGGGAACGTGTTTCCTTCTCCATCACGAACCAAAACAGAAGCAAGGCTTTTCCCTGTTTCTTCCTGCCCCGATTTATACTCCGGGTCAAGGAAGTTAACATTTGCACTGCCTCCTTTATCAGCATTTTCCTCATCTACAGTTTGGAAATTCCGGCCGTAATAATTGGCCCCCCAGGATGCTGTTTTTATAGTTACAGGTTCTTCATGCGAATAGACTGTTGCTTCTACAATTGCCTTACGTGGTGCAGGAGAAAGATTGAAAGCTACTACCGGCTGACCCAACCCTTCCTGAAACTTTATCTCGTCAGCCATTTTTAAAAAAGCTTTGTCTTTTAATTCCTGTGCCTTACGTTCATTTTCCATGTATCGGGCAACAGCCTGACGATTGGCTTCATAGATTGCCGAACCGGGAAGGATATCATGAAACTGGTTAAATGTTACGGTTTCCCAAAGTTCGTTCAGTTCAGTTTGAGGATAAGGATCACCATTAAGCCAACGGAGCGTGTTGAAAAATTCACTCCCATACAGCAAGTTTTCATTGTTCCTGTTACCCGATTTAATTTCAGAAACAGTTGTGTAGCATCCTTCAAAAATGAACTGCATTTCACCTTTATGAGTTGGGCGGCCTTCCATTTCATTGTTGAGCCTGTTGTAAAAAGATTCGGCAGTGGTAAATTTTACTGCCGGATAATCCTGACGGTTATCCAGTTCATGCACCATATTAATGTTTGCACGGGTAGGACCGCCTCCATGATCTCCTACACCGGTTATATGCAGGATTCGGTTTTTGTCAGGAGCAATTTTTTGCAGCTCATCTTTCAGGTCCTCGTCAATTCTTCCGTTATAAGTGTTATTTGCATAACACAGCACTTTTGAACCATCAGTACCTTCCCACCAGAAACTACCCATATGGGGTTTACACCGGTGGAAATAATAGTAGTCCATGCCGGCAAGCTTTAACATTTGCGGCAGTTGGGAAACGTGTCCGAAATTATCGGGGAGCCAACCTAATTTTGCCATTTTTCCAAAATGGTGGTTAAAATAACGCTGCCCCAGCAGGAAAGATCGGGCAAGTGCTTCGCCCGACGATAAATTCGTATCTCCTTCGGTCCACATACCTCCGGCAAGTTCCAGGCGTCCCTCTTTTACAAACTCCTGTATGCGCCTGAAGAGGGGAGGGTCTACCATTTCTACAAACCTGTACACTGCAGCCTGGCTCTGAATCATTGTATAATCGGGAAATTCATCCATAAATGCAGCAACCTGTCTTAAATTGTCATTGCACATCTTCATGGTTTCAAAATAAGTCCACAACCAATTCATGTCCATATGAGCATGTCCTATAACATGGATGGTGTCTTTTTTGACATCAATCCCGGTTCTTGTATTTAAATTCTGTCCTTGCTGTGCCCGGGTAAAATTGCCGGTTGCAAAAACTAAGCATACCGTTAAAAAGAAAACACTAAAACTTTTCATGACTGCTGATTTATATGATTAAAAATTATTCGACTAATAAAACTCATGCACTGCCTCAAACATGGCAACAATATTTTGTGGCGGCACGTCAGGCATAATATTGTGTACAGTGTTGAAAACATAACCGCCGCCTTTTGAGAAAATGTCAAGATTGTATTTTACATGGTCTTTTACCTCTTCGGGGGTGGCAATGTTCAGTATGTTTCTTGTATCGGCACCACCTCCCCAGAATGTGATTTCCTTTCCAAATGTATTTTTCAGTCTGTCCGGTTCCATATTCAGGGCATTTATCTGGACAGGATTCAGTATCTCAAAACCTGCCTCAATGAGTTCAGGAATCAACTCATAAATGCCTCCGCAGGAGTGCAACATGGTATGCATGGATGAATGGCTTTTAACATAGTCACACATCATCTTGTGGCGGGGCTTGAAAAATTCCCTGTAGGTTTCAACCGGTATGAAAGGCCCGTTGTTGGTGCCCAAATCATCACCAAACTTAACAATATCCACTATGTCACCTACTGATTCACACACATTGGATAGTAATTCCATATGACGTTTCATCAGTTCGTCCAGTAATCTGTGCACTTCATCCTGATTCAGGAAGAGATCCATCAGAAAGTTATCCATTCGTCTTAAAAAAGTACCCCATTCAAAAAGGTTACATCCTACTCCCAAAAGAATTGCTTTATCGGTGCGGGCTTTCAGCTCCAGGATTTTCTTCCTGAGCATTTCCCAAAAATCAGGTTTTTCTATCCAGTCCCACGGAGTGAATCCAAAGCCACCCCAAACGGTACGGTTCATAGCTGAATCCAAATTGGTATATTTTTCCGGATAACCATCATAATAAGGAAATACTGTTTGGTCAAAAAATGTGGCGCCAACCGGCATTCGTCCAATGGCTTCATTTTGATTATTAAAAGCCAGAATTGAACCGTCCTTTTGTCGTTCTGTTTTGAACCACCGGGGGTACCATCCGGGGTACCCTTTTATAAGTTCCAACTGATGCCAATAGCCAGGAACCTGATTAAAATTCCGGCCTGCATCAAGCACATCTATTCCGAATTGGTCAAGGATTTCCATTTCGGGCTGCACAACCTCCTGGACTACATCATAAACCCAGGTCTGCAGGTGTGTTTTATTTAAATATGCCAGCAGATTTTGCCAGGCGACCACCGAAATTCCTGAACTTGGGGTTGCTCCCAAATCAATCGGAATCCTATCGGGTTCTTTGTGATTAATGGCAGTCAGCAATCGTTCTCTTGGTTTCATATATGTTTTTATTCAAAGGTTCAATTCAGGAACAGTTTTTTTTAACTTCAGATACTGAACATTCAGTTCTTCAATAAGAAAATGGTGGGTATGGGCATTAAACCCACAGAGCATTTCCAATGTTCTTTCCACTCCATTTTCTTTCAACATTTGTAAAAAGATTACATCCTGTGGGTTTGCTTGTCCTAGGTCATTTGTTTTGCAGAAAAAGAAACCATAAGACATGGCATTTAATATTCTATCGTATTTAAGATGTTTTTGATGTGCCATAATAATAATTCCTGCAAACCGGTCATCAATACCCAATTTGCGGGGTAAATCCTGACCAACTCTGAAGATTGTATCTTTTAAAGCGTTATTTTGAAACCGCTCCAGCAGGTCATCAATATGTGCTACAAGATCATGTTTGCTAAAATCGTTGGGATAGTAAGCATGCAGAACGTCTGCTGCCTGAAGCATTGCTTGTCTTACAGCAATGAGTATCTTTTTATCGTTCAGTACTTCATATATGTAGTTGGCATTGGGATGAAAAAAAGTACCCATATAAGCGGAGGCTGCATGGCCCATGTTGTGAATGAAAGCTTTGCGATCGACCCAGGCTCTCATATTTTCCTTCGGACTTAATCCGGCAACTTCAGGAATGAGGTTTTTAAAACCCTTTTTATCAAGGATAAGTGTATTGTAGGGTTCTGCAAAAATCATCAGCGGGTTTTGGCTGAGTTCTTCTTTTGTCATCATAGGTACCATTTTGCCGATACTGGTTTCTACAAGTCCCACCAACTTTTCTAATGGGAAATTCTCAGGCAAAGAATGAATTAGGTGGTTGTGGATGAACTGGGCTGCTGAACGCATGTTTTCTGCTATTATGATATCCAATGGATGATTCGGATACAATTCATACCTTAAGATTAATCCTTCTGCTATTATGGGGATTATTTTTTCAAGAGCATTTTTTCCAACAGAAACTGCCATTAAAGAAGTTCGTGCTATTTCTTCTTTTACCGCATCAAAATTAAGGCCTGAGATGGCATGCACATTTTTTACAATTATTGTTTTCTCAGTTTTTCCTTTGATTACAACCGGGTATGACTTATTCCGGTTAAGCTGTTCTACCAGATCCTTATCAACATCTATAAAAGTTATCTTATAGCCCGATTGTCCAAACAACTGGCCAATAAAAGACCGGCCAATTTTGCCCGCCCCAAATATTATTATGGACTTTTCATTCATTGTTCAATTGTTTCAAATAAGCCTTATAATAAGGATTTATCAGGTTTCGTTTTTCTCCCGGTTCTTTTTGATGATAAGTTCCCCCCATATAAAAGCAGGAAAACCCACCTGATGTAATTCCCCAAACACAGGCTTCCTTCAGATTTATTTTCTTATTTCCATTTTGAAGTTGCATTACCAGGCTGGCAATCATACCACCTGCGAAATTATCGCCGCAACCTGTTGTGTCGCCTGTGTGGCTTTGGGTTAATTTTTCCGATATTAAGTCTGATACCGGCATTTGTGTTAGTTCTGTTTCCTGAAAGATGCTGTTTTTGTTAGCCAGTAGTGTAATGTTCTGAGCCCCGTTTGTCACCACGACTGCACCGGTTCCCCCGGAGTAAAAAAAGTCCATAGCTTCATTTAACGATGATTTCCCGCTCAGGCGTAAAGCTTCTTCATGATTTGTTATCAACAGGTCGATATAGCCATAGCTGTCATCACTTTTTCCTAAAGGCCATTTATTTTCCGGATGGGCCTTTTGATTTTTGAAGTCAAAAACTGTGTTTACTATAGTAATACATCCTTCAGACTTTGCTCTTGCCAGCAATTCGGTCAGGTTATCATGAATAGTGGGAACAAGAGCAGTGCCACCGAACACAACAACATCAGACGAAAAGAATTTGTCATCGAGAAATTCAGGCAGGTAATTACCGGCGGCCCCAATGGAGTTGATAAAAACACGCTCTCCTGTTCCTGCATTGTAGTCAGGATCTGACAACACGATTGTGGAAGGAGTAGGACCATCAACAAGTCTGTAGTTGGTAATGTCGACCGGAGTTAACGCAAGCGATGCCTGGAGGTATTCTCCGGTTTCGTCTCTTCCCCTGCCTCCATAAAAGTATACTTCGCACCCGGTATTTTCCATCATTTGTGCAGCATGGATAAGGGCTACAATTCCGGGCCCTCCCACATTTATTTTATCCGCAGGTTTATTATTGGTGATTTCCCGGATGGCTGTTTGGAAATCATTGCCGGAATAATTTTCAAATTCTTCCGTAAATACAAGCTGACCGGGAGTTAATCCTCCGTCACCATTTTTTTTGGAAATGTATTTTTTAAAAGTATCTGATGTGAATGAAATGTTGTTGAAAAGATAATCGACAAGACTACATCCAACACCTGAAACTATAATTTTATTTGTCATAAAAACATTCTTATATATAATTCTTATAATCAGAAACCAGCAGATGCAGTGGCTCTTCGTCTTCTTCAATTTCGGGGAACCGCCCTACGGGATCAAAAAAACGGTTGTCGGAAGTATCATCATTAACTGCGCTAACTTCGCCTACAAATACTTTACCTTTACCCTTTTCTCCATAAAACCGGTGGTATATTCCCTGTTCAAGGCATATGCTTTCTCCCGGCTTCAGTATAACTTTGGAATTTGGTCCAAACTTATGTTTCACTCCATCTATCTGAATACTGAAATTGTCGTCGGATAAAGCTTCTTTATCATCTGAGGCATATAACTCAAGGACAAGGTTTCCACCCCCCCGGTTGATTATATCCTCCATTTTGCTCCAGTGAAAATGCATCGGTGTTTCCTGGTCTTCCTCCACAATCATGGCCTTTTCGGCATATGGCTTTTTATCCTTTTTAAAATTACCATTACGCAGGGTGAAAAGGATGAGGCCTCTACGGTGAAAATCTCCGCTGCCAAAATCGGTTAAATCCCAGCCAAGCATATTGTCTACTATTTCTGAACAGTTTTCATATTTTCCTTTCCATTCATCCGGCGACCAATAGCCCCAGGGAGGAAGTTTAAAATTCATCTTATTGAAAAAATCAATGGACTCTCTGATTAATCGGTTTATTTCACTTCGTTTCATAGACTAAAATTTTATTTGATTACATCTGTTTTTTCAAGTTGAAGATTAGAAGAGGGTGATGATGACATGGATGGAGGAGCATCTTCAGGCTCATTGCCCCAGTTTTTATTAGGAGAATCATCCATTATAAAAACCAATTTTCCACCTTTTATTAAATCGCTGTGAAAAAACCATGGTTTTGTTAATTCCTCACCATTTAAAGTAGCTGACTGGATGTATCTGTTGGTTTGCGATACATTTTTTGCTTCTATCACAAAAGTTTTACCCGGATAGTATTCCTCATTCAGATGGATGGTTATGTTTTCAAACAAAGGGCTGCTGATTTCATAAAAAGGTTCTGTTGAAGCACCCCCGTCGGTTTGAAACAAGCCCATGGCACTCATAACAAACCATGCTCCCATCTGGCCTTCATCTTCGTCACCTAACCACCCGTGAAGCGGAGTTGAGCCATAATACCGGTCCATAATTTCCCTGACCCATTTTTGAGTCAGCCACGGTTTACCGGAGTAATTAAATAAATAGGCAGCCTGCATGTTGGGTTGGTTCCCATGATTGATGTAGTAAGCACCGAACCGATCGCCGGTAGCATTGAAATTTTCCTGCACCGAAATTTCAAACCCCTCATTAAGCCGCCGGTTAAATTCTTCTTTACCCATTAGTTTGATGAGTCCGTTTATATCGTGAGGCACAAAAAATGTATACTGCCAGGAGTTGCCTTCAACAAATTCATTTTTGGGTGAACTTAATGGGTCGAATTGCTCTCTCCATTTCCCATCGGTATGCCTGGGTCTCATGTATCCCGTTTCTGGATCAAACATGTTGCGGTAGTTTGCTGCTCTTTTTAAAAACGTATTGTAGGCTTCAGTTTTATCAAGTGCTTTTGCCAGTTGCGATACACACCAGTCGTCGTAAGCATATTCAAGTGTATTGGAAACATAAATGTCTTCGGTTGGTACATAACCCAATTTCATATACGATTCCAGTTGCATGTTTCCTACTGCACCTCCACATTCATATTTATGCCCGGGCACAGTTTGCTGATGATAAATTGCCTCCCAGGTTGTTTCTATATCAAAATCCCGAATTCCCTTCTGGTAAGCGCTTACTATTAGCGGAATGGAATGAGAGGCAACCATTATGCTCGAGTATTCTATCCCGGCAGGACCTTTGGACAGCCAACCGCCATCGCGGTACATCTGCAAAAGAGACTTTACCCAATTTGAAGCTATTTCGGGATTAACCAAAGTCCACAGCTGATTGAGGTTCCAAAAGGTATTCCAGAAAGCATCGCAGCCGTACATCGGAGAATCGGGATCTTCAAGCACTTTTACCTCCTCACATGGGTCCATGTACTTCCCGTTTACATCGCTCCAGATTGCCCTGGCCACATATGACCTGTACAGATTGGTATAGAATTTTGTCTTGTCGGTCTCATTTCCTCCGTTAACTTCAATTTTGCTTAACAAATCGTTCCATATGTTCCTGGCATTGGCTTTTACAGCTTCAAAATTCCAACCGAACGGTTCTGTCAATTCTTGTTGAAGATTTATCCTTGCCTGTTCGATACTTACCAGCGAGATTGCCGACTGCATCAATATTTGCTCATCCTGTTGAGTTTCGAAATCAACATAAGCACCTACATCTCCTTTCCCTTTGATTTCAGCAACATCATTTTGAATGTTTTTTTCTTCCCATCCTCCAAAAGCTTTGAAAGGCTTGTTAAAACGTATAACAAAATGCACAATGTAATCGTTAAATCCTGCGCTGTGTTGTTTGGAATAACCTTCGATCTCAGAATCGCTTACTTTTGTAATTTTTGCTTCAAGCACTTCCGTTTTGTACTCCTGTGGAAAGAGCATGTTGAAAATTACATGGCCCTGGTCTGTTTCGGGAAAGGTAAATTTGAAAAAACCACATCGGGTAGTACTGGTGAGTTCACTTTTGATATTAAAATCGACAAGGTCAACTGAGTAGTACCCCGGACTTGCGGTTTCAGTTGTCTTATCAATTCTTGAACGATGTCCTGCTGTTCTTCCTGTGCTGATTGGTGCATCGGCATGAGGATAAATATAGGGATTAAGGATCCCTTTTGTTGGCATAACAGATAACCCGGCCATTGTCCAGGCATGGATATGGCTGAATCCAAAAATACTGCCAATGGTATATTCATAACCTGCCTTCCAGTTTTGTGCCTGGTTATCGGGGCTTAACTGAACCATCCCAAAAGGCAGGGTGGGGCCGGGTGTTAACATCCATCTCGATTCGGATGTTCCCAGTAATGGGTCTGCATAATCTACAGGTTGTTTTTGTTGGGCGAATGCATTAGATCCTGCTAAAATAACCGATAGCAAAATAAATAGATATTGTTTCATTGCTTGAAGTTTTATATGGTAATCCCTGATTTCAATAATCCTTTTGCTAAATTTTGTTATTAGAAAATTACAGTCCCATTTGGAGTAATTTATCTTTATACCAGCCGGTTTGTGTTCCCCAGCTTTTATTTGCCCGTTCTCCCATTTCCAGTATTAAGTTTCCACCGTTCATTATCTCATCATGAGTCAGCCAGGGACGATTTATTTCCTTATCGTTCAGCTTTGCCGACTGTATGTATTTATTACGTTTCGAATTATTTTTTGCTTCAATCGTAAAGGTGTTTTTATCGGGGAGCTCAATTTCAACAGTTTCAAAAAGAGGGCTGCCAATGGCGTATATTCCGGTTCCCGGAGTTACCGGATAGAAACCCATTGCCGATAAAACATACCATGCGCACATTGCACCCCCATCTTCATCTCCCGGCAGACCAAGAGGAGAATCATCGAACCACAGATCCAGAACCTGGCGGATGCGGTATTGCGTTCTCCAGGGTTGACCTGCATAATTGTATAAATAAGGTACATGAAATGCAGGTTCATTGCCTGCGGGAAACATACCGTGTAATCCGGAGGCATCGGGGAATTGCCCCATGAATTGCCATTTGGCAATTTTGGTAGGTTCATTAAACAATTGGTCCAGACGAACTACAAAGTGCTCTTCACCACCCATTAAGCCAATTAGTCCTTCAACATCATGCAAAACATTAAATGTCCATATCCAGGAGTTGTTCTCAGCAAAATACATCCGGCTGCCAACTCCTCCTGAAAGTTGGGGGTCGAAATCTGGCACCCATTCGCCATTGGCTTTTTTGGGGCTCATAAAACCTGTCTTCGGATTGTATACATTCCGATAAAATTTTGAACGTTTCATAAAAAGTTCGTGGTCCTCATCTTTTCCCAAAGCCTTTGCCAATTGAGCCAGACACCAGTCGTCATAACTGTGTTCCAGTGTTAATGCCACAGCCTGCCTTTTTTCAAATGAATGCACCTGAGGTTCTGTTTCTTCTTCTCCTTCCTCCAATGCCGGATACCAGCCATTTTCATGATAGAAAGAGTCGAGGCTGGTCATTGGACCTGTTCTCCATGGAAGCATTGTCCCTTCCATAGCATTCTTTTTTAATCCTTCATAGGCTATTTGCACATCAAAATTACGGATGCCTTTTTGGTAAGCGTCCCATATCAATGCTGCGGAATGAAAACCTATCATTGCCGGAAAGTCTCCATAGAACTGCGGAAAGCCAGGCATCCAGCCATCCTGTTGATACATTTTGATATAGGATTGAATCATATCTGACTCCTTTTCAGGATGAAGTATCATTCCCAGCGGATGAAGGCTCCGGAAAGTGTCCCACAACCAGTCATCAACGTAGAATGAACGGGAATTCGATTCATGTACCCGGTTATCGTAACCGCTGAAGTATTTTCCCTGCTCTGTGATATCTACCATCCGCTCATAAGCCCGATAAAGAGAGGTGTAGAAAATTCTTTTTTGCCGTTCTGTTCCTCCTGTAACTCTTATTTTTCCCAAAGCATTCTGCCAGATTTCATAACTGTCCTGTTTTATTTCTTCAAATGATTTTGAGCCGGTTTCTGCTGTTAAGTTTTTTTGGGCCTGGTCAGCGCTGATGTATGAAATGCCGATTCTCAGTTCTACAGGGTTTTCGGAATTTTCAAAACTTAAAAATGCTGCAAGTTCATTTCCTGAAATTTCCTGTATATCTGTATTAAGAGCATCATCTTTAGTAAATCCGGTTTCAGTAACCGGATGATTTGATTCAATGTAAAAGTACTGACGGGTATTTTGAAATTCTTCCCAACCGCTTAACTTATTACCCGTTTTTTCAATAAAACTGTTTCCACGGGTCCTGACAACGATATGATTGGAATCGCTTTCCGAAAATTTAAACCGGTACAAGACAGCTCGTTCTGTTGTTGTCCATTCTGCTTCAATATCAGGTTCTTCAAGTAAAACCTTATGGTGCCAGGGATGCACTTCTTCCAAATCATGATCATAGAAGGCAGCAATGTGATTTCTGTCGGATTTTAACGCACCATGAAAAGGCATGAGTTCCGTAACATGACCCATTCGGTAAGCTGGCATATTTATGGCAAACCCATAGATTTTATCCGACAGATAACGGTCGGTTAACCCGGGTTCAGTAACGGGAAATACCCTAATCATACTGTTTGGCCGATGCACAGTGGGGGTTTTGGTGGTTAATAAAAATGAGATGCCACCTATATTTGGATCAACGAATTCCGTGGGATCGTTTTGTGCATTCACATAAGAAACTGAAGCAAGTACTGCCAGAATGAATAAACTGGTTTTTTTTAATAGTCTTATCATATTTTTCATTGTTGAGAATAAATAATTTGATCGTTATTTAACCATATTTTGCTTAATCGTTCAGCTGCTGGTTTAAGATTGCCTTCAAAATCAATAATTGAGGTGTTAATCATACATGGAAAGCAATCGTGTCCCATCCAGATAAGGAATCCTCCGCATGCAGGAAATTTTTCTTTTGATTGTTTTAATGCGGTTTCAAGTCCTTCGGTTTGCCTGTTTTGGCTCCAGCTTACATAATGCTCCAGAGAAGTGTCACTTTTTGAATGTACTCTCACATATTCTTCCCACTCATTCCACCAGTTGACAGTTCGCCAGAGTGGATTATCCAGGCTTGCAGGAAGAGGAGGATATTCGCCGCTGTACTTTTTTATCATTGAAGCGGACATAGCACCGGGTACTCCTACTTCTGAAAAGAAGAATGAGTCATTGTTTTTCCAAAAGGTATGGACTTCATTCATTGTTTTTTCTTTGCCGAAAGGAAGCTTCCATGGACCGTGGGTATCCCAATGCATACCTTTGCCAAAATTCTCAGGACTGGCATAAATGGATGGCCCCGACGGAGACCCTGGTACAAACCTGTGGGAGGTATCATTTTGAAATACGATGTTTTCAGCGGCTGCTATAAGTGGATGGGAATTATCGACAGGTCTGGTATCTCCTTTTTCATAAAGCTCATTACCTCCACACCATAAAAGAAGAGAAACATGGCCTTTCAGCCGGTTAACATAGTGATGAACTATTTTGGAAAACTCAGTAATTTCCTCTTTTCCCGTGGGAGGATAATTATCCAGACCGGAGGAGGATAGGGGGAAATCCTGCCAAATCATTATACCCATTTCATCGCATATTTCATAGAGCCATGACTTTTCAGCAAAGCCTCCGCCCCAGATGCGAATGGTATTAATGCCCAGTTTCTTATAAATACCAAGTGTTTTTTCGTAATCTGCTCTTGTTAAATCTGCAAAATTTGGCCGCAGTGGAGTCCAGTTAATTCCCTGAATGAACAATGGCCGGTTATTTACGCTGCAAATCCATGGGTCTGCATTTTCAGGTGCTCCCAGGCATGGCAGCCATTCAACATGTTTAAATCCTATTTTACTATCTTTTTTAAAAATAACTCTGCTGTCTTTTTCAAAGAATGCCAACTCCAGAAGATAAAGAGGTTGCTTCCCCCAGCCATTGGGAAACCAACGTTCAACGGGTAAATTCTTCCAGCTTTTTACTGTTGCAAGTTCCTCAATCGGAACCGTATCTTTTAATATGAGCTTATTATCTGTGCTTTTAAGCGAAACTGTTGCAAAAGCTACTTCTGTAGAAAGTGCATTTTCAATAATCAGGTTCAAATCTCCTTCCTCCCTGTCTTTTGCTGCTGAGGTACTAACCTGAAGTTGACTGAGGATGTGCTCCGATTGAGTAAGTAACTGAACTTCGTCCCATACACCCGTCTGAACAATCCGGGGAACCCAGTCCCATCCATAATAAAACCGGGGTTTCCAATCGGTGATTTTTGAAGTATAGCCAATTTGCCCAAGATAGCCGGGCGGGCATTCAAACACAAATGCCAGTGTGTTGTTCTTTGTTTGCAAAAACGGACCAATATCAAATGACCAGGGAATAAATGCATTGTTGAAAAAACCGGCCTCCTTGCCATTGACATAAAGGGTTCCCTGATAGTCAAGTCCCTTGCACAATAATATCAGACGTTCATTATTTTCTATTAACTCATCGGGCAATCTGGAAGCAATTATCCAGTGCCGGTTTTCAATCCACTCAAGTTGAGTGTAGTTTAAACCGATGTTCCAATCGGGGACGATATTCTGATTTCTTAGCGCATATTGAACCGACCCCGGAATAGTTATTGGTATTTCTGAATATTCTGCCCAGGTGCCGGAAAGTTGACTAAAATCAAAATTCATCCTCCAGGAATGAGGCCGGTAACCCCACAGGTGCCAATCAAAAGTTGCAATATCACTTTCAGAATTAAATTCAGCATTTTGGATCTTGCCGGGACCTTGTGCTAAATTTTGACCACCTGTAAGGATAATCAGACAAAAGATTATATTGAATAGTTTATATTGGTCCATTCCTAAAGTTACATAATTTCTTAATACTGCTGCCTATTTTTCAAAAGTTCCCCACTCTTTGTTTGGTTCCGGACCTAATTCAAGTTCCAATGTTCCTCCTTTCAGAAAAACCGAAACAGGAATCTGGAATTTATTCCAGTCAGTTTCGTTTATCCTGGCATTTTGGATATATATATCCTTTGCATTGGTACGTGAGGATATAATTTCAAAAGTGGTGGTTTTATCTTTGTTATCTGTGGAAGGAATATGTAAAGTGACTTTATTGAATAAAGGGCTCGTAATTTCAAGAGCAGGTTCATTTCCAACACATCCCTGTACATCAAACAGGCCGATTGCCATTAATACACCAAGTGCTCCCAGTTGCCCCTGATCCTCGTCTCCGTTATAACCACTATATGGGTCAGTTCCCCCAAAAGCAATTTCTTTTACCTGGTTTACCCAATATTGTGTTTTCCAGGGAGCTCCCGCATGACTAAACAGATGCGCCATGGAGCAGGAGGGCTGATTTTCATAATCGACCCACCCGGTTCCATGCTCCCCATGCGGCGTAATGAAGCGGTAAGGTTGTGCTTTGATAAAACTTGAATCCAATTTTTCGATAAATTTTTTTGAACTACCCATTTCAGTGATTAATGCATTAATGTTTTGTGGAACGTAGAATGAATAAGTTGCAGAATTTCCTTCGATGAAACCGGGAGCATTAAACTTTCCATTTAACGAAACAGGGGAGAACCCTTCCATCCATTCCCCAGATTCATGGCGCGGAGAGGACCAGCCAATTTCACTGTTGAATACATTTCTCCAATTCTCCGAACGTTTGAAAAACAATTCTTCATCCTTGTCTTTTTGAAGCAAATTAGCCATGGTTGCAAGACACCAATCCTGATATGCATATTCCAATGTCATGGCAGTGCCTCCACGGTGAAATCCATCGCCCCTTTCGGCTATTTCCACGGGAACGTAGCCCAGGTTATTGTACCAGTCAATTCCTCCGCCGGCAGGATTAGGTCCGGCTTCATATCCCGCACGATCACGTATGCCTCCCGGGAAGGCATTTTTTCTTGCAGCTGCATAAGCCATTTCCTGATTAAAAGTGGCACGCCCCGTTGACAATAATGCAGCAACTAATGGAGTGGCATGATCTCCAACCATTACATAAGAATAATTACCTCCCCATGAGCACCTCGACATTGTTCCTGCATTTCTGTAGTATTCCAGGAATGTCTCAGCCATCCAGTTGCCATATTCAGGATAGACTAACGACCATAAAATGTTCAGGTTCCACTGGGAACCCCACAGCCCGTCGCCGTCCAGGAATTGTCTTTCCGGATTTCCTCTTTCATCCAGTGGTAGCCGGCGAATGACAGGCTGGGGGCCGGTCCAGTCGGAATAGGAACCGTCAACGTCATTGGAAATTCTTTTGGAGGCGGTGTGAAACAGGTCGGTATATAATTTCACCTGTTGTTCCCTTGTGCCTCCCTGCACTTCAATTCTGCCAAGATATTCATTCCACAATTCATTGGCTTCCTCTGTAACCCGGTCGAAATCCCAATGCGGCAATTCACTTTCCATATTTAAGCGTGCATTTTGAGGGCTTACATAGGATATTCCCACCTTGATGAGTATTTCTTCCTGGTCGGATAAATTGTTATAAGTAACATAAATGCCGCTTCCTTCTCCGCAGATAATGTTTTCCTCCAGATTAGTTAGGGCTTTATTTTCCGTTTTAGTTACCTGCCATCCGGCAAAATCATCAAACTCCTTGCTGAACCGGGCAACAAAATAGACAACATAAGGTTTTTTTCGCCTGAATGTTGGTGACATTACCGAATATCCTTCAATTTCGCTGTTGCTTATTTTTCTTGCCCATGCATAAGACATGTGTGTAGGGCCTAATGGTGCTCCAAGATCAAACAAAACATGGGCTTCATCGCATTGGGGATAGGTATACCGGTGCATTCCAACACGGCACGTTGCAGTTAATTCTGCTTTTATATCAAATTCTTCCAGGATTACCTTGTGGTAACCAGGTTTTACAACTTCATTTTCATGTGAGAAACGTGATTTATTGGCTTCAAAACCTAAATTCCCCCTGCAGGAGCCCGTAACCGGCATTACAGGAATACCGGCAGTTTGGGCATTATGGACATGAGAAAAATTAAGAATATACCGATCGTCATACAGGTAACCCGAATTCCAAAGGTCGCCATGTCGGGTATCAGGCGATAAAGCAACCATGCCGAAAGGAACTGTAGCTGACGCAAAATAATCGAATCTCGACTTATGCGTATCAATCAGTGGATTAACCAGACCGGTAAAGTCTGAACCTCTCTTTTTTTCGGAAGATTGAGCTGCACACCCTGCAAGTATAAGAGCAATATAAATGAAGACAGTATTTTTCATGTTACTAAATTGAATACCTTCAAAGGATACTAAGCCTGCCTGTCCGGTAGACAGGGAATCTCATGTCACGATAGCCGTTGGTGCATAATCACCGGTTGAAGTGACTTGGTAATGCTCATTGCATACAGTTAAAGTTCTACTTCAATAAATTTTACTTCATAAGGATTGAATGAAAGATTCCTGTTATCCAGGTCTTGAATTTTTTCTCCTAATACATTCACCTGTCTGGTTGTTTTTACCTGGTGATTCCCGATATGGGAAGCAAGATTTATTTGTGCAGGTTTTCCGTCAATTTCCCTGAAATGAAGAAGGATAGATCTTTTCCCGTTAAAAGAAGGCCGGCTGTTTATGAGCAGAACATTCTCATCGCCTGTAACGCTTAATGTTTTAAATTGTGGTTCATTCAATTCATTCTTTCCGGCAGGAAAAGTTCTGGTGGGTAATGGATTGCGTTCTCCCCATGCAAATTTGGTTGCTGTTGTAAATGTTGTATCCGCAGTGGCAGAAATGGTGTATCTCCAGCTTACTGTGCCTTCCTGGAATGCACGGAAATTGGTGAACCAATAGTTATTCATCACCCAGGAATAAAGCCAGGGTTTGCCCGGCTTAGGATAACGTTCAAATTTACCCATATTAAAGTCGCTGAAATGCCAGAGGGGTACTTCATCACTCACCATTATGATCTGCCCCTTAGGACTTTTAACCGAAACAAAATTTTGTGCCACATTCCAGTCGGAAGATGAACCTGGAAGTTGTTCGCCTTGAGTTAATATCCCTCCAATGGTTTCAAAGGATATTTTTGAATCGGGCAAATGAAAAGGAAAGGCTATGTATAATCCATCCGGATCAGTGATGATTTCTTTGCTTGCCTGGTAGGCAAATTCTACCTTTTTAGTATTATTAAACAAGCGTATTTCCCATTGTATGCTTTTTGGATCGCCCGTTTCTCCTTTTGTGAAACCTTCTAGATCGGCGCGAACTTTAATGCTGTTCCAAACGCTGCCCTGTTCTCCCGACTCAATTACAACATTGGAAACAGTGGAGTGGGAGGAATTCATTTTGTTGCGTGCTTCTAGGGTTTCTCTGACCGGTTGACCAATAAAGTAAGGATTGTTGTTATCGTAAAGGTTTTCCTTAAGTTCTTTATCAAACAATTCCTTTATTCCCCCTGTTTCTTTATCAATAGCAATGCGGAAATACCTGTTCTCCAGTACTTCGGTATTTTCATTTATTTTATTTTCAGTAACTTTCTGATGCTCTTTTTTAACGTCGATTTTTAACGCTTTAAATCCCAATGCCGGAACATTATCAACTTCAAGATTCCAATAAGCCCCTTCACGTCTTCCATGTGAATATTGTACCGGAATACTTTCATCATTGGTCAAATCTACAATTGTGAATGCCCTATCTGCTGGTAATATTTCATAATCAATAAACAATTGAACAGTAGCTGAACGATCCCATCCCATAGAATTAACCACATAGACCACCGGAAAGTCTGCTTTTTTGAAATATTGCTGAAGCCTGCCCAATGCATCTTCATGTAAAAGGGTCACTTGTTTCATAGCTTCCCATGAGTAGGCTCCTTTTTGAAGCCACTGGCGCATCGAGTTTATTGAAAATGGTTGTGAAATACTTTCTGCAGCTCCATAAGTGTGTTCATCATAAAAGAGTGCATTCTCACTGATATGCCAGATATTATCCTGTACATTAGTTCCGATATCATCTCCAAGCAATATTGCCATGGCGAACATACCTTCATCCACCTGTTTCAGGTTTTGAGTTTTTCGCACTTCGGCTGTTTCCCGGGCGGAAGAACCAAATCCATCTGACCACCAATCGAGCCAGGCATTCCTGTATACCGGCAATTCGTCTGAATAATTTTTTTCAACATATTCGAAAAAATCCTTTGTAAGGGCAAGTTTCAGCTTCGGATATTCATACTTCTCATTCCAGGCTCTCACAATTTCACAAGCCCCGGTTGATGGTGGGGCATTATCGGTATAATAACCGGAAAATTGAACTTGTATCTTATCAAACGGATAGTTCTTTTTTTCCATTTCATTCAGGTAATCAAAAAGCCTTATTTCATTGAAGTTTTCTTCAGAAGGCAATCCCCAGAAATTCCCTGTCATATAATGATCGCTTCGGTATGCAAGTAACCGTTCGCCTGCCGGAGATTCCCACCAGAAACAGGTGGGCCTGTCAAACGGCCGTATGGAACGTGTTTCATTTATACCCATGTTGAGGTATTTTACTCCGGTTGCTTTAAAATAGTCGGGCATACACCAGGCAATTCCATTAACATCGTTCTGCATAGCAGTATATGCGGGTATGTTATTTTGGCGAAACATTTTTAGAGGATTTAAAAAGTCGACCATGATGTTTTCGTCGGCAATCTCTGCCATATTAAAAAGCATGGCAGTAACTTCTATCCGGCCTTCATCGATACGTTTCTTCAATCGATTTATTTGGGAGACAGGTCGGGTTTTTAAGTATTCCTGAGTTACCCACGCCGCTTCGCAGGTCCATCTGAATTTTGCGGCATCCGGTAATTCATCTGTCTGATCGCAGTAGTCCAGAGCATAATCAATGAATCGCATGTGTTCGGCAAGGATTTCCGATTGAGGGCGCGTATATCCGATATCGGTGTGGGAATGCTGAACCAATAAAATTTCCCACTCTTTTGGAGGTACTATTGTAAATGTTGTAGTTTCGGATGTACGGTCATTAATCCGGTACAACAGGTTAATCTCTTCGTCCCGGCTAACAGCCGGAAATGTGAGCAGGAACTGATTATTTCCTTTTTTTAGACTGTCTTTCACCAGCGTTTCATTATTGTGAAGAATTTGAATGGTTCCTTCATCCTCTGAAACATAACTTGCTATAACATGTTGAAACGTTTTGCCATTTTCCTTAAAAAGGGCAGATGCATTGTAACATTCAAATTCTTTTTTCTCAGGTTCCTGTCCTTCTGTAGAAATGCCAATAAACAGGAAGAAAATAAGAAACAGGGATATTAGGCAGTTGTATTTTTTCATGATAAGTTTTAATAAAAAGTTATAGAATCAGAGATAAAAAAGCACTGCCCGAAAAGGCAGTGCTTTTAATTTTTAATTTTTCATTCAATTACAGAAAGGTGTGCATACATATTACCTATCCGGTATTCAAGAGTTATTGACTGATTAGGCACCACATTCAGTATATATATCATACCGTAGTATACGTCTTCAGGATTTGTGCCGGTCACTGCCTTAAAAATGTAATAGCCTTCCCCTTCTGTGGGGCTGGCCATAGTCGTTGGAGTGCCTGCAGCAAAAGCCGTAATGGCATCATTCGAATTGTTTAACGAATACATATCGGCTGTAGTTGGAACAAATTCGATTGTATTGCCTGCAGCCAGCCATGCAGTTCCGCCCATAAGCATTAAACCTTCAGACAAAGCAAGCATTGCATTTTCAGCATCCGCATCTACTTTAGTGTTTGTAGGCAGGTAAATACCGGAAGCTTTATCCAAAGTGGCTGATTTCTTCAGGAAGAAATATGGTTCACGCACAATAACATTTGCTGTTATCTCATCGGTGTATGAACCCTGAGTTGCTACAAACGAATAGTACATGGTATCTTGTCCTTCCACAAAATCGGTTCCTGATATGGGAACCAGGAATGGTTGTTCACCTGAAAATGGAGAACCCGGAACATCAACCCACTGCTCATTTACACCATTTTTCCGTTTTGCAACGAGCGTTCCGGAATAGGAACCTGATTTAGGTTCTACGGTGACATTGAAATAGGCTGTTTCATCGTTACGCATAACATCAATTTCATTGTCGCCAACCATTGGCCTGGTAGTATTTGAAGCTGTTACCATGTTAACACGTTGTAGGGCATAGTCGGTTGGGCCGGCAAAGGAAACCGTCACGTAATCACCGGGCGCATCTAAATTTGCTTCTGAACGGGTATACGTTACATTTACGGTTAAATCATCGGCAACCGTTACTGTTTTTTGTGTTCCTGCCAGCGGAAGCAACTGATCGTTGTCTCCAGCTTCATAATATTGCAGTTGAAGAAGTTCCACCGTCATTACATCTCCCGACCTCGCATTGGGCAGATATGCTGAAACTGAAAATTGATCATCAAGAGTACTGATCCCGGATGTTGTTGCTGAGGGTACTCCTGTGATTATGGCATTACCACTCGGATCTTTTGGAATGCCCAAATCATCTTCCTGGCAACTGGCCATTGCAAATAATATTGATAAAAAGAATATTGTTTTTTTCATCTTTCTATGTTTTAATTCGTTTAATAATACATTGGTTATAAGCCTGATTGAACAGGTTGCCAGCCAAAGTTCTGAACACATTGCCTGTTGTTTTTGATTTCGGTTGCCGAAATGGGCGATAACAGGTGTTTATTGCTGAATTGATGGTCAAAATTGGTGGGTTGGTGCCCTACAAAATTTTCCAATGCCTGAAACTGACCTTGTCCATCAACCAATGCTTTGCGTGTGCGACGCATATCCCAGAGCATTTTATTCTCAAAAATCAGTTCATAAGCCCGTTCACTCATAATATCTTTAAGTGAAAGATCACTTGCCATAAATTCGGAGAGACCCGCTCTTTGCCTGATTTCATTGATGCCTTTTACTATATCGTTATCGGGCACCGATACACCTAATTGGCGGAGTGTCCAGTTCACTTCAGTAAGCATCAGTAAAATATCGGCATAACGATACAGGTTCCAGTTTAATCCTGAATTGCTGGTTTCCTTTACTGCTTCATAATCGTAATACTTATAAAGGAAAGGCATTGGGAATTTATCGGCAGGACTTTCATTGACATCGTATTTTTTAGCTTTGGTATCGTTGTAGAAAAAATATACCCTGTCCTGAATCCTAATATCGGCAGGGTCGAACGATTCGTAGTAGGCCATGCTCGGAACATTGGTACCCGATTCGATGGTGAATCCTGAAACATAGCTTGTCATGGGTAACCAGAAATAAACCGGAAAGTTGGTAACGCCTGACATATACTGTATCTGGAAAATAGCACCTCCTTTGTTGTTCATTTCCGGATTATTGATGTCGCTGAATTCCCCAAGAGGATATTTGTCGTACAAAGCATCCAGCTGAGTTTTTGATTTCTGCAGCAGGTCTCTGGCACTTTGCGAGTTAACCGGATATTCGGTCATTGCCCAAAGCCCCTGGTTGCACCATGCTTTTGAGGTGTCGGTGCTTGCTTCCTGGTAAGGATATCCTGCCATTGTAAGATATACATCGGCCAGTACAGCCCTGGCAACATCTTTTGTAACACGGCCATCGGTTGACCTTCCATCGGGAAGCATACTTTGATTTACTGCAAATTCCAGATCCGGTACAATTATTTCATCGTAAATGGCCACCAATGTCCTTCTTGGTTGTTCTGCCTGGCTTGCATCCTGCAAAGTGGCTACATTATAAACCACATCACCATAATGACGTACAAGATTTAAATAGTAGAAAGCCCTTAATGTTCTTGCTTCTCCCAGAAATTTAGACTGATCTTCGGGCGATAACCCTTCAATGGTTGGAATCATTTCAATAGCAAGGTTGGCATCTCTTACCCCCTGATACCAGTTGTTCCAGGGACCGGTAAAATAGTCCTCTTCACCGCTTTCATCATCCTGTTCAAATTTCCAAAGGCGTGCTCCCATGTATTGAGAATAGGCCTTTCCGGTGAAATATTCGCGAGCCCCCGCCTGGTTTCCTCCCCATTCGCTGGTGCCGCTTGTCCACCCCGGTAAAGCCCGGTAGACACCTGTGGCAAAAGCAACTCCTGCATCATAGCTGGAGATGTTCGATTCAGTGGTAAGTGAACCGGTTGGTTCTTCTTTTAAAAAATCCTCACATGAACTTAAAATAAGTCCTGCTATCAGGAATAAATATATTTTTAAGTATTTCATTTCGCTTATTTTTAAATGGTTAGAAAACAATATTAACACCAAATGTAAGAGATGTCGGACGAGGATACTGGTAGAAGTCCATGTGTGGTGTAATAGAATCCATATTCCCGCTGTCGTTACCTTCCGGGTCGTATCCGGAGTATTCGGTCAATAAAAAGAAGTTTTTTGCAGTTGCATAAAGCCTTAGCCGCTGTATACCACGCTGGCTGAAAGCACTGCCTCCAAAGGTGTAACCTATCGTTGCGCCTTCGCCACGTACAAAAGAAGCATCTTCAATCCAATGGGTGTCGGGATAGGTCTGGTAATAGGCGCCACCCATACCAGGCCTGACCTGGCCTATTTTGGTATCCTGATGATCTGGTCTCCATGCATCCAGCACTGTTCTCAGGCTGTTGCCCATAGTCTGACGGTCCTGCCCTGAGTGGTTCATGCGGTTTTGCATTTTGGCACCATAGGAAATCCGGATGTCAATGTTGAAATCAAAACTTCCAAGCTCCAACCGGTTGTTGACATACATATCCCAATTAGGGAATGCACTGCCAAGCAGGAACCCATCGGATGCATTAATGGACCCGTCATTGTTGGTATCTTCATATTTCACATCTCCCGGAACGAATCCATAGCGGGCTGCAAGGGAAGCTTCCTCTGTGCTGTAGGTTCCCAATCTGTTTAACCCCCAAAATGTAGCCACCGATTCGCCTTCTCTCAAAACTGTGTTTGCTCCTCCAACCCAATAATTGCGCAGAATGTCTTCACCGGTTGGTCCGAGTTTGACAATCTTGTTTTCATTGGCACTCCATGCAATGTCGGTATACCAATTAAAGGCATTGCTCCTGACGTTGTGCGTGTTAAGCATAACCTCAAACCCCTTGTTTTCGATTTCACCATAATTATCCCGTACACTTCCTGTTGTGGTAGAAGTAGGTAAAGGTACTGACAGCAACATGTCGGTAGTCAACTTATAATAGTAATCGACCGATGCCGCCAGGCGGTTATCAAAAAGACCTATATCAATTCCACCGTTGTATTGGGTGGTTTTTTCCCATTTGAGGTTTGGACTTGCCATGGAGCTGGGGTATAATCCCGGTTGAACAACTCCTCCCAAGGCGACATTTGTAGAACCTATAAATGCCTGGGTTACATAACTACCAATTTCCTGGTTACCTGTTTGGCCTAAACTGAACCTGAACTTCAGGTTCGACAGGTTATCAAGCGATTGCAGGAAGTTTTCCTCTGAAACTCGCCATGCAACAGACCCTGAAGGGAAAAAACCATATTTGGAATTTTCACCAAATTTCGAAGAACCATCAATACGTCCGGTGAATGTAAGTAAGTATTTACTCAGATAACTGTAATTTAAACGGGCAAAATAAGAATTTAACGAGTTTTTGCCATCGTTGCTCGATGGGGCAGGTCTGCTGTGCGTACCTACACCAATGTTGTGCCACTTGTAAAAGTCATCGAAAAAACGGGTGTTAAAGGTATTCAGATTTTCCCATGAATAGCGTGACCATGATGCTCCAAGTAAACCATTTATTGAATGACTTCCTGCTGTTTTATCGTAGTTGAAATAGTTTTCATTTTGCCAGTAAAAGGTCCTTGATACGTTAATGTCAGCCCTTCCCTGATCTCCGCGGGTAACATCCCTTCCGCCGTAATAATTGTATTTTGAGGTGTTATCATCGGCGGCAAAATTAGTCCGGAATGTCAAATCAGGTGTGATATGGAAAATTAGAGTCATGTTTCCTGTTAATTGAGAGCGGTTAGTAAACCGTTCCACCGTTTGGCTTACCTGCCAGGGTGACTGGTGGTCTACTTCCCCTACCGGAAAATGGAGGTTACGACCAAATCTTCCGGCAAATTCTCCATAAACTTCTTCATTGTTGGGGAATTCTAAGGGAATGATTGGAAAAGCTTCAACAACTCCACGGGCAATACCTCCCGAGAAGTAGGAAACATCATTTGACTTTTCCTTGCTTCTTACAACTGAAATCTGACTGTTTAATGTGAGCCAGGGGGAAATGTTAAAGTCACCGGTCATGCGGGCTGTATACCTGTCGATTTTAGAATTTAGAAGCAATCCGTCCTCCAGAGAGTAACCGATAAATGTTCCCAGTTTGGCATTATCACTGCCACCCCTGATGGTAAACTGGTGGTTGGTTGAGGTAGAGGGAACAAAAACTGCTTCTTCCCAGTCGGTATCAAAACGTGGTTTATAATAATTGCCATCCTTTCCCACCAGTGGCACTGAATATCCTCCCAAATCTGTTCTTTCGAAAAGATGTGGATATTCTGAATAGGTGTTGGCTGTACTCAACCGGTCTTCAGGCAGCATGGAAGCATCAACATTAAGAGGCCAGTTAGGTGTATTTCCCCTGGTGAACTTGGTAACATTCATCCATGCCTGGGTGTACACGTACATAAATTCTTCAGCATTCAGGCTTTCCAGACTTTTTTGCAGCATACCTCGTGTAACATAGCCATCGTATTCTACCTGCACATCACCCGAAATGCCCCGTTTTGTTGTGATAAGGATGACCCCATTGGCTCCACGGGCTCCATAAATCGCCGTGGCCGAAGCATCTTTTAAAACTTCAATCGATGAAATTTCATTCGGATTTAGAAAAGTAAGAGCGTTTGCTACACCAACAACTCCATCCACTACAACAAGCGGTGAGTTATCGGAATTGATGGAGTTGGTTCCCCGAATACGGATCATTGGACTTCCTCCCGGTGCTCCGGTACGTTCTACAATTTTAACACCGGCTACCTTTCCCGAAATGGCCTGTGCAACGTTAAAAGCCGGTTTGTCGAGCAAACGCTCCGAGTCTACACTGGCAACCGATCCTGTTAAGTCACTTTTTCTTACTGTACCGTAACCAATGGCAACAACTTCTTCAAGACCTATGACATCCTGAACCATGGAAATATTAATCTGCATTTGGTCACCTACTTCTATCTCTTCGCTTTGCATCCCAACAAACTGAAAAACCAATGCTGCGTCGGCAGGTACATTGGTGATGGTATATTCTCCATCGTTATTGGTTACAGTTCCTCGTGTAGTGCCCTTTACTAATACCGTTACTCCCGGTAAGGGTTGACCATCCGGATCGGAAACCGTTCCGGTTATAGTTCTTTGCTGTTGACTTTGTTCTAGAGAATGAACTTCATCTGAAAGATAGTTGATTTCTTCACCATTTACTGTGTTCGTAACCTGTAAGGCAAAGGCTACTAATAACAGCAGGATAAATTTTATTATTCGTAATGGTTTTTTGGGTGTTCCAAAAATACGAATATTAAGGAATTTAATTTTTTTCATACTTTTGAGTAATTAATGTTGATAATATGGTGTGACAGCACCTTTTATTTGCACATTCAGCCGGTGGTGTGACAGCATCACCGGCTTCGTTTTGATTCATAAGTTATTTCATAGGCAAATCCTCCTTTTTTCTTAGTGAATGGTTATTTTTTATTTCTTCTCATTTTAATCTTGATAAGAATCTTTAATTGAGATAGATGCCTTGTACGCGAAGGCATATTCGGCGGTGAATTTTTTCAAGAACACGCTTCTGGCTTTCAACAGAAGATAAAACCTTTGAATTATCGTTCGTATATTTTTCCCATAACCATGATAAAAGAGGTTTCAATCTACAGGAACAATATGGGTCAGAAAATATATTTAGAGCCTTTTTAAGTTCATCATTAGTACATTCTCCCTGCATGTACTTCTCCAAAATATTAGAAATGGTATTTTTTCTATTCATCTTTCCTTCATTAGATATTAGAAAATCCCCTCCATTGCAAAAAGGGGATTTTTCATCAGCTAACTAATCCAGCTCTATGAAAAGATTTTTTTCTGATACATATATAATACGTATGAGATTAATGGTTCCCCCAAAAAATGTTAAATTTTTATTTTAAAGCCTTGATGTCCGGTAAAACCAATAGAAAATCTTTGAACACATTGATTTTATTATATTCCTACAGAACTTTGGAACAAAGGGGTTAATTATGATTCTACCCCTATTAAATTCCATTCGGACCTGTTAAAATATTGGTAGAAAGTTATTAGCGATATAACCCAGGAGTCCCATCGGGACGGAATATTTTTTACACGGACAACTATAACCTTAAAGTATGAACGTTATGCCTTAAATTAAAGGCTGCTATTTGCTGTATCATATTCCCCATACAGTAATTTCCTTGCTTAGTTTTAATTTAATATACTTAAGCGAAAGATTTATTTGATTTTCAACTGTTTTTGTTGATATGCCTAAAAGAGTTGCGATTTCTTTATGATGTAAACCCCCTTTACGGCTTAGATAATAAATTTCTTTTCGTTTTCCGGGAAGTTCGTCAACAATACCATTTATTAACCGCTCTATGACATGAAAATCCATTTGATTTTCCTGGAAAACTGATGAAATACCAACCGTGTCTTCAAAATATTTTTTGTATACCTGTTCCTGCAGTTTAACTCTAAGCTTATCAATTATCATGTGGTAGGAAATGGTGAAAAGGAAAGCCTTAAATGATTTTGATGAATCAAGCTGACATTTTGTTTCCCAGATTTTATAAAAAGTATCCTGGACGATATCATTTGCGTCTTCTTTGTTTTCCAGGAGTGATAGGGAATAATTAAAAAGCTTTTGGTAATATTTATTGAACAGGAAATCAAAAGCACTCACATCGCCATCTTTGAGTTTGCACACGAGGGTTCTTTCGTTTTTGTCCGGTTCAAAAATCATCGGGAAGAAAATTATGAATAAAGTTATGAAATAAACTCTTTAAAGTCAATCCCAATAGAGTTATTTTTTTGATGATTTTTTGATGGTAAAATAATTCGTTCAGGATACCCTGTAAATAAACTGTCAGGGATGGCATACAATAAAAAAACCTGCCTCATTAAAATGAAGCAGGTTTTGGAAGCCTTATTCTGTTAATTTGAATTTATTTCCCCGGGCGAAGTTTTCTGACGGCTGCACCGGCTTGCCAAAGTTCCGATTCCCGCATCTCTTTAAGTTCGGCATTTAAGCTGGTCTTGTAGTCGGCACTGGAAGTGGAATCCAGCACGCGCTTAGTTTCCGTACCCGATTTTACGCTTTCATACAAATCGTTAAAAACAGGAAGTGTTGCCTCACGAAATTTATGCCTCCAGTCGAGTGCTCCGCGTTGTGCCGTTGCACTGCAGTTGGCATACATCCAGTCCATACCGTTTTGATCAACAAGGCGGATGAGGCTCTGGGTAAGCTCTTCCACTGTTTCATTAAATGCTTCCGATGGGCTGTGACCATTATCGCGCAGCACTTTATACTGTGCTTCAATAATTCCGGCCAGAGCACCCATTAAAACGCCGCGCTCACCGGTTAAGTCAGAAAATACTTCATTTTCGAACGTGGTAGGGAACAGGTAACCTGAACCAATAGCGATACCCAGGGCCAGGGCGCGTTCTTCTGCCCGGCCGGTATAATCCTGAAATACTGCATACGACGAATTTATCCCGTTTCCTGCCAGGAAGTTAGTGCGTACACTGGCTCCCGACCCTTTGGGTGCTACCAATATTACATCTACAAATTCAGGCGGTATCACTCCTGTCTGTTCCTTGTAAGTAATTGAAAAACCATGTGAAAAATAAAGAGCATCTCCTTCTTTCAGGCATGGTTCCAATTTGGGCCACAACAGACGTTGGGCAGCATCCGATACCAGGTACTGGATAACGGTTCCCAACCGGGCTGCTTCCTCCACAGGAAACAATGTTTCCCCGGGTACAAAACCATCACGAACAGCTTTATCCCAATCTTCCTTGAATTCAGGAGCCTGACCAATAATAACTTTAAACCCGTTGTCTTTCATGTTTAAAGCCTGAGCCGGACCCTGCACTCCATAACCTATGATGGCTATAATTTCATCCTTTAATACTTCGCGTGCTTTTTCAATTGAAAATTCTTCACGGAGAACTACATTCTCGGTTTCTCCGCCAAAGTTAATTTGTGCCATAGTAATTGTTATTGTTTTGAATTTTTATTTATTCTAATGATTACTTCCAAAATTATTACTTTTTGTTTGAATTTTGTTTCAGATCACTATTAGATATGCTCTCGTTATAATAACCTAATCCAAACTTTCCAAAAGAGCATCCCTTTCTTTAAGGAATTCACTAAGCCGCTCAATCGGATCACGTGTTAGGGCTACTCTTCCTGAGCGTATAAACTGCATTACCTTGAATTTGTTCAATTCTTCAAACAAGGCTTGTGTTTCTTCCTTGTGACCTGTTTTTTCTATTACTGTGTACTCCCTTGTAATCTCAAGTATCCGGGCGCCTGCTTTTCTTACCACCTTTTCGATGGTATCATTTTCATAGAGCGCTTCAGTGGGTACTTTGTACAGGGCAATCTCCTGGTAAATCATTTCTTCGTTGGTGTGATAGAAAGCTTTTAATACATCAATTATTTTTTCTATTTGCCCGACTATTTTAATAACCTGTTCTTTAGTTGATTTTATTACTATAGTAAACTTATAGACCCCGTGAATGGCAGATTCCGATACCGTCATGCTTTCGATGTTCACTTTCCGGCGGGTGAAAACAATTGTTATACGAGTGAGAAGTCCAATGTGGTTTTCAGAATAAACCGATATTATATATTCCTTTTTCATTTTTTTTAATTTATGTTCAATTTACATCTTTCATTTAATAAATCCGAAGCTCAGGGTTCGAGCATTATATCGGAAACAGAAGCGCCTGTTGGCACCATAGGGAATACATTGTCTTCTTTTTCGATAACAACTTCGAGCAGGTAAGGACCGGGGTGCTCAATCATACGCTGAATTCCACTTTCCAAATCTTCACGTACTTCCACCTTATGGCCTGTTATGCCGAACCCATTTCCGATGGTAATGAAGTCGGGATTCTGCAATTCGGTAAAGGAATACCTTTTTTCGAAGAACAGTTGTTGCCACTGGCGCACCATTCCCAGGAAATTGTTGTTAAGAATAATAATTTTCACCGGCAGTTTATTTTGAGCGATGGTTCCAAGTTCCTGAATGGTCATCTGGAAACCGCCATCGCCGATAACTGCAATAACTGTCCTGTCGGGAGCTCCCAGCTGTGCCCCCATACTTGCCGGCAATCCGAATCCCATTGTGCCTAATCCGCCGGAGGTGACATTACTTCTGGGTTGCCTGAATTTAAAGTACCGCGAGGCAACCATTTGATGCTGGCCTACATCGGTTACCAGTATTGCTTCATGATTGGTTTTGTCTCCGGCAATGCGTATAACTTCTCCCATTGTAAGACCAGGTTTCTCGGGAAACAGGTCTTTATTTATTATTTTTTCGTTTTCTATACGATAGCATTCCCTGAATTCCTCTACCCAATCCTCGTGGCTGTTAGACTTCACGTTATCGTAAAGCATTTTAAGCGTCTTTTTTGCATTTCCCAAAACGGCTACATCGGCTTTAATGATCTTATCGATTTCCGATGGGTCAATTTCCAGGTGAACAACCTTTGCGTTTGTAGCGTAGCCTCCCACCTTACCGGTAACCCTGTCGTCGAAACGCATACCTACGGCAATGATAACATCGGCCTGATTGGTCAGAAGGTTGGGACCATAGTTCCCATGCATGCCAAGCATGCCCACATTCAAAGGATGGTCGGTAGGCAGTGCTGAGAGTCCCAGAAGGGTCCAGGCTGCGGGAATACCTGTCTTTTCCACAAAAGCTTTAAGTTCCTCTTCTGCACGGCTTATGATTACCCCCTGGCCAAACAATACAAGGGGTTTTTCGGCTGCATCGATAATATCGGCGGCTTCCTTTACCTTAAAAGGATCGATGGGAGGCTCCGGAATATAACTTCTTATTTTGCGGCATTTTTTGTATTCAAATTCCAGCTCGCCAAACTGGGCATCTTTGGTGATATCAAGCAATACAGGGCCCGGGCGGCCGGTCTGCGCAATGTAGAAAGCCTGTGCAATGGCTTCCGGTATCTCTTCCGGGGTGGTAATCTGGTAGCTCCATTTCGTTACAGGCATTGAAATACCCAGAACATCCGATTCCTGGAAGGCATCGGTCCCCAGCAGCGGTGAGGCCACCTGGCCGGTAATGCATACCAGAGGGGTGGAATCAATCATGGCATCGGCAATGCCGGTAATAAGATTTGTTGCACCGGGCCCGGAGGTGGCAAAACATACCCCGGCTTTCCCGGTCACCCGGGCATAGCCTTCAGCTGCATGCACAGCCCCTTGCTCATGGCGTGTAAGAATATGCCTAACGTTCTTGTCATGGTCGTACAGGGCATCATAAATAGGCATTATTGCCCCTCCCGGATAGCCAAAAATGGTATCCACTCCCTCTTCCAGCAGGGAGAGAATTACGGCGTGGGAACCGGAAATTTTCTTTTTCATCATATCTAAAGAATTTATTTGTTATCAACTAAGTATTATTCAATTAAACGAACAGCACCCATGTCGGCCGAAGAAACCAGGCTGGCATAGGCTTTTAAAGCTTTGGAAATCACACGTTGCCGGAAGGCCGGTCTAAAGGCATCTGCTCCTTTTGACTCTTCCTGTTGTTTCCGCTCCGCCAGTTCTGCATCTGAAATCAGCAGATTAATTGAGCGGTTAATTATATCGATTTCAATTTTATCGTTGTCTTTAATAAGAGCAATGGCACCTCCTGCAGCGGCTTCGGGCGATGCATGGCCAATTGATAAGCCTGATGTCCCGCCTGAAAACCTTCCATCGGTAATTAATGCACAGTGTTTGTCGAGCTGCATCGATTTCAGGTACGAAGTAGGGTAGAGCATTTCCTGCATGCCAGGTCCGCCTTTCGGACCTTCATAGCGGATAACTACCACATCACCCTTCTGAACTTTGTCGCCTAAAATTCCGTTAACTGCATCTTCCTGTGAATCAAACACCCTCGCATTTCCTGTGAAATTGAAAACGGAGGCATCAACACCGGCAGTTTTTACAATGCATCCTTTTTCAGCAATGTTGCCATAAAGTACAGCCAGTCCGCCGTCTTTGCTGTAAGCATTATCCAGATTCCGGATACATCCTTTTTCCCGGTCGGTATCAAGCTCCGGATAATAATTTTCCTGTGATGCCAGTACCAGGTTTCTTTTTCCATCGCCCGGAGCAGAAAGGTACCGTTGCATGGCGTCGGCCGATAGAGTAGATTTCATGATATCGTAAGCTTCGATGGCTTCTTTCAGCGTGCGTCCGTCAATGCGGTTCACTGAAGTCTCCATGAGACCTGCACGATCTAATTCAGCCATAATTGAAAGAATACCGCCTGCCCGGTTCACATCCTGCACGTGATACGACGAGCTGGGGGCAACTTTACAAAGATTGGGCGTAATTCTTGAAAGCCGGTCAATGTCTTCCATTGTAAATTCTACTCCTGCTTCATGCGCAATAGCTAACAGATGCAGAACCGTATTTGTTGAACCCCCCATGGCGATATCCAGTTTCATGGCATTTAAAAAGGCATCGCGGGTAGCAATGTTTCTGGGCAAAGCCGAATTGTCGCCTTCGAAATAGTATTTTTTGGTGGCAGAAATTATCTTCTCTACTCCTTCTTCAAAAAGTTTTTTACGGTTGGCATGTGTAGCTACTATTGTGCCATTTCCAGGTAAGGCAAGTCCAATGGCCTCAGCAAGACAATTCATCGAATTGGCGGTAAACATACCTGAGCATGAACCACAGGTGGGGCAGGCATTTTGTTCAATTGTTGCAAGTTGCTGGTCGGAAACTGAACTGTCGGCAGCCATAACCATTGCATCTACCAAATCGTAATGCTTGTTGTCAATTTCTCCCGCTTCCATAGGGCCGCCCGAAACAAATACTGCAGGAATATTCAGCCGCATGGCAGCCATAAGCATTCCTGGAGTAATCTTATCGCAGTTTGATATGCAAATCATTGCATCCACCTTGTGCCCGTTACACATATATTCAACACTGTCGGCGATTACATCACGCGAGGGAAGCGAATACAACATGCCGTCGTGCCCCATGGCTATGCCATCGTCAATAGCTATTGTGTTAAACTCTGCCCCGAAATAACCCTCCTTTTCTATAAGACTCTTAATATACTGTCCAATATTATGCAGGTGAGCATGACCCGGAACAAACTGTGTAAATGAATTGACAATGGCTATAACCGGCCGGCCAAAATGTTCTTCCTTCATTCCGTTCGCCCGCCAAAGGCTTCTGGCTCCGGCCATCCTTCGGCCCTGGGTGGTGGTGTTGCTGCGTAATGGTATTTGCATACTTTTTACTCTTTTTTTAATGTTTTTTTATTAAAAAAGCCTTTCCCGTTTTCGGGAAAGGCCTGTACGTATCTTTAAATTACATATAATTCTATCCTTTCCCGGTAATTATGGAAATGACCACGAGAACGACTAGAATAATATGTACAGAAAACAATTTCATTAATTTCAAAGCATTAATTAGGGCAAATGTATAAACTATATTTTTAAAACAAAATGAATTGAAAGTAAATTTCACTTTTTTCTGATAAATTTAAAGTTGAGGTCGCTGTTTTTAATGAAAATGATTTTCTTTTTATCTGCTTTATTACAGGACAATTTTTTATTTTTGAAATCAATTATAAAACTATGAACCAAAAACATTTGAAATATTTATTTTTCCTGATAAGTTTCCTGGTATTTTCCTGCAGTATCAAACCGGATACATCCACACAGGATAATAAGCGGCACCCTTTGTTACAGCCAAATTATGCCGACATTACCATCCCTGTAAATATTGCTCCTTTGAATTTTTTTGTAAAAGAGAAAGGAAGCCGCTTTTTCGTTGAAGCAGCAGGTGAAACGGGAAGCTCTGTTACCGTTGTTTCAACCGATGGAATTATAAATTTCCCTGAAAAAAAATGGAAAAAGCTGCTTGAACAGAATAAAAACGATTCATTAACCTATACAATTTATACTAAAGAAGAAGATCAGTGGTTTCGGTATTCTTCTTTTAAACAGTTTGTTTCTGCTGATTCAATTGATGCGTTCTTAAATTATCGTCTTTTGCATCCCGGATTTGAAAACTGGAATGAAATTTCTATTGTGCAACGGCATCTTGAAAGTTTTAAAGAGCGAACGATTGTAAAAAATAATGTACTGGAGCAGAATTGTGTAAACTGTCATTCCTTCAATGCCCATAACAGTGATGATTTTCTTTTTCATGTTAGAGGTTCTTTGGGAGGTACCTATTTTCTGAAAGACGGAGATCTGGAAAAAATAAATCTTAAAACAGATGAAATGGAAAATGGTGCGGTTTATCCCCGCTGGCATCCTTCGGGAAAATATGTTGCTTTTTCATCAAATAAGGTGGTGCAGCAATTTCATTCAGCAGATTTAAAAAAGATCGAAGTCTCAGATTTAAATTCTTCGCTTATTTTATACGATCGGGAAAAGAATGAAATGTTGAATGTTCCGGTTGAAGATGGTCACCTGTATATGGATACTTATCCCGAGTGGTCACCCGATGGCAGAACACTTTATTTTTGCCGGGCAAAACAAATTGAAGAAGGGTATGACTACCGCAACATCCGTTACGATCTATGCCGGATTTCATTTGACCCTTCTACACGAAAATTTGGAAATGTTGATACTGTTTTCCAGGCTTCATTAAAGAATAAAAGCGTTTCTTTTCCCCGCATGGCACCCGACGGGAATACCCTTGTTTTTACAATGCACGATTACGGTTGCTTTCCGATATGGCACAAAGAGGCAGATCTTTATTCCATCGATCTCCCGGATTTAAATGTAAAAGTGCTCCCGGTCAACAGTGAATTTACTGAAAGTTATCATTCCTGGTCTTCCAGTGGCAGGTGGCTGGTGTTTAGCAGTAAACGGGGTGACGGACTTTCTGCACGGCCCTATGTGGCTTATGTTTCTGCAGACGGAGATGTTGGGAAGCCTTTTATACTGCCACAAAAAGATCCACTTTTTTACGACCGGCTTGTAAAAACATTTAATATTCCGGAATTCTCTAAATCTGAAGTATCATTTACACCGGGTCAGTTGAGAAATGCTGCCGGACAGGAACCCTTACAGGTTAAATGGGCAAAAAAATAGAATCAAACCATGCAATCTACTGAATTAAAAACCAAAAATCTTTTAACGGCATTGCCATACATACTGTTATTTCTTGTTTCGTTTGTTTACTTTGGTTGGTTTGCCGGTTATATTTTTTATTATCAGGAAAAATCTACTTTTTTCCTTGTATCATTTGGTTATCTTGAGGAACATCTTACGCAGCCGGGAAAACTGCTTGAATACCTGGGGAAGGTTTTTACTGCTTTTTATTATTATGAAATATTAGGTGCGTTTTTACTTTCAATAACTATTCTTCTTATAGTAAAGGTAACGGTATTAATAGGTTATAAGATTTCAGGCAACCGAACCGGTTTTATTCCATTTTTTATTGGTGCCGGTTTTATTTACCTGCATGCACACTACCAGTTTTTACCTGTAGTTACTTTAGGTGTATTGCTGAATTTAGTATTTTTTTATGCCACCATTAGGTTGAACAGCATAAAACGACAATGGTTACCTGTTGCTTTTTTTCCTGCCTGGTATTTTATAACTGGAGGATTTGCCTGGCTTTTTTTTATAATGTACTCACTCTATTTAATAACCGGTAAGAGAAAGAACCGTTGGTTTCTGTTGTCTCTGTTATTCCTGCTGGCATTTGTTTCATTCTTTATTTCACAGGAATATCTTTTTTATGCATCCATTGAAAATCTTGTGCAATTTCCTTATTCCCATCTTAATGCCGGAATGCAGATTTGGGAGTTCAGTCTTTTAGCGGGGGTAATTATTTTATTACCCCTGTTATTTAAAATTGATGTTCTTAAACTAATAAGACAGTCGGGGAGATTCAATTGGTGGCAACCGGCTTCTATTGGGGTAATTCTGGTATTGGCAGGAGCAATCACCTTTCGGACAGATAAGAAGAACAGCGACTATTTTTATGTGGAAAAGTTATTTTATGAAGGAAAATACAATGAACTGATTGCTTATAATGAAAGCACACCGTCAACAAATAAATTAACTCTTTTTCTTAACAACATTGCATTGGCAAAAACAGGACAGCTGACCGGGCGGATGTTTGAATTTCCTCAAAGTCCTGATGCAGGCACACTCTTTCTGAAATGGGAAACTTTAGGGGAGGTTCTTCGCAGGGGCGGCAATTATTACTACACCCTGGGGCTGATAAATGAAGCACATCGATGGGCCTATGAATATATGGTTATGCGTGGATATACTCCCGAGGGATTAAAAATGCTCATAAAAACTGAATTGATTAACGGAAACTATAAAGTAGCTGAAAAGTATATTCATATTTTAGAACAGTCTTTATTTTACCGCAAAGAGGCCAAAGCCTTCAGAAAACTTTTGTACAATGATGTTGCGGTGGATGCACATCCTGAGCTGGGATTGGCAAAGCATTACAGGCCCGAAAATGATTTTTTTGTACTTTCTGATGAGCCCGCAATCAACATCGACTATATTCTTGCTTCAGATTCAACCAATGTATTTGCCATTGAATATAAATTTGCCCTGTTGCTGTTAAACAAGGATATTGAAGGGGTTGTAAGAAATCTTCCATTACTTGAAAAAGCCGGGTATGCCCGTTTGCCAAAACATATTGATGAAGCGGTATCGGGTTATAAGTTGTTACGGATGGGCAACCTTCCTGAACTGAAATACCTGGATACCGGCAAAGAAACGGAACACCATTTCAACCAGTACTACCAGGTATTTCAACAGAACAGTTCCAGGCGGGAGCAGGCACAGCGTGCACTGCATCAAAATTTTGCCGGAACGTTCTGGTATTATTTATTTTTCAGTTGAAAGAATTTGAATAATTTCAAAGCATTCAGATGAACCTGTTTTTCCAGCTCCCGTTCATTCAGCACCCACAGCGGAAAAAGAAGCTGACTCTTGATATTTTTTCTCCGGTTTAAATAGGAGTACAAAAATTAACAACAATCCTGCAGAGAGCAATGTGGTAACCATCCAGATGGCATCCCAGTTGTAGCCGTCGGCTGTTGTGTAATAATCGATCAGTTTGGCTGAAAAAAAGTTTCCGACCAGCAATCCGGCACCAAAGGTAACCAGGAATATAAAACCCTGAGCTTGTGACTTGAGTTGCCGGGGTGCTTTTTTATCGATGTAAATCTGGCCGCCAACATAAAAGAATCCAAAGATTAAACCATGAACAAGTATACCGATATAATACATCCAGGGCTGGTTTACAGCGCCCCCCGAATAAAAGGAAAAATATCGGAGAACCAAAGCCACGAGCCCAAAAGCCATGGTTTTTCTCAATCCAAATTTTCTTACAGCAAAGGGCACCAGAAGGAGAAATCCCAATTCGGCCAGGATTCCCCAGTTAATGGTAATTGAGATGTACCGAATGTTTATATCAAGGAGAAATTCCGAAAAATAGGAGTAATACATGGCGAATGGTATCATCGACAAAAAAGAAAGCATGATAAATACAAAGAAATTACGTTCTTTCATCAATTTCACCGATCTTAAACCAAACGCATCGATAAGAGTTGCTTTTTCGCCTTTTGCCAGGGGGGGTGTATCGGGCAACGAAAAATTGAAGAAAACAGCAAATAAACTAACACCTGCACCACAATAAAAGGGAAGATGCGTTCCGTCAAAATTAACATTAAAAACCTGTATAAAGATGATGCTGAAAATCCCTGAAGCTACCCATCCGATGGAGCCAAAGGCTCTAATCTTAGGAAAATCTTCAGATGGCAGGTGAGCCATAGCAATAGCGCTTGTGAGGCTCCACGACGGCATATATGCCAGCATCGCCAGTAAAAGGCTAAGAAACAGGATGTCAGGATTGTTTGTTGTGCCTGCCCATATCAGCATCATTCCATGAACTAAATTTAACCCGGCAAGTACTTTTTGTGCCGGCCAGAACCGGTCGGCAAGCATGCCCACCAGGGGAGATGCCATACAGCCTATGGCCATTGAACTTAAGATTAACGCTTTTTGAGTGCTTCCAACTTCAAGGTTCGTGAGGTAGGCAGCCAGTGGAACCCACCACACTGCATACATCATATACTGGAGAAGCATCATCAGGGAAAGTTTGAATTTAGTCATTACTGTTTTGTTTTAGTTTTAATGTTAGTTCCTTTTACAGAAAGGCACTGTCAGGATTTAATGATCGTAATTTTTTTTTTACAGCATTCAGGCTTATTGTTTTCTGTACCTTAAGGATGCAGTTATTAGAAAAAGACCGGCCCAATTGAGCCGGTCTTTTCCATATGGATAATCATTTAAATTTAATTATATCCGGGGTTTTGCTGCAATTGCGGAGCCCGGTTAATTTCGCTTCGGGAAATGGGCAGCCAGTAGTTTGGTTCAATAAACGAACGGTTGTCAACCACTGTTGATGTATCGTAAAACCACCTTGATCTGCCATCTTCATAATGGTAAATCTTCATGGAATGTACATCAGTAATTACTTCATCGGCAATCATCCATTTGCGGATCATGTACCAGCGGTCGCCTTCGCCAAAGAATTCCACGAGGCGTTCGTTGCGGTACCATTCCCTGGCCTGTGCCTGATCAGTAGTTGTCTTGTCGGGCAAACCTGCGCGGTTACGGATCATGTTCAGGGCATTCATGCCTTCTTCCACTTCACCAAGTTCAATGCACGCTTCGGCGTAATCCATTATTACTTCGGCATACCGGAGTTCAATCCAAGCATTTTGATTGTTGAAATACTGTCCTACAGTTGCAGGGTCCTGGTATTTCTTGAGGTAATAACCATTTTTGGTTCCGTTCCATGCTTCAATGGGTCCCTGGCGGGTATCCAATCCTGCTACTTCGTCTCCACCGGAAGTAATAAAATAGCTGGTTTCAACAATGCCTATGGGATCGAATGCCGCAGCATCCGTAGGTCTTTCCATCCAGGGGGCACCATCGAATAAAACTGTGGCATAAAAGCGTGGTTCCCTGCCCACGTAAGGATTGATTTCAGGATCGGCTTCCAGCTCGGCTGCAGTAGCTTCCCTGACAAACTGATCGCCGGGATTGTATTTGTCCCACACAAAAGGTGAGCCGTCGGCCATTTCGAATTTCCGCACTACCGGCTCGTTCGGGCCGCAGTTCCCCCAGTTATGGTAACCGTTTGGTCCCCACCACCTGTTTTGGGTAGTTGTATTACCAACCGACTGCAGGTGTTGAATACCCCATATCACTTCATCGTTCCATCCTGCCTTTTGGGTGAAGATGCTGAAGAAGTTATCAGCATATTCCCAAATTTGATCTTCCGTCATATCTGCAGGTGGATCTTCTGTGGTTCCCGTGAGTGCATAAGTTCCGTAAACACCATCCATAATCTCTTTGGCAATGGTTTTGGCTGCTTCCAGCCGTGCAGTGCGTGAACCTGACTGAAATGAAACCAGAGGATTTGACGATTCATAACCACCATTCATCAATTCTCCCGTGCTCCAGCTTAAGATTCTTGATTTAACTGCAGCGGCAGCCCCTTTAGTGGCTCTTCCCTGTTCCATGTCATTTTTTTCAGGTAGCAATTGTATGGCTGCATCAAGATCTTTAATTATGAATGCCAGTGTTTCATCAATTGAAGAACGGTTCACAGAAAGGAAATCTTCGCCCAGTTCGAAAGGCTGATCTACAAGCACCACACCCCCATATGAGCGCATAAGGTTTGCATAATCGAAAGCACGAATCCAGTGGGCTTCTCCTTTCATCCTCGCAATCAATGCTTCATCGGTTGAGGTTTCAGCCGGTACTTTGTCGATATTGGCAAGAAAAACATTTACGTTTTTAATGTTGCTGTAAAGGCTCCACGAAACCCAGTTGAACCGCCAGTTGCCAAAATGGCCCAGTTCATCAGGGCTCATATTGCCTTTAAGGAACGGATAACCGCCCGGACGGTGGATGTTTAAAGTTTCATCGGTAGAGGTGGTAAGCGGATCTTCCCTTAACCCAAGTACCAGGTTATTGTCAACACCAATGAAATCGTAGCATCTGCCAAGATAGGCTTCAGCCAGATTTATGTCCTGAAAAACCGATTCCTCGTTGAATGCATCAACGGCATTCTGTTCGAGAACATCCTCGCATGATGTGGCAGCAAGAAGAAGCGCAAGCAACACCATTGAATATCCTATTATTTTTTTCATATTCTTCATATTTCAAAGTTGTTTATTGATTAAAAAGTAATCTTTGCGCCAACAGCCAGTGTCCTTATTGCAGGATAAGTCATCGGTTCTCCAATTTCCGGGTCGAAGTTCTTTTGGGCGGCATAAATCAGGAACAGGTTGTTTCCCGAAAAATAGATGCTTGCCCTTGAGATGCCTGTATTTCCGAAGACGCTTTGTGGAATGTTATAGGTAAGAACCGCATTTTTCAACCGGGCGTATGCCATATTATCCAAATGATAGGTACTCATGTTCCTGTCAAAGGACCAGTAAAGGTCGTCACGGTTGTATGCCCGGGCAACGTCGGTGTTCCTGTTTTCAGGAGTCCAGCGGTCATCAAAACTCCACTGGAAGTAATTACCTGCCTCACCACGGCGGCCATCAGCAATATTCATCCGGTAGTAAGTTCCCTGGCCCTGGGCAAGGACTGAAAGCGACCAGTTTTTATAAATCACATCCAACGACAATCCATAAAAAATTTCAGGTGCATCGGTTTTGTCAATCAGTATTCTGTCGTCACTGGTAATCTCACCATCGCCGCTAACATCTTCAAAAATAACATCACCGGGTTGGGCACCATCCCAGCTGGGGTAAGCCTCAACGGCTGCTTCATCGGCAAATACTCCAATGGCATTATACATCAGCCATGCACCGTATGGACGTCCTGTGCGTTGTTGCCACGGAACAGCCCTTTCAGGTTCATCGGTAAATACAACCTCATTGCGGTTGAAACTGAAGTTTCCGCTTAAGTCAAGCCTGAAATCGTTATTAATGCTTTTGTGATATCCTGCTACAACTTCAAATCCGCGGTTATCAACCTCTGCGATGTTTTCATCGGGAAGAGCAAGTCCGGTAAAGGTTGGCACAGAAGCATCACGGGTCGCCAGGATATCGGAACGTTTGTTGTAGAAGACGTCAGCTTCCAGCGAAAACAGGTTATCCAGGTACTGTGATTCAAATCCCAGGTTATAAGTAGTTTGCTTTTCCCAGGTAATAAATGGGTTGGCTACACCTTCCTGTTGAACAACTGTTTCAACCACTTTGCCTGACCCCATGGTAAGCCCGGAGCCTAAAACATATTTGTTCATGTATTGGAAAGGATCTCCAGGATCCATACCCATCTTACCGTAAGATGCCCTGAGCTTAAAATAATTTATTGCTGAAAGATTTTCTTTCCAAAAGGGTTCTTCCGACGCACGCCAACCTATAAGCAACCCAGGGAAATTACCCCAGCGGCTCTCTGGTGGGAACTTAAGTGAACCATCACGGCGGAATAATGCCTCCAACAGATATTTTCCCTCATAGGCATAGTTAAAACGACCGATGTATGATTTACGGGCATAAATCCACATACCACCCCAGTTGTCTTTATCGGCATCCGCTCCGGCATCAATGGTCTGAACCACATCCGAAATGTAATACCTGCGGAATGCTCCCAATGAATTTCCTTTTTGATCGATCTGTTCGTAAGCACCAAAAAGATTAATGGTGTGGCCTCCGAATTCACGTGCATAATTAAAGTTGAAGTTGGTCAGCATACGAATGTTCCGGTTGTAATCTTCTGCCAGTTCAGGAGCTGAATAGCCGCGCAGGGCAGGCGTGAGTTCCATATTTGTAATGAATCCTTCTGAATCGCGCGTTGCCGAATCAAAGTTTTCGGTGTACAGTGTCCATGGCTTACGGAACCTTTTACGGTAGAAATTGGTTACATCGTAAGTGAAATATCCGTCAAGAGTTAATCCTTCAATAAATGGCGGAGTTACAGTTAGGCGGAAGGTGGATTGATTGATGTAGGATTTCTGGTCATCGGAGCCCCCCTCAAAAGTAGAAGTTACCACAGGGTTGTCTCCATATTCAATGTCGGGACCCGGCAGTCCGTTTGGCCAGAACGACCAGCGGGTTGGGAGGAGCCTTGTGGCCTGTCCGTAAATGGCCGAAGCACTTTTTGTAGGATACAATTCATTATTCAGGAAGCCTGCATAATCGATTGTAGCTTTCAACCAGTCGGTAACCGGCATTTCCAGCTTTGCACGTAAGTTATACTGCCTGTAGTTGGTTGATTCCTGCTTATATATGGCCTCTTCATTCCGGTAGCCCAGTGAAACATAATAAAACATACCGTTGCTCCCTCCGTCGAGGGTAACATTATGCTTGCTGGTAGTGCTCCAGTCGGCAACCAAATCACCCATCCAGTCGCTGTTGGGATGTTCCCAAGGGTCCCTTCCGCTGTAGAACAGTTCAATGTCACGGTCGGAATATGTGCGGTTCCTGTTTTCAGCAACCTGGTATTCAGTCAGCATGGTTGCATAATCACCGGCATTTGTAGTTTTGGGAAGAATAGTAGGGCTTAAAAACCCCTGGTAAAACTGGTAATTCAACTTTGGTTTACCGGCTGTTCCTCTTTTGGTGGTAACCAGGATAACCCCGTTTGCTGCAGTGGCCCCATAAATGGCTGCTGAAGCATCTTTCAGTACTGAAATACTTTCAATGTCAACCGGGTCGATATCGCCAAGTGACCTGCCGGGTACACCGTCAACCACAACTAAAGGTGCGGTATTCGAATTATCGTCTCCCAGAGTTGTACGTCCGCGAACAAGAATCCTGGCATCGGTCTGCCCGGGTTCGCCGCTTTCCTGTATGACTACCGAACCTGGCATTCGGCCTGAAATGGCCGTGGTGACATTCGAAGTAGGTATGGATTCAAGTTGTTCTCCGCTTATCGAAGTCACTGAACCCACAATGTTCGCCCTTTTCTGGGAAGCATAACCTACGGCAATGACTTCTTCCAGTCCAATGGCCTCTGTCTCAAGAGTAACATCGATGTTCGTACGGTTCCCGATATTCACTTCCTGCCTCTTCATTCCAACGAATGAGAAAACAAGTGTCCTGGCATCAGGTGGTACCTGAAGGGTATAATTTCCGTCCAAATCGGTTACAACTCCAATTGTTGTTCCCTCTACCACAACTGAAACACCCGGAAGAGGAAGACCTTCCTCGTCAACGACTGTTCCACTGATGACTTTTTGTTGTTCGGATGGCACCGGGCTTGAATTTGCCCAGGAAGTACTCGCAATTGTCAGCAACAAGATTAATGCTGCTGATGTATGCATGATTCTTTTTAGCTGTCGGAAGAGTAGGGACAGCAAACCTTTCATGTTTTGTTCCATACATTACTGGTTTAGCATATTAAACAATAAAACTTAATTATATAAATAGTTCTAAATCAATTTAACTGTCAGGTGCGGGATAAAAAAAATACACTCTGCCTTTCGTCTTCTCTTATCGATTCCCTGGTATAGGTTTTAATAATTTGTAATATAAGGAATCTTTCGTACTTTTTTATCTTTTATTGCTGTCCTGATTGTTTTAATTCAAATTTTAATGCGCGTTAAATATAGCAAGAAATATATATATAATAAATAAAAGTTAATTTTACTTATAAAATTTTACCAAATTAATTTTTATTGTAGTGTCGCAGTGTAAATATTTGTTCGATAATACCTTGTTAATTTATTGATTAACAAAAGGTATGAAAGCTAAAATCTTACAGAAATAAGAGGGGCATATATTCTATTTATTATTCAGAAAAATGTGGTTATGGGAATACAAAATAGTTTGTTGGCAAATCAGAAAATCTTTTTAGTGGTCGCCGCTTGCTATCCCTGCTACGAAGCCGTCATTGCGCGCGAAGCAAAGCAATCTCATGCTATTATGCAGAAGCTTACATTTGAAAAAATGATTTATTTATGATTAAAGTTATTCATTTTGATGTTCGGTTAATTACAGAGGGGAAACTTAGCAGCAGGCCATTCCCCAAAATTCTCTATCGCTGAGCAGGGTGACAATCTGGTTAATTGAGGTCTTAACTTGATATTAAACATAGCTGATAATTAGAGGAGTGAAGTTTTAGTCATATAACAGTATATCTCATCTTCAATATGGTACAGTATAAACTGGCTGTCTTTTAATAAATTGATATTTAAGTTGTATGGTAGTTCCGAAGTATTTGATTTACTGATGGCTGGTAAAACAATGTTGGTTTTTGCCGAATGAACTTTTACAGGAGAGTAAAAGTTCATTCGATCGGCAAAATCATTCGATATTTTTGTTGTTGTGCCCGGCGATCAATTAGTGATAATAGCCTTAATGTAAAAGATGTATATTTTACTGAAGATTAATTCACAGCCCCAACTCATTGTCTATTTCCTTCATGGCATTCAGCGACAATTCGGCAAATTCGTTAAGCGGAATGCCAATGAGTTCACATTCGAGGATGTTTTCCCGCTTTACCGAGGCTGCAAATGCCTTTTGTTTCATGCGTTTGGTAACCGATTTTGGCTTAACTGAAGCAATTTTTTTATCCGGATATACCAGTGCAGTTGCTGTAATAAGTCCGGTAATGGTTTCACCGGCTGCAAGTGCATGCTGAAATTTGGTGGTGCGTTCTTTTCCCGTGGCCATTTCGTTATGCATGATGATGGCATCAATAACTTCAGGGGGAACTTTGCCTGTCAGCATTTTTTCAGCATAAGGTCCGTGGGTTTTTGGATCGGCATTGGTAATTTCCACGTCGATATCGTGAAGTAATCCTGCCAGCGCCCATTCCTCTTCATTTTCGCCGAGCCTTCGGGCCAGGGCCTTCATCACTGCCTCTGAGGCATAGCAGTGCTTCCGCATGTTTTCCGACTTAATGTTTTCATCCAGCATTTTTACAGCTTCATTCCGCGTAATCATATTGTAGCTTTTTTATGCAAATTTAAAACTTGAACATTTATATGAAACCCATAAGCCAATTAATTTCTGAAACTAATTAAGAATCATGTAACATAAAGGAGATAATCTCATATTTGTGCCAATTTTACAAACAACGAATAACATAAACACTATTTTTGCGTTCTCTAAAAAAGCTGTAAAAACAAATAACTATGCGTTCGGGAACAGGTAAAATCTTTCTATTTCTTATAACCCTAATATTTACCTCCTACACATTAAAAGCTCAGTATGATGAACCGGATGAAAACAGGCAGGCGCTTGAATTCAGTCTCGATTTTCTGAAAAGGTATTTTGAGAAGGACAGCCTTTGGCACGTTACGCATCCTGAAACCAGCAGGTCGGTACGCGAATTGATCCGGTTTATTGAAAAGCAACCGTTGGATTCGATTCAGATGGTAGTCGGTGATAAGCTTGAAACCGACGGTTATCGTTTTGTTTACCGGTTGCCCGAGCATGTGTCGGATAGCCTGAGCGTTCCCGGATATTATCCTTCCTTTGAAGTCAGGCGCAGAATGGAACAAGTCAGCGCCCGGTTGCGAAAAAAATATTTTGAAGACGAACTGGCAGTACCGGTAAGCTTGGTATCTAATCTTGAAGAAAAGGCAGGAATTATACCACCTGGACAGGGAAAGCAATTGTTTGAAAACAAGATGTATACATTCCCCGACAGCCTTCAGCTTCCCGATGTCATTCCCGATTCCCTGATGCAGTCTCCGAATGATTTCAGGCGCTTTCTCAGGCTTGACAGCATGCGCACCAACCTTATCGAGGAGAAAAGAGTGGCTTACAACGATTCTGTTATAAATGCTTACCGGGCAGAAGTTATTGAAAACTACCGCCGCAACATGTTTGAGCAGGAGCGCAATCAGATTCGGAGAAGGTTGACCGATTCAGTTATGGTAAACAATTTCCAGGTGCTGCGGCAATACAATGATTCTATGATTGCACAAGTAAATGATTCCATTTCGCTGGTGCTGGAGGAATTGTTGCATTATGCCGATTTTATTGATACTACCTGGATAACCATGTCGAACCTGTTAGGGGAAGAATCCGATATTTTTCTCCAGTCAGATAATCCCTATAATTCAAGGGTGTGGCTGAAAAATCAACAAAATGATTCCTTGCGAATGGTGGTCAAAAGCACAGGAAAACGTTCCATGCAGTTCCTTATCGACGATGGCGTGCGGTTTAACCGTTTTAGTCAGCGGGCAACCAAAGATTTTGATTTCAGTTCCCTTTCAGAAAAGAGGTCGGGACTTACCGGGGTTCGCGAAAAATACCAGGTGCTTACCCCATGGCGTATTGGTGGCGATGGCAATGTAGGTTTTACACAAACGTACCTTGAAAACTGGAAAAAGGGGGGACAAAGCGCCATGTCATTGCAGATTGTGCTAAAAGGTTATGCCAATTATTCGCGTCATGACGGTAAAGTGAAATGGGAAAACTCAGGTGAAATAAGGAACGGCTACATCAGGCCCGGCGGCGAAGGAGCGGAATTGCAGAAGAATGATGATAAGTTTGAAATCACCTCACGACTTGGTGTCAGTGCATTTAAAAAATGGTTCTATAGTACTGAATTTAATTTTAACACGCAGTTTTTTAACGGGTACCGCTATCCCAAATCGTCAAATCCGGAGGCAATATCTGCTTTTATGTCACCTGCCCGTACGTTTTTTAAAATTGGTCTTGACTATAAACCCAACAATGACTTTTCATTGTTTCTTTCACCCCTGACGGCCAAAAACGTATATGTGAGCGATACAGTAAAAATTAATCAGACTAATTTTGGTGTGGATGCTGATAAGAAGAGCATGTGGGAACCTGGTTTAAACACGGACATAAAATTCAGAAAGCAGCTCACTCCTCAAATTACTTATGAAACCAAGTATAAAATGTTTCTCAATTACCTCCAGCTAAAGGGAAACCTTGATATTGAATGGGAGAATCTTATGGTAATGCAGTTAAACAGTCACATTAATATGCGGTTGCTGATTCACATGATTTACGATGAGAATGTTTTGTTTCCTGTGTACGATGCAAACGGAATCTTGCAGAATGAAAAAAAACCCAAGCTTCAGCTTAAAGAATTTTTCACCATCGGTTTTACATATAAAATAAATAAGCAGGTAACGCGGACCCGCAGAAAATAATTACTATCGATTTTAAATGAAATAAAAGCGGTCGGATAAATATCCGGCCGTTTTCATTTTGGTAAACTTTTGTTTGGCTTTAATTATGCTTCATGTGTCATTTTTACACATAAAATTTTTTTTCTGTTTCTATTTGTTTATTTTCGTTTCGGCAAAG
>JAWLCL010000017.1:0-110949 GCA_041687255.1 Mariniphaga sp. | reverse complement strand
AATCCGGAAGGTCCTTATGCCTTGGGAGGGTTTTCTTTTGGAGGTATTATTGCTTTTGAAATGGCAAAGCAACTGAAGGCCGAAGGAAAGAAAGTAAAAATTCTTGCACTTTTTGATAGTTATGTTTACCCTCATTTTTATTATACTAACCCATTTGTAAAAAAAATAGTCTTAACACTTTACAAAATAAGTCAACTAATTTATATGGCTTTTAACATGTTCAGTAGCGTAAAGAATTTTAAGCGAAGGTATGGCTTGCTTAAGCTCAAATTTTCTGGTTTGGTTTTAAGGTTAAAATACGGAAAAGAAAAACAGTATCAAATGCAATTTAACCGCTCACCAAAAATTGATGAAATACATGGATTGGCATTTTCCCGTTATAACATAATTCCGCAGGACATAAAAGTAGATTTATTTAGGTCAACTGAAAATATTTATTTTGCACATGACTATAACTATTTGGGCTGGAAAAAAATAGCCTTAGGTGGGATTCGTAAGCATTTGATAACTGGAAATCATTCTGAAATGTTTTTATCACCTGCTGTTGAAAAGGTTGGCAATATTCTGCAAAAGGTTATGGATAGCGATGATTCTGAAAATTTTAAGTAAAATATTTTGCGGAACATTAGTAACCTGTACTGTAGGTTAAATTACCCCATATTATTCCTGGTGCAGCATAAAGTTTTAAACAAATACGCAGGTATAAGTTTGATACACTGGCAGGAGGCATGACAAAGCAATCCTTTTTTTTTAAATAATTTTACTCATGCATAATAAAATCTGGCTCTCCTCCCCCCATATGGGAGATAACGAACTGAAGTACATTCACGAAGCATTCGATACCAACTGGATTGCCCCGTTGGGGCCGAATGTGACTGGATTTGAAAAAGACCTGGCAAATTACACCGGAGTAAAAGCAGCATCTGTTCTTAGCTCAGGCACTGCGGCTATTCATCTGGCTTTAATAATGCTTGATGTAAAACCGGGGGATGAAGTTATTGTTTCTTCATTTACCTTTTCGGCCAGTGTGAATCCAATTATTTATCTGGGAGCAACTCCTGTATTAATCGACAGTGAACCGGATACATGGAACATGGATCCCGAATTACTGGAGGAAGCGATAAAAGACAGAATTTCAAAAGGGAAAATTCCTAAAGCCATTATTCCAGTTCATTTGTATGGAATGCCGGCCAAAATGGATGTAATTCTGGAAATTGCGGATCGATATAAAATCCCGATAATTGAAGATGCCGCGGAAGCTTTGGGAAGTACATTTAAAAATAAAGCATTGGGGACATTTGGAATTTTGGGAGTGTTTTCCTTTAACGGGAATAAAATAATCACAACTTCCGGGGGAGGCGCATTAATTTCAAATAATGAATACCAGATAGAACGATCTAAGTTCCTCGCCACACAGGCACGTGACAACGCACCACACTATGAACATTCTGAAATTGGGTATAATTACCGCATGAGCAATGTAATTGCCGGTATTGGCCGCGGCCAGATGTCGGTGCTTGAAGAACGCATAGCTGCCCGCCGTGCCAATTTTGAATGTTACCGGAATTACTTTAATTCCTTTATTGATTTTCAGATTGATTTTCAACCAGAACCCGCAGAGGCTTTTTCCAACCGGTGGCTCACCAGTATAATCGTCGACCCATTAAAAAATAAAGATATTACGCGTGAAACAATCCGGCTGGCACTTCAGGATGAAAATATTGAGTCGCGACCACTATGGAAACCTATGCATCTCCAGCCGGTATATTCAAAAGCTCCATACTACGGGAATGGTTGTTCGGAGAAAATATTTAACAATGGCCTCTGCCTTCCCTCCGGCTCAAACCTGACAGAAAAGGATTTTGACCGGATATTTTCAGCCCTTGATAAGGTGTTTAGCTAAAAGTTTTTTTAACCCTACCTTTTTAGCTCTAAGTACCTCAAAGAATAAAAACCTGTTATTTTAAGATGAAAGCTTATGGAGTTCATTTAGAAAATATCTTATTTCACACAATATTTATCCTTCTTTTTTGTGGCCTGACAATAAGATTATAACAGATTGGTCTCATTTACCAACATTCATGTTGATTTTCGCTATAATGAAAATGATATGGCTTATATAGCAAAAACAAAAAACAGCTGGTCAAAACAGAACAACAATTAGAAGCATCAGGAAATGAGAATGAAATTTTATGAGAAAGTAATAAAAAGAATAATGGATGTAACGTTTTCATTATTGGGATTGCTAATCCTATCCCCTGTATTTATTGCAGTTTATATTGTTTTATTTTTTTCGAACAATGGAAGACCATTTTTTTTCCAAAAACGTCCCGGTAAAAATGAAAAACTATTCAGCATCATCAAATTTAAAACCATGAACGATAAGAAAGATGAACATGGTAATCTGTTACCTTTTGATCAAAGAGTCACAAAAACAGGTGCTGTTATAAGAAAATATTCTTTGGATGAGATACCACAGTTATTGAACGTACTTAAAGGAGATATGAGTCTTATTGGTCCCAGGCCGTTACTGGTTCAATATCTTCCTCTTTACAATGACCGACAGAAAAAACGGCATGATGTAAAGCCCGGGATTACAGGATGGGCTCAGGTAATGGGCAGAAATGCAATAACATGGAATAAAAAATTTAATCTTGATATTTGGTATGTTGAAAATATATCCCTCTTGCTGGACATGAAAATATTCTTCTTAACCATAAAAAAGGTAATCATAAAAGAAGGAGTAAACAGTCAGGCTGATTTAAATATGCCAGCATTTATGGGAACTGATGATGAATAATTCTTTTTCCTGATTTATTTTTCTACTGGATAACTACTTTGATTTTTGTCTCATAAGAACATCCATCGGGAAAAGCAATCTCACGATAGCATGCAGCTGTCTTCATTCGAAAAAATGATTAATCAACAATTAAATTTATTCATTTTGATGTACGATTGAATAAACTAGTAAATTTATTAAACCAAAATCATATGAACTTTAAAAAGAAAAATCCGAATTATTGTATTATTTTAATTGTTCTGTTGCTGACCTCATGCAGTACACCTTTGCAGGAGATCACTTACCTGAATGAAATAAAAACCAACCAGCCTCTCGAAAGCGGGCCCTTACCTAATGTTTACACGATACGTCCCAACGACCAGTTATACATTCAGGTGATTAGTGCCGATCCTTTAGATGCGGCTTTCCTGAACCTATCCGGTGCACAGGCCACTGGCGGCTTTGCAAGCACAACAAATATGGAAATAATCACCTATCTTGTCGATGAGCAGGGCTATATACAATATCCCTACCTTGGCCGGATTGAAATGGCCGGGCGTACGTTGGCAGAAGCTAACAATGAATTACAGAGTGAAGTGAATAAATATCTTGAAAGTGCATCGGTTTTTGTTAAACTGGTCAACAGAAACATTACTGTATTAGGAGAAGTACGTTCCCCGGGACAAATGCTAATGGTGAAAAATCAGCTTACTATTTTTGAAGCTTTGGGAGCTGCCGGAGATGTAACCGATTACGGGAATCGAAAAAACGTAAAAATAATAAGGGAATCTGAAAATGGAAAGTACGTCGCAGAGCTTGATTTGACAAATCCGGCAGTAATGTATTCGCCTTATTACTACATTTTACCCCATGATATCATCTATGTGCAACACAGCACCAAAGTGTATGGCGCCAAAAACCTGCCTTATGCTGCACCACTCACAATTTTTAGTTCAGTTGTTTCTATAGGTTTATTAATACTTAATTTATTTATATGATGATCTCACAACAAAACATCAATAAAAAAAATAATTACCGTTCGAACAATGAATCGAATGACATTGAGAAATTGCTGAGTAAACTGTTTCAAAACTGGTACTGGTTTATTATCAGTTTACTGGTTTTTATAGGAATTGCCTATGTTTACAACCGTTATACTACTCCGATTTATTTAATTAGATCGAGTATGGTGGTTGAGGAGGAAAAAGCCAGCTCTCCCCTCTCAGGCGGACAAACAGGCATTACAGGAGATGTGTTTGGAGGATTGGGGATTATGAACAACATGCGGAATATTTATAACCAAACCGTTTTTCTCAAATCCACACCAATTGTTTCAAAGACCCTGGAAGAACTGGATTTTGAAGTCAGTTATTTCGCCGTTGGCAGAGTTGCAACTGTAGATGTTTATAAGCAGGCACCTTTTAGAGTTATATGGGACAAACAACATCCACAATTGGTTGAGGCTGATTTCCATCTGACTATTCAACCCGATGGAAAACTTTTAGTATCAATTGAAGAAGAGCAGGCACAGGTTTACGATTATTCAATAAATAAAACTATATCAAGAATGCCCGTGTCATTCACTAAAACAATCGATGCAGGGGCAACACTTACATCCGATTTATTTTCATTTCAGATTTTGCTCAACAAGCAATTGAAACCGCAGGAAATTTACAATTATAAATTCAAATTTCACAAACCGGAAAACCTGCTCTATGAATATAAGCAACGACTGGAAGTATCGCTTCCAATGCAGGAAACTTCGATTATTGAATTAAGTATAAATGATTATAATATTCAAAAAGGAATTGATTTTCTGAATAAACTTACAGAAGTCTACCAGCTCGATAACCTGGATAAAAAAAATGAGAATGCCAACCGTACCATTCAGTTTATCAGCAGCCAGTTGCAAACAATTTCCGATTCGCTAAACATCTCCGAAAACCGGTTGGAAAATTTTCAAAGCAGGAATCAGGTATTAGACATCTCCGTGCAATCGGAACACCTGCTGGAGCAAATGAATGACCTCGACAAGGAACAAGTGGAGATGGAAACAAAGAATCGATATTACCATTACCTGAAAGATTATATTGAAAGCAACCAGGACCTGGAGACTGTCATTGCGCCATCGGCAATGGGCATAGACGATCCCCTGCTGAATAGCCTGATTCTTCGGTTAAACGAGCTGTTGACACAGAAACTCAGTCTGACCTCGATTCGTGCAGGCTCGGAACATCCTACGATTGTAAAGTTGAATGCCCAGATTAAAAGTGCTAAACAGGCGCTTTTTGAAAGCATTACAAATACCATTTCTCAGTCGGACCTGGCACTGGAGGAGTTAAATTCCCGATTACGCCAATATGAAGCCCAGGTCAGACGCCTCCCCGGAACGGAAAGAAACTTTATTAATTTTGAACGAACCTATAAACTGAACAACGAAACCTATACCTTTTTGCTTCAAAAACTATCCGAAGCACAAATAGCCAAGGCTTCGAATACTCCGGACAGTATGGTTATTGAAGAAGCACAGTTTAGAGCAAAAATTCAACCTATGACCTTGAGAATTTTTTCTGTTGCCTTGTTACTGGGACTTATTTTGCCGGCGATAATACTGTTTCTCCGAAACTTTTTTAGCCGAAAAATTGAGTCGCAGGAGGAAATTGAAGCCATTACTGATTATCCCATAATCGGACATGTTTTTCGCAATAAGAAAGAGAACGGAAGCCGAACGCTGTTATTGGATAATCCTAATACTCAGCCCAGCGAAACATACCGCGCCATACGTAATAAATTGAACCTGATGTGTAAAGGTAAGGAAAACCCGGTTATTGCGGTTACCTCTGCTTTTCCACAGGAGGGTAAAACATACAACGCCATTAATATAGCTTCATCGTTTGCCTTAACCCGCAAAAAAACAGTTTTGCTTGACCTCGATCTCCGTAACTCAAAAATAACTGAAGAATTTAATCTGAAGTCAGATTCAGGTTTTGTCAGCTATATCATTGGAAAAGCAGAACTTGCTGAAATTACCTTTGAAACCAAACATCCCTATCTGAATATTATTCCTGCCGGTCCTATTCCTCCCAATCCGGCAGAAATGCTTATTGATGAGAAAGTAACACAACTGTTCGCAAATCTAAAAGAAACTTATGATGTAATTGTTATTGATACGCCGCCGGTTGGACTTGTTGCCGATCTTTATCAATTGCACGAATACCTTGATATCAGTTTATTTATTGTGCGCCACAGGTATACGCATAAACTGGGGTTGAAGACTGCTTTGGAAGAAGTGGAAAAAAATGAACTGAAAGGCGTAGGTATACTCATTAACGGCATCCGGGAAGGCAAAATTGCAAATAATTACAGTTACAATTACGGTTATGCTTATGGATACGGATATGCGTATGGTAACGGAAAAGATAAAAAAAATAATCGTAAAAGGCTAAAGATTGATAATGAGCAGTTGTACGAATCGTAATTCTTCGCCTGGATTTTATAAAATTAATTGAGTTTATGAACCATTTATGTATTTGTAATAAAACATCTTCGTATGATTTCCAAACCAGTTATACCTAATTTAAAAAATCCGCAGTAGCTGGAAATCAAGTTCTACTGTATTTAACATTTCTTCAGAACTCGTTATCCTGAAATGATAATATGATCTATGCTTACAATAAAGAGTGTACATTATTGAGAAACACATTAAATATTCTTAACTTTTATTATTAATAATATAATTTTAAAACAATGATAACCCGATTCAAAACATACTTCACAAAGCGGTACCTGCCCCGTTGGATGGTGCTGCTATTCGATCTTACTGTTGTTTGGACCTCATTCATACTGGCATACATCCTCCGGTTCAATTTTGATGTCGGAACAGCGGCGACTTTCATTAACTACCAGCAAATGTTTCTGGCTGTAGGAACCTTCACCTGGGCTTTTTATATCATGAGATCTTATTCCGGAATACTGAGGCAAAGCACTACGGAGGACATCATCCGGATATTTTTTGCCCTTGCTATAGGAAGCACTTTACTTCTGGTGCTTTCATTGTTTCTAAGATATTTTGCATACAACTCTCCCCTGCTCATTCCCTATTCCATCATCATCATTCATTTTACGATTGCATTTAATGTACTTCTTCTGTCTCGAATTATGGCCAAAGGAATCTACAACGAATGGTTTATAAAACGAAGTAATGTTAAAAACATAATGATCTATGGAACGGGCAGATTGGGTGAAATTACACGAAATGTGCTGATGAGCGATGATTCCCAAAAGATACAACTAATTGGGTTCATCGACAATAATGTCTTTCTGCAGCATAAAAGGCTGGCAGGAATTCCTATCTATTCCGTGCAGCGGGCATTTAAAAAAATCATTCCAAAAAAACATATTTCCGAAATCATACTGGCAGTAGATGAAGATGAACTGCAACCAAAACTGAAACGTGAAATTGTGGATAAATGCCTTCCGTTTGGAATTCTGGTCAAGGAAGTTCCCTCCGTTAACAAATGGCTAAACGGAGAATTGAGTGCCCGGGAAATAAAAGCCATAAAAATCGAAGATTTGCTGAGCAGGGATGCCATACAGCTTGACCGTGCCAGGATAAAAGAAGGTGTTCAAAAAGCCGTTGTGCTGGTGGCAGGCGCCGCCGGTTCCATCGGTTCTGAAATTGTAAACCAGCTTATCCTTTTTGGGGCGCACCATGTCGTTTTACTGGATAAGGCAGAATCGGATTTATACGACTTGCAGAACCAAATCATCACCCAAAACAGCAATCCTCGGTTTACCGTAATTGTAGGTGATGTGACCAATGCGGCGAAACTACGCCGGATATTTGAACGATTTAATCCTTCCATGGTCATCAATGCAGCTGCTTACAAGCATGTTCCCCTAATGGAACAGTTTCCCTGTGAAGCGATACGCGTAAATGTAGGCGGCACGAAAAATCTGGCCGATTTATCGGTGGAATTCGGAGTGAAAAAGTTTGTATTCATATCGACCGATAAAGCCGTTAACCCAACCAATGTAATGGGAGCCTCCAAGCGTATCAGTGAAATCTATGTACAATCGCTGGCACAAAGCATTACTGGCCCCACTCAGTTTATAACCACCCGTTTTGGGAACGTGCTGGGTTCACACGGTTCGGTGGTACCGTTGTTCAAAAAACAAATTGAAAACGGTGGCCCGGTAACGGTAACTCATCAAGATATCACCCGCTATTTTATGACCATTCCCGAAGCGTGCCAGCTGGTGCTGGATGCCTGCTTCATGGGTAACGGAGGAGAAATATTTGTATTCGACATGGGAGATCCTGTGCGAATTTATAGCCTTGCAGAAAAAATGATATTATTATCAGGTTTTATACCCAATCGTGATATAAAAATCGAAATTACAAATTTGCGACCGGGAGAAAAACTGTACGAAGAGCTGCTGGATGATATGGAAGGTTTATTACCTACCTACAACGATAAAATAATGATAGGCAACGTTCGTAAGCACGACCATACTGTTGTGAAAGGGCAAGTGATCCGTTTGCTTGAAAAGGTGGATACCGCTACCCATGAGCAACTGGTAAAGGAAATGGCACAAATGGTACCTGAATTTACTTCAATTAATCCCAGGTACAATAAAAAATCTACGTTAATTGAAACCGACACCTTGTCCTGAATTAACAGAATCAACAAAGTAATAACTTTCAAGCTTCTGACATCCGGTTCAAATAAATGTATATACTTTTATTATACCTATATTAAGCCTATTAGCTCTGTCAGTAGCACATAGCCATTCAAGTTAAAATCAGATCTCTGGGAATTGGATAAAACAGCCTAGATTGTTGGATTTGGACTGTACATTTCTAAAAAAGAACAAATGAGGCAGCGGTATTCAATTATTAAAGGGAATAAATCAGGAGGATGCTTGAGATCTTTTGCATTTTATTTGGACACACTAAGCTTGAGACCACGCCTACCTGGTTCAACTAATCAAAAATAATCAACTTGTTGGCAAGGTTGTAGATAAACCATTTTCCCGCAACAATTTCAAAACCATTATAAATTTGACATTCAAAGGAAACTCAAACAATGAATATAGTCTTTGATTCCAAAGAACAAAACTTTCATCTTAATTGTAAAATCCATATGACGTTAATTAAAATGTGTTTCAATTAACTTTTTACAACCCTTAATTTATTTTGTAGGATCTTCCTTTCCTGAGTTGTTATTTTCAGCATTGTTGTGGTCCCCAGAATTACCAGGAGGATATTGGTCTCCATTACCCCAGCCATTATTACCACTTGTTGCTGGGGCTGCTTCAGCATTTTTATTAAGTAAAATCATCATGGTTGCAGCAGATGCAGCCATGTATCCCGATTTTTATATGGCTTCTTTTCTTGAAATCTTTTTGCCCCTAAAATCAGAAACTGATTTTTCTTCTATTTCATATTTCTTTGTTCCCATATTAATAAACTTTTTAACGTTGAAATTATATAAAAACCTTCATGAGTTTGTACAAATTATGAAAAAAAATCCATTTAATAGTTGTTTTTAAAAAAAAAATCATTAGTGTCCGGTAAAAAATATTATTAATCCGGGCGGTACTTTTTTCAGTACCACCCGGAATGTCTACTTTTGAGTTACGACACAAAAAAGTTAGACATGGGTAAGAACACAAATTTTAGCGGACAGCCGATATTTAATCAGTTATTAACGTTCATTGATAAGAGTGAGATTAGGAAAGTTGCAAAGCAGCATGACGCAGAACGGTATGTAAAAAAGTTTACAACTTACCATCACGTTGTTGTTATGCTTTTCGTTGCCATTGAAGGTTATCATTCACTACGGGAACAATACTCGGATTGTTAGCCAATGCACATAAGCTATCCCATTTAGGTTTGTCTTATCTGGTACGCAGGAGCACGTTTTCCGAGGCAAATGTTAGACGAAGCAGTAAAGTGTTTGGAGATATCTATATGAGCACATATCGTAAACATGGACGATATTAGCGGACAGCCGGTTGAGCGATGCAGATATGAGAAGGCTCTTTATTATGGATTCGACTACCATATCATTGTTTAAAGACATTAAATTCGCTATTCCCGGAAATACAAGGGGCTTACTTTTGAATATGAAAAGTACAATTATTGATTAACTGTATGTTAAAAACAAAAAATTATAAATAGTCCGGTTTACCGGACAACAATGAAAAAAAATATATTCAGCTTTATCTTTCATTTAATCATTATTTTACTAATTAATACTTCATGGGAAAGATACTTTTTATAAAAAAGAAGATAGGTCAGTACTGCCTAATATGGTTTCAAAACAGTAATTTGTATTTTTACTTGGAAGAACCGGCCTGGTATGTTTTTAGAAAAGTAGTTAACAGACACAAATCTGAAACAATCGCAAATGATTTTGCTCATCGTTACGGAGTAAGCTATAAAGACAGTCTAACTTTTATATTGGAAATCAGACAGAAAATTCAGGAAATGAATCAGCCGAAAAATCCTGATAAACATATAGATAAATATCCATGTAAGACTAATAAGCATGTTGATTCACCTTTTTCAAGACACTGTTACAGCATTCAGAATAAAGTAATTGAGTTCTCATATGAAACTTCAATACTTGAAAACTACATTCATCCTCTGATGGAACACTTAGAAACAACCCGAGAAGTTGAAGGCACATCTCATTTTGAACTGTTTATGTATAAAAACAGAGTTATATTAAAAGTTGATGATGTACCTAAAGGAAGTTGGACAAAAGATGAAAGTGGATATGTAAAAGGAAAAGTTTTTGTTGAGCTGTTGAATCTTTTGCACGACAAAACAGAAGCCGACTGGCTTATGACCGTGCATGCTTCAGCCGTTTCAAATGGCCGGAAAACCATTTTGTTTTCAGCATCTGCAGGCAGCGGAAAGTCAACGTTTGCAGCCTTGCTTCAAACGCAGGGATATCATATCATTTCAGATGATTTTGTTCCCATTGAACAATCGACTTTTAAGGCATATCCGCTTCCAGTGGCAATGTCTGTTAAAGAAGGCTCCTTAGATTTATTAACATCCCATTATCCGGAACTAAAAAAAAATTCGCTGATAGAAATAAATTCTAATAAGAAAATAAAATATTTACCGGTAGATACTAAAATGATGAACATGATATTTCCAGTTAACAAATTTGTTTTTTTAAAATATGATAATTCGGTTGATTTATTGTTGGAAAAAACCGAGCCTGTTAAAGCTTTAAAACAACTCTTTGAAGAATCCTGGATACCACCAGCTCCTGAAAATGTTGCTGTTTTTCTCGATAAAATTTTGAATGCTTCTTTTTATAATCTCACTTATTCCAATAATCAAAAGGCCATTGATGCCGTTAATCAACTTTTTGAAAATGACCCCAAGTGAAATCTATTATTTTGCCGGAAAATGTCTTGTAATGGAGGAAAATCCGGAATTTAGAAAAAATGTTCTGGAGGTATGTCAAAATGATTTAATGGATTGGAAACAATTTGTGGCAATTTGTAGTAATAATTTAATTTTACCCTCAATCTACCTGAAATTTCGATCGCATAATATTCTTCAGCACCTGCCACAGGATTTGAGTGATTATTTGCTGGAAGTATATGAACTTAACAGGCAGAGAAACATTGCAATTCTCAGGCAAATTAAATCTGTTACATCGGCTCTGAATAAAGAAAATATTTTCCCATTATATTTTAAAGGTGCAGGTAATCTTATCGATGACGTTTACTCCGATATCGGAGAAAGAATGATGGTAGATATCGATTTTCTAATTCCCGAAAAAGACTTCCTCACATCGGCTGAAATACTGATGAATCATGGATATTTAAGTTATAAAAAGATTGATATTCTGGTTCTTCCTAAATGGATGCATCATTATCCCCCACTATATCATCCTGATTTCCCAGCTTCCATTGAAATTCACAGAATGCCTACTCATATTAAACGCAACTGGTATAATCAGAAAATAATTAATACTGAAAAAAAAGTTACATTAAATATTAAAGGGTGTTTTGTTCAATCCTTTCAGCATAAGATAATTCAAAATTTTATTCATAGTCAGCTTTCTCAAAAAGGATATTTAATTGGAAATATTCCATTGAGAAATATTTATGATTTACAGCTGTTTTCGAAACAATTTTCCCTGATTAACACACTTCCTAAAATTAAGAAAAGGAAAAAAGCAATTGCATATTTTGCTTTTGCCAGGTATGTGTTTGGCTTTAACGAGCAATTTTTCCATATACAAAACTGGAAATATCACATTCTGAAAAAGAAACATGAATTAATTATGGATTCACGTTCATTCAAAAAATCCTTCCTGGGTTTAATATCAATCATTCATATTACTGAGGGATACACAGTCAGATTTTTTCAAGCTTTCTATTCAAAAGAAATTCGCCGGGCAATAATAAAGAATAATCGTAATCGTCTTAAGAACATGATAAAGAAGTAAATATTCTACATTCATGTTACTGAAATTTTGTAACCTTAAGAGGGAAAAAACTATTAACTGCAATCGTTCAAAAAACTTGGTACTAAAATTTATTTGAGTTTGTAAAATTTCATCATTTTATAAAACAGGTTATCCTTGGATTACACTTTCCTGTGGAAGGTGCTACTGCAGCAGCTTCACCATTCAGTAACTAAGGGGCTCTCCGTTATTCTTTTCTGTTATTGTAAAGAAGGCATCACGATAAGGATTGAATCAATTAAGTTTTATGCCCTATTTTTGAGCACGCGGGGCAATATAAGCAATCATCTGCAGTGGAAAGGTATGATTACCCGGATTCACCACTTCGGGCTTTATACGGCCCCTTTTGAGTCGTCAAGAAAACAAACCTCAGGCATTCTTGAACTGGAATATAAAAGTTTCGTTTTAACATTTGACCTGAGCCTCTCGCTGGCTGCGGATGCCGGAAATACAATAAGAAACAATGGAGGAATCCAGTTCAGAATTTCAAAGAAGTTTTAATGGCTTTTTTTACCTACCACGCCTTCTTAATCATCTTCAAAATCGCCTTTCCAACTGCAGCATGTCCTGAGCCGTCAATCTGGTTAGTGGTGCCGGTGAAATACAAATCGGTATCGGGATTGTACCAGGCAAAGGAGCCGGTCTGGCCCCAGAAGCCAAGGATTTCACCAACGGGTTTGAACGGAGTCACGATTCGCGGCACCCAAAGTTTTTCAAGTCCTATGCCGTACATGAAAAGTCCGGGGGGTGGAACTAGCAGGTTCCATTGTTTTAACTGCTCAATGTCTTCAACCGGGAAAAAGTGCCCCTGAAAGAAGGCTTTGAGAAACAGCATGCATTCTGCCGCTGTGGAAACGATTCCGCCTTCCGCAGAAACTGCCGACATGTAGTTCGGAAGCCAAAGTTTTTTGGACTTGTAATAGAAAAACACCGGAGAATCATCATCCGTGTCGGTATACAGGTAAGTGTCCTTCAGGTTAAGCGGATCAAAAATATACTCCCTGAATACTTCGCCCATTGTTTTGCCGGTTACCGTTTCGATTATTTTCCCCAGGAGCTGGTAATTGGTATCGGAATATGAAGCTTTTCCTTTTTTACCCGGCCGGAACTTCGGCTTCATTTGCTTAACCGTACTAATGGTTTTTTCTGCATCCCACGGTTCATCCACCCCATCCAGCAACAAATCAGCTGCTGATTTCCCATCGCTTTTTTTGTGAAAAAAATAGTCGGGTAACCCTGACGTATTTGAAATCAGGTTTCGGAGTGTAATCTGAGCGGAGTAATCGACTCCTCTAAGCACATGAAGCCCCTGTGTGTATTCTTCAGGTAAAAACTTTGCGATGCTGTCATCCAGATTCAGAGCCTTCTCCTCAACCAGCCGCATAACCACCACTGTGACGTAGAGCTTGGTAACGCTGGCTAAAAAGTACCGGCTGCCGGCATTCATATCTCCGGCGGCTCCGGTCCATGATAACCTACCGTCACCGCTTTCAACGCACAAAACAGCGCTAAAGATCCTGTCTTTGGTTATGAGGTTTGTTAAAAGCTTGTTTAAAAATTTGTTATCAGAAGTGCCCATACTAGCTCCTGTAAGCTGAAAATTTTTTTTATGTCAAAAAGCGGCATAAAAGTACATTTTCCCCGGACAACTTGATAATTTCAGCTTAAAAAAGTTCAGATAAACTTTCACCTGCTGACTGGAGTTCAGCTGGTGAATTACAAATTAAAGTATCAAGATGATTAGTATCAAGTATCAAGACTTACGAGAATCTTATCCGGAACAAAATCATGTCCTGCTACTGTTAAAGGATGAAAGGCAGGGAATGCAGGAATGCTTTGGTGTGTTCCTGTTATTGGTATCAAGACTGATAGTATCAAGTATCAAGACTTACAGGAATCTTTTCCAGTAAAGAATCCTTCTCTTATCCTGATACTTGTGTCTAAAAGTCTTGTGTCCCTGTTATTGGTATCTAGACTGATAGTATCAAGTATCAAGACTTTACGGGAATCTTTTCGGGAACAAAATCATGTACTGCTACCAGAAATGGATGAAAGGCAGGGAATGCAGGAATGCTTAATTGTATGGATTATCACGAAACTCATATCGTGGTAAAATTTTTATTTTTAAAATGATACTTGAATATGGATGCCATCCTTCTATGTTGCTGCAAACGAGGATGGCATCCTTCGGGGCTCCTTCTCTTATCCTGATACTTGTATCTAAAAGTCTTGTGTCAGTTTAGACCTCCCGCAACAGATTGCTTTGGGAATTTCCATTGCATTCCAATTCCCGCGCAATGACGGCTCATTTCACCTGCTGACCAGAGTTAAGCTGGTGAATTACTGGAAGGGATGAATGAAGGCAAGAATACTTTAACGCTTAAATGCAGCGATGCCTCTGATCCTTTCCTAATCCTGATACTTGTGTCTAAAAGTCTTGTGTCTAGATTTTAACCGTATTCCCTGTGTAATTGTAGAATACCCGGCCGCCGGTTTCCTTTGACAGGCGCGGAAAATTCTCCACCCCCGTGCAATGGCAAATTCCCACCTGCTCGGGCTTTAACTTGTGTAAAAAGCCAACCACCGAATCGAACTGTTCCTCAGAAGCATTCTTCAGATGGAAGCCCCCGGTTACCAGGTGCACCGGCAAATGAAACAACCGTTGCGCTTCCTCCATGATGTTGCTGATGCCCCGGTGCGAACAACTGCTGAATACCGATAGCTTATCATTGTTCGCTATTGCCAGAAAAAGCTCATCGTCAAACTCATCCTGCTCCATGCCCCTACCCTTGTCGGTATAGAAATATTCAAAGCTGGTATCCCGGATATTTTTAACAGGGATGTTGGGAACAATAAATACACCCTCGTCGATTTCGGTTACCTCCTCCACAAATACAAGGCGATCTCTGAATTCATCAGGAATATCGGGTGTGCCTATAAAACTTTTACTGTTGTTATACTTTTTATTCAGGGTCTCCTTTTTCAGGTAAACCGGTGCATTGTTGTTCACCCGCATGAACGCATTCAGACCCCCTGTGTGGTCGTAATGACCGTGACTGATAACTACGGCATCCACATTGCTGATGTCAATGTCAAGCGCCTTTGCATTTGCCAGAAATGCATCGCTTTGACCGGTATCGAAAAGTATCCTGCGCCTGCCGGTGTCGATGTAAAACGAAAGACCGTGCTCTGAAACCAATCCCGGCTGGTAAACCAAATTCTCGACGAGTGTGGTGATCTTCATGATAAACCTTGTTAGTAATTACAAAGATAAGAAACTATGAGGCAGAAAAGTTTCACCTGCTGACTGGAGTTCAGCTGGTGAATTAAAAATTACAGTATCAAGACGATTAGTATCAAGTATTGAGACTTATAAGAATCATATCCGGAACAAAATCATTCCTGTCCTGCTTCAGGGAATGCAGGAATGCTTAAATGCATGAATATCCCGGGCGTTCCTGCTTTCTTTGGCGCTCGTGAGAACATGAATTCCATCTTATATGTAGCTGCAAAAACAGGGAGTATTTAGGGCTTGCGGATTAGTCACTGGACTTAACATCTCTGTCGAAAAGAACAACCCCTACCCTTTTGATATGCTCCACCAATACTGACTCTTTAATCCGATCATAAATCACCAGGTCAATTTTATAAGGTAAATCAAGCTGGTCAAAATCAACCGACAGGTTTAAAACATCATCCAGGTTTAAATTTCTTCCCTTCAAAGCCAAATCAATGTCAGAACCATTTTGATAATTTCCCTTTGCTCTGGAGCCAAACAAAATCACTTTATCAACTTTTTCGTTCTGTCCAATCAGCCTGACAACCTTATCAAGTTCACTGGTCGATAATCCATATTTAACTCTGCCCGAATGCAGTATCATAATGCCTGTTATTCATTTAATAGTCTTTCCCTTAAATCACCCAGAAGTTGAATGTACTCTATCCGGATACGTTCTATTATCTCTTCTGCAGTTTCTTCATCATAAGTGTGACTGGTAAGATTTCTGCTCTTATGCATTCGCGACCAGCCGTTCCCGTCGGTGATATAACCGTCCTGAAAACTTTGTTCAATAACAGGTTTAGGCCCGACAATACCTATATAACCTTTTTCTTTCAGCAAATCCTGTAATGTTTTCCATGCCAGCTCATAGGTGTATTCAAAAGCTTTTATGAGCCCCTGTTTTTCCATTTCGTTAAGGTCTTCAACATCAGTAAAACGTTCCAGCTGACTATATGCTTTTTCATAATTTTTATATCTTTGCTTCCACCGTATATCATTGTCTGCCATATCAATTCAGGATATTATTTCTACTACAAATATAAACTTAATTTATTAACCTATTTTATTGAAGGATTGGCAGAAAGGAATGAATGGTTTAAGCAGAAGAGTTCTTGCAATTCATGCAATTTGTGTAAAAAGAAAAAGATCTTTTACTAAACACGAATTACAAAGGTTAATACAAATTAGAATATTTAGAAGGATGCCATCTTCGCTCATTAGCGTTACCAGTATTTTGGTTGGTACTAGCGCGTTCAAAAAAAGATGGCATCCCTAATCCCCCTCTTTACTGCAAGGACTTGCGGGTTGATTGATTGAAGAACTGGCGAGAAAGGCTGCGAACTTTCACCTGCTGACCGGAGTTCAGCTGGTGAATTACAAAAATTACAGTATCAAGACGATTAGTATTAAGTATCAAGACTTACAAGAATCTTATCCGGAACAAAATCATATCCTGCTACTGTTAAAGGATGAAAGGCAGGGAATGCTTAAATGCATGAATAAATTCAGGTTGCATCCTGATCCTTTTCTTATCCTGATACCTGTATCTTTTTAGTATCAGGACGTTTAGTATCAAGTATCAAGACTTACAAGAATCATATCCTGATACTTGTGTCTAAAAATCTTGTGTCTGTTCAATTTAGAATTGAAGGAGATCTTTGACTTAGAAAGTCAAAGTACCGGGCGTTCCTGCTTTCTTCAACATTACTGCTAAAAATGATAGAATCCTTCTCTTATTCTAATAGTTGTGACTGAAAGACTTGTGTTGGTTGGTGCCATTCGTAACAGATTGCTTTGGGAGTTTCCATTGCATTCCAACTCCCGCGCAATGACGGCTCCGTTGATGCCGGGGGAGATCTTTCTGATAATGTTAAAGGAGGGAGGGGCAGGTTTCCTGATCACAGGGCTTCACCCTGAGCTGATGCCGGCGCTCCGTTGGAGCCGGAAATCTTGATACCTGCGTCTAAAAATCTTGTGTCTGTCCATCGACTATCACAATAAAAAAGGGCCGGTGAAACCGACCCCTTTTTGTTAGTTAATCTTCAATGGTTTTCCATTTTATTCACCAGCTGAACTTCAGTCAGCAGGTGACGATTTCTACCAGATATCCGCGCGTTCTTCTTCCGGCAGGAACATGTAATCGCCTTCGTTTACATCAAAAGCAGTATGGAACTGCGGCATGTTGCGCAGCGGTCCCAGCACGCGAAACCTGCCCAGTGAGTGCACATCTTCCTTGGTCAGGCGCAGGATTTCCTTATCGCGCACGTTGCCTGCCCACACATGAGCATACGACAGAAAGAAACGCTGTTCGGGTGTAAAACCGTCGATGGTCTCTTTTTGTCCGCCTGCATTCTGAAAGGCCTGCCAGGAAATATTTAAGCCTCCCAAATCGGCTATGTTCTCACCAAGGGTAAGTTTACCGTCGGCGCGCATGGTATCGAGCACAAAAAACTCGTTGTACTGGTCGACCAATACCTGTGCTCTTTCATCAAAGCGGCGGGCATCTTCTTCGGTCCACCAGTCGTTCAGGTTACCCTCCTTATCGTATTTGCGACCCTGATCATCGAAACCGTGGGTGATTTCATGGCCGATAACCACCCCGATGGCTCCGTAATTCACGGCATCATCGGCATCGAGGTAAAAGAACGGCGGTTGCAGGATGGCAGCCGGGAATGCGATCTCGTTCATCGCCGGACTGTAATAGGCATTCACCATCTGTGGAGGCATGTACCATTCCGATTTATCGACAGGTTTGTTGATTTTATCACGACGGTATTCGGCTTCAAAAGCCCGCGAGCGCATTACGTTATCCAGGTAACTGTCGCGCCCCACTTCAAGCCCGGAGTAATCGCGCCACTTATCGGGATAACCGATCTTCACGTTGATTGTAGCCAGTTTCTCATGAGCCTTCTGCTTGGTCTCTTCACCCATCCATTCCAAATCATCGATGCGCTGCCCCAGGGCAATCCTCAGGTTTTCAACCAGGCTGACCATCCGTTCCTTGGCTTCAGGTGGAAAGTATTCGGCAACATAAAGCTGCCCGATAGCCTCGCTCAATGCGCTGCTGGTGTTTCCCTGAACTCTTTTCCAGCGGGCACGGTTCTCTTCCTGTCCGCTCATCACTTTTCCGTAGAAGTTAAAATCCTGCTCCACGAAATCGGACGACAAATAGGGGGCTGCCCCGTTTATCGTATTCCAACTCAGGTAATCCTTCCAGTCGTCAACCGGTACCTCTGCCATCATGGCGCTCACTTCCTTAAAAAAACCGGGCATACCCACGTTAATTTCCTCCTGGTTAGGGAAGCCAAGCGTGGTAAAGAATCCGTTCCAGTTGAAACCGGGTGAGAGTTCTGCCAGTGCGGCAAGGTTCATCTTATTGTATGTGGCATGCGGGTCGCGGCGCTCGAGGCGGGTCATGGAAGCTTCAGCCAGGCGGGTCTCGATGTCCATAACCGTCTGTGACTTTTCTCTTGCCGCTTCCTCGCTTTCACCTGCCAGCATAAACATTTTGGTCATGTGGTCGACATACTCCCTGCGAATTTCTTTAGAGCGTTCGTCCTGCCCCACATAATAATCGCGGTCGCTAAGTCCCAGGCCACCCTGATACAACTGTGCAATCACCCAATCGCTGTTTTGCTTGTCGGCCGAACCAAAAAACGAGAACAACGTGCCGTTGCCTGTCAGGTGGTATTTGATAACCAAATCCTGAATGTCTTCAATGGTTTCCGCAGCGGCAATCTCATCGAGGTAGGGCTTCAGGGGCGCTGCTCCCTGCTCTTCGATTTTCACAGTATCCATACCTTCGTTGTAAAAATCGGCAATTTTCTGACCAACAGAGCCTGCCTCGTGCTCTGCCGTGGTTATTTCCGTGAAAAGGGTTTGCAACTGTTTTTCGGCTTCATCACGCAGCTTATCGAAGCTTCCGTACCGGCTCTTATCGCCCGGCAACGGATTATGGGCTTTCCACCCGCCGTTGGCATACTGGTCGAAATCGTGTGCCGGATCAACAGTAGTGTCAAGATCCTCAGGGTTAATACCTGCTGATTTCTTCTGAGTGCTGCAGGCATAGAAAACAGCCGTTGCTGCCAGCATTACCATAAATAAATACAATTTTTTTTTCATCATCTAAACTGTTCAATTATTATTTTTTGTGTTATTATTCTTTTGATTGCCTGTGTTTGGCAGTACTCTTTTCAACATTTAAGCTGATTGGTAAAAAAAACTTTACCATAATTACAACAGGCGCGCAAATATATCATCTTTCATTAAAAACGATTGCAGGATATCAAACATCAGGCCATTTATCCCCCACTCCATCCCATGCAGTTACCGGCCCGACTGTACTGATGCATGCCTGTTAATCCTGCAGGCAGAATCAGTAACCAAAATGACCAACAGAATAACTGAAATATTTCCGGCAGCTTTTTCCTGTGAATTTTTCCGGCAGCCCTGCACCGGTTTAAGGAGGTATCAATACCATATCAAGACCGTTTGGAATTGAATTTACATTGAGTTTGGTACGGCCCGGGTATGGGGAAGGTATGGTGCTTATTTAAACGAAAATGGTCATAAAAACCACATGTTTTGCAAACACAAATGCCAATGTACAAAACCTGTTAAAGCAAGTCTATTCCATCCATTCCAACAAAAATCTAAATTTTGTACGGATGAAATCATGAAATAAATTTAAGGAGGATCACATTTTCTGAATTCAGGTTCATCAGTCATACGGAATTATCCCGTACGTTTGTAGTGGGTTTAAAAAATAAAATAATATGGAAACGTCTAAATCAGCCAGGTTTGATACCAGATGGCTTTTCGAAGATTTACTTCAATATTACTATTCTATAACTAAAACCTTAACCCACTAATTACTAAATATTTCACGCTATTCAAAATTGACAAAGATTCCATCCTTGCCTGGTCTGAAGGAAGTGCAAGGAAAGAAGGTCAGGAGGGATAGGTTGGATTGTGACTCCAGGCCCCAGCATAAATACTGGGGTTATGCTCCCGGCTCCGGTCCTCAGCCCTATGCCCTTTGCTCTGTGCACTATGCAATTTAACTGTTATTCCTTATGCACTATTGCCACCACAATTAAAAGGACTGTGCTATCGGCAGACTTACTGCACAAGTTAAATAGCCTCACTGTTCAGGAATGACAATTTCTGCGGAACTCATTGCCCAAACTGAAAAGTAACCAAGCGCTCCGTTTGAGAGATTGGATATTGGATTTGCAGGCGATGGAGAGCCGGGATTCAGGTTGGCGATTTCATCCAGGGTTGTGAAATATTCCCAGGTGTTTCTGTCGATTGAAAGCAGTTCCACATTGGCAGTGTCGCCTTGTTCAAACCTTTGGGTACGCAGGCGCAACCTTAGTCCTTTACCGTTGAAACTGCTGTCGTCAAAAACAATTATATCATCCGCACTGTTGAACGGTTCACCATTCCTGTAAACTTTTACGCGGTAATAATTTTCCACTCCCGGAGGATCGTTAAAATAGAGCAGCAAGCGGTAACCGCCATCAAAGAATACCTGTTCCTGCATGTATTCGTAATTCATTGAATCGAGTTTCACCACCGGATTTAATTCTGAAACACCCGTGTATTCTTCTTCATTAACTTTAACCGTAAGCCGGTAAGTGGAATTGGGGTTTGCAGGCAGACCGGTGAGTTTGTATAGGCCATTCCCTGTTTCTTCGGCTTTTAGACGATAGGCAGGGCCGTTTTCAAGGTACACTTCTGCATTTTCAATCTTTTCAATGGAGTCATCACTGAAATAGCTGCCTGTTTTTGACACCTTAACCTCCAGTTCTCCCCCACCAAATGAAAGATTTCCTTCAACAACTATTGCCGGCTCCGACTCGTTTAAATCGACATCGATGACCTTTTCACATCCGGTATGAAGAAAGAGAAATACTGCGGTAAGCAGCATGAAGGATATGCGAAAAAGAGATTTGTAATAATGAAAAAACAGCTGATGAAGATTCAGTTTAAATTGCTGCAAAATGGATTGATTCCCCGTAAATTGTGTAATCATTGTATTGGAAAACGTTTTGGCGACAATGTTACACATTCTCTGAAATTCCTGCGTTGTTTTAATGTGATTTTTTCTAATAAAAGTTATTTCTTAATTGAGATTTAGTTGTGATTGGTTGTGATTTATTAGGATTTTAGAAAGCGCTTATCAAATCTCTGCCTAATCACCACTTAATCTCTACCTATCATGAAACTAAAATCTCAATCCTTTAATTATGAGCTGTATTTTGCTTCCATTATAGTGCTTCATTAACCCGGTCGTCGCCCTGCTCATCGACAATGAAATCAGGGGGAGGCCGGCTTTCTACCCATATTTGACTCCTACAGAGCCACTATGAATCCACACACCCACCTGGTTGATGGTGAGCAGGGAACTTTGAACTTTGAACCTGGAACTGTTATTCCCTATGCAATATTGCCCGGCAATTAAAAGAACTAATCACTATTGAATCTCTACTTAATCTCTACCTAGTCACCACCAAATCACCACTTCCTCCCCCCTGCTTCACGCCTAGAACCGGAACCGGTAGCTCACCGAAGGTATTGCCTTGAACAGTGAAACCTGGACGGCTTCGGTTTCTGCCGGGTTGTCTTCTTTTGTGCGGAACTCTATAAAATAGGCATTCTCACGGGCATAGGCATTGTAAACCGAGAAGTTCCAACTTGATTCAAACTTATCGGTTTTTTTCCGCTGCCATACCAGTCCCAGATCCAGCCGGTGATAGTCAGGCATGCGATAACCGTTCCGTTGGGTGTAATAAGGAATGATTTTACCTTCAATTTCATACCTGCCGCCGGGAAAGGTCACGGCATTGCCTGTATAATACACCCAGGTAGCCGAAACTTTCAGCTTCTTACCAATATCGTACATGGCCACTACCGAAACGTCGTGGGTGCGGTCGTGCCTGGCAGGATAAGGATTGCCGTTATTTATATCGTCGAATTGCCTCATTGTTTTAGACCAGGTATAACCTATCCACCCGTTTAGCCTCCCCGTGTTTCGTTGGAGCATCAGTTCGGCACCGTAGGCCCAGCCCCTGCCAAACACCAGTTCGGACTCCACGGTTGAGTTGAAAATCAGGTCAGCTCCGTTTTTATAGTCAATCTGGTTCTTCAGTTTTTTATAATAGGTTTCCAGCGAAAACTCGTAGGTATTGTTTTTCAGATTGCGGAAATATCCCAGTGAAACCTGGTCGGCAATCTGCGGCTTCACATTATTGCTGCTTGGTAACCATAAATCGGTTGGAGTTGTTGTTGTGGTATTGCTGAGCAGGTGCAGGAACTGATACATCCGGTTATAGGAAGCTTTCAGCGAACTTTGTTCATCCAGCAGATAATTTAGAGCCAAACGAGGTTCAAGGCCACCCTGGGTTTTAAAGAACTCCCCCTTACCTGCATCCAATGTTTCAACCAGTTCTCCGCTGTCGTCGAATTCGTAAAATTCTCCCGGACCAATATTGCTGAATAATGAAAGGCGAAGGCCATAATTAAGCTTTATCCTGTCGCCCAATCGCTGCTCATTGGAGATGTAAGCAGCCCATTCCAAAGCCTTTCGCCGGGAAATATCATCAGGAGGAACAAAACCACCATTACCCTCATTCATTGTAACCTCACCGGGCAAAATTGTATGGCTGATAACATTTATCCCGAATTTAAGCGTATGGTTGGAAGCGGCGTACCATGAAAAATCCTGTTTCAGGTTTAAATCCTGAATTTCCGAGCGTATTACAAGGTCGAAGTTGTTCAGAAGGTTAATATCGTATGAATAGTTGCTGAATATAAAGGAGGTATTGGAAAACAACCGTTCGCTGAAGATGTGATTCCACCGGAAAGTACCGGTAATGCTTCCCCAGTCAAAACCGAATTCGTCTTTATATCCGAAATCGTCTCTTCCCAGGTATCCCGACAGATAGATGCGGTTCCGGCTGTTCAGCTTATAGTTTGTTTTCAGATTGATGTCGTAAAAATAGAGAAAAGTGTTGCGTATATCTTCATCTTTTGAAAAGTTAAGGAACAAGTCGGCATATGTACGCCGGCCGCTCAGCATAAACGAACTTTTATCCTTAACCAGCGGGCCTTCCAGGGTAAGGTTTGATGAAATAAGGCCCAGGCTTCCTGTAAGGCTCCTGTTTTTCAGATTGCCCTCCTTCATCTGGATATCGAGGACAGAGGAGGCGCGGCCACCGTATTCTGTCGGCACAAAACCTTTGTACAGGGTAGCGTTTTTAATGGATTCGGAATTAAACACCGAGAAAAACCCCAGCAGATGTGATGCGCTGTACACAGGGGCTTCATCAAGCAATATCAGGTTCTGGTCGATACCTCCCCCGCGAACATAAAATCCCGAATTTCCCTCCCCTGCGGACTTGACTCCCGGCGTAAGCTGGATTGTTTTCAGAATATCGGCTTCACCAAAAATTATCGGTATGCTTTCTATCCTTTTAGGAACCATCTGAACCTTGCCCATGTCGACAGAAGTCACGTTTCTATCGGCCTGTTCTCCAACCACTACAACGTTGCCTAAAACATAATTTGCCGCATCCAGTTCCACATCGAGCTTAAGATTTTCGTTAAGCTCAATCTCCCTGACGGTTGTTTCATATCCGATATACTGGTAGCGTACGCTGTAGTTCCCCGGCATTAAAGAAAGCGAATAAAATCCATAGCTGTTTGAAACAGTTCCCTCCGAACCCGGGCCATTCACCACTACTGATGCACCCGGCAGGTTTTCTCCTGTTTCTGCATCGGTAATATTTCCACTCAAAACAAACGAGTTCTGGGCGTATGTCTGCAGGAGAAAGAAGGAAGAAACTGTGAGTAAAATTATAAATCTAATCATGCCAATCTATTCGAAGGCCAAAAATAACAATAAACTTGATCGTTAATAAATATTTGCTAATTTTGGTGACCTTTTTTCCGGCAATTTGAAGAGAGGTCGAATATGAATTAAAAAACGATAATAAAATGAAAGTTTACAAAACTGAGCAAATCAGAAACATTGCTTTAATAGGTAATGCTGGCAGTGGAAAAACCACCCTCGCAGAGTCCATGCTGTTTGAGGGTGGAGTAATTAACCGGAGGGGCGAAGTTACCTCTAAGAATACAGTATCCGACCATAATTTAATCGAACAGGAATATGGCAATTCGGTATTGTCAACACTCTTATACACCGAATACAACGGGGCAAAAATAAATGTATTGGATACTCCGGGAATGGATGATTTAGCAGGGGGTGTGGTTTCATCGTTAAATGTTACCGACCTGGGGCTTATGCTTGTAAATGCCACCAATGGCGTAGAATCAGGAACTGTTGCTGCTGCCCGTCATGCCGAGAATACAGATGTGCCGCTGATGTTTGTTTTTAACCAGCTTGATCACGACACTTCTAATTATGATTCAGCATTGGAACAATGCAAATCGGTGTTTGGAAATAAAGTAACAACTGTACAATATCCATTGGATGCAGGTCCCGGTTTTTCATCCATCATTGATGTGTTGAAAATGAAAATGTACAAGTATCCTGCCAACGGCGGCGCGCCGGAGGTATTAGATATTCCGGATTCAGAAAAAGACAAGGCAGATGAGCTGCACAATGAATTGGTTGAAATGGCTGCTGAAAATGAGGAAGCCCTCATGGAACTTTATTTCGACAAAGGCTCGCTTACAGAAGATGAAATGCGCAAGGGAATGAAGCTGGGAATGCTTCAACGAAGCCTATACCCGGTATTCTGTACCTGTGCCAAAAAAAATATCGGGGTTGGTCGTATGATGGAATTCATTGTAAACATTGCACCATCACCTGTTGAGCGCCCTATGAGAGCTGTTGTGGGTGGAAAAGAACTGAAAATGGATTCATCGGCTGAACCCAGTTTGTTTGTTTTTAAAACAGCAGTGGAGTCGCATGTTGGTGAAATCACCTTTTTCAAGGTGATGTCAGGGAAAATTACAGAAGGACTCGATCTTATAAATACAAAATCAGGAAACAAGGAAAGGCTTTCGCAAGTGTTTGCTTCAGCAGGCAAGATGCGCGAAAAAGTGGAAGAGCTGAATGCAGGCGATCTTGGCTGTACAGTTAAACTGAAAGATACAAAATACAATCAGACACTTTCTACCAAAGAGGCCGACACAAAATACGAACCCATTAAATTCCCGGCGTCAAAACACACCATTGCCGTTAAAGCAGCCAATGAAGCCGACGATGAAAAGATTGGTGAGATTTTAAGCAAACTGAAATATGAAGACCCGACATTTGTTATTGAATATTCAAAAGAACTGAAGCAGTTGCTGGTACATGGTCAGGGAGAATACCACCTGAACGTATTGAAATGGTATTTCGATAACATTCATAAAATTGATGTCGACTATATACAGCCCAGGATTCCTTACCGGGAAACCATTACAAAACCGTCACAGGCCGATTACAGGCATAAAAAACAATCGGGCGGCGCCGGCCAGTTTGGTGAGGTACATATGATTATTGAGCCTTATGTTGACGGTACTGCTCCCAAAACATCCTTCAAGTTTGGCGATAAAGAACAGAAAATATCGGTTCGCGACGTACAGGAACATCCGCTGCCATGGGGAGGTAAGCTGGTGTACATCAACAGTATTGTAGGAGGATCAATCGATGCGCGTTTTTTGCCTGCCATCCTGAAAGGGATTATGGAAAAGATGGAAGAAGGTCCTCTGACCGGTTCCTATGCACGTGACATCATGGTGTATGTTTACGATGGTAAGATGCACCCGGTTGACTCCAATGAAATTTCCTTTAAACTTGCAGGCCGTAATGCCTTCAGCAAAGCCTTTAAAAATGCAGGCCCTAAAATCCTGGAGCCGGTTTTAAACCTGGAAGTGTGGGTACAGTCCGACCGCATGGGCGATGTAATGAGCGATTTGCAGGGACGTCGTGCCATGATTATGGGTATGGGTTCTGAGCGCGGAATGGAAAAGATTTCCGCCAAAGTACCGCAGAAAGAGATGTTCAGATATGCCACCTCTTTAAGTTCAATCACCGGTGGCCGTGGTGTTTTCAACGTATCGTTCGACGGGTATGAAAAAGTGCCTGCCGAAGTACAGGATGAGTTGCTGAAAGCATACGAGGCTGAGCAGGAAGAAGAATAGAACCATTTCTAATCTATTTTACTATAACCAAAAGCCCCGGTTCGAAAGGATCGGGGTTTTTTCGTGTTATTGCCTGCTGTATAACTAACTGAAAGGAGGCTTTATCTTCGGCGCAAATGTTGCATCAAATAACACAGTATCTTATGCGCTGCATGGTGCCCCCGCGACGATGCCATCATTGCGAATTTTTATCCAAAATTTTTTGGGCACAATGAGAAATAATGCACTTTATTTTATGATTATGGCTGAAACAAAAAACCGCACCGGGTACTTTGTGAAACCTTCGTGGGCTTGGTGGCTTTGTAGCTTTTTTTTATTTTGCCACCAAGGCCCTAAGGCACCAAGAAAACACAAAGAAGAGACACTTATAATATAAACTTCAATTCCTGTCATATCAGCATTGTGCCCCATTTTTTTTTGGGGTGAAAACTCGCAATGATATCACCATGCAATTTATTATCTGTCAATCACATATATTTTTTGAACAAGGTATGTAAGCAGGACTAAGACCACTGCTCCATTAACGAATCCATTGTACAGAATCATAAGTAAAGGTAGTTCTGAAAAGAGTCATTATTTCATTGTGCCTAAAAATATTCATAGTTTCTTAAAAACCTTATTTTAATTGCTCACCTCAGCAGCCGGGCCGATACAATATCACCCCAAACCTTATTCCCTTATTTGCATATTTTTTTGTTTTCCGGCAATGAGATTTATAATAATTACTGATATTAATAAAATAATAAGGTCGCGGTTGTGGGCTATACTAACGGCTACTAAGTTACCCCCGGTAATCAAACCGAACTTCATGGTGAATAACTTTATTCGGCCTTTCATATGAAGGTATCTGCATGATAGCCTAAGATTGCTTTGCTGCGCGCGCAATGACGGCTCCGTGGCAAGGGGAGTATGCGGCGCAGAAAAAACTTTATTATTTGATGCATCATGTGCGCCGCAGATAATGATACCCTCTAGTTTGTTATATAGTAGGTTTATATAAGGAAAATAAGGTTTTCGAGAAGCGGTTATGCGTTTTACTGCAAGTCTGCCCGGCTGCTGACGTATAATCAGACAATTTACAGCAATTATCTTTGGCAGAAAAAACTGTAGTTCAGGAAAAAAATGTTTTTTTACATCAGGAATTTAAAATTAGTTTTCATCATGAGATATTCTTCTGTATTGCTGGCAATGCTAATGCTGTCTTCCGTTATGGCAATCTCTCAAAAAAGGCAGCAAAAAGCGCTTCTTGAAAAACTGGATGCTTATTATGAGCAGACTCAAAAGGAATGGGATGTGCCCGGTATGTCAGTTGCCATAGTGAAAGATGGGGAAATCATTTTCAGCAAAGGCTATGGTGTAAAGGAAGCAGGAAAGCCTGATCAGCCCGACGGAAACACACTGTATCCGATAGCTTCAAATACAAAGGCATTCACTGCAGCCATAATCGGTCAGCTGGTCGATGAGGGAAAATGCAACTGGAACGATAAGGTGCAGCAGTACCTGCCCTGGTTTCAGGTATACGACCCGGTGATAAGCAGCAAGGTTACCCTCCGCGATTTGCTCAGTCACCGGGTGGGTTACGGCACATTCAGCGGAGATGTGGTGTGGTATAAATCGAATCTTAAAGCTGAGGAAATTGTACGCAGGGCAAAAAATCTTCCTCCTGCATTTGAATTCAGAGACGGATACGGGTATTCAAACATCATGTTCCTTGCAGCGGGTGAAGTCATTGAAGTGGTTACAGGTAAAAGCTGGTACGAAAATGTAAAGGAACGTTTTCTTTTACCCCTGGAAATGACACGAACAACCATTTATCCGGATGAGCTTCAAGAAATTGGGAACTATGCCACTCCTCATGCCCGGCTGAAGGATGTAAACCTCCCGATTGAATTTACCGACTGGTCGGAAATAGCGCCTATGGGAGGTTTGATTTCGAGTGTGAATGAAGTAGCACGCTGGATGATTTTCAATATGAACCACGGGCAGTTGAACGGAAAGCGCCTGCTTTCGGAAGATTCCTATAATATGATTTGGACTCCCCATAACAACCGGAAGGTGAATCATACCCAAAAGAACGATTTTGATACTAATTTCAGCGCTTATGGATTGGGCTGGGTATTGCGTGATTACCACGGCAGATTCTTTGCAGGTCATACCGGAGGATACGATGGTATGATTTCCGCCGTATCAATGCTGCCGGATGAAAAGCTGGGAGTGGTGGTACTGACCAATGGCATAAAAAGCCCTATAATGGCAGTTACCTATCAAACGCTCGATGCTTTCCTGGGCGTCAATGAAGATAAAAACTGGTCGGCAGAACTGTTGGAAAAAACCATCTCCAGGGAAAAAAACGATACGCGCATTCCCGACAGAAAAGCTTCAAAAGTTGAAGGCACCTCTCCTTCGCTTCCACTGGAAAAATATACCGGCACCTACATTTCAGACATCTATGGTAAAATAACCGTCAGCCTTAAGGATGATAAGCTGCGGCTGGAAATGGAACATTCTCCGGAACTCTCCTCCACGTTGAAGCATTTTCATTACGATGTGTTTGAAATTGTATGGGATAAGGAGCAGGCTTGGTTTCAGTTTGGAACAGTTAAATTCAATACTGATAATTACCTTAAAGTTACAGGGATAGATTTTGATGTGCCGAACGATGACATCTTTTTTGAAGAGCTGAAGCCGAAGAAAGTTAATTAAGCAGCTGCATGAAGGAGGTTTAATAGCAGGAACGGGAGGTTATTTGAACACTATTTTTTCCACCATCTCCTCTCCTGCTTCCTCATTCAGGCGTTCTTTTATTTTTTCACGCATCATCACCAGTTCATTTTTCACCACAGAAGAAGTGAGCTCCACGTAAAGGATTTTTTTGGAGAGATAAACATTACGGGTATAGTGAGCAATTGTTTTGCCCAATAAAGCCTCCCAGGAAGCCACAACGTCAACCTCCTTGAGTTTTCGCTCGAAGTTCATGCTGCGGATGTATTCCTTGAGAACGGCGCCCAGAGGCTGTGTATTGCTCTTTCTCATTCGAATGGTTTTATTGTTCCCGAATCAACGTTAAAGATACGAAAATCGGTGTTCATTTTTTTTATAATTGAATCAAGATGTTCCCTGTTGGTATCGGTAATAAAAATCTGTCCGAATGTTTCACCTGAAACCACTTTCACTATCTGCTCCACCCGGTGGCGGTCGAGCTTATCAAAAATATCATCGAGCAGAAGTATGGGCTTCATTCCGGAGATTTCCTTAATGAAATCGTACTGCGCCAGTTTCAAAGCCACCAGGTATGTTTTGTTTTGTCCCTGCGACCCCAGCTTTTTAATGGGATATTTGTCGATGTTGAAAACCAGTTCATCCTTATGAATGCCCACGGTGGTATACTGCACCATCCGGTCTTTGGGCACAGCCTCTTTCAATAACGATGAAAGGCTGCTCTCATACAAATCCGACTGATGTATAAGACCTACCTGCTCGTTGCCCTGTGAAATGAAGGTGTAGTATTTCTGAAATATTGGAATCAGCTTTTCTATGAACTCCTTTCTTTCAGCATGTATGCGGTTGCCGTATTCTGTCAGCCGATGGTCCCACACCGAAAGCAGTTCTTCATCGAATGATTGCCCTGCAGCAAACTGTTTAAGCAGGTTATTGCGCTGCAGAAGAGCTCGGTTGTATTTCAACAGGTCATCCAGGTAATTTTGGTTGTATTGGGAAATAACGCCATCCATAAACTTCCGGCGTTCATCGCTTCCCCCCAGAATTAGACTTGTATCGGACGGGGAAATCATAACCAGAGGAAGCAGACCGATGTGTTTCATCAGCTTCTTGTAGACCTTTGTGTTGCGCTTAAATTGCTTTTTCTGCCCCGACTGCAATCCGCACGTAATGTTTTCCGATGAATCAAGCCGGTGGTAATTGCCACTGAGCATGAAGTAGTTTTCATCGTGGTTGACATTCAGCTGATCGGTCGAATTGAAGAAACTCTTGCAAAATGAGAGGTAATAAACTGCATCCATCAGGTTGGTTTTTCCGGCACCGTTGTTGCCTATCAGGCAGTTAAGCCTGGGGGAAAAATCCACCTTTACATCTTTAAGGTTTTTAAAATTTACGATTGAAATATCTTCAATAAACATGGAGCAATACGACATTGTTAGGCCACAAAACTAACTAAAAAACATTGGGAGCCGAACTCTTTTTTTCAAATTAAGGTTAATAACAGCTACATGTTGATTAATGCCAAAAAATTAAGCTTTTATTGCAGTACTGTTTGTGAAAAAAAGCTATTTTTGCGGCACAATTTTGAAAACGAACGACATGGCAAAAAAGAATGCTCAACAAGATGATAACTTACAGGAACTTGAGAGTGCACTAACAAGAACTGAACGTTTTATTGAAGAAAACCAGAAACCAATAACCTATGCTGTTATTGCTGTAGTTGTTATTGTTATTGCTTTTTTAGGCATAAGCAGATTTTATCTGCAACCCCGGCAGAACGAGGCGTTGTCGCAGATGTTTATGGCTGAAAATTATTTTGAACGCGATTCGTTCAACCTCGCCATTAACGGTGACGGCAACTATTTGGGATTTCTTGATATTATCGATGATTACGGAATGACCAAAGCAGCTAATCTGGCAAAATATTACACTGGTGTATCATACCTGCACCTTGGAGAATATGAACAGGCCAAAGATTACCTCGATGACTTTAAAACAAAAGATTTACTTCTTGGACCAGTTGCTGAAGGAGCCAAAGGAGATGCCAGCCTTGAAATGGGTGAGGCTGAAACAGCCTTGAGGCATTACCGTAAGGCTTATGAGATGAACGATAACGAGCTGACAAGCCCAATTTACATGATGAAGGCTGCCAAGGTTCTTGAGTCGCTCGATGATTTGGAAGATGCTCTTGCACTTTACCAGGAGATAAAGGAAAAATACCCGGAAAGCCTTGAAGGGCAGGAAGCAGATAAATACATTGCACGTTTGCAGGTTAAATTGGGATAATAACCAAAAAAGATACATACCCCTCCTGGTGAGGGGTTTTTTATTTAATAGAAAATGGCAACAAAAGATCTTTCACAGTACGATATAGAATCGGTCCCACCGGCTGAAAACATGAGGTTCGGTATTGTTGTAGCCGAATGGAATTTTGAAATCACGTCAGCACTTGCAAAAGGTGCTTTAAATACCTTGCAAAAACACGGTGCAAAAGAAGAAAACCTGCTTGTTAAATATGTTCCGGGCAGCTTTGAACTTCCACTGGGCGCACAATATTTTGCCGAAATGGAAAATGTTGATGCAGTAATTTTGCTCGGTTGTGTTATACAGGGCGAAACCCGCCACTTCGACTTCATTTGTGACGGAGTAACCAAAGGTACGGTTGATTTAAACCTGAAGTATAATAAGCCCTTTGTTTTTGGAGTGCTTACCACTGAGAATCTACAGCAGGCTCTTGACCGGGCCGGAGGTAAACACGGCAATAAAGGAGATGAAGCTGCTGTTACTGCCATTAAAATGGTTCATCTGAAACAGAATTTTTCACTGTAATAAAAAAGGGTTTGCCACAGCAAACCCTTTTTTATTTTTCAGTGAATCAAAACCCTTAATGTCTTAATATTATTACCTCCCTCTCCTTTCGTTCCAACGGGCACGTCTTTCTTCCTGGTATTTTTCATACTTTTTCCACTGGTCGGCAGTAAGAATGGCTTTCATTTTTTTGTCCTGCTCTGTTCTTAATTCAGTCATTTTTTCGCGCATTCCTTCAAAGCCACCTCCCTGCATTTCGTCACGTAATGCACTCATTTTTTTACCTGTTTCAAGGCTCAGATCATATACCTGCTTTTCCTGGTCTTCATTCAGATCAACAGCTTCCTTTATCTGGGCGGTCTGGCTTTTAGCCATATCCTCCGGCGACATGTTTCGCTGACCCGGTTGAGCGAATCCTGCAATAACAATCAACATCAGCATCATCAGTGTGATTCCAGTCTTTTTCATAACAACTATTTTTATAATTAATGGTGTTTGGACATAATAATTTGACAAAGGTTTAAGTCTGGTAACAGCAGATAATCAAAATCAGAATTCAAGGTTCAGATTGAGCCCCAGGATATCGGAGGTATTCCAGTGAAATGATTTTTTGCTTTTCTCAAGGACGTAATACATTTTCATTTCAAAAGAACGGTGGTATTTTATCTTTGTTCCTGTATAAAAGCGGGCAAGATGAAACTTTTCTTCATCAAACCGGATGAATCCTTCTTCTGCCACATACAGCTTAAACCAGGCGGCTTTATAAATGGGAGGTATTTCCACCGATAGCATTTGTCTGTGTCGAAAATGGTAATCGAGGTGCTTGTACATGCGGTATTCCATCCGGTTAGAGATTTCAAAGTCAAGATTTCCCAAACCTGACGAAAGATTGGCAAAGATCATTGGGCGGTGTTCCTGAAGCCAGCCGGTTTCATCTTTTATCCACAACACACGGCCTGCCAGACCGCCATCAAACCAATGGGCAAATTGCCGTTTTATAAAAACGTCACCAAATTTCAGGCTTATATCACCAGCCGTTGGCTTATAATGTATCTTTTCACTGGCGCCCACAGAAATATGTTCATTGATTCTTACTTCCAGTTTATTTTGATTCCAAACCTGGAAATGACGTTCCTGCGATGAAACTATAACTACAGAAATAAAAAACAATGCTGCAACCAGGTACTTTTTCACAGATTGTGCTTTTAATCAAAAAGACGTTTAAAAATAACAACATTCTTTTTATAAAGCAAGTTCATCTTATATGCTGACATTAAGCTTCCAATCTTTCTTTTTCCTTCCGGATGAACATTAAAAAAGCCGGAAGGAATTTCCGGCTTTTTATAAATGAATGGATTTTTATTTTTTAGGCAACTGCATTCCTCTTTGCTTTGCCATTTCTTCCAGCTTTTTCTGGAATTTTGATTTCTTGACAGGCTTTTTCTTATTCACCTGCAACTGTGCCCTAATCTTGTCTTCATCAATGAAGCCCCTGATAATATAGGTCTGACCAATTGTAATTACGTTAGCAAGGAAATAGTAATAGCTTAAACCTGAAGAATAATTGTTCAGGATGAAAAGGAACATGATGGGCATAATGTACATCATTGTTTTCATGCCCGGCATTCCCTGTGTTGTTGTAGCCTGCTGATTGAGCCTTGTAGAAATGATGGTGGTAAGCGTCATCAGCAATACAAATAAACTTACATGGGCGCCATAGAAAGGAATCTCGAATGGCAGGTCTAAAATAGAATCATAGGTTGATAAGTCCTCCGCCCATAAAAAGCTTTCCTGCCGGAGCTCTATAGATGTCGGGAAGAAAAAGAACATGGCGATAAGAATTGGAAACTGCAACAGCATTGGTAAACACCCCCCCATGGGATTCACACCTGCTTTTTTATACAGCGCCATAGTAGCCTGCTGCTTTTCCATAGGTTTATCATTGCCAAACTTTTTAGTCAACTCATCAATTTCAGGTTTAAGCGCCCTCATTTTCGCCTGCGAAATATAGGATTTGTAGGTAAACGGAAACAGAAGGGTCTTAATGAATATTGTCAGCAAAAGAATTATTATCCCGAAATTACCGATGTATTTTCTTAAGAAGTTGAAGGTTGGGATGATAAGGTACTTATTTACAGGCCTTACAATGGCATATCCCAAATCTACCTGTCGTTCAAGATCAATATCGTACTGACTTAAAGTCTGGTAATGGTTCGGACCGAAATAAAACTGCATATCTACCTGTTCATTTGCAGCTCCCTCAAAAGGAATTGAAATTTCGGCATTGAAATTTGCCAGAAATTCGGGGTCCTCTTCAAACTTTTCTGACACCACAAAAGCATTGGGAAAAGCGTCATCCGCTATTAATGTGGAATTAAAAAACAATTGTTTAAATCCAATCCACTTTACCCGTGTACTCAGGTTCTCTTCGTCAGATTTACCTTGAGATAGTTTTTCTACATCATCTTCGAAAAACTTCCATGTAATGTTGGTGTACCGGTCCTCACCAAAACGTGAAGGCCGCTCCTGCCTGGGAACATCAAACCCCCAGTTAAAAGTAAGGTAGTTTTGATTTGAAGCGATGTATTGGTCGAGTCCCTGCATATTAACATCAAACTCAACGAGGTAAGAGTTGTACGGCAGTGTATAACTGTATTCCAGGAACTTCCCCGGTGCCACCTCAACTCTGAAAGCAACCGATTTGACCTCTCCCGGATTGTTTTCATTGAAACGGTTTCTTCCTTCACTTCCTGTTTTCACCTCCGGGCCATCAACCACCACTGATTTTCCTTCAAAAGTTGGTTCAAAGAACAGCTGTTCGGTTTGAACACTTCGGTTTTGAGCAAAAAAGCTCAGACCGAATTCAACATCCTCACCTTCAAACAGGATTAGTGGCTCCCCCTGATAAGTCTTATAATTTTTAAGTTCAACCGAATAGATTTTACCCCCCTTATTGGAGAAAGTAATTTTCATCAGGTTGTTTTCGAGTGTATAAAACTCCTGGGTTCCTATAGCTGCCTTACCAAAAACCCCAAGCTGATTAATTTTCTCCTGTAACATTGTACCGGCAGCCACTGAATCAGGCACCACTGATTCTTCAATTACTGCCGTATCTAACTTTTGCCGGTCCTGCTCTGTCTGGAGGGTTCTTTCGGCTTCTACCTGTGCTATGGAATCCTGTCGCCGTTTAGCTGCTTCAATCTGCTCTTTTGATGGCTGGTTAACTATTGAGAAAACAACCAGTATGGCAAATATTAAAAGAATTCCAATAATTGAATTTCTGTCCATTTTTTATTTTACTAATGAGTGTTTTATGAAATCGACAAATAAGGGATGAGGATTTAGAACAGTGCTTTTATATTCGGGATGAAACTGAACACCTACGAACCATTTGTGGGAAGGAATTTCAATAATCTCCACCAAATCGGTTTCAGGATTCACCCCTGCCGGTACCATACCTGCCTGGATAAACTGTTCGCGGTATGAGTCATTAAATTCGTAACGGTGACGATGACGTTCATATACCGTTAATTTATTGTAAGCAATACAGGCCTTTGAATCCTTTTCAATAATCCTGCATTCGTATGCACCAAGCCTCATGGTACCGCCATAATCTGTAATGCCTTTCTGATGCTCCATCAGATCAATTACAGGGAACTGTGTCTTCGGATTCATTTCTGTTGAATCGGCCCCCTGCAGATTCAAAACATTACGGGCAAATTCTATCACGGCTACCTGCATTCCCAGGCAAATCCCCAGGTAAGGGATGTTGTTTTCGCGGGCATATTTGGCTGCCAGAATTTTCCCATTCATACCCCGGTGTCCGAATCCGGGTGCAACAATAATTCCATTAAGTCCTGAAAGGAGTTCATCAAGGTTATCAGCCTGAAGCGACTCGGAGTGAATCCATTCCACTTCCACATCGCACAGGTTTTCTGCCCCTGCATGGACCAGCGCTTCAGCAATTGATTTATAGGCATCCCTTAACTCAACGTACTTACCTATAAGTCCGATTGTGACAGAATGTTTGGGATTTTTTAGCCTGTCAAGGAAATTGTTCCAACTATCAAGATTAATATCCTCGTTAATTTCAAGGTTCAGCTTTTTCAAAACGGCCAAATCAAGCTTTTCTTCCAGCATCTTAATCGGCACTTCATAAATAGTAGGAACATTAACCGATTGCGCTACAGCATCAAGATCAACATTACAAAAGAGCGCCACCTTTTCCCTGATCGAAGTATCTATTTCATGCTCGGTACGCAGCACAAGAATATCGGGCTGAACTCCTGCTTCAAGCAACAGCTTTACTGAGTGCTGGGTGGGTTTGGTTTTTAATTCACCGGTTGCCGCCAGGTATGGAACCAGCGTTAAATGCACAACCACTGCCTTTGAACCCTGTTCCCGCTTCAACTGCCTTACCGATTCAATGTAAGGCAACGATTCAATATCGCCAACAGTACCGCCAATTTCAGTAATTACAATATCGTATTTTCCTTTTGAGCCCAGAATTTTTATCCTGCGCTTAATTTCATCGGTGATGTGCGGAATAATCTGAACCGTTTTGCCAAGGTAATCCCCGTGCCTTTCCTTACTTATTACCGATTGGTATATGCGACCCGTAGTAACATTATTGGCCTGTGAGGTCGGTTCATTTAAAAAACGCTCATAATGCCCCAGATCAAGATCTGTTTCTGCACCATCTTCTGTTACAAAACATTCTCCATGCTCGTATGGATTTAAAGTACCCGGATCAACATTCAGATAAGGGTCCAGCTTCTGGATGGTAACTGTATAGCCTCTTAATTGAAGCAATTTGGCCAGTGAGGATGCCAATATGCCTTTGCCCAATGAAGAAGTTACCCCACCAGTGACAAATATGTACCTTGTTTCAGACACGATTGATACGTTTTAGTTTTTAAAAGCCACAAAATTAATTAATAAAACGTATCAGAAAACTAAAGCCCGCTTAAATTGGCTTCGCAAAAAATAAAATAACAAACACATCAGGTTCCTGTTTAACAATAATGAACACATTTTTATCTTTAAGCTGCACATAAAAACTGAAGGCATTTCATCCTGAAGAAAATAAAAAAAGAATTACTGACTTCCATTTGCATCAACAATATGCATTCACATTACTATACAAACTTCAGAACATTAACATTCATAGTATACACATTTGTAACAAAAAACGCAATTACATTTGTATAATATATTCATTATCATGCACTTATAATAGAATAATAATCTCCTGATATAAATTTAGCATAACTTATTTTTCCTGCAAAGTGTAACATTTCTATTTTTACTGAAAAGCTGTTATCAGCAGGATAAAAGCTAAAACTGCAGCAATTACTTAATTTTCATCATTAATAGGAAGAAAGCTGCAGGTGCATTTAAATAGATTGGAATAACTGTTGCATTAATTACAGTAAACCGCTGCAGTGAAGTATTACACTCTGTAATTTCTTTCCGTCTGATGTGCCCCGAATGCGACAAACATTAAATGTAATAGTCCGGTCAGTGTTTTCGGCAACAGTATAACTGAAGAATAATTGCCACTGCTATGTTGCCGGAGCTTCATATATTCAACAACAGGTTATTACATGTGTAATTACAGCAAAAAGGCTACCCGTTTGTTAACAGGTAGCCTTATCGATGCATATGTAAATAGCGATCAATTAAATTCTTCGCGAAGTTGCTCCACCCATGTTTTGACCCTTTCATCAGTTAATCTTGCCTGATTTTCCTGATCGAGAGGCAATCCAACAAATTCATCACCTCTTTTGGCCCTGGAGGATTCGAATGTATAGCCTTCAGCCGGAACATGCCCAACTACTTTGCCGTCGCATTGTTCAATTATTTCAACAAGAATACCGATTGCATCACAAAAATTCTCAGGATATTCCTTTTGATCCCCTAAGCCAAATACGGCAAATTTCTTACCCGATAAATCCATCTCTTCCAAATCGGGTACAAATTCATCCCAGTAATTTGGCAATTCACCGTCGAACCATGTAGGCGCACTTAAAATGAAATTGTCGTACTTTTCCAAAAGTTCTTTTTCCAATTCTTCGGCATTTACAACTTCGATTTTATCCTTTCCCCAGGCTTCAATTACCTTTTCGGCAACTTTTTTCGATTTATGTGTATGAAAACTGTAAATAATGGCTGTTGTTCTGCTCATTTTTGGTGTATTTTTTAAAATGATATCAATTCTTTGGCTGCATTGTAAATTCGTTGGGCATCGGGTAATATTGCCCTTTCCAGGATGGTATTGAAACCAACTGGTGTAAATGTCGAGCCTACCCTTTTGACCGGAGCATCGAGGTATTCGAATGCTTTTTCGGTAATGATTGAACTCAGCTCACCGCCAAATCCTCCAAAGACTTTATCCTCATGCGCAACAAGAACTTTATTTGTTTTCTTAACCGAATTCAGCATTGTTTCTTCATCGAGCGGAATGAGTGATCGCAAATCAATTACTTCCACATCGAAACCTTCCTCTTCAAGTTTACTTGCAGCATCAAGGCTTAAATGTGTAGTGTTTCCGTAAGTGACAATTGTCAAATCACGGCCTTCCCTACGTATGCGTGCCTTTCCAAATGGAACCTCAAAATCGTCAGGAACCGGAGTGGCTGCCTTTGGACTTTGGTACAAGGTTTTTGGTTCCATGAACATCGTTAATCCTTTTGAACGAATGGAAGTCCGCAGTAAACCTGCAGCATCGTCAGCAAAAGACGGATAAACTATCCGCACCCCCGGAATTGAAACCAAAGCTCCTTCAATGGATTGTGAATGGTACAGGCCACCGCCGATATATCCGCCCGAAGCAAGGCGAATGGTCACATTGGGCACAAACTTTCCGTTCGATCGCCAGTAGTCATGACTGCTTTCAACATATGCTTCCATTGCAGGCCAGAAGTAATCGGCAAACTCAGCGCCTTCAATAACAATCCTGATTTTTTCATTGAAACGCGACATTCCGTTGGCTGTGCCTACTATAAAATCTTCGGCTATGGGAGCATTGAACACTCTTTTGGAGCCGAATTCCTGCTGCATTCCTTTTGATACATTAAAAATTCCCCCTTTATCCTTATTTGCCATATCCTGGCCCCACATAAATGTATCGGGATTATGCCGGAATTCTGCCTTAAGTGTTTCATTTAATGCAGTTATCAACTTCTTCTTATCTCCCTGCTCATTATGTAATCCTTCGGGATATTTTTCCGATACATAGGGCTCGGCAAACACAAAATCATGAATGGTTTTCGGGTCAGGATCCGGAGCCTTTAAAGCAGCCTTGTGCGCTGCCTTCAGGTTCAGTTTCATTTCTTCTTCAATTTCAGCAAGCTCTTCTTCGGTGAACCTTTTATACCTTATAAGCATTCTTCTGAACTTTGCCAGCGGATCATACTGTTCAACATAATTACGCTCACGCTCATTCCTGTAAAGCAGGTGGTCGTCGGAATTTGAATGCGAATGAATCCTGACACAGTTTGCCTGAACAATAACCGGTGTGCTTTCTTCCAGTGCCAGCCGTTTTGCTTCAACCATTGCATTCATTGAATCGAACACATCTTTCCCGTTACAGTGGATAATCTTCAGGTTCTTAAAGCTTATGAAGTTATTTGCCACTTTCCGTTGAGCTGTCTGGTCCTTTTTAGGCACAGAAATGCCGTAGCCGTTATCCTGGATAACGAACACAACGGGAAGTTTTTCCTTATCGGCGCCATTAAAAGCTTCGTAAACAAAGCCTTCACTTACGGCCGATTCCCCAAGGCTGGCAAAGGAAACAACTTTTTCGTTGTAATATTTAATGGCCCGGGCCGCACCAACTGCATGCAATGTATGGTTACCTGTCACTGATGACATGGTATGGATATTCCATTCAGGTTTGGCTAAATGATTTGACATGTGCCTTCCGCCACTTGCAGGATCGGTAGCTTTTGAAATCCCGTTGAGAATTACCTCCTCAGCAGTCATTCCGCATGACATTGCGGATAACATGTCGCGGTAATATAAAAACATATGGTCTTTGCTCTTCTCAAACACCTGCCCCAAGGCAAGCTGAATGCCGTCGTGTCCTGCATAAGGGGCATGATACGACCAGCCAATGGCCTGCTTAAGATAACTGGGGGCCTTTTCATCAATGGCACGCCCTATAGTCATGAGTCGAAACCATTTTTCCAGCGTTTCTTTATCGGTTGTTTTTATTGAATGGATTTTCGGTACTTTTAAATCTTTCATGCGAATTTTTTGAGTTTTTTCAATGGTATCATACGATTCTTGCATATCCCGACCATCATCGGGACTAATCATTGTTGACTGACGTGTCATATTGTTCATGCTCATTTCTTAAAATAATTTCAAATTGAACGTTTTGAATCAAATTGCTCAAGAATATCGGCAATCCTCCTGAGGAAAGCTCCTCCGAGAGCGCCATCCACTACCCGGTGATCGTACGACAATGAAAGGTACATCTTATGCCTTATGGCTATGGCATCTCCTGTAGGAGTTTCAACAACAGCAGGTTTCTTCTCTATGCTGCCGGTTGCCAGTATTCCCACCTGGGGCTGGTTTATAATAGGAGTTCCGATAATGTTACGGAATGTGCCGAAATTTGTGATTGTAAACGTTCCGCCAAGAATTTCCTCCGGAGAAAGCTTATTGCTCCGTGCTGCATTTGCCAGCCTGTTCATGTCGGTTGTAAGGCCTACAAGGTTCTTTTGTTCGGCATTTCTTACCACCGGCACAATAAGGTTTCCATCGGGTTTAGCCACTGCAACTCCGATATTGATGTTCTTACGGTATATTATTTTATCGCCGTCGACCGATGAATTAACCAGCGGGAATTCCGCCAATGCTGCGGCAGTAGCCTCAATAAAGAAAGGCATGAATGTTAGGTTCTCACTATATTTTTGCTGGAAAGCTTCCTTATTCTTTTTTCTCCACAATACAAGTTCGGTAACATCGGCTTCAACAACTGAAGTAACATGAGGTGAAACCTGTTTCGACATCACCATATGATCGGCAATAATTTTACGCACACGGTCCATTTCCACTACCCTGTCGCCTTCACCTGCTTTAACCGGCGGTACGGCTTTCCTCTGAACTTCCGGAGCAGCTTTTGTTGCCGGAATCTCTTCGACAGACTTAGGAGCGGCTTTCTCTTGTCCTCTGTTTTCAATATAGTCCAGTAAATCTTTTTTCTGAACCCTTCCGTTTGCACCTGAACCTTTTATTGATTCCAGCTCTTCTGCTGAAATACCTTCTTCCCTTGCCATTGTACGGACCAAAGGAGAATAAAAACGGTTCGACATTTCCCTTGTTGGCGGAGTACCTTCAGCTTTTGCTTTTTCAGGCTCTGTTTCTTTGGTTGCGACAGCGGCTTTTTCGGCATCAGAAAATTCTTTTGAAGAATCCACATCCTGTGTTTCTTCATCACCACCTTCAGCTTCACCTGCCATATTAATAATGGCAACAACTTCTCCTACCGGCACAAGTGTACCCTCCGGATGCAAAACTTTTGTAACCACACCATCAACGGGCGAAGGAATTTCAGAGTCCACCTTATCGGTGGCAACTTCAAAGAGCATATCGTCTTCTTCTATTGTATCTCCTTCTTTTATAAACCACTTGGTAATAGTGCCCTCAAGAATGCTTTCACCCAATTTGGGCATAACGATGTTAAAATTTGACATACAAATGAATATAAATGGTTTTTGCTATTTTTAGATTATTAAACACGCATAAAATTGAAATGTTCACATTGCAATTTTAATATTTAATAACGGAGGGACAAAGAGAAAAAGACAAAAACGTATTATATCAAACAAAAATATAACAATTACACCTGCAGACCGCCGATTAACTCCCTCACTGAGCTTAACATATGCCTGTCGAGGTATTCATTAACGCCATCAATGATTTGAAGAGGAATAAGCGGATTTTTGAACAGCGCAGTGCCTACCTGCACAGCAGATGCACCGGCCAGAATAAACTCAACGGCATCGGTTGCATTCATAATTCCCCCCATTGCAATAACAGGAATTTTAACGGCTTTGGAAACCTGCCAGACCATTCGCAGTGCAATGGGTTTAATTGCCGGGCCTGAAAGACCGCCTGTAATGGTGGAAAGCATAGGCTTTCTTTTTTCAGCATCGATGGCCATACCAACAAAGGTGTTTACAAGTGAAACACTGTCGGCACCCTGTCCTTCCACTGCTTTGGCAATTTCCGAAATATCGGTAACGTTAGGAGAAAGTTTTACAATAAGTGTTTTGCTGTATACTTTACGAACTTCCCTGGTAACGGCTTCAGCGCCAGGGCAGGTAATTCCGAAGGCCATTCCGCCTTCCTTAACATTCGGACAGGAGATATTGAGTTCAATGGCAGGAATTGCATCCAGTTCATTTACCTTCTCGGTAAGTTCAATATAGTCTTCAACAGTAGAACCGTTTACATTAATAATTAAAGGTGTATTGTAATTCCTGATTCTTGGATAGATATTTTTGATAAAATGATCGATTCCTTTATTTTGAAGCCCGACAGCATTCAGCATTCCGGAAGGAGTTTCAGCCATTCGAGGATAAAGATTTCCATCGCGGTTATGAAGGGTAAGACCTTTTAAGAAGATACCCCCCAGCCTGGATACATCATAAAATTCATTGATTTCTTCAGCATAACCACAGGTTCCCGAGGCGAGCATCACCGGGTTTTTAAGTTGAAGGTTATATATGTTAATTCCTAAATCTGCCATTTCAAATCATTAATGTTAAAAACCGGACCTTCGGTGCATACACATAAATTTCCATTCACTGTCGGCTCTATACAGCAGAGGCAAACTCCGAATCCACATGCCATAAGGTTTTCTAATGACACTTCACAAAATACACCTGCTTTTCGGGCTTCCCTGGCCACTGCTTTCATCATACCTTCCGGACCGCAGGCATATATTTTATCGTAGCTGGCCAAATCATTGAGAAAAAGCGGATGATGCGTAACTAAACCTTTGGTTCCAAGCGTTCCATCTTCTGTTGTAAAATGTAAACTGCCATAACTGGCGTATGAATTTAAATCTACATGATCAGACGCGCTGCGGGCACCAATAAGAACATCAACATTTTGAGAAGGCAATCCTGACTCTTTAGCCAAAAACATCATTGGGGCTAAACCACTGCCTCCGCCAACTGCTAAAATCTTTTCCCCTGTAGCAGGATAAGTAAAATGCCTGCCCAAAGGGTATATCAGGCTGAGGATTTCACCTTTCTTCAACTCTGTGAGCCTTTTTGAGCCTCTGCCAAGAATTTTGATGATTACAGAAAGGATATTTGCATCGTAATCCATTTCAAAAACAGAAAACGGGCGCCTAAGAAAAATTTCGGATGAATTTTTCACCTCAATATTAACAAACTGCCCGGGCTTCATTACAGGTAAAGGGTCAGAAGCTTTTAACCGGAGTAAATAGTTGGTATCGTTTAATCTGATATTATCGGTAACGAAAAAATCAGTGACTCGTTTGTTTCCCATATCCTGTAATTTGACCGCAAATATAAAGATAATTTCCAATCTGCAGGAATGCTGTATTTAAACCAATAAAACAAAAAAAAACCGTCAGGTAATTCTGACGGCTTTTGGTTTTGCCTCTCAATGTAAAAAATTTAATTCCGGGTTTGTAAATCAGAAAGTATAATTGTAATTATCATCCTGTCATATTGTTTAAATCACATTACAAATGTAACACTTTATTTTAAACTACCAAAACATTTGTAAAAATAATTTATATGTTTTACAACATGACATATACTTCTGTAATTATTTATTGTTGTAATATGTAAACGTGCCGTCGGTATAAAGCAGGATTACTTTCTCAATAGTTTTATCTATTCCCTGGGAAACTGATGAATGAGCCGCAATACCGGCAGGTGGAAACAACTGCTTGTTTGCTGTTTCATCGGATGAATGACTGACGGCTCTGAAAGACTGCTCCTGTGCATCATTTAAAAGCATAGGCCCCTCACCGGTAAGCAGCCATCTGGCATTAATGTCGGGAAAAGCCTGCAGAAGTTTTTCTATAAATACAGCACCAGGTTTGTTCCTGCCGTTCAGTATATGCGAAATATTGGAACGTTGAACCTCAAGGCGCTCAGCAAGGTCACCTGCTGAAATCCCTTTGTAATCAATGATTTGTTGAATGCGGTCCTTCATAACTTCTTCTGTAATAGGTTTTGTATCTACAAATGTAATTCATTGAATTTACATTTCCTATATGTTTCTTTATTTTTTTAAACTATAAGGTTTTATGACATTTGAACTTAAATATCATCTAATAATTTGAATAACAATGCCTTAAGGGCATTAATTAAAATGTCTAAAACACTTTATATTGCATCATATAACATACTGGTTATTAATACTTAACTACTAGTATAAAGCACATATAAGCTGCTTAACTCCAAACTCTGCTAATCAATGTTATATTTTAATTCATATAATATTATCTAATCTATTGAAAATGTGAACTTTATTGTTAATAGTTTAGTGGTGATTACAAAACAACCTCTTCTTCCCTTCCCTACTGTTGGTTAGGTTACATTAATGCAACAACTGAATAAACATATTTGTATCATGCAATATTTTTGTATAGCTATAACTTATTTTTCCGGGTTGCTCTGATTTTGTTTACTTATTATGCAATAACATTTGTGAACAGGTAACGTGTAAATGTGCTTTACAAATGTGTTATTTACTTTTGTATGCGACCTGCTTATTTAGATACTTATGTAAACTTTTCATGTTTACATCGGCGTTTTTATGAATGGAAAGGAGAATAAAATAACCTGCTGTTCAATAGAATCGGAAAACTTTTGGGATTTTCATTAATTTATGGCATTACAAAACTAATCCGTTAATAAATTATATTTTTTCACGGGAATAATATTTAACTCCCATGCCCCGATAACCATCGGGATTAATTATCACACGTTGGTGTGAGATTTTGCTCCTGCTCATTTCACTTTATTAAAATTGAAAGTTTTCATTAGTATAAAATGGAATTCCTATGTCCCGATAGTTAAGTGGGTAATAATTCTCAATTGGTGTTAACTATTTCTCATACTCGTTTCATCCTGTTAAAAAAAATTGGGTCAAAAGAAATTGTTATGCATGTGACTTCTTAAGGCAGAATATTTGTTACTCTTATTTACCATTCGAATTAATCTTCAACCGTTGATGCGAATTAATTCTCATGCTCATTTCAAAATTAACCGCTCATGCCTGTTTCTTTCTTATGATTACGTACATTTGCACTCAATAATAAAAATATTGAACTGTCGGCAGCTTAAATCTGCCGATTTTTTAATTAAAGTGCTGAAAATAAAAGGTTAACACAACAAATCTGATGAATAGCAATAATTCATCAATAACATTAAACAGAAAACACAAAGCATGCGATCGTTTCCAATTATATATTTGGTGATTTTTTTACTGTTTTTTTTGCTGATAATTATAGGCTCCGGCAAAAACCTTATAAAAGTAGCTTCCAGGAAATCAAAAAGGACGGTAATGACCGTTTTTATATTATTTCATGTTCTTTTACTTATCATTTTTGTATACCTGTATATCTATCCCAACCAGCCCCGTGAAGCAACCAATTACTCTGTATATGTAATTTATAATTTTGTATTGTTTTCATTGTTTGTGTTTAATCTGCCAAATGCGCTTTCTTACCTTCTTTACGTTACTCTTGCCAGGAAAAAGCCTCCTGTAATTCCTTATGCAGGATTAATTTTAGCAACCGGTATTGTTGCATCCATGGTCTTTGGGATTGTGTTTGGTTCGCGGCAAACGAAAACGGTAAACCATGAACTGTCGTATAACAGTCTGCCTGCCCAATTCGACGGTTACAAAATCTTTGTCTTTACCGATTCACATTTAGGAGGGATGCTCTATGGAAAAAGTCTTTTAAAAAAGGCGGCTAAAATAGCGGAAAAAGCCAATCCTGATTTAATACTATTCATTGGAGACCTGGTAAACAATTTTGCCTATGAGGTTAACGGATACGGACCTCATTTCCGCAAAATCATTCAAAACATACCCAGCTACTCTATATTAGGCAATCACGATTACGGTGATTATTCCGATTGGGAAACCCCCGATGACAAACAGGCAAATTTTAATGCCATACTGGAGGCAAACCGGGAACTTGGATTCGATCTGCTGTTAAACGAAAATGTTGTTATAAAAAGAGGCAGGGATTCCATTTTCCTGGCAGGAGTAGAGAACTGGGGGCATCCTCCCTTTCCTCAATATGCCGATTTAGATACCGCAATCCGGGGTATCTCACCGGAAGCCTTCACGATTTTACTCACACATGACCCGGCACATTGGGAAAGCAAGATTGAAAATAAGGAAGATATTGAACTTACGTTATCAGGACATACGCACGGCATGCAGTGGGGAATAAAAATAGCAGGAATCCCTTTCAGCCTGGCTTATATGCAAAGGAAGTACTGGGGAGGCTTGTATGGAAGCGGGAACTCAAAGTTACATGTCAACACCGGATTTGGCACAGTAGGCGTTCCGTGGCGCCTGGATATGCCGGCCGAATTTACAGTAATCACATTAAAAAGAAGTGAAATCAATTGAAATAAGGAAATCAAAATAAACATCTTTCTTTTCCGGAAGGTATGATGCTCTGAACCCAATATTGGCAGGCGCATAAAACCGGAGGATATTCACATCGGCAGTAATTTCAGTGCCCACCGAAGAAATGTCAGTTGTAAACATGCCGGTAAAATTCCCGTTTCTGTAATATTTCCCTTTCAGCCGGGTGTAGTCGGCAAATAATGCAGCTTTAATCCTCCGTGTGTATAACAATCCCCAAAAATTCCAGTCTGGGTAAATCAGCGGCATTTTATAATCGACACCTCCGGTATAAATTTCGGTTGTTGCAATGCGGCCCCATCCACGGGCATACCTGACTACATCGCTGAATCCCATGATTTCGGCTGTTTCCTTTTGCTGTGCACCGGCATATAGTTTTATTCCGTGATTTTTCATCAATGCAGGCAAATAAATCACCGACTGCAATGCTTTTATATTTCCCGCTCTTACAGCTCCGGCAGGAGAATGACGGAACACTCCATCAGCTATAATTCCAAAATTGGGGTACATATCGAGGTAGCTTTTCCTGAGCACCTTTTGCATGTATAACCTGTAGGATAAGGAGTGAAAGCTTCCCTCGCGGAATTGATGTGGTGTTGATTCCCGGTGACGGATATAATTAAATCCGTACTGAATTTCAGGTTGAATTATCCTGTAAAAGGGTCCTTTATCAAAATTCAGAGGTAATGCCATTGTCAATCCGGCTGTTGTTTCCTGCCAGGAAAAACGTTGTTGTGTGGTATCCCGAGTAACGTTTCCCTGTTCATCGGTAACCTGCTGGATTAAATTATAATTAGAGGCTCGCCCCCCATAAGAAAAATCAAAATCAAAAACCGGGAACCATCCCTTAAAGGAGTAATCAGCAACAAACCTTCCGGCCCTTTCAGTGTAATCCCATTTGTATCCTACAACAGCTTCACTGGTGCTCAATACATTCTGCGACATCAGGGTTACTCCGGGATAAAACTCATAGGCTTCAACATCAACCGATGCCGGAGCCCAGCTGTGAAAATTAAAAAGATGGCCCGCTTTGCTGTATTTTTTAACAGTATATTCTTCTCCATCAGTATCGTTAAAAACAGGAAAGCCCGCTTCCTGCGAGGCAAGAATTTCTGCAAGCAGGTACTTTGCAGGTTTAACCTGCTGCAACGACTTAATGGAGTCGTTTTCTGAGGAAAGTTCTATAAGCCGAAATCCCCCGGCAGTATAGTCACTAAGAATAATCTGGTCGTCTTCATCAGAAACTGCCGGAGACTCAACGCCAAACCTTGGCTCATATACTCTTTCCACTGTACCATTCTCAAGGGTTAACCTGTATAAACTGTTTTTTCCTGAGTAAGCCCCTATAAAATATAGGAAATCACCTGTAAACCGAAGATGTTTTATATCTCCCATTTCAGCATCTGAAAGCTGGAAGAGTTCATCCAGGGCAAAATTCACACGGACTATTCTTTTCCCTTTTTGAGTAAGCATTACAGCAGCTACTTCATCATTGTTCAACCATTCGGGAGTGAAGAAGTAATTGTTCTGAGGCGACTGGAACCGTTGAAGGAGCTTTCCATCCGGCATTTGATACACCGAAATATAGTAATTGTTTGAAAAGTCAGTTTCCACCACCGCAATTTTCATCTTATCAGGAGAGATGGAAGGGCTAAAACTTTTAAATTCCGGTTTAATTTCAATTTTCTTTTTTGAATTCACATTGTAAAGACGAAGAAGGGAACGGCCTCTGTGCTCCCAGCGAACGTCGCTTATCTGCTCCGCCCAAACAATCCATTCGCCACGATAGCCCGCCGATTCATTAAATATGGCCCCGGGGAAGAATAATTTAGTTTCCCTTCCACTGTCCTTCTGAATTTTTACAAATGAAGGAATTTCATTATAAGCTGTTTTATAGGAAAGAACAGTGGAATCGTTAAGCCAATGGTTATGATTGTAATTTGTAAAGAAGGTTGCCTGCTCATTTATTTGGTGAGTGGGTATTGACTGATACTTCATATCTTCCCGTATCCAAACCGATTTCAGGCTGTCGAAAACCGATTGGTAATTTTCGACTATATCCATTCCGGTTCTTTTTTTCAGCACCTGGTTCAAAGGAAATATGGAGAGCGGCTTGCTTCCAGCCCTTGTTAAAACCTCCTCCCAAAGTTCGCTTCCATGCCTTGCCCTAAGGTTTCCGGTAAAGTAATAACCCAATTTATAATGGTTGGGCACATAATCGCGGTAAGATCTGAAAAACGCCTTATCGTAGGAAAAAACACCTTTTTGCACCACTTGTGCCTGATGTTCCATCAGAAATGAGGGAAAGCGACCACGTCCAAAGTTGCTCAGTGATGTTTCGGTAACCACCGCATCCCCTTCAATGAACCACCATGGAAGATAAGCTCCAAAGGCAAGGGCAGTGCCCTGTTCTCCAAGCAGGTACCGTGCCCAGAAGGGCAGGTTGCTTCGTATTTTATCAATCTGAACCACATGACGGAATTCATGCAGGGTCAGCTGTTCAAGCCAATCCTGGGGATACATCGATTGATGCGGTGTGGTATAGAACTCAGCCCGCCTGGGAGCCCAGGCAACCAGCCCGTTTGACTGGACGGTTTGAGTATGTAGTAAAAAGGGAATTTTCTGAGGATTATGTTTCAAAGTATAACTCGTGTATGGGTAAGCGGCTTCGAGATTTCCCGCCAGCTTTTTTGCCTGCTCCTCATAGTAATCCGGAAATATAAGTTGAAAGTTACGGCTGTTTATCTGTTTCCAATTAATTGAGGCAGGATCCTGCCCTGTCTGGAAATATTGTGCACGGGCATTTATTACCAATGCTGTAAAGGCAAAAAAGAATATCAACTTTTTCATTCATCAAAAATATAACTTTTCACCTAAAGCCGCCTGAGTCCGTAAAAAAAAGCTGCCAGGAATTTCCGGGCAGCTATCTTGTCAAAGCAATACTTTTATTCTTCATTAACGGCCAGAATGGGTATGGGATTCTCATCATCATTGTTGTACACTACCGACTGATAGAGAGTGGCAAAGGCAGAATGTATCCACATAAAGGAGACTATGATGCCAACAAAAAACACCAGCAAACCCGCTATCAGGATAAAGAATGAAATGACTGCCATCCAAAAGATTTTCCAACCGTGCCCCCGGGTAAGCTGCCAGCTTCTTTCCACAGCCTGCATTGGTTCCAAATCTTTATCCATAACCAGGAAGGGAACAAAAGCCAGCCTCACCAGGATTATTATACCAGGTATTATTAACAGTACAAAGCCAATAACAGCCAAAGCAACAACAATAAGGTTTGCCAAAACAATCTTGAAGTATTTGCTTTTAAATCCTTCAAACAATGTTTTCAATTCCGCCTCTTCATCCCGCATGGCTTTCAAAAAGAGATACCTTTCACCATAGTTAATCACCGGTTTGAAAAGAAACCCATATGCCATACCAATTAAAGCCACAGGAAAGATCCAAAACAAGTTAAACCACTCATTACTGTCGGCCTCCCAAGTCATTCCCATAGGCCCGTTCAACAATCCGGCGATAACAACGGCCAGCAGCAGCGGAAGAAATGCTTTATCAAACATTTTTCTCCAGCCGTAACTAAAACTTCCTCCAATCGAAGGAGTCAAACTGTAGTACTTTTCCATCTTTTTCAATTTAATTTTCTGTTTTTTGTTTTTCTTCTTCAAATGTAAGTCTTAGAATAAAAACATACCAGCTACTTTGGTAGGATTCTTAAAAATTGCTACTTTGGTAGCCCTGCTTGAAGACTGAACCTGAAGCTTTTTCTTTTACACCAGAAATGAAATTCCTGTTGGTTTTTAGCAGAACAAAACCAAAAATTGAACAATGTTCGCTGAGTACTTAATATACCTGGTTGCCTTTGTTGCTACATCCGGAATAGCTGTTATCAGCATTCTTACCAGCTATCAGATCTTTCATAAAGTAAAAAAATCAGAATTTCAACTGCTGCTTTACCAGCAAATCTTTCTGTTTACATTTTATATATACAGTATATGGGGAAACCTTGCTCTCCGGCAGGTTATAACTGATGCAATAACTGACCCTGAAATTTCTGCGAAACTGGCGCTTTTCCTCCCCTTGCTTGGAATACCATTTCTGGTTATCAGCTGGTTCATGCTCCTGAAGTTTAGCTTAAACCTGAATAAATACCGTTTTACAGGAACCTGGATTTACATTTTCTTTACAGTATTCCTGTTATTACTTTCTGCGAGTGTTTACCTGTTTCAGACTGGTTACTTCAGAACTCCTGCAAATCCAGATAAGTTTTTGATAAGAGCATTTATCCCGCTGAACCTGTTAATTCACCTGCTCTTCCTTCTGCCGTTTATTAAACCGGGTTCGGCCAAAGACATCTATTATCAAAAGCAGGAAATTCATAAATGCCTTGCTATCTATTTAAGCGGAACTGCTCTCTATTCTGTTGTGTTTTGGTTATTAGGTCCATTGGGATTTGTATACACAGCAGTTTCAATCCTTATACTTTTTGCTTCAAGTGCATTGTTACCTGTTTGCATAAAGTTTTTTGTTTCTTTTGCTGAAAAAAAGCCGGCTGTCAAAACCAACAACTTTGAATCGTTTTGTAAAGAGTACAACATTTCAAAACGGGAATCGGAAATTATACTTGAAATATGCGACGGCAAAACCAACAAAGCCATAGCTGAAAAGCTGTTTATAACCTTGCAAACGGTAAAAGATCATGCACATCGCATCTATACAAAAACCAATGTAAAAAGCCGTGTGCAACTTGCCAACCTGGTCAGGGAAAAAACAGGAAAAAAATAAATTCCTTCCGGTTGCCTTCTTTTCTGCAGAACTATTTTTTTAAAGCCTCCGGTATCAAAAGTTCCATTTAATACAACATATTCCCGACATCAGCTGAAGCTTTCTCTTTATTTTGTAAAGATTTTTACCCCTGAATTCATATAACCATCCCCGTATTAAAACCATACCAGGACCATGTAAACGCGAATTTAATACGTCCCGGGTATAGAGAATGTATGCAGACGATATCCATTAGAGTTGGCTTTTTATCTTATAACTTATATGAACCTGAACTTACCGGTTACGCCTGTTGAATTTTTTTTTATCTTGCTGCGAAGAATTCAATTTGAGTTCAGCTGGCATCCTGCAAATTTGTAAAAAACATGGAAATATGAAGAAGAAATATACTCTCCTTTGGCTGCTTCCTCTTATTGTGGCTGTATTACAAGCCTCAGCACAGCAGAACGATACATCCGCCACAATGGATATCATCCGCAGTTCCGATTTTGAGATCACCGGAACAGGAAGTGCCCCTGAATGGAACAAAACCTCATGGAAAGAAATTCCGCAACGAAACAATGAGCATCTGGAGTACCGGACCGATGCCAAAGTTCTCTGGTCGGAAACCGGAATCTATTTTCTTGTCCGGAATAAAGACCGGAAAATTACAGCTACCATGCAGGCTGATAATCTGAACCTGTGGGAGGAGGATGTGGTGGAAGTATTCCTGATGCCGGACGAAAAATTTCCCCTCTATTTTGAATACCAGTTATCACCATTAAATTATGAGCTTACCCTGTTGATTCCTAATCTTGATGGTAAGTTTTTAGGTTGGCTTCCCTGGAAATATGAAGGGGATCGAAAAACACGACATAAGGCATCAATACAGACAGTTGATTCAAAAGATACAGGAGCGGTAACGGGCTGGACTGCTGAATTCTTTATTCCCTGGAAACTAATGGAACCTCTCATCAGTGAATCGCCCGGGCCCGGCATGAAGTGGAGAGCAAATATCTATCGCCTCGACCACGATGAAGGAACTACACGTTTTTCCTGGAATCCAACGGTCAGAAATTTCCACGAACCACATAACTTTGGCACCTTTATTTTTAAATGATTTGAAATGTTCTTTGATTATTTGCGCATTTACCTTACACTTTCATTTTTTTCCGTCCTTACAGTTACTGCACAGCAAAATGCAACCATCAGGGCAACTCATTCAGAAGCAACGATACATATTGATGGACTCCCTGATGAACCGGCATGGGAGGATGCAGAAGTTATTCATGACTTTATTCAGCGTGAACCGGCAGAAGGTTCACGGGCAACACGAAAAACTGAGGTACGCATCTTGTTTGGAACTGATAATCTGTATGTCAGTGCCATTATGTACGACGCACCGGATGACATAGAAAACACATTGGGAAGGAGGGATGAGTTAAACCGGGCCGATTGGTTACTGGTCTCATTCGACTCCTACTTTAACCGCCGCACAGCCTATACCTTTGCTGTAAATGCCGCCGGTGTCCAGCTCGACGGACGGCAAGGCAGAATATCCAGCTTCTCTTCTGCAGGCATTTTTGAAATTGAGGGTCTTGATACCTCCTGGGATGCCATCTGGTTTTCGTCGGTTAAAACTACAAATGAAGGATGGACTGCCGAATTCAGAATTCCTTACAGCATGCTTCGCTTCCCTGAGATAGAAGAACAAACCTGGGGATTCCACATTACACGCATCATTCCGCGCCTGGGTGAAGTTTCCGAGTGGCCCTACATACCCAGCACCGAGCGCGCCAACCTGGTTGCCAGGTATGGGCAGATAGAGGATATAAAAAATTTACAACCCCGACGAAATTTACAGCTCCGTCCTTACCTCCTGTCGGCGATCGATGTTTTTGAAGATGCTGCCCGGCCGGGTAAAGGTGACTATGATGCACGAATTGATGTAGGCGGAGATGTCAAAGTAGGCCTGGGGCCAAACATCATGCTTGATGCCACCATCAACCCCGATTTCGGACAGGTGGAGGCTGACCCTGCAGTACTAAATCTTACAGCGTTTGAAACACTTTATACCGAGAAACGGCCTTTCTTTGTAGAAGGAGCTGATATCTTTCAATTTGGGATTGGAAGGAGCAGCCTGTTTTACACCCGCCGGATAGGAGCCGGTAATCCAATTATCGGAGCCGCCAAAATATCAGGCAGGTCGGCCGAAGGGCTCTCGTTTGGTTTGCTGGGGACTTCTGCAGGCCATGATTTTAAACCAGCTCAAAATTACGGAGTAGCCAGGGCAAGCCAGCAAATAGGCAAGTTCTCCTCTGCGGGCGGAATACTGACCATGTACCAAAGTCCCGAAAATAACGGTACCGGTCAGCAAAGTATGACGGGCGGCGTGGATTGGGATTTGCGGTTTGGTGAAAACCGGTACAGTTTTGAAGGAATCGCAGCTTTTGCAAACCGGAAATCACAAGTAAGTGAACAGGAAGTCCAACGGGGTTTTATGGGTGGACTGGTTATGAAAAAGCGTGAGGGCATAATCGACGGACATGTTACGCTATTGGTATTTTCCGATCAGTATAACCCCAATGATATTGGCTGGACCAGCTTCGAGCAGAACTTCTATGAAGCATGGTCGGGACTGACCTATAACATTAACGCAGGGCAACCGTTCGGAAGTTTCCAGCGGGCCAATATAAGGCTCTACCACCGCCAGCGTTATTCATACCTGCAATGGTGGAACATGGGTGATTTCTTTCAGCTCCGTTCGGAATGGACCACACTCAACTCGCAGCTTATCAGGTTTAGCAGCAGCTTTTCTGAAATTATCGGCGGTTACGACATCTGGGAAACCAGGGGCCTCGACCGCTGGGCACGCCCCTGGAGTGTTATGTTTACAGGGGAGTATAATACCGATTACCGTCGCAACTGGCTCATAACTACCGAAGGAAGTTTTAAATATTCGGGCGATGGCGGGAAGATTTATATGTTGGGAATGAGCGGCAACCTGGACATCGGAACTCGTTTTTCCTTTTCGGGAAGCATGAAGGGCGACTGGGAAAGGGCAAATACAGCCTGGGCTTCCAATGAGAGTTTCATGAAAACCGAAGACGGGTGGATGGTTGGAAACAGGCCGGTAGCGCCTGTTAACCTGGGGCCGGAAGAATATACCCTTTTCGATGACTACGGAGCACTCATCCCTCTGCCGGAGCTCCGGCCTGAATACAGCCCGGGTTACCATTTCATCCCGGTATTCGGAAAACGTAATACCGGCTCTCTCGACCTTACATTGAGAGGAGCAGTTACTTTTACAAATACGCTTTCTTTTCAGCTTTATTCCCAATTGTTCCTGGCCAAAGGGAAATATGACAATTACAGCATACTTGTAAATCCCGACCAACTGATACCTTTTCCGACTTTTCCAAAAGAGCAGGATTTTGCTTACCAGAACCTGCAGTCAAATCTTGTCATGCGCTGGGAGTACCGGCCCGGCTCTACCCTGTTCCTGGTTTGGAGCCACAACAGAAATGCAAGGGACGAGGTCAATCCGCTGGGTCCGGTGTACAATTCTCCCTACGACCGGCCACTGAATAAACAGTTGAGCGATGTATTGGGTATTTTCCCACATAACTCCTTTATGATGAAGATAAACTATGCCATTTTCTAAAAACGGTTAAAACAATTGAGTTATAATTTCGGAAAATTTATTGGGCTTGCCGGTATATTCAGGCCCTGTTCTTTATGTTAAAGAAATGTGATGCCTGTAAACTGATGTTTTCTACATCACAATGGAAATTCACTGGTGATTATTTGAAACAATACTAATGAAACAGCCTTCAAAAAAAGCCTGTATATCGTGTTAATAAAACGATTTGATTAATTCCGGGAACATTTGTTTTATCATCATCGGCGTCTGTACCCAAATTTTTACTCTTCAAAGAATAAATCTTCTTTTATTCTTGTCATCCGTTCGAGGGCGTAATTGGCATTTTTTGCCGCCTCACCGGCTTCCTTCAAATAAATGTTATAATAATTCAGAGCAATGGTTTTATTTGAATTAAATTCCTCATAAGTGGTGGCAATTTCAAACAGCACCTCGTAATTTGTCGGGTCCATTTCATTGGCTTTTTTCAGGGCGGCAATTGATTCTTCAAACATCCGCTGTTGCCCGTAGATTTGTCCCAGGTGATGATACATATCGGGCAGGTAGTGAGGTGTGGCCGATTCAATGGCTGCATTCATGTAAGCCTCGGCCACTTCATACTCTGCCAGCTTTTTATAGCTCAGGGCCAGGTAAAACAACACATAGGGATCGTTTACGATTTGATTGGCACATATATCAAGAATAGAGATTGCTTTTTGCTCATCTTTCGTGAAATATAAACTTATGCCATACTCCTGCAGTGTTTTGAAAGTGGAATCGCCCCCGGCAACAAAGTACTTCTCATAGACCCCGCGTGCTTCTTCATACCTTTTCTGGTAAAAATAATGGGAAGCCTGCACGTTGAAAAACCCCTGGTCATTAGGAAACTGTTTCAGTCCAAGGTCAACTATACGCAGTTTATCACTGAACTTCTCCATCAGCTGGTACAGCTTTATAAGGTTGTGGTAAGAGGAATAATCACCCGGATTCATTTGTATTACCTTCTCGTACAATTCAACTGCCTGCTTAGTTCTATGCGTCCGGTACGCACTAAAAGCATATTGTTTGTTCCAATATACGTTAGTAGAATCCTCCCGGTAAATTGTAGAAAAGACATCGTACGCCTTTTTAAAATCATCCAGCTGAATGTAGTTTTTTCCCAATTTTGCAGCCATTGAAAGATCTTCAGGCTCAAGTTCAGCAGCTATTTTATAATAAAGATTTGCTTCCGGATGATTGCCCAGTGCAGCATATGCATCGGCCAGTTCAGCAGGTATTTCCTTATTATCAGGTTCAAGTTCCAGTCCGGCAGTATAGGCACTGATGGCTTCCTGGTACATCTGAAGCGTACTCAGCACCAATCCTTTTTTCAGGAACAGTGCGGCCCCGGGATCTTTTTGAATGCGTTTGTTCAATAATTGCAATGCTTCTTCATAATTGCGGTTAAGGATTAACAGATCTATCTTTTCCTGCGAAAAACCAATTCCGGGACTTGCAATAAAAAGCAGTATGGTAAGGATTAGATGTAATTTTTTCATTGGTATAATGATTTTATGCTCATAAAGATATAAAAGAAATGTTAAAAATCTGCAATAAACCTGATCTCAGGCAACCGTTAAAGATTATTATCACCAGAAAAGGAAGTGCTTTTGTTTGCCTGATTTAACAGATGTCTTATAACTGTTGCTAAACAAATGGAGGTCAAAAACAAACACTGCTATTGCAATGCAAAGTTTATTGGAACCGTATAACTGACATTTACCGGCTCGCCTCTCTGCTTTCCGGGTTCCCATGCCGGTAAGCTGTTAATAACCCTCAAAGCTTCCTGGTCAAGCGAAGGATCAACACCGCGAACAATTTTTGCATTGGCAACATTTCCTTCCTTGTCAACAACAAAGCTGACATATACCCTTCCCTGCACGCCATTCTCTTGAGCGCTTTCGGGATATTTGATGTTATTGGCTACATATTGCCGCAGGGCCGGTTCCCCTCCCGGGAATTCAGGCATGGTTTCCACAATAAAGAAGATATCTTCATCTTTATCAAGCATATTAGGCAAATCCTTTTTGATAAGCAACAGATTACCCTCGCCGGAAGTTTCTACATCAAACTCCCTGCTTCCCGACATCATTTCAATTATTCGTTCCAAATCGGCACTGTTTCCTTCAACTTTTATCTTTGAATCATCCAGTAAAGTAAGACTCATTGCCTGCTCCTGAACATCGGGTTTCATTTCTTCTACTTCTTTCTGCTCGCAGGCAAAGACAATAATCAGTGCAGCAGCAGTAATTAATCCCATTATAATTTTTACTGCAGACGTTTTTGAAGATTTTATTTTTGACATCATTTTTATTCGATTTTTTATTAATGAATAATTGAAGTTGTTGGCAATAACCAGTTGCCCTCCGGCAAATTGGTTTAACAACAGTTTTTTGTAATACCCCCTGTTCACACCTGAATCCAATACTGCCTTGTCGGCAAGGAACTCATGATTCTCACGCACGGCACGGCGAAGCATCCAGAGAAAAGGGTTAAACCACTGGAATGCCGTAAGCAATTCCAGTATCAAAACATCGAACGAATGCCCCTGCTTAATATGTTCCATCTCATGGGCCATCATCCTGTCGTAGCCTTCTGTATTCTGCAGGGGCCGGCTTATAAATACATAGTTTAAAAATGAAAACGGACTGCATTCCTTCTCCAGTATTACAAGCCTAACGGCATTGAATTTCCGGACGGGATTTTTACGGATAATAAGCATCACCTGAGTAACCCGAAAAATGTACCTTCCCAGAAAAAATGCAAGTCCGGCAAAATACAACCAGATAAGTATTGTAGTGGAAAGTACAGCCTGTTCAACCGATATTGATAAATCCTGCCCATAAATGGTTACCGCCTCCATAACATTGCGGTAAGGAGTAACAGTGATTTCAGAAAGCATTACCGGGCGGGGATCATATATTCTGAACTTAATAAAAGGGAGGATTACAGAAAAAAGAAGTGACCCCAGTAAAAACAGGCGGTTGAGTTTAAAGAAAGTCTCCTTTCTCAGAAACACTACATAAACTGTAGCCAACAAGGAAAGGCTAATGCCCGATTCTAAAAGAAAATTCACTGTTCCGTTCATCTGACAGGTAATTTCTCAGTTATACTTTGTTGTCGCCTTCATTTTCGTCTTCCAAATCCCGTTTTACATCCTGGATGAGTTCATCCAGGTCGTTTAGGCTCATATTGTCGTCTTTGGCAAAAAACGATACCATTTCCTTAAATGAACCGCTAAAATAGTTGCGCATAAAATTCCGCATATACGAGCGGGTGTACTCTTCTCTCGAGACCAAAGGAAAATATTCATGAGTTTTGCCATAGGCATTATGATCCACAAATCCTTTTTTCTCAAGTATACGCACGATGGTGGAAACGGTGTTGTAAGCAGGCTTTGGCTCCGGCATTTCATCAATCATATCTTTCACAAATGCTTTCTCCAGCTTCCAAAGAATCTGCATCACCTGCTCTTCCGCTTTCGTTAATTCTTTCATTTTTTTTGCCTGATATTGGAATTTTATCCGTTAAATAAATTTGACTATAAGCTTTTTAACAACAAAAATCGTGCCTGTAACTATCGAATTAGTTACAGAACGATTTTCTTAGTTTATTTTTCTTTCTTCTCAGAATCAAGTTTAAAATTTACAGGCATAGTATACCGTACATTGACTGCTTGCCCGTCTTTCTTTCCCGGAGTCCATTCTGACATTAATTCAACAACACGCAATGCCTCTGCATCAAGAGCTGAATGTACTCCCCTTGCAATTTCTGCATCCACTACTTCACCTTTCTTGTCAACTGTGAAAGAAACGAACACTTTACCCTGGATTCCTTCTTTTTTGGCTTCTTCAGGATACGAAATGTTTTCTGTAAAAAATGCCATTAGCTTTTCTATACCACCTGGGTATTCAGGCATTTGGTCCACTTCAGTGTATACCTGCTCATCATTGTTTTCCTGCCCCACTGCTGGCAAGTGTAACATTAAACCTAATATCACTATCGGAAATAACCACTTTATAGTTTTCATTTTTTAATTTTTTTTAATTCAACTTCTGTTTACTATGGATATCCGACACAAATATACAACTAACATATTAGTTTACCAACTAAATCAATAGTTATTTTTAATACCCTACTACTATTTGTCTGATTTTATGCTTATTGTAAAACTAAATATTTAGTTGTATGATTAAAACTATGACGTTAAAAACAATAAAATCAGAGCTATCGATTTCAATTCTTTGTTCAGCTTTTTACCGGTTTTCACCTGCATGCACCAAAACTGTGGAGCGACAATCATCCGGAACGCTTATCTTCATTGTAAAAGAATCATTTTCCTTTTTCAAATGAATGCCTGCAACGGCACCTGTTGTATTAATATACTGTTTGCAAAACATACTACATAAACAGGCAATGCTTTAAAATTATGTGCCGGTATGCGGGACCGGGAGCGTCAGCATTTATTCCTGGCAGCTTACGGTAGAACCCTTTAAGGTCATCGCCCTTAGATAAATGAATTTACTAAAGGACGATTATTTATGTTGACTGCTTTTCTTTTATTTTAATACTATTGTAACTGAAAATAGATCGGAACGTTATACGACACTCGTACAGGTTTTCCCATTTGCTTTCCCGGTTTCCATTTTGGGAGCAAGCCAATCACCCGCAGTGCTTCCTTATCGAGCGAAGGGTCAACAGGCCTTGTAACACGAGGATCGGAAACACTGCCATCGGCATTCACCACAAAATTAACGTGCACCCTGCCCTGGATTCCGTTCTCCTGTGCGATTACAGGGTACTTGATGGATTTGGAAATAAACTGCATCAGAGCACGGTCACCACCGGGAAATTCAGGCATCTCTTCTACGATCATGAAAACATGTGCATCATCTTCTTCCACCTCTTCCGTGGTTTGAATCACCGGAGCTACGTCGATTATCATATCGTCAGTAACTTCGGTATTTTCAATCTCAAGTTCATCTTCAATTTCCACTTCATCGTTTACAATATTCAATACCTCAACAACCTGTGGCGGTGGCGGCGGTGGTGGTTTAACTTCCTGTTCACGGGTAACCGGTATAATTTCCTCTTCAATATCCTGGATTTGTACTTGCCCCAGCGACTCAGTCTTTTTAGGTGAAGTTTTGAATTCAAAAGCAACAAGAGTCACTCCAAGGGCAACTACCAGTCCCAGCAAAAGAAACGTGTTTCTTTTATTTTCCAGATCAGCTTTTGGTGATTTTTTAGTTTCCATTGTGCTAGTTTTTTATTGGTTCTTTTTAAATATCACACCTCTCTTTTTTAAGAGGTTGAAATAACAGCTTTAATATTCTTGCTATGAATATCCATAACAATAATACAACTACTTATTTAGTTTTCCAACTAAATGAGTAGTTATTTTTATATTATAACATCAATACTATTTAAAAAGAGACTGTTATATAACTAATAAACTAGTTATACGACGTGAAAAGTAACTCCCAACAGAGACATCCAAATATCAAAAACTGTTTATTGGACCTTAAATGAATAATCGCCGCTGCTTATCTTAAAAATATGGTATCCATTTTCATAGCCGGCAGATTTCACGAATTCAGAACCTTCAATTTCACCTCCGCTTTCTGTTACTTGCTGGTTTTCAACTGCGGGCAAATATACTGTAGCGCTGCAACCGACCGGAACACTTACATCCATTGAGAATGAATTACTGGCTTTTTTCCAATGGATGCCCGCATTGCCGTATGCCGTATTGTTGTAATACTTAGCAAAAGATACATCATCAACAGGCTGCGGTCTGAAGATGATGTGCCGGTAACCGGGATTATCAGGGTCGGTATTCATCCCCGCCAGCTTACGGTAATACCATACCAGTCCGCCGCCAAACATAGGGTGGTTATGCGAACCGCCGGTATCCCAGTTCTCCCAGGTAGTGGTTGCTCCCAGTACGAGCCAGCGACCGTAACCCGGTTCTTCCTTTTTATTCATGGCTTCGTATGCCAGATGGTGCAAACCATTCTCCGAAAGTACCTCAAAGAGAAACTGGGTGCCAAAAATACCGGTATCAAGATGTCCGTTGTTGGCTCTCATATTTTCCTCAAGAGCCTTAACCACTCTTGCATATTGATCTTCAGGCACTCCCATTTTCAGGGCAAAGACATTGGCCCCTGCATCGCCGTAGGTTCCTTTTTCTTTGTTGTAAAAATGTTTATGAAATGCCTGCTTAGTTGATTCTGCCAGCTCAGCATAATTCTTTGCTTCTTTTTCCTTACCCAGTGCCGCTGCCGAGTATGAAGTTAATTCGGCACACCTCCAGAAATAGAAAGTATGAACCAGATCATCAGGCGGGAGGTTACCGGGAGCCACCCAATCCCCCAGATTGAACCATCTAAGGACTTTACCATCCCGCCCTGTACGTTGCTGATGCATGATGCCGTCATCATCGACCCAGGTTTGCATATAGCGGATGTACTCTTTCATTGCCGGATAAGCATCTTCAAGAATATCTTTTGAACCGTAATGAAGGTAATACTCCCATGGCATGATGTTTATTGCGGCTCCCCAGGCAACACCGCCTCCGCAACCCGGTTGCCATGGAGCCCCGTTGGGTACATAACCGGTTTCCACTATCTGGGCATCAATGATGTCGTGGATCCATTTCTGATAAAAATTACGGGCATCGAAATTATGCAGAACCGTAACACATGCTACCTGCCCGTCGCCCGTATAGGCTGAACGCTCACGGTGCGGACAGTCGCTGGCAATGCCTCCGTGCATGTTATCGGTCTGACTGCGTTTCCATATTTTGTTTACCTCGTTAAAAAGAGGATTTGAAGTTTCGAAAGTTGCCGATTCTTCCACGTAAGTATTTACCACTTCAGCAATAACCTGCTCCGGATTCAGCACTCCGGGCCAGTTCTTTATTTCAACCTCACGGAAGATAAACCAGTTAAAGCGTGCCGCATAGTTTTCCTTTCCCTTGCCGCTAAATACATATGAATTGTCGCCTGAATACTCGTTACTCAGGTATTTGATTTCGATTTTATGACCTTCTGGTCCTTCAACACCGGATAATCTGACCCATCCCGATACTTCCACACCAAAATCGATGTACCAGGTTCCGTCGTATTTCTTCTCTATTCTTACAGGTTTCAACCGTTCAACCACTTTATCGGGATGAGCGGTGTGTGCCACCATTTTTCCTTCAGGCGCTTTTCTTAAAGCCACTCCTTCCCAGGCTGAATCATCAAATCCTTTAGTGCACCATCCCTGTTGCTCTTTTCGTGCATCATAATGTTCACCGTAATAGACCATGTCCATAAGTATAGGACTTTTGGAGGCTTTCCAGCTTTTATCGGTTACAATTGTTTCTTCTGATCCATCGGTGTAGGTAATATGCATTTGTGCAATGAAGCGGGGAGTACCATACCCCTCTGCCCAATATTTTGCCGGATTGTAAAAGCCGTTGCCCACCATGCTGCCCATAACATTTTGCCCATTTGTCAGCATGTCCTTCACATCATATGCCAGGTACATGACCTTGTAATTCCTGAAATCGTCGGGCAGCGGAATATTCTGTTCCATCAGGTTGGGGCGCTTGCCGTAGTTGGTTTGATTCGGAACCAGCACATCATCACCTACCTTTACGCCATTCATCCACAATTCAAAATACCCCAGGCCGGTTACATAAACCACTGCCTTGTCGATTTTCTTGTTTACATTGAATTCTTTTCTGAACATGGGTGCCGGAGGTGGCAGCTGCTCAGGGAGCGGCACACCCGGATTAGAAGGCTTGGGAAGGGCTTCCTCTCCCTGCCAGGGAGCACCAATCCATTGCGCCTTCCATTCATCGGGCTCCAGAATTCCCATGTGCCAGAATGCGGGTTCGCTCCATTCCGAAGCAACATTATCCTTGTCCCAAACCCTTACCTGCCACCAGCAATCCTGCCGCGACTGTAAGGTTTTCCCATTGTATTGCACACGGGTTGCCTCACTACCTTTTGTTTTTCCACTGTCCCATAAATCGGGATTGGAAAGTTGCTCTTTTGTGCCTGCTACCCTGATTTGCCAGGCAGTTTGTTCCTGCCCCCGTTCACCTTTTTCTGCAATATTTATCCATCCCAATCGAGGATTTGCAACATCAACTACAATCGGATTGGTGAGGTATTCACAGTTTAACCGAGTAGGTTTTATATTCGCTGCTGCAATTACATGGAAAAACAGAATCGCAGCAAACAGGAGTGATATTTGTTTCATTTTAATCTGAATTACGTACCCTAAAACTAATAAAATTGCAGGGCATTCAAAAAAAGCTGTTCTTTATTTCTATGTTTTCATGAGCTACTGTATCATTATTACCTAATCAATGAATAGAAATAAGAGTTCTTCCACTTTCCAATTGCCGGATATTTGTATTTTTGATTGTTATTAAACTTTATTCGAATGATACCACGGATTGAAAAATTAAAATATACCGATTCCAAAAACTTTTTCTTAATGGCCGGCCCCTGCATTATCGAAGGTGAAAAAATGGCACTGGAGATTGCAGAGAAAGTAATAAAGGAAACCAACAAGCTGAACATCCCATACGTTTTCAAGGGATCATACAGGAAAGCAAACCGGTCGCGCCTGGATTCATTTACCGGCATTGGTGATGAAAAAGCATTGAAAATACTGCAAAAAGTAAGCAGTACCTTTGATATTCCTGTTGTGACCGATTTTCATTCGGCCGATGAAGCTGAAATGGCTGCCGAATATGTTGATGTGCTGCAGGTACCGGCATTTTTATGCCGCCAGACGGATATACTGGTAGCTGCTGCAAAAACAGGTAAAACAGTTAATATTAAGAAAGGCCAGTTTCTTTCGGCCGAAGCGATGAAGTTTGCTGTAGAAAAGATAAGGGAAACGGGCAATAGGAACGTGTTTCTCACCGAAAGGGGATCATTTTTCGGCTATCAGGACCTGGTGGTCGATTATCGTGGAATTCCTGCCATGCAGGAATTTGGTGTACCTGTTGTGTTGGATGTAACCCATTCGTTGCAGCAGCCTAACCAGGCAAGTGGTGTAACAGGCGGCAAGCCCGGGCTGATAGAAACCATTGCCCGCGCAGGCATTGCAGCCGGTGCAGATGGCATATTCCTGGAAACCCATCCGAACCCTGCCGTTGCAAAATCGGATGGCGCCAACATGCTCAGGCTTGATTTGCTGGTACCATTGCTTGAAAGGCTTACAGCAATTAAAAACACGATTGCTTCGTTTGGCTAAGACAATTAATAACTTTTCACAATAAATAAACAACGTATGAAAAACAGACGATCATTTCTTAAAAAGCTTGCTGCAGGAACTCTTACTGCCGGTTTGCTGCCTTTTGCACAAAAAGCATCGGCAGGTGAGGTAAAATTAACAGGCGCCCTTATTCATCATGTATTTTTCTGGCTGAAGGAGCCCAAAAACGATGCTCATAAAAAGCAACTGGTAAAAGCGTTAAACGATTTGCTGAAAGTGGAAACCGTTAAGATGAGCCACATCGGGTTTCCTGCCGGTACCGAAAGCCGCGATGTTGTTGACCACTCCTATTCGGTTTCATTTATGTTGCTGTTCGACGATCAGGCAGGACAAGATGCCTACCAGGTGCACCCATTGCATGTTAAGTTTGTGGAAGAGAACAGTCACCTGTGGGATAAGGTAGTGGTTTACGATTCGCTCGACTAATGGAAAAACAGGTAGGCCATTAAAATTGCTGCAATAATTCCTGTAAAGTCGGCAATCAGACCGCATATCACAGCATAACGGGTGTTTTTAATCCCCACGGAACCAAAATACACGGCGAGTATATAAAAGGTGGTATCGGTGGCTCCCTGTACTGTACTGGCAACCCTTCCCACGAAGGAGTCGGCACCATATGTTGTCATGGCATCCACCATCATGCCGCGGGCGCCACTTCCGCTCAGGGGTTTCATTAATGCAGTAGGCAGTGCAGGTGTAAAATCTGTATTGATGCCTGCCTGAGTAAATATCCATGAAAATCCCTCAACAAGCCATTCCATGGCCCCGGAAGCCCGGAAAACACCTATGGCAACCAATATGGCCACAAGGTATGGAATTATCTTAACAGCGGTTTTAAATCCATCCTTTGCCCCGTCAATGAAGGTTTCATAAACATTCACCTTCTTCAGGAATGCCATCAGGATGAAAACGATGATTACTGAAAAAAGGATAAAATTACTGGCAAGACTTGAAACCTGGGTCACCTCTTCCCTGTCGAGGGTGGAAAAGTACCAGATGATGCCGGCTATTATCAGCGTAAGGCCACCCAGATATGACAATATTACCTTATCGAGCAGATTGATTTTCTGGTAAACAGCAACGGCAATTAATCCTGCAATTGTAGAAAAATAAGTTGCCAGAAGGATGGGTATAAAAATATCGGACGGATTCACTGCTCCAAGCTGCGCACGGTAAACCATGATGCTAATCGGCAGCAGGGTAAGTCCGGAGGTGTTTAACACCAGGAACATGATTTGTGCATTGGAAGCTGTTTTCTTATCCGGGTTGGTTTCCTGCATTTCCTTCATAGCCTGCAGACCCGTAGGAGTGGCTGCATTATCGAGGTTGAGCATATTGGCCGCAATGTTCATCATTATGGAACCGTATGCCGGATGAGATTTACCAAGTTCAGGGAACAATTTATTGAAAAACGGACCGATTAACCTGGAGAAGACATTCACAATGCCCCCCTTCTCCCCGATTCGCATAATGCCCATCCAAAGGGTTAACACTCCTGTCAGCCCCAACGATATTTCAAAGCCGGTTTTGGCCATTTCAAAAGTAGAATTGACCATGTTGGGAAATACTTCCGCATCTCCAAAAAACAACAGCCTCACCAGCCCGATAACGAATGCCGAAAGGAAAAAGAATATCCAGATGTAGTTTAATGCCATATGTGAAGGCAAAAATAAGTTAAGTTTAACTTACTTTCAACTTTAAACCTTAAACTTTAAACTTATTTTCGTTCAAACTCCTTTGCCAGCTTTTCAATTTCCTTTACTGAAGGGTCACTGGAAAAAACAGCCAGCCGGTACCTGAATGTTGCCGATTGTCCGTTATTGATTTCAAAGTTCATTTCTTCTTTACCGTTTGAAAAAACTTTCTGCCCCAGTGTATTTGCCGCAAACAGGCCATAACCGCGGGCATGCCAGTAAGTAGGATAACCCGGATTGGAAGGGTGGTCAAAAATAACGATGGCCACCTTGTCACCATCTATTTCTCCTGCGAGCTTCATCCAGCGGCCGCGGGTCGACCACACATCGTTATCGGTTATGCCTTCACTGCTCAGGTAGCTGCCGGTGGCAATGTTATCATCAGAAGCATCCACCTCCGTAACATTCCCGTGCGAATCGGTAAGCTGCACCTTTCCCGTTGAGGGCAGTTCCAGTTCGCGGGTTACCCTAATGGCAAACATTCCCTCCTTGTTGTCGGTAATTTTTACATTACCGTTTGCAGCTCTCAGCATTGTATTCCGGTCGATTATCCTTGTTTTACCATCAACAGAAAACACATATTCTGATACCTCATTCAGCAGGACCTTGCCGCTGTTATCTTTCCATGCTGCAGAAGCAACCAAAAGCCCCTGCCCTTTACCACTTTTAGTTGTACCTATTGATTCATGGTATATGGTACCGTAACTATCAGCCTTTTCTTCAGGGACAGCCTCCGAATTGTTCCAGAAATCCAGCCCGTTTACATCGCCATAGTTAAACCACACGCCCACATGGTGTGGATGGTCGGCACGTTCGCCTGCCTTATTTTTAAGGGGGAACTGTCGTGTCACCTCATGGCCCCCGGCAGAAATCACCGGCCACAGTACAGGCTTTTTAATGGTTTCCGCCCATATATAAGCTGTAAACAATTTTCCATCAATCCGCACTTCTACTCTTTTTTCTCCCTCTACAGGCTGCACTGTAACCTGGGGCTGCGCCAAAATTACAGAGCTTAATATTGTAAAGAAAGCTGCAACTAAAAATATTCTTTTCATTATGTTTATTTATAAGGTGAAAGCGGTACCAATATAGCAAAAAAAAGAGGGACTTAAAAGCCCCTCCTTCTTATAAAGTCCTAAAATGAATATCTTAACGGTATTCCGGACGCTGAACAAGAACTCCCGGTTGGAGGTCGAGCTGAGCCTGAGGAATAGGTTGGTATTTATCATTTTCAGCGAAGTTGGCTCCTTGCATAAATGCAGGACGAATCCTTAAATCAGCAGCGGCAAAAGAATTTAGAATATCTGCCATGCTCCTTCCACCAATTTTATTAGGCAGGTTATCCCATCTTCTAAGGTCGAAGAAACGCATTCCTTCGGTAGCAAATTCGAGCCTCTGCTCCCATTGAACTGCCTCCATTGCTTCATTCGCATCAGCAAAGGAAGTGTACAATCCGATATTATAGTTGGCTGCAGGCTGAGTCCAGTCAACATCGCCTCCGGTTAAATAAGCGCCATCATCTGTATCTTCGCCCCATGGATAAACTGATGGAGGGAGTTGATTGATGAGCACCTTACCCATTACCTCCTGGTTTCCTGCCCGTTCACGAATCATGTTTACATACTGGCGCGCAGTTTCAAGGTCATTTTCTGCAGCAGCAACTTCAGCTCTCCACAGCAATACATGACTGTAACGGAGGTAACGATAGTTGTTTGCATTGATACCGGTTTGCCATCCTGTAGTTGTCGACAGGCTGTACCTTTCCGATTTTTTGAAGAACGGTTTCGATGCTGGCATATAAGGTCCACCTTCAGGCTGCTTACGTATCCAGTTGCTTCCACGATTGATTCCCCAATCTTTGTAAGGAATACCCCTGCGACTTACTGTCCAGTCGAGTCGTGGGTCTACCGGATCAGTGGCAATTTCAAAAACCTGATCGGAGTTGATTCCCTGGTCGTTTTTCAAATCGGTATCGTTAAAAGTATCAAACAACGGCAAGCCGTTTTCATCTACTTTATAGGCATTTACCAGGTTCTGTGAAGGCTGGTGGAATCCGCAGCACATACCAATATCAGATCCATGCGGCCAGTTAAGCCCGATACCCATTTCAGCATTCAGCGATTCATTGATGTCGTTCACGTTTGCCTGTACTTCGAATATTGATTCTGCATTATTGTTTGTTTCAATATTGAAGTTATCAATAAAGTTTGGCATCAGTGTATACTGACCGCTGTTAATGATGTTGTCAAGCAAAGGTTTTGCCTCGGCATACATCAGATCCTGCAGGTAAGCGCGGGCAGCCAGGCCCATGGCAGCATATTTTGTTGCACGGCCAGGTTGCGATTGTGTTTCAGGAAGATTGGTCCACGCGTATTCCAAATCACTAATGATGTGATTCAAAACGGCACCTTCAGGATTTTCATTGGAAACCTGTGACGGATCTTCTGTATCTTCTAAAAGTATTGGAATATAATCGCCGAAAACCAGGCGAGCTTCAAAATTGAACATACCTCTCAGGAACCGAAGCTCTGCTCTGTAATCTGTAGCTTGTTCCTCAGTAATTGTTCCCTGCTCCAAGGCTTCTGAAACAACTCTTAAGGCTGTATTTGCACGAAATACACCCATCCCAAGATTCAATTTCCATTTATCGGCCGGGTAATTGTTGTTGGTAAGTACCTCCCACCGTTCAATTTCATTTACCGGCACCTGGTCGGTTACTTCAGAACCTTTATAAGCATCATCGGAAGCAACAGAACCATACGTCCAGTTTTGGATGGAGGCTCCCCAGGAAATATCCCAAAGGGAACTCCCCGGAACAATAGCATAAGTTCCAATTAAAAGTGCATCAATACCCTTTGCATCATAGAATACGTTTTCAGCAGTCGATCCCGGAGGAGTCCTGGTTAAAAAGTCCTCGGAACATGAATTTGACATGACCAGCATCACTGCAATGGTCAATAATATCGAAAGTCTTTTCATATTTCTCATTTTTTTAAATTTAATACAAATTAAACGATTATAATCCCAGATTTATACCAAAAGTAACCTGGCGCGGAGTAGGCCAATGACCTAAATCCAATCCCATATCTGCACCACTAAGGTTTATTTCAGGATCCAAACCGCTGTATTTGGTTAATGTAAATACGTTTGTCACCTGCACATATAATCCTAAACTTTTAATCTGTGCCCTTTCAAGTATACTGGAAGGGAGGGTGTATCCCAGACGAAGATTTTTCATCCTCAAATAAGATCCGTCTTCAATGAAAGCAGTAGAGGGTTCCTGAGAAATGGGATCCTGGTCAAGCTTTGGAAGCGATGCATTGGCATTGTTATCCAGGTATGGGCTTCCCCATGATTCATAAAGCGCTGCCCTGCTTAATCCACCATTGAACATACCGTAGTCGATCCAGCGGGTAACATAGTTCACCACTTCATTGCCGTAGCTTCCATAGAAGAACAGGTTAAGATCAAAATTGCGGTAGGCAAAATCAAAGTTCAAACCACCTACAAAATCAGGATGCGGGCTGCCGATAAAGGTCCGGTCATCTGAAGTAATTTGTCCGTCCGGTTCACCGTCAGGTCCACTGATGTCTCTGTAGATAAAATGTCCGGGTTGGTTGTAATCGGTATCTCCAAACTGTGGATGTGCCTGTGCTTCCGCTTCAGTTTCAAAAATTCCGTCAACAATGTAGCCGTAGAATCCGGGATACTCTGTTCCATATCCAAACCGGGTATATACTTTCTGACGCTGGCTGGCTCCATCAAGAACCAAATCCGGGTCACCTGTCAAATCGGTAATCTGATTTTTATAATGCGATACAGTAGCGGTAACATTATATGTAAAATCTCCGCCGGCACTTTGTCCGTTGTATCCCAGTTCCAGGTCAAATCCTCTGTTTTCCATTTCAGCTATATTAACTGAAGGAGCATTAACTACACCGGAAACATGCGGAATTGGTCTTACAAATAACATATCGCTTGTGAAACGTTGCCAGACATCAAAAGCAAAACGGATTTTGTTATCGAAAAGCCTTCCGTCCAAACCAACGTTATAGGTTGTGGTGGCTTCCCACTTAACATCCGGGTTACCTAATGCCGAAGGCATAAAACCTGAAACGGCGCTGGTGTTTGAACCATCAATGGCATAAGATGACCGGTAAGCATCGCTTCTGAAAGTAGTGTAGGAGTTGTAAAGTCCCATCTGGTCGTTACCTGTTTGCCCCCAACCCAATCTTAATTTCAACATATCTAACCAATTGCTTGAACCTTGAAGAAATGCTTCTTCCGACATAGCCCATGCAAATGATGCAGCCGGGAAAACACCGTAGTTTTTACCCGGAGCGGTACGTGAAGTACCGTCACGCCTTACAGTGGCTTCAATGAAATATTTGCTCATTATGTCGTAGTTAATACGTCCAAACTGTGAGAACAGTGCCCACTCTGAAGTGTTACCGCTGTTTTCCTTGTTCGATTCTCCTGAATCCAACTGCATGTAATTCGGGTCCTGTGAGAAGTAATTTCTCCGGCTGGCGTTCAGACTGCGATAGAAACTCTCAACTGCTTCAGTTCCTAAAATTACGTTCAGGTTATGACCCGGCATTAGTTCAGTGTTGTACTGAAGGGTATTTGTCCAGTTCCACTGCAGTGAAAAGTTTGAATTAACATCTAAACCATTCACCCGGTTTGGTTCCGAATGTTCAAAATTTGGAATAATGTGCCCTTTGTAGTTCCACTGTCCCCAGTTGTATCCAAATAAAGTTCTGAAAGTAAATCCATCAAACGGTGTAAGCTCAGCATACGTATTACCCAATATCCTCACCCATTTACCGTTATTGTCTTTTGCACGATACAGCATAGCATATGGGTTTTCTGTGTTACCCATTTCAGGAGCTTTTGAACCTGCGAAGTTACCTTCAATATCGTAAACCGGTATAATTGGCTGCGCCCTGTAAGCAAATGATATAGGCGTTCCTTCTCCGTTATCGCCAAGGTTACCATGCTCATCAATGTAAATCACCTGCAACGATTCACCTGCTTTAAACCAGTCGTTTACCTTTGCATCGGCGTTCATCCTGAAGGTCCAGCGTGTGAAATCGGTATATTTCAAGAAACCTTCTTCATCAAGGTAACTTGCTGAAAATGCATAGTTACCGCCTGTTCCACCACCGGCAACCGAAACATCATATTCCTGAATAAGGGCAGTGCGGTAAATCTCATCGTACCAGTCGGTTCCTTGTTTATTGGCTCTGAAAATCTGGTAATCGGGATAGCTGTATAAAGCAGGATTAACTGAAGCATCTCCTTCCATAGCTCCTGCCGGTAAAATATAATCAGGAATTACCGGAGAACTGCCCGTTCCATACTGGGCATGGTTAGGTGCATCACCTCTGTTGGCATACGACAGCCACACAGCTTCGGCGTACTCCTCGGTGTTCAGCATGTCGTACTGATTAGTAGGCGTGCTGACTCCCGTTTTAACGCGGAAATTAACTGTAGGAGGTTGATTTACCCTTCCCCGTTTCGTAGTAATAATTACAACACCGTTTGCACCCCTGGCACCATAAATAGCAGCAGAAGAAGCATCTTTCAGAACCGAAATTGATTCAATGTCACTTGGGTTGATGTTGTTACCGGGTCCGGCTGGAACTCCATCAATAACAAACAGTGGACCTGCATTATTAATGGTACCAATACCACGCACCCTGATTGTTGCATCACCACCGGGGCGGTTGGCCTGGGTAACAGTTATCCCTGAAACCTGGCCCTGCATACGGCTGACAACACTTGGCGCCGAGGAAACCTCCAGATCTTCTTCAGAAACGGAAGAAACTGCACCTGTAAGTTCTTCCCGCATACGGGTACCGTAACCTACAACCACCACCTCTTCAACGCCTATCACATCGGGCTGAAGCGTTACATCAATGGTTGACTGGTTACCTATCTCAACCACTTGCTTTAACATACCAATATAAGAAAATACAAGTGTATTGGCATCGGCAGGAACTGGCAAGGTATACTCACCGTCAGGATTGGTTACCGTTCCCGTAGTGGTACCCTGTACAACCACCGTTACACCCGGAAGTGGTGAACCCGCATCATCCGTAACCGTTCCACTGATAGTTCTTTGCTGCGCCCAAGCCCCCGTAGAAAAGGCCATTATCACAGCAAACACAAAATAGGGTAAAAACCCTCTTAGATGTTTTCTTTTCATAGATTTTAATTTTGAAATTAATATTTGTTACATAGTAAATGCAGTGAAAACTGCTCCCTCTTTTTACAACTCAACATTATTTTATTAGTCATTCCAATAACGAAAGTTATGCAATCAATGCAAATCAGATTATGTTTCCTGAACAGGTAATGTTTTGGGAAATAATATACCCAAAGGGATATTTATAGTAGGATATTTATGAAATAATAGCTCTAGAGGCCTTGTGTTCATTGTTCTACTAGTTTTATTCATATGCAAATTTTGTTTATCAGTTTAAAATTCATTCATTGCACTATAGTATTAGATCGACGAGGCCAAAGTTAATTTATTTTTTCAATTATTAAAAAAATTTAACATTTGAAATTAACCAAAGCTGTAATGAAATATTGTCGGAATAATTATTAATAAACATACTGATTGGCATATCCATTTACCATTTTAAAGCACAACTATCCAGTATAAACACCTTGACTAGCCGATAAAACAATAGGAAAAATTTCGGGTTGATGCTAGCAATATTTAGAATTTTAATCTTACTGTAAGGCTTAATCTCAAAATATTAGAATTCAATCTTACCACAAGGGGCTTCTTTTCATCCTCAATTCAACAATCACTTCTGGAGATTTTTATTTCAACATCATTCTATTGTAATTTCTTACTTTTATTGTCATTTTTAATTCAATCAATTTATTAGTTTTACCAAAGTAATATATGAGCAGAATAACAGCTTTTTAAAATATTATATATGAGCTATTACTATCAGGTTTTGCTTTCATTAGTATTGATAGCATCATACGCTGGGTGCAACTCATTAAAAAATTACGATTTTGAAAAGCAGGATCTTATTCCCCAAATAGAACCCGAATATAATGGGATTACCATACCTCCCAATATTGCACCAATGAATTTTACAATCAAAGAACCAGGTAATTATTTTTGGATAACAGCCTCAGGTACCAACAGCTCATCAGAAATAAAAATAAAATCTACGGATGGCCTTATTCAGTTTCCCAAAAAATTATGGAGAAATATGTTGCAGGAAAGCAAAGGCGATAAAATAAAAATAGATGTTTATGTTGAAACAAAAAACAAAAAGAAACTGCAATACAAGCCGTTTTATTTTCACGTTGCTAATGAATCAATAGACCCTTATTTGGTTTACCGGCAAATTCATCCAGGATATTACAGCTGGTCGCAAATTAAAATTAAGCAACGGTCACTTGAAGATTTCTCAGAAGAATCAGTGATAGAAAATCAGTTAATTGAAAATAATTGCGTCAACTGTCACTCCTTTAGTCAAAATAATCCTGAAAAGTTTCTGTTTCATATGCGGGGGTCGAAAGGGGGAACCTATTTTATTAAAGGCAGTGAAGCATCCAAAACAGAATTAAAAACAGAAGGTATGCCCGGGGGAGCAACTTATCCCTCCTGGCACCCCAATGGCAGGTTTGTGGCATTTTCCTCCAATCAGGTCAGGCAAAATTTTTATTCTCATAGCGATAAAAGCATTGAAGTATACGACCTGATATCTTCGCTCATATTGTATGATATAGATAAAAATGAAATCACACATATTACTGAAAATGATTCATTAATTCCTTTGGAAACTTTTCCTTCTTGGTCACCTGACGGAAAGCACCTGTATTACTGCAAAGCAGAAATCAATAATACAGTCGACATAAATAGCATTGAAAGTATCCAATATAACGTGGTAAGAAAATCTTTTGATGCTGTAACAGGACGATTTGATACAGCTGAAATAATTCTTAATGCTTCCGCATTGAATAAAAGCGCATCATTCCCCAGAATATCACCTGACGGGAAATTTTTAGTTATCACACTTGCAGATTTTGGAACATTTCCAATTTGGCATAGGGAAGCCGATCTCTATTTACTTAACCTTATAAATGGCAGAATAGAAAAAATGAAACTAAACAGTGAAATGGCAGAAAGCTACCATACCTGGTCATCGAATGGAAAATGGCTGGTGTTTAGCAGTAAAAGAATGGATGGCAGAAGCGCCAAGGCTTTTTTCTCGTATATTGATTCTACAGGACAAGCAATGAAACCATTTATTTTACCTTTAAAAGATCCGGCAGTTTACAATACAATGCCAGAATCGTATAATATACCTGAATTAATTACGGGTAAAATTAAATTAACTCCCAGAGAAGTAGCATCCGCTGCACAAAAAGATCCCGTCCAAGCATCCTCAGGGAATGAAAAAGAGGAGATTCCTAATTGGAATGTTGAAGACTATGAAAGAAAGCATTCAGAAACAGAGATAAGTGCCCACGAATAATCTTATTCATTGCTAAAACTAAAATAACCGGGTATGTTAAAACATATTGAGATAAAAAGCATCTTTTTTCTATTTACATTCTTTTTTATTATTGCCTTTGGTTATTTTTATTGGTATGGAACTTATGTGCTTTTTTTTCAGGAAAATCAGTCTTTGTTTATTTTGTCATATAACCACCTCTATGAATTTGCCTCCAAACCCGGGGGATTGATTGTATTTATCTCCAATTTTTTAACACAATTTTATATAAATCCATTAATTGGTTCTTTAATAATAGCTGTAATAATTTCCCTTACAGGTTTCATTTTTTATAAAACAGCCAGATTGATACATCCCAATTCACCTGTAATGGTTCTGTTTGCATTTTTGCCCTCGGGAGTATTATTGCTTATGCAAACGCATTATTTTCATTTAATGGAGTATAATTTAGGCTTTCTGCTGGTCCTGTTGTTTTTTATGTTTTCTGTTTCTCCAGAAAAAAAGTCATACCCTTTAAGTGTATTACTTCTTTTCCCGCTATTCTATTATATTGCCGGGGCCTTTGCCATTGTTTATCTTGGGCTGTACCTTTTTTACTGCCTGCTGTTTCACAGAGGAAAATTTATGTATTTATACATGATTTTACTTTTAGGAGTTGCAGTAACAACTTATTTCTTGTTTAAAAATGTGCTTTTTTTAGTCCCATCCAGTCATCTTTTTAAATACCCATTCCCTTTCGTGAATGATTCCAAACATGAATTGTTACTAATTATTTATGTAGGATTATTAGCATTATTCCTGATTTTATTAAGATTAAAAGGGTTATCCAATCTCATAAAAAAGAAACAGGTATTTTATCCTGCATCTGCTCTGCCAGTCTTATTTCTCATTATATATTTTTTGTCTGAATTATATAATCCTCAAACAGACAGGGTGCTTCAAATTGAAAAACTGATTGTACAGGAAAAGTGGCAGGAGGCAATCGATTTTCAAGAGAACTTTCCTGCAGAAAACTTAATTGGCCAGTATTTTTATAATGTTGCACTTGCAGAAACCAATCAGCTTACCAGCAGGTTATTTTATGGAAGACAAGATTTTAATGCCAATTCCCTTATTCTGCCCTGGGACAAGGAGTATTTAAACTGGGGCGCTCATTTTTTCTATACGGTTGGGCTTGTTAATGAAGCACACCGATGGGCTTATGAAGAAATGGTAGTTTATGGGAAACGACCTGTTAATATGCAATTGCTTGTTAAAACAAACCTGATAAATGGAAATTACAAAAGAGCTGAAACCTTCCTTAGCGAATTAAAAAAAACAATTCATTACAGCACCTGGGCAAAAGAATATGAAAAGCTACTTGTTGATACCACTTTAATTCCATCTCATCCTGAAATTGGATCAAAAAGAGAAATACTTCCCCATACAAAGTTTGTAATTGAGGTTTCTTCACCACAGAATAATCTTCCATTGTTGTTAAATGCCAATCCAATGAATAAAAAGGCTTGTGAATATCTTATGGCATGGCTATTACTCACTAAAGACGTGACAACCTTAATGAATAATCTGGGCATCCTTAAAGAGCTGGAATATAAAAATATCCCGCGGCATATAGAGGAGGCAATTTTGGCATATTACAACAACACACGAAAATTTCCTGAGCTTCATGGGTATAAAATCAGTGAAGATACCAACGCCAGATATAAGCAATATGTTTCAGTATATAATGATTTTAAAAACAATCCTGCATTATTAAAATCAAAACTAGAGGAAGGATTTGGTAATACATTCTGGTTTTATTTTCATTTTAAATAGCAATGCTGTAAAGAAAAGCTAATGTTGGGCAACAATCCGCCAACACAGATGAAGCTGCCACTCAGGGTATATAGCTAAAGCCCCAATAAATAAAAAGCCGTCTCAGATACTCTCTAAGACGGCTTTTTCTATTTTTTAATAGTTAAGTATTATTTATAAGCCTCGTCCTGCTCCAAAACATCTTGCAGGTCTAGCTGTGCCTGAGGTAGCGGCCAGTAATCATCTTCTACGGGATTATAAACGGCTCCTGTTAAAAATGTTCTGAATTTTACATCCTGTGCGATGTATTTATTGAGAACCTCTCCATCAATTCCCCAGCGGCGAAGGTCAAAAAACCGCATTCCTTCAGTAGCAAACTCAAGCCTTTGCTCTAATCTCACAGCTTTGCGAGCCAATTCCTGAGACGAGAAAGCAGCTGCACCGGCAGGGTACGGTTCTATTTTATAATTTGCAGCTGGTTGCTCCCAATCAACTACAACCGGGCTTCCATCGAATTTGGTAGTTGACACTTTACCCATCACCACCTTACTGCCTTTGGCTCGTTCACGAATCATGTTAACAAGCTGACGCGCATAATCCAAATCATTCTCTTCTACAGCAATTTCTGCCCGCCATAACAAAATATGGCCATATCGATATGCCCTGAAATTCTTCCCATTATCAAAACCTCTGCCGTAGCTGTTCAAGCTTTGGTTATCCTTTGTATGCATAAATTTTTTAGTCATATATGGGCCGCCATTATCTTGCTGGCGAATCCAGGACATGCCTTCACAAATTCCCCATCCTAAAAAGTCAATTCCCCTGCGCGATATTGTCCAGTCAACACGTGGATCCAAAGGATGGTCGGTAGGAACAAATTCTTCTGCACTGGGAATCCCCATATCATGATTCAAGGCTTCTCTCTCCTCAACATCCAATACAGGTAATCCCTCTTCAGTTACCTGGAATGCTTCAAACAGGTTTTGAGAAGGCTGGTAAAATCCCCAACCTAATCCGGCCGGACCAGACTGGTGCATTGTGGGGCCTGCCAACAGCATAGCTGAATGGTTTGCTCCACTTGTAGCAGCCTGGATTTCAAATATGGATTCCTGATTATTTTCTGTTGTCATGTCAAAATTATCATTGTAATTTTCAACCAACTGAAAATTGCCACTGTTAATAATTTGGTCCAGCAATCCTTTGGCTTCACTGTACTCATTCTGATACAAATGAGCATGTGCTTTAACGGCCATAGCAGAAAATTTGCTGGCACGACCAGGATCACCCAGTGGCTTTGATTCGGGAAGTTTATCAATAGCAAACTGCAAATCACCTTCAATCTCATCCCATCCTTCTGAATCGTTGGGGATTTCTTCAGGCTTCATTTCATCCCCAAGTTCAGTTTCTGTGATCACATAGGGTATTTTTTCAAAAACACGTGTTGCTTTAAAATGGAACCATGCTCTTAAAAACTTTGCTTCCGCTTCAATTTGAGAGGCTCTTTGTTCCGGAATAGCATTATCTCCTTCCTGGGTGGCCCATAAAAAAGTTAAAACCTGGTTTGAACGGGCGACCCCATTGTATGAATCACGCCAGCGTTCAGCCATATAAGCATTAGTTGGAAGAACTTCATAGCGTTCAACGGCATTAAAATTGTTTTGATCACCGGTTGAGGTTCCTTTATAACAATCGTCAGAAGCTCCACCACCATAAGTCCAGTCTGTTGCCATAGCACCACCAAAACGACCAAACCCCTGAAGGGTACTGTAAGTGCCCATAAGCAACGATTCAACCCCTTCAGGTGATTGCATAACTGTTCCGGCAGCAGACCCCGGAGGTTCCTGTACTAAATAGTCATCATTGCATGATTGCATCGACAACAAACCTCCTAAGGTAAAGGCAATTAGCAATATATTTATTTTTTTCTTCATTTCTTTTCATTTTAAATTAATATTGTTTAAAACTGCTTATAAACCTACATTTAATCCAATCATAAATTGCCTTGGTGTAGGCCATGCTCCGGAATCAATCCCCATATTCCTTCCAGAGGTGTTAACTTCCGGATCCAAACCCGAATAATTGGAAATTGTAAACAGATTTGTTACCTGACCATAAATCTGGAAATTCCTGATTCCAAAAAACTTATTAAAATCGTAGGCCACCCGCAGGTTCTTCAATCTCAAATATGAAGCATCTTCAACAAATGCTGTCGAAGGTTGCTGACTATCGATATCATTTCCTTCTGCTTTTGGCAGTTTTGCCTTTTTGTTATCAGAAAGATATGGGCTTCCCCATGAATTGTATAACCTGTCATGGCTTCTTCCTCCCTGGAACTGAACAAAGTCGATGAACCTTCGGACATAATTGACCATGTCATTTCCATAGCTTGAATATAACTGGGTGAATAAACTAAATCCTTTATAATTCAGCGTGAGATTCATTCCAGCTGTAAAATCAGGGTGAGGCGATCCGATGTATGTACGGTCATCAGCATTTATAACGCCATCTGAATTAACATCTTTATATTTATAATGCCCCGGCTCATTGTAAGTTCCCTCGGAACCAAAAGCCCTGGGGTGGTTATCCGCTTCTTCCTGGGTCTGGAAGATGCCTTCCACCACATAACCATAAAATTCAGGGAAAGCAGTTCCTGTCTCACTTCGTGTATAGGTCATTTCACGATATCCGCTACCAGATAAAAATTCACCTTCTTTACCTGATAGCTGCACAATTTCATTGCTGTAATGAGAGAAGAAAACATCAACACCATAACTTAAGTCGCCACTTGCTGAACTGTTGAAATAACCAAGTTCAATATCAATTCCCTGATTTAACATTTCCCCAACATTCACAGAGGGTGCAGATGCCTGTCCCAGCACGTGCGGAATTTGCTTTGGATAAAGCATATCGGTTGTATTTCTTCTCCATAAATCAACTGTAAGATTGAACTTGTTACTAATGGTTGCATCAATACCCAGGTTTGTAGTCTTAGTAGCTTCCCATCTTACATCAGGATTGCCAAAAGTTCTTTGATAAAACCCGGTTGAACCAGTAGTTGAATTAGCCCCTGAAATTGGATAAAACGAATCGAAATAATGAATGCCAAAGGTAGTGTAGCTGTTGTAATTCCCTACACGGTCATTACCCGTTTCGCCATACCCAGCACGTAGTTTTAATTCATCGAGCCAGTTGGCGGAAGCCATAAAATTTTCCTCGGAAATCCTCCATCCAACTGAAGCAGCCGGGAAAATACCATAGGGATCATCACCTCCAAACCTTGATGAACCATCGCGGCGAACGACACCTTCCAAAAAGTATTTATTCATATAGGTATAGTTCAGGCGGGCAAACTGTGAAAACAAACTCCAGGAACTGCGATTCCCATCATTATTAATTCCCTGTAGGCCGGTTGCAAGCTGCATGTAGTTGATATCAGGAGAGAAAAATTCTTCCCTATTGGCATTAACATAATTATAATTGTTCTCGATGGCCTCAGAACCTATCAATACCGTTAAATCATGTGCATCTGCAAACGTGTTTCTATATTGTAAAGTATTGGTCCAGTTCCACTGCATACTAAAACTTGTTTCTTCACTAAGCGAGTTATGTTTTCCCCTTTCAGCATGTGCTTTTTCTACAAAACCTGGATTCCTGTAGTGACGCGCTGTGTAATCGACACCAAAAAGACTTTGAAATGACAAGCCTTTGACTGGAGTTAATTTAATATAAGTATTACCACTGACATTCATTCTCTTGGTAATATCGTCTTTATTGGAATCCAGTAAAAAGATTGGATTTTGTGCATTACCTGTTCCCTCGGCTCTTGTTCCTGCATAATTCCCCATAACATCATACACCGGCACAATAGGAGGCATACGATAAGCCCAGGATATAATTGAACTTTCTGCATTATTTGTCTGATGACCATAGTCCTGAGTGTAAGTTACCCCTAATCTTTCACCTATTTCCAACCAGTCGGTAAGATTTGATGTGACATTTGAACGTAAATTTGCCCGGTCATAACCGGTCCATTTTAATATACCTTCTTCCATTAAATAGCCCAGCTGGAATGCATACGTTGTATTTTGACTTCCCCCGCTCATATCGATGGTGTATTCCTGAATTTTGGCATCACGATCGGCTTCTTTCAAAAAATTAGTACCTTCCTGGTTTGCTTTCATTATCAGGTAAGTATCGTCACCATCCTCATGGATCATCTTATCATCGTATAAACTATGATCTACGTTAGTAGCCCTTGCAGGTCGGATGTATTCAGGAATAGTAGGTGTAGGCCCATCTCCGTACTGAGGATGGCTATAGTCTGTTATGCCATCATTTTTAGCCTGCAACCAAAGCATTTCACCGTATTCCTGTGTGTTCAGCAAATCGTAATAATTGGTATTCCGCTTAAAACCATTTTTCACATTAATGTTCACCTGTGCCTTTTGATTTTTTCTACCAGTTTTAGTAGTTACCAGAATTACTCCATTTGCTGCTCTCGCACCATAAATGGCTTGTGCTGAAGCATCTTTTAAAACCGAAATGGATTCGATGTTATTTGGTGACACACTTCCACCCGGAACACCATCAATTACCCATAATGGATCATTGTTGTTAATGGTACCAAGACCACGGACACGTATTGAAGCGCCTTCACCCGGGGTGTTTGATTCCATAACAGTAACACCGGAAACATTCCTTAAAATTTCAGAAGATTGAATGGCTGGCATTGCCTCAATGGTCTGGGATGTTACAGAAGAAACAGAGCCAGTCACCTCTCCAGCCCTTCGTGTAGCATACCCTACTGCAACAACTTCCTCTATTCCAATCACATCAGCCTCAAGTGTTACATTTATGACCGACTGGTTATTAATAACAACCTCCTGAGGCAACATGCCAACATAAGAGTAAACTAAAGTATTGGCTTCAGCCGGAACAGCGAGTTCATATTCCCCATCCACATTTGTGATGGTTCCAATTGTTGTCCCTTTTACAACAACTGTGGCTCCGGGTAATAAGGTGCCGGTATTGTCACGAACAGTTCCGCTAATATTTTTTTGTTGAGCGGTTGCATGAAAAAACAGGGACAATAGGATAAAGGTTAAAAAATAGGATAAAACTCCTGTTAGTTTTTTTTTCTTCATTAGATTTTAATTTTGATTAATAAATTGGTCGTAATCTACAATTGCTGTAAAGTGAAACTAGATGAATTATTCCATAAGCATATATTATTAATTAATGGTTATTTTTTTGTTAAAAAATTGTTAAACCAAAAATAATTATTTTTTATATCCTTTAACATATTTTAATAGAAAAAAGAAATAAAATATTATCAACAATTAAAAAAAATTGTTATAGGAAGCTACTCCATTACAGTAAACAAATAAGATGTCTAGCAGATGTTGATGTAAAAAAAGAAGAGTGATACAATGGCAGTAGTACTAAACACTACGGGGAAATGAACCAGTAAACAGCAAATTGATTTTTTTTTCGGAAAATGAATCTCGTTTCCAGAACAATAATTTAACATAACAATTTTGATGCAGGATTATTTACTCAAAACTTAAAATAATCCTGCATCAAAAGATTAAGCGGGAAAGTGAAAATTAAATTCGAAATAATTAAAACTGGAACTCCACAAAATGCCCCAGCTTTTTATACTTTTGATAAAGCACCTCATACTTTTCCACATTTGCTGCAATGGGATGATATTCAGTTTCAATGCCGCCTCCCATATTTTTCTGAGCTTCCGAGGTAGTGGCATACACTCCGGAAGCAACTGCAGCTGCCATAGCAGAGCCCAAGGCACATGCCTGCTCAGAGCGGGCCACCTTTATGGGCATATTGAGCACATCGGCAACTACCTGCATTACAAACGGTGATTTTTTGGCAACGCCACCAAGTGCAATAACTCCGTCGATGCGCACGCCTTCCTCCTTAAACCTGTCGTTAATTGCTTTTGAGCCAAACGCTGTTGCTTCCACCAGCGCCCGGAAGATACGGGGAGCATCGGAACCAAGTGTGAGGCCTGTAATTGCACCTTTCAGGTTTTGATTGGCATCGGGAGTGCGGCGTCCGTTCATCCAGTCGAGGGCCACAATGCCGCTCTCTTCGATAGGTATTTTTTCTGCTTCCCTGCTCAGCCTATCGATAATTTTACCGGAAGTCTCATCAATAAGACTGCGGCGGGTAGCTTCATCCACCAGGGTGGATTCTGCCAATATGTTTTCCAACGGCCATTCCAGCACCCGTTTAAACCATGCATAAATATCGCCGAATGCCGACTGCCCGGCTTCAAGGCCCAGCATACCGGGAACTATTGAACCATCCACCTGTCCGCAAATGCCGTTTACCAGCTTATTTCCCACCTCTTCCATAGGAGCTATCAGCATGTCACAGGTTGAAGTGCCCATAACTTTTGAAAGGTAATAAGGTTCAATCTCAGCGCCAACGGCCCCCAGATGCGCATCGAATGCACCCACGCCAATTACCACGTCGGTCGACAGCCCTAACCTGTCGGCCCATTCCTGTGTCAGTGTTCCGGCAGAAACATCACATGTGTACGTCTCTTTATACAGCCGTTCCCTGATGCCGGCAAGCATCGGGTCAAGAGCAGTGAGAAACTCTTCGGAAGGAAGGCCGCCGAATGCTTCATGCCACATGGCTTTATGCCCTGCTGCACAGCGGCTGCGTTTCAATGTTTTGGGATTGGTATTGCCCGTCAGCACTGCCGGTATCCAGTCGCAATGCTCCACCCATGAATATGCGGCACGGAACACTCCTGCATCGGCACGTATTACATGAAGGATTTTTGCCCAGAACCATTCCGATGAATAGATGCCTCCTTCGAACTTTGTAAAGTCGATTTCCCACTTGCGGGCCAGCTCATTTATTTCTTCGGCTTCCTTAACAGCGGTATGATCTTTCCACAATACAAACATGGCATTGGGATTTTCTTCGAAGCCCCCGGTCAGTGAAAGCGGGATACCCTTTTCATCGACAGCCACAGGTGTAGAGCCTGTAGTGTCGACCGAAATACCAACTACATTTTCCGCCACTCCTGCAGGGGCATTTTTCAAAGCCTCCAGGATTGTTTTTTCCAGTCCTTCGAGGTAATCCTTCGGGTGTTGCCTGAACCGGTTTGAGGCTGCATTGCAGTACAATCCTTTTTTCCAGCGCGGATAATAATAAACTGCAGTGGCCACTTCCTCGCCCGTTGACGCATTCACAATAAGGGAGCGGACTGAATCCGTTCCGTAGTCAATTCCAATCGTAAATTTTTCTCTCATTATAAGTAGGTTATTTTTGTCCGTAGTAGGCATCTTCACCGTGTTTCCTGAGAAAATGCTTATCGAGCAACGCCTGCCCCATTGCTGCTTCAGGATTTAACATCAAAGTGCGGAAAGCCATTTTGGCAACTTCCTCAAGCACCACTGCATTATGAACCGCATTGGCAGCATCTGTTCCCCAGGAAAACGGGCCATGGTTATTCACCAGCACACCCGGCACCTCCATGGGGTCGATACCGTCAAACCTTTCAACAATCACCCTTCCCGTTTCCAGCTCATATTTCCCGGTTATCTCCTCCAGTGTCATTTTGCGGGTACAGGGAATTTCGCCGTAGAAGTAATCGGCATGCGTTGTACCCAGCGCAGGTATGCCCCTGCCCGCCTGTGCCCATGTTGTAGCCCATTCGGAATGGGTATGTACAACTCCACCAATCTCTTTGAATTGCCGGTACAGCACCAGGTGTGTCGCAGCATCGCTTGAAGGTTTTAGTTTTCCCTCCACCACCTGCCCGTAAAGGTTTAAAACCACCATATCTTTGGGACGCATTGTGTTATAAGGCACGCCGCTGGGCTTGATAACCACCATGTCGTTCTCGCGGTCGATGCCGCTCACATTCCCCCAGGTAAAAACCACCAGGTTATGTTTTACCAAACCGAGGTTTGCTTCAAAAACTTGTTCCTTTAGTTGTTCAAGCATAATCCGGAAATTTAATTGCAAAATGTAAAAATTGAAACACAAAACCTGCCTGCAAAAAACAGCAGCCCATTGCAGTTCTCAAAAAAGAACCTCTGCGATTAGAAAAAAGGTTTACCAGGAATAGTGAAAAGCCTTCATTCATTGTTATGAATAATTCTATTTGTTTAGGAAAGTAAAAATACCAATTATATTTCAATTAGGAAAGGTGCCGGTATTGGATGTATTTCCGGGGCAAAGAATAAATACGACAGTACAGGTTAACAAAGTAGATACCCATACTAAGCGACTCAGCGAAAAAACATTGATTTTCAAAATGATGCACATGACCAGAAATAAAACGACAAGCAAATGCAGCCGGATTTGTCGCCCCGGGCCTTTTCACCTGTCCAGTCATTCTCCACCCCCTGATGGAAAAAGGTTATTTAGCATAAAGTCAGGCTGGATTAAGGAGTAAATAAGCTCACCAGAATTTCCTGTGTGTCCTCAACATCAAATGCTGCCGGGTCCCAGGTTTCGCCTCGTTCCAAACCCAGCCATTGCCTGTATTCCTTGTATTCCGGATGCGACTTATCGGCCAATATTTTCTTCAGGTCCTGATATCTCCATGCCCCTCCGCAATCTTCAGGCAGGCATGCACCTTTCCCTGCCAGCAGCAGGGGCACATGACTGACTTCGGGCACTATCTTTTCAAGGGTAATTTTATGCTCCCACGAATCGCCAAAATCATATATATAGGTGTATTTTTGATTCTCCTCCTTAAAAACATCCTTTAAAAGAACATCTTTAGCCTCAGTCTGCAGTTCATCGCCAACATCTGAATCTTCATAAACGGAAGTAATAACACTACGTGATTCAAAACCATTTTCCGAGAACTGGTAAAGGTGGCTGTTTGTCCATCTAAAAGCAATCTGAATGATGTAGTGAAAATGGTAAAAGCTGAAATACGACGGAACCGCTACTCTTCGCCAAACCGGAGGTTTTGAAACATCTTTTAACTGAATTCTGAACTCAAAGGTGCTGCTGTTTCGAATATCCTTCTCATTAAAATCGAGCTTCGCGTCAAACGAATCATCTAAATAATCATCCCACAACTCCTCATTTAAAAAGTCATCGTCCAACAAATCCTCCTCAAAACTATCAACATCCTCTTCATCATCCCATGCTTCATCCGGCAATTTATCGGCGAATCCATAGTTGCCCGGGCCGGCTGTTTTTTCCAGCTGTGCAATAATCCGGCTTGCTTTCACATCACTTTCGAGCGGCCCCCGAACGTAAAACGGCTTTCCATTCAATCCGCAACTGATTTCCAGAAATTCAATGTCCTCGCTATCCTCTTCCAATATATACTGAGCCACTGAAAAGTCTTTATGCGGCTTGAAGCCGTAATCCTCAGCAAATTCAACACCTGCATAAACAATGTTATGGACCAGTTCATAAGAAACCTCTGTCATGTCAGCGCCCTCCAGCCTGTGTTCCAGCATCTCTTTATACTCCGAAGGATAGATGTTGAAAAAGTACTGGGCATCTTTAACCCCCAAACAGTTCAAATCGACAAGGTATAAACCGAGGGTAAAATTCCCGCTGGAATGCTTACGGGCAACAATGATGCTTGCAAGTCCATCTTTTTCCCAATTCGAATTTACCAGGCATTCGTGAATGGGCAAAGTACGTGCCCTCTGCCTGATATAATTTTCCGGAGTGGTCATTTTTATAACTTTTCCTTTTTTCCGTTTGGCCATAATGCTGTAGTTTTTTCTACTTCAAAAATAGTTTTTATTATAGGTTAGAAGAACATGGTGCAGGGAAATTTAGCATCAGACGGGGCATGGAAAAATTGTTTACTCCCAATTAAATACTGTTCAAAGAGTGACTTCCTCCTGAGTAAATTCAATATTAACTCAATTTATTCTCAATATTAACTCAATATAAATTCAATTATTATTGACTTTACATTGAATTTATATTAAATTTGTATTGAGTTTAAGTTGAATTTAATCAGTACAAAGTTATGGCAAAGTTAGGAGACAATATTATGGGAGCCGGCAAGGGTAAAGTGGGTGATGTGGTGCTTTACAACATGCATGGCAAGAGTTTTATGCGGGCCAAACCGTCGAAGTATACCGATCGCAAGTCGGAGGCCCAGCTTGCACAGCGGGCAAAGATGCAGGCGGTAAGCGGATTCATGGCCCCGCTTAAGGAGCTGATACGTAAAACCTGGGCCACCGAAGCGGTGGGGCGGGCGCCCTATCATGCGGCCAAGTCGCAGATTATGCGCAATGCGGTGCAGGGGAGCTACCCCGACTTCGGCATCAACAAGGAGGCAGCAATGCTCAGCAAGGGTCCGCTGCCGGTACCGAAAAATGTTACAGTAGCCCTGCAGGATGGAGCATTAATGGTGCAGTGGACAAATACTGCTGAAGACGAAAGGCTGCACGGCAAGGATACCCTGCTGGTGGTTGCCCTTAATACGAAAACCGGCGACTGTGAATACCTGTTCACCCCCGCCCGGCGCAGGGATAAAAGCTTCAGGTGGGACATCAGCATGCCGGTATCGGAAAACGACATGCCCGATATATGGGTGGCTTTCCGCAGCAACAACGAAACGGAAATGAGCGACAGCGTTTATGTGAAATAATGCGACGAAAGGGAAGTAAAAAGTTAAGATCAACTAACTCTGACAGGGTTTGAAATCCTGTCAGAGTTAAATAAGAATTCTTCCATTAAAACAAAAAACCCGGCAAATTGCCGGGCCTTTTAATACCTATCCTCTGTTGATTAAGGCTTTTTAAGCTATTTTTATATCTACCGGTGGTTTTGGCAGCGCTTCTTCTTTTTTCGGAAGCACCAGTTCCAAAATTCCGTTTTCAAAATGAGCTGCAATGTTATCGGCATTTACAGTATTCGGAACTTTAAACTTACGCTCGAAGCTGTACACTTCAAATTCACGATGTTCATACTTGTATTCCTGTTCCTTGTTTTCTTCCTTTTTCGGAAGTTCCACTTTTACAGTAAGAACGTTTTCGTGGAAGTTCAACTGAACGTCTTCTTTTTTGAACCCCGGAAGCAACATTTCAAGTTTGAATTCCTTTTCAGTTTCAAAGATGTTGGTTGCCGGCTTGCAGTTGCAATTGTTCAAATGATCTTCGTGGTAATCGTTGCGTAAAAAGTTGCTGAATAACTGGTCAACCAGATTCTGGTTAACAGAGCGGTACGGGCTATTAAATCTTACTAAGTTCATGTTTTTTTCCTCCTATAATTAATTTTTAAAATATTGTTTTTGTTTTCTGAGGAGGATAAATCAATTCCCGTTCCAACACTATAAAAGTACCTTTTTAGTGTATTTTCTGTGTTTTTTACGCCATTATGGCTGAAGATTGATAAAATCACATGAAATAGTGTCATGTTATGTAGGTTTATAGATGTTTAAATCGCTTTCCAGCTCCTATAAAACAGCTTTCAAAATTGTTGACCGGAGGAATATGGGAAGTGTTGTCTGCGGCGCACATGTTTCATCAATAAACTTAGTTTTTTCTGCGCCGCATACTAGCCTACCAACGGAGCCGTCATTGCGCTCCGGTCAGCTGACGGAAAAGCAATCTTAGGCTATCATGCAGATACCTTCAAATGAAAAGCTGGTCAAAGTTATTCATCTTGAAGTTCGGTTTAAATACCGTGGATAACTTAGTAACCCGCCCACCAGCACACCTGACCAAAACCTTATTACATTATTCAATTTTTAGCTTTTATAAGGGAATTATACACCATTAATTGAACAGATATCACCTTATCGGAGGTCCTTGACCGGCAGAATAACGCATGGGAAAATTACTACCTAAAATAAGGTAATAAGATTGACACACTGCCTGTGGGGGTGCAACCCAGCTACTAAGGTTGTCTACTGAAAATAAGGTTTTTAACTGCTTATTTTTCTAAAATTTATATTTCTCTTAAAATTCTGTATACGATAATATACCCTCCTAACAGGTAACAGTTGTCAAGATTATCAACCGGAGGAAAAGATTGAAGTTTTAAAGGAGGTGTAAAAACCTTATTTAAATAAGAAACCTTAGTAGCCAGCCTTGACTAAGATAAGACCAAAACCTTATTTCCTTATTGAATTTTAGCTTTAAATTAGGGAAATATATACCCTTAATTGAACCGATATCACCTTATCGGAGGTCCTTGACCGGCGGTATAACGGGTAGGAATATTACTGCCTAAAATAAGGTAATAAGGTCGGCACACTGCCTGTGGGGGTACAACCCGGCTACTAAGGTTGTCTCCTGAAAAATAAGGTTTTTAAAAGCTTATATATCTACAATTCATATTACCTTAAAAAATTTATAACCGATAATTAATCGTGCTTCCATGTAACAGATGCCAAAATTATTGACCGGAATTTAAATACAAAAAAACAGCCGCAGAAGTTTTTCCTGCGGCTGTTTTTTATAATAATTAACCTGATTTATCGTACTATGACTGAAGTACAGCTTGGCTGGCTTCTTTCAGTTTTTTTGCATTCGCATTGGCCGGATCAATTTCCAGAGCTTTGTCCAGTACCGTTACCGCTTCCTGGAATTGTTTTTTGGCTTTATCCACTTCGGCAGTATATGCATCGTCGGCAGTTGATATGGCGCCGCTGCTCACCTTTTCATTGGCGGCAGTTAAAATGGCCACGCCTTTTTTATACAGTTCGTTCCCTTCCGAAACATACACATTGGCCAGGGCTGAAGTAAGCCTGTCTTCTTTCGGGAATTTCTTTACGCCTTCTTCAAGTGTAGCCTGGTATTCGGCATCCTTGTTTTGCTTACGCAGTGTAACAGCTTTATAATAAAATGCTGTTTCGGCCCTGTAGTTGTTTTCAACGCTTTTGCTGAACAGCTCAACAGCCTTGTCGAACATATTACCACGATATGCAGCAATTGCTGCGTTATAAACAAGCGGTGCCGAGTCTTCTTCGGAAGTAGCTATTGCCTGCTCAAAACTTTTCACTGCATTGGCGTAATCTTCCTGTTCGTTGTATACCATAGCTTTGTACTCATGGCTTTTTGTAACATTAACACCTGCGCCAATGGCCTTGTCGAAATATTTTATTGCACCGTCCCAGTTATTGGATTTATAAGCAGCATATCCGATGTTGAAATTTATGGATTCATCCACCTCTACATCGCCAATGTTTGACATTCCCTTGTCGTAAAGTTCGAATGCTTTTGCATAGTTTTCAGCCTTCATGGCTTCGTTCCCCTGGTTGATCAATTCCGCTGCGTCCTGTGCAAAAGCAAACACCGAAAAGACTACAGCGGCTGTTAACAATAATAACTTTTTCATTTCTTTTTGTTTTTAATTATCTATTGGAATTTATTTTTCTAATGCTAAGCCTCAAAAATAGCAATATTGTTCAAAAAACCTACACATAAGCTAAACCCATATTGCCGGCATCCGTTCACTGCTTTTAAAACAAATACCCTGCCATTCCGGACGAGGCTAATTAAACATGCTTAAAATTAAACACTTCAAATCAGAAAAAGGTTTGCGCCTCTTCTATTTGTTTAAAGAAAAAGATAGGATTGTTTTTGCCAATTCTGAAGAAAAAACCGACAGGTATTTGCTGGCATTATGGATTGCATCCTGCAGGGAAACGGGACTGTTGAGGAAACTGTATGCGCCGCCATCGAAAACTTCTGTTGCGTCGGGCTCAACGCTTCCTGCGATGGCAATTACAGTTTTTCCGGCCTTTCGTGTCGCATCGGCCACTGCCCGGGGGGCTTTGTTGTTTAAGGTCTGCCGGTCGATTTTCCCTTCACCGGTAATAACAACATCGGCCCATTGCACCTGCTCCTCAAAATTAAGCATTGAAAGAATGTATGGTGCTCCCGGCACGATTTGAGCGTTGAACCAGGCCACCAACGGCAGTGCTATACCGCCCGCGGCACCTGCTCCTTTCAGGGCCGCCAGCTTTTTGCCGCTATCCTTCTCCAGCAGCTGACACCAAAATGCCAGTCCTTGTTCCAGTTGCTTCACCTGTCCCGGACCGGCTCCCTTTTGGGGTGCGAACACTGCAGCCGCACCCTGGCTTCCCAGCAAAGGATTATCTACATCAGAAATAACCTTAAAGGTTACCCCCGAAGGAAATTCCGGCTTTTTTGCTGAAGTAATTTTTCCCAGATTTTTACCATTGCCGTCAACAGGGTTATTGTTTTTATCGTAATAACAAACCCCCAGCGCCTGCATCATTCCCGAGCCTCCGTCGACAGTTGCGCTCCCTCCCACTCCAAGCAGTATTTCGGTGCATCCGTTTTCTATGGCAGCAGCAATGAGTTCACCTGTACCAAAAGAAGAGGCTTCCATCGGGTTCAGTTCTTCATGCTTCAGCAATTTTATGCCTGAGGCATCAGCCATTTCAATTACGGCCGTTTTTCCTGCAACAGTGTATTTCGAAGGGATAGTTCTTCCAAATGGATCCATTACCTTCGCCTGCACATTCTGGGCATTTAGTGCTTTCTGCAGCACCTCCCCTGTGAAATCTCCCCCGTCGGCCACCGGCACTTTTCGGACGGAAAACCTGTCCGACACTTTCATAAAAGCTTCTTCCACCACATCGGCAAATTCGAAGGCACTCAAACTTCCCTTCATGGAATTGGGTGCTACCAGCACTTTTATCTTTTCGTTTTTCATTCCGTCACTATTGCTTTTTCTCGATGAATATTGAAGCCTGCCTTTTGGGAATAAGTCTAAATCACAGGCTCCGATAGCCGTTAAGCTTAATCATCAACGAATATTATGCTTTTTTGCTCCTGGTTTTTTCATGTTTCTCCCCGGGTTACGGTAATCACGCCTTTAACCTTTTTCATTTTATGAATCAGGAACTCGAGGTGGTCGGTATTGTAAACCGACAGTTTCAGGATTCCTTCAAACTTTCCGCGGTTGGAATCAATGTTTATCGACCGCAGCCGTGCTCCGCTATCCTTGGCTATAATGTGCGATATATCTGAGACAATACCGGCTTCATCGACACCCGAGATGTGCAGGGTTGTTAAAAATGCCCCTGTACTTGAGGAATCCTTCCACCTGGCCTTGATAATCCGGTAAGGGAAACGTTCTTTCATCTGAGGGGAATTGGGGCAATTGTTGCGGTGGATTTTTATTCCATCGTTAATAGTAACAAAACCAAAAATGGAATCGCCAAACACAGGATTGCAGCACCGGGCAAGTTTATAGTTGATATTTTTCAGGTTGTTGTCGATAACCAGGAAGTCGTCGCCACCTTCAAAAGTTAACTCCTGAACTGCTTTTGTTGGCAGCAGTTCCTCCATCCTGGCTTTGGCAGTATCTTCGAGCGGTTTTTCAGCAAAGAGCGATTTTACCTCCAGAGGATTGATTTTGCCATTAGCCAGATCGCAGTAAAAGTCAATGGCCAGCTTAAATTCATATTTCTTCAGAATTTTCCGGATGGCTTCATCGTTAAGCTCCAGCTTCCAATTCTTAAATTTACGCACCAGGATTTCCCTGCCCTGTTCGGCAAGTTTCTTTTTCTCCTCATTCAGGCTGGCCCTTACCCTGTTTTTGGCCTTTGAGGTAACCAAAAAATCGAGCCAGTCCATTTTTGGCTTCTGATTGTTGGATGTTTCAACTGAAACCTGGTCTCCGTTTCTTAACTTATATTTTAAGGTTACTTTTTTGCCGTTGACCATCCCTCCCACACACTTATCGCCAAGGTGCGAATGGATATCATAGGCAAAATCGAGAAGAGTAGCTCCTGCAGGCATTTTCTTCAGATCACCTTTGGGAGTGAAGGCAAAAATTTCCTCTTTATAAATATCGGTACTAAAATGATCGATAAAGTCGACCACGTTCAGTTCAGGATTTTCAAGTATTTCACGAATTCCTGCCAGCCATGCATCGAAACCGGAGCTGGCTTTTCCTCCTTTATACTTCCAGTGGGCAGCAAGTCCTTTTTCAGCCACATCGTCCATGCGGCGGGTGCGTATCTGCACTTCCACCCATCGCCCTTGAGGCCCCATAACAGTTGCATGCAGCGACTCGTAACCGTTCGATTTGGGAATTGTTATCCAGTCGCGCATGCGTTCGGGATTCGCCTGATATTGGTCAGTAATTATAGAATAAACTGTCCAGCAATCGGCTTTTTCATTTTCGGGTTTCGAATCCAAAATCACACGAATGGCAAACAAATCCATTACTTCATCGAACGACACTTTCTTTTTCTGCATCTTGTTCCAGATGGAGAAAATGGATTTTGTGCGTGCTTTCATCGAGAACCGGAAATCTTTCTCCTGCAGTTTCTTTTCGAGAGGCTTTACAAATTCGGCTACGAAATTCTCACGCTCCCTTTCTGTTTCCTTCAGCCTGTTAATAATGTACTTATAGCCGGAGGGATTCTGATATTTCAGACAGATGTCCTGCATTTCGGAATTGATGGCATAGAGTCCGAGCCGGTGTGCAAGCGGGGCATACAGGTGGGATGTTTCGCTCACCAGCCGCTGCCGGGCTTTATCATCGAACCTGTCGAGGCTGCGCATCACCTGCAGACGGTCGGCAGTCTTTACCAGGATAACACGTACATCGCCGGCAAGGGCCAACAACAGGTTGCGGTAGTTTTCAGGGTGCAGCTCCACCGTGTCAGTACCCAGGGCATTGATCTTAGTCATTCCTTCGAGAATGGAATACACCGGCTGCCCAAACCGGTGTTCAATGTCCTCACGCTGTACTTTCCGATCGAGACCGGCATACATAATGTTATGGAGCAAACCGGTTATAACCGAATCGGGTTCCAGTCCAATCTCGCCGGCAATAATGGTTGCCACATCGAGCGAATGCAACAGTATGTGTTCTCCTGAGGGAAACGTTTTACCGCCAATGGTTTCGCGTGCATAGCTGAAAGCTTCATCCAGCTTGGCCAATGCCGGTTCGCCCCACTGCATGCGGCAAATCTGCTTCAGCTGCTCGTATCGGTCCTGTACCCGTTCAGTTATTTCCTCCCGGTTATTTGTATCGCCTGATTCGGTCTGTTTATAATTTAACTCTTCCATTCTTCCTGCCTCAAAAATAATCGTTTTCAATTCACAAAACGGATACTTTACAAAGATAGCAATATACTTTCCGTCGCCCGGCAATACAGCGATAATTTAAACCTTCTGCTTTAAGCGTCAGAATAGCCGAAGTTATCATTCACCGGTAACCGGAGCAACCGATTGTGCACCATTACTGCAACAAACACCGGGTAGCTGTAGTAAATGCTTTGTACCTTACTGAAAATATAACAGAATTAATCTCCTATTCTGCATGGAAAGTTTGGGCAATAAAAAAGGCTGCAAATGGCAGCCTTAGAGTTTTTTTTGCAACCCGGTTTTACTCTGCCTTTGTTTCATCAACAAAAGAACGCTGACGCAATTCACGGTCGAGCATGAACAAGCCATTTCCTTTGGCTTCGCCTTCAATCAGTCTTAGGCTGTCGAGCAAATCCGACACATTGGCTTCTTCTTCCACCTGCTCATCAACGAACCACTGCAGAAAGCTCTGGGTGGCATGGTCACGCTCTTCGGTGGCAATGTCCACTATGTTGTTGATCAACGAGGTTACATGCTGTTCGTGTTGCAGTGTTTTTTCCACAACTTCAATGATGCTGCCAAATTCAACAGGCAACTGTTCGATACCTCTGAGCTCAACTTTGCTGTTGCGTTCAACAACAAACTTAAAAATTTTGTTGGCATGGGTAAGTTCCTCCTGGTACTGAACATACATCCAGTTGGCAAAACCCGGCAGGCCCTTGTCTTCGAACCATGCCGACATCGACAAATACATCAGGGCTGAATATTGCTCTGCATTAATCTGGTCGTTCAGTGCTTTAAGTACTCTTTCTTTTAACATACTGCGTAGGTTTTTAATTTTGGATAAAAATACAGAATATGAACATAAATCAAAAAGAAAGGTTCAAAAGATGATGCACGGGACTTTGACTTTGTAAGTCAAAGATTTTATACCTTAATACATTTAGGCATCTAATTCTTTAAGTATTTAGAGCTTTAAATATTTATGCATGCATTCAAACCTTTAAATTCTGTCCTTCAGTAATTCAATCCTTTAGTCCATGAAAAAAGAAAGGCCCCGCAAGGCCTTCCACAAAGAAATGCATCCAATGAAGGATGAACTATTGGTGATAGTATAGTTAATTTACAGTATCCTCAGCCCCGGTTTTAAACGACCAGGTAGGACTGTTGGCCACAATGCTGCCTTCGTGCTTGGCAACGACGTACCAGAAATAAGTAGTGTTGTACTTTAATCCATCAACTACCACTTCCTGTACAATCAGATTTTCACCGGCAATCTGCTGTACAATGGAGCCCGATTCAAAGTAGTAGACAGTATAATCAAGCTCTTTTGCTTTGTTTTGCTGGTCTACTTTCCATTTGAAGGAGAAGGATGTTTGCTGGTCTACTGCTCCGTTACCCGGCACAGGATCATAAATGGTAACCCAACCCACGTCTTTTTCATCTTTAAGCATGTAAAATACGAGGTCGGTAGTTTCATGTTCATAAACAGCCACACTTACACTGTTACTTAAGTAATCTTTTTTGCGGGAGGTAATTGCCACTTCCCCTTCCGGCACCTTATTGAATGAAAACTTACCTTCAGCATCAGTCAATGCAGTTGAACTGGCAGGACTAGTAGTCACCAGAACCCCTGGTAGCGGGGTGTAGTCTTCACCGTTGAGCACCACTCCTGTAAGTGCTCCAAACTTATCAATATCAATTTTTTCTTCTTCACAACCCGCTAACAGGAAGATGAGAAAAATTAAGCTTAGTCCTATTATATTTTTCATGGTATGTATTTTTTTTAGAAATAGATTTTAAACCCCAAATCGAATCCCCAGAAGCTGTCGTTGAATGCACCTGCTGCAGACCCGTCGAATGCATCAGACAGAAATTGGTTAAAAAATGCCCCGCCGGTAACTCCCATTGTTCGGGAAACCATATATTCTGCACCTGAACCGGCCGAGAGGTAAGGCATCAGTTTCTTTTCTGAAAGCCCTACAGGGCCTCCAAATTCAGTCAATGTACCAATGCCCCCTTTAAGGTAAGGTGAAAAACGGCCATAGGTGTTGGCCAGAAACAGGAGGCTCAGGTTTCCATCGTATTCCATTGAACCGTAGACATCTCTGATATGCAATACACGTGGTCCCAAACCGGCTTCCAGAAAAAAGGATTTGGTAAGTCCCACGCCCAGTTTCATTGAACCTCCGGGGCGAATATTGCTTACTGAATAATCGCCGTTGTACCATTGTCCGGAGCCTGTAAACGATACATATCCGCTGCTGCGGTATTGCTGATCGTATTTACGTCCCATAAGATCTTCCTCCAGGTTCCCCTGTTTCTCTTCCAGGTAGCTTTTTACAATGGGAGTGTCCCTGTTAACAGGAGTCTTTGTAGTCCACAGACTGTCGAGTATACCTTCAATCACAAGGCTGTGAATTCCTTTTTCTATAGCTTCGGTAACGGCCATTTCTGTAGGTTCATTGTAGGTAAAACCTGTTTCTGCTTCCAGCAGCCGCTTAAACTTCACATACCTAAATACGCCCATCGACACTTCCTGCGAAAGGATGGATTTGGTGGTGTAAACCGTCTTCAGCACCTTACCGTTGCTGGTGGATACCGCACGCAGGTAAATACTTACCCTGTCCTCGCGGTACTGAGCAGATGCGTCAGTTCCAAAGTAGCGCACTCCAGCCCCTCCGGTAAATACATTCGTTTCGTACGATACAATACCTCCTTCGATGAGAACCCCTGCAAACAATAACGGGGGCAACAATATATTACTGGTTCCTTCATATTGCTCACGACTGGAGCGTATAATCTTGCGCTCGTTAAGCAGGTTGCCGATGTTCTCCCTTTCGATTGGGATAAACCAGCCCGATTCTTCAAGAGCACGTATAAGTATATTGGTAGCTCCCTGGGTAACGGCAGTCGACCAGTTGGCACCTACCTCAGAAGCTTTGTATTGTCCTGTCTGATCCCTGAACTTATATACCGCCACTACAATTTTTTCCTGCGGCTCAGGCAGCTCCAGCAACTCCATTTTAGCCGGAGTTTCAGGCCCCAGCTCCGCTTCACGAATGCCAAGGGGCTGATGAAAAAACGGACTGCAGGAGGCCAAAAAAGCCAGGATACAGGCAAATAACAGGCCTCTGAAAATATTTACTTTCAGCATAATGTTTACTTTTTATATTTTCCTGTTATCAGAAGTAGGGAACCGACACATTTGTGGTTGCCCCTGTTTTTATATCGACTATGGTGATGTTTACCCCGTCGCCTGCATTCCCTATTTCAATCTGGTAATCGCCCAGAACGTATGTTCCTTCCTCGAGGGCATCCTCACCAAACTGGCGGGTTATGATTTCACGCGAAAGGCGGCTAAGTATCTGCCGGTTTAAACTTTCTGCAAAATCCTGTGCGGGGTCACGTGAATAGCCAAAACGGTCACTTGCAGTTTCAGGCGCCTTGTAGGTATCCTGCGCCTGGGCCGAACTCATCAGCCAGCTGTAGTTGTAGGGGTTGCCCCCGAAGGCCGGGTTTTTGGGAGTGTAGACAAAATCCTGTGCTGCGGCCTGGTTGGCTGTAAATAACAGCAGGGCAAAGACAGCCAGAAAAAACGTTTTAAAAATGCATTTCATAATGTGTGGTTTTTGTAATGTTAATAAATTCCTGTTCCTGCCTGGTCCTCCCCCTCCATCTGGCGCATCAACTCCTCGTAATTGGCCAGGTACATCTGGGTTTGGGCAACCGCATATTTGGCAAGTTCTTCAACAATATCGGCACGAGGTTGCAGGAACGACTGAAACACAACTGTTTCATTTATTTTAACCTCAATTTGTGTTGTTGTAAGCCGGTAGGGCTTTTCGGTAATAAATAGTGAAAAGTTACGTGCGCCGGGTGGCGCCTCCCACAGGCTGTAAAAGTAGTCGTAAAAATCTTTTCCGCTTTTCGTTTTTGTTTCATCAAAAAGCATCCCATCGAGTTCCAGTTCAGCATCCTCACTCACCTGCTCTTTTTGTTTTTGTTTTAACTCCTCAATCAGTTTCTGCAGGCTCTCGGGTGCTTCCTTTATTTGTGTGGTATCCCTTAACAGCGAATCGGCCCGCACTGTTGCATTAATCAGTGAATCGGGTTGGGTAAGGCCTGTTAAGGTGCAGGTTGACAAAAATAATATGGTAAAAAGATACCTCATTGCACCATTACTTCATCGGGAAATAAAAATCAGAAGTGGTAATGTTCAGCTGCATTCCTTCTCCTGACGGGCCCGATTGCTGGTTAATGTAAAAGGGACTTTCATACCGGTCGAAAGTAGCATTTACACGCAGCTCATTTCCCTGTTGATTTATAATGGCAGCCACAGGAAAGGTTCCCTTGAATGCTTCACTCCCATCCATTCTCAGCATTATGCTGTTATCATTTCCTTGCTGAACCAGCATAGTTCCATTGGGAACAGCCTGATTATTTATACTGCTTTCTACAGCATTGCCATCACCATCCTGTTTTACAATTTGCAATGTATGTTCTCCGGAGGAGCTTAGGAAGGCTTTATTATTGTTTCCTTTTTGATCTAATCGGGTAAAATGTCCCTGTCCATTCTGTCTTACATCGGCCTGGTTATCCCTGCCATTTTGATTAATGACCGATACATTCAATCCAGATTGGCCAACATTGATTAAATGATTAACCTCCTTGTCTGTTTGAATCTGCTGCATTAAAAGCAGGTCATTAATAATGGGATCTTCCAGCCTGATATCCTCACTGTTTAGTAATTCATCGATATTGCTTTCCTGCGCACCCATTGATATGGGTAACAGAAGAATAATTATTGCACTAAATATCTGTTTCATTTTTCCGGTTATTCTATTCTAAAAATTACAATAAAAAAGCCTTATAAGCTAACCCGTATACGTTTAATGTGTATCCAATGTTGATTGATTTACAGTGGCTGAATTAAAATCGCCGGTTTGATTAATTGTTGAGATTCCCCCGCCACTCTGATGTACAAATATGTAATTGGAATCTCCCAACACATCAATTTCAGACCAGTTGCCTCTTCCTTCCTGGGCCACCATAATACCATATTCATCATCAGGATTAAAATTTCCGTTCCAATCACCATCGATTTCAATGTCAGAATAATTACCATTTCCTTTTTGGTCGACACCCACTTCATTGTAATTGCCTGTAAGTTCCAGATAGGACCGGCCATTCTTCCCTTTTTGCATCAAGACAGCAAGATTATAATTGCCACTGATGTCCTCACTCAAATAGTGGGATGTTCCATTCTGGCCGGCAAAAATGCGATTATAGTCTCCAAAAATCGTCTGATGGACTTCATGACCACCTCCTGTTTCAGGATTCCTGCACTCTTCTGACAGAGCAGAAACTCCCTGGTCACTTCCGCCACTGCCACCCCGCTGGGTGATAAGGGCTTTATTATAATCACCGGTGATATTCATATAAGCCCGGGAATTTCTTCCCATTTGTTTAACAGCAATACTTACTGTAGGCACGAACTCATGGTCATCATCATGTGTGGGAGGTATTTCATCCGGCATACCACCTTCTCCATGACCGCCGGAACTACCTCCGTTACCATGTCCACCCGGTCCGCCACCATCTTCATGGTCGTCTTCTTCGCTGTGCGGGAATTTGCCTTCTTCATGTACCAGATAGATACTGCCATTCCCTGTACCGTTCACTGTTATTTGTGAATAGTGAGTATTACCGCTCTGTGAGGTCCAAACCTCATTGTAGTTTCCGGTAATATCCTGGGAAGCAGTATGCATTCTGCCCGCCTGGTAGCTCCATGCTTTAATATAGTTCCCTTCAGCAATCTGGGTTAACTTATGGAAATCGCCATCCTGGTTGGGTACCGGGCCTTCACCCGGGTCAGGTTCGGAATGCATCACTGAAAATTCCTCCACTTCGACCTCCGCCATGTTAAATTCATTGTTTATGCCATTCTGTTGCTGGGTAGAAGTGTTATTGGAACCAAACTGGTAGAGTAACGACTTGTTGCCACCCCCTGTCTGGTTAACTGTAGCAAGGTTCAGTTCCCCGCCGGCAGTTATTATCCCGGTAGTATGATCCTCCATCTCGCCCGACTGGTATACCCATGCGGACTGAGGAGTATCCTGGTTTTCAGTTACCTGCTGATTTACATTGACAATCTGATCCACTCCAACCTGGTCAATTAAACTCATGTTGGTTTGGGCCACTGTCATATTTATGCACCCCAGGAAAATAAATACTAATATATTTTTCATGATCTCTAAACTTTGTTTATCGGTTTTTTTTTGAAGGTAAAGCCCCCGGGGATGCCTCCCCGGGTAGCTAACCATCACATTATGATTGAGGAGTCACCTAACTGATGGTAGGTTTCTTTATCATAACAAAGTGAATTCCTTCGAATTCTTAATCACTTACTGTTGGGTAACATATGATTGATTATTTGCACCAATAATGCTAACGTTAGCCTGGTTGTAGTCAGTCTCCTGGAGGATGTCAACTACATTACTGTTACCAGAAATTATAATGCCATCTTTTGCAAATGCATTAACTGACAAATCTGAAGTGACATGATTTCCTGCACCTGTCTGAACAACATCAATATCATTTGAATTTCCTGTTATAGAAGCTCCAACATGGTTTGCATGATATCCTTGCTCCAAATAAAAATCATTATTATTGCCAAAAATATCAATATAAGCTTTGTCATTATGGTCTTGAGTAGAAAACACAGTATTGCTATTTCCTTCAATTGTCAAATCCAACTTTGCCCAACTTGTGTTCTGAAAAGCTGTCACATTATTTCCGTTTCCAGTAGTATTTTCAATATATGTGTTATCATGTCCACCACTTTGGTCAACTGAAGTCCAGTTATCATTTCCATCCTGACTAACTGAAGCTGAATTATCTGCACTGTTTAACTGATTTACAAAAGCCCAGTTGCTATTTCCTTCCTGAGTTATTTCTACATTGTTACCAGCTCCAACCGACTGACGCCCCTTGGCCCAGTTCTTATTACCTTCCTGATAAATCATACCTGAATTACCTCCATTGAAAGTTTCCAGCCATGCTTCATTTTGGTTGCCTTCCTGAGTAATTGAATGTACACTAACTGCTGTTGCTCCAGCCCATCCCTGGCGTTGTTTTACTTCAGCATAGTTTTTGTTTCCTATTTGTTCAATTGACGCTTCTGCATAATTTGACTGAACCAATCCTCCTCCAAAATTTCCTTGTTGGATTAATGCATCATTCTGATTTCCATCAACTGAAATATCACCTGAATTCTCGATTCCAACCTGATTAACAGTTGTTACATTGTTGTTACCATCTATATCGGTAGATGATGTATTGTTTTGTCCCATTGCCATACTCACGGCAAAAACCATTGCGAATAAAAAAACTAATTTTTTCATAATAAAAACGCTTTTTAAGTTATTGAATAAATAATTAGAAAATAAAATGTTACTAATTCATAAATTATTACCTGACGCGGTAATAAGTGCCCCCGGAAGATTCCAGCCGCAGTGCCAGGAAACCAGGGAAATTTTACTGAGCCGCATACTGCGCCATTTGCTGATGGTTGCGGCTTAAACTTTTTCTCTGAACTCTATGATTTCCATAAATTCCTGTTTTAGAAGTTTGACTTTAATTTACCTGTACTTATCGTGAGTTTATTTTTACACTGTTGTTCTTACCCGTCTGGGTAACCTTTATAAGGTTTCCGGCAGACTTACCATCCTGCTCATAATCCCTTTCCTTTGGGGTTTTGTTATTTGTGTTTTGATATTTGTTATTTGCCTTTTGTGTTTTGATATTTGTTTTTTGGGATTTATTATTCGTATTTATCTCTACACTGTTGTTTTCCCCTTTCTGGTTGATTTCCCCCTGAACAGGAGCATCCACCTTACCGGAGAAGGAAGCTGCCAGCTGCTGTGAATTTATAATTACCTTGTTGTTCGCACCGGTTGCATTCACTGTAACTGTATCGGGCTCTGCCGAACAGGCATTTAGTGGTACATGCATTATAATAAGTACCGGAACAGCGAGCGGTAACAAGTACAGCCATTTTTTCATAGCACCTTTTTTAGCTTCATTCTATTTTTCAATAATTTATTTGTGCGCTTTGCCACAAACGGTTCTACTCTGTCCGTCTGATAACAACCGGATTCATGGGAGGCCTTACTTTCGGTAAAGTCTGTTAAGTAAAATGGGTTTGTATGTGCCTGGATTCATCTTCAATTAAATCCAATTCAAAACTAAGGGGATGAAAAATGAAATGAAATAGGTAATTTCCACCTGCCGTACCGGCAGGTACGTATAATTACCGATGTGCTGACACAAAGGCAGATTTAAAACACTGACTGATTGCGTGTTCCGTTTTTGGGACTAATTGTCCTAATCCTGTAAATAATAAATGGCTTCGATAATGTTTGATGATTGGGTCTTTTCCATGATGTTGGCGCGGTGCTTTTCTACCGTACGGGCCGATACACCCAACTCATTTGCTATTTGCTTTATGGAGTGTCCTTTTGATGAAAGCTCCAGCACCTGTTTTTCCCTTTCGGTAAGTATAATATCGGGCTTTTCTTTGCCACCATCAGAATGATTACGACCACCGCTTGAAACTACCTGGTTTTCCACTTTAATAATTTCGCCGGTAAATATATTCTTTCCAAAATAGTCGCTGTACACCATATGGATATCGAACCGGGGAGAATTTTTATTTAAAAGCCTGACCGACCTAAAAACAGCATACTCTGTAATTCCGCTCATGCATTTACGAAACTCAAGCTCGTTGGCTTCATCTGCTGAGAAATCGAAAACATGATTAATGTCCGGCAAATTTTCGTCATCAGCCGGTATTCCTGTGAGGCTTGAGAATGCCTCATTGACATTTATCAGCCGTTTGTTTTCAGTAATGAACTTTGCATAGGGCGACGTATTGAAATAAAGGATGAAACGTTCGGTGTTTAAAGTATTTTCCCGGGTTCGTCTCGTTGTGTACTTTCTGATTTTTTTAACCAATGCATTCTTATCGTATGGCTTTATAATAAAGTTATCGATACCTACCTCGAGCCCAATCATTACCTCGTTTTTATCAAATTCATCCATATAAAGCATAAAGGGAATCTCTTTCATCGACAGAAGGTTATGCAAGGCTTTATAAATAGTGAATCCTGAATGCTCCCCAAGGTCATGGTTACAAATAACAAGATCGGGATCACATTCAGTAATTTTCTGAAGCGCTGTTCCTAATGTTTGGGCTTTTATCAGTTCATATCCGTTGCCGGCCAATACTTCTCTTAATCTTTCATCCTTTTCTACTGCAGGCATAATCAGCAGAATCTGGTAGAGGGTTTTTCGCATTGTTTTGGTCTGTTAATGTTTAATAGGAAGCAAACTTAAAAAATATTGGTAAATTTACCTATACGTATTTTTACTTATTCATCAAAAACTGAACATCTTATAATGAAAAAATGGATTTATTAATGAACTTAATCCGGTAATTGCAGTGATTTATCAGGAGTTGAAAACCAAATAATAAGCATGAACCAGCAGATTTAAAAAAAACGATGCCTCCGTATTTTAAGAATGATTTTCTGCTGAGCCCTCCCAATCTATGGTTAAAAAAAACATGCTGTACAACATGTTTTATTGCTGTTAAACAGCAGTAAAATGGGGCTTTTTTAACAATTAGTTTACAAAACCTTTGGAACAACCAATTATGATATTCGAAAGTTTTTATGGGGCATAGATTTTATATATTTGCGGCCTGATATTGAAAAACCCGATTTTTTCACCGAAACTTAAAAATAAGCCAGGGAGTTTGCTCCTGAATAAATTTGTTTTTGTGGCTTACTCTGCCAACTCAGATGAAGTTAATTATTTAGAATAAAATGAAGAACATAAAATTTATCAGTGCCAGCGAAGCAGTAAAAGTTATCAAGTCGAACGACAGGGTTCACCTGCACAGTGTAGCCGTTACGCCTCACCCGTTAATCAATGCCATGTGCGAACGGGGACGCAACAAGGAGTTCAGGAATGTGCGCATTCAGCACATCCACACTGAAGGACCTGCTCCGTATGCCAATCCTGAATTTGAAGGCATCTTTCAGCTGGAATCTTTTTTTGTAGGGCACAATGTAAGGCAGCAGACCCAGGCAGGGTATGCCGATTACATTCCTGTATTCCTGCACGAAACACAAAGGCTAATCCGGGAAGGGTACCTGAAGGTGAACGTAGCCATGATCCAGGTGTCGGTTCCTGACAAATTCGGTTACGTGTCGCTGGGAACATCTGTTGATGCCACTCTTGCAGCAGTTGAAAAAGCCGATACGGTAATTGCCATTGTAAATCCAAACGTACCCAGAGCATTTGGTGATGCAATGATTCACATCAACGAGATTGACCTGTTTGTTGAAGACGACAGTGAGCTTATAGCTGCTGCCCCGGGTCCCATTGGGGATACCGACCGCAAAATCGGGAAGTATGTTGCCGAGCTCGTAGAAGATGGCGCCACCCTGCAGATGGGTATCGGAGCCATCCCAAATGCCGTGCTTTCAATGCTTGGCAACCACAAAGACCTGGGCGTGCATTCTGAAATGTTTGCCGACGGTATCCTGCCGCTGGTTGATAAAGGAGTGGTGAACGGTAAAAACAAAAAAGTTGACAAAGGTAAACTGGTAGCCACATTCCTTATGGGTTCCAAAAACCTGTATGATTTCGTTCACGACAATCCTGGAGTGGCCATGCAGGATGTAAGCTACACCAACAGGGTGAACGTGATTGCCAAAAACCCTAAAGTTACGGCAATTAACTCAGCTCTGCAGATCGACATTACCGGTCAGGTATGCGCCGACTCTATCGGCACCAAATTTTACTCAGGTGTAGGCGGACAAATCGACTTTTTAAGGGGCGCTTCATTAAGCAAGGGCGGAAAACCAATAATTGCCATGCCTTCAATAACCAATAAAGGTGTCAGTAAAATAGCGCCTATACTCACTCCCGGTGCCGGAGTTGTAAGTACCCGTGCCAACATCCACTGGCTGGTTACCGAGCACGGTGCAGTGAATCTTTACGGCCGTTCACTCCAGGACAGAGCCAAGCTGATCATTTCAATTTCTCACCCCGATCACCAGGAGGAATTGAATAAAGCAGCATTCGAACGTTTTGGACCACACTTCCATTTCGTTTGGGATGAAAACAACGATTAATTTTCACATCTGACGGAATTGCCATGATTAGTGAAAGTAATCGTCACCGGTTAGCGTTCTCAGATCATGGCAATTTCTTTATAAGTAACAAAAAGTATTTTTTTTACCATTCTGAAATGAGCATGAGTAAGAAAAAACTTCAAACGATAAGTATCAAAATTCTCATGCGAATTCCTTGTTATACCATTTAAAACATATAATTTTAATTACATGAAAGTATCACATATAGAACACATTGGCATAGCAGTAACAAATCTTGAAGAAGCGATTCCATTTTACGAGAATATGCTGGGCTTAAAATGTTATGCTGTGGAGGAAGTAAAAGATCAGAAAGTAAAAACTGCCTTTTTCATGGTGGGGCAAACAAAAATTGAGTTGCTGGAATCGACCGATCCTGAAGGACCGATTGGTAAGTTTATTGAAAAGAAAGGCCCCGGCATCCATCACCTGGCATATGCCGTTGAAAATGTGAATCAATCGCTTTCTGAACTGGAAGAAAAAGGGGTTCGCCTTATCGACCAGAAGGCAAGAAAAGGAGCCGAAGGCTTAAACATCGGTTTTCTGCACCCGAAATCAACCCTGGGCGTATTAACCGAACTTTGTGGCGAAGAATAGCCAAACAAAAAAAACAATTTTAATAATGAGTACCCGAGACAAAGTAAAAAAGCTGATTGAACTTCGGGCCGAAGCCAAATTGGGCGGAGGAGTCGACCGTATTGAAGCTCAACACCGAAAAGGAAAATTTACCGCCCGCGAACGCATCGAGTTGCTGCTCGATGAAGGAAGTTTTGAGGAGTTCGATATGTTCGTCACCCACCGCAGCACCAATTTTGGCATGGAAAAGAAAAAATTCCTGGGCGATGGCGTGGTTACCGGCCATGGAACCATCGACGGACGCGTAGTCTATGTGTTTTCCCAGGACTTTACCATATTTGGTGGTTCGCTTTCGGAAACCTTTGCACAGAAAATCTGCAAGGTAATGGATATGGCCATGAAAGCCGGAGCTCCGGTAATTGGCATCAACGATTCAGGCGGCGCCCGCATCCAGGAAGGAGTAACCTCACTGGCAGGATATGCCGAGATTTTTGAACGCAACATCCTTGCATCGGGGGTTATCCCGCAAATCTCAGCCATCTTCGGCCCCTGTGCCGGCGGAGCAGTTTACTCGCCTGCACTTACCGATTTCATTATGATGACCGAGCAAAACTCCTACATGTTTGTCACCGGCCCAAAGGTAGTTAAAACCGTTACCGGTGAAGACATTTCCACCGAAGAACTTGGCGGAGGTAAGGTTCACGCCTCAAAGTCGGGGGTGGCTCATTTCCTGGTCGAAGATGAAAAGGAAGGGCTGATGCTGTTGCGCAAACTGCTGAGCTTTTTGCCGCAAAACAACCTGGAAGATCCGATTACCACCGAAAGCCACGATCCAATTGATCGTATCGAGGATGCTTTAAATGATCTCATACCCGAAAATCCGAACCAACCTTATGATATCAATGAAGTTATTTCAACGATTGTTGATTATTCCGAATTTTTGGAAATTCACCGCAACTATGCAAAAAATATTGTTGTAGGTTTTGCAAAATTTGACGGCCAGCCGGTGGGGATTGTTGCCAACCAGCCCAATTACCTGGCAGGTGTGCTCGACATTGAAGCCTCACGCAAAGCGGCCCGGTTTGTAAGGTTCTGCGACAGCTTTAACATACCAATTATTACCCTGGTTGACGTTCCCGGTTTCTTACCGGGCAGCAGGCAGGAATATGGCGGCATCATCACCCACGGCGCCAAACTGTTGTTTGCATATGGCGAAGCCACAGTGCCAAAAATTACAGTTACCTTAAGAAAGTCGTATGGCGGAGCACATGATGTAATGTCGTGTAAACAATTAAGAGGAGATCTTAACTATGCCTGGCCAACAGCCGAAATAGCTGTTATGGGTGCTTCCGGTGCAGTTGAAGTACTGCACGGCAGAAAGATGGCAGAAATTGAAGATCCTGAAGAACGGGCCAAATTTGTTGCTGCCCATGAGGAAGAATACAAAGAGAAGTTTGCCAATCCTTACCAGGCGGCAGCATACGGATATATCGATGATATCATTGAACCCAGGAATACCCGGTTCAGGATTATTCGCGGATTGCAAAGCCTTGCAACAAAGAAACTGGTGAATCCGCCTAAAAAACATGGAAACATCCCACTCTAAAAAAAAGATATGAACCTTCACATTGTATTAATGGAATCCGCTCTCGATTTTGGATTTACAGTAGCTATTGTGGGCTTCGGAATAGTATTGTTTTCACTAACCTTACTTTTTGTCCTGTTTTCCAGGCTGCCGAAGCTCGTGAACATGAAATTCAAAAAGAAAAAGGGTTCGGAAGCCGGGGACAAAAAAGCAGCTGAAAATGAAGAAGGCATTGAAGGCAATGTCACAGCGGCTATAAGTCTTGCACTTCACCGTTATTTCAACGAACTGCATGATGAAGAAAGCAACGTTGTTACCATCAAAAAGGTAAGAAAAGCTTATTCTCCCTGGAGTTCAAAAATCTACAGCGTTACACATAACTGGCCAAAGCAATAAAAGATTTCAGGCAGGTCATCATCACAATAAAAAAATTCAAATGAAGAGATATAAATTTACCATCAGTGGAAATGATTATGATGTGCACATCAGGGACATTGAAGATAATGTAGCCGAAGTTGACGTTAACGGCACCATCTACGAGGTAACCATCCATAATGAAATAAAAACAACCAAGACACCACGACTGGTACGAAAGCCCATAGAAAAACTTCCGGGCGAAGGCCAGATTAAACGAACTGCTTCAACCGGTAAATTTCAGGTTACCGCTCCCCTGCCCGGAACCATTCTCAAACTGAATGTTTCGGTGGGAGATGTGGTTTCTGAAGGACAAAATGTAGTGGTTATGGAAGCAATGAAAATGGAAAACCAGGTTCAGACTACCCGCGGAGGCGAAGTGACAGCAATAAAAGTAAATGCCGGCGACGCTGTTCAGCAGGACGATGTTCTTATTGAAATTGGTTAACAACCTGCATTAAATCATTTATAATGAAAAAAATAACACAGCTCTTTTTCCTCTTTGCGGCTGTTTTTCTATCCGCTACAGCCGGAGCGCAGGAAAAAGATATTTCACAACAATTAACCAGTGGAAAATGGGTAAACCGCAGTGAGGGGTATGTCCCCATTCCTACCTATAATCCGCAGGATGTAAAACCGGGAGAAGAACCCACAACCGTTAAACGGTATAAAACATTCAGTTTTACCGATAACAACACCTTTACCCTTGACTCGGCCAAACAACGGTATACAGGGAAATACAGTATTTCGGATGATGAGATCATCCTGGAATTTAATCCCGTAGTGGTAACTCACCTGAGGACCAACATTGATCCCAATGTATCGGCCACCGATTACCGTACCGTGCAGGAAACTATAAAATTACCGGAACGTACACTTTACCTGGCCGATGACGGCAAACTCCGTGGCGATGGTTATACATACAAAAACTACAGCGGCGCTGTGTCGGGTTTGTTGAACTTCTACGAATTTTCAGGGTTTGCAAATGTTTCCCTGAAACATCTGTTGATGATGCTCATTGGGCTTATTTTCATATTCCTGGCTATCCGTTTTGAATTTGAACCCCTGCTGCTGATACCTATTGGCTTCGGGATCCTCATCGGCAACATACCCATGTTCCAGGCCGTGGATTTTAACCTGAAACTGGGGGTCTACGAACCGGGTTCGGTTATGAACATTCTTTACCAGGGAGTGGTCCAGGGGTGGTATCCCCCACTGATATTTTTAGGTATTGGTGCCATGACCGATTTTTCGTCGCTTATTTCAAATCCGAAACTCATGCTTCTTGGAGCAGCCGCCCAGGTGGGTATATTTCTTACCTTCCTTGGTGCCCTTTATTTAGGATTTGCCCCTCCTGAAGCAGGTGCTATCGGAATTATTGGCGGTGCCGACGGCCCTACAGCAATATTTATCTCCTCCAAACTTGCCAATGGTATGAATGTAATGGCCAACGGGCAGGTGGTGCAAAACCTGATAGGTCCCATTGCAATTGCAGCCTACTCCTATATGGCGCTGGTTCCGGTAATTCAGCCCCCGGTAATTAAGTTGCTCACCTCAAAAAAAGAGCGGAGGATAAAAATGAAACCACCACGCGCAGTATCGAAGCTCGAGAAAATTCTTTTCCCGATAATAGGTTTGTTGTTAACAGCATATATTGCACCATCGGCACTGCCCCTGCTGGGTATGTTGTTTTTCGGTAACATGCTGAAAGAATCGGGCGTTACCAAGCGTCTGGCCAATACAGCAAGCAATGCGCTGATTGACACCATTACAATCCTTCTGGGAATAACTGTTGGTGCATCTACACAGGCCGATGTGTTTCTGACTCCTTCATCGATTAAGATTTTCGCCCTTGGTGCAGGTTCATTTGTCATTGCCACTGCAGGGGGAGTTCTTGCGGCCAAGCTCATGAACCTCTTCATGAAAAAGGGCAACAAAATAAATCCGATGATTGGTGCCTCAGGAGTGTCAGCTGTTCCCGATAGCGCACGTGTGGTTCAGCATATGGGCCTCAAGGAAGACCCCACTAACCACCTGCTGATGCATGCCATGGCGCCTAATGTTTCAGGTGTTATCGGTTCGGCAGTGGCGGCCGGTATATTGCTCAGCTTCCTGATGTAACAATACCTTTCAGTATAAATGAAAATGATGCCTTCGCAGTGAATGAGGGCATCATTTTTTTTTGAATGACATTTACAAAAATGCATGTTTTGCATCTATCAAAAACCGAAGGTTTTTTTTATTGTACTCCGGTCTCAAGATCCTTAAGATCCTTAATGACCTTAAGCAAGGTTGTGGATTTGACCTTCTTCTTATTTGCTCCATATCAAAGTCGGACTAAACTCGGAAAAACGCGAGTTTAATCCGACTTTGATACGGTTTTGATACGAATAAAAAGACAGGATGAAGTATACAAAAATTCAACCCGGTTTTCCCAGGTGCAGCGCACCACAAGTTTTGTAGCAGGCTGAAACCATCCCGTTCCTTAAAGGTGCAGAGCACCGAGAGATTTGTAGCTAACCCGCAACAAAAGCAATTCCACAAGGTGCAGCGCACCGTAATATTTGTAGTAAAAACCAATACAGCAACAGACCCCTACAGGTGCAGCGCACCGAAAGATTTGTAGCTGATATGCAACAATAATAATCCCCTTAGATGCAGCGCATTCTATCCAACTGGTAATATTACGGTGCGCTGCACCTGGGATCGATACGAATGGTTCTTTGATACTACAAATATTTAGGTGCGCTGCACCCAATTCCTTTGTGAATGGCTTTTTTAAACTGTATATCTGAAAATCTTTATTCCCAACCATATACATCATCAAAAAACTCAAACAAATAATCATCACTAAACTGAATATCGTTTTTCTTTAAAATATTCAAGTATTCTTCCCTAAACGTTCTTTTTTTATGATGAATTTCCTGATTCATGACATATTTCACCACTGCATCAATTTGCGAACGTGAATGAGAAAATCCTCCATATCCATTTTGCCAGCTAAACCTGAACCTTGACAAATGATTTTGTTTAACCCATTTATTGGAGGAGGTTTTTATTTCCTCAATCAGGTCAGGAATTAAATGATTTACATTATAGCCAATAAAAATATGTGCATGATCGGGCATTAAATTTATAGCTATCAATTTATGACGATAGTTCTGAACAATTCCTGTTATATACTTCTCCATTTCTGGTTTCCATTCTCTTTTTATCAGGACCTCTCTGTTTCGCACAGCAAAAACCAGATGTGCATAGAACTGAATGTAAGTGTTTGCCATTTTATTTGATTTAAATTAGACAGAATTATTAAATACAACTAGTAATCAGATGCATATATAATAAAAATACTAAAAATTTCAGTCATAAGACCAATTTTACGCTCAATAGATGCAGAAATTATTTTGTTCAATGGCTAATATTACGGTGCGCTGCACCTGGGATCGATGCGAATGGTACTTTGATA
>JAWLCL010000016.1:0-114265 GCA_041687255.1 Mariniphaga sp. | reverse complement strand
CCCTATAGTTTATGTGGAAGTTTAAACGGGTGGTAAATTATTATTTTAAACACCCCCTAAAAGTTTGTCATTCTCAAAATAGTTATAGGGAAGCTCGAACAGGTGGTATCACAGCAAAGACGCCCCCACTTCTCTAAAAGTTGGGTTATTCCCCCCGTCAATCTAATATAAAAAGAATCAACTCATGGCATCTTCCACCATATTGAAAATATGGCACTGCTTCAGGCTACAGTTAAATTGTACGGTAGAAATGTACCCAAAAGCTTATTGGATAATTGCTTTATCTGTAGCCTGGGAGTGCCACTTTTAATAACTTAAAACATATTATCATGGTAAGAATTGTTGATTACAAAGCTCGTAGAAGCTCAGGAGGAGAACTGTTCCTTGCTTTAATAGTACAGGGAGGTATCTCATTGGTTAAGTCAAAGGAAACAGGATTGTTCTACGCCACTGCAAAGAAAGCAAGCATACCATCCACCTTTGATGAAGAAACCTGTAAATCCCTTGTTGGTCAGGAAATGGATGGAACTGTTGAAAAGGTGGAATGTGAAGCATACCAGTTCGTAAATGAACAGACTGGTGAAGTTATTGAACTGAGCCACCGCTGGGTGTATGTTCCAAAAGGTGAAAAGGCTCCTGAATTTATCAGTGCTGAACACCAGGAAGAACCTGAACTGGTTTAACCTTCAGGGAAAGGAGGCTACAATGTCTCCTTTTCTTGTGATTGTATAGAATTGTTATTCTTTTCTACTTTTATTTTTACAGCAGTTCCTATCATAGAAACCATTAACATGGCTTTACCTTTTCCAGCAAATTCATCAATATCAACTTTTAAAGCTACTATAGCATTTGCCCTTTTTTTCCTGGCTTGCTCAGCTAAAATTTCATAACCTTCTTCGTAAAGCTTGTTTATTTTAGCCTCATATTCTAGAGATCTTCCTCCAAATACATCAGTTAAACCAGTGATAATATCAGATATTATATTTATTCCAAGAACCAAATTTGAATTTACTGGACCTAAATATTCCTGTATCTCATAACCTTCAAAACTATTACTTGTGGTTATCCAATTTCGATGGACTTTATCTAAATGTTCAGATAAATAGTTTTTATCATTAATAACTTCTACTCGATCAGGTTTAATTCCCTCTCCACAGTAATAGCAAATTTTTTCATCCTCTTCTACAGAGTTATTGCATTTATTACAAACCCACATATAGCTATAATTTAGTTATTGATAGTATTCAAATTTAGTAAATATTGGATATTACGTAATCATACATCTTACAAAAGCAGGTTTTCTGCTGTATTTTACATTTTTTGAGACGGTATTTCCTGTGGTGTATGTTAAAAAATGCCACTGAAAAAAGAAAAAGAAAGGTTGCCAGAAATGGTGACCTTTTATTTTAATTTTCTAGATTAGACCATTTACTTCTTTCCTTATTATAATACATCAAGCGAGCTTCTTCATATGTCCATCTTTTGTCTTTTTTTACAGTAAGACCATAGGTGGAACTTTTACAATCTATTGCTTCATATACATTTTGAACTAAATCTGCACAATATGTTGTTTCTTCAATTATCTGCTTCTCACTAAAACGAATTATTATCCACCCTTTATTCAAAAAATAGTCATTTCTGTCATCATCTGGTCCATTTATGAAGTGGATGGGTTTACCTTTTTCAGTATTACCCCAATCATCAATGGAATTGGTATATGGTTCATCAATCTCAACATTTATTTTTAATCCCAAACGATTTAACGTGATTATAAAATCTGGCTGATAGGAAGTTTCTCCTAAAAATGCATCAACAATTACATTTGAACCAAACCGTTGATATAATTCTTGAAGAAATGCTAATTCTGTTCTACCCCTTTTGTTAGGACTCCTATTTTGACCAACAGTCAAACCAGATTTTTTTATACCCGGAGCTGCATACATTTTTGATTTTTTTTTGGCTATATCTTTTCCATATCGAGATTTAAACTCATTATACTTTTCTGGAAATGCTTGTTTTAATTTTTTGTTTTCAGAGCGAATACTATCACATTTATTTTCATGTTCTTGTAGTAATTTGTTATATTCTTCATCGGACAGTTTTTTTTCAACATTAATTTGTTTCTTGTTTTTATACGAAAACAAAAAGAATATAAAAGTTATGGTGAAAAGGATAACAAAAAAACTAATGCTCCCTTTATTGTTTAAAGCTTCTAAAAATCCTAAAATAATTAATGCCAAGGATACAATTTCCAAAATTAAAAGTTTCTTATTAGCTCTTCTTTTTACATATATATATTTTTTTGGTTTTTCTGGAAGCGGATGTTGAATTAATTCCGGTGGTTCTATATTTAAAGCTTCAATGGCTTCTTCATCCGTGACTTCATTATAAATGGCAGAATGAATACCTATCGGAAGTAAAATAATTGGATAAATTTCATCTTGATTAGTAAACCGAGTTGGCTTTACAAATTCAACTTCTTCATTTAAAGAAAACTTGATGTCACTGTTCCAATACAAATAAAAGATAGTATCATCTAATGGGCCAACGTATAATGCACTGGATTTAAATAGCAATTTCTCTGCAAAACCGGTTATATATCTTGAATAATCAAGATAACTTACAGCACGTCTTAACAGGCTTTCAATACTTGTATCATTATCTAATTCAGATATCTCTGATATTCTTATGCTTAGTTTATTTTCATTTATTTCATAATAACCCTTTCTATAAACATTGAATAAATCTTTCTCTTTACATTTTTCTTCAGAAACATAAAATCCAGAATTCTCTTTGAATTTTGCATAGGATAGTTTGCCATCGGAATATAACCACAAGATGCTAAATGAATTATTCTGATAAGAATAGTAGATATATTTAGCTTTGTCCATAAGTTAATTTTTGAAGATAAAAGTAAGCAAATTTCTTATACTGAAAGTTAATTGACTGATTTTTAAGCATCACCCTTCAACTTAAATTACATTGTATAATCCGCAACTACTATTCATTCACTTTAAATTAAATTCTATGGATTTACACAAAGCACAAAGAAAGCAGGCTAAGATTAAGCTTGCTCTCCAGGGTCCATCAGGCTCTGGTAAAACTATGTCATCCCTGTTGATGGCATCTGGAATGGCTGACTGGTCAAAAATAGCTGTCATTGACACTGAGAACCATTCAGCTGACCTCTACTCTCATCTGGGAGAATACAACGTACTCCAGCTTGAAAAACCATTCACCCCTGAACGCTACATCAAAGCAATTGAGGTGTGTGAGAAGGCAGAAATGGAAGTTATTATCATTGATTCTGTTTCGCATGAATGGGTGGGAAGTGGCGGGATACTGGACCTTCACGGAAATATGCCAGGGAACTCTTTTACAAACTGGGCTAAAATGACACCTAGGCACAATGCATTCGTGCAAAAGATACTGGAATCACCTGCTCATGTAGTTGCTACAATCAGAACCAAAACTGATTATGCAATGGTAGAAAAGAATGGCAAATATGCTGTTGAGAAACTTGGTCTGAAAGGGATTACCAGGGATGGACTCGACTATGAATTTACCATAGTATTCGACATTGACATTAAACACCTGGCAAAGGCATCTAAGGACAGAACTGGCATGTTCATGGATAAACCTGAGGATGTCATTTCTGAGGCTCATGGTAAAAAGATTTTGGAGTGGTGCAACTCTGGTATCAGTCTGGATAATATAAAAGGAAAGATTTCCAAAGCTCAGACAATAGACGAGCTAAGAACTATTCTAAGAACCTATCCTGAATACAAGGCTACACTTGAACCCCTGGCTGTTGCACGCAAGGAGGTTTTATCAGCAAACATTATTAACCAAAATAAAATCAGCGGAAATGGAATTAGTAAAAGTTAATACATTACCTGCCATTCACGAAGCTGTACAGGAAACTTCAGACATTCATTTTATGGCAGCAAATACGAATCCTGTAACATTTGGAGAACTACAAAAGAGGCATACCATTCCTGTTTTTGCTAAGGATAATGAAAGCACCATCTCACATCAGGAATTTATTGAAACAGTGGCCTTGGTCACAGAGAAAATCTTTGGCGGAGAAACCATTTTAAAGCCTGCTGTGAGGGTTTCACATCCCATTAAAGGGAGAATTCCATCAGCTGTAGGAAAGCCTGCTAAAGAGCTTCTGGAGCATGAGAAAACCCTGTACTATGAGCGTATGGCATTTGCAATGGAGATACCTTCCATCAATGGAAATATAGCCTCAAATGCCCTTAATTTAACTGTAGGAGGGGTAAGAGCTTACAACCTTACAAACCTTCATTCACGCAAGGCTGAGGAGCATTTTAAACTGTTCATAGGGTTTCAGAATAAGGTGTGTACTAACCTGTGCATCTCTACTGATGGGTTCAAAGCTGATGTGAAGGTACGAACTGTTGCAGAACTGGCTAAAGCTGCTTACAACCTGTTTGGTGAATTTAATGTCTACAAGAACATTGACACACTGAATAACCTACCAGGAACAATGCTGACTGAATCTCAATTTGCACAGATTATTGGCAGAGCAAGGCTGTATCAGAACATGCCATACAAAGACAGGAAGGATATACCTCAGTTTCCTTTGATGGATTCACAGGTAAACCTGGTGGTAAAAGATTACTACAGCGATGAATCCTTTTGCAGAAATGACATGGGAAACATCAACCTGTGGAAGCTGATGAACCTATTCACAGGAGCCAATAAAATGAGCTACATTGATACATTTCTTGACAGGGGGGTAGGATGCCAACAGTTTGTGAATGGTATTTATCAGGCTATAGGTGAAAGCAAACATCACTGGTTTGTGAGTTAATGATTTATCCATTCATCCACTTCTTCTATGGAAATTGGATGGATGGATATTTTTAAGAATTTTTCTAGAAAGACTAATGTAATTGAACTTGCTGTTTCTATACAAATAAATTTTTTAAATCTACTGATAAATTATTGTATTCATCTTTCCGAAAACAAACAAGTTCATTCTCACCAATACCTCTAATATTTACTTTTTTTGTTATAAATATTGATTTATATCCTTCTTCCATTTTTAATGGATCTAAACCTCGTCTAGAAAAACAGAAAGATAATGAATGCAACTTTTGAAGTCTAGCAGACATATTTATACAAGCACCTACATAATCATTCCCGTTACCAACGCTATATATTGCACCACGAGCTATTCCACATCTTAATTTTGTAGGTGGTGAAATAATCTTATCAGATATTTCTGGTAAAAAATCTGTAGTATATTTTTCGCAAACTTCATATAATGATACAACAACGTTTAATATCTCAGTATCATCCATACTATCAGTATCCCATAAAAACAAAATGCCATCACCTAAATATTTTGATAAAAAGGGTAAATCTGACCACATTTCATATCCTTCATTATATTCATCTTGAATAAATTCAACTCTAATCTCTTTAAAAATCCATTTTAAAAAATCATTTAAATATTCAGGAACAGCAAGGTGAGGGTCTATTTGTTTGCAAAAATTAGTAAATCCTTCTAAATCAAAAATTGCACTTAATGCATTTATCTGATTTGATTTCTTATCTATTTTTCCTAAGCCTAGAATATCTTCATTAAAACTTTCAAACTTATTCTTCTTAACAACTTCTTTGCCTTTGCCTTTAACTTTAACATAGTCTTTCTTGTCAATTCTATATACTGCCATGATGATGCTGTTTTAATGGTTCTTGAATTCTCATTCTTCCTGCAATTACTAATTTATAATTGTAGTAATTTAATTCATATTTGATTCATCCAGTTTATACATTAATAAACTGCATAGAAATAACATGTGAATTGTTCTATTTTGAGATGGATTCATATTTTCATGTGCCTTTGTATTTCTAAGAGCAATAAATGAACCTACAAAAATATTCATATATCCATCTTGTAAGTTTCTGCTTGTTTCGCTTTCTAAATTATCGACTAGTAGAACTACAGGCATTCTGTTGATACTTCTTGAATCTCTATCATAATTGAATCCAAAAGCTTTTCTCATTAAATTAACACCATCATATTCGTTACCTGTTTCCTGTAATACAAATCTTTTCAATCTTGTATTTATCTCTCTCAAAGCAGTCAAAATACAATCTGCATAAAACTCATTTTCATAATGTTGTCGACATAGCTCAACAATTTTTGGGTTTAATTCAGTCCACATATTTTTTAGTTCAGTATATTAAAGTCCTACAAATTAAATGTTTAATACTTAATAACCAAACTTTATTTCAAATTACTACTTCTTTCGCTCAATAATAATATGACTAATTATAATGATATATGATTATAGACAACTCAAACGGCAGGATGGATGAGCTAACTAATCATGCTCAAAAATTCGGACTTGCTGATAACTTTCAGGAGGCAAATTAAACAACTTATAAAGTTTTCTAAAAATGGCTATAAAGTAACTTACATCAGCGATTCTACAGCACTTTCAATAAAATTCACAATAACTAAAGATGGGAAACAAACTCATTCTGGTAGGTTCATTTTTACTGATCCCAATGATGCATCTGAAAAAGAACCTTCATTTATAATCTATCTCCTACAAGAAAATTAATACTAATATGATTATTGATAATAGTAATGGCAGGCTTGATGAGATCAGGACCTATGCCAAAGAACATGACCTGATGGAAAGTTTCAACGAAACTTATTCCAGGTTAGAAAACTACTCAGCTAAAGGATACCAGGTTACCCTTTACAGTGACTTTGCACCTCTGTCAATGGAATTTTCCATTACAAATGAGGATAAGCTAGTTCTATATGGTGGCTTTATCTTTCATGGACCACATGATGGCTATGGAAGTGGAGCAGCACCTACATTCTCAGTATCCCTTTCTACAGACAAGAAAGCTGGATGGAGTATTCACACTTAAAACTTAAATGTATGACAACTAATAAAATTCAACAGGTAGCAGAGATTGAAATCTCCTACAAGCCATTAATAAAACCATCTGAAATGGTTAAAATAAGCTGCTCAGGTGATGCAGAAAAAATCTTTCGCAGCATATGGGACAGTTCCATAAATTACAGGGAATCCTTTTATGCCCTTTATCTAAACAGGGCAAACAATGTCCTGGGTTACCAACTCATCTCTATAGGAGGTTTAACTGGAACTCTAGTAGATAATAGGTGTATCTTTCAGGCAGCACTAAAAGCAAATGCAGTATCAATAATCCTGGCACATAATCATCCATCTGGAAGCAAAGACCCTAGTAATTCAGATATGAGTATTACAAGGAAAATTAAAGAAGCAGGTAGTTTATTGGATATAACCCTGCTGGATCATCTTATCATGCTGCAGGAAGATTATGTGAGTTTTGCTGATGAAGGGATACTGTAAATATATGCTGTAGAATACCTAAATGACCTATTCTACATCAACTAACTCAGAATGTGAAATTTCCAATTCCTGACTGATTTTGAAAAGTGTTCCTATTGTAGGATTGGTTCTTACATCCTCAAATCGGCAAAGATTGGCTTTTTCAAAGTTACAGTCAGCAGCTAAATCCTCATGAGTAATTAGTAAATCTATATAATTATTAGTAACTTATGACTAAAACAAAAAATCACCACAAATGAATTCATTGAATAACAATTTCAACAATTACCTTCCTCTGAATAGAAAAGAGAGATTCTACACAGGAACAGTTTTGCCCCAAATACTTTGTTATGATAATTTTAAATACATAAACCTTTTCTTTGATTTAATTAATAATTTCCCAAAGGATATTATAGTTCAGGCAAATGCTGCAAACAATAATATTCAGTTCCTCACGGAATACAGTTTAAAAGAATCGGCAAATTTTTTTGGCAAGGAGTATCAAAATCTTCCAAAAACAAAGGACACTCCCGATGTTGTAATATTAATAACAGAACCAGATTTATATTTGATTGTCATCGAAGCAAAAATGTTTACTACTCCCAACATTAGTGACTTTAAACAACAGATAAAAGCCCAACAGGATGTGATCAAGTGCGTTCAAGAAAATCTGGAAATAAAACCTGTTAACATTTTTCATTTGGGTTTAGTGCCTGAGAATTATTTTTCTAAAAATATTATTGTTGATTGTCAGATGTTATATTGGGAAAATATACTGAATACATATAATGGTTTATTACAAGGCACTTATTTTTATGAAACACTTAAATTTGCCTTGCATAATTTTTCTTCACTTATCTCCGGCAATAAAGGATCATTCAGGAGTTTTGGTAAAAATTGTGAAGATAGAATAAGCGGTCTTGAAATATTAACATGGCATAATGCTGGCAAAAATTTTTGGGTTGGCAGAAATAGGGGATTATATGGCAAGGAATTTCTAATGGATAAAGAAACTGGTGGTTGGCAGACTTATGAATACGAAGTAAATTTCACGGAAAGCGAAGCACCCAACACAAACTGGTTTAGTTCTAAAGAATTTGTGGAGCATATTAAAGATGCCAATATTGATATAGCAAGAGAACAAAATTCAGATCTTGACCCATGGCATTTCTCATACCTCGGTAAAGATTTTTATGAAAATATATCTAAAATATTGGGGTATGGTGGCATATTGGATTGTCCCATAAAAGCAATATATACAGGAAAAACCAGTAAAGTCAATTATAAACAAAAAATATATGGAAGGAAAGTTGATCCAAACTGGTGGGTATTACTTTCTGATGGAAGACAGCTCAAACATGGTACATCCACAACAGGCAATAACCTTATTCAAGCTGTTTGCAGTGCTTCAGGCTATAAAAGGACAAGTTGGAAAGAAATAAGAGATTTTGACTGGTAAAAAGTTATTTGTTTTAGTCAAAACCTTCACCAAAGAACTCTTTTAGAGAAATATTCATGGCTTTGAGGACTTTCAGTAAACTGCTGAACCTGATATCCTGTCCTTTCTCATATCTGCCATATTGAGCCCTGGGTAATTCATGATCAAAAGCAAACTGCTCATAATTGGTATAGCCTTTTTCTCTGCGTAAATCCCTAAGCCTTTTACCAAGGTTTTCAAGCTGTTGATTAATATATTCCTCTTTGTTAGCCATAGCTCAAAAGAAGAATATTTTCCACTCATTTGTTACCACTTTAAAATTACTACTTATTAATAGTAAAAATTTTGTAAATTGTATATCAAAGTGTTATCAGCATTGATAATTGTTCCACACTTTATTTTTAAAGTAAAAAACCCTCATCTAGGAATAGGATGAACTTATTTCAAACATCATGAAAAAATTACTTTTTCTCATTATTTTATTGCTCCCACAATTTTTCTATGCTCAGGATGGCTTAAAGTATCAATCAATGTATACTCCAAAATCACAGGAGCAGCTTTGGAATGAAACTATTATGGCAACTAAACTAATTGATAATGCAATTCTTAATGCTAAAAGAAGCTATAAGGCAAAGTATTATATGAATGCTATCAATCAGTGTAAATCAGCACAAAAATATGGCAGAAAATATTTTGGTGAAATTGAAACAGAAACTTACTACATCATGGGGAAATCATATGCTCAATTAAACAAGACCAAGAAAGCTAAAAAGTTTTTGAAAAAAGCCAATAAATATGGGATTTTCATGGATTCACAAGTATTTTAATTATTCAAATTAATAACCATGAAATACTATCTATTATTAATAATGATATTGTTTAGCGTTTTATCTTTTGGACAAAATGGCATCTACATTTCTAAAAAATTTGAGTTTATAAGTGAGAATGAACCTTTACGCAACCGAGAAGATTTTACTTCAAATACTCTTATAATAAAAATAAATGAATTCCATGGGGAATTTCTAAGTGGAAGTATTCTATGGGAACTTGAAGGGGATGACGGGGAAAGTTTTTACTTGGAATATGAATTGACAAGCCTAAAAAATTCATCTTTTGATCAAACAAAAAATCTCTTCATAAAATGTTATAAAGCAAATATCAAAGCTTTAGATCAAATTATTGATAGAGTGGAAGTTTTTATAATACAAGATGTAGGTACAAATTCATATAGAATCGATGTTTTTGACCCACGAAAATTAACCATTAACAGATTTGACAAACTAACTAAATTATGAAGCCAATTTCTATTTTATTGTTCTTACTGATACAGACAACCATAATTTCTGGTCAATGCAATGTTCAGGTTAACAACAGACCTGATGGAACAACTGTAAGATACCTGAATCCTGAGCTTGTAGGCAAAGGAAATAACTGTGAACTGGGACTATCTGTTCAAACAGATGGTTCCTCCTACTATGTATCAACAACTGTCAGATATCTTTCTACACCAAAGAAACAAACTGGCAGCTTAATGATTCAACTGACAAATAACCAGTCGCTGCAGTTAGAGCTTGTGACCAGTCAACTGGCTACAATGCATAATGAGCAAATTGGAATGGGTATATACTCTCTGACTGCTGCAGATGTTCAAAAACTAAAGAATTCTACAATAAAAACTGTAGTATTTCGAGAATCCACTGGTAATAACCAGGTGGTAACACCCAGCCAGAATAAAGATATTCTACAGAGACATATAAACTGTTTATCCAGATAATACAAAGTATATGAAAACAATTTTTTTGTTAGCTACAGTCAATTCATTACTTGCAAAGGAATTAAATTAGTGTTCAACCAATGAGCATATATGACAACAATTAAACCAAGGCGTTAGCTTAACTAAGCTACAGTCCCACGCTTTTATATTTTAAACCTTCACCATAGGGACTCAGGTGAAATTAATACTTTATAAAAAATGAAACAAGTATTTTTAGTATTGGTGATATCCATATTCTATATGGATGTGTTAGCTCAAAGTGAGTTTCATCCTCCCGAATTGCAGGTACAATCTTTTTCTAATAATTTTAAAATAATAAAGCCAACAGTTCAATCATTAATCCATTTAGTGCATTTAGACTTGAATTTTTGGAAATCAACAATGGGAAAATATGGTTACAATTATTTTTCAGAATTTTCAGATAACAATTATATAGCTTATGAAAATGGAATGAATGGTTGGAATAACAATGTTAATCATATGTATCGTAAAAGTTATTCTGACCACTATGTAGAAATGATTGTATACATGAAACAACAGACAGGAATTAATTCATTTTTTGATGAATTAAGAAGTATAAAGCGAAAATATTATGATATTAATGGAAAAGAAATGCTTATAGTACATAATGGAATGCTTAAAGGAAATGCAGTTTATGATGTAATACATCTTGGAAATTTTTACAATTTATATTTGAATAAAAATGACCAATTCATCAAAATTGGTTTAAGTTGGGAAGCGAATAAAATAGGTATCGCACCTTAATGCAAAAATTGATGGTGAAGCATATCTAGTAAAAAAACCCAAAATATATTTCAGAACGTATTGAGCATATAGGTAAAAATGAAACAGTAACTATTTTGGAAGAATCATCCAATAATTTTTATTTAGTTGATTACAAGGGTATAAAGGGATACATTTTAAAATATAAATTAATCCCAATTAATAGTAAATGACAGTTCAGATTGAAGAAAAAATAATTATCAATGGCGAAAAGTATGTTCTCCTTTCTCAACCATTGGAACCATTCCTGAAGCTTCTTGATAAGGACCTCAAACTTATTCCCTTTGGCTCTCATTGCTGGAGGGGATATGTCGGTACCTGGGAAATCATGAACAATGTACTTTACCTTGTCCACCTTAAACTACAATACGACAAAAAGGATGAGGATAAATTAACTCCACTGTTACTTGATGAAGTTATTTATCAGGCAACATGGTATACAGGTGAACTAAGAGTTCCATTTGGCAAGCAATACGAAAGAACAAGTTATTATCATCCACTACATGAAAAGGAAATGATATTTACTGTAGTGAAAGGATTGGTAACAAATCATAAAATTATTGAAAATGATGAACCAGTCTACGATGAGGAGGATGATAAATTGCCATTTTAACTCGTCCGTCCATTCACTTTCCTTAGGGAATAAAGACGGACGGATGAGATATTTTCAATAACAGATTGTTTCAACTATGTTTCAACCACAAAAAGAGAAGGAGCTACAATCATTTGTAACTCCTTCATCTTCAAGAGCGGGAAATGGGGATCGAACCCACGACCCTCAGCTTGGGAAGCTGATGCTCTACCACTGAGCTACTCCCGCTTTTATTATTTTTTCCTCAGACTTAGGATCCGTCAGCCGACGGACTACCACTGAGCTACTCCCATAATTATTCTTATATTTCAATTCAGCCTGAGATCCGTCAGCCGATGGTCTACCACTGAGCCTTGTCCGGCTGTCGACGGATACTCCCGCTTTTAACAAGATGACAAATTTAGAAAAAAATGGTTCTTGCTGCTCATTTGCATATAAAATTTGCAGCAGATTAATCAAGCTCATGAATTACAAGTCCTGAACGCAGTTTTGGTTCGAACCATGTTGTTTTTGGTGGCATGATATTTCCGCTGTCGGCAATGTTTATAAGCTGCTGCATGGATACCGGATATAATGCAAAGGCTGCTTTCATTTCACCTGAATCAACTCTCCTTTTCAGCTCATTAAGACCTCGAATGCCGCCAATAAAATCAATGCGTTTTGAGGTTCTTAAATCGGTAATGTCCAGAACAGGTTTCAGCACCTGTTCCGAAAGAATTGTAACATCAAGCACACCAATGGGATCATTGTCATTATAGGTACCTTCACGAGCGGTTAATTTATACCAGTTGCCTGACAGGTATAAGCTGAACTCGTGCAGCGTTCCGGGCTTGTATATCCCCTCTCCCATGTTTTCCACAACAAATGCACCCTGAAGCTTTTCAAGAAATTGCCGTTCAGACAAACCATTCAAATCCGTTACCACACGGTTGTAATCAATTATCTGTAATTGGTTGTCGGGAAAATGAACAGCCATAAAGAAGTTGTATTCTTCTTCTCCACTATGATTTGGGTTCTGATTTTGTTTCTCCAGGCCAATCCTTGCCGCTGCAGCAGTGCGGTGATGTCCATCGGCCACGTACGTAAAGGGAACCTTTTCTGAAAAAAGTTTCTCAATGAGTTCATTTGTTTCCTTATCCCTCACCACCCAAAAATGGTGTCCAAATCCATCTTCAGCTGTAAAGTCATAATCAGGTTCTCCTGCTGTTACTTTTTCAACTACAGCATCAATTTCCGGAACGGCCCGGTAGGCAAAGAAAACCGGTTCGACATTGGCATTAAGGTAACGGGTAAGTACCATACGGTCCTCTTCCTTTTCAGGGCGCGTGAGTTCATGCTTTTTAATAATTTCGTTTTCATAGTCGGCACAGGAAGCACCACCTACGATGCCATACTGAGTGCGGCCATTCATTGTCTGAGCATAAATGTAATACCCCGGTTCACTGTCCTGCACCAGCCATCCATTTTCACGAAAACGGTGCAAATTTTCCACTGCCTTTTCATATACTTCCTCCGAATGAATATCTTCCACACCGGGACATTCAATTTCCGCACGGGTAATGCGCAGCAGCGATTTTTCCTTTCCTTTGGCCATTTCTGCTGCCTCCTCTGAATTCATTACATCGTATGGAAGACAGGCAAGTTCCTCTACAATTTCTTTTGGTGGACGAAGCCCTTTAAATGGTTTTACAGTTGCCATTTGCTGGTTATACTTTAGTTTATATTTTAAATTATCTCACTAATTCACTTACCATTTATTTACCTGGTAAGTAACATCTCCTTTCTCAAAGAAAGCCACAATTTGTTCGGCTGCAGCCACACCTGCCTTCAGATTCGCTTCAGCAGTTTGTGCTCCTGCCTTTTTAGCAGTAAAGAAGTAGCGGCCCTGGAACTTTTCAGCAAACTCATTTTCGCTGTCAGGAGTTATATCCGACAAATATTTAATATTAGGCTTCTCCTCCATAATCTGCAACAGGTCGGGCTCATTAATCACTTCCTTACGAGCGGTATTGACAATCACTGCCCCGTCTTTCAAATGTTTAAGAACTTCGTAGCTAACCGACTTCAGGTGTTCACCTCTGGCAGGCACATGAATGGATACTATATCGCTTTTTTCGTACAGCTGCTCCAGCGAATTGGTCACTTTAAGTCCGATAGCTGCAGCAGCACTTTTACTATAGCGGGTAAAAACAATGACTTTCATACCGAAAGCTCTGGCAATCCGGAATACATTTCGTGCCACATAGCCAAAGCCATGTAAACCGAGCGTTCTTCCTCTTAATTCACCACCCGGCTTTCCGCTGAACATTTCCCGCAGGCCAAATATTGCCATACCTACTGCCAGCTCAGCAACAGCATTTGAATTCTGACCAGGAGTATTCATCACAACAATGCCTTTGGCAGTGGCAGCATCCAAATCCACATTATCGTATCCGGCTCCGGCCCTTACCACAATTTTTAATTTTGAAGATGCCTCTATAACTGCAGCATCAATCTTATCACTACGAATTATTAAAGCATCGGCATCGGCTATCTGCTCAGTGAGCTCGTCTTTCTGAGTGTAGTTTTCAAGCAACACCAGCTTATATTCTTTACCGGCCTTCTCAAATATCTTCCTGATTTTTTTTATTGCAACAGGAGCAAACGGTTTTTCAGTGGCTACAAGAATTTTCTTCATTTATTGGCTGTTTTAGTTCAAAAAAAAAAGCAGGAATTTCACCTGCATTTTTTCTTATTTATTTTTTTCGAAATCCTGCATGGTTTCAATGAGTGCCTTCACACTTTCCACCGGCATTGCGTTGTATATTGAGGCCCTGAATCCTCCGACCGACCGGTGCCCTTTTATACCAACCATTCCTTTTGAAGTTGCAAATTCAAGGAAATCTTTTTCAAGCTCGGAATAATCGGAAGCCATGACAAAAGTAACATTCATTCTTGAACGATCTTCCGGATTAGGTACAGTTGGCACAAACAACTTATTTCTGTCCAGTTCGCCGTAAAGAATATTTGCTTTCTCTTTATTAACCTGTTCAATGGCTTCCACACCTCCGGCATTTTTGAGCCACCTCAATGTTTGAAGACATCCGAAAACGGCCAAAGTGGAAGGAGTATTAAACATAGAATCCTGACCTATATGCACTTTATAATCGAGCATAGTAGGTATCGGACGATTAATTTTCCCGAGTGCTTCATCCTTAACAATTACCAGTGTTGCTCCCGATGGCCCCAGGTTCTTTTGTGCTCCTGCATAAATAAGGTTGTACTTCGATACATCCATAGCCCTGCTAAAGATATCGGATGACATATCAGCCACCAGTGGGATGTTTACATCCGGATCGTAAAGCAACTCAGTCCCAAAAATGGTATTATTGGTTGTAACGTGTAAATAATCGGCATCAGCCGGCACTTCATAATTTTTGGGAATATAATTAAAGTTGGCATCCTTTGAAGAAGCAACTTCAACCACTTCACCAAAAAGTTTAGCTTCTTTGATCGCCTTGGAAGCCCAGGAACCGGTATTCAGGTAGGCAGCTTTTTTACCCATCAGGTTATAGGGAGCCATTAAAAACTGCAGGCTGGCGCCTCCCTGGAGAAACAGAACAGAATATCCTTCGGGCACCTGAAGCAACTCTTTCACCAAAGTTCTGGCCTCATCCATCACTGCAACAAATTCCTTACTTCGGTGTGATACTTCCATTACAGAAAGTCCTGTGCCGGCAAAATTCATTACAGCTTCAGCCGTTTTTTCTTTTGTTAACTCGGGCAAAATTGAAGGCCCTGCGTAGAAATTGTGTTTCTTCATTCTATAGATTTTTTAGGTGAATAAACTAAACCATTTTAATGCAACACCCGCTTCTAAATTTCTAAAATTACAGATGACTTGCAGATAAAAAAAACCATTATACGATTAAAACCATGGGTTCAAAATTCACAATACAATTTACAGGAATAATACCATCCAGAGATAATATCGCTAACCTAAATCGCCTGCTCTTTTTTCCCATTTCTACAAATTTATCTGAATCTGCATAAGATCATCGCTTTTAAGAAAAAAAACAAAAAAAATTTCTACAAAATTAAATAAAGGGCAATTTCACGATTTCAGCAGGAACAGATTTATTTCTTATTTTCACAAATATCTGGTTCCCTAAAGCCGCATATTCACGGGCAACATATCCAAGTCCGATACCTTTCTGAAGCACTGGAGACAACGTGCCTGAAGTAACATTGCCAATTACTGCTCCATTTGAATCGGTTAAATCATACCCATGCCTGGGAATACCTTTTTCCAAAAGAATAAAACCTCTTAACCGGCGGCTAACCCCTTCGTTCTTTTGCATGGTAAGAATATCCCGGTCAATGAATTCCCTTCCGTTGTTAAATTTGGTAATCCAGCCCAATCCTGCTTCTATTGGAGAGGTGGTATCATCAATGTCGTTCCCATAAAGGCAGTAGCCCATCTCAAGTCGTAAGGTATCACGTGCTCCAAGTCCGGCAGGTTTAATTCCAAACTCAGCTCCTGCTTCAAATACAGCTTCCCAAAGCCTGACCGCATCTTCATTTTTACAATAAAGCTCAAAACCTCCTGCTCCGGTATAACCTGTTGCAGAAATAATTACATTATTAATTCCTGCCATTTTACCGGTTGTAAAACTGTAAAACTTCATTTCTCCCAGATTCACTTCCGTAACCTTCTGTAAAGTTTTAACAGCCAGTGGACCTTGAACGGCGAGCTGGCTAATGCTGTCAGAAACATTTTCCAGTTCGGCATTCATATTATTCTGCCTGTTTATCCATTGCCAGTCTTTTTCAATATTGGAAGCATTGACAACCAAAAGATATTCTTCCTGATTAAAGCAATAGACAAGGAAATCGTCAACTATTCCCCCTCTGCCATTTGGAAAGCAGGTGTATTGAGCCTGACCGGGACGTAATATCGTTGGGTCATTTGAAGAAACTTTTTTTATCAATTCAAGTGCATTAGGCCCTTTTACCCAAAACTCACCCATATGAGAGACATCAAAAACTCCTACGGCATTGCGTACTGTAAGATGCTCATCTCTAATTCCACTGTATTCAACAGGCATTTCATATCCGGCAAATTCAACCATTCTGCCACCGGCAGCCTTGTGTACATTATTTAATGCAGTTAACTTCATTATTCATTCGTTTAAACATGCAAAGCTATGAATTCATTGATTCTGTGTATATGAATTATATCATCGTTTAAACGATTTGTAATTTCAATAAATTAATTAACTTGCAGCTCTATTTTTCATGAAATGATGGACAACCGATTCGAAACCGTAAACCTCTGCTATCTTGAAGAAATATCAGGTGGCGATACCAATTTTCAAAAAGAACTTATCGGGATATTTTTAAGCCAGATTCCGGAATTCCTATCCAACATGAGGGAGTTTTTAGTAAAAAATGAATACGGATCCTTAGCCAAAGAAGCACATACTGCTAAATCCTCCGTTTTGATATTTATGATGGATGAAACGGGTAAAACCCTGAAGCAGATTCAGCATTTGGCAGAAAATAACCAGACAGAACAGGTCCCGATTCTTTTGGCAAATGTGGAAAAAGCGATGAACAACGCTTCCAGAGAATTAACAAATTATCTGGATACAATAGCAGAACTGTCGCACTCCAAGCCCGGCAGTCTTTCGAACTGGTAATTACTGCTTTTCATGCAGTCCGCATTCTTTACCGGTGTTTTGTTCCCACCACCAACGACCGGCACGAAAATCCTCTCCAGGTTTTATTGCCCTTGTACAGGGCTCACATCCGATGCTGACATATCCTTTATCGTGTAATACATTATAAGGTACATGATTTTTCTTTATGTACGCTTTTACCTTTTCAAGGGACCAGTCAATTAGCGGATTGAATTTTATAATCTGGTTGCCTTCATCCCATTCAAATTCATGTACACCACTTCGATTGGCCGACTGGTCGGCACGCAACCCGGTAATCCATATATCGTTTCCTTCCAATGCTCTTTTCAATGGAATTACCTTTCGTATAAAACAGCACTCCTTCCGGTTTTCAACCGACTCATAAAAACTGAACGGCCCCTTTCCTGTCATGAGTTTTTCTACTTTATCGGCAGGAGGAAAATAAACCTGAATATTCTTGCCGTATTTTTCTACAGTACTTCGAAAAACCTTATATGCTTCCTCAAACATCCTGCCTGTGTCAAGCGTCACTACCTTTACAGGCAACTCATTGCTGAAGATGATATCGGAAATCGCCTGGTCCTCATATCCAAAACTGGTTGTAAACACCACTCTCTCTTGATGATTATCAGTAAAATAATGAATTTTTTCAACAATTGATTTCCCTCGTAAATCTTTACTTAGTTGCTCTAAAGTAGCTTTCCTGTTCATTATCGTTTTGTATTCAGTTATAAGTATGCAAATATAAAAACTGTAATGAAACTGGTATCATTACTTACCGAAAACAGCCTATTCAACATAAAGCACCAAACCCTTCAGATATTCCCCTTCCGGGTGATAAATATTCACAGGATGGTCTGCCGGCTGGGTTAGCTGATGCAGGATTCTTACAGTTCGCCCCGATATGGCAGCTGCCGAAAACACTGTCTCCCTAAACCGATCTTTTGAAACAACCTGCGAACATGAAAAGGTAAAAAGCACTCCACCCGGCTTTATTTGTTCAAATGCCCGGGTATTGATTCGTTTATATCCCTGAAGGGCTTGAGGGAGGGTATTTCTGTGCTTTGCAAATGCCGGCGGGTCAAGAATAATTAAATCGTACTTATCCTGAATAGTTTTAAGATATTCAAATCCATCAGCAGCAAATGATTCATGCCGGTTATCGTCTCCAAAATTAAGTGCCACGTTTTCATTGGTCATATCAATTGCCCTGGCTGATGCATCTACCGAATGAACCATTCGTGCTCCTCCTTTTAAGGCATAAATTGAGAAACCACCTGTATAACCAAACATGTTTAGCACATCGCGGTTATGAGAATACGTCTGAACCAGTAACCTGTTTTCACGCTGGTCGATAAAAAAGCCGGTTTTCTGCCCCGACTCCCAATCTACCTTAAACTTCAATCCATACTCGTTAACTATATCTGTTTCAGGATTGCCAATTACCAGCCCATCCTTTGGATGAATATCTGCCTTAAAAGGAAGTGTTTTTTCGCTTTTATCATAAATGGCCTTCAATTGTTCGCCCATTACTTCCTGTAATGCCTTTACCAGCATTTCGCGTATCATAAACATCCCCACTGAATGCATCTGCATTACAGCAGTACCGTTATAATAATCCACAATCAAGCCTGGTAACCCGTCTCCTTCAGCATGAATAAGACGGAACACATTAGTATCCGGATTACCTCCAAACCCAGTATTTTGTCTAAACTGCCATGCTTTCTCAATCTTTTCTTTCCAGAAATCATATCCGGGAACAATATCTTCGAAAGTTACCAAACGAACAGCAATGGAACCTACCTGATAGTGTCCTATCCCCAGAAATTCATCTTTATTGGAATATACAGCAACCAAATCTCCCTCAGATACCTGACCATAGATTTTCTTTATTGCTCCGGAAAACACCCAGGGATGAAACCTCTTTAATGACTGGTCTTTGCCTGATTTTAATGTAACTTTAACAAACTGCTGAGCCATATTAATTATTAAACAGGGATTTGTAAATTTCAAGAGCAGCCCATGCATCGGTGGCTGCATATGTTTTTTGTGCATCGGTTAAAGTTGGAGCCTCCCAGTTTGATAATTGCTGCGACTTGGATATACGAAAGCCAAGTACAATAGCAGTAAGTTTTTTAAGGCTAAAATTTTGGATGCCCATTTCCTTTGCATGGTCCTGCAATTCGATAAACCCTTTGGGATTAAACTTTGAAATGACCTGAAGTCCTTTTATATCGTCACGGATGGCAACGCCAGGTTTTATTATTCGGGGACTGGATAATATCTTTACGATTTTCTGCGGAAGCCCCATTTTATTCACACGGAATAAAAAAGCCCTGTCGGTAGTGGAAAGCTGTAAAAGTGCCACCCTATTCACTACCCCTTTTTTAAATGCGGGACGGGTTTCGGTATCAAATCCTATCACTTTTTGTGTTGCCAGAAACTTAGCTACTTCATCCACCTGAGCAAGATCTTCAACAATCTGAATTTCTCCATCAAACCATCGCAACGGCAATTCTGTCAATTCTTCTTTTGTTATACTCTCTTTAAACATTCTTTAATCTTCATCGGACTGAGTTCCCCAAAACCTGTCGAGCCATTCCGGATTCCCCGTTCCTGGTTGTATATCATCTCCTCCTCCCCTCCTTTGCTCATCTTCAAATTCAACTTTATCGGTTACCAGTTTATGAACCGCACGAAGAACATTTACCAACCGCTGTCCCCAAAAGTCATTAAAATGCTCAACACAATCGTTGAGTGCATCATTCATAATACTTTCGTCACCAAGGCTATATGACGTTGTAAACTCCTTCAAATCCTGATATATATCCAATAAATTTTCTGAAATACTGGAGGTTACTGTTTCTTCACCAAACTGAATTTCAGGATCAAATACCTCGTAAAAACTGTCGTATTCACCTAATGAGGCAAGCCAGCGCTGGTGCAACATATTATAATCAAATTCACTGACATACTTTTCAAGCTCATCATCCAGCACCTTTTCATTTTCGGGAAGAAGGGTTGCCTTCAAGTAAAGCAAAGGCAGAATCTTTCTCAGATTTTGAAGATTCTGTGCGGCAGGTGTATGCAATACCTTCTCTATAAGATTGCAATATTCATTGGCAACCGTAACAAACTCTACCACGTTTTTGGAATAAACTACCGAATGTAAATTGGAGTCACTCATAATCTTCTAAATCTGAAAACTGATGCAAAAATAATAAAGATTTCTTAGCAGGGACAATATCGGGTCTAATTGGTTGTCCCGAATTATATTCCTTTTATGCTTTCTAACTGTTAAAGAACCTTGTCGGTTGTTTTTCTGTTTCCATTGTTTTACTTTTAACTTATCGTCCGGTCCAATTACTTCTTTACACTCTAAACTTCTTTACCTATTTTTGCATTTGATTTTATAAGCAAATAATGCAATACATATATCCGGAACATTTTGAAGAAAAGGTAGGTTTTGATCGCATACGTACCATGTTGTTCAGCAGGTGCCTGAGCACAATGGGAAAGGAATGGACAGAGGAGATGCAGTTCGTAAATCAGTTTGAAGTAATTACAAACCGGCTGGGCGAAGTAAATGAATTTGTACGGATTGTGCGTGAAGTAGAAAACTTTCCATCCAGCCATTTTTACGATTTACGCAGCGCCCTCAATAAAATAAAGGTGGAAGGACGTTTTCTTGAGCCGGAAGAACTTTTCGATTTAAAACGTTCACTGGAATCAGTACGTGCCATCGTGCTGTTTTTTAAAAAGCAGGAGGATAATGTTTTTCCACTGCTGAAAAAGAAAAACGAGCGGGTTCAGCTGTTCCCCTATATATACGATCGCATAGATGCCATCATCAACAAATTTGGCAAAATACGTGACAATGCTTCCCCCGAGCTTGCACAGGTCCGCAAGAACATCCTCTCACTGCAGTCAAATATGTCGAAACGGCTGCAGGCTATATTAAAGCAGGCCCAGAAAGACGGACTTGTTGATGAAGATGCTTCAGTATCCATTCGTGATGGCAGGGCAGTAATTCCCATTCCCGCTTCAAACAAACGAAAATTAAAAGGCATTGTTTACGATGAATCGGGGTCGGGTAAAACTTCATATGTTGAGCCCAATGAAATTGTGGAGATGAACAATGAAATCCGCGAACTGGAATATGCCGAACGCCGGGAGATAATCAGGATTCTAACCACCTTCTCCAACGACATACGTCCTTATATTTCCGATTTGTTGTTCTCGTACGACTATCTTGGGGAGATTGATTTTATACGGTCCAAGGCCTTGCTGGCAGTTGAATTTAATGCCATTCTCCCCGAAATTCAGAACACTCCGCTGTTGCAATGGCACAAGGCAGTACATCCTTTATTACAGCATGCGCTGAAAAGAGAAAACCGAAAAATCGTACCGCTCAACATTCACCTCGAACGGGATAACCATATATTGCTGATTTCAGGACCTAACGCAGGTGGAAAATCAGTCTGCCTGAAAACTGTAGGCTTACTGCAGTACATGCTTCAATGCGGTCTTCTAATACCGCTGGAGGAAGGAAGTAAAACCGGTATTTTTGAACAGATTTTCATTGACATAGGCGATGAGCAGTCGCTGGAGAATGACCTCAGCACATACAGCTCGCACCTGATGAACATGAAGCATTTTGTAAAAAACAGCAAAGAAAACACGCTGGTGTTAATTGATGAGTTTGGCACAGGAACTGAGCCCATGCTGGGGGGTGCCATAGCAGAAGCAATTCTCGACACTCTGAATCAGCAGGGAAGTTTTGGAGTAATTACCACCCATTATACCAACCTGAAGCATTTTGCCTCGTCGGCACCCGGCATTGTGAACGGGGCGATGCTGTACGATGCCCAGAACATGAACCCCCTTTTTCAGCTGGAAATCGGGAAGCCGGGCAGTTCTTTTGCCTTTGAAATTGCACGTAAGATTGGTCTGCCCGAAGATATACTTGAAAAGGCAACCCAGAAAATAGGTAAAAAGCACATTGATTTCGACCGTAACCTTCGAAAAATTAATCGCGACCAGCGGTATTGGGAAATAAAAAGGCAAAAAATAAGAAAGGTAGAAAAATCACTCGATGAAATGGCATCAAGTTACCAGGCCGAACTGGAAGAAACAAAAAAACTGCGTAAGGAAATCATGAAGAAGGCAAAGGAAGATGCAGAAGCTCTTCTGGCCGGTGTAAATAAGCGCATCGAAAATACTATCATCGAAATAAAAAAAGCACAGGCAGAAAAAGAGAAAACAAAACTTGCCCGGCAAAAGCTGGAAACTCTGAAACAGGATGTTGTAAAAAGCACAGGAGAACACGACAGCCAACTTGATAAGAAAATAGAAAAACTGCGACAGCGCGAAGAGAAACGCAACCAACGACGTCCGGAAGAAACAAAAAAACAAGCTCCAAAAAAACAACCTGAAAAAAAAGAGGAACTGGTGGCTGGGGATAAGGTGCGGATTGCAGGCCAAAATACCATTGGTGAACTCATTGAGGTAAACGAAAAAAATGCTGTAGTGGCTTTTGGTCAGCTTATTACAACCCTGCCCCGCAAGCAGGTGGAACGACTGAGCAACAATGAGGCCAAAAAGGTGGAGAAACAATACCGGCAGGGAGGTTCACGGTTACTAAGCAACTATTCTGAGCGGCGGCTCAGCTTCAAATCGGAAATCGATGTAAGGGGACAAAGGGCAGAAGAAGCTATACCCAAAATTCAGGAGTTTATCGATGAAGCCATAATGTTTGAGGTAGCGCAACTGCGTATTCTGCACGGTAAAGGGCATGGAATCCTGAAGGAAACCATCCGTAACTATTTGCGCTCAGAACCAATGGTACAAAACTTTAAAGATGAGCATGTTGATTTTGGAGGTGCCGGAATTACAATAGTTAATCTGGCATTTTAAACCTTGAAATTTTATTGTTTCCTTAAAGTATCCAGGTACAACTCCTCCACCTGTTTACGAGCCCATGGAGTCCGGCGCAGGAACTTTAAGCTTGATTTTATGGAAGGATCTTTTCTGAAGCAGTTTATTCTGATGCGTTCACCTAATTCGTTCCAACCATAATAACTAACCAGGTATACCATGATAGCCTCAAGAGTTTTACCATGCAGCGGATTATTTGGCTGGGCCACATCAGAACTCATTATATTTTAAGCCCCTCCAAAAGCTTGATGTAAAGCTCAATTCCTGAAAGAATTTCACTCTTGTAAATAAATTCATCGGCCGAATGAGAACGTACCGAATCACCGGGACCCATTTTCACAGAAGGAAATGGCATAATGGCCTGGTCGGAAGTAGTGGGCGAGCCGTAAACCTTAATGCCCATTTCCATGGCCTTTCGTGCAATGGGATGATCAACACTTATGCCTGAGGAATTCAACCGGAACGAACGCGGTTTGACTTCCGATTCCATCAACTCTGACAAAACACGTGCAGCCTCCTTATTCGGATAAAACTCATTTGTTCGCACATCCACCACAAAATGACAGACATCAGGAATTACATTGTGCTGAGTTCCCGCTTCAATCTGCGTTACCGTAACCTTTACCTCCCCAAGGAGTTCCGACTTATTTTTAAAATCATAAGCCCTTAATTTATTAATGTCATCCATGGCCTTATAAAGTGCATTAATGCCATCGTAGCGGGCAGCATGCCCCGATTTTCCATAGGCATAACAATCGAGCACCAGCAAACCTTTTTCAGCAATGGCAAGTTCCATACGTGTAGGTTCTCCCACAATGGCAAATGCCACCGGTGAAACTTCCGGCAAAACAATTTCAAGACCTTGCCGGCCTGAAATCTCTTCCTCAGCAGTGGCGGCAAAAACTAAGTTCCAGGGCAAATCATCCCGTTTGTAAAAATGCACGAAAACTCCCAGCAGTGCCACTAATGGACCACCGGCATCATTGCTTCCAAGACCGTATAGCTTATCGCCATCTTCCAATGGAGAGAACGGATCGAAGGTATATCCCTTTGCCGGCTTAACCGTATCGATGTGAGAATTCAGCAATAACACAGGTTTGCCTTTCTTAAAATGCTTATTGCATGACCAGGTATTGTTCTTCTTTTGTTTGAACGCAACACCCTCCTCTTTTAAAAAATTACGTATCAATTCCGCTGCCTTTCCCTCTTCTTTACTGAACGAAGGAGTTGATATTAATGATTTTAGCAGCCGTATGTATTTATCCATTTCCTTTTTTTTCCAAAGGTGCAAATGTGTAAAAAAAACCTGAATTAATACCATTGAATAACCGAAATGGTTATTTTTCACTGGCCCACCATTCATGCCACAGAAGTTTAATGAACGTCTGCAACAGATAATATTTTATAGTGATTATTTTTTTATGTAACTTGTTGATTCAGCTCAATGAAACCGGCACTAAAATCAAAAAGTATTAAAATTATTAATTTATAAAGCAGTATTCATTATGAAACCAACAACAATAGGGTTTATCGGGGGAGGCAGAATAACAAGAATTTTCCTTCATGGCTTTCAGAACGAACAGGTTGATTTTAAATCAATAAAAGTTTATGATCACAATTCCGATACATTGGAAGCTTTAAAAAATGATTTCCCCGATATTGAACGCACTGAAAACCCACTGGATGCAGCAAAGGCAGAAGTTGTAGTTGTTGCTGTTCACCCTCCTGTAGTAATGGAGGTGCTTGATAAAATTTCAGGTACAGTAAACGAAAAAACTTACCTGTTATCGCTTGCTCCAAAAATAACAATTGCACAGATTCAGGAAAAAATAAAAATAGCCAACATTATCCGCATGATACCCAATGCCACCTCTTACATCAACAAGGGGTTCAATCCTGTTTCATTTCACGATGCCATGCTCAGGAAAGAAAAGAAGTTCGTTAAGAAGCTGTTTAAACCATTGGGGAAACTAGTCGAAACAGAAGAGTACAAACTTGAAGGCTATGCCATCATATCAGGTATGCTTCCAACCTATTTCTGGTTTCAGTGGCAGGAACTGGAGAACATTGCCCAGAAAACAGGACTGTCGCCTGAAGAAGCAAAAAAAGCCATCCGCTCAACACTTAAACGTGCTGTTGATCTGTATTTCAAATCAGGACTTACCGCTTCGGAAGTTATGGATTTGATTCCGGTAAAACCCCTTTCTGAAGACGAGGAAGAAATAAGAAACACCCTAAATAATAAGCTGTTGGGACTTTACGATAAAATAAAACAACAAAATGATTAGATAACGTATCAATCAGATAATAAATAAATTCAGTAATTATATGTCCAAAACAACATTTATTAAAGAAGTCTGTCAAGCAAACACTTGATTCCATGAAGGAATTAGATGTATTCAATAATATTTATATTCTCTTACACCAACTATAAGTGGATTTTCGTCCCTGAATGCAACAATCTTTATCCAGTTTCCGGCATTATCATATTCATATTCATACCTTATTTTATCTGATTTTCCGGTTATCTTGTTAAATATTTCCTGTATTTCAAAAAGTCCTCTTTCATTAAAGGTGAAATTCATACCGCCTCTTACTGTATCATTACTTGAATAGGTATATCCGGTTAAATGCTTCGAAGGATCATATGTCCATTCGAAACTGCTTAAAGGTTTACCCGAGGAACTAAACCAGTTGAGATTTTTTAAACTTTTGTCTGCATACATAAGAATAGCTCTGTTACGCAAAGTATCAGTTTTGGGATTGATAATGTCCCACTGATAACTGTTTTCATCTATTTTAGTTATTTTGCTCAAATTTACAATAGAATCCTTTATCCAAAACTCAGCAGAAACAGGATATACCGAATCGTTTGTTATCTTCCAGTATTCAAAAACATCATCATTTTCATCCAAATGATCTACGCTTTCTGCTAGACCGAATTCATTAAATCGAACAATAAAATCGGGTGTAAAATTCAAACTGTCAAGATCTGCACGGGTTAACCGGACACCAGCTACAATCTTCCCCTCTTTTTCCACTGGAAAATAATTAGTCTCTTTTATTTCTTTTACTCTTCCATTAACCGATTCAGGAAAGTATTGATAGGGAGTGAATAAACCAACAACTGTTTTTTCAGCCGGTTTATTATCAGAACAACCCAGGCATAGAATTGCAGCGCATAAAACTAAAAATGGTGTTTTCATAATGATTAATTTAACTGTTAAATTTTGATACAATCATAAAACGCACTAATATTTTTCTAACTCTTCTGCAGGAAATTCATTTTGAATAAATTTTTCATTAAAAGGACTAAGTAATGCTGTAATAGCTGAAATAACCTATTCTTCAGCCACTTCAACCTGTCGTGTATCACCATATTCCCATATCTCAGCAATCTTTCCGTCTTCAAACCGTTTGAAATGCATGGCTTCATACTTTACTCTTTCTCCCTGGTAATCGATGGTTCGGAAAAATCGTGTGGCTACCCAATCGCCTTCAGCAACCTGTTGAAAAACGGAATCTTTTTTATATACACCATTCGACAAAAAACTCCTGTGATTTTCCCGATTCCAGGTAAAACGACTTTTTTCATTACGACCGATAAAATCCTCAGTCAGAATCGCATCAATGTTTTCAGCCTTTAGCTCATGATATCGATCTGCAACTTCTTTGTTTTTTTGAACCTCAGATTTATTTTGTCCGGATAAAAATCCTGTTGTAACCATCAAGATTACTACACATATTAAAACAACTCTTTTTTTCATTTGATTATTTTTTTAAAGTTGAATCTGCTTTCCAGACCCACATTACAAAAAAGAATACCATCATTTAGCTAACGATGAATGCAGGAAACGGAGCTTAAGCTGGTCGTCTTCCTTTTTTACGTATGCACTTTCAATCCAGTTGTAGTCGATTTTGGTGGAATCGTTAAATGTTAAAACACCGTGATTCATGTAATTGATAAACGCTCCGTTACAATCACGCTCCACATTGAAATCGCGGAACTCATATTCAATGCTTGCCAGCGGCATGCTTTGAATGAATTGTATGAGGCTGTCATTATTCCATATTGCACCATCTTCATAGATTACGTAATCTGAAGTTGATAATTCTTTTGCCCGTTCGAAATCTTTATTTTCAATTGCACGAAAATAATCTTTAACCACCTGGATGGCTTCTTCGCTGTTTACCACCTCTGAATTTGCCTGCTCCTGACTAAATCCGTAAGAAAAAAGCAGCAGAATTAAAACTAAGCTTTTCATGTTGTTTTGTTTTTTTTGTTAAAATAATAATCCAATGTGATAACCAAACCGGAAATTAACATGATCTGAACCGATTAACTCTTCATTGAACATGTTGGTAATTCAACGAAAATTTCATTTTTAAGAACATTATTCCATTGGTTTATCGCTCGAAGAACTTATTGCCACACATTTCCATTCATCATTTATCTTCTTATAGATACCTAAATATTTCCCTTTATCTTCTACAGGACCATCAGGGCCGTTTACTACACTTCGGTTCCATCCATAATCCCATGCCATATCCCCCGCTTCAGATATGTTGACTTCTATTGATTCTCCTTCAATGGAAACGAGATATTTAAAAAATTCATAATAGAATTCTTTTAATGCTTCAACACCCTGGATACGAGTCATATTTGGCAGTTGAACAACAGCATCCTCAGAAAAGTAATTTAGTACCGCACTCATGTCTTTTTGTTGTTCTGCTTCAAATGTAGTTGCAACCAGGTCTCTGATTGCTTCCTTTTCGGCTTCAACATCAAATGATTCCCGATAGGAAGTTCCTGTTAGTAAAAGCAGGGCAAGCAATACCCAGATTAAGTTTTTCATGATTTTAATTTTAAAATAATATGACTATTCATCTTCGTGCACTAATTATGCATGTTTTATTTCATTAAGCCGTATACTTCTTTCTCAAACAGCCTGTAAAAGCTGTATCTTTCTTTATCAACTGTAGGAAACAACTGTGACAGATACACAACTGCAAGTTTATTTTTCATATCAATGGTAAAATAGGTGTTATAGATTCCGCACCACCATACAGCACCTTTTTCTCTTACATGTTCTTTTTCATTATTCTCATATGCGCCAATAAAACACCACCTGTCTGATTCGTCAAGAAAATCGAGTAAATGAACAGGCATATCATTGTTCACTCCTTCCCAAACCAGTTCAATATTTTTCGGTAACTGATCATTTAACATCATTTCAACCGTTTCTATATTCAATATTCTTCCTCCATCATATTCCCCATAGTTGAGAATACATTTCAGAAAAATCAGATAGTCGTGCAAGGTGCTGTATAAACCATCATCACCCCGAAAATCAGTTGGTAATTCAGGATTATATTCTATGTATCTACCTGTTGAATCTCTTGTACTGCATGAAACAATGTAACCGGTTAAACTATCAGGTACAATGAACCAGGTCCGGTTCATATGAAGTGGTCCGGTTATATTTTCCCTAATGAAAGTTTCCAAATCTTTTTTACTTACTTTTTCAATCACTTTACCAATCCAATATGTATTTGTGCCATAACGCCATGAAGTGCCCGGTTCAAAAATTCTTGGTCTATCCTTATATTCCCAGTTGTCAGCATTAAATTCTGCTAAACATGAAGAGGTATAATCGTATGCAAAACCTGCAGTATGGGTTAATAATTGCCGTAATGTAATGGGTGTATCATTTTTTTTCAATTTACCTGTCTCGTCTAGTATAGGAATTTTGCTCATCTCAGGTAAAAGTTCATTCAAAGGTTCATCCAATGTTATCAATCCTCTTTCAACCAGTTGAAGTGCAGCAACCGATGTAACAGGTTTGGTCATTGAAGCAATACGGAAAATATCATCTGTATCAACAGTGTCATTACCATTCCAGCGTGAAGGTCCAAAGGCAAACCAATTCATATCCCCATCGGCCGTAACATATCCCATTATATTTGAAGGTATAGAGCTATTGCGATGATATTCTGTTAATTTCAATTCAAGATTTTGTCCAACACAGATTTGAATACACAGAATATTTAAAATAAATGCTGTAAGAATTTGCATAACAGAGTAATTAAAATGCCACAGAAAATGACTCTATTTTCTAAAGGTTCTTTATAAAACCAATCAGTTACTTATTGAATTCCTCTGGTTATCCATCATCATAAAATGAGTGGATGCCGGAATACTTCAGCATGTTATTTACTTTCCCAATCCAGTTCCCAGAATCCCGGCACAAAGGTTGCGCTCGATGCCACATGATAGGCCATATACCAGTTTCCATTCTGATATTGAAGCACATCAAGGTACTTCTGCTCGAAAGGCAACTGCTCTCCTGTTGCCTTTATGCGATAATTACCGGTAGCCCTTGAACGAATCATTGCGACATCGCCTACAATTTTTATCTGCTCTTGCTCATAATTGTCAACCAGCAGCTGAGCATTTTCCTGAAATTCATCAAACCAATTGCCGATTTGCACGCTGCCCAGTAAAGGAACACGATTTGGAAGATACATCGCAGCGTCATCAAGAAACAATCCAGTGTAAGCAGCCTTATCTCCATTTTGCGCAGCCTCAGCAAGGTTGTTAAAGAAAACCTCAAGCTGCTGCTCGCGTGAATTTTGACCGTAAACCAGTTCAGTTATAATCAGCAGAATAAAGAGGACACCGATCAATTTGCTTTTATTGCGTAAATTCCTCCTGTTTTTTCTGGATATCGGTTTATTTCTCATAATAAGAAACTTACATTTTTATTTTTAATCAATACTTTCAAACCTGTAATACCAGTTCTGCTGAAGCCTTTGCCACAGGGCTTCTTCCTGCTGCATGGCATCCTGGTACAGCTGATGTTGATGGATGGTGTCATAAGTCGACTGATCTGGCCAGTACCCTTCAACCATAAATTTAAAGTTCAGACTATCGCTGCTGACAACCTCCCATATCTGGTATCCTGCATCAGGATATCCAATGGAATCAATCGCTGCATTGATTCGCTCTGCTGATTCTTTCAACTCTTGAGCATCGACAGAAACAGTGTCAAGAAAAAGGGAAACGGATTTCAGGGTGTTTTCAACGGCCGGATTTTCATTTGATTGCCCCTGATTTTCAGCACAGGAAAAGGCAATAGTTGCCGCAAGGAAAAGAATAAGAATTATTTTTGCTTTCATACCACTTGTTTTAGTTCTTAATTTATCAATGAATGGTTTATTTTGTCGACTAGTTATCCTCTGTCCATTGCACCAAAGCATCAGTAAACTCTCCTGGAATTTCGAGCATAGGATTATGGCCTGCATCCTCAAAAACCAGCAATGTTAAATTGTCCATGCTGCAGTCCAGGTCTTCCCACAAAAAATACGGACATCCGAAATCGTATTTGCCGGAAACAACCAACACAGATGATTTTATGGTTTTATATTTTTCCGTATTGTCCATATTGTTCAGCAAATTCCCCCAGTAGTGATTCACAAATTCCATGTTAATGGTCACACCATTCCATATTCCATTCAGATTGTGGTAGGGATCTTTAAACCGATAAGGAACATAAGCCTCATATTGTGCTATGAAAACTTCATCGGCCGACACAGTACTTTTATCCATTTCATTAAAAGCAGCAACATTTTGATTTAGTATTTTCTTCCTTTCCTCTGCTGCTGCATTATCCCAATATTCTTCAGCTGCTGAGTTAAATTCTTCGGTAAAAAAAGGAATTGCACCTGTGGCAATGGCATAGGATATGTTATCGGGATATCGTAAAGCATATTCAAGAGGTAAAACACTGAACATAGAATGCCCCATAACAGCAATTTTATCCAGCCCCAGATGCTTTCGGACCTTTTCAATTTCCGCAGCAATATCATCAAGTGTAAGGGTAGCTATATCGTTACTCTCGATTTGATTTGCATCGGTATGTATAAGATTAAAATGCTCTAAGAATATCTTCGGGTACATGTTTCTGCCCAAATTCTCCGATCCGGCAAAAACAATACAGGGAATTCCTTCACCTTCTGCGTAATAGCTGAATAATGCATCATGAACCTTTAAATTTCCGGAAAAGCTGGTTTTATATCCTTCCCCGGACAGGAACAGAAATGAAAAGATAATGACAACAATGGGTTTCATTGCATTTCATTTATCTGTTTACCTCAATATACAAAATAAACAGCTCTGTGTCAATACATTCCCGTTGACATAAATCAATTTCCGGATGAATGAATACAACATTTGTTTCCAAAACCTCCAGAAACCTGTAATGCAGGCGGATTTTTATGGTTTATTTCCAGGTATTCAGCAGTTCTCCGGAAAAGTTATTATATTCCTAAAAATCAATGCATAAAATTCTTTTTTTGTAACTTGTATTAAAAAACCTACCCATGAAAACACGCAAAATGAACCGGCGTGATTTTGTCAGAACAACGTTCGCCGGAACTGTCGCCCTGGCAGCAGGTATGTATCCATTTATCAATCCCGCCGTGGTAAGTGTAGTACGAATTAAAAACGGCAACATCAGTAATGCCGTTGAAGAAGCGCTGAATTTACTTGGAGGTGTAAAATCAATCTTCGAAAATAAAAACCAGGTTATGCTAAAGCCTAACCTGGTAGGCCCTGATCAAAGATGCACTACAAAACCGGAAATAACTAAGGCATTGGCAGAACTCTTACTAAAAGAAGATAAAAAAGTCAGTATTGGAGAAGGATCAGGCATGGCACCTGGTTTTAATTTCAAGGAAAACATCCAATATCGTACAAAGAAGACTGAAATTTTAGACCCCATGCAGCAGCATGTTTTTGATCAGTTGGGTTACACCGATCTTGCCAAAGAACTTGACATACCCTTAATTAACCTTCATTCGGGCGATATGGTGGATATTGATGTTCCCGGTGGCCTGGCACATGATAAAATCACAGTTCACCGATCGATTGCTGAAAGCGACATGCTTGTTTCAGTACCCATGATGAAAACCCATGGGCTGGCAACTGTTACCCTGGGCATGAAAAATCTGGTTGGTGTCTATCCTGGAAGTATTTATTATTCACCTCGTGCTTATTTACATGACAGGGCCGCCGAAAGAGGTTCACCCGGAGTTGCTTACGAGATTATTGATATGGTCAGAGCCAGCAAAATGGGATTAACAGTTATTGATGCATCATCAGCCATGGAAGGCAATGGCCCCGCAGAGGGAGAACTTGTCGACATGAACCTGATTATTGCCGGAACCAATCCCTTTGCTACCGACCTGGTAGGAGCAAGCATCATGGGATTTGACATCCATGAAATCCCTACATTTGATTGGGCCATAAAATCGGGATTTAAACCAACCAACCTTGATGAAATTGATATAAGAGGGGAAAAACTGGTCAACGTACGGCGTAACTTTAAAAAACCCGAAGTAGTACCCTGGCAGGCCATTAATAAATTTTGGGGGTTTGAAGAAATATAATCCTTAAAAGCGCAGCGACAATTGGGCAACAGATGAATTGCCGGATTAGCATCTTTGCTACCTGCCTGAAGCTTTTGTTCCCCTGATAATAAATCCTATTTTTAGGATTTATTATCAAACAATGACATCAGAAGAACGAGCAGAAATAGTTGAAGTAATTTCCCGTGAAACCAAAAAACTGGAACGAAAAATTGAGGAGTTGAAAGATTTCATACAGCCGGTGGAACCCGATTGTGCTATCGGGCGCATCTCAAGAATGGATGCCATCAATAACAAAAGCATCGTCGAAGCCAGCATGCGCAACCTGAAAGGACGGCTCGACCAATTGCAAAAAATTTCACAGGTTGTTTATGAAGCGGATTTTGGCCTTTGCACCGAATGCCACAGGCCCATTCCTTTCGAGCGTCTGAAAATACGACCCGAAATACGTAAATGCGCCACCTGCCTTAGGGCAGAGAGCTAAGGGCAAAGGGGGAACAAGTGAACAGTGAACAGTCCTTTTAATTGCCGGGCAATATTGCATGAGGAATAACAGTATAGAATTCCCGGTTCCAGGTTTCGGGTTCAAAGTTCAGGAGAGAAGGGATTCCATCCTTCTTCCCATTTGAAACTCTGCCTTTGAACCAACGCATTTCACCTGAACCAGGCAAGGATGGAATCCCTGTCATCTTTGCATGTGATGAAAGATTTGGTAATTAGCTGGTTGAGGTTTTAGTTATACGATAGTAAACAGTCCTTTTAATTGCCGTGGGAAATATTGCATAAGGAATAACTGTTAAATTGCACAGAGCTTAGAGCTAATGGCCGAAGCCGGAAGTATAACCCCGGCATTTATGCTGGGGACTGGAGTCAGGCCCTCCCCCAAAATCCCTGTCGCTGAGAAGGGTGACGGCCTAATGAAAATTTTAGTTATTTGATAGTAAACAGTTTCGGATACCGGGTACTTTTGCCGGGGAGGCCACTTGCATCCGAAACCCCCATGTGAACCTTTGAGCCTTCGAGTCTTTGAGGCAAAACTCAACCCATCAGTATATCTTTTCATCATCAAGAATTATATTTCTATCATTCTAATCTGCATTCTCCTCTTTTTCGGCAATTTTAAACCATTATACAATTTATCACTTTCCCGTTTTACCAGTATATCAAAACCGGTTCAAGGCCATACCCGGGCCTAATCAAATTCGCAAATTTGCGAATTTGATTAGGCCCGGGTATGAAGAAAATACAGCGAAGGTAAAAGAGGAAGCAGGTATAAACCCGACTCCAGTTCATTGAAAACTGCCACTTACATGACTTGCAGAAAAGGTGTTTTTTCCTTCACATATGTGAGGACAAGGTGGTGCATGGCACGGGTGCAGGCAATGTACAACAGGTTGCGGTCGTTGGGCTCGTGGTAATTTTTTGCATCGGCACCGGGAACTACTACCTCATCGAACTCAAGGCCCTTCGACATGTGCACCGAACATACAATTAAACCCGCTGAAAAAGCAGCGCTCTCTTCGGTCAGCAAAACGATATCGGGAAACTCCTCCAGCAACTCATGGTAAACCTGCCGGGCCTGCTTCTGGGTTTTGCACACGATACCCATCGAATGATGCTCCGTCTGCTTAAAGGCAGCGATGCGTTCTTTTATAATTTCCATCTCCCCTGCCCTTGTTTTGCAGGAAATAAGTTCCGGCTCCCGGCCATGCCGCTCCATGGCCTCCATTTCGGCACTAGAGATAATCGATTGGGCAAACATCGAAATCTCCCATGTTGAGCGGTAGCTTTTGTTCAGCTTCATAATATCGGCACCTGGAAACACTTTTGCTATTTCCTCCGATGAGGAAGAGCTAAAAGTATTCACCGATTGCAAGGCATCGCCCAGGATGGTTTTTTTGCAAGGGAACAAACGTGCAAGCACGGCGTATTGCACGGGAGTATAATCCTGCATTTCATCCACCAGCAGGTGTTTAACCTTACTGAATGAATTAATGCCTTCGAGTTTAATCTTCAGGTAAATCAGCGGGAAGATATCGCTGTATTCATAGGTACTTCGCGGCCCCATCTTAAGCATTTCAGACATCTCCAGCCACTCATAAAAATCTTTGTACAATGCCCGAAGATTGGTAATCTGAAACATATTTTTAACCGACTTGCGCAGCACGTTCCGTTCTGCACCAGAAATTTCATACCCGTTGTGAAACAACAAATCGCGCTCAATGTCTTCCACAATTTTATTAAACCGGGAAAATACAGGCAGCCGGTGCCATGCCTTAAACCGTTCATCGATGTAGGAACCGGGCACAGGATACCGGTTTACCATTAATGTTTCAGGCAAAAAGTAATGGTTTTCCACTCGGGTAAGGTATTCGTTCAGTTTATTTACAAACTGAAACGACGATTTAAACCGGATTCTCTCCCGCAGCGTTTCATCCTTCTTTTCAAGCAAGGCCGCCACCTGCTGAAAGAACGACTGGAACTTATACTTGCCGGCCAGCAGCTTTGTGGCCAGTTCTTCCATTCCCATTTCAGGTATCTTCTCCTCCCCCAGCTCAGGCAAAACATTTGATATGTAGTCGGCAAACACCTTATTGGGCGAAAGAATCAGTATGTCGTTCGAAGAAATCTCTTCCTTGAAACGGTACAGCAAATAGGCAATGCGGTGCAGGGCTATGGATGTTTTCCCTGATCCTGCCACTCCCTGTATAATCAGTTCGCGGGAGGTTTCATTGCGAATGATGGCATTCTGCGTGCGCTGAATGGTAGCCACAATGTGGTTCATTTTATCGTCGGCCGACCGGCTCAGCTCCTTCTGCAGGACATCGTCATGAATATTGAGCGAGCTTTCCAGCATATACTCCATCTTTCCCCTGCGGATGCGATACTGTCGTTTCAGCACTATATCTCCTTCTACCCGGCCTTCGGGAGTCTCATAATGCGCCGGCCCATTTTCAAAGTCATAGAACAGCGTTGAAACAGGAGCCCGCCAGTCATGCACAAGGTTTACCTTATCTTCTTCATCGAAAAATGCATGCACCCCAACATATACCTGGAAAGGCTGTTTTTTCCCGTTTTCACGGAAGTCGAACCGTCCGAAATATGGCGACTGCAGCAATTTCTGGATGCGCTTTTTACGCTCAAGGGCAGCCTCACCCGTTATTACAGAAGCAGTAACCGATTGACGAGCAGCAACCTTCTCCATACGATCCATACCCGTTTTGTTTTCATACAGGTAAGTTTTTTGCTCCTGCAGATCGCTGATGTAACCAGATACTTTTCGGTCGATGTCACTAAGCGCCCCTTTCAGCTTCTTTTTAACTTCCTCCAGATATTCCCGCTCTTGCTCTTCGCTTTTCTTCATCATAAATATTTTGTGCTGATCCGGATTGCCGGGTTTAATCTGTTAATCCGGTTTTGCTTGTTTCGGCAAAAGGCCAAAACCTAAACTTGTTGTTCTGATATTCAAAGAGTGCAAAAATAGGAAAAACAAAAGGGACCACAGGCCTGTATATTTCGGCTTAAGGAAAAAATAATATCTTTGTGCTGCAAATAAAAAATAAACAACTCATGGACGAAGGCCCGTGTCATAGACAGAAATTAATTCCAAACCATCTCTAGGAGGCTCTTCTGTTGCTTCCTGAGATTAAAACAGGAGGCAAAAACATGATAACATTTTTTTCATCTCTCCGGATTCAAAACATCCCATTATACCTTCTTTTATTACGGCGGCATACCTATAACTGACCGGTTAAGGCTAATTCCCCGCACTGATTACCCGAGTTCTAACCGTTAAAATGAGACCCAATGGAAGATGTAATGATACCGGTACAGGAATTCCAGGAACTGATTGACCGGCGTGAATGGAAAACCTTAAGGGAAGCGCTTAAAAAGCTTGACCCTGCTGATATTGCAGAAGTAATAGAATCAATAAAACGGGAAGGTGACGACATCATCCTTTTCAGGTTGCTGCCCCGTGAAACGGCGCGTGAAACATTTTTCAGGCTTGATTACGACAAGCAGGAAGAGCTCCTGGAAGGGCTGGCCGACAGAAAACACCTGCTGACGGAGTTGCTTAACGATTTGGCCCCCGATGACCGTACCGCACTGTTTGAAGAATTGCCCGGTCCGGTTACCCAGCGACTGATACAACTGTTGTCGCCTGAAGAACGGCGCATTTCCATCCAGCTGTTAGGTTACCCGGAAAGCAGTATCGGGCGTTTGATGACCCCCGACTATGTGGCCTTAAAACCGGAAATGACAATCGAGCAGGCCCTTGACCACATTCGTCATTTCGGAAAAGATTCGGAAACGCTTAATGTGCTGTACGTGGTTGATAAGCGCTGGAAGCTGATCGATGAAATGCGGGTGCGGGAAATACTTTTGGCCAATCCCGGACAAACTATTGCCGATTTGATGGACAACCGGTTTGTATCGCTCAACGTACTCGACGATCAGGAGAAAGCAATCAGCGCCTTTCACGACTACGACCGCACTGCCCTGCCGGTTATCAACACCGAAGGAGTGCTGCTTGGAATCGTCACCTTCGATGATGTGATGGATGTGGAAGAAGAAGAGGCCACCGAAGACTTTCACAAATTCGGCTCCATTCAGGACCTTATTTTCAATCCGTTAAAAGCACGCATTTCAGAGCTTTACCGTAAACGCATTACCTGGCTGGTTATACTGGTATTTATGAATGTTTTCTCCGGGGCTGCGCTTGCCTATTTTGGAGATGTGATTGAATCGATGGTTGCCCTGGTGTTTTTCCTGCCTTTGCTCATCGGCAGCGGCGGCAATGCCGGCGCTCAGTCGGCCACCCTGATGATACGTGCCCTTGCGACCGGCGATGTTGAACTTTCCGACTGGTTAAAACTTATGGGAAAAGAACTGCTGGTTGCCCTGCTGCTGGGAATAACAATGGCCCTGGCCGTAGGACTGGTGGCAAGCTTCCGTTCACCGGAAATTATTATGGTAGTGGGTCTGTCAATGGTATTTACGGTTGTTATAGGAAGTATCCTGGGCCTGTCGCTTCCTTTTGTATTTACCATACTGAAACTGGACCCGGCAACAGCGAGTGCACCGCTGATTACTTCGCTTGCGGATATTTCCGGCGTGTTTATTTATTTCTCTATTGCAACCTGGTATTTGGGGATGTGAAGTAGCAGAATAAAAAATGTGATGTGTGACAAGTTGGTTATGACTTATGGTTTGGGTTTTGGTATTGCGGGGACAAAAGGTTTAATCCCTAAGGGATTACAAGGTGATGGTGCAATTAACTTTCTACCCACATTTGATCCCTGACGGGATTTCTTCCCAATCGAACGATGGCCATCGGAGAAAACTATTGTTTGTACTAAATATTGACTTATGAATTTTTGAAAACCAGCTTTTTATTCGTGCCTGAATGGTTCCGCAGGAACCTGATATGGGTAGAAAAAGTCGCCATCCCGTTTCCAAATGTTCCGTAGGAACATAACCTTTATCAAAACCATATAATTTTATATATTTAACCAACGTTTTTACGTATATAGTTGAAAACAATGAGCAGACAAAATCTTCCGTTAATACTCTCATCCCTCCTGGTGGTACTGTTACTTTTGGCATACCTCATGAAGGACAACCTGAACAGCTTCATCTCCCAACAGATGCAGGCCACTGCAGTTACTGAGAGCAGATTAAGCGGTGAAGCGCTGAAGGATTCGCTGTTTAATTATTCGGAAAATGGACAACCCTACTCCTATACTCTGCTTGAATTTGGCAGTACAGGTTGCACGGTTTGCAAACAAATGGAAGTGGTACTGGAAGAAATCCGCACCTGCTGTTCAGAAGAGGTTAACGTAGTATTTCTGAATACAATGTTCCCTGAAAACCAACAGCTCGTAAGCCATTTTGCAATTTCCGCAATACCCATGCAGGTGGTGCTCGATAAAGACGGAAAGGAAGTTTTCCGAAACTACGGCTTTATATCGGCTGAGGACCTGAGAAAACAAATGTCCCGGTAAGAACTTAAACAACTCTCTGAAAAGCCCTGGGAATTTTGGTTTCAAAATTCATTTTTTTACCCGTTTCAGGATGAATAAAGGAAAGCTGTTGTGCATGGAGCCCCAGCCGTTTCATGGGATTGGTCACCGCCCCGTATTTTTTGTCGCCGGCAATGCAATGCCCAATTTCCTGCATGTGAATCCGTATCTGATTTTTCCTCCCGGTTTCAAGATTAACCTTTAACATTGAAAAGGACTCATTTTGCTTTAATACCGAATAATGGGTTACTGCTTCTTTGCCCCGCCCGGGATCGGCTGAAGAGTGCATTTTGTAATTTTTATCTTCCCGCAGGAAAGAGGTAACGGTACCTTCCTGCTTTTCAACCTTACCTTCCACAACGGCTATGTAAGTCCGCTCCAGAATGGTATCGTTCCACAACTCCTGGAGCCGGTTTTTTATCTCCTCACTTTTGGCAAACAGCATCAGTCCCGATGTTTCCCTGTCAAGCCTGTGAACGATAAAAATTTTATTCGTGCGGTCCTGCTTTTTCACATGCCTGCTTAACAGGCTGAAAGCAGTATCTCTTTTTTCATTTTCGGTTGCCATTGAAAGCAAGCCTGCCGCCTTATCGATGACAATCAGGAACTGATCCTCATAGATGATGGAGTACTCTTTGAATTTCTGCTCCGGGGCAACCCGAACGCTGCTGACTTCCACCTTATTACCGGCGACAAGAGGATAGTTAAACTGAGATACCGGTTTTCCATCAACCAACACCTGTTTGTGCCCCAACAGCGATTTAATGTTGTTGCGGCTTTTATGTGGCATCTGGTGCTGCAGAAATTCCATAAGAATTGTACTTTCTGAAACCTGAAAAACGGTTCTACCTTTATTTCCTCCGGCAGTTTTTTCTGAATTGCTGAATTTACGGTCCATCAAATGAATAAATTGTTTAAATCCGGTACAAAAGTACTCCAATTCTTGAAGCAGATTGCTAAAGAGCGTGTTTTTTAAAGAAAAGCAAAAATAAATGGGAATGAAAAACCAATCGGTTTATAAAATGATAAACATTCCATCAAAAATAGAATTTCATTCTCCTGACTTGTCCATTTTAATGCGGCAATTTCAGAGAAATTAGATATCCCAGTGGATCGCTGGTGCAAGGAAGGAAGTCAGGAGGGGGTGGTTGTACTACTGCTAAACCCCCAGCATAAATGCTGGGGTTATCCAGGACGGTGGGAAAATGGTACTAACTGCTGATAGCAACTGCATTTGTGATATAGTACCTTATAACCTCAGCTTTCTAGTCAGAGGATAGCAACTGCCCTACCTCAGTGGGTCTTTATAACCCCAGCTTTTAAGCTGGGGGTCACTGACAGCCAGACCATCTCCCTCCCCTCCCCAGGGCCCCGAACATTAAAGTTATCCATAATGAGCAAAAATTACAGACTTCGCTCCGCGGTTAACAGGATTTACTATTTAATGGTTTAGTCTTTGCTGGCATTAGGATTAGCCTACGAGTTTGAAACATCATAAAAAGAAATACTCAGAAAATTAAAACTATCCTGTCCAAAAAACCTCTTAACTTTGATGTAAACTCTTTAAAACAGCAGTCATTATAGATTTACAAAAGACAAAAAACAATGAAAACAACAGGTAAACCCGTTTTACAGAACTTTCACCTCGAGGGAGTCACCCATATTCTTCCGGAAGAAGCCCATGAAGCTCATAGGAACAATATGGCTGTTATGATTGATGTAAGAGAGAAATATGAATGGGAAACGGAACGTATTGAAGATGTTCTTCTTTATCCCATGCAGCAGATTTCACAATGGTTACCGACTCTTAACAAGAAGCAGAACATCATAGTGTTTTGCCAAAAAGGAATTCGCAGCACTCACATTACTCATTTTTTAAAGAATCAGGGATTCCCGAATGCGATAAATATGGATGGAGGAATCTCCGCATGGAAAGAAAAAGGACTGCCTGTCAAAAAACCACTTGAACAGTTATAGCCTGATGTATTGGCATACTATACATCTGAAGCCACTTGTTGTTACAACAGGCAAGGCATTTTTTCTGCACATTCCATTCAATCAGTTTGTCTTACGGTACCTCCAGATAGCCAGGCTCAAAAACAAAACTCCCAGTGCCGTAAGCCCGATTACTTCTTCGCCCATATCAAAAAACCCGGAACCTTTTAGTATAACATGTCTCATAATCCGCATGAAGTAGTAAACCGGGTTTATATGATTAATTACCTGGGCCCATTCAGGCATACTTTCCACCGGGGTAAAAATGCCTCCCATTAAAATGAAAACCAGCATGAAAAAGAAATTCATGAACATCACCTGCTGCTGGGTATGGGTAACCGTGGATATGAATAAACCCAGACCAAGAACACTTACCAGGTAAAGACCTGCAAAGGCAAACAGCAGCAGCAGGCTTCCCCTTACCGGCAGACTGAACACAACCCATGCGATTATCAATCCGAAGGCCAGCTCAACCAAAGCTATAATCCAGAACGGCACAAGCTTCCCGACAATGAACTGGTATTTCTTTACCGGAGTGACATTCAGCTGCTCAATCGTACCAAGCTCCTTTTCACGTACCAGGTTCATCCCCGACATAAACATTCCGATGATGGTAACCAGTATCGACAGTATACCCGGTGCCATGTACCATTTGTAGTCAAGTTTCTCATTGTACCAATATCGTTCTTCGATGTTTACTCCGACTAAAGCTGCCTGCTGCGGAATTCCCTTGTAACGGGCAATCAGTTTTTGATTGTATTCGTTTATAATTTGGGAAGAGTAATTATAAATCAATTGTGCCGAATTTCCTTCAATGGCATCTATAAGCAGTTGGATCTGTGCCTCATCTTCCCGCAGCAGTTTTCGTTCTGTGCCTGATGGAATCACAAGAACCATATCGGTACTGCCTTCCAGCAGAAGTTCCTCAGCGGCAGTTGTTTCCAAAACAGCCGTATTAACATGATAAAATGGAATCCCGTCAAACTTAGCAATAAGTCCCCTTGAGGTTTCCGAGAAGTCATTATCAACTACTGTCATTGTAATGTTTTTCATGTCGAAAGTGGCTGCAAATACCAGGATAAGCATTTGCATAAGCGGAACCCAAAAAATCATTGGCAGCAGGGTTTTGTTTCTGAAAATCTGCCGGAATTCCTTGCGCAGTATGTGTAGAATGATTCTCATATGTAAACTTTCATGTCGTTCTATTTAGCTTTTGCTATTACCAAGCTTCCTTTTAATTGGTACCTTACCCTTTTTATTCCAGGCGCACCTTGAATTTTTTCACGCTTACTGCAACAAAAACCATGGTCATGAATACCAAGATCAGGGTTTCCTGCCAGATGTAAAGTATACCTGTCCCTTTGAGCATGATGCTTCGGATGATTGTTATAAAATAACGTGCAGGCATAATGCGGCTTAGCCATTGCAACACTTCGGGCATGTTTTCGATAGGAAAAATAAAGCCCGACAATATGATGGTGGGCAGCATTAAGGCAACCAGTGAAATAAACATGGCCACCATCTGCGTTTTTGCCAGTGTTGAAATAACAATTCCCAGGCAAAGCGCCATTGTAATGAACAGAATGGTTTCCAGCATCAGCAGGATAAAGCTCCCTGTAACAGGAACACCAAACACCAGCCTACCCGTAACAACAATTATAAAAGCATTGGCTACAGAAAGCAGCAGGTAAGGCAGCACCTTTCCGGTAATGATTTGTATCGGTCTCAACGGCGAGGCAAGCAGCACCTCCATTGTTCCGCTTTCCTTCTCGCGCGTGATGGAAATGGAAGTCATCAGCGCCGAAACAAGCATCAGGATTAGCGCCATGGTGCCCGGCACAAACTGGTAGGCACTTTTCATTTCCTCGTTAAAGTACATACGCACTTCAGGTTTTAGCTGCACAGGCATTTGGGCGTTGGGATGCATTTTTTGGATGTAGTCGTTTATAATCCCTTTGGTGTATGAGGTAACCAGCCGGGCCATGTTCGGATCTGATGCATCGGCAACCAATTGAATACGTGCCGTTCCGTCGCGTTGAAGCTTCTGTCCAAAATCGTTTTCAAAAATGATTACCTGCTTTACCCGGCCTTTTTTGAAAATTTCATCTATGCCGGCGGTGCTTTCCAGGTTTTGATGCAGCAAAAAATATCCGGAAGAAAGTAGCTTGGTAGTCATTTCAGCGGTAATTTCATCTTTCGACTGATCGTATATGGCCACTGGAACATTGCTGATCTCATTCTTAATAACTGTACCGAATATCAGGAGCTGTGTAACCGGAATGCCGAATAGAATCAGCATGGTACGCACATCCCTGAAAATATGATAGAATTCTTTCCGTATAAATGACCTGAGCTGCTTCATATTATTTTTCGTTGATCCTTTTGAATTTTTCCTCAACTTGTAATTACCCGTTCAACCGGCTGGTTGCATCAGTTAGCGTGCTATTTTTATAAAAACCTCGTCCATATTATCTGCCTTATATTTTTTCTTCAGCCGGTCAGGAGTATCCAGGGCTTCTATCTTTCCTTCATACATTATAGAAACCCTGTTGCAATACTCCGCCTCATCCATGTAGTGCGTGGTAACAAACACTGTAATTCCATTTGCTGCCGCTTCATAAATCAAATCCCAAAAACGGCGTCGGGTAATGGGATCCACCCCGCCCGTAGGTTCATCCAGAAAAACTATTTTAGGCTCATGCAATATGGCTACCGAAAAAGCAAGCTTTTGCTTCCATCCCAACGGCAAACCGGCGATGAGCCTGTTCCGGAATTTTTCCATTTCTAGCTTTTTGAGTAGTTCCTTTTCCTTATGCCGGCGGTTCATTTTCGAAAGTCCGTAGATGCCGGCATAAAAATGAATGTTTTCAGCAACAGTCAAATCCTCGTACAGCGAAAACTTCTGGCTCATGTATCCTATATTTTGCTTTACCTTTTCTGTTTCACGGTAAATATCAAACCCGGCTACCTTTACTTCACCTGAGGTGGGCGCCGACAGTCCGCACAATATTTTTATTGCAGTTGTTTTTCCTGCCCCGTTTGCCCCCAGGAACCCAAAAATTTCACCCTTGTAAACATCAAAGGTTAAATCATCATTGGCCGTAAACGAACCAAATTTCTTCACCAGATGCTCAACTTCAATTATCTTTTCCATGGTGCTTTCCATTTTTATGCAGGATTCTCCTGTGGCTGTAACTTATTTGATTCCCTTTTTGCCGGCATCCTTTTTCTGCGTTCCGTTTTCTTCTGCCGGGGCTGTCTTCATTAGCTTCATAAATACATCCTCGATACCAGGTTCAATAACCTCTGCTGCAACATTGCTGTGACCTTTTTTCTCGAGCCAGTTTTTCAGATCTGCCGGTTCTGCTTTATTGCCGGCACCGGTGAAATGCACATTCTGCCCAAAAGCGAACACCGATTCGGCTTCCTCATAACTCCGCAAATCAACGATGAGCCGGTACATGTCATCAGAGCTTACCCTGATTAACTTATGCGGAAACCTGCCGGTAATTTCAGCCGGAGCATCCACCTCCAGTACCTTTCCGTTTTGCATCAGTGCCACCCGGTCGCACAAATCAGCCTCATCCATATAGGGTGTGGAAACCAGGATGGTAATTTCTTTTTCCTGAAGTTTCTTGAGCATTTCCCAGAATTCGCGCCGGGATACGGCATCGACACCCGTTGTGGGTTCATCAAGGATAAGGATTTGGGGCCGGTGAATCAGGGCACACGATAAAGCCAGCTTTTGTTTCATGCCCCCCGACAAATCGCCGGCACGGCGTTTTTTGAAAGGTTCAATTTGTTGATAGATGTCTTTTATCAGTTCGTAGTTCTCTTCAGGTGTGGTACCAAATACGGATGCAAAAAACCTCAGGTTCTCTTCCACAGTTAAATCCTGGTACAAAGAAAAGCGGCCGGGCATATAACCGGTAATGCGTCTTATCTTTCGGTAGTCCTTCACCACATCAATTTCGTTCACCACAGCCCTTCCGGAATCAGGCAGCAGAAGTGTCATCAGAATCCGCATCAGGGTGGTTTTCCCGGCGCCATCGGGCCCGATGAGCCCGTGCAGTTCTCCCTTCTTAACCTCCAGGTCTACATTTTTCAGTGCCTGATTGTTTCCATAGGATTTTGAAATGCCTTCAATAACTATCATAATTTATTCGATAATACGAAACTTGGAAAAAACATGAATACTCCGGGAACTGCAATTAGTTATTACCAGCTGACTTCACCCGGCATTCCTATCTTCAGCGTTCCGTCATTTTTAACAGCCACTTTAACGGCATATACCAACTTAACCCGTTCCTCTTTCGTCTGTATGATTTTTGGAGTAAATTCAGCCTCAGGCGATATCCATGTAACGGTTCCTGTAAACGACTGGTTAGCAGTTTCCGTTTCGTCAACATAAACCTGCACCTCCTGCCCAATCTTAACATGAGGCAGTTGGGCTCCGCTGACATACACTTTCAGTGAAAGTTCATCGAGACCGGCTATTTTACAGAGCGGCTTTCCCGGTGTTGCCAGTTCCCCCTGTTCGATATATGTTTCAAGAACTGTTCCCGTTACCGGTGAGATTACACTGCAGCGCTCCAGTTGATCAAGCGCTGCCATCCGTTGTGCCTCAAGAACCTCCAGCTCGCTGTTGATTTGGGTAAACTGGGTTCTTACACTTGCAATCTGCCTTTCCACTACGCTTATCTCGCCTTTTATATCATCGAGCTGCTTTTGGGTGGCAGCGCCATCGGCAACCATAGCCTCAAAACGTTTTTTATTGGTCAGCATATTTTCCTTCTGCTCTTCATAAACTGCTGCCTGCGCCTGCACCGAATTTCTTTTGGCTCTTACGGAAGCTTTCTGCGCTTCAATCTGCTGCAGGTTCAGGAAAACTTTTGTCGTATCAATAAGTGCAGCTGTATCGCCGGCATTGATTTGTTTTCCCTGCTCAGCCATTAACTGAAGCACCTTTCCCTGCACTTCGGCAGCTACAATTACTGCATCGGTTTCAAATACCCCAAAGGCATCCGCTTCTTCGTCATTGTTGTTGCATCCGGATACCAGCAGGGTAAAAAGAAGAATGACATTTATGTACTTCATGATATCTTGTTCTTTATTGTTTTAACTGTAATGTTTGAACTGTTTTTAAGTTACTATCGGACTGGTTATAGCAATCATCACTGGCTATTTATGGACATCAGTTGCTTTCAATAATACTACCCTTAATAATGTTACACTTTTCCTTTGCCTCATCAAGCTGAATTTTATGAAGTTCATATTTAAGCTTTGCAATAGTTTCCGACTGAACTTCCCTGATGTATTCAGAATCAGTGATGGTTTCATTCTCCAGTTTCGAAGCGGCAGCCTTTGTCACTTCGCTTCTAAGGGAAACCAACTCCCTGTCGGTATCAAGCATCTTTTCCAGCTTGTTGATTTCCTCCTGCTGCCGTGCAAGCAACAGATCGAGGTTTTGAACAAAGGTAGCTTCCTGTGCCTTAATCTTTTCCTGCTGAAGCTGTAACACCTTCTTTTGCCGGGTGCTTTCTTTCCAGTCAAAGGGAGTCCAGGAAATACCTGCGCCAACCAGATAGTATGCATCGAACTCATCGTTGAGCATATTTAATCCCGGCCTTCCATATCCTGTCTGACCAAACCCGAAAAATTTCGGGTTCCTGCTTTTGTCGAGCACCTGCATCTGCTTTTCAAACTGAGTTATACGACTGTCGAAAAGCTGCATCTCAGGTCTTTGAATACTTGTTTCACTTCTGACTTGAGGTTCATCAAACATGAATTTTGAATCTTTACTGACAGGCTTTCCTGTATATATTGAAAGCACCTCAATGGAAGCACTTTTTACCGACTCCATCTGCAGTTTATTTTGTTCCAGGTTAAGGATCTCAGCCTTCACCACCGAAATGGATGACTTTTCGGCTGTGCCATGCTTTACAGCCGATTCGACCGATTGAAGTCTGGCCTCCAGCATCCTCTGCTGAGCATTGAGCACCTCCAGCTGTTTATTTGCAATAATCACTGTAAAGAAAGCCTGAGCCACCTGTTCGTTCAACCGGTAAAGCTCCACTTCAAGCTCGTTAAGGTTGTTTTGCAGCAGGATATCCTCAACTGCAGCACTGGCTGCCGATACTCCCCCATCCCATATCTGCTGGCGTATTTCGGCATATGCTTTATACTGGTCCTTTGGTGCCTGCGGAATGGAAACATTGGGCAGCGAAATATCAATACCCGTCACATCTGACTGGTAGGTAACCTGCCCGTTTAAAACTACTTTTGGAAGGTAGTTTACACCAATGTTTTCCTTTTGAAGCGTTGTAATTTCCCTGTAAATTCCTGATTGCTTCAGGTTGGGGTAGTTTTCACGGGCCAGTATGTAACAGCTGTCGAGGTTAATTACTTCCTGGCTGTAGAGCATCCTAAGCGGAAACATAAATATCAATGCGAGTAGTAAACGTTTCATTTTGGCAGAATTGAATTTAAAATAAACTCCCTGACTGTTTCTTTGCGTTGAATCAGAAATTCCCGGTATGCTTTCTTATTGTTATCAAAAAACATAATCTGCATAAGCGGCCGGGCAGCAAATGGAAATATGCTAAGGGCAAGAATATTTATCATCAAATCGCGTGGGTCGAATTTCCTTAGCTGCCCTTTCTCCATTTCCATTTCGAAGACCCGTAAAATATCATCCGGGTTTACTCCCTGCTTCTTTATTATTGAAGCCAGAAACTCAGGATCCCTGTTTATCTCTTTCAATATAAAAGATGGCAGAAAAGGATTTTTCATCAGAAGATCGATGTATCTTTCAATGAAGATTCCAAGCTTTTCCTCTATAGGCCTTTCTGCAAAAAGCAGGTTTTTTATATCAGGAAAAATCTGTTTGAAAACTTTGCTAAAAATGGCTTCAAACAGTTTCTGCTTGCTGCGGAAATAATAATGCAACAATGCCTTATTTATACCTGCCTCATCAGCAATCTCCTGCATACGTGAGCCATCCATACCTTTTCTGATAAATACCGACTGAGCTGCAATCAGTATCTTTTCCTCTGTATTATCTTTTTTTGCTTCACTCATAATCTGGCATCTTTTAACTACATTGTTTAACCACTTGGTCAAAATTAAGCCATTTTATCTTACCGGCCAAGAAAATTAAATAAAAAGTTTAACCAAACGGTTAATTATTAAATGTGAGATAATATGAGAATATTATGAAGAAGGAAGCAGTGTATAACCGGAGAAACTAAACTTCCTCCATATTGCTCAGGTGCAGTTCCATAGATTTAACTGATATCTGAATTTCCCAAAGAGAAAAAGCAAGTGAAACACAAAGCAATATAAGCGCTAAACCAAAAACATAGGCTCCAATAAGCTTTGAACCTATAAATATAAGGAACATGGTTACCACACAAAGAAATAAACTGGTCACCCCAAATATCTGCATGGTGCGTATTAAGTACAACCGTCTTCTCAGGTTTACAATCTGACCCTTTAGTACCGAAGTAGGATTTTCCTTGTATTGCTTAAACAGATTCCTGATAACCGATGTATATGCAACAAAGCGGTTGGTATAAGCCAACAGGATTAAAGATATTGCCGAGAACAACAATGCCGGAGTAGTCAGCGTAAATGCTTCATTCATATTCGTAATGTTTACCTGTTAAAAAAACATACCAAATGGAGTATCTTTAACCTTTAACTGATGCAACGGTTACAGGTTCATTTAAGGTACTTTTTAAAATCGTGGTAATCTTTAACTACTTTTACATTTCGAGGTATTGCCGGCTGATGCAGTTGCAATTGCCAGCCGGTAATAAAGATTTTTTTATCGCTGAAAAGTTCCTTCAAAGATTCGAGGTAATTCTCCAGTTCATCTTTAGAAACGGAGTTGATGAAAGCAGTAAAGACATAATCTATGTTCACCTGTTTTTGAATTTTAATCAAATCATCCCACGGAACAAACTGCCCCAGGTAAATAACATGATAACCTAACTGCTGAGCCAAATAATGATAAAACAAAAGGCTAAGTTCATGCAACTCTTTATCAGGCAAGAAAAACAGGATATTCTGGTTCTTGCTGTTCTTAATCCCCTGCTTGTCGATTTCGGCAATAATTTTCTGCCGGAAAAGATTTGTTACATAATGTTCCTGCGCCGGAAATATCGAACCTACCTGCCAGTATATGCCCACTTTAATAAAAAACTCAAAAAATACTTTTGAGGTTGCTTCCTCAAGCCCTTTTTCTTCAATTATCTGATTGATGAGATTATAAAAACTTACATTGTCAAAGTTTATCATGTAGAGTATGAGCCTGTCAATGTAATCAGATTCCGATGTTTTCATTTGGGAAACATCAAGAACTGCATTACTGATTGATTCATTGTCCCATTTGGCTACCTTTGAAATCTTATACCCGTTACGAACCAAAAGCGAGATATTCAGCATCCTGCGAAGATCTTCATCGCTGTAATAGCGGATATTGGTATCTGTACGTTCAGGCTCAAGCAGGTTATATCTTTTTTCCCATATGCGTATGGTATGTGCTTTTATCCCCGACAATACTTCCAAATCCTTTATAGAATAGCCCATATTTTTCATTGCTTCACAAATTAGAATTCCGCGTTAAACAAATTTCTTCTAAAAACATAGAAATTAATACTTTTGTTTAAAGTTAAAAATAATAATTCTAAACAAAGAAAATAATTAAACAGAAAAAGTGTCCTACACCAACTTTATAAAACGTTCAAAAGCTTCTTCCCAGTCAGCATTGGTCTCGGGCAAAAAAGTATTTACTTCGAAAGAATCCCTGACTATTTGCCTTATTTCACCAATCGACTCAACCACTCCCAAAGCTTTTGCCTGCATAAGAAGATTGCCGATGGCTGTAGCTTCTGAAGGGCCTGAAAACACTGGAACATTAATGGCGTTTGCCGTATGCTGGCATAGCATCTTATTATTAGCTCCCCCTCCAATAATGTGCAGCTTTTCAATCTTTTTGCCCGTTACTTCTTCAATCTGTAAAACTGTATACTTATATTTTAAAGCCAGACTATCGTAAATACACCTGGCAATTTCACCCTTCGTTTCCGGAATACGCTGGTGTGTGTTACGGCAGAATTCCCTGATTGCATCCGGCATATCTCCGGGGTTCAGAAACTTTGGCGAATCCGGATTTATAAGGCATTTAAAAGGCTCTGCAACAATGCTCAAATCAACTATTTCCTGCCACGGAATCTCCTCTTCCCTATCCCAGATGCGTTTACACTCCTGGATAAGCCACATGCCCATAATGTTTTTCAGAAAACGTGTAGTTAACTCTGCCCCTCCTTCATTTGTAAAATTCATTTCCAGCGACTTTTCCGTAACTACAGGTGCATGAGTCTCGATCCCCAGTAAAGACCAGGTACCTGAACTAAGATAAGCCCAGTTTTCCCCTGTGGCAGGAACTGAAACCACAGCAGAAGCTGTATCGTGTGAAGCTACTGCAATACAAGGTATGTTCCCGCAACCTGTTTGTTCATCTATTTCGCTAAGAACAGGGCCCAGTACTGTTCCCGGAAAAATTATTTCTCCCATCAGCCTTTCCGGTATGCCGGCAGTATGAACAAGTTTATATTCCCATTCCGGCTCCCCGGGTTTCAGAAGTTGCGAAGTACTGGCAATGGTATATTCATTTTTCCGGATGCCGGTAAACAAAAAATTAAGAGCATCGGGAGTAAACAATAAATCTTTTGCAACATTTAATGCAGGGTCTTTCTGCCTGACCGATGAAAACAGCTGAAAAAGGGTATTGAACTGCATGAACTGAATTCCCGACAAAAGATAAGCTTCCTTTTTCGGCAGGATGCGGAAAAAATCCTCCATGGCAGTATCTGTTCTGTGGTCGCGATAAGCATAAGGAAGACCAGTTAACCTGCCGTCAGGCATCACCAGGGCATAATCTACCCCCCAGGTATCAATGCCTATCGATTCGGGCCTGATTCCATATTCTGTAATACATCTTTTTAATCCTGTCTTCAACTCTTCAAACAGACTGTAAATGTTCCAGTAATAACTGTTATGTATACGGGTCATTTCGTTCCTGAACCGGTGAACTTCAGTAAGGGTTAACCGCTTATTCTCAAGCGTGCCCAATATGGCCCTTCCGCTGGAAGCCCCCAAATCGAAGGCTAAAAACTGATGTTTTTCCATCATATCAGTATTTCTGGTTGTTTAACAAAATAAAATATCACAGCCGGAATTACAATCCTGCACTGTCATGATTAGGTGCTTCAATTATGAAGATTTCATAGCAAAAAATACAATAATCACTTTACTTTCACTTGCTTATTTCATTTTTTTAATCGAATTTTGTTAGAGTAGTTATTATTTAAACTTAATAAAAACAACTTTATGAAAACGTTACTCAAAATTACACTTTTTATATTCTTTTCTGCACTTATGGTGCAACCGGCTCAAAGCCAACGATTACTCAGAAGGTTACAGGAAAAAGTCCAGGAAAAAGTTGAAGAAAAGGTTGAAGAGAGGGCTGAAAAGAAAGTAGATGAGGCAATAGACAATCAACTCGATAAAATAGAGGAATCGATCGAGAGCCAGGAAGGTGAAACCGGCGGAACGGAAACTTCCCGCGAAGACAGAGATCTTAAGCGGCAGGCAAGAATGCAAAACCTCCTTAAAGGGATTGGAATGTCGGGAGAGCCGGTACCGGTAGCTGACAGTTACAGTTTCAATCATCTGATACAAATGCACATCGAATCCTATGATAAAGACGGTAAAAAAGAAAGTGAGGGTGAATTTATAACCCATTTAGACCCGCAGTCAAAAAGCATGGCTTACCAGATGATATCGGGTGACATCGGAGAACCCGGACAGGGAATGTTCATTATCGATGCCGAAAACGGGGCAACTATAATTCTAAGCGAAGAAAATGGAGAAAAAACAGGCTTAGTATATGGAATGGGCGCATTCTTCTCTACAATAGGCGAGACATACGAAGAAGAAGCGCTTGAGGAAACTCCTGAATCGTACCTTCTTAATCCGAATGTATCAAAAACAGGCCGTACGAAAAACATTGCAGGATACAAATGCGAAGAGTATAAATACAGTGATGAAGAATCGGAATCTGAAATTTGGATTACAACCGATCTTAAGATGAATACTCAGGATTTCTTTAGCACACTTTTTAAAACCAGCCTCTACTCACATGGCATACCCTGGGGTTACATGATGGAGGCCACCACTATTGACAAGGAAACCGGAGAAAAATCGTATATGCAGGTTAAACGAGTCGATGACAATGTAAATACCCGTTTCTCTATGGCCGACTACCAGGTTACGAATCTTGGTTCATTTCAAATGAATACCGAAGAATAAGATATTTACCGAAAGTTTATAATAAGATGAATTAATTTCGGGACACATTATTGAGATAACATACTCCCTTTTCTACAAGTTATTATAATAAGCAGAAACTTTTGAAAGAGAGTATTGTTTATTCCTTTCAACACTAATTTGTGCATTTTATTAACTTAAAAATTTACACACATGAAAAAATCTACCTTTCTTTTATTTGTATTATTAATTGCCACATTTGCAAATGGACAGCAGTCACAAAACCTGCAACAAAAAGTCAAACAAATGCAGGCCACCTATTCGCGTTTCACGATGCAGACGGAGCATTTTTACAAGATGAACCTTCCATTGAACAGGGAGATGCAGAAAAATTCTATCTTAAAAAATGCTCTTGCCGTTCAAAAGCTCGACAGTACTATATACCAGGAAATCGACACTGAAACTGAAGACTGGCAAAACCTTTGGAAAGATGAATATTTGTATGATGCAGAAATGCAAAACACCGCATGGATTGAACAAAATTGGGTTGATACAGCCAATACCTGGATGGAAAGCGCCAAGGTTGAACTTGAATTTAATGAAGCAGGTCAGGTAGAGGTAATGAACATGCTCTATCCCGATGAAACTTCAGGAGAACTTACCCTGCAATCAAGGTCTGTTGCCCATTATAATACCGAAGGAAGACTGGATTCAGTCATTCATCATTTCCTGGAATCGGAAAACACATGGATTGAAGAGGGAAGACAGGTTTACCACTACAATGAAACAGGGCAGTTGGTACAAATGGACATGACAACCACCGAAGAGGACGAAGAAGGGGTATACACCCAGAGTATGAAATTTGTTTATACCTACAATGATGCAGACCTTATAGCAACTGACAGCTGGTATATCACCGAAGAAGAAATTGATTATCTCTTTTCCAAAACTGAATACGTCTATGATGAGGCAAACAAATTAATTGCCTATGAAGATTCTATTCTCGACTTCTTTACAGCACAGCTTGAACGAAGTTCACGTACCGACATTGAATACGATGCTGAAGGAGATGTGTCGGTTGAAACTTATTCTACATGGGATTCTGTTGCTGAAGATTGGGTAGCCGATGAAAAAGATGAATATACCTATAACAATACCAGTTTTTCAGAAGTTATTTTTCCTTCCTATCTGCAATTCTGGGGAGTCAACCAGGAATCAAACACCTTCAACTATGCAGTTGCCGAAATCGTCACCTCCACAAACCTGGATGGTGAATGGTCTCCAACTGACAGAAGTTTGTTTTATTATTCTGAAGGAACTGCAACAAGCGCCAAAGAAATATCAGAAGCCCAAGTTTTGGTGTATCCAAACCCGGCAACAGATAATGTTACCCTCACCTGGAATAACTACAGGATGCTTTCGCTGGAGGTTTATCATTTAACAGGAGCCAAAGTAATTGAAAAACAAGTTTCTTCAGGGATGAGTGTCCCCGTTTCAACCCTTAAAAATGGAATTTATCTGTTTAAGTTGAAAAACGAAAATGAAACTGTTTATTCCGGAAAGCTAATTAAAAAATAGCGGGTGAAGCCCCGGCATCACAAAGGGATGGCATTTTATGTAAATGTCATCCTTTTTTTGTTTCAAACATTAGTAAGTAAAATTTCTTATCCCTGAACTGCTTACCCGTAAAACATTGAACCTAATGTTTTTTTGATGTGTTATCTTACAAACACACAAAATATTTAACCCATGAGAACACATATTGGTAAAATTTTATTACTCGTATTAATATTGCTTAGTTCAACAGCTGTATTTGCACAGGACGGAGCTTTGCTCGTTAACCGTGCTACAGGCAGTTTTTTTATTGCAATAGTGGCAGGAATCATACTGGCATTTGCCTTTCAGTTTTTACTGGCAAACCTTGCAGTTGCTCTTGGCATTTCTGTCATAGGAGATGTAAGTGAAAAAGGACAAAAAAAAGAAAAATCCAGCTCGGGTTCATCCTCTTCAGATAACAAGAGTTCAACTCCCACAGGTGTAAAAATTTCTTCCGCAGCAGGAATATTCATGCTGGTAGCGCTGTCGCTGTCATTGTTTTTTGCTAGCCTCATAGCTGTAAAGCTCAGTCTGATATCCAGCAATCTTATTGGCTTTTCCTTAGGCCTGGTAATATGGGCGGGGACACTTTTGCTTGGAGTATATCTCGATTCAAAATTAATAAGTTCATTAACCGGTTCCTTATTCGGAGCAATAAAAGACACCCTAGCGGCAGGCACCTCAGCAGTGGGAAGTGCATTCAGCCCGGGGGAAAAGACCAAATCGAAACATATGGCACAGGAAACTGTTAAAGCCATACATGAAGAAATACGGCAGGAATATGATTTGTCGGGCTTTCAGCAAAAGTTTGATGAATATGTCAATAAACTGGAGCCGCAACGATTTGATGCAGATGACCTGCATGAACGGCTGGCTGAATTGCTGCACGATATAGAAGTTAAAGAGCAATATACGCCCAAAGATCCCGATGCTACAAAACGCATCTTCCTTGAAGTTGCCGGCAAACAAAAAGGTATTTCGGCTAAAGACAAGGAAAACCTAAAAAATGCATTTGAGAAGGCAAAAGAGGCTATGAAAAGTGATGGTTCAAGGGCAGACAAGGCAGGGAGGCTGGCCGCAAAACTTTCACCCGGAGGCGAAGAGCAGGGAAAACAATACCTGGAAAAAGTTGAACAATACCTCCGTAAAACAAATAAAGAGGAATTGGATCCCGATAATCTGAAAAAAGATTTGAACAGAATCCTGAATAACCCCAAGGCAGCGCCGGCTGTGGTGCAGGCAAGAGCAAGCCAGATAGACCGGTCGACAATAAAAGCTGCTTTAACCTCAAACGGAATTGAAGAAGCAAAGGCAGAACAATACCTGTCGAAAGCCGAAGAAGTTCTGACCCAAATAAAAACTACAACCCAGGAAACCCAGGCAAAAGCAAGCAGCCGGGCAAAAGGTCAACAACAGGATACCCGTGAGCAGTTTATGGAAAGGCAAGCCAGGGCAGAGAGTGCAATCCAGCAATGGTTCGACAGGATGGATGAGCCGGAACTGGAATACGAACGCCTGAGGCAGGACGTGGAACGTATGATGGATGATCCGAAAGCCACACCGGCTATTTTAAGAAACCGGCTGAAACGCCTTGACCGCGAATCACTGATTACACTACTTAGCAATAACAAAAAAATTTCACGTGAACAAGCTGAAAAGGCAGTGGCAAAAATTGAGGAAGCTCGTGATACTGTTATCCGCAAAACCGACGAGATTGAACATCGTGTAACCCAAAAGATGAACGAACTGAAGCAGGAAGCCCTTAATCAGGCAGAAGCAACCCGAAAAACGGCGGCTACGGCAGCCTGGTGGTTCTTTATTGCCTCAGTGGTTTCAGGTGGAGCTTCAGCTCTGGGTGGCATCCTGGCTTTTACTTTCTGACAGAACAGATTAGACACATTTCGATACATTATTAACAACACAACTCCCGCACAAAAACCGGGACCGGAAGAAGGAAAGAAACATCCTGCTGTCGGGTTCCGGTTCTTTCTTCTATCAACTCTAATTTGCAGGGAATGTAAAACCGAAACTTCTGCTGCTTCCGGCAACAATAATTATTTTTTTCCTGAACCATCCGATTTTATTAACTTAAGGGCAATTAATATAAAATAAAGTACAAGAATGAAAATATTGATTATAACCGACATGCAAATCGATTTTATGCCTGGTGGCGCACTGGCAGTTCCTGAAGGTGATAAAATCATTCCCATTGTCAATAATCTGCAGGAAAAATTTGATTTGGTTATAGCCACCCAGGACTGGCATCCTGAGAATCATATCAGTTTTGCATCCAATCATAAAAATAAAAAACCATTTGATAAGATTGAATGGCAGGAAATGGAACAGGTTCTGTGGCCTAACCATTGTGTGCAGGATACCGAAGGCGCAGATTTTCATCCGCAGTTGAAAATGAAAAAGGTAGAGGCTGTTTTCAGAAAAGGAATGGATTGGAAAATTGACAGCTACAGTGGATTCTACGATAATGGTCACAAGAAAAACACCGGCCTTGCCGGTTATCTGCGGGAACGACAGGCAACTGAACTTTTTTTCTGCGGGCTGGCAGCCGACTTCTGTGTTTACTTCTCAATAAAAGATGCCATTAAGGAAGGATTTTCAGCAACATTAATAGAAGATGCCACAAAACCAATCGATAAAAGTAACTTTAAAAACATCAAAAAAGAACTTGGTAACATGGGCTGTAAAGTAGTTATGAGCAGCAGCCTATAATTAAACTTTAAAAATTGGGTTTAGTTTATCAGGCCGATACATTCGGAATTAAAGGAGAATCAACTGTTTATAATCCTGTTGAATATTCACCACAATGGGTAAGTTGTACCCCATTTAATTTTTGCGATACCCGGTGGGTTAAAAGCAAATGAATACCCTTCATAAAAATGATGTAATTTTTTTTTAAGTGCCCTCCCCGGCTATAAAAACACAACCTGTTTACACCTCCTTCATTATGATTTCAAACCTGCCATTCCCGATTTAATAGTCATTCAAATTACCTAAGTGATAATGTTGGCATATATATGGCAAAAGGATTAAAAACCATATATCATGAAAAGATTAGAAGGAAAAGTAGTAATAGTCACCGGAGGATCTCTGGGAATAGGAAAAGCCACCTGTATTGCCCTGGCAAATGAAGGAGCAAAAGTAGCAATAACCGATATTCAGGATGAAGAAGGTAAAAAAGTAGAGGAAACGATTACCGCAGAAGGGAATACTGCCAAATACTGGAACCTGGATGTTTCCAGCGAAGAAAATGTGAAGCAGGTATTCGCTGAAGTTAAAGAAGAATTCGGAAAAATTGATGTCCTTGTAAATAATGCAGGCATTTCAGGAGCCAACAAGCCCACCCATGAAATCACTGAAGAAGAATGGGATAAAGTAATGAGCATTAATGTAAAAGGAGTATTTCTTTGCATAAAACATGCTGTGCCCTACATGCGTGAAAACAATGGAGGAAGTATAATCAATCTTTCTTCCATCTATGGAATTATAGGAGCACCCGATATCCCGCCTTACCATGCCTCCAAAGGTGCGGTACGGTTAATGACCAAAACCGATGCATTAAACTATGCCACAGATAAAATACGGGTAAATTCAGTACACCCGGGATTTGTCTGGACACCTCTGGTGGAGGCGATGGGCAAAGAATCGGAAGAAGGGCTTGAGGAATTCAGGAAAAACCTAAACAGCATGCACCCGATAGGCCATGTAGGAGAACCTGAAGATATAGCGCACGGTATCGTTTTCCTCGCTTCCGAAGAGTCGAAGTTCATGACGGGCAGCGAACTGGTTATTGATGGCGGATACACCTGCCGGTAATTGAAAACCACTGCTATACTAATGCACCCCAAAGGGCAATTATCAGCAGGATACTCATAAGTATCCAAAAAAATCCACCTATTGCAAGGGCTCCGGCTTCATCCTCTGAAGGTTCAGGGTTCGCAACATCTTTTTTCCCGGACCTGGAAGGAGGTGTTGCTGCCGCCATCAACAAAGCAAAAACAAATACCACAAACAATACAGGTACCCAGGCTACATCCCAAAATACAGGACCAACCGGGTCTACCCAAAAGGAACCGGCAAGCCCGGCCAGGATAAGTATCAGCAAAAAACTCCAAAAGGTTCCCCATGGACCTGTTGATTTAAAAATATAGAAGAACAATGCTCCAACCAAAAAGGCAATAAAAATCGTAAATAATACTCCCAGAAATGTCATAATGAATAATTTAAAGTTTTTCTTCGTTCATTACAATATTATGCCATTCAAGTGCCTCAATCTTTCATTAACAACAAATAACTAAAAATCAAAACATTACCTGTAAAATTATCAACTACACCTGTTTTTAACTGTGAACACATGCAACAAACGGGAATGTTTTCCTCACTTCAATAACTTCGGATTACAATTTGCTGCCAGATAACAATAAAACAGAGCAATCATCAATTGTAAAAAAGAAATCCCTCTGTTCCCGGAAATAAATTTACTTCCAGAGCAGAGGGATCTTGTAATTTAAAAACAAATTAAAAAAGTCTATTTATTGCTGATTAAAATCTTTCTTTGTAAAACTTCTCCACTGTAAATAATCCGTAAATAATACATACCCGAGGGAAAATCATTGGTTAAAATGTTCATCTTACCATGTACGTTGGCCAGGGTATTATGCAGGGCAGTACCCTTTGAATCAAAAAGACTGACTTGCGACTTACCGGCTAATGGCAGTCCTTCAATATAAAGTACATCTTTTGCCGGATTGGGATATACATTAACCTGCTTCAATTCTTTCAGGGCAACAGAGGTAGACGTTGAATTAACCACAACGGTTTCAGAAATGCCGGTGCAACCATTTTCCGGATTGGTTACATGCACCAGGTAATTGCCTTCTTCTGTAACTTCCAGTTCGTGCTGCACTTCTCCGGAAATGGCTTCATCATTCATATGCCACTGATAATCAAGAGCAGGGTTATAAACTGCTTTAAGCACTAAACTGCTGTCGGGCACAATTACAAAAGCAGAATCACTATCCATAATCGTTGCTACAGGGTTGCAATCGCTTGTTTCAACCAATTTATGAATTTCACCCGAAGTCTGCATAACAACATACAGTTCACCATATTGATCTTCACCAAAGGAGGTAACTTCCCCTTCGCCAAAATTTGCAAGCTGTGTGCCATCAAAACCTTCTGAAGTTGGTGTAATTGTGTAAACATTTCCCGTGCAGAAATCGGCAAAAACATATACACCATACATCCCGTTGTACATGGCGCCGCGATAAATATTTCCTCCCGTTACAGAACCCGAACAGCCTTCCCCTTCATGCGGATAATCGTAAACCGGGAATACATAATTTTCTTCATCTCCGCAACCTTCCGTATTAAAAGGAGCATTACCTTCGTAGCAACGCCATCCGTAATTCTCTCCCCCACTGCTGCCGGCAGGCTGAAAATTCACTTCTTCAAAATCGTTTTGCCCCACATCGGCAATCCAGAAATCACCCGTAAGCCGGTCAAAACTGTTGCGCCACGGGTTTCTTAATCCATAAGCCCATATTTCATCCAGGGCATTCTCATCATCAATAAAGGGATTATCGGGGGGAATAACATAAGCCGAATCGTTATCCGCATTTACATCAATGCGGAGCATTTTACCCAGCATGGTAGTCAGATCCTGGCCATTGTCATGAGGATCGCCGGCATCGCCACCGTCACCAAGTGCAATGTACAGGTAACCATCGGGGCCAAAAAGCAACTGCCCGCCGTTATGATTGTCATAAGGTTGCTCTACTGTAAACATCTGAACCTCGCTTTCCCGGTCCGCCTGGCCGGGATTAGCCGGATTGGCAGAAAATCGTGACACAACGGTTGTGCCATCCGATTCACGGGTATAGTTCACATAAAAGTAGCCGTTTTCGCTGTAGTTGGGATGGAAGGCTAACCCCAAAAGTCCGGTTTCAAAACCTGACTGGCTTACCACATCCGATAAATCGAGGAAGGGAGTTTCCGGCACTGAACCATCTTCATTCAATATTTGCACATGACCACGTTGCTCAATAACAAAGAGGCGATCATCGCCGGCGTTGACTATTCCTATGGGTGAGTCGAAACCGGAAGCAAGAAGCTCCAGATCGGGCTGTAACTGTGCATTCACCCGAATGAATAAACCAAATAAAACAAAAAGTAAAAGTAAAAATTTTGATTTCATAATGATCGAATTTTAAGTTAAACAAAATTCATTCATTATCAAAGAGAAAGCCTAGCCGGATGTCTTTAAACCTATACACCTAATTTCTTGTTAATGTTCACTTGTGAAATCAATTTTCAATGGTAAAGGACAATCCAACCTGACCATATCCATATTTAACTCAACATTAATTCAGTATTGACTCAATATAAACTCAATGTAAATTCAATCATAATTGACTTTACATTGAGTTTATATTGAGTTTATATTGAGTTTACATTGAATTTAATTAGTCGAAGGTATAGGGAAATCCCGGGGTTTAAATGCGCCTGAAAATACCTGCAATTTTAAAAGTCGGGTATGGAAACCGGGGAAAAAATAATTTTCAAAAACACATAAGCAACCTAAGGAACAAAGGGTTATTATATTTGTTGAAAACAGAAGAAAACAGAAGAGCATTCAGTAAAGAGAAAACGTTTAATTTTATTTAATTGCAGCACTAAAGGCATCATTAATTATCAGTTAAAAAAGAACATGGACCACAAAGACAGTTACTTTCCGAAGCTTCAGGACATTACCCGGGCACAGATAAATATAAAGGAGGTTACCGTTCATACTCCCCTGCAGTACAACCTTAACCTGTCGGAAGAATTTGGTGCCGGTATTTATTTAAAAAGGGAAGATTTACAGGTTGTCAGGTCGTATAAAATCAGGGGAGCATTTAATAAAATATCGGGATTACCGGCAAGTGAAACAGCAAAAGGCATAGTATGCGCGAGTGCAGGCAACCATGCCCAGGGAGTTGCCTACGCCTGTAATAAACTCAACATACACGGGAAAATATTTATGCCTGCCACCACTCCAAAGCAGAAAATAAAACAGGTGGAGATGTTTGGAAAGGATAAGGTGGAGGTAATACTTACAGGTGACACCTACGATGCTGCCGAGTTATCGGCCCGGGAAGAGTGCATTCGTGACGGAAAGGTCTTCATCCATCCGTTTGATGATAAGCAAATTATAGAAGGACAGGCTACCGTTGGTCTTGAAATACTCCAGGATACAGACAAGCCTGTTGATTTCCTATTTCTGCCGGTAGGTGGTGGTGGTTTGGCAGCCGGTGTGGGAGCATATTTTAAGCAGGTAAGTCCAAACACGCAAATAATAGGAGTTGAACCTGAAGGAGCGCCTTCAATGCAAAAATCGATTGAAAAGGGTCAGGTAGTCGAGCTGGATGAAATCGACAAGTTTGTTGACGGAGCAGCAGTAAAAAGGGTTGGTGATATAACGTTCGAAATCTGTCGCCGGGTGATTGACAAAATGGTAACGGTTGCTGAAGGCAGGGTATGTACTAAAATTCTTGACTTATACAACCGCGATGCAATAGTTATGGAACCGGCAGGAGCACTTTCGATAGCCGCACTCGACCAGTTTCGCACAGAGATTAAGGGAAAGACTGTAGTTTGCCTGGTGAGTGGCAGCAATAACGACATTACCCGGATGGAGGAAATCAAGGAACGTTCATTGTTGTATGAAGGGCTGAAGCATTACTTCATTGTCAGATTCCCACAGCGCGCAGGTGCCTTGCGTACGTTTGTCGACCAGGTGCTGGGACCCGACGATGACATTACACATTTTGAGTACTCAAAGAAAACCAGCCGTGAAAAAGGTCCCGCTGTTATTGGTATTGAAATCAGGAAAAAGGAGGATTTCAAGGGTCTTGTTGAGCGAATGAAGGAATATGGTTTTGTTTATGAGTACCTGAACAATGAACCTTCATTGTTCCAGGTTATCATATAACAACCGTCTCTTTATTAGTGATTGCTTTCCTTCTCCGGCGCATTCGCTAAAAAAGATGAGGTAGAATATTACCCGTTCTCAGAAAACAATTTGTCCTTTTAGTTGTATTTTATATACAGCTACTTACAATTTTGTTGCTTCACACACTTCGTTCCAATTATTATAGGAAAGCTGATATTGGAAAAATTACACAAATAATGGATTAAACAGGATATGGATAATTTAAAAAAAGCAAACCAGGTGCTTTTATTTATTGCACTGATTTTTGCATTTCTTTATTATGGTTCTTCTTTTTTGATTCCGTTCGTATTTGGCATATTTTTTACCACACTGATTCTCCCTTTATCCAGGTTCTTTCAACACCGGTTGAAATTAAACCGAATTTTAGCTGCCCTGGCCAGTACAATTATTCTGTTTGTTGCTGCCGGAAGTATCCTGTTTCTTTTGATATACCAGATTAACCAGTTTGTATCCGATTTTTCAGAATCAAGAGAACAAATCCAATCATTCATTAATGACCTGCAGAAACAAATTGCTTCCATGACAAATCTTACTGAATATGAGCAGGATAAAATATGGCAAGAGCGTTCACAGGGAATAATGGATACTATTGAGCCCTGGTTGGCCGGCGCTTTTGGAAGTATTTTGACTACTTTGGGGAACTTTCTTATTATGTTGATATATGTATTTTTGTTATTGATTTACAGGAAAAAGTTTACGGAATTCGCAATGATGTATTCCAAAAATAAAGACAAGGCAGAGGTAAGGGAAGTACTCCATAAAACGGGTGGAGTTGCCTACCAGTATCTGCTGGGTCGAATTAAAGTAATGGGCATTTTAGCCATTCTGTATATCATAACTTTTCTGCTTTTCGATCTGCCCTATGCCATTTTATTAACGTTATTTGGCGCATTGATAACAATCATCCCTTACCTGGGGCCATTTATAAGTGGATTACTACCAATTTTATTTGCTGTAATATTCTTTGGAGATATACAAAAAACTGTGATTTTTTCAATTATTGTCGTAATTATCCAGCTAATTGAAAGTTATGTACTTGAACCTCTGATAATGGGGAAGCAAATAAAACTGAACCCATTGGTTGTGATCATCATGATAGTTGTAGGTGGAATGGTATGGGGCCTGGCCGGGATGATTTTATTTGTTCCCATGTTTGCCATGTTTAAAATCATATCAGCACATACTGCGTCCTTAAAACCAGTTGGTTTTTTGATAGGTGATTCCGATGAAAAAAAGCCGAAAGCATAAGCAGCAGCAGAAAAATCCGGCACTCCGGCCCCGGGCCAGATTTCTCAATGCTCGGTGCTAAAATTTTCGGGATGTCGGCCCTGGACACCTTTTTCACGGTAAAAGTCTTTCATGCGTTTAATGTCTTCCTTTTCATTTTCGGTAAGTTCAAACTTGCCCCATATGGTCATTGTTTTTCTGCCCCAGTCGAAACTAACCAGGTAAACCGGAATATTTGCCGCAAGAGCAATGGTACGAAAACCTGCCTTCCAGTGTTTGGTGCGCTTACGCGTACCTTCAGGAGTTATGGCCAGGTGCATGTGTTCCCGGCTGTTAAACTGATGTATGATTTGCCTTACCACACTGGAACCTTTGGAACGGTCGGTAGGTATGCCTCCCATTTTTTTCAGCACCCATCCGACAGGCCAGAAAAAGAATTCCTTTTTTATTACAATGCTGGCTGTTCCGCCAAGTGAAGTGTAGAATATCCATGAAAAAATAAAATCCCAGCCACTGGTGTGGGGCGCACCAACTAAAATACATTTGGGTTCAGTTACTAATGTACCGTGCGACTTCCATCCCAAAATCTTCAGAATATATTTACAAACGTACTTCATATTTTTTTATTCAAACATTTACTTTTTCTGACCATCTTTTCAGCCTATAAACAACAACATTTATTATTTGGCGGGCAATTTACACCTTCCAAACTTCAGTATTATCAGCTCCGGCATGATTTCGGAGAAGAGTGACAGCCATATCAGTAGCGTCATCGAGCAAACCTGAAGCATCAAAATCGATTATAATCATCAGGAACTTTCTGGTTGAAGAAGTAACCGCAGTTCGCTCCGAATCGCTGGTCGGAGTACCGAATGCGCCTTTTCCATCACGGAATACCGGAAGCGATTCAATATTAAATTTACCGCGCCCAATTCCCTGGTAAGGTTCATTTTGCCTGCCAATTCCAAACTCAACCTCCCCCTCTATCTTTTCTGCATCGTAACCTCCTATTGAAAAACCTGTGGATATCGATACCAGGTTAAGCAGATCTACCACATTGTTTATCCGGTACAATCCTTTTCCCTGAACGATTCTTCTCAACAATGCTTCAGCCGACAACCGGTAACGTGCCGGATCTTTGCCACATTGTTTATACCCCTTTCGCGATGCGGAAACAGCAGCACGGCGACTGATGTCTTCAATCTTAAGTGAACCGGCTATTTCTTCACATTTTTGATTTACCTGCTCCCACAGAATATTGTTATCTTCTGCAATAACAACATCTGCTTCAATGCAGGAAAGCATCAAACCAGGTACTTTGGCTTTAATCTCATCTGAAACAGTAACGGGTGTCATTGATCGACTTTGCTGTTGTAATTTTTTAGCCTTCAAAACTAACCAAATTGAACCAAAATGAAGTTCTTTTAACGACAATAAATTTAACAAGCAAGATTTAAATTAGAAGCAGGAAAAACAAAAAGAAAGGAATAACGGGTATTGACTTACTGTTCTTTTTTATTAAAGACGAAAATAGGTTATATAAATTACCATAATTGGAAAATTGATTTTAACAAAAAGCCTCTATTGCTGTTTTATTGGAAAAGTACAAGTTAAGATTTAGATAAACGAAATATATCATACTCATATGAAGATACAATTTAATACCGAAAACTTCGTCAGCGGCGGAGAAGAATTCAGAGAAGAATTAACCTCAATGATATCAGATAAACTCAAAAGATTTAACAAGTATGTCAGCAGGCTTGAAGTGCACCTGTCGGATGAGAACAGCACGAAAAGCGGGCCCAAAGATAAACGCTGTCTTATTGAAGCACGTATGGAAGGAAAGCAGCCGGTAGCAGTAACCGGGCAGGCTGAAACATATATTGAAGCCACTGCAATAGCAACAGGAAAGGTAAAAGCAGCATTGGATTCAATGATTGGAAAGATGAAAGATCAATAATGCATGAAACTTCCGTTTTTTTAAATACCGGCCCAGGTGTGCTTCATACGGGGAAAGTTTATAAGCTAATCTGATTTCTCAACCGGCAGAAATTTATTTAAAACACTGAACAGGGTTTCCCGGGAAATGGGTTTGGTGATGTGAAAATTAAACCCTGCATCTGCAAGCTTTTTACGATCTTCGGGCAAGGCATTGGCCGTTTGTGCAACAACAGGTATGTTGTTATTTATTTTATTGATATGACGAATAACTTCATATCCGTCCATTTCAGGAATCCGTATATCAAGAAAAACCATGTCGGGATGATATTTTTTAAAAATTTCAACTGCTTTGGCGCCGGAATCAGCATGCAGAATCAAAGCTTTTGTTTCCTCCAGCATGTGGTACATCATCATATAGCTAAAGCTGTCATCCTCAACAATAAGAATTACCTTATCCTTTAAATAAGGAAGACTGATATCATTGTTGTTTAAACCATCTTCAAAGGAATTTACAGCTGTTTTACTTTTTGGTTTTTCCAATTCGAGATATGGATGGCTAAAATAAAAAGTTGTTCCCTTGCCAAGTTCTGATTCGAACCAGATTTCTCCCCCCAGCAATTTCACAAGGTGCTTGCAGATTGCCAGTCCAAGTCCGGTGCCCCTGAATTCAAACCCCCTGGTATCGTGCAACCGGTTAAACCGTTTAAATACCTTCTTTTTATCGTTTTCATTGATGCCAATGCCGGTATCCTTCACAAAAAACATAACATCATGTTTGGACTCACGAATTTCATACCCGATTTCGACCGACCCTTCCCACGTATATTTTATGGCATTGCCAATCAGGTTTATGAACACCTGCTGCAAACGAAAATTATCGGAATTCAGCATCACCTGCACACTGTTGTCAGGTTTGTTCATTATTATACTTAGGTTTCTTTTATTATAGGCATTTTTCATTCCTACGAGCTGAAGTTCAATTTGCTTCAGAAAATCATTTACCTCAATATGTTCCTTATTCAACAACACCTGATCGTTATCGAGTCGCGAGAAATCAATTATATCGTTAATTAAATGGAGCAATTGTTTCCCGTTAAAATCAATTGCATTCAGGAATTCAACTTCTTTTTCCCGCTTCACCTCTTTTTGAAGAAGTTCAGTAAATCCAAGAATTGAATTCATCGGTGTACGTACCTCATGAGAAATATTTTGTATAAAAGCATACTGTACCTGGTTTTCCCATTCAGCTCGTTCCCTGGCTTTAATAAGTTCTTTCTCAAGTCGCTTTCTTTCAGAAATATCAAAACCCACTCCAACCTGTCTGCCGTCCGGTATTTTCACATTTGCCCAGCTGGTTTCTATATCCCTTCCGTCCCGTGTACGAATGACAATATCTTTAAATCCTGGTTTAAGCGACTGCATGTACGATAAAACTTCTTCACGATAAACTGGATCGGGATAGACAAGGTTCATTATGCCTGTTGTTTTAATATCGTCGTAGGTCCAGCCGGTAATTTCCTCAAATGCACGGTTCATTATTAAGGAATTTACATCTTTATCGTAAATTATTACCATAACCGGAATGGCATCAATGATTGAATGCATAAGCTCCCTGTCGGCTTTTATTTTTTGCTGATATATTTCCAGCTCCTTAAGCCGTTCTTCCTGAGCAAAGACATTATTTATCAAACCTGGATTTGCAGCGGGCACTTCGGGTTCCTTTGCAAAGAGAATACCTGAATTAAAATACCCTTCTTTGCTCATTTGTGGAACACCACTGTAATTGATACGTATTTCCGGTCCCTGTTCAACTAGTTTAATAATATAGGGGACATTACTAAAGGACTTACCATTCAGCAACTGCATAACGGGCCACTCTTCCATCGGAAGCTCCCGGTGCTCTGCATCGTATACCCTGGAGAATTGAAATGGATGATTTATAATGCTTTTCTTTTCTTCTGCTTCATATCCATGCAACTTCAATCCCTCATCATTGATTTCATGAAGATCGCCCTTTTCATTGAAAAGCAAAATCCCTTCCTGCACGTTCTCAAAAACAGCTTTCAGAACATTTATTGACAAGGCATTTTCACCTTCTTTAATATTCTTGTGATTTGTCGCAGAAAGATCAGGTTTCATCTTCATTTACAATTATAATTACTGTTTTTTATAACAATAATTATTCATTAGTGTTTATACCAATCGATTCATTTTTCTTCCTGCAAAAGATTAAACCTCCGGGTATGCATTGGTTTCATACATATCAGAGATGATTACTTTCTTTAAATTTCTCCAGGCATTTTTGACAAAAGATTGAATCTTTTTGATCAACATCCTCAATATAAGTACTTGATCGCATTACACAAGAAGGAGATAAACAATGTGTCAATCCAAAAATATGACCCAATTCATGAATTACTTCTTTTCTGAAACGTTCAAAAAGCATATTGTCATCCTGTTTCATTCCATACAGTTCATTTTTAAGCCTGAAAAGAGAAACAACTCCGGCATTGCCTTTAAATACAGCCTGCCCTATGATATATGTAAGAATAGGAATGAATAGGTCGACCCGAAATAAGCCAATAGCTTTTACGTTTTCGGAAGCATATTCATCATGAACATGTTTAAGCAGTTGATTTCCGTCATATTGTCGTCGGGCCGGATCATAAAATTTAGATAAATCACCATAATTTACACCTATTTCTGTTTCCAGTCCAAAGCGTTGTTTTACAGTGGAAGCAATTTTTTCAAGAATGCTTTTTTCAAACTGTCCGTAGGAAATTATTAATATTCGCTGCTTACTCAATTCAAAAAAATTTTAAATAGCTGAGATGAATGGCAGAATTATTTTTTCGCTTTACCTTTTTTCAGGTTGTATTTTTTTATCTTGTTATACAGCGTCACCCGGTCTACTTTGAGAATTTTGGCCGAACGGCTGATGTTCCATTCAAATTTATCGAGTATCTGATTGATATGTTTCTTTTCCAGATCATGAAGGCTATCGGCAGAGTCATTAGAAGCTGCTGCAACAAAAGGTAAATCCTTTAACCTGATTTCTTTACCGTTTCCAACCACAATGGCCCGTTCAATCATATTTTCAAGCTCCCTGACATTTCCCGGAAAATCATACTGCTCTAGTCGTTTTAAGGCAGCGGGTTCAATACTTACAATATCACGGCTCATCGATGTGCAGTATTTTTTTATAAAATGATCGACCAGCATGGAAACATCCTCTGAGCGATCTCTCAGTGGCGGAATGAAAATATTTACAACATTTAACCTGTAATATAAATCTTCGCGAAAGTTTCCTTCATCCACCATTTTTTTCAGGTCGCGGTTGGTAGCACAAATCACCCTGAAGTCTGATTGAATTTCTTTGTTTCCTCCTACCCTGACAAACTTTTTTGTTTCAAGAACCCGCAACAGTTCAATTTGCATTTTCCCCGAAATGGTGGCTATTTCATCTAAAAAAATTGTTCCGCCATCGGCAATTTCAAATCTTCCTTTACGATTGAACATAGCCCCGGTAAAAGCGCCTTTTTCATGGCCAAACAATTCACTCTCGAGCAGGTCTTCTGAAAGCGCGCCGCAATGAACGGTTACCAATGGAAAGAACTTGCGTGAAGAATTTGCATGAATTGCCCTTGCAATAAGTTCCTTGCCGGTACCGCTTTCACCGGTAATTATTACAGACGAATTCGACTGCGATACGTTTTCCACATCTTTCAGCACCTTCATCATTGCATCACTTGTACCAACTATATCTTCAATATTTTCAAGCGAAACAATGCGTTCCTTGAGCGCCTGGTTTTCGGCTTTCATCTCAATCTGGTTAGCTGCATTTCGGATTAGATGAGAAAGATCATCGGGATCAAAAGGCTTGGTAATGTAATCATATGCCCCGTCTTTAAGTGCTTGCACGGCAGATTCAACTGAGGCAAAGGCTGTCATAATTATTACGATGGCCTCAGGATTTAGCATCTTTATTCGCCTGTGCATTTCAAGCCCATCCATACCGGGCATTTTAATATCCGCAAGTATAATGTCAAATTTGCCCGATTCAAGCATGTTAAGTGCTTCCTTGGCATTTTCAGCACATTTTACCTGGAATCCATCTTCAATAAACCAATTGTAAAGCGAATCCCTTACCGATTCTTCATCATCGACAATTAACAGAGAAATTGAATTTATCATCTTAAGTTCATTATTTGCTAAGGTTCATCAGGCTTCATTAAATTCAGCCGGTTGTGCACTGGCTGAGCCTGTTGCCGAAACTAAAGGCAGTATAACAGCCATAACAGTTCCTTTCCCGGGTTCCGAATGCACCTCTATCTTACCTTTATGGCTTTGAACAATACCATGGACAATAGCCAGTCCCAGACCAATACCACTGGCCTTTCGTTTGGCAGAAAAGAATGGTTGAAAAATATGGGGCATGTCGTCGGGTGAAATGCCAACACCATTATCAGCAATTTCAAATTTTACATGTTCTTCATCAGGATTGTAGCTGCGTATTATTATCTCACCGTTATCGGCTACTGCTTCTGAAGCATTGACCAGAAGTGCAACACAAACCTGTTTAATCTGGTTTTCATTGCAGTTAACCATATCACTTGCAGCATTCAGTTCAAGATAGAAATTAATGTTGCCCATTTTCATCTGGTGTTCTATCAGTTCATAGGTTTTTGACAATACCGAATTAAGCCGGGCATGTTTGAAATCCTCCTGATCTTTTCTTGAAAAATCCATCAGCCCTTTTACGATTTCTCCGCACCGTTTGGTTTCCGCTTCAATAACCTGCAGATGCTTTAAGAGGTTTTGGGAAAGTGCCGGATTCAATTCAAGGCGGTTAATCTTTTTTGACACAAGCTTCGAGTAAGTAAGAATACTTGAAAGCGGGTTATTTAATTCGTGTGCCACCGATGAAGACAATTTCCCCAACGATGCAATTCGCTCAATATGTATCAGTTCGTTTTGGATTTCTGACAATTCTTCCGATTTCTTTTGTACTTTATATTCGAGCTGGTGAGACCAGTTTTCAAGTTCTTTATTGGCAGAATCCAGATTATCGAGCATATTGTTAAAGGCAAGCGAAACCATCCGCATATCGTCGAGCAGGTTTGATTTGATTGCAAGTCTTCGTTTCCTGTCGCCTTTTGAAACTGCTTCGCTGGCCGTAACTATGGCATTCAAAGGCTTCCTGATTTTATTGTTTGTAAAAAATATCAGAAAAGAAACCAAAAGGAAAGTAATCAGGGCAGCCAGAAGAAAAAATTCGGTTGAAGATTTATTTACGGCAGTGTCCAGTGATTCGAGCGGCACTTTAATAATCAGTGAGCCCAGAACTTCCTCATCGGGGCTGTGTGCATGACAAGAACTGGTATAGCAAGAGCTTTCATTTAGTATTGGAGAACGTATAAGCAACTGCCGGTGGCCTTTGTCATCTCCTCTCATATTGCATGCACTTTCCAAATCGATAATGCGGTACGTTTTTTCGTTGTGTGGAAACATATCACCGAAATCAAGATGGCAACTTGTACAATTGGGATTGCTGTGATTAAGTGTATCAGCGAACAGAGAGGAATAAACCAACTCGTTTTCATGATTATAAAGGCTAACTTCATCGACTCCTGAAATGGTATTTATGATTTCCAGCGTACTTTGCAGGGCATTGTTGTCGTTTTTAAGCATGGAGTAGTACAACGAACCTTCAATTATTGACCCGATGTCATTACCTCTTTGCCGAATCATCGTATCGAGGTATTCACCGTAAACCGAATTAAATATAGCACCAAAAGCAATATAAAGGATAAAAGAAAGAATGGCAATAACATACACCACCCGGGCATATATAGAAGATTTAAACCGCAGGTATTTGTAAAAAAACGCCTTGATTTTTCCGGTATTTATAAATGGTTTGTTATTAGTAGGCATGTTGTTATCTTTTAACAAAAAACGTTGGTTCTTCCAACTCCTGTTTAAAAGCCCGCAAATTACAAAAAGAAGTTCTTTTTCCCTGACCAGACTTTAATCTTTACAACATATTTTGAAGAATCTTTTCTTATGAGAATAAAAAATTAGATCAAAAATCCACTTTACCCGAATTTCCGGTTAATACTTTAAGTGCACTGGGAATAACTTCAACGTTTACGATATTAATGTTTCGGAAGATTTCTCCGTCAATCTGTATTTCTTGTCGTTTTACAAGTTCAATTTTAGCCTGTTTGACTGAATATACTTTAATGTATTTCATCTTATGCAATTTTCCGGTAAACGCAGCATAAATAAAAGTAAAAACAAACCACCATGGGTATGGTCGCAGAATTACTATTTCAAACTTGCCATCGTTTAATTTACCGGTGGGATTTATCATAGCACCGGTCCCATAACTTTTAGCATTTGCAAACACCAGCATTTCGGCTTTCATTTTCTTACGGCGGCGGCCCGGCACCTGTACGTAAAATGTGAACCAGTTCTTTCTGGTGAACATTTCCTTTAAAAGCTGCTTTCCATACCCAAGCATTCCTTTTGAACCTTCCTTTTCAAAGCGGCTGACAATCCGGGCATTTACTCCAATATCGCTAAGATGAAAACAATAATTTTCTCCATTAATTCTGATAACATCCATTTCAAAGGGAGTTTTCTCCAGATTTTTGGCAAGTAAAGTTTCCACATCTTCAGTGATGCCCAGGTTATAAGCCAACCCGTTAGCCGAGCCTGCCGGAAAGATACCCAATGCAATGTCGGTATTTATGAGTTCCGAAGCCACAGTATTCACTGTTCCGTCACCTCCAACGGCATAAACAATCTCAGGATTGAATTTTTCTATGGAGCGCCTGATTGCCTTGCGATCTTCATTGCCGGTAGTTTCGTATAATTCAATCTGCAGGTCATATTTTTTTGCAATATCCAAAATTTTAGCATGAAAGGTCTTAGCAGACCCCACTCCTGATTTAAAATTTATGACTAGCAAAATCTTTTTCAATTTTTTAAAATTTTAATATCGGTACATACCAGTTACAAAAAAGAGAAATAGTCTGTTGCAGCATTTAGTTTTGAATTCCAATTTACGTTAAATCAAAAACTTCTGAATCTTTTCGGTCGAATTTTTTTGATTTCCCATTAATTTTAATCTTAACAGGGCCTGCCCAGCCTTTATCGAAATCAATCCACATTTTCTTTTGGTTCAATTTTATTTTAATCCAATGGCTGCGATAACGGATTTGGAATTTTAATTCTTCTATCTCATCAGGAAGTCTGGGATTAAACCATAATGCATCTTTCCTAATTTCCATTCCCGTATAACAACGCTGCATAATATCCACTGTACCTGCCATTGCCCCAAGGTGAATACCTTCAGGTGTAGTACCTCCCTGAACATCTCTGAAATCACTTAACAATGCCCTCCTGAAAGTGTACCATGAACGTTTACGATTTGACCGGGCTGTTACCCATGAGTAAATTACCTGGCTTAAAGTAGACCCATGCGAAGTAATTTTTCTGTAGTATTCGATATTTTTAGATATACTTCCAGGCTTGAAATCGTATCCAAGACGCTTAAAAACTGATACCAGTTCGTCGGCAGAAAACAGATAGAAAAGCATTAATACATCTGCCTGCTTACTCGCCTTATAGTTATTTGGAGAATCACCTTCCTTTTCTAAAATCCTGTCGAGACGTAATACCTCCCCATATTTCTTCTTGTATTTTTCCCAGTCAAGGTCTTTCAGTTTATCAAATCCATCAAACTGCATTATAATTTCATTCTCAATGAAAGGGATATACATTTTTTTAACAATCTTCTTCCAAAGGGCGATTGTTTCTTTGTCGAAACCAACCTTTTGTGAAAGTTTTCGGGCATGTTCTCCTTTAAACAATTTCAACAGATTTAAGGCACATTTTATATTCCATACAGCCATGAAATTAGTATATGCATTGTTGTTCACACCAGGTTCTTTTGAATCAGGATAACTTGTATGGTATTCGTCAGGCCCCATAACACCTTTTATTTCAAACCTGTCCTTTTCCTCGTTGAATTCTGCGATGTCAGACCAAAACAAGGCTGTGTTCAGGATAAGTTCGGCACCAAAAGTTGACATGAAATCTTTATCATCGGTTGCCTGGTAATATTGCCACACATTATACGAAACAGCTGCACTTATATGCCTTTGGAAACGGGTATTGTCAGGAATCCACCTGCCTGACTTGGGATTAAGGTGTATCTCCTGGCTTTCCTCTCTTCCGTTACTTCCACTTTGCCATGGGAACATTGCACCTTTATAGCCTTCATTTTTAGCTTCTTGTCTGGCAGCAGAAAGCCGGTGAAAGCGGTACATAAGCAGCGAACGTGCCAATTGGGGAGAATGCAGTATTATAAAGGGGAAAATATAAAGTTCGTCCCAAAATATGTGTCCACGATAAGCTTCACCATGCCATCCCCTTGAAGGAACACCTATGTCTAAACCTATACTGTTATCGGAAACGGTTTGATGCAAATGAAAAATGTGCAGCCTGAGAATCAGGATTTGGTTTCCGGAAGCTTTCAGTTCCAAATTACTAAGTCCCCAAATATAGGACCAGGCAATTCTGTGTTCCTGAAATATCTGATTAAAAGAAGTCAGTTGTCTCATCTTAACCCGTGCTTCTGTCAAGGGATCACTTATAGCATTATCCTTTGAGGTATATAGGGTAAGGAATTTTTCCAGCCTGATTGTCTTTAGCTTTTCACAGTTTATCTGCACATCCTGATATACTGCTTTCTCTTCAACTGCAGCTTTTACAGGGGCCTCCACTTCTTTGTCATCGATATAGATTTTCAAAGAGGATGCCTGGGTCATACGTATTTTCGACTGTCGGGTCTGGCTTGTAAGATAGATCCCATTTTCTTTAAGTTCTCCTGTTTCCAGAACATCGATATGATGGCTGTTTAATTCATTATAACGTTCAACACCACTGTTTTTAACATTGCCGTCAATTCCTGAACGCACTGTTATTTCTCCACTCCAGTTTTCAGGTATTATATGCCATTCAATTGCAGCTACATGCGGGTTGTGCATGCTCACTATCCTCCTGCTTATTAAGGAAGTTTCCCTGGACTTTTCATCTCTGTACCGGACTTTACGTTCAAGAACACCCTCTTTTAAGTTAAGGGAAAGATTATACTCCAATACTTCAGCTTTATCGATGTTTAGCCAGTCGGAATCATCATTCTTAAAAGTCAGGTACAACCAATTTGGCCAGTTAACCAAATCTTCGTTTTCTATTTCCTTTCCTTTTATTTTTGATATGGCCCGGTTATAACCACCTGCCAGATAAGTTCCCGGATAGTTGATGCTCCCGTCTTTTTGCTCTTCCATTGCACCACGAGTGGCAAAATACCCATTACCAAGGGTACAAAGTGCCTCCCTCAATGGGTGTTCATCAGGGTTCCAATCGTTGTATATTATTTTCCATTCATCGTTTTGGCTTAAATTAAAGCGATCCTTTTCTGGTTCCATTTTATATTTTTAATCTGACTGTTAGAAATTCATTTTGAGTTCTTCAAAATTGAATAGAAATAATTGAACCAAAAGTCCGAACATTGATATTAAGCAACTTACAAACAGATATGAGGAAAATAGTCCCTGCTGATGTGGATTTTCTTCCTCACATTTGTTTAACTCTGATGGAAGCAGGAAAGTTTAAATAAAAAATTATCAGCTATCTGAAAAGACAATGGCACCCGCTGGAGGTGCCAAGGATTGGTAACAATTACACGTTGCAAGCTATTAGACAGTTTGCCATCGTGTAGTAGCTTTGTATTTTGAAAGGTACTCTTCGATTTTCATCCCTTCATCATCTTTTGTTTGTTTATTGATTTCATCCGGAATACTGCTGCAAATTGAATCGAAGCTGGCATTTTCAGTTTTAAAGAAAATTTTCTTTATTTGAGATTCCAAACATGTAAGAAATTTTTTTAACGTTTTCATTTTTTCTGATTTTAAAGGTTATTTTCTGCGTCATTCAAACGCCGCAGCAAAACTGCAGCATATGAACCAATAGATGTATTCTGAACAATAATATCTTCCGGCACATTTAAGTTAGCTGAGGTAAAGTTCCAGATTGCTTTAATTCCGCAGCTAATAAGGTCTTCAGTAACTTCCTGTGCCACATGGTTGGGTGTGGTAAGAATACCGACTTTAACATTAAGCCTTCCTGAAAGGCTGAATAGTTTACTGTATTCCAGCACATGCACACCACCAACATTCTGACCGATTTTCTTTTTATCGACATCAAATGCAGCAATAATTCTTAATCCAAGAGATTGTTCCTGCTGATAAGCCATCAATGCTGATCCCAGATTACCGGCCCCAATAAGAAATGCCTCATTCACCTGGTTATAGCCTATATATTCTTCAAGGGCATGTATCAGTTCGTAAACATTGTAACCGACCCTTGGCTTTCCTTTTATACCGGTATAAGCCAAATCTTTTACCACCTGAGTAGGATCGCAGCTTAATTCCCTTCCTATGGTAGGTGCAGATATATTCAGAATTCCTTCCTCCCTGACCTGCTCCAGGTAATACAGATAACCAGGCAACCGCTTTAACGTAGGTTCCGGCGCCTGTCGTCTTTTGTTGTATTTATCTGTATTTTCCATTTCTAACTATTTGCTCACTGCATTTTATTTCACTACAAATGTAAAAAGAAAAACAATATAAAGAATTAATTCTTTATTTAATCAGTTTGTTATTAACCCAAATTTAAAGTTATACATCTATTGTTTTTGTTCCACCCATATCAGTTTACTTGTATCAAATCCTCTCCGCCGGGCCTTTTTTAATATTAAATCCAAAGTTTCCTTTTCCAGAACAGGAGTGCGGCTCAGTATCCAGAGGTATTTATCGGAAGAGCTGCCAATCAATGCCCATTCATAATCCTCATCGAGCTCAAATATATAATAATCGGCATAAAAGAAAAGGAAGAATGATACTTTAAGTTTTCCCGGTTCATTGGGATTGGGCTGTTTTGCCTTACCCTTAGCTGCTTTGTATTTTCCTTCAAAACTGTTTTTAAATCCTGCGTTAATAACTGTTATTTTGCCATCCGGCCGCAGTTGATATGTTGCAGTCACTCCAACAAGATTGCGTTCAAAACGATGGTCGAAGCGTGCAATTTCGTACCAGGTTCCCATGTACCGCTCCAGATCAAGTTTTTGTATTGTCGAAAAATCCATGTTTTTATACTTTACGGTTCTGCATCCATTCAAACCGATAAAAATAAATAAACCAATCAGCAGGGAAACTAAACTTCTCATAATACCTAACATCTACCGCAATTCTTAGTGTGCCTGTTCATTAATTCTTCGAATCATTTCCATGCACATTCTTCCGTTATGATAGGGAGCTTTCCACCCGTTAACTTTATCGATGTTCAGAGGAGCCAGTTGTGACGAAACACCCCAGAACCATTCCCCCCTTTTGCTGTCGATAATGTACCTCCGGATAAAATCCCAGCTTTGCATGGCAATATCGAAATACTTTTCATCCTTACCAAGCTGCCAGGCATTAAAAAAGCCGATTACCGCCTCAGCCTGAGGCCACCAGTCGTATTGTTCCAACAGGTGCTCCCCATCTTTTTCATAATAGATGCCCCCTTCTTTTCCTATACCTTCCCTTGCTGTCACTTCTGCCATCTTCAAAGCAACCTGTTTGACCTCCTTTAACAGCAGTTCGTCGCCCAATGTTTCGGCAGCTTCACACAACAGCCAGCTCCCTTCAATATCATGTCCGTATGAATCGATCTGAGAACGTACTGTCCAGTCGTCATCAAAGAACAAATTAAAATGGAAGGTTTGGATATTTAATATTTCATCCAGGAACAAACGGATAAGGTGACGCAATTGTTTTTTCGATTTCTCTGTTTTCCATATGCGGTAAAGGTTGGTATAAGCTTCCAGAATATGCAAGTGGGTATTCATTGATTTTTTCACATTCAGCTCTTTAGGGCTAAGTCTTTGGTCTCCGATATCCTGCCAGTTATAATCCTTTGCCTCAATATAACCACCATTCTCCTTATCGAATGCATGCTCTTCAATAAGGTTAAACATTTCTACCGCCAGGTCCATTGCTTTTTCATCATTGAAAGCCCGGTAATATTCCGATAAGGCATAAATAAAGAAAGCCTGGGCATAAAACTTCTTTCTTTTATCCACTGCGTTGCCGTCAGGAAGGATATTCCAGTATATTCCACCGTTTTCATTATCCCAAAACTTTTCCCGCAAAATACGAAAAGCTTCACCGGCTATCTGCTTGTGTACGACTGACGGATAATACCGGAAGACTGCCGAGAATGTCCACATTATTCGGGTTACATAAACTGCCGAAAGAGGAGCATCAGGGAATTTTTCACCGTCATTGGTAATCTGCCCGTAAAAAGTATTCCGTTCAGAATCGTAAACCTCCTTAATCCAGAAGTTCAGAATATTATTAATGAGTTCATTTTCAAACTCCTTTTTTAAATCAGTTAACTCCAAGCTATTTATTTTAACGATTGCACCTGATCTTTCTCTGTATCATGATAAGGAAATATTATACCTGCATCTTGTCTTATACGATCAAGTGTTTCCATCATATCAAGGCTCACCTGCCACGACATGATATCGCTTTCTATTCTACCTTCATCAAGGCATTTCATCACATGCTCCGCTTCATATTGATATCCGGCGCCCTCCTTATGCATCGACGGAAATACTTCAGGCTTCTCCCCTGCCCTGTTTATGGTTATGCTTGTAGGAGCATGCCACCTGGTATTCAGCACAAGATAACCGCTCTCGCACCAGTATTCTGTCTGAACAGGAGAATGGGAAGCAAAACTTGAGGCCAGTGAAGCCATTTCACCACCCTTATATTTAAACAGCATTGAAATACTTTCTTCCACGCCTGAAGCACTGAAATCAGCCATTGTTTTTAAAGTATCAGGCTTTCCAAGAGCAGTCAGCGCAGCAAATACAGGATAAATACCTATATCGAGTAAAGAGCCCCCACCCAGAGCAATGTTGTACAACCGCTTCTGGGGATCGTAGGGACCATTGAACGCAAAGTCGGAGCGCACCATATTAAGCTTTCCCAGCTCACCCGATTGAATAATCTCCAAAGCTTTCCGGAAACTGGGCTGGAACATGGTCCAGAAAGCCTCCATCAAAAAGGTGTTGTTTGCTTTGGCGCAAGCTATCATTTCTTCCGCTTCCCGCTTATTGATAGCAAATGCTTTCTCACACAGCACTGCCTTTTTATGGTTCAGACACAGCAACGTATGTTCACGGTGAAAGGAATGCGGCGTGGCAATATATACTGCATCAACTTCCGTGTCCTGTACCATCTCTTCATAACTGCCGTATGCCTTCTCAAAACCAAATTCTTTCGCAAATTCGCCGGCACGTTCTGCATCACGTGAGGCAGCTGCATAAAGCCGGGCGTTGGGAAGCAACTTCAGGTCGTTGCTGAACTTACGGGCTATTTTCCCGCACCCCAATACTGCCCAATTGTAAGTCTTCTTTACCATTGCAAATATTTTTTATTCATTTTTTTTGTTCTCTGAATTCATTTACACAAACTGTATCAGTCATTTTTTGAAATGCTGTCGATTAGCCGGTTTATTATTTTAACGCTTTCCACCGACCGCAGCCTGTCTTCCGGGGTATTTAAGCAGTAATCGACCAGCTGATCGATGGTTGAGGTGGCCACATGCATCCGGGTGTCGGAAGAGCCGTAATAGATAAAAACTTCATCCTTTTCATTTCTTATCCATCCGTTTGCAAACAATACGTTTGAAACATCACCAATGCGCTCTTCCCCTTCAGGGGCCATGAAATAACCTCCCGGACGGGCAATCACCTTTGAAGGATCGTGCAGGTCGGTCATAAACATATACAGCACATACCGCAACCCGGCCGCACAATTACGCACACCATGAGCCAGGTGCAGCCATCCCTTTTCGGTTTTCAGAGGAGCAGGTCCCTGCCCGTTTTTCAGTTCCTTAATGGTGTGGTATACTTTCTGGTCGATAATCTTTTCATCAGGAGCCTCGGCATGGGTTATATCATCAACCAGGGCCCATCCTATTCCGCCCCCGCCGCCAACTTCAATAAAGCCATCCTGCGGACGGGTGTAAAAAGCATACTTTCCATCCACAAACTCAGGATGCAGCACCAGGTTCCGCTGCTGCCCGTGGTGAGAGATAAAATCGGGTAGCCGCTCCCAGCTTATGAGGTCTTTTGTACGGGCAATGCCTCCGCTGGCAGTGGCCATGGAAGTATCGCCTTCAGGAGCCGACAGGTCCTTACGTTCGGCACAGAAGATCCCGTAAATCCAGCCGTCCTCATGCTGCACCAGGCGCATATCGTAAACATTCGTGTCGGGAATTTCTGTTTCTGGAAGCGTTACCGGCCGCTCCCAGAACCGCCAGTTATCGATCCCGTTGGGACTTTCGGCAACGGCAAAAAAGGACTTCCTGTCCCATCCTTCTACGCGTGCACACAACAAATAACGACCGTCGAACAAGATGGCACCGCTGTTAAAAGCGGCATTGATGCCGATGCGCTGCATCAGAAATGGATTGGTTTCATAATTTAAATCATAGCGCCATTCCAGTGGAGCATGTTCCCCGGTAAGGATCGGCCTTTTATAGCGGGTATAAATCCCATTGTAATGCTTCTTCAAGGGTTTGTTCCGCTTTGTAATTAATTTTTTGTGCTGCTTTTGCAGCCAATCCAGACGCTTTTCAAATTCTTTTTTCGACGGTATCATTTATCTGCTTTAATTTTAATTTTCATTTAATCCAATAACCTGCAGCAACCAAAATTATAATATTAATGTGCTAATCTTTACAATTTATCCAGACATTAATTAATGAATGTTCTTCATCCCATTGAATTTTGTCCACGGAACTGTTCAACGTGTTGCGGTGCGCTGCACCTTTGAATACAAGGTTCTTTACATCAGGCTACAAATATTGTGGTGCTCTGCACCTGAGTCAAATTTTCCGGTACTTATTTATTCAAATTACTGTACAAACTATATTTATACAGCAATTTAAAACACTATTATATAATTAAAACCTCATTCCTCTAATTACTAAATCTTTCACGCCATTCAAAGTTGACAAATATTCCATCCTTGCCTGATCAGCAGGAAGTGCAAGGAAAGAAGGTCAGGAGGGAGAGGTTGGATTGTGACTCCAGGCCCCAGCATAAATGCTGGGGTTATACTCCCGGCTCTGGTCCTCAGCCCTGTGCCCTTTGTTCTGTGCTCTATGCAATTTAACTGTAATTCCTTATTCAATATTGCCAGGACTATTAAAAATACTGTTTACTGTTCACTTTTTACTGTTTACTTTTATTTACCTCTCAGGCAGCCTGTCCCACCAGGTTTTCTTCAAAATTATCAAACAAACCACGGTAACTGCAATTGCAATTCCAACCGGCAAAGCCTCTTTCAGCACAATATAAATGGGAAGGGCCACCAGTGCGGTTTGAGCAACAGTGCCAATAAAAACATTGAACATGTCGCGTTTAAAGTTCTTGTTAGGCACAAATTCCGCATCCTCTTCCATCACCTTTTTCTTAATGGGGCCCCAAAACCCCCAGGGCCTTACGTTCCGGTAAAAATCCTTCAGTGTCTTCTCATCGGTAGGAGGTGTAAGGAAGGTTCCCACCATAGCACCGGCAATGGAAATAACCAGCAGCCAGGGGAAATAATACAAATCAAGTGTTTCAGAAAACACATACGGAAAAACAAGCGCCGGAATCAATCCGGTAACCATACCCCAGAAGTAGCCGTACCCGTTAAAACGCCACCAATACCATTTCAGAACGTTCGACACCACATAGCTGCCATAGAGTGCCGAAACAATCCATTGCAGCATGCTGTTCACATCCTGCGCAAATACACCAAATATAATGCTCACAATTACAACCGAAACACCGGTGATGTAATTCATATTGCGCGTTTCCTTATTGGAGGCATCCGGCTTGATGTAGCGCAGGTAAATATCGTTTACTATGTATGCCTGAGCAGCATTCAGTGTACCGGCAAATGTTGAATTAAAAGCTGCCAGCAGTCCCGCCAGCAGCAGTCCCATAAAACCGATGGGTACAAACTCGGAGATTGCTGAAGGCAGTATTTGTTCAAAGTCAATTTGCCCCGCTACCATAAGGTTCAGCCTGTCGTAATACAACAGACCCAAAACGGCAAAACCGGCAATCATGAAATAGCGCACAGGCATCAGTACCACAGATACGAAACCGCTCATTTTAGCTGCTTCCTTCGGCGATTTGGTGGAGAGAATTTTTTGCATGTCATAAGTGGGTGCAGGGCCGGCCATGGAAACCAGAACGCCTTTAAACACCATCATCATAAAAAATACGGAAAACAGCGAATAACCATCGCTGGCAATTTTTGCATTCACCTCATCGATAATGCCCCGCCAGTCCATATCGTCGAGGCGCCATCCGAAAAATGGCGTCCGCCAGCCGTCGGGTACTTCAAGCGTTTCAACGGCCATAGCCTTCATCGCCAAAACTCCAATAAGGATGGCTGAGATGGTCATTATAAAATACTGAAGCACATCGGCCCATACTATACTTGACATACCTCCCAAAACGGCATAAAAAACAGCAAACAAGGTAAAGGCAATGCCATAAATATGGGGCACATACGACAGCGGAACCTCAAAAGGGATATAGGGTGCAACAATTTCCCAGGGAATAAATATCATTACAAACTTACCCAACCCGATGAACCCATAGGCCAGGTAACCCAAACACATTATAAGTGCGAAAACCACAACCACACCGTGCGAAAGGTTGCTGTCACGACGGGTCCCGAAACGCGTGTTTATCCACTCGGCGCCGGTTGTAACACCCGAACGGCGCAGCCAGATGCTGAGAAAAACCATTAAAAAAACCTGGTTAAACACAGGCCACAGCCACGGAATCCAGATACTCTTCAGACCGTAAACAAACAGAAGGGTCACCAGCCACATTGTACCCGAAATATCAAACATCCCCGAAGCATTAGAGAGCCCAAGCATGTACCACGGCAGCTTATTGCCGCCCAGCAGGTAGTTTGCCTTACTTTTCTGGGCCACCTTTTTTAAAATCAACCCTATAAAAACAGTGGTGAGCAGGTAAACGAGAATGATGATGCCATCAACAACTGTCAATTTCATTACAAAGTAATTTGGTTCCGGTTATAAATCCCCATGTTTTTGTAAAACTCACAATTTTACAACATTTTTCGGGTTCACTTTTATTTTTCGGGAAAAATGTTGCCGATGAAATAGGACAAAAGGGAAAATTCCAAAAGACAAATAACAAATAACAAAACAGGGAAAGAGGAAATCCCAAAAAACAGGCGCTTTATACTAATTGCCGGATAGCATTTTTGCAAGCTCCTCAAGGGTTGCCGGCCGGGCAATAATTTTACGGTTGCTGTCAACAAGGAACATGGTCGGCGTAGCGTAGATGTTATAGTCTTCGGCTGCTTTACCATCCCATTCCTTTAAGTCGGAGAGGTTTCTGAAATGCTCAACACCGGCATCAGACACTGCTTGTTGCCAGTCGGCTTTTGAACTGTCGAGTGAAACGGCAAACACCTCCAAATCAGACTTCCCGCTGAACAGTGCTTTTATTTCCGGCAATAAGCTGCTGCAATGCGGACACCAGCTGGCCCAGAAAACAATCAGGTTTCTTTTTTTTGAAGCCTGTGAAAATGTTACCGGCTGCCCGTGCAGATCATCGATTGTAAAGTCGGGCACAACCGTTCCTGCACCCATTTTTTGTGCTTCCAGTTTTCGCACCAGCGTTGTTTTTTCTTCGGTAGTGCACAATGTCCCTGCATAGTTATCTAAAATCCATGCCAGCACATTGTTCATATTCAGCCCTTCAAATCCGTCGACCAAATAATCAAGCACAAATTCATAAACCGGTCCTGCTTTTCCGGTACCTTCCTCAACAGCAGCCATTACTGCATCTACTGCGCGTATATAGGCTTCCTCCCGCTGTGCAGTGTTATATTCACGCCGATTCCAGGTTACCAGGTAATCAAATATTTTATCCGATATTACAGGAGTATTAATCAATGCTTCATCCGAAAAATCAATAAACCGGAAATATTCTTTCTGCCAGGAAGCATTCCGTTCTTCCGCTAAAAGGTAACCATCTCTGAAAGGTTCGCGAAAGGTTTTGATTAATCGGGCAGCAAATAGGTGCGAATTTTCAGAAGCAGCATTTGCAACAAATGTTTCCCTTTCCATTTGCAGCAGGTTATAACTGTTGGCCGCACCTGCAAGTTTTTTCTCCAATTCTTTTCTTTCACCGGTAAGAGAATCAGCATTGAAACCGGATTGTTTATCCCGGTAAAAATCAACCTCCATTTCAAGCGCCTCAATTTGCTGGCTGTATTCAAGTTCCTTTTTAAGGAATGAAAACCATGCCTGGTTTTCTTCCGAAGATATCACCTTCAGGCTGTCGGCAGGCGCTTTGAAATCGGTTTGCAGCCTGATATCCTCCCCGTTAAAGATAAAATCGAGCTGCTGAGGCGCTTCGTTCATAACCCGTGCATAAGTGGTCTGTCCCAAAACGATGCGGTACATTCCCGGCTGAGCCTCCGGAGGAAAAGACCAGGCAATTAGCTTCAAAGGCACACCATCATGCATAATGTTACTGGTCATTATGCTGTCGCTAAGAATAAACCTGTCGCCCCGTACAGAACCTATCGCAACTGTATTATATAATTGATTATAAACCCTGACCCGGAGCGTATGGGATTGGGCATGTGCCGGAAGCATCATCAAAAAGAAACCGGCGACTGATAAAAGGAAATGTTTTGTCATAACTTACAGCATATTCTAATGCAATAAACAGCAGGAAAGATAAATGGATTTGAAAAGAATAAAAAATTCAAGGCGATGATTTTAAAAACTCCAATCTTGAAATAAAAAAAATGACCAATGAACAGAATCGTTTTGACAATGCATTAGCATTATAATTTACCGGTGTGGAAAAAAGCTCAATAATTTCAATTAAAATACTTTTTTCATTTTGATTGAATCATAAAAACACCCATTTTTACAGTTCTAATTCAATGGAATGATTAAACCGGTTTTTATATTTTTCGCGGCAATCTCAATTTTATCAGCCTGCACAACAAACAAGTCCAGGAATGATAGTGCTGATAATAAAAACAACGCAGATAATCCTATAGAACAAACACAGAAAAAGGAGGCTCCAACCCCAAAAGGTGAAAGTTCTGCCGTTACAGAAGTCCCAATGGTTTATTTTGAAGGCGGCACTTTTCTGATGGGTTCCGAAGAAGGACTGCCCAACGAACAACCCGTTCACGAAGTTAATGTTGAACCTTTTTATATCGATAAACATCCGGTCACAGTGGCACAATTTCGCAAGTTTATTGAAGCTGCCGGTTTTAAAACCGAAGCAGAAAAATTCGGCGATTCGGGAGTTTTCAATCTTGAAAAGCAATCGTGGGAGTTATTGCCCGGTACAAACTGGCGCAAGCCTTTCGGCCCTTCAGGTCCCGATGCCGAAAATGACCACCCTGTAACCCATGTAAGCTGGAACGATGCAGCAGCTTATGCCAAATGGGCCGGTAAACGGTTGCCCACCGAGGCGGAATGGGAATATGCTGCCCGCAGCGCTAAGAATTCAGGTGATAAGTTCAGCTGGGGAAACGAGGTTACAATAAATGGCCGGCACCCGGCCAACACCTGGCAGGGAGAAATAAATGCTCCCGAACCCGCCGACGGATACCTGTTTACATCTCCTGTAGGTATATTTGGTGAAAATGAAGCAGGACTGACCGACATGGGCGGAAATGTGTGGCAGTGGTGTGCCGATGTCTACAAACCTTACCCGGGAAGCAACGAAGCCTACAGAGCCAATCCCGATGTGAAGGTAATCCGGGGAGGTTCCTTCTTTTTCGATCAGAACGAGGAAGACAGCTTTTCGGTCAGCGGTCGTTCAATGAATTCACATGAAACTTCGCTGTTCAACACCGGGTTTCGTTGTGCAAAAGATACAGAACAACCGTAAATTTGACATCAGAACAAAAAAACGATAAACAATTAATTATAAATCTATTGAATCCATTAAAAATGAACAAGATGAACCGTAGAAATTTCATTGGTAAGGCTGCCGCAGGCGCTGCTGCCATTACCATTATCCCCAGGCACGTAATGGGAGGAAAAGGTTTTGTGGCGGCCAACGACCGTATAAACCTGGGTTTTATAGGAACCGGAAAACAGGTTCCCACCCTGCTTAACGGCATCGGCAATTGCAAGGGGACTGTTGTTGTTGCTGCCTGCGATGTGTTTAAAGGCAAGCTCGATAATTTTGTGCAGGCTGCCAATAAAAAGAATGCTGACAAGGGATTAAATACTAAGGTCGAAGCTTATCAATATTACCGTGAGTTGCTGAACCGGGATGATGTAGACGCTGTGGTAATTGTAACACCCGACCACTGGCATGCCCAGATAGCCGTTGATGCCGCCAAGGCGGGAAAAGACATCTACTGCGAAAAACCACTGGCTCTGACAGTTGCCGAAGGACGTGCCATGGTGAATGCCACCCGCAAATACGACCGGGTGTTCCAGACCGGTAACATGCAGCGCTCGTGGCGCGATTTCCGCCATGCAGTGGAACTGGTACGCAACGGTTACATCGGCGACATTAAAGAGATCAATGTAAGTGTGGGTGAACCTGTAAAACAATGCGATTTACCCACCCAGCCGGTTCCGGAAGGACTCGACTGGAACGAATGGGTAGGACCCTCATTGTACCGCGGATATAACCAGGAACTGGCCCCGCTTACAGTGGATGGCCCGTGGGCAAATTGGCGCGGATACCGCAATTTCGGAGGCGGTATGATTACCGACTGGGGAGCGCACATGTTCGACATCGCACAATGGGCACTGGATATGGATCATTCAGGACCGGTAAATTTCATACCACCCTCGGATGAAAACCCAAATACGGGACTGACTATGGTTTACGACAATGGTGTACGTATGAACCATAAACAATGGGGTACAGGAGACGATTATAATGCCGTGCAGTTTATTGGCACCGACGGAAAAATTGAGGTTAGCCGCAGTTTCCTGCGTACCTTCCCCGATAAAAACCTGGCAAAGGCTGAACTGAAACCTTCAGATGAGCGGGTGTACTACAGTGACAACCACTACCAGGATTGGGTGGATGCCATGAAAAACCGTACAAAACCAATTTCTGATGTGGAAGTTGGCCACCGTACCGCTTCGGTATGTAATGTTACAAATATTGCCTATGAACTGGGCCGTCCGTTGTTGTGGAACCCACAGGCTGAAAAATTTGAAGGCGACGATTATGCCAACCTGATGGTAGGTCGCCCCTACCGTGGTAAATGGGATTTTACCGATTATTAATTATTACAAAATTCTGCCCGTTAACCGGGCATCAAATGAAAGGCTGTCCGGATGTTCCGGGCAGCCTTTTACTTTACTTACAGAAGGTATACCCGGCATTTCATGTATCACTTTCTGCCGTATCCGGTCGTTCTGATAGGTTAAATGCTACCGGCACAATTATAAGCCATCATTAATAAGAAGTAAAGATAAGATGATACTCCTCCTGTTTAACGACTGTTAAAAACCCTGTAAAGGCACTGTTTCAGCAATAATGCTGATATCTCTACTTCAGAATTCCTGAAATTCATTTACAAAAAAACTGGATCAATCTCTGCGACTTTTTTCCGGCAGGAACAACAGTTAAATTTGTAAAAGAGAGAAGAGAACCATTAAATCAACAGCATCAGTTTATGACTAAACATTTACTTTCCTTACTACTGTTATTCCTTTTTGCATTTACATTGATCGGCTATGGACAGGAAACTGCCCCGCTTGAAAAAAAACAAATTACCGGCTATAATGGACTCTATGCCGGAGGCCAGGCATCAACCAACGGGCTGGGTTTTAGTTTCCGTTACATTCTTAGTCCCCGGCTTTCGTTCAGCGCAGGAATGGAATCCATTAACCTGGTGCGAAATTTTCAGATTCACGGGTACGGGGTTCCCTTTAATGCCGAAGTCAACTACAAAACAGGCGGCCTGTTTCTGCTTGGCGAACTGTTCTACACCCGCTCACTATATGTTGCAGCAGGATTAATATCGAATAATTTCCAACCACGCGCTGAAGGAACAGCCATGACCAGCATTCGCTACGGAGATGTTGTTTTACAACCTTCAGCAATAGGCACATTAAGCATAGAAGCAGAACCGGAATACAAGCGTTCACCTTATGCAGGGCTTGGCATCAGACGGTTCCTTGATAAAAACCGGATTGTTTCGTGCAACTTTGAAACCGGATTTTATTACCTGGGTGCCCCAAATATGCACCTCGAAGCAACAGGATTGCTCCAGCCAACGGCTGACCCGGCAAACGGAAAGGAAGAGTACCTGGAAGCACAGTTTTCACATTATAAATATTTTCCTGTTGTAAAAGCAGGGTTGGCTGTCCGTTTATTTTAGTCATTAAACAACAACGCAATATGAAGATAAATATACTTATCCTGAGCCTGTTTTTACTCTCCCTGGGCTCCATTTTCAACATAAGCTGCACCAGTTATCTTGAAAACCCGCTCATTGACAAGGAAACAGGAGAAGAAATTGATTTGCTTGTGATTGATGCTTCTGTTTTTCCGGTACGGCTCCAGATATCATTGATCGATTCAATATCAGGAGCGGCATTTGAAATCCCGGCAACCGTAAGCTTCTCAGGAAAAAATGCAAACGACATCATTACCTTGTCGGGTAAAAAACAGCACGAGTTTCATACATCTACAGGGTTTATCGAGCTGGCTGTAGATCCAAATGTAGCTGTATCGGAAACCGAACCCCTCCGGTTTTCAATTCATGTAAAGACAGGAGAACATCAGGAAACTGCCAAAGAGTTTGTTTATGACAGTGGGGGGATAAAAAAAATTGAACTTAAGCTTTAAAAGCAGGATAGTTCAAAACTTCTTCTGACCAAATTCAATCTAAACTCAAACTTAATTCATTATAAACTCAATGTAAATTCAATCAGAATTGAATTTACATTGAATTAATATTGAGTTTGTATTGAGTTTATATTGAGTTTAATCAGGCGAAAGTATGATGAGAAAGGCAGGTTAAGCACCCGCACCCATCCCTCCAAAATTGTGGAAACGAATACTTACAACAGCCATGGCTATCTGGCTTCCATTTCGGCAGGAGGTGCAACACATTATACAATAACAGCAATGAATGCAAGGCGGCAGGTAACAGCTGCAAATCACGGGAATTCAACCTTATTGTACAGTACTTCGGGTTTGATGATTACGGATACCCCACCTCTAGAAGGCGCAAGTGAGTGGTGTGGATAAAAAAGATTACCGTTATTCATTCAACACCGTAACCGGCAACATGAATTAACAGCGATGATCAACGGGCTAAAATGGAGGTCAAGCAGAACAGCAGCACCATTCTTACGGTAAAGCTTATCTACTTTTCCATAATTTGGGGTCTCTACTTGCATGCAGGACAGCAGAAATAATTACGGTTTTGTTCTTCTCATCCACTATATCCCCATCCAAGAGCCTGCCGGGTTCTTTTCGTACCTTGTCAAAAGGTTTTCATTACCAGTTTTTGGAGGGTTTTCTGAATTTCAATACTTTCCTGCTCTAGTCCGTCACCCTGCTCAGCGCCAGGGATAATGGGGGGCCTGACTCCAGGCCCCCAGCATAAATGCTGGGGTTATATTCCCGGCTTCGGCCCTTAGCTATGTGCTCTGTGCTCTGTGTTGTTTAACAATCCAAAAACCTTATTTCCACTTGTTAAACCTTAGGAGCCAGCAGCATAACCCACAACCGCAACCTTATTACCTTATTATTTTGGTTTGTTATTTTACTTCTCCTTAACGATATGTAAACAAGGTAATAAGGCCTGGTTTGATACCTTCTTTTCATGCGGCGGAATCGCAATGACGTCTCCGTGGCGGGGTCAGCATGTGGCGCTGAATCTTCTCATCCATTCAGTCAACTATAAAACAAGCGAATGATGCCTGCATTGATTAAAAGCGTTACGGAAATTGACAGGTAAAAACAATTTGCACCGCTACCTGATTCCCCGGATTTTATTAAATTGCCCTCTGAACATTAATTAGCAATAAAACCAATGAAAAAATTCACAGGACTGTTATTTATCCTCCTCTCCATTTCACTCTATAGCTTTAGTCAGGCGCCCTACCCTGTTCGCGGGTTATGCATTGCTGCACCTCCGGTGGATGAGGTGGAAGAATTCTCGGAATTCATCCGAAATGAGCTGGCTCCGGCAGGATTAAACCTGCTCATTTTGCGTGTTGACTGGAATTACGAGTACGAGTCGCACCCGGAGTTAAGAAGCGATAATCCGCTTACAAAGAAAGATGTAAAAAAGCTGGTTGCGGCCTGCAACGACAACAACATAAGGCTGATCCCTCAAATAAATCTTTTTGGCCATCAGTCGTGGCACAGCACGCCCGGCAAGTTGCTTGAAGTGTATCCGGAATTTGATGAGACTCCGAAGGTTCAGTTCCCTGAAAAATATGAGTGGCCGAATGCCGATGGGTTATACTGTAAAAGCTACTGTCCGAAGCATCCCGATGTTCACAAAATAGTGTTTGCACTTGTCGATGAAATTGTGGAGGTTTTTGAAACCGACGGGTTCCATGCCGGTCTCGATGAAGTGTTTTACATAGGGCATGAGCAATGTGAGCGGTGCTATGGTCACGACAAAGCTGAACTGTTTGCCGGCGAGGTGACAAAAATCAGGGACCACCTGGCTCAAACCGGTACCAAATTATGGATGTGGGGCGACCGTTTAATCGATGGCAAAACTACAGGCATTGGTCTATGGGAAGGAAGTTACAACAATACGCACAGGGCCATTGATATGATCCCCAAAGATGTGGTTATCTGCGACTGGCACTATGAACGGCCCGACCCGACAGCTTTTATGTTTGCAGCAAAAGGATTCAATGTACTTACCTGCCCCTGGAGAACTCCTGAAGTAGCTGTTGCACAGGAAAAAATGATGCGCTTGTTCATCGAATCGGCAACAGAAGATATGAAACCCCGGTACCGGGGTATGCTGCAGACAGTATGGGGTTCAACAAGAAATTTCATGGACAGTTACAAAGGAACTGCCGATCCTGAGCGGATGGATAAATCGGCCGAAAGTTTTAAAGAACTGAGTAAAGTCTGGAAGCTCTGAAGGAATGGAATGAATTAAAAACATCAGCAATTGAGGAATTCATTAAACATATCTGAAATCTTTTTTTTCATCTTAATTTAAAACCGAAAATCAATGAAAATCCTTTGTTCTTTAATCGTTTTTGCCGCATTTGTATTTTCTGTTGTACCTTCCTACGGCAAGGAACTACCTGCAATAAAAGTAGAAGGAAAAAACTTCGTCAACGAATCGGGAGAAATTGTACGTTTTAAGGGGGTAAGCTTTTCCGATCCCGATAAGCTTAAAAAAGACGGCCAATGGACCCGGCGTTATTTCGAAGAAGCCAAAAACTGGGGGTGCAATGTAGTGCGTTTTGCCGTTCATCCCCCACGCCTTAATGAGCGGGGATGGGATGCCTACTTTGAATTGATGGACAAGGGAATAGAATGGGCCACTGAATTGGGATTGTATGTTATTATTGATTGGCATTCCATTGGCAATCTGAATGAAGAAAAATGGTTCCGCCCGATTTATGTAACAAGCTGGGAAGAAACAGTCAGGTTTTGGCAAAAAACAGCAGAACGATACAAAGGTAATACCACTGTTGCTTTTTTTGAGTTGTACAACGAACCTACTTCTCAGGGGGGTGAACTGGGCGAACTTTCATGGTCTACCTGGAAACCCACTATGGAAAAGCTTATCGATGAAATAAATAAGGTGGATGATCAGAAAGTTTATCTTGTGGCAGGAATGAATTGGGGTTATTTTTTGGATGAAACTGTTGATAACCCGGTAAACCGCAAAAATGTAGGTTATGTTACCCATCCCTACCCGCAAAAAAGAGAGCAGCCCTGGGAACCCCAATGGGAAAATGATTGGGGGCATGTAGCCGACTATTACCCGATTATGGCCACTGAATTTGGGTTTATGGGTCCTGATGAACAAGGGGCACATGTTCCTTGCATCTCCGACGAAACATACGGCGAAGCCATCATGAATTATTTCTCACAAAAGGGCATTTCCTATACACTTTGGTGCTTCGATCCAACCTGGCCACCAACATTGATAACCGACTGGAACTACACTCCTTCACGCCAGGGAAAGTTTTTCAAAAAAGTTTTAAAGCAAGAGTAAAAACAATTGTTATTTTTACCTATTCATATGTATAAGTTAAATCACTACTAAATGAATAAAAAGATTTTTCTCAGCAACATCCGGATTACAGCATTCCTATTGTTCGCCTTTTTTCTTACAAATCAGGCAAATGCTTCTGTTCCTGCCACTCAATCCGAAGAGTTACCATCGTTAAAAGGCAAAAAAATTCTTATGGTCTGGGGAGGCTGGGAAGGCCATCAACCCCGTCAGGTGACTGAAAAAATAAAGCCTTACCTCGAAGAAATGGGAGCTGTTGTTACCGTTTCCGATTCCCTGGGAGTTTATACAAACGAAGAACTGATGTCGTCGGTCGACCTTATCATTCAGTCGTGGACCATGGGTACCATCAGCGGGGAACAGGAGAAAGGATTGCTCAATGCCGTCCGTAACGGTACCGGGATAGCGGGAGTTCACGGAGGTCTTGGCGATTCATTCCGGAACAATACCGGCTACCAGTACATGGTTGGCGGCCAGTGGGTGGCCCATCCGGGTAACATCATCAACCATACCGTTGAAATTACTAATCAGGATGACCCGGTAACACAGGGCATTGGTGATTTTAAAATAAAATCGGAACAGTACTACATGCATGTTGATCCGAACGTGAAAGTTTTGGCAACAACAACATTCACCGGTGAGTATGACGACTGGATTGACGGAGCGGTAATTCCGGTGGTATGGAAAAAAACCTACGGCAAGGGCCGGGTATTCTATTTTTCTGTGGGTCATGAAGCTAAAGATTTTGACCATCCGCAGGCAAAAGAATTATTGCTTCGTGGCATACGATGGGCCAGTGGCAGCAAATATCTTCCAAAAGAAGAGTGGATGAGCCCTGTGTATCCCGGGAAAAAATGAATTAAAAAATTAAACTAAGAATTTAGCAATTAAGCAGTTTCAAAATATAAATGGATTCAAATGAAATCATCAGCATTTCTTAAATCAGCAAGTTTATTGGTATTTGTTTTTTTCCTGGTTTTCGCCGGTTCTCAAAAGCTTTGGGCACGCGATTATTACCAACTAAAAATCTATAACCTGAAGGATAAAAGTCAGGAAGCAACAGTTGAAAATTATCTTAAGAATGCCTATTTACCTGCCTTACACCGTGCAGGGATAAAACAGGTGGGTGTGTTTAAGCCCCTGGCAGATGATGCCGCTGCAGGTTCTAAAATTATTGTTTTCATTCCGCTAAAAAAGTTTGAACAGCTTGAAAAAATTGAAAGCAAATTAGACAAGGACAGTGAGTATCAGAAAGCAGGCTCGGAATACATCGATGCACAATGGAACAATCCTCCCTACCAAAGAATGGAATCGGTGCTGCTGAGAGCATTCAGCCACATGCCTTCTTATGAAGTCCCTTCCCACTCCACCCCGAAATCGGAAAGGGTTTATGAATTGCGAAGTTATGAAGGCCCTACAGAAAAGTACTACCGGAAAAAAGTAGAAATGTTTAACGAAGGTGGTGAAGTAGATTTATTTAAACGCCTCGACTTTCAGGCGGTATTTTATGGGGAAGTTCTCTCAGGAAGCGCAATGCCCAATTTAATGTACATGACTACTTTTTCGGATATGAAATCGCACGATGAACACTGGCAGGCTTTCAGGACTCATCCCGACTGGAAAGCAATGTCGGGACTGGAAAAGTACAAAAATACGGTATCGGGTTCCACTATCCAGTTGCTGCACCCCACCGAGTACTCCGATTTGTAAATGCAGCAATACCAAAATGTCGCTTTATTTTTTTCTGAATTTAAGCTTATGCGGCACAGGAATTGTGTTGAACGGAATTCAACAAAACCGTTCATTTGCAGTTATAGTTTAATTATCTAATTTAGCACGATGTTGTATCACAAAATATTTAAGCATAAAACTTCCGGAGCCTGGGTAGTTTTTGTCCACGGCGCCGGGGGAAGCAATGTTGTCTGGTACCGGCAATTGCGTGATTTCAAAAAGCATTTCAACGTATTGCTTGTCGACTTGCGTGGCCATGGAAAATCAAAAGTCCATTATTCGCAGGAAGAGCTATACGGTTTTGAAGAAATTGCCCTTGATGTTGTAAAAACTATGGACCATCATCGTATTGAAAAGGCACATTTTGTGGGCATTTCCCTGGGATGCATCGTTATACGTAATATCGACAAGCTGGCACCGGGCAGGGCAGCTTCAATTATTCTTGGAGGTGCAGTGGTACAATTCAATAAAAAGATAAACGTGCTGGTAACCATGGCTAAGCTGCTTAACTCCATCCTACCATACATGTGGCTTTATAAGCTCAATGCATGGATACTGATTCCCTCGAAAAAGCATACCCAATCGCGCAAGCTGTTCATTCAGGAAGCTATGCGACTGGGAGATAAAGAGTTCAGGAAATGGCTGTGCATGTCGGATGAAATAAGGCACAGCCTTAAGGAATTCATTGTAAAGGAAGCATCGGCACCTGTGCTCTACCTGATGGGTGAGCGCGATCATATGTTCTTGCCCATGGTTTCGGATTTGGTTAAAAAGCATTTTAATTCCAGGCTGGAAGTAATCAGCGACAGCGGTCATGTTTGCAATTTAGACCAGCCCGATGTGTTTAACCAGCGCTCAATTCAGTTTATTAAAAGCATTTCAGGTTGAAAGGAAAGCATATGCAGAAAATTAAATTTATATCAGGGATATTCTTTTTACTGTTCAGTTTCTCGTACAGTTATGCCCTGGAAGTTTTACCGGAAAAAGAAGTTTCCATTTTAACTTCGGCTTCTCTGTTAACTCCGGCGGAAAAAAGATATGCATTCCATGAAGATTCCGTTCACCTGTTGAATTTGCGCTATGCTGATAAACAAAGGGGGCTAAACCCCTGGATTGCCCCTGCCGTTTTGGTTACAAGTGGCACAATCGTGCATTTCATGCCTGATTTAAAGGAAGGAGTTCGTGACTTTATGCAGGAAAACCTGGCTTACCATGGCCGGCTGGATGATTTTGCACAATATTCCCCGCTGGTAGCAGTGTACTTATTGAACTTAACAGGAGTAAAAGGAAAGAATAATTTTGGAAACCGTTCGGCCATTGCACTAAAAAGTATTCTGCTGAGCAGCACTGTAACCTACAGTATGAAAAAATGGGTCAATGCAACACGGCCCAACGGTGATGTTCATGCCTTTCCCTCAGGGCATACTTCAACGGCATTTACATTTGCACAATTTATGCACAGGGAGTATGGCGACCGGAATGTATGGTACAGCATTGGCGCCTATTCAGGAGCAACAGCTGTAGGCATTATGCGTATGGCCAAAAACGCACATTGGTTTTCCGATGTGCTCATGGGTGCCGGAGTTGGCATCCTTTCAACCGAACTGGTTTACCTCACCCACCAATATAAATGGGACAATGAACATTTGAAACGGCTTGATATCTTTCCATGGAAACAGGGAAATCAAAAAGGATTATCGCTGGTGTATAGTTTTTAGCAGAAACGCAATATGTTGCGTCTCTACGTAAGAAAATCTTCCCTCAGCGGGGTAAAGCTGTCAATCAGCCGCACTTTTTTGGTGAGCAACCTTACCGTATGTTTTTTGTTTGGCGGAACGGCATACATATCACCGGCCTTCAGGTGCTGATCGGGTTCATCTTCGCAGTAAAATATTATTTCCCCCTCCGCAACATATGAAGTTTGCTCGTGTGGATGAAAATGCGGCGGTTCAGGCTCATCCCAGGGTCCGTTACTGAAATCAATGAGCACACACATGAGTTTATCGGTATGGATAATTTTTCGCCGAACTCCTTCCTTCACTTTTTCATAGGGCACATTATCGAATTTTAATACAGCCATAAGTAAAGACTTTAATTTGTTCTTCGAATTTATAAAGAAAATATTGAAACAACATCATTTACATATCACCTCAAATTCATAACAATTAATTGAATGACATTTTACATTTCCGGAATGGATTCAACATTTTACAGTTCACCATTTACTATCATATAACTAAAACTACAATTTATTGCGGTGCGCTGCACCTTTTCATGCTCAATTATTTACTCGTATTATCTTACCATGTAATATTGCTTAAGCAATTAAAGAGATTGTTCACTTTTCACTTGTCCTTCTTACCCCATACCCCAATGAAGGCTAAATGTAAAATCACACTTTCGTTATTTATCATCAGTCCCAGCATAGGTCATTTGCCGGAGTCGGAAGAACAGTCAACGTTAAACATTGATTTCAGACACATCCCAAAAAAATCCAATTCCGATTCGTCACCTATATATACCAATCACCCAATAATTTTTACCACTGGTATCTTTTTATTTTCCGAAAACAAAAAACTCCCTGACTTTTGGTTCATGAAAACAATGCAAAAAACAGAAAATCATGAAACCAATACTTTTAATTCTTTTACAACTTATGTTTCTGTACTCGCAGGCACAGGTAAAAGTATCAGGAACTGTATTCAAAAATCCGGAGCAACCGGTGCCGGGAGTTAACCTGTTTCTGCAAGGGACATACGACGGTGCTACCTCCGACAGTCTGGGCAGGTTCAGTTTTACTACCGGCAGCTCAGGAGCACAAACGTTAATTGCCAGTTATATCGGATTGGAAACGCAGGCGGTCAGTTTGCAGATTGAAAAAGAGAACATCACATTGAACATTCTCATGAAGGAGGAAATAAATGAACTGAATGAAGTCACTATAAATGCCGGTGCCTTTGAGGCCAGCGACACTAAAAAATCGGTTATCCTCAAGCCGCTTGATATAGCTTTGACAGCAGGAACCAACGGAGACATTTACGGGGCATTCGGCACTCTGCCGGGCTCTCAACCACGTAGGAGAAGAAGGACGGTTATTTGTCAGGGGAGGTGAAAGTTATGAAACCAAATCATTTATGGACGGCATGCTCATAGGCACACCTTATTTTTCAAAAATGCCCGACATGCCCACCCGGGGCCGTTTCTCCCCCATTCTTTTCAACGGTGCAGTATTCAGCACAGGGGGCTATTCTGCAGAATACGGGCAGGCATTATCTTCAATAGTTGCCTTAAACACCACTGCCCTGGAACCCGAAAGCAAAGCTTCTGTTTCCTTATTGTCAGTCGGGCTGCAGGGATCACATGCCACAAGGTGGAAAAACACATCCCTGGCGCTTACGGGTGAGTACCTCCACACCGGGCTGAGCAATAAAATTATCAGGCAAAACATCCAATGGCTTGAAACTCCTGTCATAACCGGCTCGACGCTAATGTTTCGACACAAAACAAGCGACACAGGTATGCTGAAATCATTTGGCAGTTTCAGCAACAACAAAAGCAAATTACTGCACAATAATTTCCAGGAATCTGTTTTCCAGGAAATAGGTTTGGGAAACACCAATTACTATATAAACACAACCTGGAATGAAATGCTAAACGACAACTGGATGATGAATGCAGGGGCAGCGTTAAATACCGATAAAGAAAACCTGCACATTGACGAAGGGAGACTTTTCACCTCAAAAAACACTGCCCAGCTAAAAACAACTTTTACCCATTCCTCAGCAAAAAGAATCACAACAAAAATGGGAGTTGACTGGATTTATTACGATTACAAACAGGAAATTAATCTGGATGATAATCATCTGCTGGCTTTTTTCAACAATCAGTTATCGGCATTTGCTGAATCAGAGATAAAAGTATCAAAGCATCTGGCCTTAAAGGCAGGCATCCGGGCCGAACAAAATTCCCTGCTGCAACATTCAAAGATGGTCCCACGGATATCTGCGGCAGTGAGAACAGGAAAGAACAGTCAGTTTTCTGCAGCATATGGCGATTTCTTTCAAAACCCTGCTGATGATTATTTAAAATTTTCTTCCAAGCTAAAACCTGAACAATCGACCCATTCCATCTTAACGTGGCAATATATGGAAGGAACCTATACCTTCCGTATTGAGGCCTATCATAAAGATTACGCAGAACTTGTGAAATTTAAACATGAGTTTTCGCAGGAGCCGGGAAATTACACAAATGAAGGCAGCGGTTATTCCAGGGGTATTGACATCTTCTGGCGCAACCGTAAGGAATTTGGCAAAAGCGATTACTGGATTTCCTACTCATGGAACGATTCAAAACGCAATTACCGGGATTTTCCGGTTCAGGCAACACCCCATTATGTATCGGCTCATAATTTCTCGGCAGTTTACAAGAAATTCTTCATGCCGCTGAACTGCTTTTTATCAGGCAGTTATTCCTTTGCCAGCGGAAGGCCTTATTATAATCCCAACAATGTTGTGTTTATGTCAGACCGCACAAAAAATTACCATGATGCAAGCCTGGGAATCACACATATTACGTATCTTTTTAACACACAAACTGTGTTGCACCTGGTTGTCAACAATGTTTTTGGGTTCAACAATATATTTGGGTACAGTTACGGTAATTTACCTGATGAGTCAGGTAAATACATTGCCCAACCAATCACTCCGGTGTCAAAAAGAATGGCAGTATTCCTAATTTCTTTTCAATTATAAATTTTTAAAATTTTAAACAATGAAAACAATGATTTCAGTTCTTTTTTCTTTTATTCTTTTAATGGGTCATGCACAGGAAAGCCCGTATGAAAAAGCAATGCAAAGTGCTTACACTAAATTGCAACAGGCACAGATGGCAGATGAATTTATTGATGCAGCAAACACTTTTGAACGTATCAGCCAAAATGAAACTTCGGAATGGCTGCCAGACTACTATGTTGCCTATTCGAACATTGTAACCAGTTACACTATGGAAGATGCAATTCAAAAGGAAGCCTTGCTCAGCAAAGCCCAGGAGCATATAAATGCTGCGCTTGAAAAAGCTCCGGAAGAATCGGAACTGCATACCCTGCAGGCATTTTTATATCCATCGATAATAATGATTGACCCGATGTCGCGAGGACCGGAATACATTGGAAAACTTTACCAGTCGCTTGATGAAGCGGAGCGCCTGAATCCGGAGAACCCGCGCATTTACTTCCTCCGGGCAATTACCTTACTTAATATGCCACCGGAGTTTGGCGGGGGACCGGAAGTTGCCAAACCGGTGTTTTTAAAAGCTAAAGAAAAGTACGACAACTTCAGGCCCTTGTTGCCTTTTTCACCTCAATGGGGAAAAGAAGAAACAGAAGCAGAATTAAACAAACTCTGATTCAATCGGTGAAACGCGTATCATAATGATCGCAATCTTAAGTTTCGGTGATTTTTACATTATAAGAATCACCGGTATTTATTTTTTCATCGGAGGTGATAAGAACTTCACCATTTGCTTTGGGTGATTCAAAATTGACACGATCTGCAGAAGAATCATTTCCTTCACAGCCTGCAGGCACATTAAATTTTTCATCCGGTTAAATCACTGTTCAGCTTCGCTAAAATCCTTTTTTTACATTCTCATAAGGTACTTCAGTGCATATTAAATCAGTTGCAATAAAATCTCTTTTGGTATTTCTCCGGTATAAAAAGAGTTTATTGGACAGGTATTCAGGGTATGCTTAACAAATGATTTATTAATTTCGCAACAGAAAAACTGAACAGATGAAGAAATTGCTCTACCTCTTATTTTCCCTAATGCCTGTTTGCATCAGTGCACAAAATTTTGAATACCGGGTAATGTTTGAAGGAATTGGCGACAACCGGGAGTTTTTCAGCGGAAAAGCCATGTCGCAAACCATTCTGGGAAGCCGCGGCGCTTTTGAAGTGGGTTTGGCAATTGACAACCACAGAATCGGAACAGGCCTCAGCCATCTGCTGGAGTTTGGCAGTGAACTGGATTATCATATGCCTAAGCTTACGCTGTATTATAACTTTTCCGATGAGCAAAAGGAATTCCTGTTTGGAGCATTCCCCCGCCGCGGACGTATCACTTTTCCATTGGCAATGCTAACCGACACGCTTCTTTATTACCGGCCCAATATAGAAGGAATGTTTGGACAGATTCACTGGGACTGGGGGTGGCAAAACGGTTTTGTAGATTGGGTAAGCCGGCAGACTGATGTAAAACGCGAAAATTTCATGGCCGGCTTCTCAGGAGAAACTTTCCACAACAATCTTTTCTTAGAAAACTACCTGTTGCTTTTCCATGATGCCGGGGCGGCCATAGATATTCCCGGCGACCACATCAAGGATTATCTGGGCTATGCCCTGCAGGGAGGAATACGTACTTCTGGGGGTTCAAGTATAAAAGGAAATATTAAAGCAGGAGTACTGGGTTCTTCATTTCGCGAGCGAAACGTTACCGATGGATTTGAAAATGCTTTAAGCTTTTTTGCCGAAACCAACGGGCGTTGGCGCAACTATGGACTGAAATCGGTGTTGCATTCAGGGAAAGGTCATCGTTTCGCCTATGGCGACAGGTTTTACCTGCTCGATAACTACTGGCGGACCGATGTAATATGGTACTTCATTAATCACAAAAATGTAAGGGGCACTTTTAACCTGTCGTTTCATGTCATCGACTGGAATGATCTGGATCAGCAGCAACAACTTTCAATTATTTATTTTTTTGGCCAATAGAAGTTATCGAAAACTTCACCCGTTTTTCCCGGTTTTAATATCATATACGGTTGATTGTAAACTTTTGCGGGGAAAACTTTCTCTGACAGTTTCAGGAATAAAATGTAATATATTACGAACAGGTTTTGTGCAAAAAGGAAACAACATTCTGTGTCGGATAAAAAAAAGAGGCTGCCTTTTATTGACAACCTCCGGCTAAATGTTTCTTGTTAAAACAGAATTTTACGCAAAAAGTATTTAACTCTTATCTTCCCAAATTTCACGGTATGTTAATGCAAAAAATTAACAAACCATGATCCGCTTTTTCATATTTCTAAAATACAGTCGATTATGCAAAAAGGGAAAGAAACCATTATTTCATAATGGGACAATTAAAGTAGAATTGGGAAAGAATCCGGTACTGCAGGGCAGTACCGGAATAAAGGAAGCAGTTAATAACGTTCACGTTTTGTATATTTGGTATGTAACAAATGATGAGATTTTTCACCAAGCGGTTCAATAAGAAAGTCGTTATACAATTTTTGGATCTCCGGGTTTTCGTGCGATTTACGGATAGGCAGGTCAGCATCTTCTGCATAAATTGCTTCAGCGCGTTTTTTCCTGATTTCAGGGCTGGTAGGAATTGGCTGTCCGCCACCGCCCAAACATCCACCGGGGCATGCCATTATTTCAATAAAGTGAAAATCGGCTTCACCCGATTTAACCGCTTCCATTACTTTTTTTGCATTTACGAGACCATGAGCTACTGCACATTTCAGCTCCACTCCATCGAGAAATGCCCATTCCTCAAGAGGATTTTCAATTTTTACTGAGGCTTTCCGAACGCCTTCCAATCCTCTTACAGGCATTATGTTCAGGTTCTCAAAAGGAACATCTCTTCCGGTTACAAGTTCATATGCTGTTCGTAAGGCAGCTTCCATTACACCACCGGTGGCGCCAAAGATTACACCTGCCCCGGTAGATTCACCCATCAACCTATCGAATTTAGCAGGTTCCAGTTTTTCAAAATCCAGTCCGGCCTGCTTTATAAGTATTGCCAGTTCCCTGGTTGTAAGCACGTAGTCGACATCGCGATACCCGCTGTCGTGCATTTCGGGCCTGTGTGCCTCAAATTTTTTAGCCGTACAGGGCATAATTGACACCGAAACAATATCGGAAGGTTCCAGGTTACGCGCTTTAGCATAATAAGTTTTAGCCAGGGCTCCAAACATTTGCTGGGGCGACTTGCAGGTGGATAAATGATTCAGGCTTTCGGGATACAGATGTTCGATGTATTTTATCCATCCGGGCGAGCAGGAGGTAATCATCGGTAAGCTGATGTCTTTATTTTTTTCTGCAACAGCTTTTTTAAGGCGGGTAAGCAATTCGGTTCCCTCCTCAACAATTGTAAGATCGGCTGTAAAGTCGGTGTCGAGCACGGAATCGAATCCCAAACGTTTCAATGCAGCCACCATTTTCCCGGTAACCCTTTCGCCCGGTTTCATTCCCATTTCCTCTCCAAGACCAACACGCACAGCAGGAGCTGTTTGCACAACTACATGTTTTGTTGGATCGGCAATAGCTTCCCACACTTCCTCAATGTAGTTTTTCTCAACCAGTGCTCCTGTAGGACAATGGTTTACACATTGTCCGCAGTTGGTGCATACCACATCGTTCAAGGCCTTTTCAAAGAAAGTAGTGATTTTCATGTGGTCCCCTTTATAAGCTACAGTCAGGGCATTCACCCCCTGCAACTCGGCACATGTTCTGACACAGCGCTGGCACCTGATGCATTTGCTGTCATCCTTTATTATAGAGGGTGAAAACATGTCGATCGTGTAATTTTTAAGCGGTGACAGCTCCAGAAAATCCTGGGTCATAATTTTATATTCTGAAGCAAGTTCCTGCAATTCGCAGTTCCCGTTCCGGTAACATTTAGTGCAATCAGCATTATGTTCCGCCAGTAACAGTTCGATAATATGTTTTCTGGAGTTTCTTACCTTCAGGCTGTTTGTCAATATTTCCATACCCTCTTCACAAGGGGTTGCACAGGCGGCAGAAAGTCTTTTCTGTCCAACCACCTCAACAACACATACCCGGCAATTTCCTGCCACACAAAGGTCCTTATGATAACACAGGGTTGGAATTGTTATGCCCGATTCTTCGGCTGCCTCCAGTATAGTTTTCCCTCTTTCCATTTCAACCGGAAAACCATTGATTGATATATTTACTTTTTTATCCATAGCTATTCATTTAGGTTTTTAATAAATCATCTCTTCCCTGAAGTTTTCAACAATGGAAGAGAAGGAATTTGCCACCGACTGTCCTAAACCACACTTGGCAGTAAGCTGCATGGTTTCGGTTAACTTCAGCAGCTTATTCAGGTAACTTGCCGGTTTCTCTCCCCGCTTCACGGCTTTTATGCCCAGCAGCAATTGCTGGCATCCTACCCTGCATGGAGTACATTGTCCGCAACATTCTTCGCGGAAGAATTCCAGGTAGTTGTCAAGCACATTAAACATTGACCTGGAACTGTTGAATAACATCATTGAACCACCGGTAGGTAGTGAGATACCCACCAGCTTACCCTCGTAACCGATGGCAGTGTCTTTAAATTTTTTGCGTGGGACAAGAAATCCTGAAGCTCCTCCAACCTGCACAGCCTTGGTATCACCGTCACCGAATTCATACACGAAATCCTGCAGGCTCATGCCAAGTTCTAATTCATAAATGCCGGGTTTTGGGGTATCGCCCGACACTGAAAACAGCTTGGTTCCCCGGGAATACTGAACGCCGAGGTCGTAGAATTTCTTCGCACCATACTTAAATATGGTAAAAGTATGTACAAGGGTCTCAACATTATTGATGACGGTAGGCACACCCATATAACCCGCCTGAGTAGGAAACGGTGGTTTGTTGCGAGGCTCGCCCCTGCGGCCTTCCATCGATTCCATCAGGGCAGTTTCTTCTCCACAGATATAGGCACCGCTGCCCATGAAAATCTTTATCGAGAATTCAAGATTTATCTCCTTACAATAGTACTGAAATTCATCAATGGTTTTATTAAGTTCCTTTTCAAGAAACTTGTATTCTCCACGCAAATAAATAAATCCTTCCTTAGCCCCAGTTACATATCCGCAGACAGCCATCGCCGTCAATACTTTGTATGGAACTTTCGACAATATTTCACGGTCTTTGAATGTACCGGGTTCCCCCTCATCAGCATTGCAGATTACATACTTTTTCGGAGCTTTTGATTCGGCAGTGAGTTTCCACTTTAAGCCGGTAGGGAATCCAGCTCCTCCCCGCCCTTTGAGTTCGGAACTTATCAGTTCGTTGATAAGTTCTTCAGGTTTCTTTTTTATAGTAGCAGAAAGAACCTTTTCCCAGTCGTTTTCATTTCTAAAAATGAAGTCGACCCTTTTTAACTGATATGAATATGCCATTTCTTTCGGTTTAATTGTTTTCATTCATGTACTTGGTAAGAATTTCTCTCACTTTCTCCGGGCTTACTTCTGTATAAACATCATCGTTTATAAGCATTGCCGGAGCTTTGTGACACCAACCCAGACAGTTGGTTTCCAGAAGAGTAAAGCGCTTATCGGGAGTAGTCTCGCCGATTTTTATTTTAAGCATGTCCTGAATGGAAAATAACAGCTGGTTCTTGCCTTTCATAGCGCAGGTGATGGTTTTGCAAACCCTGATTATGTATTTTCCTGCAGGTTTGGTTTCCAGAAACGAATAAAAAGTTGCCGTTCCATAAACCTCCGCTGCAGGGATATCCATCTCCCTGGCAATTTCAATCATTGAGTATTCTGATAGAAATTTTTCCTGTTGAACAACCCCCTGCATTACCGGAAGAAGACTTTCACGTTTCCTGCCGTATTGTTCAGCAAGATCCCTGATTAATAATTGTATAGTATTCATAGAAAAAATTTAAGTTATAAAACAGATTAATTTTAATTCTTTATGCACCAATTTCATATTCGGAACGTTTAAAAGTTGAACAAATTCAGAACTCAAACATCCGTGTATAAAAATAAGCAGATGATTAATATAAAACGAAAAGAATGTTGTGTAACATGCCTGTTTTTCAGCATACTTTTGACCCGGTAAAGTAGATCAATTATAAATTAGTGAAGTATCATGATTTTCATCAAAGAATGCTACGATTTTTGTAGTGGGAATTTATGAAACAGGATACGCAACCTTTACAATCTGAAATGTATCATAACAATAGCAACCCGTTAATTGCAAGTAATTTTAACCATTAGCCATGAAAGTTCAGCTTACCATTTTATTGATTAGTCTTTGCTTCTTAATTCCTTTCCATTCAAAGGCGCAGTTCAATTCCATTTCAGGTTTTGTAAAAAACGTATCAACCGGAGAAGTTAAAAAGCATGCTACGGTATTTGAGTCGGTTTCGGGAATAGGTACAATAACTAACAGCGATGGCTATTACAGGCTGCTATTGACGACCGGGCAACAAAAGCTTGAGATTTCAAGCCCTGGTTTCAATAAATACACCTCAAGCTTTTACCTGCGGACCGACACCATTATCTCGGTAGAACTAATTCCTCTTGAACTGACTCAGGAAAAAGATGTTGCTGTAAGAGCGCCAAAGCCGGAGTCGTTCAATTCCAATGATGCATTAAAGAATCAAGGGAACCAAAGCAAATAATCAATTCCTGTTCAATACAGGGGTTATTGGCCGGCCCTGGCTTTTATCGGGTTGTGGAATTTGCAACAACTCACTTAGTGTCGGGGCAAAATCAACAGCATTAAATTTCTCCCTTATTACCTGAGATTTTATACCGGCACCATAAAAAACAAGAGGAATGTGCGACTGATCGGTATAGTTTATCTTTCGGAATTTGTAGGCAGGCTGCCATCCCTCTTTCAACATATAAAGAAAATCACCCGAGCGATTTTTAGCATACGATTTATCAAGTATTGCCAGCATCCCGTTGTTGGAATTACCCTTTTCAAGCTGATTGGCCGTAACTGAAATCTGCACTGCCTCAAACTGGTTGAGGAAATCGGAAGCCGATTCCCTGATTTCATTCAGATCGAGTTTGTTTTTCTTGATTAAATCGTGGTTCAGGTAAACCTGATGATCGGTAGAATGTTCAATCCAGTTTTCCTGTCCATAACTTACATTCAAAAACGAAGTCAGCAAAGCAAAAGCGCTTTCAGGAGAAAAATAATCGACGGGTAAATTAAATTCATTTTTCAAATAATCGACCGGATAGGAAGCCGATGTATTTGCTGTAAGGAAAAAAATTACATTCTGTTTGCCAAACTTGTTTTCAGCATATTCAATAACCTCAGCAATGTATTTGTCGAGATACAGGTAAGTATCCTGCATTTCCAGTGATGGCGGACCAAATGAATTATTTTCAAAATCCATTGAGGAGAACACCAGGGTTATTAAATCGGTGAATTCATCCTGGCCTACAATTTCCTTTTCCATCAACCGGATTCCAAAACTTTTAATGACTTCATTGGCATATGGAGTAGTTTTAAAAGGAGTAAAATCTTCGGCCTTTCTGGTGTATCGTCCTATGGTGTGGGGAAAAGTATTGAATTCGTTGAAATAACCTTTTTCAAACTCATAATTATCAGGCATACTCTCAGTATACTCAGGCTCAGGAAGCATTGTCACCCAGTTTTGATAGCTGTATCGTTCGGGATAATTTTCACTGTTAAAATCACGAACCCAGTCGGGAAAAACATCGAGATAAAAAGAACTGGAAATCATACGTCCTGCATCAGGGTCGAACCAATAAGCTGCATCGGCAGCATGTCCGGCTGAGAACACAGCCGATTCGCGGTTCATTGCAACGCTGTATATCCGGGCTTTCCCACCGGAAAAGATTTTCAGGTTATCGGTGATGGTATTGGTGAAAAGCTTTTTAGGAGAAGCATTTCCATTTTTGGAATCGGCTCCAACTGTAAAGTAATAATCGTCTTGTGTGCATTCCACTTCTTTCCGGCGCAAACGGTCGTACCATGATTTTCCAATTATACCATGAGTGGAAGGAGCTACACCCGTGAACAATGTTGCAGTTCCACTGGCATAACTGTGTTCCTGCTGTGTCAGGTTAACGTTGGAACATACCGAACCATTTAAGTATAATTTTTTAAAACCGCCCGACTCAAACTTATTCCAATACCGTTGGACATAATCGGGACGCATATTTTCAACCACCAGCCCGATTACCACTTTGGGTTTGACTGAACTGCCGGGCACTTGTGCCACTGCTGAGAAAAATCCGGTAAGAAATAAAAAAAACAAAAAGGTTGTACTTCTGCGCATAGATGTAAATTTTGGCTGCCTAAAATAACAAAGTATAATGCTTATATCCAATAAACGGAAACCTGCAGTAAATATTTTTTACTTATTTTTAGGCTTGATTTTAATTAAAACCTGATATAAATGAAAAAAATTGTCGTGATGTTTTTTTGCTTGTTTATAGTTACAAGCACTTTTGCCCAGGAGTTATCCTTTAGGATGGAAGAATTAACAGCTCCTGATTTCATAAAAGCAGTTGAAAAAAGTTCAAAAACCTGTATAATTCCAATAGGAGTATTTGAAAAACATGGAGCACAACTTCCCCTGGGAACCGATTTATACATGTCGAGGGAATATGCTCTGCGGGCAGCAGAAGAGGAATACACTGTTGTTTTTCCATGGTATTATTTCAGTCAGATTAATGAAGCCAGGCACCAACCCGGAACAATTTCATACAGTCATGAGCTGATTTGGAAGGTTTTGCAGGAGACTCTCGATGAACTGAACCGAAATGGCTTTGAAAAAATAATACTAGTAAACGGTCATGGAGGTAACAATGCCTTTCTGAACTATTTTGGAATGGCCCAGTTATCGGAACGGCGAAATTATTCGCTCTATTGGTTCAGGCCGGAAAGAAGTCGTGAAGTTGCTAAAAAAGCAGAAGAACTCACACAACCCGACCGTTTCGATTCACATGGCGGCAACAGTGAAACTTCAATGATGACTGCAGTACAACCTGACATTACACATCCTGAGCGCGCAGAACAGCAGTCAGGAGTTGACCAGGAACGTTTGAAGCACCTTGAGCATGTATATACCGGCATATGGTGGTATGCCAGCTTTCCCAACCATTACGGGGGTTTTGGTTCCAAGGCGAATGCTGAAGCGGGTGAACTTCTTATAAACGACACAGTTGAGCAGCTTGTAAAAATGATTCGTCAGGTGAAAGCTGATGAAACTGTACCTGCGCTTCAGGAACAATTTTTCGATGAAGCAGATAATCCACTGAAAACAAAACAGTAGCATTGGGAGCAGCGGTTTCCTGACCGCTGCTTATTTCTTTTTCATGCTCAACAAAGTTTTTAATTGATGGAATTCTCTTTAATATATACAAGAATGAGAATTCGCTGTTCCCTGTTTTAATTTCAGACAAAAAAATCTTTTCTTTGCACCAAATATTTTTGGGATGGAAAAGAAGCGAGTGAATGTAGTGACAATGGGGTGTTCCAAAAACCTGGTGGATTCGGAAGTGTTGCTTAACCAATTGGAAAAGGGCAGGTATGAAGTGGTGCACGATTCATCGGAAACCGGTTTTGATGCCGTTTTTGTCAACACATGCGGTTTTATTCACGATGCCAAGCAAGAGTCGATAGATATGATTCTTGATTATGCAGAGGCAAAAAAACGTGGTGAAATCGGAAAGTTGTTTGTGATGGGTTGCCTGTCGGAACGGTACCAGAAAGAATTAGAACAGGAGATTCCGGAGGTTGACCGCTATTTTGGCAAGTTTGACCTGAAAGCCATGGTTGATGAACTGAAAGTTACCTATCAGCCCGAATACATTTACGAACGCAAAATTACCACTCCTTCACATTTTGCATACCTGAAAATTGCGGAAGGCTGCAATCGCTCCTGCGCTTTTTGTGCCATTCCAATGATGACCGGCAGGCACAAATCCAGAACGATTGAAAGCTTGGTGAAAGAAGCCCGTTACCTTGCAAAAAAAGGAGTACGGGAAATCCTGCTTATCGCCCAGGAATTGTCGTACTACGGTATTGATATATATGGTAAAAATCAGTTGCCGGAACTGATAGAACAAATTTCAGCGATAGATGGCATTGAATGGATTCGACTCCATTATTTATATCCGACAAAATTTCCATACGAAATCCTGCCGGTGATGAGCCAAAATTCAAAGGTATGCAAGTATATTGACATGCCATTACAACACATTTCCAATCCGGTTTTAAAGAATATGTTGCGTCATGTTACCAGGGAAGAAACCGAAGCGCTCATTCGCAGAATTAAAACGGAAGTTCCGGGGGTAATCCTCAGAACTACAATGCTGGTAGGATTTCCCGGTGAAACAGAAGCCGATTTTGAGGAACTGAAACAGTTTATTACTGACACTAAATTTGAAAAATTGGGTGTATTTCCCTACTCTCACGAAGAGGGAACTTATGCTTCCAAAAGGTTTATTGATGATATACCCGAAGAAGTGAAGCAAGCACGTGCCGATGAAATTATGGCTTTGCAACAGCAAATTTCTGCAGAGTTAAATCGCGAAAAGATAGGAAAAACCTTTACAGTACTTGTCGACAGAAAAGAAGATGATTTTTATATAGGCCGCACAGAATTCGACTCACCTGAAGTGGACGGTGAAGTGTTCATTACTTCCGATGATAAATTAAAAATTGGTGAATTTTCCGAAGTGAAAATTACTGGTTCTGAAGATTATGATCTTTACGGTGCAACGATAAATGAATAATTTAAAATATTGCTTATCCCTTCATTTATTTCTATTTACTGCACTGAAGGCAATCACAATAAAGACATCTGGATATTTTAACCGGGTTGGATTCCCTTCCTGCAATTAGGCCTTTTGTCTTTTTAGTGTAAAGGCCCATAATGTTTTATGGCAGGTTTAATTTATTTCCTGCTTTACAATTATTATTTCCTTAAAAAATAGGGCTGCAATGGTCTTATATTTTTAATGATGGTGCATTCATCCCAGAATAAAAAATCAAAAAAGCCGGTAAGATATTGGAAACATACTTGCTGCTGAGTTCAGCATTTACAGTGAACCTGCTGAAACCGAATTATGCCCTTCTCACAAACCGGCATATAAAACTGTTGTCCTTTTCAGCTGAAAAATGACCTTTTTAAGTTAAATTTGCTGTTATTGTCAATTAATATCAACAAAATTAGATGAGAAAAATAATTTGTCTTTTCTTGCTGTTAGTTCCAGCAACCTTATTTTCACAGCAGATGAACATTATAAGCTTTAATATCAGGTACAATACTCCCAACGACGGCATAAATGCCTGGCCCAACAGGATAGAAATGGCTACGGGTCTTCTGCGATTCCACGAACCTGATATATTTGGATTACAGGAGGCTCTGCACGGACAGATATTAGATGTTCAGAAAGAGTTACCGGAATATGAATGGTTTGGTGTGGGACGTGAAGACGGGGAAGAGGGAGGAGAATTCTCCCCGATATTCTATAAAAAGTCAGAATTTATCCTGCTGAAAAACGGCACTTTCTGGCTTTCAGAAACTCCTGATGTACCCAGTAAAGGATGGGATGCCGCCCTCAACCGCATAGTTACATGGGGGCATTTCCAGTCGAAAGTGACCGGAAAACAATTTCTGGTATTTAACACCCATTTCGATCATGTTGGCAAAGAAGCACGAAAAAACTCAGCCGGACTTATACGGACAAAGATTCAGGAGATGACTCAGAATAAGAATCTGCCCGTTATAGTTACTGGTGATTTTAATCTTACACCGGATACAGAACCCATACAAATGTTGAAAAAGTTTGCCAAAGACAGTCGCGAAGTAACGGAAGAACCGCCATACGGACCGGCAGGAACTTTCAACGGGTTTAATCTGACGACCGATTTGAGCAGCAACCGGATTGATTACATATTTGTTTACGGGGCTATTGATGTTTTAAAATATGCAGCATTGGCAGAAATAAAGGATCAGCGGTTTCCATCGGACCATTTGCCTGTTTTTGTAAAAGTACAATTAAAATAAAACCGCTGTTTTAAAGCATGTTTGAAAAAGCGGGGCAAGCAATAATCAATACCGCCGATTTTGTATGGGGAATACCTGTACTCATTCTTTTGCTGGGTGGAGGTTTTTATTTTCTGGTCTATTCACGCCTGGCTCCCTTACGTTATTTTGGGCATGCATTTAAGATTCTTACCGGAAGGTACGATAATCCGGGAGAACCCGGTCAGTTAAGGCATTACGAGGCACTATCGACAGCACTTGCCGGAACAGTAGGAATGGGAAATGTCAGTGGAGTGGCAGTTGCCATTACAATGGGCGGACCAGGAGCCATTTTCTGGATGTGGGTTTCCGCATTGCTGGGCATCAGCACCAAGTTTTTCACCTGTACGCTTGCTGTTATGTATCGCGGGAAAGATTCAGCCGGGGTTATCCAGGGAGGTCCGATGTATTTTATCACTGAAGGTCTGGGAAACAAATGGCGGCCAATGGCCATCTTTTTTTCATTAATGGGAATGATTGGTGTTTCACCGCTTTTCCAGGCAAATCAGCTTACACAGATTATAGGTGAAACTTTTCTTTCACCTAATCAGGTAGAACCAAACTTCAGCACCAATCTTGTAACCGGAATCATTATTTCGGCAATAGTAGGTTTAGTAGTTATCGGAGGAATCAAGCGTATAGGAGGCGTAACAGGCAAAGTGGTTCCTTTCATGGTTGCTGTTTATGTGCTTACGGTTCTTTATATTATATTTTCAGATTCAGGACAGATAATACCTGCCTTCAAAGTCATTTTTCGCGATGCATTTTCCGGGGAGGCGGTATTGGGAGGTTCCGTAGGAGCAGTAATTATAACTGGAGTTCGCAGGGCTGCCTTTTCAAATGAAGCGGGTTTGGGCACAGCGCCTATGGCCCATGGAGCAGCCAAAACAAATGAACCGGTTCGTGAAGGACTTGTGGCTATGCTTGGACCGGTAATCGACACAATAATTATCTGTACCATGACTGCCCTGGCAATAATTATTACCGGCACATGGAAGGAAAGCTCAGCCGATGGAATAACACTAACTGCTCATGCCTTTGAAGCAGCATTACCCGGATATGGTCCTTATATTCTAACAGGAACGGTAACTTTTTTTGCCATGTCCACACTTTTCGCATTTCCATATTATGGCGCCAAATGTCTTGGATTTATTGCCGGTGCGAAATACCAGCACCTTTATAACTATGCTTTTGTGGGAGCTATTATTATAGGTTCTGTTTCAAATCTGAGGGTAATTATCGGACTGGTTGATATTGCTTTTGCCCTTATGGCATTTCCAACAATGATTTCGGCACTGCTGCTTTCACCTCACGTAAAAAAAGCGGCAGGCAGGTATTTTTCGGGATTAAAAAATACAACATAAATGGTTCACATTCTTAATGTTAATTTCATATTGAAAAGTTAAACCCTGCTCAATAAAAATGTTCGCAGAAATTGATGATATTTGTCATTATTACACAGAAAATAACAATTAAAATTAAACCCGATGTTCAAAATTCAAACATTGAATAAAATCGATGCCGAAGGATTAAAGCTGATGCCTTTGGATAATTATGAAATAGCAAGTGATATACCTTCGCCTGATGCTGTTATTCTGCGTAGTTTCAGTATGCATGATATGGAGTTGCCGGCTACATTAAAGGCTGTAGCACGTGCAGGAGCCGGAGTAAATAATATCCCGATAGATAAATGCACCGAAAAAGGAGTTGTAGTATTTAATACACCGGGAGCCAATGCCAATGGAGTAAAAGAACTTGTTGTTGCCGGTCTGTTGCTTTCCTCAAGAAATATAACCGATGCAGTAAACTGGGCAAAGACCCTTATCGGAAAGGGAGATGAAGTTCCTTCACTCATTGAAAAAGGGAAGAATAATTTTGCAGGACAGGAAATACAGGGTAAAACTCTGGCGGTTGTAGGATTGGGAGCCATAGGTGTGCATGTTGCAAATGCCGCACATGCCATGGGAATGAGGGTCATTGGTTACGACCCGTATATGTCAGTAAAACAAGCCCTGCAACTGAGCAATCAGGTAAAGCTGGTCAAAGGAATTCAATCGTTGCTGAGCCAGGCCGATTACATCACTTTAAACATTCCACTGACCCCTGAAACAAAAGATTATATCAACAAGGAGAAGTTTGGGATGATGAAAAACGGCGTAAGGATACTCAATTTTGCCCGCGGAGGACTTGTGGCTCTTGATGCTCTTTCAGAAGCCATTAACGCAGGTAAGGTAGCATGTTATGTGACGGATTTCCCCAATGAAAAGACTTTACAGATGAAGAATGTAATTTCCATACCGCATCTTGGGGCTTCAACAAAAGAATCGGAAACAAATTGTGCAGTGATGGCAGTGAACCAGCTGAAAGATTTCCTTGAAGACGGCAACATTAAAAACTCAGTGAATTTTCCCGAAGCACAAATGGACAGAAACGGTGGAGTAAGAATACTTATTGCCAATCAGAACGTTCCCAACATGGTTAGCCAGATTTCAAGCGTTCTGGCTTCTGAAGGATTGAACATCGACAATATGCTTAATAAAAAGCACGAGAATATTGCCTATAACATTATTGATGTAACACATTCCAGTGTGGGAGACTCGCTGGTTTCAAAGCTAAGAGCCATTAATGGAGTGTTCATGGTGCGTATAATCCAGGATCAACCGGAACACTAAAAAAGAAGAAAGCAAACCCTCCTTCGTATTTTTATTATTTTTGACTTTTATTTAAAAATTGAATATAAAAAAAATAACCATAAGATATAAAACATGAATAGACGTTTAGAAACCAGAGCAGCCGACAACATACGTATTTTATCGGCATCAATGGTTGAAAAAGCCAAATCAGGACATCCGGGAGGAGCCATGGGAGGTGCTGATTTCATCCACATCCTTTACTCAGAGTTTTTGAATTACGATCCTTCCGATTTAAGCTGGCACAACCGCGACCGGTTTTTCCTTGACCCGGGCCATATGTCGCCAATGCTCTATTCAGCACTGGCGTTAGCCGGATATTACAGCATGGACGATTTAGCCAATTTCAGGCAGTGGGGAAGTATAACACCGGGGCATCCGGAAAGAGATCTGGAACACGGAATTGAAAATACTTCAGGTCCATTGGGTCAGGGGCATGCAATGGCTGTTGGTGCAGCTATAGCAGAACGTTTCCTTGTTGACCGGTTCGGCGACTGGATGGCCCACAAAATTTTCACTTACATATCCGATGGCGGAATACAGGAGGAAGTATCGCAGGGAGCAGGACGTATAGCCGGATTTCTGGGATTGAACAATCTTATCATGTTTTATGATTCAAACGATATTCAGCTCTCCACAGAAACCGACAAGGTATCGCATGAAGATACTGCTAAGAAATATGAAGCCTGGGGCTGGAATGTAAAGGTAATAGATGGAAACGATCCGGATCAAATAAGAGGTGCATTAAAGAATGCCGTTGCTGAAACCGAAAAACCAACTCTTATTATCGGGAAAACCGTAATGGGAAAAGGTGCTGTTGCGGACTCTGATGAATCGTTCGAAAGAAAAGTTTCTACTCATGGTATGCCTTTAGGCGATGCAGGTGCTTCCTTTGAAAAAACAATTAAAAATCTTGGTGGTGATTCGGCTAATCCATTTGTAATTTTCGACGATGTAAAGCAACTTTATGAAAAGCGGAAAGAAGAATTAAAAAAATATGTTGCCGGTAAAAAAGCTGAACAAAAAGAATGGGAGGATGCAAATCCTGAACTGGCCGAAAAAATGAACAAGTTCTTTTCTCCGGAGCCAGCCAATTTTGATTTTTCTGCTGTGGAACAAAAAGCCAATATAGCTTCCCGTGCCGCATCAGGAGCAGTTCTTGGAGCCATGGCCGGAAAAGTAGAAAACCTTATTGTTGCTTCAGCCGATTTATCAAACTCCGACAAAACCGATGGATTTCTGAAAAAAACAACAACTTTCAGCAAAGGCGACTTCAGTGGTTCATTCCTGCAGGTAGGTGTAAGCGAACTTACAATGGCCTGCCTTGCTAATGGTATGGCACTTCATGGAGGAGTAATTCCCGTTTGCGGAACCTTTTTCGTTTTCTCCGATTACATGAAACCAGCAGTGCGTCTGGCCGCATTAATGGAGCTTCCGGTGAAATATGTATGGACACACGATGCATTTCGCGTGGGAGAAGACGG
>JAWLCL010000015.1:0-117051 GCA_041687255.1 Mariniphaga sp. | reverse complement strand
AAAAATATTTTATTCAAGGTAATGATTTTTCAAGTTTATAGTTCTCCTTTTCAATTTTACCTGAGTAAACCACCGATCTTATCCTGCGTGTGGAATCATAACCTGATAGTTCCTGAATTTTTGATAAAATGATATCCTCGCTTTTTAGCAGCTCAACTGCGCTTTTTATCCGCCTGCTTTTAACAGCAAGAACTGCTTTTTCTTTATTGAAGTCAAAAATGGTTTTGCTGTTAAAGGCACTTTCAACCTGGCCAGTTGAGGTTACAATAAGCTCATCTTCGTTAAAATAATTTACTTCCAAATCGGTGGTATCCCCTGGCAGGTTCAGTTCCTTCTGAAAAAAACGATACATTGCCTGCCGGTTTTCTTTTTTTGAACCGTGAACTCCGTCAGCCTCACTCATGCTGACAGATTCGGGGTAACCAATTCTATTGAATACTGTCTTTGCTTTTGCAAATGTTTCCCTGGCGCCCTGAATGCTAAAAAAGTCCTGTGTTGTGGAAATTATCATTGTAGGTTTTGGAGCTCTCATCGTTAACAAATCAACATGTTCAAACCCCTTAACCAATCCTTTATATAGATTCTGTTCTGCATCCTGGGGACCAATAGATTCAAACAATCGTTGATAACTGGTAATATAACATTCCGGAGCAGCGGCATATATCCGTTCATCAATTGCCGAAACAAAAGCAGTTTGTGTACCGCCACCCGAAACTCCGGTCATCCCGATACGTGTAGTATCTACTTCAGGCCTTGAGCATAAAAAATCAATGGCTCTTATTCCATCCCAAATAAAATAGTCGCTTATGGAATTTCCTGCCAAAAGGCTTTGAGCGCCTGCATAGGAGTGTTCAAAAGTGGAACCTCCAATATAGGATCGATTTGATGATGCATCAAGATATTGAACCCTCTCTCCCTGACCTATGGGATCATAAGTGAATACAATAAAACCCTTTTTAACCAGGTTTAAAGTGCTGTTCTGATAAATATCACGGCGAAAAGCAGCTTGCGAATGTCCCGTTGGAACTATTACTGCAGGAAGCTTGTCTTGTTTTTTTATTTTGGGGATCATTAAGCAGCCGGTAACATAAAAACCGGGAAGTGATTCATAAACAATTTTTTGGACTGTAAAATCTTCCCGCTCAATTGTTCCTGTAACTTTGGCATTAAGTGGTGTTTTTTCAAAACCACTTATGCCTTCTGAGAATTTTCTTTTTAATGCTTCATTATATTGGTTCCAGTCTTCTTTTGAGTGCAAATCAGCAACCTTTTCATTTCTTTTAACCAGTAAATCTTCAGCAAAAGAGGCAATTTGATGATACAGTGCACTTGATTGGTTCGAATATTTCATCCACATGTCCGGTTCATTTTTGTAAGAATCCAGAACAGATGAAATTTTCTCCTGACCATTCATCCCGGATGTTAGCAAAAGAGAGAACCAAAATAGAAGGGAAATGTATCCGGCAGTTTTTCTTATATACTCCATCCTTATTCAATTTATCAGAAAAATTCCGTAATGGATATTTTTTAATTAATCACTAATGCTTTAAGATACCAATTTTCTTGCTTAAAAAGCTCCAATAAAATTGATTTTTTGCATGGACTAACCCATCCGTAAATTTTCCAACGTCATTTATCAAGCAGCCTTTGGATTTGCCAATAAGATAGTATTTTACTTTTTAACAATGCTTCATTTTCATTTTAATATATTAAGACGTAAAGACGGTATTATTGAGCATTCATCAATGACTTTCCCCTGCATGAGCATTTTTAAATATACCAGGACATAATATTTTCATTAAGGAACAAATTACTTCTTAAGATTCTGCCCTGCCCCTTTAAGCCGCCTAATAAAAAAGGCTGCCTTACCGGCAGCCTCTTATTAAACTATATATATAAAAGTCTCAGTAACTTATTTATTCCAGCGATCCATAAACAGTTATCTCTCCCAGGAAGGCAAAGAAATTCGGACCTTCTGTGGCTACATATTTAAAATACCTTGCCTTAGGGTTTGATGTTAACCTGTAACTCTGCGGGTCATTAGTGGAACTGTCAACTTCAAGCAGTCCGAAATCTTCCCAGTTTTCACCATCTATACTGGTGAGGAACTGAATTTGAGTCTGCCCTCTGCTGTCATTCAGCCTTCTGATGGTTTCAAAGCGACTGATTGTCACTTCCTGCCCCATATCGATTACAAAATAGTGCGGATAACCAGGAGAAGCTCCAGCCCATTGAGTGTGCCAAAATGTTGAATAATCATCGTCAAAAACGGCCCTGACCAAACCGTTTGGATTTCCTCCTTCATTAGGTTCCTCTGTACTGAAATCAACTACCGACCAAAGGGATTTGTCAATCACTGACTCTGCCATAGGAGAAATGGTAAAACTCTGAACTTCGGAACTGTTTCCGGATGCATCGGTTACAGCAACACTAAAAATGCGTTCGTCAGCATTAAGGCCTGAAATATAGCCACTCCCATCTTCAGTTGAAGAAAATGTTGATGAAACTTTTTCACCTGCATTTCCTTTATAGGTTACCTGTATTGAAACGTTTTTACCGGTTTCATTTTCCCATGAAATTATAGCACCACCAAAATCAGGAACCATTTCAACTGTGTTACTTACAATTGAGAACGGCGGTTCGAGAGGACTAACCGACACACTTACCGGTTCTGATGACTGTCCTGAATTATTATATGCAGTAAGGATGAAATTATAGCTATCGGTATCAGCAAACCCTGCAATGGTATCAGCGTTAGCATATTTACTTACCTTTTCGCTGCGGTTCACTCCCTTTGAATCAACAAAATCAATATCCACGTAATGAAACCCTTCAGTTGATGGATTGGTCCACGACAACAACACTTCACCATATCCACCGGTTATCTCAACATCACTGACCGGTTCAGGAGGGATACCTGTTTCTTCTTTTTCGCATGCTGTTATAATTAACAGCAATATGATTGCCAGAAAATATATTTTTCTATTCATTGTAATAAAGCTTTAAGTTCAAAAAGTTTGTTATTCTGCCCCCCAAAGAGCATTCTGAGTCAATTTTGGATTCTTATCAATTTCTGACTGAGGAATGGGCATAAAATACATCTTATCGTCCCATACACGGGTTTCAAAAACAAAATCTTCATTCCAGAAACCTTCTCCTTCATTTTTATAGATATCGAAACCATGTTTATCTCCTCCTTCTTTTTCAGCATCAAGCCACCTGCGGTTATCGAAGTAACGATGTCCTTCAAAAGCAAGTTCAACATTACGCTCACGGTGAATTAATTCTCTGAGTTTATCGGTAGTAAGTGGTATCCCCGCATCAGCGTATGCCGAGCGAACATCGGGAACCTGAACACGCTCGCGCAGTTCATCCCAGTATTTAAACACTTCTTCCTGGCTGGCAGGATTAGAACCTGAATTGGCGTAGTATTCGAAAGCAGCTTCAGTATAGTTTAAGAGCAGCTCGGCAAATCTGAAAATATTAACTGCATAATCGCCTTTGCTGGTTTTATTATCAGTCTTACCAACAAATTTAATGGCCAGAAAACCGGTAGTTGTAAAGTCACGGCCGGTTTTGCTTGCATAGCCGTCTGGGCCTTCATAAAATGGCCGGTACCAAATGTAATCGGTCCAGTTTGAAGTGGTATTGTAAGCCCAGCGTGTATCAAAACTTTCTGTTTCATTGCCCAAAACAGCATAAGAATACTGTCCCGGGAATAAAATGTTTGAATAAAACCGGGGATCACGTTTCATGTACTTTTTGTAAAGGCGAATGGTATTCCCACTTTTTTCATACGTTTCAAAACCTTCAGCTTCCTGGTACCAATTATCATCTTCCGGCAATAATCCATTGGCCATGAAATATTCGTTAACATGCTCAATAGTTGGACAAATTCCCGTATACCCGCTCCATGAAATTGGCAGTGAATGCATCCGTAAGTCGCCCGTTGAGAAGTTTTGTTTGTAAAATACATTCTCAGGACTGGGATGACCACCTCGCGAATAATTAAATACATTCCAATAGGCTTCGTAGCCATTGGTTACAGAACTGGAGGCACCGGGCTTGTAAAGTCCCCGGTTGGCCATTTCGCATACCTGGATAGCTTCTTCGGTGATGTCCATAGCCTTTTTCCATTTTGCATTATCGAATGCAGTGCTGATGAGTGGATTTCCTTCAAAATCTTTAGGCATCAGATGCTGATAACTTTCACCATCAGGAGCAGTCATGCCATTATACAATGGGCTTGCAGCATAGAGCCATAAACGGGAACGCAAAAACCATGCTGATGCCTGACTGGCACGCCCTGCACGTTCAGTTGACGACGATGTGTAGAAAAGGTCGAGGTGTTCAATTGCCTTCACCAATAAACCGTCAATATAATTCACGCATTCATCATAGGATGAACGTGGAACACCCTGTGCCATAATTTCTGTCAGGGCATTACCATCATAAACCATGTCGATAACCGGTACCGGACCATATTCCTGTAACAACAGAAAGTAGTAATAAGCCTGCAGAAAATAAGCTTCTCCCCTCCACCAGCGACGTTCATCGTCAGTCAACTTTTCATCCTGGCATTCATCCAGCCGGTTGAGGAAATATTGAGTAGTTCGGATCTGTTTATAAAAATTTGCCCAGTGATTGTAAATTGGTGATGATTGGCTGTACTGTCCGTTATCCTTATAGTAGGGATTGTAATTGCTCCAGTTAAAATCAGCTTCATCGGCAGCCAAACCCGGGTTATCCCTGAATTCAATTGTTGAATAATGGTAGGAATAAGCCTGCGTAAGCACCTTGATAACATCATCTTTCGACTCGAAAAGGTTTGCTTCACTAAGTTTTTCTTCCGGAACCTGATCTAAATAATCGGTACAACCTCCGAAAATGAGCAGTAGTGACAGCAAAACGACTCCTGTAATATTTATGCTAATCAATTTCATATCTCTTAAAATTTAATTTCAATACCTGCATTAATAACTTTTTGGATGGGATAATACATACCATTAGAACTTTTTGACTCCGGATCCCACCATTTGAAAGGAGAATAAGTGAAAAGATTTAATCCGTTCACATATAGGCGGGCGTTATCAATATTATACTTTCCAAGGGCAAGTTTTGGAAGTGAATATCCAAACTCAATTTGTTTCAAACGCACATAACTTCCGTTTTGTAACCACCAGCTTGAGTTGGTATAATTTTTTGTTTGACCACCGATACCCAAACGTGGGAAATCTGCATCCAAGTTCTGCGTTTCCTGGCTCCAGTAGCTGTCAGCAATTATAGTATGCACATTACCACGATTTTCCTCAGGAAAAGCTCTTGGGTTGGCAAAAAATGAAACCCTTGTTGCACCCTGGAACAATACAGAAAAGTCGAAATCTTTAAAGAAAACATTGGAACCAAAACCATAAGTAATTTCAGGAATTGTTGGATGTCCCATATAAACCCTGTCAAACTGGTCAATAATGCCATCATCATTAACATCTTTATACTTAATGTCACCCGGTTTTGTTTCTCCTCCAATACTTACCTGGCTGGGGCTGTTATTAATTTCAGCCTGGTCAATAAACAAGCCTTCGGCAACATATCCCATCTGACGTCCGAAGGGCTGACCAATAGCCGACTGATATTCGTACTTTTTCTTCTCTTCGCCATTGGCAAGTATTTTATTTTGCGAAAAGGTAAATGTCCCCTTAAAGTTAATGCTTAAATCTTCATTAAATGGTTTGGTGTATTCAAGGAATGCATCCATACCCTTATTTTCCATTTCACCTGCATTGGCATAAGGATTTGTACTAAATCCAAAAACATCGGGCACTTTTACTAACTGAACCCAGATATTTTCACGCTTTTCATAAAACAAATCGGCCTGCAGAACAAAATTTTTCAGAAAATGCAGTTCAAGTCCTAAGTCTGATTTTGCTGCTCTTTCCCATGTAGCATCTGGGTTACCGTAATAGGTGATGTTGATTCCCGAACCGGCTCCATAACCGTAACCGTTGTTGGTTCCAAACCCAACATTTGTACTGGTTCCTTCTACCCTGGTCAGGTATACAAAACGTGAATTCAACCCGTCGTTTCCAACATAACCGTGCGACAGCCTTATTTTCATATAATCAATCGCCGGTTTCAAAAAACTCATAAACTCTTCCTCGGTAGGTATCCACCCTAAAGCCATTGAAGGAAAAAATCCATAACGCTTTCCGGGAGAAAAGTTCTCTGAACCGTTGTAACCGAAGTTAAATTCACCAAAATATTTCTGATTAAAGGCATAGTTTACCCTGCCGGTAAGACCCTGGTGACGTTTAGGAACCGATTCATAGATTCCTCCCAATGAGGGAAACGTCTGGTCACTTTGGTTGTAGAGCAATAACCCGCCAACATCATGTAGTCCAAAACGGCGGTTGTAATTAAGCGTTGTTTCAAGATAAATTGAGCGGTCGGTATATGGAGCATCCACCGAACGGGTCAGGTAATCATGATAACTTGTACTGTTAGGCTCCTGGTCCTGGTAATTGTATTGCCCCTCTTCATTATTCAGTATAGGATTTCCTTCTTCATCAAACCCATAAGGAATAATCAGGTAGGGTCTCGGCCGCATTGCTCTTGTAATGTTAGCCGATGTATAGGAATCAAAAGAAAACAATGCTCTTGCCGACAGCCCCTTTGCAATAAATTCAAGGTCTTGTGCAATGTTGAAGTTGGACTGTACCGTAGAGTGGTTTTCGGTTGAAAACCCCGAGCGGGCAAGCAGCTGATAAGGGTTTCTGGCCATACCATACGGATAGCCCGGGACTTTCTTCGCATCCGAATAGGTCATAGGAAACCAGGTTGGCGGTGTTTGCAGTACCCAGCTGAAAATAGTACCGGAAGATTCTCCGGGATAATTCCGGTCTTCCAGAATTGCAGCAAGATTAACTCCCAGAATAGTGGTGGAAGTGATGTTCATATCTACGTTTGCACGGAAGTTGTACCTTTTAACATTAACATTGTTGTTATAACTGGTTCCGCCAAAGTTGTTCCACATACCACTTTGGTTCAAAAAGGCACCCGAAACAAAATACCTGACTTTTTCGCTACCCCCGGAAACATTCAAAGTAACACGCTGAGAAGGTGACCAATGCGATATCAACTCATCGAGCCAGTCCACATCAGGATAATAATAGGGATCAAAGCCACTGCTTGTCCGGTTAATTTCTTCGGGTGTAAACAATGGATTCTTACCTGTGTTCCTTAGTGCTTCGTTTTGTAAAGTCATGTAAGTAGCTCCGTCAACAAAATCCGGTAACTCCAGAGGATCAGAAAAACTGTTTTCCATGCGCAGGTTAATTGAAGGCTCTCCAATTGAACCTTTTTTGGTGGTGATAAGCACTACTCCATTTGCACCCCGCACCCCATAAACAGCAGTGGCGGTTGCATCTTTCAGAATTGTAAAGTCAGTGATTTCTTCAGGATCTACATTATCGAGATTACGCTCAACACCATCAACCAATATCAGTGGGCTGGTGTTTCCGGTAAAAGTATTTACACCTCTAATCCAGAAGTCTGCACCATCATATCCGGGCTCACCTGATCCCTGAACAGAAACAACACCTGCCAATCTTCCGGCCAGGGATGTGCTTATTGTGCGCGAAGGTTGCCTGAGCTGCTCAGTTTCTATACGGTCAACTGAGCCAATTACACTGCCTTTACGTTGGGTTCCATAACCAACAACAACTATCTCCTCCAGACCCTCTGTTACTTCTTCCATCACTATGTTTATAACAGTCCTGTTGCTGATGGGCACCACCTGTGTTTTCATCCCGATAAACGAAAATTGAAGGGTATCTGACTTTCCGGTTAATGACAGTGAATATTCACCTTCCACATTAGTAACGGTTCCATTGGTAGTCCCTTTTTCAACAATTGTCACACCGGGAAAAGGATGTCCTGTCTGGTCTGTAATAATACCCGCCACAGTTTTTTGCTGTTGCTGTGCCTTAGAATTTAAATTACCTGGGTTTTGATTTTTTTTCAAAATATTGACCGGATCTTTAGCTTTGTCATCTTTCAAGATAACAACCTGCCGGTCATAAATTTTAAACACATTTGAAGAACCTTTTAAGGCCTGCTCCAAAACCTCCTCCAATGTTTCCATTTCTACATGAACGTCAATCCTGCGATTTACATCCACCCATTTTTCATTGTAAAGAAGGATAAATTCACTGTTTTCTTCTATGTAATTAAAAACGTCCAAAACCGTTACGTTCTTCAGCATTAAGCTGAATTTGGTCGATTTTGAGTAACTATCGGTTGCCGAAGCCACAATTACCGAAAAAAATAAAAATAACAGCAGTGATGTTTTTAACACATTTTTTGATAGGCTTCCCCTTGAGAAGCAGCGCAATACTCGCTTTTTTTTCATACTTTTGATTTGTTTAGACAAAGATTATTTAAATTTATCCGAAGACCGGTGAGCTGGCAGGCTACCGGTTTTCATTTTATTATTGCAGCTTTTTTAGTTTCTTTTCAATTGCAATGTTATTTCCATTTATTCGATAGTTAAAATATGAAGCATCGGCCAGTACAACCATTACTGCTTCCAATGAATTTTTCAAATCAAGCTTCCCGGAAATCTTATCATCACCCGGATAATTAACCGGTAATTCAATTTTAACATTATAATACCTCTCCACTTGTTTCAACACCGAGCTAAGACTTTCTTTTTCATATTTAAGCCAGCCATATGTCCAGGCGATGTGGTAATCTACATGCTTATCTTCAGAAACTTTTAGCTCATTTAATTCACGTTGAAAACTGGCTTTCTGATTTGGAGCCAGTTCCACCTCTTCTTTTCCCAACCCAAAAGCCAGCGACCGGGCCACTTCCACTTTCCCTTCCAATAAAACTGTTTCAATTGTTTCATCATTTGGATAAGCCGATACATTGAAATGAGTTCCCAGAACTTTTATGTTCAAATCGTCTGTTTTTACTATAAAAGGCTGATTTTTATTCTCAACAACTTTAAAACAGGCCTCTCCTTCCAAAAAAACTTCACGGCTTTTACCAATAAACTTTGAAGGAAATGCCAGTCGACTTCCGGCATTAAGCCATACTTTTGTACCATCGGCCAATAAAAGTTCTGATTTTTGACCATAGGGAATTTCAACCACATTCATCCGTTCTTCCGGTTTTTTAAGATTTGCTTCTTCCGGCAATTCAATGATGCTGTCATTAACAGCTATCTGGTTGGCTTTATCGTATAAAATTATTGTGGAATTGTCTTTGTTGAATGTAATTTCCTCACCAGTGGAAAGGACAATACGTGAGTTTACATTTCCGGAATTCCCGGATGAGTAAAATTTAAACCCGTTATCATTATCGACAAAATAAAGATATCCAACTGTACCAGCAGAAACAATCAATAAAACAGAAGCTGCCCAACTGAGCATCCTTCTGAATTTGATTCTGTTTGTTTTTATTTTGTTTTGTTCCTCAAATTGATTAATGTTATTCCAAATCTCCTGAACGGATTTTTCTTCCATCGGCTCAAAGCTGTCTTGCAAAAGGTTTATTATTTCCCGGGCTTTAAATGCTTTTGATTTGAATTCAACATGATTTGACAGAAATTCTTCCCACTCCTGTTTATGTTCATCCTTCTGAATATATGAGATAAATAATTTCTCTTCAAGAAGTTGTTCCAGGTTGTAGTTTAAAAATTTTAGTTTCATTTAGTTTCTTTGGTTCTTTATAATGTATAAAGACATTGCCAAATGCTTTGTGGACATAATTTCTAAACAATTTGTTATGATTGAGTTTTAATTTATGTTTTTACAAGACAAAGCCCAGTGTCGGGAGGAACAGCATAAAAAAAAGAGGCTGTTACATCTTTTAATGAACAGCCTCTTCACATTTAGGTGTAGTACTGGTTATGGTACATCCAGTAATCTTATGCCTTCAGCTTCCACCAGAACTTGCCTGACGGCTGGCAGGTTCCACCCCAATAGAAACCTGTTCCTCCATGTGGCGGATAATGTTTAGCAACCAGGAGGACTTTCACCACCAAATTATTTACCAGGTACGGTATAAATTAAAAAGGATCCAGTCTGAGTTAGACTGAATCCTTTTACTTGTTTATTTAAATGGTTTAAGTTTTTTCTTATTCTTTGGTAAACCGAATGTTAGCAAAGTAATACACGATGTCGGCCGGCGGATTGTAGTCAATCCAAGGTTCGCCACCTATGTTTATCACAAAAACCCGGGTGTGTTTACCGACTGCATTAGATACATCAATGACAACCTCAGACCAGGTTCCCAGTGATTCATCAGGCATTGTGAACCGCGATCTCTCCCAATATTCCTGTCCGTAGTTACTGTTTTTTCCAAAAGCCCACAAGTTGTTCATAAAGCGTGGCCACAGACGCTGAAAGTTCGCATATTCACCGGTCAGCTGACTTTTTGGTGGCATGTAAACCATCATCTTCAAGTACTTGTATTCATCTGCATTCAATTGATATTCCTTAGGCAGTGCAAGTACAAATGAGGCGCTGGTTTTCCTGGGAATCAGCTTGTATATGTTCTCTAAGCCTTCGCCTGCAGGAGCATCCGTAGCAGGATAAATCACATCAAGAGCCCAGTTGCCGTCCTGTAATAGTCCACTCAATTCGAATTGATTATCAACCAGTACTTCGTCTGGATTTTCAATCAGCTCTACAACGCCGCTTTCAACATAAGGCATCAGGATATCGTCGAGGCCCATGGTGTTTGCGCGGTAGTAAACTTTCTTAATTAGTCCTGCTTCCAGGAAGTCCTTAAGGGTATTTCCTCCTGATATGTTGCCTGATTTCCGCATAAATGGTGCATATTCGCCTCCGCCAACAACATCCTGAAATCCACGATTGTCATAATGCAATTCAGGCAGTGTACTGAATAGTTCTCCACCGGTTAAATCCAGCGTTTCCAAACTTGGAAAATAGAAGATATCCTGAAGCGAATTAGCATGGATTGGATAAACCAGCTCGGTAATTTCAGACACTCCATTTGCAGTAAATGTGGTAACTCCATTTGCAATCAGAATATCGCGTTCAGTAGGAGAAAACTCAGAAGAAGCAGTAGGCATATTTAATACCAGGTTATCTTTAAAAACAACAGTATCCAGAATAGGCTGCCTGTTGAGCTTGGGAATAATTTTATATTCCATTGCCAGTTCAACCGGTTCTCCGGCTTCAACATTGCCGATAAAAAACCTTGAATTCTGTCCCCTGGTGCCCGATTGAACAACACCCTCTTTATCGGTATACTCAAATTTCAAACCGTAGTAATCCATTAAAACAGATGACAACCCTGTTGGCCAGTCAATAACGGCAGCTGAGGGAGAAGCCATAACTCTGGGAGGAGCTACAGCAAATGAAGCAAGATCATTGCTGGTAAAAGGTATAAGAGCAATTTCCTGCGGAACCGATTCATTACCGTATTGATCGATTGTATAGATCTTGAACCTGTACAATTTCGACTGGGTCAATCCTGTTATATTAACATAGGAAACCAGCGAATCAATCGTAATTACCTGGTCATCGTATTCAATCCTGGTCTTCTGTGCTTTCCCCAGGTTAATTCTTTCACTGGGAACACGACCTGCTTTAAGCAGATCGATTTCAACGCGTTCGTAGCCGATGTAACCAATAACAGTATCATATTTGGCCGGATATATAATTTCCCCTTCAAATTGTTCCTGCTTATCGTACATACTTTCACAAGACCACAAAAGTGCCGTGCAAACAATAAAAAGCAATAATATATTTCTCATAACTTAATCCTAAAATTTAGATTCATTTAAAAATACCTATTTGGCAGCTTTTCTACCATAAAGTGTAAGTTCTGAAAGGCAGTTTGCATTATCAAGTGTATAGTTGCCATTAAAACTTTTCATAGCACGGTACCTGAACCAGCGGGTGGGTTTTGTATACTGCGGTTCATCAGGGTACATATAAGCCATGTCACCTTGACGGCCTTTTTTAACAATTTCCAATTCGCTCAGGCCTTCAGGAATTTCAATCTTATTCTCTGAAATAAATACCCATTCCTGGGTATCATCATCCCATGCGTACATTTCATACAGGCCAACATTTTCATGACCATAATACTGTCCCCTGCATAATTCACCGCAAAAATTGGTATGCCTCTGTACAGTTACAATCCTGCTTAATTCATAATGGTCACCCAGGTCTATGAGAATATTCCATGGCATATTCCCATCGGATGATTTTCCAGTGCGGCCGCGTCCACCTGTATGCATGAAATTAAGATTTTCCCCTTCGTCAATAATGCCATCAATTACATACCGCAAACGCCCCTCCACGTTATCACCAAAGGCCTGTGGCACACCACCAACAGAATCATTGGCAGCAGGCAAAAACCAGTTATCTTTAGGTATTTGCATATCTTCCAAAAGGGTGATTTCGCCCATATCAACAGGATCTGACATATTCCCATAGATATCAGCTACCCTGATTTGAACATTCAGCGGATCATCAGGCCCTAAAGGAAGGTCCTCCACAAACCGACGGTCACTTTTCAGGTTGGAAGAAAATACAGAAGTAAAGGTTCGCTGTTCCCCGTTTTCTTCATAACTAAAATCAATATACACATTTATGCTCTGTTCCAGTTCATTTTCCCAATCTACAAAGAAAGAACTAAACCCGGGCTTCAGCTCAAGAGAACCTACAACCCTGGATATGGTCGATTCCAGGGGAACAATGTTCACCGGTACTACTTCGGACATGTTTCCTGCCCTGTCACGTGCATAAAGCTCTACGGTATATTGAATGGTATCACCAAAACCAATAACATCAAGCGAATCAACAAAATAAGAAGAGGAAAAGGTAAAGGTTTTCCCTTCTGCATTTGTATATCGTGCTTCCACATTTAGTACATCTTCATCTTCGGGTACATTATAGAAGAACCTGGCCCCCCCGAACAATGGCTTAAATGTAATGTCAGTCGGAGGGCCGGGAGGTATGGAATCATTTAAATCTGATTCCTGTTTATCCTCACAGGCCAATAGAAATATCAGCATTATGCCTGTAAATAAAACACTTATTGTTGATTTCATACGATTCATTTTGTCGTTATTTATAAATATTTATAAAATTAAATTACCACCCCGGATTTTGAATCAGGTTTGAATTGGTATTGATCTCATTTAAGTCGATTGGCCAAAGATGGTCAGTAATTGTAAACCTCCTTGATTGTTTAACCTCAAGGTTGAAAAATGAAGAACCAGTATTACCGGTATAATCCCAACCCCATATCGGGGTAGAGAATTCCATCACTGCCCTTTTATGGCGGACCATATCCGGGAAACGGCTTCCTTCAAACGCCAGTTCAATTCCACGTTCCTGAAGAATGATATCACGCATGCCTTCTTTTGTCCTGTGTTTATTCACACTTTTAACAATGCTGGCATCGGCCCATACATCTTCAACATCCGGAACCCCTGCCCTTTCCCGTACAAGGTTAATGGCATCGTATACTTCCTGGGTTGGTGCATCAAGATACTCGTTTAATGCTTCTGCTTTCATGAGGTACAAATCTGCAAGACGCATAATCGGGTATGGATATTTAAGTGTTCTTGCCCAGTGACCTGATTTGGATTCCATATGGACAAGTTTTTTAATACCAATACCGGTTTCATAATAGTCGGTACTGTGTTGCGACGAGTTAAACCCACCATGGGTACCGGCCATCATCATTGTATTGATCCTCACACTATGGCTTCTCCAGTATCCACCGGTTACAGCCAGATTGGCATAAAAGCGGGGTTCCCTGTTAAGGTAAAGGTTAATTGTTTCAACCCCGGGTTGCATAATACCCGCCAGTTCCTGGTATTCAGGATCACTTGCTCCGGGAGTCACAGTAAGCTCCCATTTTTTATCCGACTGAAATGTAAGATCTTCCTCCAGTGGCACACCGTTTTCTGTGTAGTAACGTTCAGCCATCCGATAGGTTGCTGCCATCCACTGCCACGAATAAGAAGGAGTGTTTGTTATACCACCTCCATATCCTTCGGGCAGACGCATGTTGGTTGAATGCGCAAGTTCTCCCTGATCGTAATAATTAATGTTGGAGAATCCCCAGATAAGTTCCTTGTTCCAGGGGTCAGTCACAGCAAATCTTAAATCATATATTCTTTGCAGATTTTCCTGGTTAACAGCATAATCTTCCCTGTCAAAAATATACACTTGCTTATCGTATTGATAAAGAGCTATGCCATTTGCTTCACAAATTTCAATTGCTTCATCAATAGCATCGATTGCAGCCTGCCACTTTTCTTTTTCGTAGGTCAGCGGGAAGAATGGTTCGCCATTGTGGTCAAAAAAGTCTCCAAAATACTCCACATTTCCATTAAAAAATGGGCTTGCCCTAAACAGCAGAATTCGGGCTTTAATTGATTTAGCAATCACCTGGTCAATTTGCCCGGCCAAAGTTCCGGTTTTCCTCTCCTGAAGGTCAGGCGTGGCCTCATCAATTAATCCTAAGATATAATCAAAGCTGTCTTCCACTTTTGAACGGTATTGAAACAATTCCTCTTCACCGGCATCAGGGCTGATCATATTATCAGCAATAACTACAGGGCCATAATGCTGCAGGAGAATGAAATGATAATAAGCTTTAAGGAATTTCACCTGAGCGGCCCATTCCCTCTTTTCATTATCAGTCATATCAGGAACACGATCAATAAGTTCCAGAAAAACATTCGCCTGACGAATACCAATATATAAAGGCTTTGCTGCACCTGAACCTGTCCAGAAACCAATAAGTGGATCGGAAGTGGTTTGCAACCCCCTCATAATTCTGAGTCCTCTCAGGTTCCATGTGTTTTCACTTAAATCCAAACGCCCCAGCCATTCATCTCCTAAAGTCCATGGAGACTCATGTGTTAAGTCAATACGGGGCATATAGTTATAAACTTTTGCCAATGCATCCCATGCCTCCTCCTTTGATTTGAAAAGATCCTCCAAAGTAATGGTATTATCGGGAACCACATCCAGATAATCAGAACATGAAGGTATGAACGCAAGCATGTACACTATTATAAATAATTTCTTTAAAATTTTCATACTCTTGATATTAAATATTAAAATGCTACTTGAATCCCAATGTTATATCTTCTGTTTGGCGGATATCCTAATCCACCGCGTCCCATTTCAGGATCCCAAAGATCAAACGGACTGATAACAAGCAGGTTCTCACCACTTGCATAAAGCCGGGTATTTTCTACGCCCAAACCCTTAAAGGTACCCTTGGGCAGATTAAAGCCCATTTCAACTGTTTTTAAACGCAGGAAATCACCTCTTCGCATCCACCATGTAGAAGTTCGTGTATTGTTGTCAAGCGGTTGTGTTGACAAACGCGGCCAAAATGCATGAACATCAGGATCAGTTTCAGTCCAGTAATCTTCGGCTATAATGGTAAGTGCATTCCTGCGGTTAGCAAATGGGGCAATTCCATTATCACCTGTTCCGGGATTTATGAATAACGAAACGCGTGCATTACCCTGGAAGAAAAAGGATGCATCGAAGTTTTTGAATCCACCTGACAAACCAAATCCATATTGAATTTCCGGAACTGTAGGAAATCCTATTGGCACCCGGTCGTTATCATTTACTACACCATCGCGGTTAACATCTTTATATTTAATATCCCCGGCCTGATAGGTACCAAAATCCTGTCTTGGTGAATTTTGTATTTCTGCCTCATCAACAAACAGCCTTTCTGCAATTAAACCCCACCACTGATTAATGTTATGTCCGGTACGTTTAAGGTACTCATCTGCATAATCCTTCTCATCAAGTTTTACATACTCATTTGTAGCATAGGTAATATTGGCTCTACCTGTCAGCCACCAGTTTTGCGTTGATGCATACTGATAATCAATTGAACCTTCAAATCCTGAAGATTTAACCTCACCTACGTTACCACTGATAGGAGCTTCCAACCCTGCTGTGGCAGGAAAGTTTTGCCTTTGCAGATAGATCTGGCTCCTGTAATCGCTGAAGTAATCGGCCTGCACCTGCAATGCATTATCCATAAAACCTAATTCTACACCCAAGTTAAGTTTTGTTGAAATTTCCCAGGTAATATCAGGATTTGCATACCTGGAAATACGATAACCACCATAATCATTCATGAAAGTTGTTCCCCAACGGTAACCAGCCTCGCCTTTTGAAACTTCTGAAAGGTAAAAGAAGCGGTCTGCCCGCTGTGCAATGGCATCATTCCCCACCTTGCCATAAGTGGCTTTCAGCTTGAACGTATTTATTACACTTTCCAATGGCTGCCAGAACGATTCATTTGAAACCAAATAACCTGCCCCAAATGAAGGGAAGAAACCGAACCGTTTTTCACCGGCAAATTTTTCAGAACCGTTATAACCATAAGTAAACTCAAAGAAATACTTGGTATCAAAATCGTAAGCTAGCCTGCCTGAATTACCCATGTTCCTTTCCGGCAAGGTTTCATAAATAGAAAAACTGTTACCACCAGTGAGCAGGTATTCCTCAAAGGTTCCTACAGACATTAAACTTATGTTGTGCCTTCCAAAAGTACGGCTCCAGTTAAGCCGTGCCTCATAATAATAATGTGCACTTGCATCACGGCCCGGATTTACATTACCAAGATACGACTGACCAGACTGAGGGTTCAATCCGTAAAGGGTATAACTTTCTGTTATCTGGTTATATGTCTCCAGGTCGTAATAATAAGGATTATAAAATCTTCGGCTTGAATAGTGGCTCCAGGTATTCACGGAAGCTTTCCCCTGAAATTTTAATCCTTCAGTCACAAAATCCAGGTCCTGCGAATAAGTGGCCATTGCCGTGATCGAACTCTCATTCCTGTCCTCATAGCCACGTACCATTTCTGCATACGGGTTCTGTTTCAATGAACCAGCTACAAATGTATTTCCAAAAAGGATATGGTCGGCAAATGCATGCTTTTCATCTGCTTCAAAAACGGCTGGAAAATCAACCGGGTTGGAGTTCATGACCATCCCGAAAATATCGGATGCTGCGGCGCTCGGGCCGGTATACCTTTCAAACCGTCCCTGAAGCCTTACATCAAGTGTCGATGTCGGGGTAAGTTTAAAAACAACGTTATTACGTATCTGTGCCCTGTTAATGTCGATGTTGTTGTTAAAATTGTTTTTTGCAGCAACTTTCAATAACCCTGTTTCATTTTCCAAAGTTCCTGCTACAAAATAGGTTGCAACCTTACCCCCACCCGATACATTAAAATTCCCTTTTTTGTTCCAGGTAGATGTTTCAAACAATTCATCGTACCAGTTAATGTTTGGATAAATCATCGGGTTTACCCCATCCATTGTGGATTGAATTTTTTGTTCACTGTAATAAGTGCCAAGTAAAGGGTTTCTTGAAACACGGGCTTCATTATACATACGCATATAATCTACCCCATCAAGTAGATCATTCATCCGGGTAGGCATGGCAACATGTGCTTCCAACCTGACATTTACTTTAGTAGGCCCTTCCCTTCCATCTTTTGTCTCAACGATGATAATCCCGTTGGCTCCCCTGGCACCATATAATACAGTGGCCGATGCATCTTTCAATATTGAGAAACTTTCGATGTTATCAGGTTCCATCCGTGCCAGGTCATTGGGTGTAGCTTCAAAACCATCAATCAAAATGAGCGGATTGGTTTTATACCCAAATGTGGTAACACCACGGATAAAAAACTGGGCATTGTCGGCGCCAGGCTCACCTGTTGTCTGGTAAGAAATAATTCCCGGGATTTTACCTGCCAATGCAGTAGTCAAGTTAGAAGCAGGCTGCCGTAATTCTCCCGGCTTAACGGTTTCAATCGCAGAAATAACACTTTCCTTCTTTTGAACACCAAAAGCTACAACCTGAACTTCTTCAATTTCCGTATCATCACTGTACATATCCACATTAATAACATTGCGGTCATCAACAACCCGCTGCACAGGAGTTTTCCCTATAAACGAAAATAAAAGTGTATCACCAACCGATGCTCTGATTGAATATTCCCCATTTGCATCAGTAATTGTTCCGGTGAGTGTTCCTTTAATAACTATAGAAACACCCGGGAGCCCAAGCCCCACATCATCTTGTACCAACCCGCTAACTTGTTTTTGTTGAGGTTGGGCCAGTACCGCAGCTCCAAGAAACATGAAACATACCAATAGTTTCATCTTCATAGAAATTTTACATAAGCTTCCTCTTGAGAAGCCAAACAACTCTCGCTTTTTCTTCATACTTTCAAATGATTAGATTAAACAACATTATAAATTTTGTGAAGTCATTTTACGGAATTGCCTGTTTTTTAATCTTTATAAAAAACGGCACAAGGTTGTATTTTTTGAAGATCGAAAGAAGATTTCTTTTTCCTCGGGGGGTTGTTCTGAATTGTGTTACAAAATGTTTTGGTCTCATCTGGTTTTTGGTTCTTTATTAAAAAAAGACAAATATATTTAAACTGTGGACATAACAAATTCACATTTTTTAATAAAAAGACAAACTTGTTTATAATTTCTTAACATGCAGGCTTGTATAAAATATTTTTTTTTAAAAATTATTTTTAGTTTTATAAAAAAAATTCATTTTACTTTAGAGAAGGAGGCGGAACATCGGAAAACATAACATTTAAATCAGAAGTATACAATATTTCCTTTATTGCTTTTAACGCTCTATGAACCTGCTTTCGCGCTGAATCGTACTGCAGATTCATCATTTCACAAATCTGCTCATAAGTGAAATCACATGAATATTTATAAAACAGGATTTCCCGTTGTCGGGGACTGAGCATTTCCAAAGCCTCTTTCACTTTAAGCTCTCTCTGAGTCAAATCCTCTTTATTGATTAATTCCTGCTCTGCCGAATAAATTATGCTTACCGGTAACTCATTGTCTGCAGTGTACACCATCAGATTATTCCGGTTCATTGTCCGTGCAAGCCTTCTGCGAAAAGATGCCATCAGGTAAAAACATATATTGTCCGTTTCACCCAATGTGTCCCGGTTCTTAATTAAATCAAAAAATAAATCCTGAATGGTATCTTTTACCATTTCATCATCAGAGGTGAATTTCTTTCCATAACGGTAAAGCATCTTTACATTATGGAAATACATATGCGTAAGGGCATATTTCTCCCCTTTTCTGAAATCATTCCATATTTTTTTATCCGGTTTCATTTTTGGCAGCGACAAATATAGAAATCAAAATGAAACCATAACATAAAAAACAGATGATAAATTAACATCATTGAGAGTCCTGTGCTATGAATCCGAAACAAAATAAGCTATAAAGGTCTTAAAATAAGGCGCCTTAAAAAAGTTTTATGTTTCAATCAATTAGGTTCATAAATTTTTCCTGATAATGATGAGACTGCTTAAACACCCCGCCACTTTTAACATAAAAATCACTGTTGAGTTCAAACACACCTTCTTTAGCAATCCTCCACAATGCATTTGCAAATGGATGATAACTTTCCATTCTTTTCCATTCCCTGTAATTCTGGCGCCCGTTTGTTTCCAGCAGGCCCATCTTCAGTCCGGGAAAAGGCTCCAGCCGGGCGGCTATATTTTTATTCCAGTCAACCAATATCGGGTTAACAGTAAGATCGGCACAGAAACATGGAACTTTATGCTGCTTTGCTACATTGGCAATTTTCAAGGTCATGCTGAGGGTCTTGGCAATCGGCTTTAAAGCTATGGCTTTGTATCCCATCTGAATTCTTTCTTCAGCATCTTTATCGGTGTGGGCACTTTCATCCGCTGCAAGACGTACCGGAACATCACCGACATCAATTTTCAATTCTTCTGGAAATGGTTCTTCTATCAATGCAATTTGTTCAAATGCACCAATTTTTTGCGCATGTTCTAAAAATCTTAATAACGTATCTTTATGTTCATACCGTCCGTTGACATCAAAATAATAAGGTAACCTGCCATCTTTTGTATGGAAGGTCCGATAAGAACCTATCGATTTATGAATCTCTGTTAACCGGGCTTTATCTTTCTCCAGCATTTCCTCCTGTGACCCCGGCTGTCCTAACTTTATTTTCAAAAAGAAATATCCCTGCCCAACAAATTGTTTTACTTCCTGAAGAGGCATTGCGTAAGGTACAAGGGGGATACTGGCTACCTTATCATTTTTACATAAAAAGGCAGGTTTCCATTTTTCAGGAATCATTTCATCAAATGTATCCAGTCTGTTCTCAGCAGCATAAAGCAACCAAATGGCATTATCGATACCTACAAGCGCATTTAAAGCAAATGTCTCCCGAAGGTTGGAATTACCTGTAATTTTCTTGCCATACTTTAATACTTCGGGCCATAATTCATTAAGCAAATCAACCGGATCAGAAAAAGTCCTTCCATTTAACAATTGAAGCGCATAATCCGTCATGGCATACATGATGGCATTACCTCCGCTTTCAGAAAAATGTGCAAATACTTTGGCATCGGACCATAACACACTTTGACTGCACAACCCGATTTTTGCCTGGCCCGATGCGCTTTGAATCCTTGAGGCTGTTTGCCATATTTCCGTCAGGTATCCGCCTTTAAACCCAAACGGCCGGATTAAAGGTTCTCTTTCGAAATCCGAACTTACCTCAGTTATTTGTATTTTCTTCATAAACCATTATCAACTGGTCTCCCTGATGTGCCTGTAGCAAATTTCAACAGCGTTTAGCGCCGATTGGGGAGTGCATAACAAAGGCTGTTCATTGTTGACAGCACAATGAATGAAATAATTAAGCTCACCGGAAAATCCTTCATTCGGATTTCCTACAGACAACGATTGAATACCCGAATCAGTTGCCACTAAAATGCTTTCGGGAGAATTGGATGAATATGAAATGCTTGCTTCCTGAAACCGGGCAATGAAGGAGGCATGAAAAGGAAATTGCGGATGAAAATTGTTACCGCCTTCGATTTTCACATGCAAATTCGAATCCCTGTATTTCCATACTGCTGAAACATAATCGTAATTACTGAGTTTTCCCGACAGGTTATTCGCTTCAATTGCCTCTGGAATTCCGCATACCCATTGGGCAAAATCAATATCATGAATGACCAGGTCAAAAAGCGCTCCGCCTGTTCCTCCAAAGTTCTCTTGTTTGTTAACCCACTGCCCCCAGGAGGGTATCCCTGAAAAACGCGACAGGGAAAGAAATTCCAAACCACCGTATTCACCTGAATCAACCCATTTTTTCAGTAACTGCCATGCCGGCATAAACCGCACAACATGACCTATCATTAAAATCCTGTTCTTTTCCGCGGCAAGCTCAATCAATTGCTTCCCCTCATCAACATTAAGGCAGAATGGTTTCTCAAGAAATACATGGGCGCCGGCTTCCAGTGCCATTTTTGCCATGGAATAGTGCAAATCGGTGTGAACAGCAATCACACATATATCCGGCTTCTCTTTTTGAAGACATTCGGCAAAATCGCTGTATATTTTTATCCTCGACAAATCTTCAGGACTTATTTTACCGGTTGAAAAATTACCCGACTGCTCCTCAATCTTCCTGTGGATATCAGCTGTATTTTTATCAACTATAGCCTGTAAACTTACATTGGGATTTTTAATCAGATTCCCGGCGTGGGTCATGCCCATAAAACCAAATCCTACAATTGCAACATTCAACATTACTCAACTCCTTTTACATTCATATTTAACGTATATACCGATGTTCTGGCTGTAATAAACAGCTTATTTTGCTTCTTTCCTCCAAAGCAGACATTCGACGGACTTTCAGGAACATCTATTTCTTCAATGAGTTCTCCTTCGGGTGAATATACCCAAACCTTTCCCATTGTAAGATAGACATTTCCCCTGTTATCGATTGTCATACCATCCGAACCATGGGGAGCAAAGTATGTTTTGTTGGACAAAGTACCATCGGTCTGAATATCATACTTCCATATTTTCTTGTCATTAATATCGGACACATATAAAGTCTTTCCATCGGGAGTGCCAATCAGTCCATTGGGTTGTTTGTAATCATCAATAACCCGTGTAATCTTTCTTTCAGGGCTCAAATAATACACTCCGCGAACATCCTGCTCTTCACCTCTTCCCTCTTCCCACCAGCTTCTGTGATAATAGGGATCGGTAAAATAGATTCCGCCATCGGGTGCAATCCATAAATCGTTCGGAGCATTCAGCGACTTGCCGTCGTAATCTTCATAAATCAGGTGAAATTCCTTATCCCTGTCGAAATACCCCAGCTGATTGTATAAATCAGCACATACAACCAACTGCCCTTCATCATTAAAGTACATTCCATTCGACCTGCGCGTTCCTTCCAGCCATAATGAAACACCCTTTTTCTCATCCCATACATAAATCCTGTCGTTGGGCTGATCGGTAAAATATACCTTCCCATCAGGAGCCATAGCAGGCCCTTCGGTAAATGTATAACCTGTTCCGGCTTTCTCTACAGTTGCATTTTTTGCTGTCAAATTTCTGTTTTGTGCAAAAGACATTACTGCTGCTGCCATAAGTAATATCAATAAACTTGTTGATTTCATACTGGAAAACTTTTTCTGTCGGATATCAGCACTCCAACGTATTTAAAAATTATGTGAATATTAAGTATTTTTTCACAAAAGGTAAATTTAATATTATCCTGTTTATTACATAATAAAAATAACAGATATAATTCTAAAATATTTGTTGATCGTTATGCATTTGATCAAACCAAAAAATAATCCGGCTGCTGATCGTTTCAATCATTTTGCCGGTAACATATCGTTAAATCAATTTAATAAAATTCTCCCCTTCTGCCTGTTAGAATTATTTCCTGTATCGGTTATTCTACTAAAAAATCAAAAGCTGACAATACAAGTACAATCTTATCAGAAAGCCCGCTAAAATACCTGCTAAAGCAACCGGCCCAAAACTTCAATAAATCAGCACCTTGCTATTTTAAATACTGACATAAAAGACAGAACAACTTTTATTAAGATTACCCGTCCATGTTGTGCATAAATAAATCTTCCCGCTAGTCAATATTAAAATTCCACTAAGTGAAAAATCATGAATCATTTTGTTGTAATTTTAAGTCATTATTAATCCCCAAAGATTCACATTATGAAAAAAATCACTACCCTCAAAACTAGAGTATTCCTTATCATTCCCGGAATACTTTTAATGATTTTATTCTTTGGTTGCCAGGAAGAGCTTCATCAGCTTCAACCTGAAATTTTTGACGAAAGCGAAATGCTTGAGTTAAAAAGCGCTTACAACGGTAATTTTATGGTGATTACCAAATCGGAAACACTGCCATCTGGGTTGGAAAAGAAGCTTTCAGATTACGGACAGGTTGTCCGATCCATTCCCGAAATTGGTGTAATTGTGCTCAAACCGGACACTCCGGATATTGAAGGAAAATTAGGAAAGCTACCCGAAGTAAAAGCCATTGTTCCTGACCTGAGGACAAAATGGATTGATCCTGCAAAAGCTGTTAAAGAAGCCAATCCGCCCAGCATTGGTGATGATGAATCTTACTTCTTTTACCAGTGGGGTCTGGATGCCATTGATGCCCCGGAAGCCTGGAATGCAGGGTATACCGGAAATAAAGCAAAAGTTTTTATTCTTGACAGCGGCATAGACCCTAATCATCCTGATTTGGCGCCCAATTTAGATACAGATCTGAGCACTTCATTTGTTCCGGGTGAAGAATATTATGTGCAAAATGTATCTGATTTTAATCATGGCACACATGTAGCCGGTATAGTTGCGGCAGCCGACAACAATTATGGTGTAATCGGGGTAGCGCCCAAGGCCAAAATTGTGGCAGTAAAGGTACTTACGGAAGAAGAGGGTACCGGTGATTTCAGCTGGATTAACGAAGGAATTGTTTATGCTGCAAATAACGGGGCCGATGTGATTAACATGAGTCTTGGGGCCAGGTTCAACAGAAATGGTTTTTACTACGATGAAAACGATAACCTGGTAAAAATCCCGGCGGTTTACATTCAGTATTTAATTCTGGCACAACAGCGCGCCATCAATTATGCCTGGACAAAAGGTGCAGTAACAATTACCTCAGCCGGAAACGAAGGTTTAAATGCTGACGGCAACGGGTCAATATTTATCATACCGGCCGAACTCCAAAACGTAGTGGCAGTTTCTGCAACTGCACCTGATTACTGGTACCAGGATATAATTAATGGAATAGAACCCATGCTGGATATCCCGGCAAGCTACACTGATTTTGGCAAATCGTTAATTAACATCGCCGCTCCGGGCGGTGATGTAGATTATTATGATCAGCCCTATGGGTATTTTGATATGGTTTTAAGCACCGGCCCCGACGAATCGTTTTGGTTTTCTGCCGGAACCAGTTTTGCATCACCTCATGTAGCGGGTGTTGCCGCATTAATTGTTTCAAAATACGATGGGAAAACAGATCCTCAGTCGGTAGTGAAAAATTTATTAAAAACCGCTGATAATGTCGACGGAAGCGGAACATCATCCTTCTATGGCAAAGGAAGGGTGAATGCCTTCCGCGCTGTAACCGAATAAAATATTTCGATGGTATTTTAAGAAAGAGCAGTCAAACACTACTGCTCTTTTTTTTACATTAATAGCAGCACCACCAAATATATACCTTCTTTGAAGGATCTTTAGTTTCGTATTCTTAATAACCCGGCCTCACTGCTTGCCTGCAGGAAATAATATATTGCCCGAAGAGTGATCATAAAAATGGAATAAAAAAAAGACAGCTTTTTTAATGACTTCCGAACTGCGGTATTTCATGATACATACTCCATACCTACACCATATCAAATTCGCAATTTTCCGAATTTGATATGGCTTTGGTCCTATTTCGACTACAGCAAAACATCAGGCATAAGTTTACCCTGCCTCAATTTTTTAACCAATGCGATAACGAAAGAAAATGGGATTAATAATTCCAGTAAAGTTGATCCTGTTTAACCAACAGCACAAATAAGCTTAAATGAATTTGAAAAGGAATGAATTAAAACCGGAGAACAGCATTTTAAAAAAGCCCGGAATCATTTTCTGATACCGGGCTGTCGTAAATTGTGGTTAAGCATCGGGTCGTTTATATCCGTTGCGATATGGTCGTGCCATCAGGGCGGCTGCTTTCTTATTGTTCAGTACAGTTTGTTTTCCGGTATCCCAAATTACATCACTTCCGGTGTAATACGATGCCATTGCCATCTGAACGGTTGTTGTTGAACGGAAAGCATCTTCCACTGTACAAGTAATCATATCTCTGTTTTTTGCCTTTACCGCATTTACAAAATCAGCAACATGTCTGTCCTGCATATCGGGAGTAGGAATTATCATCTCCTGCTGCTTTTGGTTTCTTCCTGCGGGCATAAGCACAAGCTTATCGTCAGAAGCAAATAAAGTGGCTTTCTCACCATAAAAGAAAATGCCATTGTTAAACTGAGTATTCAGGTCACCCGGTCCCCAAAGCCGGTGCTGCCAGATGACGGGAATATCACCGAAATTCATTGTTGCAACAAGGGTATCGGGAGTTGTAATTTTCCCTTCCAGGGTCAGGTTTCCTCCTTTTGTACTGAAAGAATCGGGAATATCAAAATTCATTATCTGCCTTAAGATGTCGATGTGGTGTATACCCCAGTCGACCAGGTGGCCGTTGCCATATTCCTTTTCAAGCCGCCACGCCTTGTGCCCGATGTTAGGCCGATAGGGCAGCTTAGGCGCCGGTCCGCACCATGTGTCCCAGTCGAGTGAAGCCGGCGGCTCCTGTATGGTGGTATCTTCCATGGAAGGGTTGTAATGAATTTGCGCTTCAACCTGGTGAATCTTACCGGTAGTACCGTCGTTTATCAATGACTTTGCTTTCTTAAAGGCTTCGCTCTGCCGCCTCTGGAAACCTACCTGTACAATATTACCTGCTTTTTCCGCTGCACGCATCATGACTTTGCCTTCCTCCACATCATAGGCCAGGGGTTTTTCACAATAAATATCCAGTCCTTTTTCGCATGCAGCTATAAATTGAAGCGCATGCCACTGCGGAGGGGTTCCAATAATTACTGCATCAAGATCTTTTACCTCCAGCAGTTCGTTATAATCTTTAAATTCCACGGGTTTGTTCCCCTGTAACGATTCAAGTTCGCTCACGCTGTTTCTCAGATGTTCTGTATCAACATCGCATACTGCTGAAATCTCAACATCACCAGCCTTTAATGCAGATTTGGCTACTACCATTCCATACCAGCCGCTGCCGATCAATCCGATTTTCAGTTTACGGTTTTGAGCAAATGAGGGAATATGAAATGCTGTTACCATGGCTGCTGTTCCTACCGATGTTTTATGAATAAAATTTCTTCTGTCCATATTTTCGTGTTTTAATTAATATTTACGTGTTATTAGCTGAAATGATACTTAAAAATGACCGGTATCAGCGGCTTGTAATTTTTATGCTTTCTGATTTTAATCCTTTTGAAGTTGCGGTTATTTCAATCTCTCCGGGATTATTATTTACAGATCGCAAAATGAGCATTGCCTTGCCGTTGAATAATTTCCGGTAGGATGCCAAAAAGGGTTCATACGACTTCTGGTCGCCATTACCCACTCCGGCAATTCTACCATTACCCTTAACATCAAAATTTATCAGGTTATCAGCCAGGGGGCATAAATTACCATTTCTATCATAGGCTTCCACCTTTACAAAACATAAATCTTCACCATCGGCAGCTATAACTTCCCTGTCGGGTGAAAGTTTAAGGGTATGTGGTTTTCCGGCAGTTCTAACAACAGCCTCACCCACCTGCATTCCGTCTTTATAACCTACAGCCTTTAACTCTCCCGGTTCATACGCCACATCGTGCCACATCAGGCGGTAGCGTTCGGTTGAAACATCGGAATCCGGCTTTTTTGATTTCCGCCCCAATGATTTTCCGTTCAGGAAAAGCTCAGCGCTGTCGCCGTTGGTATATACAAATACAGGTACGTTTTTCCCTTTCATGCCTTCCCAGTTCCAGTGTGGAAGGATATGGACCATATTTTTCTCAGGCCGCCAGTGGCTCTGGTACAGGTAAAACCTGTCTTTTGGAATTCCAACCAAATCAACGATTCCAAAATAGGAACTCCGCGAATCCATATACGGAGTCGGTTCTCCCAGGTAGTCGAAACCGGTCCAGACAAATTCACCGGCAATGTATTTTCCCTCTTCCTGCCACATAAAATCATCATCGGGAATTTCGGCCCAATAGGGAGCATGCAAATCGTAGGAACTTACATAACCCGATTCAGTAAATTCAGAATGCTCTTCAGGCAGCGGCAGCTCATAAAAGCCACGTGTGCTGACCGTTGAACCAGATTCACTTATTATAACCGATTTAGAGGGGTCCAAACTGCGTGCAGGTTCCCACCTTTGGTTATAATTCCAGGAGTGTACATCGTAATAATCGAAGTGACGCCATCGTGCATTCCGATCCTGATCGTTTGCCATGGTTACAGGTCGTGTTACATCATATTTCCTCACATAACCAACCATGGCAGCCAGTTTTTGCAATCCAAAGTTGGTGTTTGACTGAATGTCCCCCATTTCATTGCCGACACTCCAGATTATTACTGAAGGATGATTCCGGTCGCGCATCACAAAATTTCGGATGTTGCGCTCACCAAATTCATAAAAATCGGTTTCGGGGGTGATGTCTGCCTTGGCATCCCATTTATCAAAAGCTTCGTTAAAAACAACAAAACCCATTTTATCGCATAGTTCAAGCAGTTCAGGAGCATCAATGTTATGGCTGTTACGTATGGCATTCACACCCATTTCCTTCATTATTTCAAGCTTCCGTTCCATGGAACGGTAATTAAATGCGGCTCCCAACGGACCGTGATCGTGATGCAGATTGACACCCTTAAGCTGCAGCCGGCGGCCGTTGAGGTGAAATCCATCATCGGCGGTGAATTTAATGGTACGGAAACCAAATGAAGAAGTTTTTTCATCCAGTACCCTCTCTCCCTCCTTCACGGTGGTTCGGATGCTGTACAAAACCGGATTATCCACATCCCACCGTTTTGGCTGATTCACTTTCAACCAATGATCGTATTGAAAGGTACTTCCTGCTGCTATCTTTTTCTTCGCTTCAGCGGAAGTTATCTCTTTGCCCTCCTGATCCAAAACAGTTGCAATAACAGTTATTTCCTTTTCAGCAGGACTGAAATTATTAATGGAATTAAGCACCCTTACTTCAGCGTGTGATTTTTCCATTACCGGAGTGGTGATATAAGTTCCCCAGATTTCAGAATGAACAGGGTCGGTTACAAGCATCCTTACTTTGCGGCAGATGCCTGCTCCCGGGTACCAGCGGCTGTCGTGAGAGCGTGTATCGACATACACAGCTATGGTATTTTCATCTCCGGGCCTGAGATGATCGGAAACTTCAATATAAAAAGAGTTATATCCGTAATCCCATTGCCCGGCCAGTTTACCATTGATATATATTTCAGGAAAAGCCATAACACCATCGAACAGGAAATAAACCACCTTCCCCTCAACGTCTTCTTCCACAGTAAATGTTTTTCGGTACCAGCCTTCTCCTTTCCACGGCAATTTTCCGGTGTTTCCCGGCCCTTCTTCAATAAACGGACCGGAAATTGCCCAATCGTGCGGAACATTAATAACTTCCCATTGTGAATCATCAAAATCAACAGTTTCTGCATTCGCAGGGTTTCCTTTAATAAAACGCCAGTCGTTATTAAAATTAATCCAGTCCCTGTTTTCAGATGATGAAACAAGGCCAATAAAAACAGCCAGAATGAGCAGGAATGATTTTTTCATATTATTAACTTTGTTAGTTTTCAATGGAATAGTACGTAATTCGCATGACCCTGTAGTTTCCGGCATATAAAAAAATGATCGGTGTGACTTATTGCTCATGCTCATTTCACGTTTAAGCTTCTTAAAATAATTCAGCTGTTAAAATACTAAAAATATTTATCCAAAGCTCAAATCTCCCTAATCTGTCTCTTCTATTGCCGGTTGCAATGTATTTTCAAAACCCTGAAATGAGCCCACCTGCAGCCGCTATGAAACCTGTCATCACCTGCGACCTTTTTCTCCCTCAGGAATACTGTTCGTAGCTGACTGACAATAGCTTAACAGATATACAGTATTTAACTGTACTCAAAACCTTCGGGATAAAAAAGAATTTTTACTTTGCTGCGTATAAGACAAGGGAATAAGTAATCATTTCCGGTTGTTATGTCAGGCATTGGAGAGCAGAAAATTGCTTGCAATTTAAATGCCTGAAAAAATTTAACAGGGCCATGTAATGAATATAATTATACTACGTCTTACCTTTGAAAACCTGCCTGAGAAAGCAGATGAAAAACAGAAAAACAGATGGTTGACAGTGATTTTAAAACAAAAGTTTTGCCTGTAAGTAAGAAAGTTCTTCGGTTTGCCACACACTTCCTGAAGGATGAAGATGACGCCAGGGATGTGGTACAGGACATTTTTTTAAAGCTTTGGCAAAAAAGGAAAGAACTGGACCATGTTGAAAACTGGGAAGCTTTTGCCATGCGGATGACCCGCAACCGGTGCCTCGACATCATCAGGGCCAACAGAACGGTCCCCATTGATGCAGAAACCGACAGGCAACTTAAGCAGGTAACAATAGATGTTCATTCGAAAATTGAGTTGGGAGAAGCTGCAGGCCAGGTAAAGCAACTTATTGGTCAGTTGCCGGAAGTACAGCGCCAGGTTATGGAGATGCGCGATTTGCAGCAACTGGAATATGAAGAGATTGCCGAGCTGACCGGATTGCAGGTGAATGCCATCAGAGTGAACCTTTCGAGAGCAAGAAAAAAAGTACGCGACGAGTATATAAAATTGAATAAAGATGAAAACAACGGAAATAAAGCATTTGCTGCATCGCTATTTTGAAGGAGAAACCACCCTGCAGGAAGAAAGGGAATTGGAAGCCTACTTCAGTACCGGCGAAGTAGCTGATGAACTTAAGGAATATAAAGGGTTTTTCAATGGATTATCAGGGTTTGCTGAACCGGTAAATGAAGATACTATTGAAGATGATATACTGAATTACATCAGCGAAAATGAACCTGCCCGCAAAACAAAACGGATATGGCTGTGGCAGGCTGTTTCAGGTATAGCTGCTTCAGTGATATTTATTGTGGGAGGATTTCTTCTGTTTCAGCAACAGGAACAACAATATGCCGACACCTTCGATGACCCTGAATTAGCCTATGCACATGCAGAGCAAACCCTGGCATTTGTCTCGGCAAAATACAATGAAGGACTGGCAGCCCTGTCGAATTTCGACAAACTGCAATCAGCTGCCGAACCTATACAGGAAACAGTGAAGCCGGTGAATGAATACCTTGACGTAGTAGAAAAAATGAATAAACCTGCAAATACGAATTGAACATACTGAAAATAAAACAGAATGAATTGCAAACAAAAAAATACAACAATAACATTAAAATTTAAAGCCATGAAAAAATTAATTTTTATTCTCGTGATGATGTTGCCGCTGGTAACATTTGCACAAAAATCGCCTGTGGACAGATTGTTTGAAAAGTATGCCAATCAAGAGGGATTTACCACTGTGAATATATCCGGGAAATTGCTGGGATTTGCCGGACAACTCGACACCGGAGACCCGGCTACAAGTAAAATGCTTTCCGACCTCAGAGGCATCAGAATACTGACAGTTGAAGATTCAGAAGTTACAGGAAAACTTGATTTCTATTCAGAACTTGAAAAAGATGGATTTTTCAAAAACAATGAATTTGAAGTTTTAATGGAAGTTACCGAATCGGATGAAGTTGTGCGCTTCCTTGCCAAAGACGGAGGAAACGGGAAACTTTCCGACCTGATCCTTGTAGTGGGCGGTGATAACAGCACCTTAATCAGTATTAGCGGTATAATCGACCCTGAGAATATTGGTAAAATTACCAACTCACTTAACATTGATGTAGGAGGAACTACAAAAACTAATGAAGAATAGTGCAATTAATTGAAGTTGACAAAGCATTGATTTAAAAGTTAAGGCTGCCTTAAAAAAGACAGCCTTTTTTTATTTTGGTAATGTGGAGCCGTTGCATAAAAGGCATAATTCCGGTCATTCTTTCAGATTCTGACTGTAGAATAAACCTGTAAAACTTTATACCAGAACTATCGTTACCAGGTCCTGTTTTTCATGTATTCATCCAACTCTTCCCTCGACATAGGGATTTCATCCGGGTTTTCATCAAGCCATTTTAAAAATGAATTTTTAATTTCATCGGTCCAGCGTGTATCTATCTGGCCGGGCGTATATACCCCTTTTCTCAGCATTTCATGTCCGAATTTATCTCTGATAGCTACAAATTCTCCGGTTATAACAACTTTTTCAACCAGATGGGCAGGTATAAAAATCACTCCCTCACGTTTTGCAAGCACCACATCGCCCGGGGCAACAACGGCTCTGCCGATGCGAATGGGTACATTTATGCCGGTTACCATCATCTCCATAATGAATGAGGGGTCAAAACCCCGGGTGTAGGCATTGAAGCCTTCGATTTTTGAAAGCCCTTCCAAATCGCGTGCTCCGCCGTTAAAAACAACCCCTGTTTTTGATTTCGAATAGATTGAATTTCCAAGGTTATCTCCAATAAGCGTTCCGTCAATGACCTTTCCAAATCCATCGGCAACATAAACATCACCTTCCTTAAGCATATCGATGGGCCAGGAATTGGAGGCTCCTATACGTCCTTCCTTCTCTCCCACTTGTATGATTTGGCTGTTTATATCCGGACGGTTGGGCATATACTGCACCGTCAGTGCACGGCCAACAAAGGGCTGGTTGTCATGTATCATTTCCCAGCCCCCTTCGAACTGGTTGTGGTAACCTTCACCCCTGAGAACTCCCCAGGCTTCTTCAATGGAGAGATTAAGCAGGCGGTCGAGCAGTTCGCGCGGCACTACCGGCCGCCCTCCGGCATCACGTTCCCCCTGCCACTCGGGTGTGTAAAATCTCATTTGTTCGGGTGTAGGTTCAACCTGTGCCGTTCCCCAAAATGAGAACATTGCAAGGAATGTAAACAACAATACTACTTTTTTCATTTTTTGTATAAGTTTTATTTGTTTAGAATTTTACTTTCACTTCTTCTGTCTTTAACTTTTGTTTTACTCCTCCACCAGGTTGCCAGCGAAGAGCCGGTTATGTTCATCATAGGGCCAAATATTGCCGGTGCCAGCCCTACTGTTGCTACTTTCCCCATCTGCAACGCCAGCCCTGATGCCAGTCCTCCGTTTTGCATACCTACCTCCAGCGATATGGTACGGCTATCCTGTTCATTCATCCGCAAAATGAAGCGGGCAACAGAATAACCAAGGCCATACCCAAACATGTTATGCATAAAACAAGCTAATATTAACAGAAAACCAACTTCCAGCAGGCTTTCGCGACCGGCAGCGGTAATAATGGTTATTATAATGCCAATTCCCAGCATTGAAATAAAAGCCAGCGCCTGATTTAAAACTTCCTTGTTATCGCGGGCAAAATAGTTAAAAACATAAGCTCCGGCTATTGGCAACAACATAAACCAAAATACATCGGTTCCCATTCCTCTCAGGAATCCACCTGCAGAAATTTCGGTTGTTTGCCACGATATAAAGTTTTTTAATACTATCACAAGAAAGTAACCTGCCAGCTGAATAACCTTTCCTTTCAGCGGCACTTTAGTCAATGAAAAGATATTAAAAATGAGCCCGGCAACAATAGGTAAAATCACCATGTTGAAAATGCCCAGCATCATGTTCCAGAAATCGACCTCCACCATCTGCCCGGCGAAGGTTTTCATGAGAAACGGTGTAAGCAGGGGTGACAACAGAGTAGCAAATGCAGTTAATGTTACTGACAGTGCAAGGTTAGCCTTTGCCAGAAAAGACATTACATTGGAAGCAAGACCGCTGGGCGAAGATCCTACAAGCACAATACCTGCGGCAATCTCGGGTGGAAAGCTGAACATTGAAGCAACAGAAATTCCGACAATGGGCATTATTGTAAACTGGCAGATTACGCCTGCAATAACTCCCTTAGGCATTTTCACCACACCTGCAAAATCTTTCAGACTCATTTGGGAGCCCATCCCAAACATAATGATTTGCAATAAGGGCACTATCAGCTGCTGTAACTGAAAATCACCCACCGAAAGAAAATATTCAGGATAATACATCGATACTGTCACTGCAGTAAATATCCATAATGAATAGGAAAATCCCCGGAAAGCAGCATATCCCCTTACAGCAATGGCAAGGCTGATAAATCCCAGGATTAGGAAAGGCCCTGTAAATTCAAACTCTTCCAAAAAATAGAAAACAGCAAACAATGAAAACAAAACTGCTGCTGCAAAAAGGAGCAAACGATGAATATTTAAGTTTTTCACACGTAAAAGGTTTTGAAATTAGCACTGGAGAAAGTTCATGTTGTCAATTACCAAACCGGCATTGACAGAATGAAGGAGCAACTATCAGCTCCAGGTACGGTCCCATGACTTCCGCTCGTTCCATTCCTCTGTAGGTGCAAAAAACTCTTCTCCTTTCCGCAGGTGTTCCTTTACAACGTCTTCATTTATATCGACACCCAATCCCGGCGCTTCCGGAACCGGCGCAAATCCATTCTCAACCAAAGGTTTTTGGCCGGTAACGTAATCTTCCCAATAAGGAGTATCCACATCGTGGTGTTCCAGGGCCACAAAATTCTGGGTAGCTGCAGCGCAGTGTACATTGGCCATAAAGCTAACCGGTGTTCCCGCAAAATGCATGGCCATGGCGATACCTTTTTCTTCGGCATAATCGCCAATCTTCTTGGTTTCAAGTATGCCCCCTGCAGAAGCTAAATCAGGATGGACCATATCAACAGCACGCTCATCGCATAATGTTATAAAGGCTTCCTTGCCAAAAATATCTTCACCGGTTAATGTAGGCGTATTTATTGCACGGGTTATCTCTTTCCATTTTTCTGTGTAAAACCAGGGCACCATGTCTTCAAGCCAGGCAAGCTGATACTTTTCGAGTGCATTGCCCAAACGAATGGCAGTATTGGTATCGAAATGACCAAAATGGTCGGCACACAGAGGAACTTCGTAGCCTACAATTTCCCTTACCTTATGCACATATTCAACCATCTTTTCAAGCCCCAGGTCTGTTATCTGAATTCGGGTAAAGGGATGTTTGGTGTTGCTTAAATTCATTAACCTGCTTTGATCCCATTCGCTTTGTCCTTCCCAGAATTTCTCGCCTAACAGGGCATTGGGTATATCTTCTATCAGGCCGATACCAAAATCCATTTTAAGGAACGTATATCCCTGCTCCATGCGATACCTCATCCGTTTTGCATAAACCTCCGGATCTTTTGATGAAGGAGTATCGGCATATATTCTGACCTTATCTCTGTACTTGCCCCCTAACAGCTGGTACACGGGCACTCCATAAGCTTTACCGGCCAAATCCCAAAGTGCCATTTCCACACCGGAGACTCCTCCACCCTGCCGTCCATGACCACCAAATTGTTTTACTGCCTTAAATATCTGTTCCACGTTGCAGGGGTTTAATCCTAAAATGCGGCTCTTAAGCATCAGTGCATAACGAGGATCAGCAATGTCACGTACTTCACCCAGTCCATAGATATCCTGATTGGTATAAACTTTTAAAATAGGACCATCGGTAGTGTGGGCTACACGTAGATCAGTTATCTTAAGGTCTGTGGGGCTGGAACTGCGGCTAACATTCTGGGTTGCATAGTTAATGCCGGCAGCTACATCGTTCGATTTTGCCAAAAATGCCAGACTGAGACCTCCCAGAGCTGTCTTTGCCAAAAATTTCCTTCGGCTGTTGCAATTATTGCTAAGCTCAGAGTTTTCATTTTTACTTGAAGTCATTTTTTATTGGTTTAATAATGAATTACTTCAAAAATAGGAAAAATGAATGAACCCTCTTTATTTGTTGCAAAATTAATCTTTAACTATTATTAACATTTTTGTGCTGATCTTTTGAAAATTTAATGAAAGAACTAATAATAGTCAGTATCAGGAATCTGAAAAATAATATTTTTGTACCCCGGAAATCAATGATAACATTATGATGAATAAAACAATTAATTTTCTTATTTTAATTTTTGTTTTTGCTGCAGTATTATTTTCCTGCCAGAATCAAAAGAATGCATCGGATGCTGATATGAATAATCCTTTTTTTAGTGAGTGGACTACACCTCATGGAGTTCCACCATTTGATGAAATCAAAGAAGAACATTTTCTTCCTGCAATGAAGGAAGGAATCAAGCAACAGGAAGCTGAAGTAAATGCCATTGTTGAGAACAAGGAAGAGCCAACGTTTGAGAACACCATTTTAGCGCTTGACAAATCAGGTGATTTACTTTCGAAAGTTACCGGTGTTTTTTATCCGCTGAGTTCAGCCAACACCAACGACAACATGCAGGCCATTGCCCGCGAAGTTTCACCGTTGATGACTCAGCACGGGGATAACATTTCACTGAATGCCGGCCTGTTTAAAAGAATCAAGAGCGTTTACGAGCAACGTAACGAACTTAACCTGGATGCTGAACAATTGCGTGTGGTAGAAAAATATTACCAGGACTTTGTACGTGGCGGCGCCAATCTCTCTCCGGAAGATCAGGAAACACTCAGAAACTATAATGAAGAGCTGTCGAAAATGAGCCTTCAGTTCGGTGAAAACCTGCTTGCTGAAACAAACAAGAATTTTAAGCTTGTAATTGATAAAGAAGAAGATCTAGCCGGATTACCGGAAGATGTAATTGCCCGTGCCGCCGATGATGCAAAGGCTTCAGGTGAAGAGGGCAAATGGGTGTTTACCCTTGCAAAACCCAGCATGATTCCTTTCCTGCAGTATGCTGAAAACAGAGACCTGCGCGAAAAGCTTTATCGCGGCTACTTTATGCGTGGTGATAACGACAATGAATTCGATAATAAGGAAATCATTAAAAAGTTAGTAAAACTGCGCGATCAGCGGGCAAAACTTTTAGGCTTTAACAACCATGCTGAATACGTTATTGATGTTAACATGGCTAAAACTCCTGGAGCCGTTTATGATTTTCTGTTGCAAATCTGGAAACCTGCATTGGAAATGGCAAAGCAGGATGTTAAAGAAATGCAGGAAATTATTAATAAAGAAGGGAACAATTTCGAGCTTGCATCATGGGACTGGTGGTACTACAATGAAAAGCTCCGCAAGCAGAAATTCGATCTGGATGAAGCTGAAATTAAGCCTTACTTTAGCCTGGACAATGCCAAAAAAGGTATTTTCTATGTAGTGGAGAATCTTTACGGGCTGAAATTCGAAAAGCGCGACTGGCCAACTTATCATGAAGAAGCTGAAGTTTACGAAGTGCTGGAAGCCAACGGTTCTCCTCTGGGTGTCCTGTACATGGATTTCCATCCTCGTGACGGTAAGAGAGTGGGTGCCTGGTCAACTGGCTTCCGCAGTGCCACATACCGCGACGGCAAACGTATTCCCCGCATCGGTTCTATTGTAATGAATTTCACACGCCCTGCCGGAGATACTCCTGCTTTGCTGAGCTTCGATGAAGTGTCTACATTCTTCCATGAATTCGGACATGCACTGCATGGATTGTTTGCTGACGGCCCTTATGACCGCACAGCAGGCAGTGTGCCGAGAGACTTTGTTGAGTTGCCGTCTCAGATTATGGAGAACTGGGCAGCAGAACCGGAAGTATTGAAAGTTTATGCTACACACTATCAGACCGGCGAACCCATTCCCGATGAGTTGATTGCAAAACTGGAAAAAAGCGGAACTTTCAACCAGGGTTTCCTTACCGGTGAATTCGTTGCTGCAGCGTTGCTCGACATGGATTACCACACAACAACCAATACAGATATTGCTGATGTAAGGGAATTTGAAAAAACGTCAATGGATAAAATCGGATTAATACCCGAGTTTATTCCCCGTTACCGCAGTACTTATTTCTCTCATATCTTTAATGGAGGATATTCTGCAGGATACTACGTATACTATTGGGCCGGAGTGCTTGATACCGACGCCTTCTATGCTTTCAAAGAAACCGGCGATTTATTCAACCCGGAAGTAGCTGCCAAATTCAGGACCCTGCTCGAAAAATGCGGTTCCGATGAAGGCATGGAAGTATATAAAAAGTTCCGTGGAAAAGAACCTTCCATTGAACCTTATCTGCAAAAGAAAGGGCTGCTTTAATCAGTGGTCAAAAAATAAATAAAAGAGGTTGTCATTAAAGGGCAATCTCTTTTATTTTAATAGATATCAGATTATCGTTTATTGTTGAAAATATGAAACATAAAGATGTTTGGTCAAAAAGGGGGTGGCAACTTACTTAACCAATTCTAATCCTGAAATCCTATTGAAATGTTTCACATTTAATGTTGCAAGAGGTATATTATGAGCCAACGCAGTCGCTCCAATAAGGATATCTGCCAAATCAATCATCTTATTTTCCTCTAATAATTCAATATACACAGTTATTGCATTTTCAGAACATTCTTTATCAAAGGAAAGAATCTTTAATTGTTCACTTAATTTCCCCCAATATTCAGAATGTGATTTTCTATTGCCGACACCTATTTCATAATAAGAGATTGTAGATATACATAAAATTGGATATGTATTAGCTAAACTATAAAAATATGTGTTTCTTTTATTCTTCTTGCGAAATAATTCAATCAATATTGAAGAATCCAACAATATCATGCAATTCTGGATTTATTAATATGAATTCTTGCATTATCAAAATCACTCAAATCGGAATCAGTCCATGTTGGAGCTTGTAGAATCAACTCTTGTAAAGATGATTTTGATTTATTTTCAGAAATTTCAGATTGCAACGTACTGGTCAACTTCTTAATATCTTCTTTAGGAAGTTGTCTGACCAACTTCAGCACCTGATTATAAGTTATTTCTATTCTTAATTCCATACATATTAATGTATAAAGCAAAGATATAAAAATTTCACTTGAAAGATAGCCTGTAATTGTATCAAGATCTTTTTGAGATGGTAAGAAGTCCGGGTGAAAAATAAAGCACGTTAATCTGGGAGAAAAAAAAATAAATTTCACTAATCTGATGCACTGCTTCATTAATTTGACCAACAATTAACAACCAGCCAATCCTGCTGTATATTCAGGTAAAATCTCTATTTTTGTTCCTTCATTAATTTTTAGCGAATAATTGGCATGAAGATTTCTTATACCTGGTTGAAAGATTACATTCAGTTGGAAGAAACACCTGAAGAGATAAGCAGAATACTTACTCAAACAGGCCTTGAGGTGAGTAGCCTTGAAAAGGTGGAAACAGTAAAGGGAGGCATGGAAGGTTTGGTAATAGGCAGTGTTGTTACCTGCGAAAAGCACCCCAATTCCGACCATTTAAGCAAAACAACTGTTGATATAGGAACAGGCAATCTCTTGTCAATTGTTTGCGGCGCTCCCAATGTGGCCGCCGGTCAAAAGGTGGTGGTGGCTCCTGTGGGTACAACCCTTTACATGGGAGACCAGGAACTCACTTTAAAACGGGTAAAAATCAGGGGTGAAGTATCGGAGGGAATGATTTGTGCTGAAGATGAAATAGGTATCGGCACCGACCATGAAGGAATTATTGTTCTTGATGAAACAGCACAAATAGGCACTCCGGCCAAAGAATATTTCAATATTGAATCGGACTGGACGATTGAAGTGGATTTAACACCCAACCGTATCGATGGGGCATCGCATATTGGTGTAGCCCGCGATTTGGCTGCATTCCTGAACCAAACCCGGCCCGTTACCTATAACCGTATACCTGTCGATGATTTCAAAGCAGATAATCATAACCTTGAGATACCGGTGGAATTAAAAAATCCTGAAGCCTGTCACAGGTATGCAGGAGTTACCATCACAGGTCTTGAAGTGAAAGAATCTCCGGCCTGGCTTCAAACCCGGCTGAAAGCCATAGGCCACTCCCCCATTAATAACTTAGTGGATGCTACCAACTATGTGCTGTTTGAAACAGGCCAGCCGCTTCATGCATTCGATGCAGCTGAGATTACCGGCAATAAAGTGGTTGTACAAACCGTAGCAGGAGGAACAAAATTCACCACTCTCGATGAGGTGGAACGCGGCCTTCATGAAGATGATCTCATGATTTGCAATGAAAAAGAACCTATGTGTATCGGCGGAGTTTTTGGTGGGTTGACATCAGGAGTAAAGGAATCTACTACTGCCATTTTCCTGGAAAGCGCCTGGTTCGACCCGGTTTATATACGTAAAACAGCACGGCGCCACGGCCTCAATACCGATGCATCCTTCCGGTTCGAAAGGGGAACAGATCCCAACGGGGTGATTTATGCCCTAAAACGCGCTGCACTTCTTATTAAAGAACTTGCCGGGGGAACCATTTCTTCCGACATCAAGGATGTTTATCCATCGCCTGCCGAACATTTTAAAGTGCAGGTAAGCTATAAAAACATTGCACGCCTGATAGGTAAAGATATCGGAGCGGAAACGATAAAAAAAATACTGACCTCGCTTGAAATTGAGGTTGAAGAGGAAAATGAAAAAGGGTTATTACTGGCCGTTCCGCCTTACCGGGTTGACGTAAAACGGGAAGCCGATATTATTGAAGAAATCCTCCGGATATACGGTTACAATAATGTAGAAATTCCTTCAACGTTAAATTCTTCTCTGCAGGTGGCTATGAAACCCGATCCCGACCAGGTGCGTAACCTGGTTTCGGAAATGCTTACCTCACAAGGATTCAATGAAATCTGGTCGAATTCCCTTACCAAGTCGGGATACTATGAAGGGCTGGAACAATACCGGCAGGAAAATACGGTGAACCTGTTAAATCCGCTTAGCGCCGATTTGAATGGAATGCGGCAGACCTTGCTGTTTGGCGGATTGGAATGTATTGCATACAATGCCAATCGTCAAAATAAAGATTTGAAGATTTACGAGTTTGGCAACTGCTACTTCTTTAAGGGCACAGAATTGAAAGACCAGCCGGTACGGAATTACCACGAAGAAGAACATCTGGGTTTATTCATTACCGGGGCTCAAAATCCTGAAAGCTGGTCCATGGAGCAACGACCCACCTCGTTTTTCTATCTGAAATCAAACGCTGAAAACATTCTTAAACGGATGGGATTTAACCTCGCCCAGCTTCAGGTTTCAGAAACCGGCAGTGAAGTATTTTCCGAAGGGTTAACATACCAGGAAAACAATAAGATTGTGCTGGAAATGGGTATTGTGGCAAAACAATTCCTGAAGCGATTTGAACTGGAAGCTCCGGTATATTATGCTGATTTTAACTGGGAGGCAGTGATGGCAAAAAATGCCAGGCATACCATCACCTTTAGCGAATTGCCCAAATATCCTGCAGTGCGCCGCGACCTGGCATTGGTTATCGATAAGCAGGTAAAATTCAGAGAGATTGAAGAAGTGGCTTATAAAACCGAACGAAAAATATTAAGGGAATTGGGGCTGTTTGATGTTTACGAAGGCAAAGGAATTCCTGAAGACAAAAAATCGTATGCGGTCAGTTTCATACTCCGGGATGACTTGCGTACCCTTACCGATAAACAGATTGACAAAACCATGCAAAAGCTGGTTACTGCGTTTGAACGTGATTTGGGAGCTCAGTTACGCAAGTAAATAATGCAGGATCAGACCAAGGGCATCATTTATGCTTCCGTAACGGCATTTTTCTGGGGGTTTCTTGCAATTGCGCTGAAGCTGGCAGTGAGGGAGATTGATCCAAAAACCATCGTATGGTTCCGTTTCATTATCGCATTCATCCTGTTGCTGGGGTGGCAGCTTTTCCGAAATCCTTCCTCATTAAAGATACTGGTAAAGCCTCCCCTGCTACTGGTTTTTGCGGCTATCGGCATTTCCTGGAACTACCTTGGATTCATGCTGGGCATTCAATACACAACACCAAGCAACGCACAGCTTTTCATTCAATTTGGTCCGCTGATGCTGGCACTTGCAGGTTTTGTTATTTTTAAGGAACGGCTCACCCGTTATCAGATGACGGGATTTTTTGTTGCCTTAGCAGGATTTGGTTTTTTTTACAGCGATCAGTTAATGGCATTTTTTGAGGGGAAAACACAATACAATATAGGAGTACTTTTCACCCTTAGCGGAGCTTTGGCCTGGACATTGTATGCAGTCATGCAAAAAATGCTCGTTGCGCGTTATCCGGCTCCCGTACTCAACCTCTTTCTTTTCGGGTTTCCGGCTGTAATTTACCTGCCATTTATTGACCTCAACCCGGTATTCCAGCTGCACTGGGGCTGGTGGGCTCTTTTGTTTTTTTTAGGGGCCAACACCTTAATAGCCTACAGTTCGCTTGCCATGGCACTGCGGTTCATTGAAGCCAGCAAAGTAAGCGTTATTATTTTCCTGAATCCTATTATTACTTTCGTCACCATGGGCATCTTAACTTACGTGGAGGTAACATGGATAACGCACGAGCGATTCTCCATGATAACCATTCTTGGAGCATCACTGGTGATTTCCGGTGCATACCTGGTAGTCAGGAAAAAGAAAATTAGAAAACCGGATAACACTAAAAGAAATCCGGTTTAAAATACCTGTTGAATCAATATTGCAAAGGCTTTGGAGGAATTACAATCCACGCAATAATGTAGACCAGCAAACCGGGAAAACCTGCCGAAAGGATGGAAACAACAGCATAAACAAGCCGCACTATTGTTTTATCGGCATAAATGTATTCGGCAAAACCGGCAAGCACACCGCCCAGAATCCTGTCATTGGAACGGTAAAGTTTTTTTTTCTTCGAACTTTTTTCCATTGCTACTCCTCTTCATCTGAATCCAAAAACTCTTCATTCTCAAACTCCTTTTCCAAAAACTCTTCGGCTTCATCCACCAGTTGTGCTATCATTTCCTCATCGTCGGGTTTACTATCAATCCAGTGGATTTCCTGGTTGTTTTCAAAATCATCGATGTCGGCTTCGATAATAAAACGTGGAGTTTCGGTATGCACCACAAAAATGGTTTCGGGTGTCTCCAGCGAGTTGTCAGCTAATAAAAATCTGGGCAACATGTTTTCTGATTTAAAAATTTACTTTGCTAATTTATGAAATAGATTACTATTTTTAGCTGAAATTTAAAAAAATGAGCCTGAAATGAATGAACTGAACCAATTTCTTTCCATAATTGACAGTTATATCGGCGGATCACAATGGTTCGTTTTCCTGCTTTTGGGTACCGGACTATTTTTTACCCTTTACCTAAAGTTTCCCCAGTTTCGCTATCTAAAACATTCTGTACGCATTATGCGGGGTAAATTCGATCGTAAAGGCGATGAAGGCGACACCTCACATTTTCAGGCGCTAACCACAGCTCTTTCAGGCACTGTTGGTACCGGCAACATCGCAGGTGTTGCACTGGCAATCCATTTGGGAGGGCCTGCTGCCCTTTTCTGGATGCTGGTTACAGCTGCCCTGGGCATGACTACAAAATTTGTGGAAGTTACTCTCTCCCATAAATACCGGGAAACGGCAGCCGACGGCACCATAGCCGGTGGCCCAATGTATTACATGAAAAACAGGCTGAACCTAAAATGGCTGGCTGTTATTTTTGCCGTTGCCACCGTATTATCGTCATTTGGCACTGGTAACCTGCCACAGATCAACAGCATTTCCAATTCGCTTTTCGAAACGTTTGGCATTAACCATATGCTAACCGGTGCCATTTTAGCTGTCATTCTTGGGTTTGTAATCATTGGCGGCATAAAGCGCATAGCAAAAGTTACTTCCCGGCTTGTTCCCATAATGGCCGTAATTTATTTCATTGGTGCAGTTGCCGTAATCGCATACAATTATGAAAATATTCTGCCATCGCTCGCATCAATTATTGGTGATGTATTTACTGGCTCAGCAGCAGCCGGAGGTTTTTTGGGAGGAAGTATAGCCTTTGCCTTTAACCGGGGGGTAAACCGCGGTTTATTCTCCAATGAGGCCGGCCAGGGTTCAGCTCCCATTGCCCATGCCGCAGCACGCGCTCATGAACCGGTTTCAGAAGGATTGGTTGCTTTACTCGAACCCTTTATCGATACCATCATCATCTGTACCCTTACAGGCCTGGTACTATTATCTTCAGGAGTATGGACTGAAAAACTACCTAACCAGTTCCAGGAAACCGATTTAATTGCCCTTGAAGGCAATTATTCCGATAACAATCCGGCTCAGCGGGAGCAGTTGTTTCACTTTTTGGCAGGAGAAGAAAACCTCCCGTTATACTCAGGAAGCATCACTGTTGATGATGGAGAAATACAAAATCAGGTAACTTTGCTGCATGCCCGCTCAGTAGCCGAAGACATCACTGTGTATATGAACAACCAGCCCTATACCGGAACCATAGAATTTTCCTCGGGCAACCTTGTAAGCCAGCCGGGATTAACCCTCACCGGAAATTCCCTGCTGCACAGTGCCCCGCTTACTACCATAGCCTTTACCCGCAGCTGGTTTGGCGATTACGGCAAATACATCGTGTCCATCGGACTGCTGCTCTTTGCCTTTTCAACTGCCATTAGCTGGTCGTACTATGGCGACAGGGCCATTACCTATCTCTTCGGATCGGATAAAGTTATTTACTATCACATAATTTATGTACTTGGTTTTTTCCTTGCTTCATTTACCGATACCACAATTATCTGGACCCTCTCAGGAATTACAATCGCATTGATGACCATACCTAACTTAATAGGAATCCTGTCGCTGTCGAAAGAAATGAAAAGCGAAGTGAAACATTTTTGGAAGGAATACAGCCTGCGTTTTCCGAATGAAAAATTGCCGAAGGACTAGCTGAAAAGAAAAAAATCAATTAATAAAGCTTACATAAAAAGGTTTAAAGTACACGGTTCAAACTGATTCACGGCAAATCCATTATCAGCTTGCTTCTTTCCTTTAAATCCTTTAGATCGCTTTGCTCTTTGAAGTTTTCTTCTGCCATGTTTAGAACCATTTTTGCATGTTTATTTATGACTTCTTTTTGCTGCCTTTTATTTGCAAATTTATCGATGGTAATATATGCCTCCATTAACCTGACAGCCACAGACGGGACAGAATGACCAAATTGCCTGATCTGGTTGAATGCGGCATCAAAAATCCCCTCATAAGTAAGAACCTTGGTTATTAATCTCAGCGTACCTTCATTATCATAACGATATCGCGATGGAAACTTTACCCCGGAAAGGTAACACATTGTGGAAGTAAGGTTATCGATACAGGCAATGGCAGTATAGGGATCATTTATACCTGGAGAGAGAGCCCTGCAGGCAATTTCAACCATCTGATGAATGGAATATTCAGTATCCTGGTGCGGAGTCCTTATTCTGCCGGTTAAAAAATACGACTTACACCGATCAATATCCTTGTCCGCCAACTTTTCATCAGAATAAATAATACCCATTTCCAGGCCTTCCACAAGATAATTGCCGGGTCTGTAATACAGTTCAATCAATGCTTTATGCTTAACTGAAAAATCAAGAAAAGCCTGGCCATCCAGATATTGAAGATAACCACTCCTATAAATTCCTATTGCATATTTGTATGCATACTTTGACTTTAACAATGCTTCATCTTCCTTTTTATGCTCTTTCTCACTCTCCTGCCCCAACTGTTCGGAAAACAAATTGCGGACATTTCCTGAAATTGATTCGGATATATTAGAGATTACAGTATCTGCCTGAATGCTCATTGTGATGTGGTGTATAAAAACAATTAAAAGAATAATATTACCAACGGCAACAATAAGTGCAAACAATACTGAAAAAAAAGGAACAAAAGTAAAATCTTCATTTCCCCTGATGGAATTAATGACGATCAGGCAGTATAAAAACGTAGAAACATAAGCGCCTAAAACTATTTGGTTAATCCTGTCGTACATAAAATTCTTTAACAATCGGGGACCCAATTGCGATGAGGCAAGGCTTAAAGCAACCAGGGTAATGGAGAAAACAGTACCCGCCACACCAATCATTGCCCCTGAAATTACAGAAAGTACACTGCGGGCCGAATCGGGGCTTCCTATAAAGAGATAAATTCCTACTTTCCCGGGACTAAAATCATTAATCCTGTCGAAATATATTAACCCATAGGCCATAATTAGGGCTACCGCTATTATAACTACCGGAATAAACCAGAATGTGGCTTTCAGTTCATTCCACAAAAACAGGAGCTTTTTCATGCTTTACATGTCAGTTACTATTAATTCATGATGTTCAGGCAATTTAGATTAAGACAACTTACAGTCGGTAAAAGTTTGATGAGAAAGTCCGAAACCTCCCACTCCAGGCAATTTGGCTGTAACTTTTACCATATTATTCTTTTTTCAATATTGATAATGCAATTAAAAGGATTGTTGAACACTTATAATAGCATATTTTAATTATAAAAAATTCAAATTCCTGATGCAGAAAAGCTTTTGAAAATTATGCCTGAAACCTTTAATTATATAGCAGGTTATAAAAATCATGGTCATTTGTGCCGGTTACTTCTTATTTCCCTATTATTTGCCCTTTGTTAAATAAAAACTTTATCGTTATTGAGTCTTTTATGAGTTTTGGGAAGGGCATTTATGTTTCTTAGAAACAGAATGCACCCTTTGCTTATGATTTCGCCCCCATAGTATTTCGGAAAACGACTGTTGTTAAATTTTATTGACTGAAATCAGGTACAGATGCAAACCGTCAATTTAACTTTTTTGCCGATTGCCAGCTTCATAAACCGGCTATTTATCCATTCTAACAATGCATGCAATTTTTTTATCGGTTTCCCACACATCTTTTATGATGCTTCTCAATCAACTCTTTTTGGTCGATGGAAAGAGCATCGAACCAATCTACTTTTTCGGCAAAGGTGAGGTGTTGCATTGCTAAAACCGGGCAATCGGGATTTCGTTTGCCCGCCGGGCACTTGTAAAGGTTACCGTAAAACCTGATGTTGTAGTTCATTTAAACAGTTTAATTCAAATTTTTGCAGATATAGATTTTCCAAACGAATTTCACAGGGAACAACATGTTCCAGCGAAAGTTCACTATTTTCAAATGTATTTTTTATATTTTTATAAACAGAAACATTTAACCACCGCCATAACTGACTACTATGCAATGACATCATGTTTCCGGAACGTTGTTGATAAAACACTCCTCATATTTGCCTTCAATTGTAAATCCCAGGTTTTGGTATAATCTGATGGCATGCTCATTATCCGACCGCACATTAAGTCCAACAATGCTGACGCTTTGCTGCAAATCGGCACACAAGGCAGCAGTAATTTTATGTCCTATTCCTTGTTGCCTGTATGCAGGATGGGTCGTTATGTTTCCCAGAGCCGCCACCCGGTATTTTGCGGAGTAAACATGAATACCTGACACACCTGCAAGCTCATCGTTTAGAAAATACCCGAAATATTTCCCCGATTCCAGCATGCGGCTGTCGAACCAATTGTGAGGATAAGCTATGGAATAAAGTTTCAACAACCGGGACAAATCACCTGCCCCCAACCTCCTGATATTTGGATCTCCGCTGAAATTGACATTCCTATGCAGCACCATTTTATAATTCAGACCGTAATGTTCTATGATATTCCCACGGCCAAACACATCGGCAAATCCTTCTCCAAGATGCGCATAAAACCTGCCCGGAAGCAACGGCTTTATTTCATGCAGCAATCTTATAGCATATTTTATATCCTTTTTCTGAAAGCACAGCAGTGTTGGAGGAGTCATTCCGGCATATAAAAGGGCCACTGATTTTATTTCTCCCTTCACCTTCAGGGAATACCAACAGGTTTTAGGCCAAAAAAAATCATCAAGGTCGCCCGTAAGATAAATCTGAAGACCTGCTTCATTCTGAAGGTAATCATACAGTACGTCCTTGCTATGCACTAATTCAATATTCATCAGGAAAGCAAATATGCTAATTTTCCTGCGAATAATCTTCTGAAAGCACTTCAATTGCCAGTGTTTCGCTATCAACCGCAACTACCCTCCACCGGTAAGTCGACGTTCCTCCCCAGTATCCGACAGTTACACTGACTATTGAATCGCTTAACAACCAACTTCCTTCGAAATCGGCATAAGCAATGGGTGGTGTGCCACACCATCCGGCATTCTTCCTTTCTATAAATTTTCCGCCGGAAAAAAAAGCAAGTCCGTATTGACTGGTAACCAAGTTTTCCGATTTTTCAAAGGTAAACAGAGTATCGGTTATTTGCCGGTTCACCCAATAACCTTCCAGTTTTTGTGATTCCTGCGATGAAGTAAAAACATCTTCTTTTTTACAGGAGAAAAATATGAACAGTGAAAAGATTATGATGCCGGCAATTTTATTTTGCATTGTTCTGAATTAATGTCCTCATCTTAGACTGAAAACCTGTTCAAAAGGTTGCGCGGGATAATACAGCTTAGCAGAAATGAAAATTCTTTTAAGTAAGAAATATTTTCTTTAATAACTTTTTCCCCGGTCCAGGGACGTATTTTGGCCATGTAATCGCGAATTTAATTAGGCGAAGGTATGGAATTGGTAAGGCGTATGATTTTAATTTCTTACCCTTTTTGATGTGGTGATTTTACATATTTATATCTTGCAACACCTGAACAATTAATGTAAAGGGTTCCATAAAAAAGTACAGCGGAAAGGATCAACATCCTCTCCGCTGCTTTTCAATCAATCAATCAATTAAGCAATTAAAAAAATGCTTAATGTTTTAAATTTTTTTACAACGAACGACCTTCATAAATTACCGATTCTTCAAGTGCCACCATGTCGCCACTGAAAGTAAGGTTTCCCCGGCGCAGCCCTGTCAACCGTGCATTGGCTCCATAATTACCTATATTCATTCGTATGTCGTACATACCTATGCTTGTTAAAACGTGCATTGTAAGGTCAAACGTATTCTTCTTCTCATTTTCCTTCAGTTCCCATTTGGTGATTTTGCCTTTTGCTGTTACACCACCTACACCATTATGCCCTGAACCGGTGTTTGAACCAATCTGAATAACTGCTTCTTCCCCATCAACCAAAACAAAATTGATGGTGGAATTGACCGGGATTCGCACCCCGTACCGGTTCTGAAGATAATCGGACTCAAGGACAAAACTTTTGCTTTCCAGCATCTCTTTGTTTAGCTTGTAAAGGCGTTCCCTTTCAATAGCTTTTTTTTCCTTACGTGTCAATTCAGGATTCTCCTGTGCATTTTGGGCATGCAAAATATTTGTACTTAAAGCAATAACAATTGCCATAAGCAAATGTTTTATAATATGTTTCATTGTTCTCTCCCTTTTCTGTATTGATTGAAATAAAACAATTCCTATTCCAACTTTTCACAAAATCAGGATTTTAAACCTTGATAACTTATTTTAACAAAATTGCATATAAAACATTTACCTTCCTTCAGAAAAAGGCAAAAAAGAAATGAGTGAAAGCAGAAGAATTATTTCAAGTCTTTCCTGTTTTCATAAAGCTTGGTAACTGCATCTGCAATGTCGTCCATATCGCTCTTACTTCCTAGCAACATGCTTTGGTAAAGGACGACTGCTTCGCGCGTAAGCTGGTCGTTACCCGGCAGGCGGTTTTCTTCCCTCCACCGGTTTAGCCTGTTTGACGAAAAAAGTCTTTTAAAGCCCCTGGAGTTCAGAGCTTCTTCAATTAAACCATCTTCATTTTGCTGACCGTAACCGGGCGAGCAGGGAATCCCCTCAGCACGTAAAGCCTCCAGGAACTTTTCCCTTGAAACATCACCGAATTCTTTTGAAATGAACCGGAAAGGATACATATGGTAAGCAGAACGGTTATTTCCTTCCACCAGTTTTGCAGTTTTGATGCCCGGAATCTCAGCCAGTCTTTTATCGAGGTACCTGGCGTTTTCAAGCCGCACATCGGCATCTTTCTGAATGCGTTCCATCTGAGAAAGAAGCATGAGTGCCTGTATTTGCTGCATTCGCCGGTTGCTGCCTCTTATCGGGTAGTCGGAAGTGCGTTCAACAGTACCAAAAGGTCTGCCGCAGTTGTGGAACGAATAGCACCGGTCCATAATTTCGCTGTTGTTACCAACAATAGCTCCCCCTTCGCCTGTCGGCAGGTTTTTAGAATTCTGAAAGCTGTAGCAACCCAAATCGCCCAGGGTTCCCAGTTTCCTGCCTTTATATTCTCCCAGCCAGGCCTGGCAGGCATCCTCAACGACCTTCAGATCATGCTTTTGCGCTACTTCATTCACTTTGTCCATATCCACCGGCAAACCATATATATGCACCGGGAGGATGGCTGTGGTCCTGTCGTTAATTTTGTTTTCAATTTCAGAGGGTTCGAGTAAAAATGTTTCCGGATTTGTATCCACAAAAACCGGCAAAGCTTTATTGATGAAAATCACGTTATAGCTGGCAATAAAGGTATATGGAGAAACCAGCACCTCGTCGCCCGCATCCACTCCCAGAGTATGCAGCGCCACAAGCAATGCTGCGCTGCCACTGGCGGTGGCAAGGCAACGTTCGGCGCCCATCATTTGGGCATACTCTTTCTCGAATTCGGCCACATATTCTCCACCGCCTCTCCACCAACGGCCGCTCCTGAGCATTTCAACAATACCCTGCTCGGCCGATTCATCCCATACCGGCCATTGCGGCCAACCCGTTGTCCGAACTTTTTCTCCGCCCAAAAGGGCCGGTTTTGTAGTGTTATTTAAATTAAAAAATGAAAAGGGAGACAGGGCCGCTGTTCCCAAAGCTCCGGCCGAAGCGGTGGCCAGTGCCTGCCGGCGTGAAATTTTACGGTTTGCCATGATGTTGCAATTGTAGTTTGATGTTTTAAATCTTCAGTTACACAGCCAATTTAGTGAATAGATATGAAATTTCAGGCTTGTTTTTTAATAAAATAAATTGGAAATTGACAGGAAATTTATTAGCAGCAAATGAACAGGTCAGAATATCAATGGCATTCACTTATTGCTCCGCTTTTTATCTATGCAGTGGCCATGGGTTTTCTTGAGGCAATAGTTGTAGTTTATATTCGTGAGTTGTATTACCCAGAAGGATTTGCCTTTCCATTAAAACCAATGGAAACGTGGCTGATTGGCACCGAAATAATCAGGGAACTCAGCACGTTATTTATGCTCTGGGCGGTGGCATATATTTCCGGAAAATCGTTCATCAGAAGGCTAGCTGCTTTTTTATTTATATTTGGAGTCTGGGACATCTTTTATTACATCGCCCTTTGGCTCTTCCTGGGTTGGCCTGAATCGCTATTCACATGGGACATCCTGTTTCTTATTCCGGTAACATGGACAGGGCCTGTACTTGCTCCTGTGCTTTGTTCGCTGGCAATGATTGCACTGGCTGTGCTGCTTGAACGACAGCACATAAATTATGGCATAACCGACCCGGGTAAAAAAGCCTTCCTTCTTTTTTTAGCAGGTTCATTGCTGGTAATTACAGCTTTCATGTATGATTTTACAATCATAATTATTGACGGCAATTACCTTTCTCAGTTTTTTTCGCTTCCCGAGAATAAGGAATTCCTGCAGGAGATGTTGCAATATACACCTACCCGTTTTCAATGGGAAATTTTCCTGGCCGGACTAATTGTAATTGCAGCAGGGACTTTCCCGCTGTTAAAAAAAAGAGGATAAATTATTGGAGCCAATAATTCAGCTTTATGTGAAATTGAATTACTTTTGGCCATCGTATAAATTATGGTTGAATCGGTAATACAAATTGTTTTTCAAATTCTGCCCATGGAAAGTATGATTGCTTTCATGGCCTTGCTGGTGGCAGCAGGCACCAGCATTATCCTCTGGACATACCGGAAGTCGGCAGAAGTAAAATACCTCTTTGTTATCGAAATTTTTGCAGGAATCTGGGCTCTTGGCAGCGGACTAGAGTATATGTCAGAAAATCTTGATATGAAAATTTTCTGGTCACAATTTACTTACCTTGGAATAGCTTTTCTGCCGGTATGCTATTTTTTATTCAGTACTGCTTTCAGCCAAAAATTTCACCTGATTACCCCCCGTAATGTTGCCCTGCTTTCAATGATTCCATTTATTACCGTACCGCTTGTTTTTACCAACCACTACCATCACCTGGTCTGGAAAAATGTTGTACTCAGCAATATGGGATACAACACCCTTCTAATCGAACATGGCGTCTGGTTCTGGATATTCTGGTCATATTCCATTACACTTATTATAGCCGGCCTGTATAATTTATTCCTGTCGATTTACGAATTTACAGCCTATTATAAGTCACAGGTAACTACATTGCTCATTGCCACACTGATTCCGCTTGCAGGAAACCTCGTATACATAACAGGGCTAAACCCGATTCCGGGATTTGACTGGACGCCTATATTGTTTGTTTTTACGGGACTTGTGTTAACCTTTGGCATTGTAAGGTACCGCATGTTCGACCTGGTGCCTTTTGCCCGTAATAATTTAATTGACACAATGAGCGATGGTGTTATCATTGTTAATTCAGAAGGTTTTATTGAAGATTACAATCCTGCGGTAAATAAAATTTTTAACCTTAAAACCTCTGTTATCCGCAACAGGTTTTCTGATGTATTCCGAAACTATGAGAACATTGTTTCTGCAACCGAAAGCGAAACAAACAGTCTTATTGAAATAGAAGCCGGGGCACCGAATTCCCCGAAAACATACCAGGTCAGAATTACATCGGTAATTAACCGCAATGGGCAATTCAGCGGGCACCTGCTGCAATTGAACGATGTCAGTTCGTTGAAGGTCTCAGAAAAACAACTTCGCCTTGTTAACAAAAAACTGGAAGCTGAAGTTGAAGAAAGGGGCAGGCTCATCGAAGACCTTGAAGCTTTTGCACATACGGTAGCACACGATCTGCGAAATTCATTGGGTTCAGTATACAATTCTGCGGAGATTATAGAAGACTGCATCAAAGAGGATAATACGGAAATGTTGAATGAGTTCTCAGGACATATTAAATCCTCTGCCAAAAAGGCGATGCATATTACAAATGAGCTGCTTCTGCTGGCAACTGTAAACCATCACCAGGTGGATAAAAAGCCGTTGGATATGAGCCTCATCTTTGAAAATGCTATAGTACAGGTTAAGGAATTGATAAATACTAGCAGAGCAAAAATTTCATTTCCGGAACAATGGCCTACAGCACAAGGCTATGCACCATGGATTGAAGAAGTGTGGGTGAACTATTTAACCAATGCCATCAAATATGGGGGTAAACCGCCGAAAATTACTGTGGGTGCCTATGCTGAAAAGCATTTCATAAGGTTCTGGATTAAAGACAATGGCAACGGGATTCATCCGATGGATCAGAATAAATTGTTTAAAAAATACTCCAGGCTGACACCTGACAAAGCAGAAGGATACGGACTTGGACTTTCCATTGTTAAGCGCATTGTGAGAAAAATGGAAGGATACGTTGGCATCGACAGCACAGGTACCAATGGAGAAGGAGCTTGTTTCTGGTTTTGTTTACCCGCTGTCAACGTAAAAAAACCGGAAAACGAGCTGGATGAATACAGAAATCAGTAAGTTTCTTCCTGATTATTATTTTTCAAAACCTTGTATTAACAACGTTGGCAAATTGTGAGCCAAATGTATAGGTAATGGCAATTGAACTGGAGAAAGAAAAGTCGGTTGACAGCTCCCTTTGCTGCAACAACACATCCTCCAGCGAAGCTCCTCCTTTAGGAAGTGACAATTGATCCCTGATAACATCGTATTCTACCTGGAATCGTAATGAAAAACCTTCAAACAACCTTACCGAAGTCTGGCCATAAACCTCTGCACGAAAATGCTCCATTGCCTGCAGGTACTGTGAACCAATAAACCCTGTTTCTATGCTTCCCCAGGGTTGCTGAATATTAACAAATCCTCTGAATTGATGACTTAATAATTTTTCAGTCTTTTTTTCATAAATGGTTTCTTCAAAATAGTCGTAGTATCGTAATCCGACAAGGTATCTGAAGGCAATTGCTTTACGTACTGCTTCTTCATAGGGAAATATACTAAATTCAATACCGGTACTGAGGTTAACATGATGTTTAATGTTCCGGCTGTTGTTTGTTAAATAGTCGCCAACAATACCTGCTGACCAGTGGTTGGTAAGGCTTTTTATTGCATAGCTGTCAATTCCATGCCGTCGTTGTTCGCTAACAACCTGCTCATCATCTTCACTGGCTTGTATGGTCCTTCTGCCGTAGTTAAAATACGGTCTGAATCTTAATTTCCAATCTTCGGTAACCCGGTCGGCAAAAATCCCCCATCTGGAATCAAAGTCACTTTGATTCGATTCCAGATCGTAACGGACACTACCAATATATCCCTGGAAAACCCAATAATTCCATGGGTCATCAGCCTGTACCAAATCCCCGCCTTCATCTGCTAAATATTCTATAGAAAAATTCTTCCCCACAGGTGTCTGAAAAAGATACGCAGCAAAGCCCTGCTTTAACATCCTGATTATTGCCAGCCGACGCTCTGAAAGGGTTGCATCCCTGTCAATGATGTGCTTTAAGGTGTAAGAAGTTCCTTCGAACTTTCGCCTGCCAATAAATGAAAACTGGTATTCACGGCCTCCTCCGCCTGTCTGTTCATCGGTAACAAAAACATGCACATCAGCCAGTTCAGGGTCACGAACATAATTCACAAAATTCAATTCGGTGCGAATAAAATCAAAATCGCAACGCCTGCAATCAATGTAAAACGAAGGAGCATAAATGGAAGCTACAGAAACTGGCCTTTTAATGGTATCAGCCGGTACTTCATTAAAAAGAGTGTCCTGTTCATTTTCCTGAGCATGTATCGGTTCTGTTCCCAGGTGAACCAAACCTGTTATAATTAAAATAAATATCCAAAAATTTCTCATAAACAGCAGGAGGTTTTCCTCCATAAAAATTAAGAAAATGTATAAAAGTGATTTAATTGAACTTCTAATGTTTTTTTTCGCTTTTAATAACAATTATAAATAAAAACTGTTTAAGCAGAATTTCTTATGAATGCTTTAATAACAACCACAACAAATATTTAATAAAAAGGCGGTTTTTCAACTACTTTTAATAACCCAAACCATCGGGACTTACGAATTAAAAAATCCTTTCCAATAACATTCAAACAGCACTGTAATAAAGCTGCGAACATTTATTTTCGCATGTTGTTTTTTATTTAAATATTAACACCCATTACAATGAAGCGTCGTCATTTTCTAAAATCAGGAGCATCAGTGGCCGGAGCATTGCTGCTTGATGCATTTCCTTACCATTTGTTTGCTTCGGAAAAAAAGAAATATGCCTCGGATAGAGTTATACTGGGAGACACCGGAATAGAAGTCTCAAGGCTTGCCATGGGCACCGGCACCAATGGTTTTGGCAACAGTTCAAACCAAAAACGGCAACTGGGCCTAAAAGGGTTAACCAATCTTCTGCGCACAGGCTACGATAACGGTGTGTTTTTTTGGGAATCGGCCGACCAGTATGGCACGCACCCACACCTGAAGGAAGCTTTGAAGAAAGTGGACAGGGAAAAAGTTGTGCTTTTAACGAAAACGCACGCCCAAACAGCCAGCCAGATGAAAGAAGACCTTGAGCGTTACCGGAAAGAAATTGGAACAGATTACATTGATATTGTGCTGCTTCATGCACTTACCAATCCTCAATGGAATACCAAACGGGCAGGGGCAATGGATTACCTGACGGAGGCCAGGGAAAAAGGACTTATAAAAGCCCACGGTGTATCCTGCCATTCGTTAGGCGCATTGCAAACAGCGGCCGATGAACCTTGGGTACAGGTCGACCTGGCAAGGATGAACCCTGTTGGTGTACGAATGGATGCAGATGTGCCTACAGTTGCAAAAGTACTGAAAGGCATGAAATCGAAAGGCAAGGGAGTTATCGGTATGAAAATATTGGGCGGGGGTCAGCTGCGCGACAAAACCGATGAGATGCTCCAGTATGCCCTGGCACAGGAATATCTCGACTGCTTTACCATAGGAGCTGAAAGTATTGACGAGTTCACAGATCTTACAAAAAAGATTCCTGACGCCAGTACCAGGGGTTGATAAACAGGCAGCATAAATTTACAGTTCAATCCGGTTCAAAATATTTCCTTGTGTATCCTTTCTTGTGATCACCATTTTTTCACTACTTGTTTCCACTTCAAGAGATGTGGTATGCGCATTTATAATTACCGGAAAATCGAAATCTGCACCATCAGGCTCAATGTACTCATAACGGTGGGTATGCCCGCATATCATAGCCGTAATGCCCTGGTTTCTGAGTACCGGCAGGATTTTTCGCTTTATATCCCGGGGGCCATGCCAGTCAGAACCCACAGGAGGAATATGAATCATTACCACTTTATATGGAGCAGATTTGAAATCATCTTTTTCTATTTCTTTCTGCAACCATTCCTTCTGCTCGGTCCTGTACTCGTCAAAACGGGCAAGGCCTGAATATTCGATATCAGAATCAGGTTTATCTTCACCACAGTCAAGCACTATGAAATTTACAGGCCCCTGCCTGAAAGAGTAATAAAGCTTGCCTGAAGGTGTTGGAAAATAATCGGGAAAATTAACACTGAAAGCTCCTCTTGTTTCATGATTACCCCGACTAAAATATACAGGAACTTCAGAGGCAAATAGTTCAACCGCCTTATCCATAAATCCTTCAAAGAACTGTTGCTCACTGTTCATGGAAGATACCATGTCGCCATTAAAAAACACCAGATCGGTATTGGCATAATTCACATTCTCACTGAGGGATGCTAAATCGGCTTCCCTCCCGTGAATATCATTTAGCACCAAAAAGGAAATTGTATCCTGCTGTGCAATAAGGGTACGGAATCTTAAAGGCTTTTTGCTGTATACATTTGTTGAAGCAATATTTCCATAAAGAACCCGGTGCCCTTCATGCTTTATCACTGCTTTTGAAAAAACCCGGTAACGATATTCTGTGCCTTCATTCAACCGGGGAATGGTTATTTTATGCAGACGGCCAACCACCCGGTTTCCATTCTTAACTTCATAATATCTGGGATGTTCCTCGCTGTAAAAACTATTGGTGCCGGCAGGAGCTACCTCCACCCATGATACAGCGTCAGTATTTGTAGTCCATACTACAGTGACCTCATCATTTGATACAGCCTGAATGTAAGGGCCATGAGAAATACTAATCTCCTGGGAAACTGCGCTAACTGTTAACAACAGGCAGACCGGAAAAAGCAGATATTTTAGCATCTTTATAATTAGTTTTGTATGGAGGTTAAATATAACCACTACCTTTATTTATTGCAAATCCTAAAAGTAACAAACCTTCCCGATAATATAAAGAACTTAAAACGCACTTCAGGGAATTAACTCATTACTAGTTTGTTCAGAAACATTTAAAACAACAACATACTGCAGAAATAACAATTGCAGAAGTATTGTTGTATAAGCTTAGGATAAACTATTGTATCCGGATTATTTTCATGCAGGCATGGAAGGCAGATCCCAACCCTGTCTGTAGTTATGCCTGATGTATTCACCTGCAGCCTCTTCTGCATTAAAGGTTGCATATTGCGTGTTAAAATGCGGATGACCATCAATTACTTTAAACTCATCGGAAGTCACAATCCTAAGCTCTTCGGAAGGTGAGATGTTTGTAAACTTCATGTTTTGCGCATCCCAATGCAGTGTTTTATTCAGACTTTGCAAACGGATGGCAAGCACTCCCAGCAACACCATTTCGTTAAATGGTCCTGAGTAACCAAAATGTGAAGTGCCTTCAACGCGGTTATCAGGCGCTTCCTTGCATGCACGTATCCAGTCCTGTTCGTGTGGCCCGTCTACATAACCCACTGCACCGGGTATTCGGCGCAGATAGGAGGTTACCTGTGGTTTCCTTCCTGACAGCAAAAATGCATTAAATCCACCGCAACCTGCAATTAAAGTATCCTTTGAGCCAACAAAGATGCACCCTCCCAGACCGTCCGACATCAAATTGATATTCTCGGGCAAAACATCGGAAAGATTAGGCAGCAAACCCCCATCGTACCAGTAAACCTTTACTGCTGGCATATTTACCTTATCCATCTTCTCCCTTGCAGGAAAGGAAAACTCCACCGTTTCAGCCTGTGGAGCAGATTCGGTATTCATTTGAGTAGAGCTTCCCCTTACTTTGCCGGGGTATCCCAATTTCAGTGCCTGATAAACGGGGTCGAGTACATGGCATGCCATGTCTCCGAAAGCTCCGGTTCCAAAGTCCCACCATCCTCTCCAGTTCCACGGGGTATAAATCTCATGATAGGGACGTTCAGGTGCAGGGCCAATAAAAAGATCCCAGTTAACAGTATCGGGAACAGCCATTTTTTGTATTGGCCGTTCGAGTCCCTGAGGCCAGATTGGCCGGTCGGTCCATGCATGCACTTCTTTTACATCACCAATCTCACCGTTCCATATCCATTCGCAAACCTGGCGTACCCCGTCACCCGAATTGCCCTGGTTCCCCATTTGAGTTGCTACTTTTTGTTGTGCAGCCAACCGGGTCAGTAATCTCGATTCGTAGACCGAATGGGTAAGCGGCTTTTGACAATAAACATGCTTTCCCATTGCCAAAGCATGCGCAGCTATAGCAGCATGAGTATGATCGGAAGTAGCCACCATTACGGCATCGATTGAATCACCCATTTCATCGTACATCTTACGCCAGTCCCAATAGCGTTTTGCCTTTGGAAACTCAGAAAATGTCTTATCAGCATACTTCCAATCCACATCACAAAGCGCCACAATATTCTCTGTATTCATGGCCACAAGGTTGGGATGGCCCTTACCACCCACACCTATCCCCGCAATGTTCAGTTTGTCACTCGGAGCCCGGTGCCCCAGACCACTTACTGCTGCTGCAGGGACAATTGTGATGCCTGCTGAGGCCAAAGCAGTTTTTTGTATGAAGCTGCGTCTTGTCTGATTCATGATTATCGATTATAAGATTATTTTTATTGGAATATAAGTTTATCCTGATTAAATTCTGAACTGGCAGGACATACGTTTAAACATTAAAGTTATTTATATCCATTCCTGTTCATCACTAATGACATCCTTATACAAAATAAATGGATTGCAGTGATTAAAAAAATTTTTCACCGCTAATTCTTTTCTTAATTTAGTGGCGTTATTACTGAATTATTTTCAATGGATTGTCAAATTACCTCAAATGATATTGTGGCAGAATCATGGAATCAGCTAATTGATCAGGTTTATTATGATTCGTGGAAGCCTGCTATGGGCCGTTACCGGAGTGATTATGCCTTTAGGGGCTTATCAGACTGCAGGTATCAGTTAAAAAATAGTTTCCTGCGCAATTGCGGAAACCATCCCGAACTGGAGTATCACTTGTTGCGAAACTTCAGGAAATATGCCCGCACAGATGAACCTCAGCACACCACAACTCCGCTGCGCTCCCTGGTTCTTGCCCAGCATCACGGCCTCACAACCAGACTGGTCGACTGGACATACTCACCTTTTGTTGCCTTGCATTTTGCCACTGCAAATACCGAAAAATTCGATTGCGACGGAGTAATATGGCAGGTAGATTTCGTAAAGGTAAACCGGCTTTCTCCTGAACCTTTAAATGCTTTACTCAATAAAGAAAAATGCAATGCTTTTACGGTTGAAATGCTGGAGACAGAATTTTTATCGTTGCAGAAATTTGATGAGCAGTTTGGAGAAGAAAGTGTTCTGTTTTTTGAGCCCCCTTCTCTCGATGAACGTATTGTTAACCAGTATGCCCTGTTTTCAATAATGACAAGCGCTACGGCCATTGTCGACCATTGGCTGGTAAAACATCCCAACCTTTACCGCAGGATAATCATCCCTGCCAAACTAAAATGGGAAGTTCGTGATAAGCTTGACCAGGCAAATATTACTGAACGCGTTTTATTTCCAGGATTAGATGGGTTAGCGAGCTGGCTGAAAAGGCATTATCAACCCAAAGATGATGTTACACATAATACGTTCAGATAAACAACAAGTACAGACATGAACGATCCTATAGGTCAGGCCATCTACGATTATTTTGTAAAAGGCAAAGCTGAAGACATTGTAATCGAAACCAACTACACAGAAGATGAACATCTTTCACCCGCATATTTTTTCAGAACACCGGAAGAAATGCAACCCTTAGAACAAAAGGCATTGAAGCTCTGTAATGGGAGAATACTGGATGTAGGAGCAGCTGCAGGTTGTCATGCCCTGCCTTTACAAGAGCAGGGGTACAGGATAACAGCACTTGAAAAATCGGCACCCGCTGTTGAAGTAATGAGAAGCAGAGGTATTAATGATGCTGTTTGCGATAACATTTTTCAATACCATGAAAAAGAATTTGATACCATACTTCTACTGATGAATGGTACCGGCATTGGCGGAACATTAACCGGCCTGAAGGATTTATTGCTTCACTTAAGAAGCCTGTTGAGCAAGAATGGCACTATTTTAATTGATTCTTCCGATATTTCCTATCTATTTAAGGAAGATGACGGTTCCATGTGGATAGATTTGGCAAACGACAATTACTATGGTGAAATGGAGTATACCGTTAGCTACAAACATCTGCAAACGGCCTTTAAGTGGCTTTTTGTTGATTATCTCAATCTGGAAAAAGTAGCCGGAGAAGCAGGGTTGAAATGCAAACTTGTTGAGGAAGGTTTACATTATGATTATCTTGCACAGCTCCGAAAATAAAAAGATCAGTTGTAATAGTTTAAGTTGCTTCAGGTCTTCCCAATGTTAAATATTTAAAGCCTGATACTGGTCGTTTACCGAAAAAAAGACACAACTTACAGAATATATTTCATCGTTTGGAGGCAAATGAATAATTTAGCAACAAGTTTATAGATGAATAGGAACATAAAAATTTGAAACGGATGAAAGCAACACTTTTTCTATCATCATTATTTTTTCTGCTGGGTTTGAAAATTAGCAACCTTGTCGATTTACGTGGAAAAGCCAATGTCGTAGACCAAATTATTGTCAACAAAATTATTAATTCAAAACCGGTAAAGGCATTACCTCTTTTTAATGATTCCGAGCAGGAAACTGAAAAAAAGGAAGAAATAATACCCGCAGAACCTACACAAAAGGAAAATGAAACTGAAAGCAATACTAAAAGCAGTTTATAGTATAGACAGTTATAGAACAGTTTAAGCGCGCCAATTTCCAAAGACTTTTTAAACTATAAATAAATCAGGTTAAGTAATTAATAATCCGTTTCATTGTTTTCACCCAAATCAGCTGTACCAAATCACTGAAATCCATACTTCCATGCATCAGCATAAATAAATTACTACTTTAGTAGCAAATTATAATTGAAACAATGCCAGCAGGATAAGCTGGTTATCCTGCACAACTAAATTAGAGGATGGTTTGTTTTAAAATAAAAAGTGGTGTTTATGGAAAAAATTAAATTCAATATGGGCCGCCGGAACTTTGTCCGTGCATTGTCACTAGGAACTGCTCACCTTTTGTTTTCAAACCCTTTACGTGCCGGGCAATTAAGATATTCAGGTACTAATCCGCTCCAAAAGGTAAAGCTGGGTAAGTCGGGAATTGAAACAACACTGGTAGGCATGGGAACCGGTGTTCATGCAGGCAATCGATCAGCTTTTCTTACCCGTCAGGAAAAAGCGAAAAGTCTGGCCCTGCTGCAGCATGCCTGGGATAAGGGGGTGCGTTTATTTGACTGTGCCGACACCTATGGTACACACGGGCTTATGGCAGAGGCATTAAAAAAGATGAACCGTGATGAAGTTACCCTCACATCCAAAATATGGGTACGCGGAGGAGGCATTCCTGAACCTGAACGGCCCGATGCAGATGTAGTGGTTGAGCGTTTCCGTAAAGAACTGAATACCGATTACATCGACCTGGTACAAATTCATTGCATGGAGGAAGAAAACTGGACAGAAACTCAAAAAAAGCAGATGGATATCCTCGACAACCTTAAAGCAAAGGGTATAATTAAAGCACATGGAGTTTCGGTTCATTCATTGAATGCAATGAAAGATGCTTTAAACAGTCCTTGGGTTGACGTTATCCACGTACGAATAAATCCCTATGGTATAGCTATGGATAAACCAGATCCGGAAGAAGTGGTTGAAGTAATCGACCAGTTGCATAAATCAGGAAAAGGGGTTATCGGAATGAAACTGGTTGGTAATGGGGATTACCGCGACCAAAGTGAAAAAATCGATAATGCCATTCGCTTTGTATTGGGACTGGAAACAGTGGACATGGTAATTGTTGGATTTGAAACCAATGAGCAGGTCGATAATTATCTGGCCCGTACAGAGAATGCATTAAGGTTGCTTCATGGGTAGGAGTTTGCATTTGGTTTTGTACTTTTAGGGATCTGATAAAAAAACATGAGGCAATGAAAAAACTATTACCAGCTGTACTGCTTATATTGTTAAGCATTGAACTTTATTCGCAAGACCGTATTACCGACCGCATATTTACAACCCGAAGTGAAGTTATAGCACAAAATGGCATGGCCTGTACCAGTCAGCCGCTTGCTACACAGGCAGCAATTGATATTTTGCAGTCGGGAGGAAATGCCATCGATGCAGCAATCGCGGCAAATGCAGTGCTGGGTTTAACCGAACCTACAGGTAATGGTATAGGGGGCGATTTATTTGCAATTGTCTGGGATGCAAAGACACAAAAACTTTACGGACTAAATGCCAGCGGACGTTCTCCCTATGAGCTGACCCTTGATTATTTTAAGGAAAACGGGTATGAAAAAATACCTGCTCTTGGCCCACTTCCTGTTTCGGTGCCGGGTTGTGTGGACGGTTGGTTTGAATTGCATGATAAGTTTGGAACCCTTCCGATGGAGAAAGTGCTTTCACCTGCCATTGACTATGCTGAAAACGGTTTTCCGGTAAGCGAAGTAATTGCCTATTACTGGGAAAGCAACTCCCGCATTCTGAAGCAATTTCCCGGATTCGAAGAAATTTTTATGCCCGGAGGAAAAGCGCCTGCAAAGGGAGAAATATTTAAAAACCCATACCTGGCCAATACCCTTCGATTGATTGCAGAAAAAGGAAGAGATGTATTCTATAAAGGTGAGATTGCACAAAAGATTGTCGACTATATGCGCGAACAGGGAGGATTCCTAAGCATGAAAGATATGCAGGACCACACCTCCGAATGGGTGGAACCGATTTCCACCAACTACCGGGGGTACGATGTGTGGGAACTGCCTCCAAACGGCCAGGGAACAGCCGTTTTGCAGATGCTGAACATCCTGGAGAATTATGATATTGCAGGCATGGGATTTGGCTCCCCGGAATACATGCACCTTTTTATTGAAGCCAAAAAGCTGGCTTTCGAAGACCGGGCAAAATATTATTCAGATCCTGCTTTCAATGAGTTGCCGATTGATCAACTTATTTCAAAAAGCTACGGCAAACAAAGAGCTGCTTTAATTAATCCCGACAGAGCAGGGCGCAGTTATCCTGCCGGAGAGCTGGAAACCGGTAACACCATTTACCTTACAACTGCCGACAAAGAAGGAAATATGGTGTCGCTCATACAAAGCAACTACAGGGGAATGGGGTCAGGAATGACTCCGGGCAAGCTGGGATTTGTTTTGCAGGACAGGGGTGAACTTTTTTCACTGGAAGAAGGACATATGAATGTTTATGAACCTCATAAAAGACCGTTCCATACTATTATTCCGGCGTTTATTACCAAAGATGGCGAACCATACATCAGTTTTGGGTTAATGGGCGGAGCCATGCAGCCCCAGGGACATGTGCAGGTAGTTTGTAATCTTATCGATTTTGGAATGAACCTGCAGGAAGCCGGCGACGCTCCAAGAATTCACCATGTAGGTTCAAGTGAGCCAACCGGCGAAAAAATGACAGATGGCGGTGAAGCTGAGCTTGAAACAGGATTTTCATATGAAACAATCAGGGAATTGTTAAAGAAAGGACATAAGGTAGGTTATGCTGTAGGCCCATATGGTGGCTACCAGGCCATTAAACTGGATAGTAAAAATAAAGTGTATTACGGGGCTTCCGAATCACGTAAAGACGGACAGGCTTCAGGCTACTAGTGAAACCAGCCGGTTCTTATCCGGTCTTCTTTAATCCGTCTGAAGCGGGACACTGATGTTGATCGCCCGACTCTCGCTTATATAAGCAGTTTTTGTGACGAATAATAAGTGCTTCCACTTCATCGTCCGATAACCTGCTTATATACTCCCACCTTTCAAGCGGAGAAATTTTCCTAAACTCTTCAAAAGGACATCCCTCCAGGGCAACTTTCAGCGGACATGCACTGAAAACCCCAAACAACCATATTTTCTTATCTCTTGCTTTCACCTTCTGAACTATTCATTTATTCGTTCAAAAGTAAAGTTTATTGAATCTAACGATTATTAATTTTTACTGATACTACAAGTTAAAAAAGCCGAAAAGAGCTTAGTAAATCCGGCAGCAGGATACCAAATTACTGACTTGCCGGTCTAATCATGGGGAACAAATACTATAACCTGCCGCTCCCTGGGTTCCAGCGATTGCAGGTAAGCATAAATTGCCTTCAAATCCGAATCCTTCATATGCGCATATAACGTCCAGGGCATAAGCGTATTAAAGTCGTTGTTCAAATCAACATCATGAGGTACATACGACGAATCGGCAAAAGCCTTAAACCTGCTAAGAAACATTTCCTCAGTCCAGTTTCCTATTCCTGTTTCAGCATCCGGGGTAAGGTTTGAAGTAGTAACGGTACCTCCCGGAAGCAAGAACTCCCTTCCTCCTGAAAAAGCTTCCTCCCAAACGGGCTTTCCCTTTACCAATGGCGTGTGGCATTCAATACATCCGGCAACAGTGGCCATATATTTACCGTATTGAGTAATGTTTTCTTCATCAGGTTTAACAGGGCGATTATACTTTACCGGCATTGTATTAATCAAAAGGCTTACCGGGAATTTAGCCTTTGACTGCTTAATCTTGTTTTCTGCCGGCGGCAAGGTCCTCAGGTAGGCAATAACAGCATAAATATCCTCCTCATCGGCCTGGTTGTACAATGGATAAGGCATTGCCGGGAACAGCGCCCTTCCATCTTTCGAAACTCCCGAGGTGATGGCCCTGAACAGCTCTCCGTCGCTCCAATCGCCCAGATGAGAAGGGGTAAGGTTGCCGGCATAAAAATTACCGGGCAGACCAAACTCTTCGGTGAACTCTTCTCCCCCACCGGAAAAGGCTGAACCGGATATGGGCCCGGAATATTTTGAAAAATCGCGCATAGAGTGGCAATCGGCACAGACCATTACGTTATGAGCCAGGTACCTTCCGCGTTCCACCCGCTCCGGAGTAATCTCCACCTTCAGGTCCGGAGCGGCTCCTGCATTGGGTAACATAAATTTCAAATAAGCCAAACCTGTCAGCCCGGCTACAATCACTACCAGAAGGGTTAACCATAAATATTTCATTGCTGTACTTTTCAAAATTTACAGCAATTTAAGAACAAATAAAGATATTTTAGTATTTATATATATGGTTTTTTTATATCAACCTCACAGTTTTGTCGTTTCCTTTTAGCCACTTATATGAACTGTCTGGCTAATTTTGTATATTACATAAAAAATTAAAGAGTTTGCAGAATGAAACTTTCATACAAATCAGCAACATTAAAGATAACCGGAGGTGTTGCAGTGCTTCTTTTTCTGGTGACTTTTTCCTGTTCAAATAAGGAAGGGAAGGTAATAACTGTAAATGGCGAAATCCGGTCAGGAGCAATGGGTAAAACCCTTCATCACGAGCACCTGCTGGTTGATTTCATTGGTGCCGACAGTACAGGTTACCATCGTTGGAACAAAGATAGTGTTGCGGACAAAGTCCTCCCCTATTTAGCAGAGCTAAAGGATCTTGGTTACCACACACTGGTGGAATGTACACCTGCTTACCTGGGGCGCGATCCTGAATTATTAAAACTGCTTAGCCAAAAATCAGGCCTTCAGCTAATAACCAACACAGGTTATTACAGTGCAGTGGATTTAAAATATTTACCACCGCACGCCCTGGAAGAAACTGCTGAAGAAATTGCCGGACGCTGGATTGATGAAGCACGCCACGGCATAGAAGGCACAGATGTATTTCCGGGATTTATAAAAATATCAGTCGAAAACAAGTCGCTCGAACAGATACATCGTAAAATTGTTGGGGCAGCAGCTTTAACTCACCAGGCTACCGGACTGGTTATAATGTCGCATACAGGAACTGCAGTACCGGCATTTCAGCAACTGGAAATTCTTAAAAATTATGGCGTCCATCCATCGGCATTCATATGGACACATGCACAAAACGAAACGGATTTCAATAAACATGCTGAGGCTGCTTTAAGGGGAGCATGGATTGCTTTTGACGGTTTTTCGGCCGATCAGCTTGAAAAATATGTTGATTTTGCCGTATTCATGAAAAAACAAGGGCTGCTTAACCAGGTATTATTTTCGCACGATGCCGGCTGGTACAGACCGGGGGAGCCCGATGGAGGGGAATTCAGAGGATTCACCGAAATTGAGGAACTCTTTGTACCTGAGCTCAGGAAAAATGGTATCAGCCAGCAGGATATCTATCAGCTCTTTGTGCTGAACCCAAAGGAAGCTTTCGAGGTAAAAAACAGGCTAATGTAGGTTTATTATTATGGGGCATAGATAAGTTTCCTTTTATCTGGTTTTCAAATATTCAAAATTAAATGGAACATTATTCCGAATTTACGTATTAATAATTAAGGGTAAAATAAAATGAGGTACAGGTCAAACCACATACTGGCATACGTTCCCGAGGGAGAAGAAGGAGTACATATAATTAAACAAGCCTCTTTTTTCCAGCAATCGCTGGGCATGAAGGTATTTCTCTACCGCATCATAGAAAAGCCGTCAATATTTCAAAGGATCTTCCGGCCAAAAAGAGCAAAAAATGAACAGAATCAGGCGTTGAACGATCTGCGTGAATTTGCGGACAAAGTCGTTGATCGGGATTATCATAAGCATTTCACCTATCGCATACATGCAGGTAACAAGCTGCGTGTTTTGCTAAGACAAGCCAAAAAAGGTGGTTATGAATTTATAATTATTGGTAAAGACGGTGAGAACAAAGGATTGAATAATGATGAACTTGATAAATTGATAAGCCGTTCGGTAATACCCATCATGACCGTCAGCATGAAACACCTTGTTGATTCAGTAAACAATATAATAATTCCGGTAGATGTATTGCAAACCACGCAAAAAAAACTGCTGTGGGCAACATATTTTGCAAAAAAATATAAAGCAAAAATCACTCTTGTGTCAGCAATTTCATTAAATATAAACCTTAAACAAAGTCTGGCCTGGAGAAATGCAGAAAAACTCAAACATATGCTTAAACAAAGAGGAATAAATTGTGAAGTGGAAATTATCAAAGAAAAGGAAAGGGAGAAACATGAGGTAATAAACGAGTTCATTGAGAAAACCGGAGCCGACCTGGTTATCATACGTACACACCAGGATTCATTTGCAAAGGATGTTCAAATTGGAAACTTTGTTTCAAACGTGGTTCATGGTTCCAAAATTCCCGTATTCACTGTAAACCGTTTTCTGCAGCCTATGCCTGTTGATTTTGAAATTTAAAGCAGCAAAGACATCAACATCATTTAACAAAAAAAATCAGTCTGAAATTTACAGGAACAAAATGCCTGCGAATACAATTCCTTTTGCAGGTCACATAATCTATGAAAAAAAGCCATATACAGGTAAGCCTGTGATGGATAACAACTTATAAGCAAACAGGAATTATCAGTTGCCCCGAAACCATCTTCGCTGATTATGTTTAGGATTAATCTCAAAAAAGTACCCCATAGAAACTGTAACCACCTTATTGTAAAGCTTATCAACCGGCAAACTTGAAATATTCGTTACAGAACGGCTATAAGCCCCCTGGACTTCAAAGCCCTGGAATAAAAAACCAACGCCGATGTTTATGCCCGCATCAAAAGGTTTAATTTCATCGGAATCGGAAGTGCCTATCTGTAACTTTTCAATCATATCGTTTTCATCTTCAAGATATTTATACCTGCCACTAAGAGCAAACCCGACATAAGGTCCGGCAAAAAACTGCATCACCCCTGAGCCTGCCGGAACAGTAAGCAAGCTGTTGAAGGGTAATTCAAGGTAGGAAACAAGCATCTGGTCATCGTCAACTTCCGAATAGCGAAGCGTAGTTCCTTTGCCTGAAAGAAACAGTCCGCTTTGAAATGAATATGATTCACTTAATTTATAATTCATCATTCCTCCAAAAAAGGCCCCTGGCATTAACTTTGCATTTGTGAAATCGCCTCCAAAGTTTGAATAGCTCAATCCAATTTTGGGTGCTACAGAAACCTGGGCGCGGAGAAAAGAAACGGAAAGTAATATCAGTGCGGTTAAAAACACTGTTTTCTTTTTCATTTTCATAGAATTTCATTTAGCTTTTGTATGATAACTGTTTGAAAGCTTAAATTGTTTTTTCATCAACCCCTTTATATGAATTGCAGAAATTAACCATTCATATTCGCTCTGCTTCAATATGAGATACATTTCTACCCTTTTCCTTATTTCCCTTTATCTTTACCTTTGTCGTTGCCTTTACCGGAATTGTTACCCTTACCCTTATTATTATTATCCCCGTCATCGTCATCATCTTCACGGTCATTTCCCGAATCATCTTCATTTCCACTTCCGGTTCCTGAATCCTGTTCATCCTGATCGCTTCCCGAATCGTCATCTGTTTCCTCATCATCGTCACCACTTCCCGGGCTCTCCTCATCTTCATTATCCGAATCATCGTCATCATCATCTGCCGGATTTTCATCGTTCCCGGTACCGGTATTTCCGTCGTTGTTATTTTCACTGTCGCCATTGTCATCATCTCCATCTGAACCTTCATCCTCATCCTCATCTGATGATCCGCCATCGTTACTATCTGAATCTTCAGACTCTCCATCCGAGGCATCATCATTCTGTTCATCATCAGAACCTCCTTCAGGTTCATCATCTTCACCACCTGTCTCTTCATCAGTATTTTCATCATCAGTACTGTCTTCACTCTCATCCTGGCCGGTATCGCTCTCATCCTCATCTTCCGGATTTTCAATTTCACCGGGAGTTTCATAATCGGGTGTTTGATCTTCTCCCCCCGGGAAAAGCATACCATCATTGATCCCAAAACTGCTGAATGCTTCAAATGCATTCATTAATGAAGTTACAGCGTTGTTGCCTTCATCCTCAGAAAAAACAACTACCCCTTGCTCATTTTTTTCAAATTCATTCAGATCAACTTCCCTGAATAAATCAGTTAAGTCAAAAACAACCAGCAAGTCAACATTTTCTCCTTCGCTGATGGTAATGCCGGTATTGTTTCTAATGGTCAGTTTATGATTCCGGGACGAACTTATTTCAAAAGGAATCTTCTCTTCATCATTAGCAGGGAGCATTGTTCCTTTTAAAACAATCGTCCTCCCCTGCCCCAGAGCATTGGAGGTTGTCACATCGATTTCCCTGTAATAGCCAGGCTCTGCAAAAATCCACCTGATTGCAGGCGAAACAGTGCCATTCAATAAATCAACAACATATGGTCCTTCATAAACTATCTTCTCAACTGTTGCTGAATCGGCTTCTCCTTCACGCTTTAAATCAATAGCTTCAACACCAATAAAGGCCTCTTCTATTATCATTGTGTCGGCTGAACTCTTAAGCCCTGTTACTGCCTGAAAACTTATTTTTATACCATTGGGTTCAATGGGATCATCTTTCTGGCATGCGTTCAACAGGAAAACTAATGCCAATAAAAAAAAGTATTTATTAATGTATGTTGCTCTCATGGGGTTGTGTTAAAATCTTTAATATTTATTAGAACATCTTACTTTCATAAAATGTTTCTAGCCAAAAGTTCTTCTGCAGTTTAAATCAGACACAATAAAAATGCAGGAACTGCAGGAAAACATTTTAAAAGCAATCAATCGACAGGAACGATTTAATAAATTTCAAACTTCAGAAAGTGTGACGCAGATGATTAAAAAATGACAAAATCAGTTGCTATATCAGGTAACAAATTCGGTAATCCTGCATTAATCCTTTCTTTCAAGCAGTTCGATATCTTCCACCAAATGTTCATGCACTCCCTTTTCAGCTTCGGGAGCAATTACTTTCAGAAGGAATTTTGAAGGATCTTCGTTTTGGTAACGACCGGGAATCATAGGAATTGCCAGGTAAACACGCGAATCGTTTTTTAACTTCACCTTATACATCTCACCTTTTTGCACGTTTTGAACCAGCTTTTCAAAATATTCGTTCATAATGTTGTATCCGCATTAATGGTTAACTTCTTACTGTTTTTCAAAAAACATGCCCTGCCACTATCACAATGAATATTCAAAGAACCAGGATGATTTTACACGGGATGATTGTAAAAAAAGATTTGCCTGGGGAATTTTTACTCATTAACAGAGGGCACTCCACATCAAAATTTTATACAAGGTTTTTCCTTTAGTGGGATTAAAACCAGTATATCCTTCAACTAAGCAAACTCAATGTTAACTCAGTGTTAACTCATTTACAACTCATTGTAAATTCAAATAAAATTGAATTAATATTGAGTTAATACTGAATTTGTATTGAGTTAACATTGAATTTAAATAGGCCATGATATGGGGCCGGTAACTGTTAAACACGAACAAAGTGTGTAATTAGAGGCCGGGAGAATTTTGATGTGGAAAACCATGAAATGAATGTACAATAGCATAATTCAGCAAATTCCGGAAGGTTGCCTATGTTTTGGTTGAATTAACCTTATCCTGACAATGGGGGTTGGTTGTTAAATATAGATTTTGAAAAGAAGTTCCAGGCGGTTACAGATCAATTATCAAGTTAATTGAAATCCTATTTCCTGTTTCAGAAATAATTCCTTTTTATGTACCTGTTTAAATATACTTCTACCGGTTAATAAGAACCATCTTCTTTGCCTGTTCAATTTATCTCTGGCAAATAAAGGTTTTATTTAATGTTCTGTGCTAAATGACGTTAAATTTCAGGAAATCGGAATAAAACCTTCTGACGGGAAAAACAATTCACAAGCAACCTTTAACAAATGGTCAACCTCAGAATGTTTTTTCATCGATTTGGTACTTATTTCTGTCGCTGGCGCTTCGTGAAATCAATTCGCCAAGGAACCCGGCGAGAAAGAACTGTGCACCAATAATCATTGAAGTCAGGGCAATAAAGAACCAGGGGCTGTTGGTAATCAGGTTACCAACAATACCATGCCGGAGCTGAATAATTTTTTCAACTCCCAGGTAAATTGCGGCAGCTAAACCGATAATGCCCATCAATATACCCAGAACACCAAAAAAGTGCATTGGTCGCTTTACAAAACGAGAGATAAACATAACCGAGAGCAGGTCGAGCGGCCCCCGAATAAAGCGTTCGATTCCAAATTTTGTTTCCCCGTATTTACGTTCGCTGTGCACCACTACCTTTTCTCCGATTTTCTTATAACCGGCCCATTTAGCCAAAACCGGTATATAGCGATGCATATCGCCATAAACTTCTATGCTTTTAACAACATTTTGGCGATAGGCCTTCAGACCGCAGTTCATATCGTGGATTTTGATGCCTGTAATCCGGCGGGCAGTCCAGTTATAGAACTTGCTGGGCAGGTTTTTTGTCAAAACCGGGTCAAGCCTTCTTTTTTTCCATCCCGACACCAGGTCGTAGCCCTCCTGCGTAACCATCCGGTAGAGTTCAGGAATTTCATCAGGGCTGTCCTGAAGGTCGGCATCCATTGTAATAACCACCTGTCCCTTAACAATATCAAACCCCGAATACAATGCGGCTGACTTGCCGTAGTTGCGGCGAAATTTGATTCCTTTTATATTTGAGTTGTCTTTTTGTAAACTCTTAATCACCTGCCATGAATTATCTTTGCTGCCATCATCAATCATGATGATTTCATAGGAATAATTTTTTTCTTCCATTACTTTCTTAATCCAGTCAGCCAGTTCGGGCAGAGATTCTTCTTCGTTGTACAACGGGATAACTATGGAAATATCCATTTCAGTAAGTTAATTTCTAAATAAAATCGGGTGATTTCTTTTGAGTAAAAATGGAAGTTAATAATGAGATAAGAAATCCGGTCAGGGCACCGCTAAAGATATTCATTACAAACATCATGGCCGGACTGTTTAGTCTTGATGTCATTTCAATCATCATATCAAGTTGTTCTTCAGGGACATTTTGCCTTCTGACAAGTTGTTCCTCCATTACCAGCCGGGCCTGTTCCTGCAATGAAGGATCAATAATTGCATAGAGCAGGTAACTAAAAAATCCGGTAATAATGGAAGCAAAGATCATTGTAAGCACTCCAACGCCAAGGGCCTGCCCGTAGGTCATAAAACCACCAAGTTCTTTTTTGAACTGAAGCTGGGCAATTACAACACCTGCAATCATTACGCCCCAGCCCACCCATCCGGCAGATTTTGCAAATGTATTTCCGGTTGAATAGTAAAGCACTGAAACAAGTACAAGGGCAATACCTAAAAACAAGCCGTAGCTTAACGATGATTTCCAGACAGATAGCGATTTTTGTTCCATGTTTTTATTTTCATTTTAAGGTAATGTTGGTACAAATATATGTTTATTTGACTGGAATTTTGGCGGGAACTTAAATTTTTCTACTTTTGTGCCCGGGTAAGTCCTGTGCGACCAGCTCCTGCTGAATTCCCCCAGGGTCGGAAGGCAGCAAGGGTAGGCGGTTGTAGCGGTGCGACACAGGTAGCTTACCCACTTTTTTTTTAAAAAAGTTAGGCGCAGAAAAGATTAAAAAAAGTTTTGCAGATTCAAAAATAAATTCTTTACTTTGCGCCGCTGTTTTGAGGAAGCAAACGTTCTAAAGATACTGAAAAAACAGGCCGGATTAGCTCAGTTGGCCAGAGCACGTGATTTGTAATCTCGGGGTCGTCAGTTCGAATCTGACATCCGGCTCAGAAGAGGATGTCAATTCATTCCGATCAGGTTCGGAATTGACATTCCACTAAAAAATAATCCGGGGAGATACCGAAGCGGTCAAACGGGGCAGACTGTAAATCTGTTGGCAATGCCTTCGGAGGTTCGAATCCTCCTCTCCCCACCCTAAAGCCTCTCATCAGAAACGATGAGGGGCTTTTTTATTGGTTTTAATCCTTTCCCGAATTTTACTTTTACCTGCTCCGGCAAAAAGGGCAAAAACTATACAGTTAATATCCGGAAACAATGGCCATACCATTTGTGACACCTTATTAACCTTACCTGCACAAATGTTCTGCAGTAGTGTATTTATCAAGTTCATATTGTGCTTATTCCATCCGGCATATAAGGAATGATTTTTGAGCGGTTTTCTGTAAGTAAATACTTTGCCATGGAACAACAGGAACAAATGATAAAGGAGCAATTGGAAAGCCGCGATATTACAGATAAGAGAGTGCTTCAGGCTATGCGTGCAATCGACAGAAAAATTTTTGTACCTGAAGAAGTTAAACACATGGCTTATAATGATTCACCTTTACCGATAGGAAAAGGGCAGACTATAAGCCAGCCATACATCGTTGCCTATATGGCCCAGGCGCTTAATCTACAGCCCCACGAAAAGGTACTGGAAATTGGAAGCGGTTGTGGCTATAATGCAGCAGTTTTATCGCAGCTGGTTTCACACGTATATACTATTGAAATAATAGAATGGCTGGCTCAGATGGCGGAAGAGAATATAAATGAAGCAAAGGTCAGCAATGTAAGCGTTCGTTTTGGTGATGGTTACCAGGGCTGGCCCGAAAATACCCCTTTCGATAAAGTATTGTTTACTGCTGCTACTCCTGAAATACCAGAGCCGATAAAACAACAGCTAAAAACAGGCGGTTTAATTCTAGCTCCAATAACTGATACCTTTCAAAAACTTTCAATGTTTGAAAAAGTTGGAGATGATGACTTCATAGTGCATGATATGCTCCATGTACGTTTTGTTCCCATGACAGGCAAGGTGCGCAGGTAACCATCAGCAAAAAAGAATGACCGAAGTTTTATAATTTCAAAAAAGGCGTATAAATCAATCCGGGCATGAAAAAAGGAATCGAAGTAAACATATCTCTTGCACGGCAGCTGATTGATGGATTTCTTTCCAGAACAGGGATTAGCGGTAAATCAGGAGATATAAAACGCAGGTATTTATGGACCGATGCCTTTGCCGTACAATCGTGTTTTGCACTTGCAAATGTCTTAAATCAAAACAGCTACCATGATTATGCGCTGCAACTAATTGAGCAGGTACATAATATCCTTGGAAAGCACCGGGACGATGATATACGTGAGGGTTGGATAAGCGGATTATCCGAAGAAGAAGGCAAAAATCATCCTACGGTTAATGGACTAAGAATTGGTAAAGAATTGCCTGAACGTAAAAAGGGTGAAACCAGTGACCAGCAGCTGGATTGGGATCGCGACGGCCAGTATTTTCATTATTTAACCCGGTGGTTCAATGCCCTGCTTTTGGCTTTTGAAGAAACGGGAGAAAAAAAATATGCCGAATGGGCAGCTGAACTTATCAGGGCCGGGGAAAAATTTCTCACTAATAAAAAAAATACCCCAGGCATGGTTTGGAAGATGAACATCGATCTTACCCAACCGGCAGTGGAAAGTATGGGAGCACACGATCCTTTGGAGGCGCTTATTTGTATTTACAGAGCAGAATATACTGCCCCGGCAGGAAAGGAAAAGCTGGAACAATTCAGGAACGCTGTTGAAGCAATTTGCCGCGGAATGAACTGGTTCACCAATGATCCGCTTGGAATAGGTGGTTTGTTGTTGTCGGTCAAAAGAAGCTGTGATTTACAGCAGCAAGGAGTAAGGTTACCTGCGGCCATTCGTCCTGAATTCTTATTTGCTGCTGCAAGGGCAGGATTAAAAACATACCGGCAACAGGTTATTGGGTTACAACAAACCGCAGCCTTCCGGCTGGCTTTTAGAGAGTGCGGCATGGTCCTGGGGGTAAACACCCTTTATGGGATGAAGGAAAAGTATGAAAATACGGATATAGACATACAGAGCCTTGAGAATTTTTTGCCTCTGATAAATGAAATCACTGAGTTCTGGTCAAAATCATCGAATCGTTCATCAACCAACTGGTATGTACACCACGATATAAATGCAGTAATGCTGACTGCTAGTCTTTTGTCAGGGCATTATCCACAGGTATTTTAGTAAAACTACAAATCTGCCATTCAACATCCCAGATCTATTAGTGTATCCATCCGGATGCATTGATTGTTTTCATTATCCGGCTTCTTTATAAAATCTTTATACTCTTCTTCAAATCTTTTATATCATGTTTATAGAATCCGCTTCAATTTTGCCTTCATAAATTGAAACGGATTTTTTCAACATGAACCGGATATTGAACTGGCGATTAATATTAAATGTAATCAGCAGAATTTCATATATAGTAACTGCCGCATTTCTTATTTCAGCAGGAGTTTCTGTTATTTATAATGAAAGTATATCTCCTTTTTTATATGCTTCATTAATTTCGGGAGTAATAGGATTTTCACTTTTTATTGCCACTAAAAATAATTCCGAAGACTCGATAAAACGAAAGGAAGCATTTTTCCTTGTAACTTTTTCATGGTTGTACATTAGTTTTGTCGGATGTTTACCTTTTATTTTCTCAGGAGCCATACCTTCTTTTACAAATGCATTTTTTGAATCTGTTTCCGGTTTTACAACAACAGGGTCATCCATTTTAACCGATATTGAAGCCTTACCCAAAGGCATTCTTTTCTGGAGAAGCTTAACCCATTGGATAGGTGGAATAGGAATCATTGTACTGTTTATAATAATTATGCCTTCATTACATGAGGGAGGGTATCAATTGTTTACTTTAGAATCATCATTTCAGGATAAAATACAACCAAAAATTAAGTCGGTAGGTCAGCGGCTGGCATATATATACATTACACTTACTGTGTTGGAAACACTGTTGCTGCTTGCCGGCGGCATGAACCTTTTTGAAAGCGTTTGCCACGCATTCGGAACAATTGCTACGGGAGGTTTTTCTCCAAAAAACAGCAGTATCGGCGGATATTCGCCATATATCCAGTATGTGGTAATGATATTTATGTTGTTAAGTGGCACTAACTTTATAGTTCATTACTATTTAGTAAAGAGGTCGTTTTCAAAACTAAAACAAAATGAGGAGTTCAAATTTTATTATTTGGTTGTCTTTATTATTGGCACTATAATCACAGGAGCAGTTTTTCTCAATGGAGAAAAATCATTGGAAAAAGCATTCAGGGATTCATTTTTTCAGGTAATTTCCATTATAACCTGCACCGGCTATGCCACGGCCGATTACCTGGTATGGCCAAACTTTGCATGGATTCTGATTTTTTTTAGTATGTTTTTTGGAGGGAGTACCGGGTCAACTGCCGGTGGCATAAAAATGGCCAGGCACCTTTTGGTGTATAAGAATCTGAAACGTGTTTACCGGGAAAATGCTCACCCTAATGCCGTGCTGCCACTAAAATTAAACAGCAACGTCATTTCCGAACCAATAAATAATTCGATTTTATCCTTTATTTCAACATATCTGCTTATATTTTTTATTGGCAGCGTATTATTATTACTTTCAGGGTTGGATGGAAAAACTTCTACAAGCGCTGCTGCCACAGCAATGGCTGGAATTGGACCAGGCATCGGAACAGTAGGACCGGCAGGAAACTTTGCGCATTTAACTGATTTTGCAAAAATAATTCTTACCCTATTAATGATTCTTGGCCGATTGGAAATTTTTACTGTGTTGGTTCTTTTTACCCGAAATTTCTGGAAAGAATAACCTGAAGAACAGATGAGTTGGTTAATTTTGAAAATCAAAAATAAAGAAGAGAAAATAAAAATGTAAATGAAACTGATTATATACCAAATAAAAAAGCTACAAGTATTTCAATATCTGATATCATCTGCAATAATTATATTGGCAGTTTTCCTTCTTCGTCCTTTGGCTGCAACAGAAAACTACCACGTTGTTTCTTTCATTCTGCTGTTTGTAGTATCTATACTGGCAACTATTATGGGAACCGGCCCCGTCTTAATTGCTTCAACTTTAAGTGCTATACTTTGGAATTTCTTTTTCATTCCGCCAAATTTCACATTTCATATCGAGAAAACTGAAGATATTTTAATTTTTGGTCTTTTTTTCATTATTGCCCTTGTAAATGGGATATTAACCACACGAGTGCGAAACCAGGAAAAACTTGTCAGGGATCGTGAACAACGGACAAATTCGCTGTTTCAGTTAACCCAGGGCCTTTCAAAAGCCAGTGGAATTGAGGAAGTTTTAAAAGTGGCTATCAGCGAAATCAGAAGACATTTTCAACTCGATTCTTTTTTTATACTTCAGAATGGAGAAAATATACTCCACGATAGCGGCAGGTTGCAACATGAGAAAAAACTAACCTCGTTGGAATACGAGGTGGCAGAATTAGTATTTAAAACATCTAAAAAAGCTGGAGCTTTTACCAACATCTCACCGGATATTGGTTACACTATTTTTCCCTTGCCGGGGACTAAAATCAGCCCTGGAGTTGTGGCAGTAAGACTTAAAGAACAATTTTCAGGAGATCAGATTTCTTACTGGGATACTTTTCTGGCACAAATATCAAACGCTCTTGAAAGGGAATTTCTTGGAGAAATGGCTCAAAGGGTCAGGTTTCTTGATGAATCGGACCGGTTATACAAAACGCTGTTTAACTCCATTTCACACGAACTGAGAATTCCTGTGGCAACTATTATGGGAGCTTCTGATTCCATATTAAATTCAGCTAATCCGGCACGAATGCAATCGGCTTTATGCAATGAGATTTTTACTGCCTCACTCAGGCTCAACAGGCTAATTGAAAACCTTCTGAATATTTCCCGTCTTGAAAGTGGGCATATTTCGGCACGGCTCGATTGGTATGATCTGAATGATCTTGTAAATAAGGTTGCAGATGATTTAGAAGAAGAATTAAAACCATTTACCTTATCGATTGAAATGCAGGATGAAATGCCGCTGGTAAAAATTGATTTCGGACTTATGGAGCAGGTTTTATATAACCTCCTGATTAATTCCACCCAATATGCCCCGCCTGCTTCAATTATTAAACTTACTGTAGAATATTATAATAGTACAATGATAATTAATGTTGCCGATAAAGGACCTGGTTTTCCGGAGAAAGAAATCAAACATGCTTTCAAAAAATTCTTCAGGGTTGATGAAAATAAAACCGGAGGATTGGGGCTAGGCTTATCCATTGCCAAAGGATTTGTGGAGGCTCATGGAGGCACAATTTCGGTGGAAAATTTAATTCAAGGGGGTTCTTTATTCTCGATACAAATACCTACAGAAACTCCCGATATCATAACTATTCAAGAATCAGATTATGAATGAAGAAGAAACCATTCATGTAATTGATGACGAAAAGCAGATTCGTCGCTTACTTGAACTTACGCTTACTGCAAATGGCTATAAAGTAATTTTGTCGGCAAATGGAAAGGAAGGCCTTATAGATGCTGCCACACATCATCCTTCACTCATACTTCTTGATTTAGGATTGCCGGATGTTGACGGTCAGGAGCTTCTGAAAAAAATCAGGGATTGGTATCAAAAACCGGTAATTATCCTTTCCGTAAGGGATTCGGAAGAAGACATTATTAAAGCATTGGATAACAAAGCAAACGACTACCTTACTAAACCTTTCAGAACAGGCGAGCTTCTTGCACGGATTCGGGCTGCTTTAAGATCAGGTGTCGATAGTTCAGACTCATCTGTTTTATCATTCGGATCATTAACCATCGACAGGGTCAGCCATACAGTGCGTAAAAACAATGAGATACTTAAACTTACTGCCACTGAATTCTCATTGCTTCTTTTATTGGCTAAGAACAGCGGACGTGTACTTACCCATCAGTATATTCTCAAAGAAGTCTGGGGCTACGGTTATATCGAGCAAACACAATACCTGAGGGTTTTTGTAGCTCAATTAAGGAAAAAGATTGAAGATAATCCTTCAAAACCATCGTTACTTATTACCGAATCAGGGATTGGATACCGGTTTGGAGAAGAATAAAAAAACAGTATAAAAATTAAGAACCCCGGCTTAAGAAACCGGGGAACTTAAACTTAAACTACTAACTAATCTAATTGGATTAAGCCAAACCAAGTTTTTAGATAATATAAATTTACAAATTTTATTTTAATTTTTTGTTCACAATTCAGGAAAATGAAAAATAAATACTAACCTTTTATCATTGCCTTTCCTCTTCTCATTTATTTGTTAGTTTCTGATAGCAAAGAAATTGATAGTCTGTTTAATGATAATCGTTTCGCATCATAAAACTCTTGTTCGAAATTTTTGTTTGTAGAAATATAAAGCGATTGACCCTGTTGATAAATGTTATATGAATAATCCCTTTCACAGTAATAAAAACAAAATTCCTGATTTTCTTTCCAGGTTTGATTCTTCAACCGATATGGTTAATGGTCTGGCCAGTTTTCATCATGGGAATGTGTTTAAAAAAGTTTCCACAGGAGGTCCTTTATATTCAAAGCTGATAAATTCTTTGCCTGCAAGCTGGAGAAAAAAATTTTATACGTATGGTGGCATGTACGATGCCACTTCATACAAAAAGCTTCCTGAAATTGATGCAGAAGAGATTTCAAGGTGGGTATTCAATTTATATCCTGAAAAAAAGTACCCGGCAATTGCCATTGGGTCATCGAACGGGGCATTAAGCCACTTATACACGGCATTAGGTATTCCATGGCTTCCGCAAACATTTCTTGTTCCGATAAACAAAGGAGAAAAACATTCGGTAGATGTGCCTGAAGAAACCATCAGGTGGTCGGAAAGTGCCGGAGCTGTTTTTTTAAATAATAATCCGGATTGGCGCCTCACACAAATGATGGACCCGGTTCAGGATAGGATCCGTTCAGGAATTATTGCTTATTTCAGGATTAAAAAGTTAAAATTAGGCCCCTGGTATACTAAATTCATCAAAGAACGCCTGCAAACGGGAGGCACCATTTTCATAGCCGATTGCAACCTGAAATGGCCGGTTATTACAATTGGTCACAATCATACCTTTCAGTTTGGAGGATTGGGAACATATCAGCCTGAAGAATACTACTACGGAAGTAAAAGGATAACTTCCTTTCTAAAAGACGTAAAATCAGATGTTGAACACTGGCAGATATCCGAACCCGACAGTCAGGCACCGGAAGCAGAATGGGGACTTGATGAAGCTTTGACCAGTGATATATTGCAATTAGCCGAAAAAGAAAGCTATAAATTATCGAAAATATCCTTTAACCATCCACAGGACATAAGTCCTAAAATCGCAGACATGTTTCGGGAATGGTATCGCCGAAACAACCAAGAAAGCGACCGGTTACTGGTGGAATCGTTTACAGTTCATTCCCCGCTTTTGACAATTCAAACCAGTTCAGTCCCCTACTGGCTGTTCTTTAATTCAGAAGAGGCTGCTCATATGATTGAGAAATACCTTAATGATGCCGGGACATATAACGAAATATACATGATGATTCTTTCACATGGAAAAACCCTGGGTGGTGTTACCGGCATCCATCATTGGGAGAACATTTTGTCAAGAGCAGGAAAGACAGGTCAATTTGTAGGTATGGACAAAAACAAATACCCGGTTGATTTCGGCGTATTTACAAAATATACAAAAGCGCTTCAAAAAACAATTTCGGAACGTTATCCTGTCAGACAAATTTCAATTGAGGATTTTAATAACACATATACTCAAATATTTCAGGGCAATAATATAAGTATAACTTCACTTAAAAAATAAGCAGCAACAGGTAATAGAATTTTAACAAAGGAAATTGGCAAACACTTCAAAGCATGCTTTATTTCTATATATGAAAACCTTTAATTTAATGCCATAATCAAAATTCATTTAATTAACTTTCCCTGCAAAGCATTTCAATCGTATTTTTTCATAATCAGAACCTTTCTCCCATAATGGGACAATTCTCATGAATCCCAAAATACCAAACATCTGAAATTCAAATCATAAAATTAGTGGATTAAAGTTTGCCAGAAAGTTTGTACAAAGGGTAGAATATCTTCTGTATAACGATTGGTTTTGTGTTTAGGGGTTTGTAAATCATCAATCATCTTCAAAAAGCGTCCAAATTCTACCCTTTTTCTCTTTTTTTCATCCTGGACTTTTTTTACCACTTAATAAGAACAAATTAAAAAAAACTCTCCCCAGAAGAGAGAGTTTATAAAAACTAATCGTATGTCAATTATGAAGAGAGAGTTAATAATGTATCGGAAAAGCCAATATTTATTTTTAAACTTTCACCGGAACCTGCAATTTAAGGTAGTTTTTATATTCAGCAAAAACTTCTGAAAGTATTTCCGGATGCATATCGGAGTATTTACTGTAGCAGTACATCAACAAATCAAAATATTCTTCCTGCCCTGAATTCTTCAAAATTTTTACCAGTTCCTCCTTAAAAAGGGGTTTCCAAAAGCTGACACCCCATAACTTCATTCGTATGTAATCGTTCATCTTAAAATAGTTAATTGTAAAATAAAATCAATTGATTTTCTGTTTGAGGCTGCTTAATTTGCAGCCCCTGTCTTTTGTTAAAATAAAGCAATCGATGTGCCAGTACGCTCCAAAAACTTTTAAATGCGTAAGCATAAATCGATTAGAAAAAAAGGTAAAAATGAATGAATGAAAACATGTACCTTAAGCGCAACACAGTTTGTAGAAGTTCATCCTCAGGTTCCCCAATTTCTGTTTGGCAAAAATCAGGAAAACCCGGCGTTATCAGCGGCCTCCGGAAAGGAATCGCGTAAGAATACAGCACCTTTTTAACACCTGGCTAAGAAATATTTATGCTAACAATTTGTTAATCAACTATGGTAACACTATTTAATAAGAATTAACAAGAGCAGTGAATTGTGATTAATTTTCATGGTGATTAATTGCATACATTTGGCACCTTTATATTATAACAAAATGCAGTTAGCCTTAAATAGTATGCAAAGAATTCTGATTCTGAACCGGTATTACAGAATAACCAAATTCTATACATTTTTAAAAAGTCTGTCAATAAAAACTGGAATTCTGCTGGGTTCGCTGGTGCTGGCTTTCATCGTGCTTGATTTTTACCTTCTCGATTTAGAGGGTATTATCAGTTTCATTGCGCGCCAGTATTCAGGATGGTTCCTGTTCCTGATGCTGTTCATATCAGAAGCGATTATAGGCTTAATTCCACCCGAACTGTTCATTGCCTGGAGTTCCAGGACCGAGCACCGGTGGCTAAACCTGTTTGGATTGGCTACTATGTCATATGCAGGAGGCGTGCTGGCATATTACCTGGGAAGATTATTGTATACTATCCCATCGGTAAAGAATTATGTAGAAGTAAAAGTGGCCGGACACATCAGGAACCTGAAAAGATGGGGAGGTGTTTTTGTTTTTGTGGGCGCCATGCTGCCCCTGCCCCACTCGCTTGTAAGTGTTGCATGCGGAATCATTGATTATAAAATAAAGCACTACCTGATTTGGGCACTGTTCAGATATGTCAGGTTTTTTCTGTATGCCCTTGTAATATACAGTTTGTAAAAAAAAGAGTGATAAAAAAAGCTCGGCAGCACGGATTCAGAAAATGAACCTGTTTTCTTCCGATACTTCATTTTGGGCCGACAGGTATTCTGCAATGAGATTGTCCATTATTTGTTTAACGGGCAGCACCTCATCGATAAGTGCAGAAACCTGTCCGATTTCCAGTTCGCCGTTGGTCAAATCACCTTCAAAAATTCCTTTTTTAGCTCGTCCCCTTCCTAAGATGGATAAAAGCTCTTCAATGCCGGCACCTCGTTTTTCCGCCTCCACCACCAGATCATAAAAGGCATTTTTAACAAGCCGGACAGGAGCCAGTTTTTTTAAAACAAGCTGTGTACCTCCTTCACCGGTTTGGGTAATAAGTTTTTTAAAGTTGAGGTGTGCCGAAGATTCTTCGGAAACTGCAAAGCGGGAACCAATTTGTACGCCTTCAGCACCCAGAGCCATAGCAGCCAGCATTGCCCGGCCCGAGGCAATTCCTCCGGCAGAAAGCAGGGGCAGGCCAGTGGCTTTTCTAACTGCCGGTATCAATGCAAGCGTTGTAGTTTCTTCCCTGCCGTTATGACCACCTGCTTCAAATCCTTCGGCTACTACAGCATCCACCCCGGCTGCTTCACTTTTTTCAGCAAAAGCAGCGCTGGAAACCACATGTGCCACCTTGATTCCCTTTTCCTGAAGCCATCGGGTCCATTTTTTAGGACTTCCGGCAGACGTGAATACAATGGGAACCTCCATCCTTCCGATTATCTCCATTAATTGTTCAATATCGGGGTAAAGCAGCGGGACATTGACTCCAAACGGTTTATCGGTTGCTTCTTTTGCCTTTCGTATATGCATTTCCAGAGTTTCAGGATACATCGAACCGGCACCTATTAAACCCAGTCCACCACAATTACTCACTGCAGTTGCAAGCCGCCAGCCCGAACACCACACCATACCACCCTGAACAACCGGGTACTTAATATCGAATAGTTTACAAATCCTGTTCATTTGTTTTTCGTTGCATTTAATTGGAGCGAAATGTGCTATGAAGGTTCAGACAATGCCTCCTCAAGCAATTCCACCAACACTTCTCTCGAAATTCTACGCTTGAGCTCTCCATCAACAGCAATTGAAACTGAACCTCTCTCTTCAGAAACCACAATGGTTACGGCATCAGTATTTTCTGTAATACCTATTGCAGCCCTATGTCTCAATCCAAGGGTTTTATCAAGGTCTTTCTGAGTAAGCGGAAGAATACAGCCTGCAGCAATAATCTGATTGTTTTTTATGATAACTGCCCCATCGTGCAGCGGAGTATTTTTAAAAAAAATGGTCCGTAACAAGGTAGAGGAAATCTTTGCATCAAGGCGTTCACCGGTACTTATCTGTTCTGTTAACAGCGAATTACGGGCAACAACTATTAAGGCTCCTGTTTTTGATTTAGAAAGAGAAAAGCAAGCGTCAGTTAGCACCTCAACCTGTTTGGAGGTTACTGATTTTTCCCGGTTAACTCCAAACAATTTGTCGATGGAGAATACTCTGTTCAGGTTATAGTTAGTGCCAATGAAAACCAGGAATTTACGTATCTCAGGATGGAATACGATAATCAGGGCCAATACCCCCACCCCGATAAACTGGCCCATTATTGAACCCAGCAGTTGCATGTTAAGCGCCCTTACCACCAACCATAGCAAATACAGCGAAAATAACCCGATGACAATATTAAATGCCAGGGTACCTCTGATAAGCCTGTACAGTTGATAAAGCAAAATTGCAACAAGCAATATATCCAATATATCGAGAAATCGTATGGTTATAAATAATGGCATCAGCTAACAGTCGATTTAAGAGCTTTGAAAATTTTGATGACTTCAACAGCTGCTTTAACATCATGAACCCTTAAAATATCAACTCCCCCAAGCAGCGCCATGGTATTGATTACTGTGGTTCCGTTTAAAGCTTCTTCCGGCTTTACATCCAACAATTTCCAGACCATTGATTTACGACTGAGCCCTGCCATTAGAGGCAACTGAAATACTTTAAATGAATCAAGACGATTTAATAATTCGTAATTATGGGTAATGTTCTTACCAAATCCAAATCCCGGATCTATAATTACATCCTTCACGCCAAATTTGTACAGAAGCTTTACCCTGTTGCTTAACCAAAGGGAAACCTCCCTCACAACATCGTCGTAATTTGGGTTTTCCTGCATTGTTTGAGGAGTGCCCTGTATATGGGTCAATATGTAGGGCACATTCATTTTACCAATTGTTTCAAACATTTTTGAATCAAGAGACCCTCCGGAAATATCATTAACCACTATTGGTCCTACTTCTTCAATGACACGAACAGCAACCCATGATCGAAAAGTATCGATTGAAAGAGGAATGTCGGGAAAGTTTTTACGAATGGCATGCACAGCAGGCAACAACCGTTCAAGTTCTGTTTTGGTCGATATCATTTGGGCTCCGGGTCTGGTGGACATGGCCCCCACATCGATGAAAGCAGCTCCCTGGGTAACCATGTTTTCCACTGACTGTAAAAGAGTATCAGTATCTGTAAGCTTTCCACCATCGTAAAAAGAATCGGGAGTAACATTAACAACTCCCATAACCATAGGTTCAGTAAAATGAATCAGGTTACCACCCAAATTGATGGAGTTTTTCCTTTTAAGGAACTTACCCGCCGACTGGGTAATCAACATATGCAAATGATTTATGTTCTACAATAACGCATTACAAATGTATAATAAAACCTCCAAATTCTTTTATTTTTCCTATTTTTATCCCTTCTTAAAAGCTAAAATGGAGAAAACAAATCAACAATACGATGCCGTAATGGCTATCTGCCGTACGGTTTTTTCAGATAAGATGAATGACTACGGAACCGCCTGGCGTATTTTAAGGCCTGCCTCGCTTACCGACCAGATCTATATTAAGGCAAGCCGCATCCGGAGCATTGAAGAAAAAGGCGTGGCTAAGGTAAATGAAGGAATACGGCCCGAATTCACAGGCATTATAAACTATGCAATCATGGGGCTTATCCAGCTTGAGATGGGGCCTTCGGAAACTGAATTGGATAAAGATAAAACGCTGGATCTTTACGATAATTGGTTCCTGAAAGCAAAGTCCCTTATGCAGGATAAAAACCACGATTACGGCGAAGCCTGGCGAAACATGCGTGTCAGCTCTTATACCGATTTAATTTTAATGAAATTAAAACGCACAAAACAAATTGAAGACAATCAGGGACAGACTTCCGTCTCGGAAGGAATTGACGCCAATTACCTGGACATCATAAACTATGCAGTATTTGCTATGATTAAAATAGAATTTGATGAATAAATTATTATATGAAATGAGCATGAGTAATATAACACACCAACCGGAGATTATTAAAATCCTCATGCGAATTCCATGTGATGCCTTTAAAAAATAATAATTTTAATCACATGAAATTTGTTAAACATCTGGCCAGGTTTCTGACCGGCATTACCTTTATTTTTTCGGGCTTTGTCAAAGGAATTGACCCTTGGGGGTCGGCTTATAAATTTTCCGATTATTTTACCGCCATGCACCTTGAATGGCTGCAATGGGCTGCATTTCCGCTGGGCGTGCTGCTTTCATTTGCTGAATTTGCTATTGGAGTGGCCCTTGTGTTCAATGTTTTTCTTCGTCTGTTTTCGTTGCTGGCTTTGCTGTTTATGATCTTTTTTACCGGGCTTACTTTATGGATTGCCATTGCAAATCCGGTTACCGATTGCGGCTGTTTTGGCGATGCGCTGGTTATATCAAACTGGGAAACATTTTATAAAAACATAGTTCTTCTGATCCTTTCGGGTATTGTATATTATTACCGCAACAACATGGAAAACCTTCCGAAAAGGAAAACCGGTTACTGGCTTTCGGGCCTTATGGTTTTTGCATATGTTTTTCTTGTGGTGCATTCATACAACCACCTGCCTGTTTTTGATTTCAGGCCTTATAAAACAGGTACTGACATCCCTGAAGCAATGACAATACCAGAAGGTGCTCCCCGCGATGAATATGAAAATATCTTTTACTACAAAAACAAAAATACAGGAGAAGTAGAACGGTTTACTGAAGAAAATTATCCCTGGCAGGATACTGTAAACTGGGAATTTGAAGACATGGAGTCGTTCCTGGTAAATGAAGGCTATGAACCACCCATTCATAATTTCACAATTGAAACTCATGAAGGAGACAACATACTTGATTTTTTCCTTTACGATGAGAATTATGTGTTTATGCTTATTTCTCACGATTTAAATAAAACTAATACTGAATCGTTTGATGCGATCAATACACTTGCACGCTGGGCTTCCGATCAGGGTATGCAGTTTATCGGACTGACATCTACATTGCCGGGTGAAGCGGAAGAATTTGCAAATAAGTATGATGTTCCATTTGAATTTTTTAATACCGATGAAATTACCCTGAAAACAATGATTCGTTCCAATCCGGGGCTGATGGTATTAAAAAATGGAACAGTTGTAGCAAAATATCATTACAATGACATACCCTCTGCTAAAGAATTTGAGGATGAATTCATCAACAAATAGTTAATTGGAAAAATTTAAATGGATTCAGTTTCGGGTAGTCCGGGATAAAGGGTTTAATTTTGTATATAAATTTTCATTCGTTATAAAACTAAATATCAAAAAATGAGAAAGAAAATAGTAGCAGGAAACTGGAAATGCAACACCACATTACAGGAAGGCACCGAACTGGCAAAATCGGTAAATGAATTGGTAGCCCAAGAAGCTGCAGATGATGTAGTGGTTGTACTTGGTGTTCCGTTTACTCATCTTACGGCAGTTGTGAATTCAGTAAACACCGATCGTATAGGAGTTTCAGCACAGAACTGCGCAGCAGAGGCCGGAGGTGCTTTTACCGGTGAAGTTTCGGCAGCAATGGTTAAATCGACCGGTGCAACATATGTAATTCTTGGGCATTCCGAAAGACGTGAATACTATGGAGAAACAAGTGAAGTTTTAAATAAAAAACTTGCACTGGCATTGGAAAACGGGCTCACTCCTATTTACTGTTGCGGAGAACCCCTGGAAGTTCGCGAGGGAAATGTACAAAACGAATATGTAAAAAAACAGCTGGAAGAAACTGTTTTTAAACTCCCGGAAAGCGATTTCAGAAAGCTTGTAATTGCCTATGAACCCATTTGGGCAATTGGAACAGGCAAAACTGCCTCTTCCGATCAGGCACAGGAAATGCATGAATTCATACGTTCAGTTGTTGCAGAGAAGTTTGGGAATGAGGTTGCAGAAGAAACGTCAATACTCTATGGCGGAAGTGCAAAACCTGGTAATGCAAAAGAATTGTTCGCCAACAAGGATGTGGATGGTGGTCTTATTGGAGGCGCTTCACTTAAAGCCGAAGATTTCCTTGGAATCATCAATGGTTTTTAAGCGGTATAAAATTCATCAAAAAGCCACAGGAGCAATCTTGTGGCTTTTTTTATGCCAACTGACTATCCCCTTCTGATTAATTTCATCACTGTTTTCAGCCGGGTGTCAAAATAAAATAAATACTGCTGCTCCATACCTGCAGTAGTTTCCATTTAGTAATTTTGCAAAATCAATTTACCCGTTATGGATTATTTAAAAGTTGTTATTGATATTTCCCCAATGCAGGAATGGGTTCGTGACGTTCTTACGGCAAACCTGGCTGATATCGGATTCGAAAGCTTTGCTGAAACCGAAACAGGCATGGAAGCTTTTATTCCTGCTGATAAATTCAATGAAAGTCAGTTTGAAGAGACGGTTAGTGAGTATACAAATGATTTTGAAATTACGACCGGAAAAGAGCTTATAAAAAGTCAGAACTGGAATGAAGTCTGGGAGAAAAATTATTTTAAGCCGTTGGTCATTGCAGATGAATGCCTCATACGTGCCCCTTTTCATAAGGAATATCAGGAGTGCAGGTATGAAATTGTTATTGAGCCCAACATGGCATTTGGCACCGGTAATCATGAAACGACATCAATGATGCTGGAGGCAATTTTAAAAGAAGATGTGGAAGGAAAGAATTTACTGGATATGGGATGCGGTACCGGCATCCTGGGAATTCTTGCTTCAAAAAAAGGAGCAGCAAAAATTACTGCTATCGACATTGATGAATGGCCGGTGAAAGGAACGGCTGAAAATGCAAACCTGAATGGGGTGCATAATCTGAAGGTATTCAGAGGTGATGCCAGTCTTTTGGGGCATGAAACTTATGATATTATTCTGGCCAATATTCATAAGAATGTCTTACTTGAGGATTTACCGGTATATGCAAAATGTTTGAATGAAGGAGGCAAACTTTACATGAGTGGCTTTTACATAGAAGATTTACCTGACATTACTTCTAAAGCAGAAACCTGTGGCTTAATAGGAGCAGGATATCAGGAGAAAAACAGGTGGGTAGTTGCAGCTTATCATTCCTGAGCCGGGAACTGGGTGGGTTTTGCTATTTCCCATACTTCCAAATCGCGTATATCTTTTCCATCAATGGTAAACCTTACGGCAGTGCTTACTTTATGAAATCCACGATAACCGGCAGCACCGGGGTTTACATGAAGTAAATCAAGCTTTTTGTCGTAAACAACCTTTAAAATATGCGAATGCCCGCTAATGAACAACTTAGGCGGATTGTTGAATATTTCAGGCTTTACCCTCCCGTCGTACCTCCCGGGGTAACCGCCTATATGGGTCATCCACACATCCACTTCTTCACATAAAAAACGCTGGTGTAAAGGATATACTGTTCGCACGTCCTGACCATCGATATTGCCATACACTCCTATTAGTGTCTTAAAGGCAGCAAGCTTATCAGCAATTTCGATCGTACCAAAATCACCTGCATGCCATATTTCATCAACATTTTCAAAAAACAGGAACAATCTTTCGTGTAAAAAACCGTGTGTGTCGGAAAGTACCCCAATGCGCATCATACTAAAAGAAGTTTATTAATGGTTTCTTCCACCTCAAATTAAATCAAATTTGTTGAACATTGTTCAATAAAAGATTGTGTATATTTAATTTGGTAAATGTTTGAATTAAAAATTTAGGATAATGAAACGAGTGGTACTTGTCAGGCATGCCAAAGCAGTTGCCTATGGATATGAAGACGATTTTAACCGGGATTTACGTGACAGTGGTGTAATTGATGCAAAACGGGTAAGTCAGGAATTAAAAAACAGGGGAGTTCATCCCGATAAAATGATTTCAAGTTCTGCCCTGCGGGCTTTAAGAACGGCACGTATTTTTGCAGAAACTTATGGGTATGAAGAAAGAAATATCCGTAAAAACCAGGAGATTTACGAAGGGTTAACCACCGATGAATTTGTGGAAATGATAAAAACCTTGCCCAGAGAAACGAAAACAGTGTTCTTCTTTGGACACAATCCTGACTTTCTGCATTTTGCGCAAAACATGCTAACAAAATACACCCATGAAATGCCTACCTGTGCAACTGTGGTAATGGATTTTGATGTCGAGAAATGGGAAAAGATAGAACCACGGACAGGAAGTTTAACTTATCTTATAGTTCCCAAAAAACTTCAGTAAAGATTTGAGCCGAAAAAAGGCTTACCAGCTGAAAATTTTAAAAAGTTTTGCATTTGAAATCGGATGTTGCGATCAAACCTGTTTTTATTGAACAAATATTCTTTCCCGGTCACAATTTATTTATCAATATGTAGTTGATACTAAATTGAGATTATTAGATTTGCGCCGATGATAAGAAGGCTTTTTATTTTAACATTACTGTTTGCTGCTTCTTATGCTGCATATTCCCAAAGCAACAATGCAACGCTCAGGGGAGTCGTCCTCGATCAAAACGGGCAGCCTTTAGATATGGTAAATATTGGGTTAAGGGATTATCCTCTTGGAACCAGTTCAAACCGGGAAGGAAAATTTCTGTTGCGAATCCCTGCCGGAAGAGACGTAATCGTTGTGTTTTCCTCTCTTGGGTATACTACAGTTGTGGATACCATCAATGTGCGGATGGAGGATAACGTTAATATTGAAGTAATAATGCCTGCTGCCGATCTGGAACTGGCGGAAGTAATAGTCACCGAACGCAGACGCAACAATGGCAATGTCACACGCATCGATCCACAGTTTTTGAATATAATGCCTGATGCTGCCACTGGGGGAGTTGAAGCGTTAATAAAAACCTTACCGGGTGTTTCTACAAACAATGAGTTAAGCTCGCAATATACAGTTCGTGGAGGCAATTTTGATGAAAACCTTGTTTATGTAAACGATATTGAAATTTACCGTCCCTTTTTAATCAGGGCAGGGCAGCAGGAAGGCTTGAGCTTTATTAACAGCGACATGGTTTCAACAATTGATTTCTCAGCCGGCGGATTTAATGCCCGGTACGGGGATAAAATGTCATCAGTTCTCGATATCAAGTACAGAAAACCAAGTGTCTTCCGCGGCTCAGCTTCTGTAAGCCTTTTGGGAGCCACTGCTCATTTCGAAGATGTTGCATTAAATGGCAGGCTAACCCACATTTCAGGAATCCGTTACAAAACAAACCGATATATGTTGGGAAGTCTGGATGAAAAAGGTGAATACGACCCGCAGTTTCTGGACTTCCAAACCTATGTTACCTACCGGTTTTCTGAAAATTTTGACCTTTCATTTCTTGGAAATGTTTCCCAGAATCATTATGAGTTTGTCCCACAAACAAGAAAAACGACATTCGGCACATGGGACAAACCTTTAAACACAACTATTTATTTTCAGGGGCAAGAGGTAGATGATTTCAAAACCTACCTGGGTGCGTTATCGGCCAATTACCATCCGAATCTAAACCTGAACCTTAAATTTATACTTTCAGCATTCAACACTTCAGAGCAGGAAACCTATGATATTTTAGGAGAGTATTATCTTAACGAGTTGGAGCGCAATATGGCTTCGGAAGAGTTTGGCGACAGCGTCTTAAATCTTGGAGTGGGTGCTTTTTTAAATCATGCGCGCAATTACCTCGAGGCAGATGTGTATAGCTTTTCACATAAAGGGGCATTCAACTCGGAAAAGCATTTGGTGAACTGGGGATTTAAATTTCAGCACGAAAAATTTGAAGACAAAATAAATGAGTGGATTTACCGGGACTCTACAGGTTATTCTTTACCTTATTCCGACGATCAATTAAATTTATATTTTACCTTAAATGCAAAAAATAATATCAGCTCCAACCGCATTACAGGATATGTTCAGGATACATGGAGCATACCAATAAGTAGTGGTGAGGTATATCTGACAGGTGGCTTTCGCTTTAACTACTGGGATTTTAACCAGGAGTTACTTTTGAGCCCGCGCGTTTCCATGAGTTATTTTCCCGAATGGGAAAATAAAATTTCTTTTAGTCTTTCAGGTGGAATGTACCATCAATCGCCATTATTTAAGGAGTTAAAAAATATGGATGGCTCCATTAATTACGATGTCAGGGCACAGAGGTCGTATCAGATTGTTGCAGGCACCGATTATATTTTCACAGCATGGGATCGGCCTTTCCGTTTCACTACTGAAGCCTATTACAAATACATGGACCGGTTAATCCCTTACCAGATTGATAATGTAAGAATCAGGTACAGGGGAGAACAACAGGCAGTTGGTTATGCCACCGGCATCGACATGAAGGTAAACGGCGAATTTGTAAGTGGTGTTCAATCGTGGGCAAGTCTTTCTTTAATGAAAACAGAAGAAGACATTTTGGGCGACAATTATGGTTACATCCCCCGCCCCACCGACCAAATAATGAACTTCAGCCTGTTTTTCCAGGATTACCTGCCGGGCAATCCCTCCTATAAAATGCAGCTTTCAGGGTTTTATGGGGCAAGGCTTCCGGCATTTCCTCCGCACACCGAAAAACACCAGGCAGTTTTTCGAATGCCCCCCTATCGCCGCATTGACCTGGGAATTTCAAAAGTATTAATCAGTGCCTCCAATCCGGGAAAGAACAATTGGACCAGGCATATAAATGACATGTGGATAAGTCTTGAGGTATTTAACCTGTTAAACATTAATAATACCATCTCCTACTTTTGGGTATCCAGCATTCTTGGCGACGAATTTGCAGTTCCCAATTATCTTACCGACAGAAAACTCAACCTGAAGCTTTCAGTGAAATTCTAAAAGCAGAAAGGATTTTATGAGGAAAGCAGATACATCATACTTTTTCAGAATAATTATCTTTGTTACATGGCTGGTTTTCTGGATCAGGAAATAAAATTTCTACCCGGCGTTGGACCTAAACGTGCCGAACTGCTGGAAAAGGAACTGAAAGTTAAGACGTTCGGCGACCTGCTCTATTATTTTCCATACAAGTACATCGACCGCACGAAATTTTATAAAATTTCAGAAATTCATTCACAAATGCCTTACATTCAACTGAAAGGCAAACTTCAGTCGTTAGATACAGTGGGAACAGGTAACAAACAACGGCTTACAGCACGTTTTTCGGATGGTACCGGAAGTATTGATTTAATTTGGTTCCAAAGCGTTAAATGGCAAAAAGATAACCTGGATGTAAAAAAAGAATACATTGTTTTTGGTAAACCTTCAGAATTTAATGGTCGAATCAATCTGGTGCATCCGGAAATGGAAACCGAAGAAGAAAAGCAGCTGAAACCTTCGGGAATGTTTCAGGCTTTTTACATCACCACCGAAAACATGAAAAAAAAATACCTTCATTCCCGGACACTGAACAAAATTCAGCTTACCCTGATACAACTGGCCAGGGGAAAAATAAATGAGACACTTCCAAAAGGGCTGATTTCACGTTATAAACTGGTTTCTCTTGAGGAAGCTTTGAATGCCATACATAAACCTGAAAATACTATAGCACTAAGAAATGCACGGTTCAGGCTAAAATTCGAGGAGCTTTTCCTGATTCAGCTTAAAATCCTGGCGCTGAAGCTTCAACGTGAGAACAAGTTTAAAGGGTTTCGATTCGAAAAAGTAGGCTTCAACTTTAACAGGTTTTACAACGACTTTCTGCCTTTCGAACTTACAGGAGCTCAAAAAAAAGTAATGAAGGAAATCAGGCGGGATGTTAACCGTAACATACAAATGAACCGTCTGTTACAGGGAGATGTGGGCAGCGGTAAAACTCTTGTGGCACTTATGACCATGCTTTTGGCTGCCGATAACGGGTTCCAGAGTTGCCTGATGGCACCTACCGAGATACTTGCCCAGCAGCATTTCAATTCCATCACCAGGTTTCTGGATGGAATGGGCATGGAAGTAGGATTACTGACAGGTTCCACCAAAAAAGGAGAGCGTAAAATTCTTCACGAAGCTCTTCAATCGGGTAAAATGCAGATACTAATCGGCACCCATGCCTTGATTGAAGATGTAGTAACCTTTAAAAACCTGGGACTGGTGGTTATTGATGAGCAACATAGATTCGGAGTGGCTCAGCGTGCCCGCCTCTGGCAAAAAAATGAACTCATACCTCCACATGTACTCGTGATGACTGCCACTCCTATCCCCCGCACCCTTGCAATGACTGTATATGGCGATCTTGACATATCGGTAATTGATGAATTGCCACCGGGAAGAAAACCCATCGAAACGCACCATTTCTTTGAAAACCGGCGCAAGCAGGTCAACAACTTCATAAGACAGCAGATTGAAAGTGGCCGTCAGATTTACATTGTCTATCCACTTATTACTGAATCCGAAAAAATGGATTTGAAAAACCTGGAAGAGGGATACCGGCATGTTACAGAAGCTTTCCCGGATATAAAAACAGGCATGGTGCATGGCCGGATGAAACCGGCACAAAAAGAAAGTGCCATGCAAAATTTTAAACAAGCAGAGACTAAAATCCTGGTATCAACAACAGTTATCGAAGTAGGGGTTGATGTGCCCAATGCTTCGGTAATGATAATTGAAAGTGCCGAACGGTTTGGTTTATCTCAGCTTCACCAGTTGCGTGGACGTGTTGGCCGCGGAGCCGAACAGTCATACTGCATATTAATGTCATCTTATAAAATCAGCAACGAAAGCCGGAAAAGACTTGCCACAATGGTACGCACAAACGACGGATTTGAAATTGCCGAGGTGGATATGAAGCTCCGCGGACCGGGAGATATTGAGGGTACACAGCAGAGTGGCATCGGGTTCGACCTTAAAATAGCCAGCCTTGGAAAGGATGCTGAGATTCTTAAACTGGCGCGCGATGTAGCTGCCCAGGTTCTTACCGAAGATCCCCTGCTGAAACAGGATGAAAACCAGGTGTTGCTGGAAAACCTAAGATCAAAACAAACTGATTTCAACTGGAGTTCAATCAGCTAAAAAAGAATAAATATGACTAAAACAGAATTACCCGGAACAGGAATAAAAATTTCCCCTATAGCTTTTGGCGCTTGGGCTATAGGTGGCTGGTTCTGGGGAGGATCAGAAGAAAATGAATCAATCCGTGCCATTGAATGTGCCATTGAAAACGGAATGACTACAATCGATACAGCCCCAGTTTATGGTTTTGGCCAAAGTGAAGAATATACCGGCAAGGCAATAAAAGGTAAGCGGAGTAAGGTACAAATCCTTACTAAATTTGGCCTGCGATGGGATAAAAAAACATCCAATCTTCATTTTGAAAAAACAACTAACAACAAGGGGGAGAATGTTTCTATTTATCGGGACGGCAGTAAGGAGAGCATAATTAAAGAATGCGAAGATTCCCTTAGAAGGCTCAATACCGATTATATTGATTTGTATCAGCAGCACTGGCCCGACACCCATACACCTTTCGAGGAAACCATGGAGGCACTGCAAATATTAAAAAAACAGGGAAAAATTCTCGCAGGAGGGGTAAGTAATTTTTCCGCCAGCCAGATGGCAGAAGCTAACCAGTACTTCCGGCTGATTTCAAATCAAGTGCCTTACAGCATGGTGCTTCGTGATATTGAAAAAGACCTTATACCCTACTGCATTGCCAATGATAAGGCAATTATTGCCTACAGCCCTTTACAACGCGGAGTACTCACCGGCAAGGTAACTTCTTCATATGAATTTAAAGAAGGTGACCACCGGTCAGAATCATCCTATTACCTCGAACCTAACCTTTCGGCAATCAACCGGTTTCTGATGGAAGTTAAGCCCATTGCTGATTCAAGAAATGCTACCCTTGCACAACTTGCCATTCGATGGGCATTGTATCAGCCGGGTATCACATGTGTACTTGCTGGAGCCAGAAATGAAAAACAAGTACTGGAAAATATCAAGGCAGCAGAATTTAACATGAGCTGTGATGAGATGAAATTGGTTAATACTAAATTGAATCTTCTTGAACTAGTGTTGTAATTAATAGGAAAAGGTAGTAATTTAGCTTATCTTGTTTTAAATAATAGTAAAAGTGAGGGATATGAAAAACAATGAAATCTCGCGCAGGAAATTCATAAAAACTACCGGAGCGATAACAGCAGGTACTATATTGGCTCCCGTTGCAGCATGCACTGCCTCAGCTTATGATGCAAAAAATGTTCCCACCGTAATCCTTGGAAATACAGGTGTTCGCATTCCCCGGCTCATTATGGGACTGGGAAGCAGGTTTATGGCTGTTGATGAAGAAAAAGGCTTAGAGATTCTGGAAACAGGACTTAAAAACGGGTTATACTACTGGGACACTGCTGCATCATACGGCAGCCCTCAGCAATGGAGCGAAGAACGTATTGGAAAAATATTAAAAGGTGTCAGAGAAAGGGTTTTCCTGTCTTCCAAAGTAGAGGATCGGAATGCCGACGATGCCAAACGTACGGTAGAAACCAGCTTAAAGCGTCTGCAGACCGACTATATTGATTTGTACCAGATTCACAGTGTAACCAATGAAGATGAAGTACGAAGGTTTGGGGATAAGGATGGTGTTTTGCCGGTTTTGAAAAAATACCAGGAAGAAGGTATTATCAGGCACATTGGATTTACCGGACATACTTCAGCATCAGCCATGAAGCTGGCTGCCGAATTGTACGATTTCGATACGATGCTGATTGCTTTAAACCATCAGGAAGGTGGAAAGCAACCTTTTGAAGAGCAACCGGTGCCTTTTGCCGCTAAAAAGGAATGGGCGTTTTGGCAATGAAAGTTATAAGACCCCGCGAAACGGTAGCAGGATTAAATCCTGAAGAACTCGTACGCTATGCATTAAGCCTGGACAATATTACAGCTGCAGTTATTGGTATCGACAGTGTTGAAGTTTTGAATAAAAACCTGGCTACTATGCAGTCGTTCAAGCCACTAAGCAAAGAACGAATGAATGAACTCAGAGCTGAACTCGACCCATTTTACCGTAGCAACCACTTGCCATGGATGCAGTCCGGTTATCATGATGGAATGTATTTGGCTTAATAAAATTTTTAGGAATAATCGAGTAGGAGGAAAATAAAGTAGTTTTCCTCCTACTTTACTTTCCGACCTCTCACACCACCGTACGTACGGTTCTCGTATACGGCGGTTCCCTAATTTACACCCCTAACCTTTCGGTAATGTTCCGACAGGAAAACATAACCTGCTTTTCTCAATCTTTCATTTGTGATAGTTCTACTTAGAATGAAGCTATTTGCTATGTGCCAATAGCCTTTCCTTGTATTCGCCCATTCCCAAGCCTTGGACTTATTTATCCCTAACCTGATGAGATTTTTCAGTTTGGTTTTTATTCGTTTCCATTGTTTCCAAATCACCATCCTGAGCCTTCGGCGGTACCACTTGTCTGTACTGATGAGCAGTTTATCCATATCCGCCAGTTTGAAGTATTGCACCCATCCAGTTATATACTGGCGCAGGGCTTCTTTCCTTCTTTCGTTTCCCCATCCGTTGCTTCTGGATGTCAGCTCTTTAATTTTAACTTTCATCTTTTGCACGCTTTTAGGATGTATCCGTAGCCTGCCTTCCCCTTTTATCTGATAAAAAGAGTATCCGAGGAATTTTACCTCACTGATACGACACACTTTGCTCTTCTCCCTATTGACCCTTAGAAACAGTTTGCATTCTATAAAGCGGGTAATGCTTTCAAGAATACGTTGGGCACTTCGTATACTTTTGCACAGAATGACCATGTCATCTGCATAGCGTACAAACTTGTGCCCTCTGTCTTCAAGTTCTCTGTCCAGTTCGTTGAGCATAATGTTACTTAGTAAGGGACTCAACGGCCCTCCTTGTGGTACACCTTGTTGACTGGGTTCAAACTGCTGCTTCACTACAACTCCTGCATTAAGATACTTATGGATAAGCGAGATGACCCGCCCGTCCTTTACCTTTCTTGATAGCACTTCTATCAATTTGCTGTGGTTAACCTTATCGAAAAATTTCTCTAAGTCGATATCCACTGCGTAACTGTAGCCTTCGGTGATGTACTTTCGGCATTGCTGCAATGCCTGGTGGGCATTGCGCTTTGGTCTGAATCCATAACTGTACGCAGAAAACTGTGGCTCATAGATAGGAGTAAGCACCTGTGTAATGGCTTGTTGGATTACCCTGTCCACTACGGTGGGAATCCCTAACTGGCGTTTACTTCCGTTCTCCTTGGGTATCTCTACCCTACGAACCGGATTCGGGCAGTATTTGCCCTTCCGTATGGTTGTTAATAATTCATCTTTGTGCCAAACAAGATAGTCCTTTAAGGACTCGACTTCCATCTTGTCTACACCTCCTGCCCCTTTATTCCGTTTTACCTGTCGGTAAGCAGCATTAAGGTTGGAAGGCGACACAATGAACTCTAACAGTCCAAATCCTAATGGGTGGGTGTCAGTGAGGTTGTTTTCAGTTATCCCAATATAGGTCTGCCCTCCCGCATAGCCTTCGGATTCCGTCCTATTCTTTTGCGGGCAGGTTCCTTGCGATGGATTTTTCTGCTTTCTTTCCTTCATCAGGTAACATTCATTTACTGCTCACTTCTTAAGGTTCTGCCCTTCCCATAACTGTCGGGTTATGGTACTATGGCTTCGGCTGACTTCTCACAGCAAATCTTGTTTCAACCGTGCTTCATACTCTGTTTCCGCACGTCTGTGAGACCTCCCGTGGTAAGATAAATAACCTTCCCTCCATGTCCCCGCCACATTTACATCCCGATGTCCGTGTAGTTTTTGGACTTTGATTTGTTTTGCAATCTCATCCCATCGGTTATGCCTGATGTGATTCGTATTCCTCGAGGCAGAGGTTTGCCTCCAGCTTCTTTCAGATTCCACCTCGCAATGGACACCCTTGCTCTTGGCTAATGGTTGGCAACTACAGACCCCCATAGTGGACTTTCACCACCAAGTTATTTACCATGCACGGCACACAAAAAGAGGCAGTTGGGTTACAACTGCCTCTTTTTTATTTAACTACCCTTAACCAGGTTTCAGCCATTAACTGGGCACCGGCCATTGATGGATGGACACCATCACCGGTCCAATATGTTGCAGGAGCATGCTTTACTGCTTCATCAAATACCATTTGAAAGGGAACCCAAATTGCATTGAATTCATCCGCAATCTTTTTTGCTGAGGACTGATATTCTTTCATTGGTCCCATCCACGATTCATCTACCGCGGAAGTATTAACCACCGCAAATGGTTCACAAACAACCAGCTTTACGTCAGGAAGCTGGTCTTTAGTCCGTTGAAGCAAAGCACGGTAATCGTTTTCATATACCTGCACTGTTCCGTCATAATTACCGTTTCGCATATGCCAGTAATCATTCACTCCAATAAGAATGCTTAACAGGTTTGGCGCCAAATCGATACAATCTTTTTGCCAACGGTCGGCAAGCTGGTAAACCTTGTTACCGCTGATACCCCTGTTGTAAAGTGTTAACTCCAGCTCCGCCAAATCATTCATCAGCCTGGAAGCCGCAAGAAAGGCATAACCTGAACCAAACGATTGCGGATTGTTGGGTAATTCTTTATTCTTTTCTCTTCCTGCATCGGTAATTGAATCCCCCTGAAACAATATAACATCGCCCTTTTTCAGGTGTGGGTTAACATCAGCATTTGCTTCCTGAGGAAGACATCCTGAAACAATAGCAGGTATCCCCGAAAGCGCGGCAGCACCTGCCACCGACTGACCAAAGAATTTTCTCCTTGATGATTTCATTTGCATTGATTAAATTAAATCAGAACGGTAATCCATCTTCATCGGAATCAGCAGGCTCAGGAGGTATATCTTCCAGCCTGTATTCAGGAGGAGAATCCTGTTCGTAGCCTCCAGTTCCAGCTTTATCAATTTTCCAGGCATTGATGTTGTGAAACCATTTGCCGTTGTACTCCCGCGACTCGAGGTTGAAGGAAACTTCCACCTCTTGGCCCTCGTTCAGATTATCTACCAGGGAGAGCTTATCGTTAAACAACGTAAAACATACTTTCTTTGGAAACTGCTCGTTGGTTTCAACTATAAACTCCTGTTTTTTCCACTCATTCCCAGCCCTACTTACTCCCGACTCGGCTTTCAGTATCTGCTTTATTGTTCCTTTTATTTTTAAACTCATGAAAGCGAAATTAAAAAAGAAACCCTTTGCAAAAAAATAAGCAAAGGGTTTTTTGTATAAAAGATATTAACTTCATCTATTCCTCAACGATCTCAAGGAGTTCCACTTCAAAAATTAAAACAGAATTGGGACCTATTTCTCCACCGGCTCCACGTTCACCATAAGCCAAATCGGAAGGTATATAAATCTTCCATTTTGCTCCAACCGGCATCATTTGTAAAGCTTCAGTCCAGCCCGGAATAACCTGGTTAACTCCAAACACAGCAGGTTCACCACGTTCTACCGAACTGTCGAAAACAGTACCGTCGATTGTGGTTCCATGATAATGTACCCTTACCTGGTCATCTGCTTCAGGCTTTGGACCGTCTCCTTCTTCAAGAACTTCGTACTGTAAACCACTTTCAGTAGTTTGTATCCCTTCTTTGCTTTTATTTGCTTCCAGGAATGCATTTCCGGCTTCCAGGTTTAACTGCCCTTCTTTTGCACCTTCCGACTCAAAATATGAGCGGATGATTTGGTCAGCCTCTTCAACTGTCATTTTCCCTTCTTCACCTATAGCAGCAGCACGAAATGCAGCAGCCATAGCTTCAAGATTTATATCACTTCCGCCAGGGGCACTTTCTATCTGTTGTTTATTATTTTCTCCAACCAGGATTCCAATAGCATATCCGGCAGAGTCGGCCAGTGAATTTAATTCCACATCACGACCTGAACCCGAAGGTTGACAACTCATAACAATAACTGACAACACAATTGCTGTCAATCCAAAAAAACATTTTTTCATACTTCAATTTTTATTTTAACAATTTCCAATAGTTCCAAATCAAATATCAGCGTAAGGTTGGGCCCAATAATATTACCCGCTCCCTGACGCCCATAGGCTAAATCGGGAGGAATAAACAGGCGCCATTTTGAACCTACAGGCATTAACTGAAGAGCTTTAGCCATCCCTTTAATTAACCCGTTAACCGGATAAACTACAGGCTCTCCCCGTTCTAGTGAACTGTCGAAGATTGTTCCATCGATGAACCTGCCGTTATAATGGAATTTTACCTTATCAGTAAGCCGGGGTATTGGTCCCCTGCCCCTTTTCAGAACTTTATACTGAAGCCCAAAATCTACTAACTCAATATCCTCATCATTACCATTACGATTCAAAAAATCAAGGCTCTCAAAAAGATTTGTTTCTGCAAGTCTGGCATTTGCTTCTTCCTTAAACTTTTCAAGGACCTGATTTGCCTCTTCAGGCTTCATACCAGGCACTTCTCCGGTATATACATCTTTAATTGCTTTAAGAAAAACTTCCTGATTAAATGACTTCACTCCCGAGCGGAGGAAATAATTTGCTGTGGTTAAACCCAAAGCATAACTCAGTCTGTCCAATTTGTCGGTAAATTTCTTTTCCGCCATAACTGTTTATTCTTAAAGAAAGTGCGAAGATAAGTTTATTTTTTCGCAATTAGAATTCTGCTTTCATTTTATTGCCCTCAGCATTTCTTTTTTTCCGGGTGGGCCAGGTAACTTTTCAATACTGAATCCGGCTGCTAATAAACGTCTTCTGACTTCGCCCTTTGCGCTGTAAGTAACAAAAACACCTCCCGGCAAAAGCTGTTCATATAACCGCACAAAAACTTGCGGCTCCCACATTTCGGCCTGCTTATCAGGTCCAAATGCATCAAAATAAATTATATCACAGTTAACCGGAAGTTTCCATTCACTGCCTGTAAAGTCAGCTTTAATTTTTAACAGCCGGAAAAAAGGAGTTATCTGAACCGGCTCATTCCATTGGCATTGGTGCAGATCCGAAAATAAATCCTTTCCTTTTCCTGGAATAAACCGGCCATAATCAAGCTCCCTAACCAACTCCGGGTCAAGAGGGAAATTCTCAATGGCAATGTAAAAAACATTACGACTAATACTCTCAGCCTGCCGGGCAGTCAGTAATGCATTCAATCCGGTACCAAAACCTACTTCAAATACAACAGGATCTGGTTTGGGATGAAACAGAAACCCCATTTTCAAAAAAACATGTTCCGATTCAGTAAGAGCCCCATTCAACGAATGGTACTGCTCATCCATATGGGGCAAATAAAAGGTGGAAGAGCCGTCGGCTGTATGTTTAATTTCCAGTTTCATGCTGCAAAAGTGGCTAATATTGCGTAAAAGTATATTGAAAGTTATAATTTTGTATTAATATTAAAGTCATGCTACTGAAAATCTATAACGAAAATCCTAATCCACGTGACATAAGAAAAGTGGTGGAAGTATTGCGCGATGGAGGTCTGATTGTTTATCCAACCGATACAGTATATGGGTTGGGTTGCGACATAACCAACCAAAAAGCAGTTGAGAAGGTTGCTCAATATAAAGGCATTAAAGTTGAAAAAGCAAATTTTTCATTTATCTGCAGCGATTTAAGCCACCTTTCAGATTATACAAAACCCATTTCAAACTCAGTATTTAAACTGATGAAAAAAAACCTTCCCGGTCCATTCACCTTTATCATTGAAGCCAACAATAATGTTCCCCGATATTTTAAAGGGAAGAAAAAAACTGTGGGTATAAGAGTGCCCGATAACAACATCGTCCGTGATATTATTTATGAATTGGGTAATCCAATTCTTTCCACCTCGATTCATGACGATGATGAAATATTAGAATACACTACCGACCCGGAACTGATTTATGAAAAATTTCAGGATATAGCCGATATTGTAATTGACGGCGGTTACGGTGAATTGGTTCCTTCTACAGTTATTGACTGCACGGGGGATATTATTGAACTGGTTCGCGAAGGAAAAGGAAAACTGGAATATTAAAAAAAGCAGTTTCCTACTCTCTCCAAAACGATGGAGAAAAAAGCACCAGCACTGTGAATAACTCCAGACGTCCAAGAAGCATTAAAAATGATAAGAACCATTTACCCACAGGTTTAATGTGCAGAAATGTTTCTGAAGGACCTACGTTACCCAAGCCAGGACCAATGTTACCCAGACTGGTGGCAACAGCCCCCATAGCCGATTCCATATCGGGTTCAATCAATGAGAATATAACTGTGCTGGTTGCAAAAATTGCAAAATAAAACATAAAAAAAGCCAGCACATTGGTTATGATTTTTGCTTCAACCGAATTGTTGTTAAATTTCACAGGAATTACAGCATGCGGATGTACCATTCGCTTAAGCTCATAATAACTGTTTTTCAGGAGCAAAACAATCCGCATGATTTTAATGCCCCCGCCTGTAGAACCTGCCGATCCACCAAAAAAGAACAATGAAAATATTAACAGGTACAATACCGGTTTCCAGGTTAAATAATCGGCCGTAGCAAAACCAGTTGTTGTAATAATGGAAACAACCTGGAAAAGAGCATCTCTGAATGCCTGTTCCACTTCATAATGTGTGGATATGAGCAGCCCTCCAAAAATAACTGTTGTAAAAACTAAAATAAACAGGATATAATATTTGAATTCCTCATCCTTTATTACCCTTGAAAATTTTCCTCTAATTGCCATGTATGACAGCGTGAAGTTAGTCCCTGCCAATATCATGAAAACGATGATGATGTAATGTATTGCAGGCGACGACCAATGGGCGATGCTTGCCTGCTTGGTTGAAAAACCTCCGGTTGCCATGGTTGTGAATGAATGGCAAACTGAATCAAATAATCCCATTCCTGCTATCCAGAGCAATGCAACTTCAACTAAAGTAAAAATAAGATATATTCCCCAAAGGGTTTTAGCTGTTTGCCTGATGCGCGGACTTATCCTGTCAGGGGTAGGCCCGGGTACTTCAGCCATAAACATCTGCATGCCGCCAATTCCAAAAACAGGCAAGATAGCCAGCGAAAGCACAATTATTCCCATTCCGCCTAGCCACTGCGATATGCTGCGCCAAAAAAGAATACCGTGTGGCAGCGATTCAATATCGGTCAAAACTGAAGACCCGGTTGTTGTAAAACCGGATATGGTCTCAAAAAATGCATTTGTAAAATCAGGAATTGCCCCGCTTATTATGTATGGTAAGCTGCCGAATAAGGAAAAAACCACCCAAACCAGTGAAACAATCAGATATCCTTCATGCTTGCCAATATCGGGTTTAACTTTTCGTGTAAGAAAAATGATAGCACCGCCTAAAGAGAGATTTATTCCCGAGCAAATAATAAAAGCAGTCTTGTCGTATCCCTGGTAAATTAATGAAACAAACAAAGCCAGCAACATGGCTACACCTTCTACAAAAATCAAAAAACCTAGTACCCTGAAGATAATTTTGAAATTCATGTTAACTGCAGGTCTGGTTATTTAAAGAATTTTTCAAGTTTCCTGATTCCTGACGGCAGAGTGAATACCACCACCTTATCGCCTTCTCTCACCTGGGTATTTCCATTGGCAATGTATCCTTCTTCTCCCCTTATTATGCCACCAATTTTGGCTTCATCAGGAAAGTTAAGATCCTTAACCGGTTTCTGCGTAATCTTTGCATCAGCTTTAGCTATAAATTCAAACACCTCTGCATCTGAAGCAGTTAAACATTTCACTTTTGAAATGGCAGCATTTAATGTGAATCGGTATATGTAGCTGGCAGCAATTAATTTTTTGTTTATAATGCTTCCAATGTTCATGTTTTCGGCAAGCCCCATAAATGCAAGGTTTTCAACTTCAGCTATGGTTCTTCTGACGCCCAGCGTTTTAGCAAGATGGCAACCTAAAATATTGGTTTCGGAATTTCCTGTTGTTGCTACTACAGCATCCATCTTCTCAAGCCCTTCGTCTTTCAATAATTTTAAATTCCGGCAATCGCCGTTAATAACAAGCGAATTCCCATATTTACCGGCAATCTGTTCACATTTTTCAATGCTTTCTTCAATTACCTTTATCCGGTATTGATCGCCCAATTTTTCTATCGCTTTCTGTGCTATCCGGCTGCCCCCCAGGAACATAATATTCTTAACTTCAAAGGGTTTCTTGGCAGTAAGTTCAAACACCCTTTGCTGTTCCATTCTCGATGTTATAAAGAAAACAATATCGCCATTGATAAGGTAATCGCTTCCATTGGGAATGATGGTTCTATTTTCTCTGTTAATAGCCACTACCAATATCTGCTCATTTTCAAGCTGGAGCTCTTCAAAAGGCTTATTAAGTATAGGAGCATCTTCTCTTACCTTGATTCCCATAAGAAGAAGCTTTCCATTTGAAAATTCAATTAATTGACGGGTACCTGTTTGTTTTATAGATGCAACTATTTCTTTTGCGGCCAGACTTTCCGGATAAATCAATTCATGAATGCCCAGATTATTAAGTTTGGCCCGGTAACGGGTCATAAGGTATTCCGAATTATTGATACGCGCGATGGTGCGGGCAACCCCCAGGTATGAAGCCATGGAACAAGCTAAAACATTACGTTCTTCCGATGGTGTTACAGCAATAAATAAATCGGCCTTAGCCAACCCGGTCTGCTTTAAATCCTGAAAAGAATGTGCCGAACCGGCAACAGTCATTAAATCGACTTCGCCATTTATTTTAAAAAGTTTTTCAGGAGAATCGTCCAGGAGTACAATGTCATGATCTTCACTGCTAAGCATACGGGCCAGGTGTGTTCCCACTTCTCCTGCGCCAGCAATTACTACTTTCATTTCCTTCGGGCATTTAATTTTAAAATTCAATGCAAAGTAAAGTATATCCAATCAAATAAACACCATTCAGGGCTGTAATTCGAAAAAAATTAGCCTGTTTCTTAAATTAATGCAAAGCATCTTGCTCTTTTTCAGATTCGTATCTTCTCCTGCAAATTTTTAACCGTCAGGAATTAACAGGTTAATAATTTAAAAATAAGGATATGCAATATACCTGAATAAATGAGCTCATTGGTTCTTTTCAATTGTCGCCTTACCTATAATTATATCCGGAGTAAACGGACTTATTTCAGAACGATTCCCGGTATAAAAATGCACTACCTGACCATTAAATAATATTAACCCATCTTTTACATATACAACAGGATCAATGAACAACCGACTACAGGTTAAATAAACCGGGGGATGCAGCTGTAATCCCAAAACAGTATTTTTTATGAGGTCATGCACTCTGTCGTTCTCTTTCAATATTTCTTCTGAAATTATATAGTTTCTTTTTCCAGATACTAAATGAATTACATTTTGATCGGAAAGGTTGTATTGGATAATTTCATTCCGGAACAAACCAATTGTATTTCTGATTAGCGATGTACTCATCAATACAAGTATTAACACCAGGGCAGTCTTAAAATAAACTGTTTTCTTTAATCCTATGAAGAAAAAGAAAGAAAGCAGCGCTGAAAGTAAAAACAGCAGTTCAACTTCTGTCAGATGGAAATTAACTACAGAAACAGGCAATTGTTTTATCCATTCAAGGAATTCAATCAACATATTAAGCAGGAGGCCTGTCACATCTGCCAGCAATGTCTGAACAAAAGCAATTGGGCTAAAGACCAGCAGAATAATTCCCAGGGGAATAAGCAAGGTAACAGCAGGTATTATAAAAAGGTTTGAAAGCCAGAAGTATACCGGAAACTGATTAAAATAAAAAAGGGCCACCGGGAAAGTGGCTATTTGAGCTGCTGCCGAAACTGTAAACAGGCTCCAGAAATACTTAATTACTTTTAACCGGAAACAGATAAGTTTTTCAAATTTCGGTTGTAAAAAAACTATTCCAAACACTGCGGAATACGACAACTGAAAACCGGCTTCAAACAGGTTATTAGGATTCAGCAACAAAAGAAAAAATGCCGAAGTGGCCAGGGTGTTGTATACATTTGCCGGGCGGCGTAAATTTTGGCCAATAACCACAAAGGAAAACATTGTTGCAGCTCTCATTACAGAGGGTGACAAACCGGTTAAAAATGCAAAGCACCAAAGTGAAAGAATTACCAGAAGAATGAATAACACCCTGCCAAAACGTATTTTTTTTAAAAACCCAAATAAGAAGTTTACGATCAGGAAAACTATTCCAGTATGAAGACCCGAAACAGCCAGAATATGCATGGCCCCTGCCGATGCAAATGTATTCTTTGTTTCCGGCGACAGGCCTCGCTTATATCCAAGGGTCAGGGCCGATAATACATTCAATTGCCGGTTATTCCATTCTTGCTGTTTGTAGATATTAAGCAACTTCATCCGCACCTGTTCGGCAAACAGTGAAATATCGAACGGGGCAGTTTTGTCTGTCAATACCCATTTATCAGATGTAAGGTAAAGCTGACGGTAAATTTTTCGCCTCTCCATATACCCTTTGTAGTTAAATTCAAAGGGATTACCTGTGTTCTCTAAATCCCTGGGTGAAGCGGTAAAAAGAATTACCTGACCGGGTAGAAGTGTTTTTGATTTATTATCTTTTTCAAAATAAACCAAAACATTCTCTCCTGCTGATATTATGGAATCATTTCTTATAACGGAATGTACCTTCAGGATTGATTGGTAAGAATTTGTCTTTTCCTGGGCGATTTCTTTTACTACCGCAATGAATTTAACGTTATTAAAAAATTCAGGCTTTTTGCTGTACTGAGAATAGAGCAGACTGCCTGTCGCAATAAAAAACAGATGAACTCCCATTCCAAAAAATGCGGCACGTTTATAACCGTAATGGGCATTCAGCCATATCAGGAGTGCTGTAGTAAAAACCAGCAAGATATAAATTAAGAAAGCATCGGCCGGCAGAAAAGCTCCTAAAACAATTCCGGCAGATAAAGCTGCGGTTAACCGCAGGAATGGTATTTTATCAACTGTATTTTTCAAGCCAATTCCGTAGCTGCTGAATGGATTAGTAGCAGAAACGGAATTGGCTACAAAAGGTTACACAGATCGGACAGGAATTTTTATCCGGTAGCTGGGCTGCACTTTTCCTGTGGCAATGGACATAAGCTTGCTCTTTAACAAGCGTTTGCGCAAAGGTGAAAGATAATCCACAAACAAGATACCTTCAAGATGATCGTACTCGTGCTGAATTATTCTGCCTGCATAACCTTTGAACACCTCTTCATGGGGTTCAAAATTTTCATCAAAATACTTAATTCTAACTTCATCAGGGCGTTTAACATCCTCACGTATTTCAGGGAGACTGAGGCATCCCTCATTCATTACCCATTCTTCACCTGATTTTGTAACAATCTCCGGGTTTATAAATACCTTTTTGAAATCCTTCAATTCGGGCTCTTCATCAGCTCCCGAGGTGGCATCAACTAAAAAAATCCGAAGGGACAGCCCTACCTGTGGAGCAGCCAATCCTACGCCATCAGAATTGTACATGGTTTCCCACATGTTCTCAATTATATTTTCCAGCCCTTCATGATCCTTCTCAACAGGTTGCGCTTTTTTTCGCAACAAAGGGTCTCCGTAAACTGTAACCGGGTATATCATCGTATCAATCTTCACTGTTTATCATTACTATTCTAATCAACTATTGCCGGTACCGCTTTTGTTCCATGTAATCCTGCAGTATAATGGTGGCGCTTATGGCATCTACCAGTTCCTTGTTTCGACGCGCCATTTTTTTCAAGCCTCCGTCCACCATAGCTCTTGCAGCCATTTTTGATGTAAATCGTTCATCAACAACCTCAAGCGGTATCTCAGGATATATTTTCCTGAATTTCTTAATAAACGGGTTGATGTAAACAACAGCCTCTGAAGCAGTGTTGTTCATTTGCAAAGGGTAACCAATTATCACCTCCTCAACTTGTTCACTCTTCATGTAAGTCTGAAGAAAATCCCACAGGGTATGTGTGGCAACTGTTGCAAGTTTATTGGCAATGATTTTATTCGGATCAGAAACTGCCAATCCAACTCTTTTTTTCCCATAATCCAATGCCAAAATCCTTCCCATTCACTACTGTGCTTAATAAGCAGCAAAATTAGAGAGAATAAATGAAAATTAAAAATTATTACACATCACTAACAATCAACAAGTTAATAAAATATTTTCACATTTTTTTGCATTTGGCACAGGCTTTGCTTCTTCCCGGTATCATACCGGTATTAAAAAAGCAGTTTTTTATTTTTTTACTTAAACTAAAAGTCATGAAAACACGATTCATACTAATCGCCGTCATACCCCTGTTTTTAGTATTAACACATGCCACTGTTCCAGCCGAAGCACAACGCCGTAACTCCAGAAACGAGGTTGTAAAACAAAAAAACGAACAAAAGAAAGATAGCCGGGAAGCGAAAGCAAAAAGCACGTTTAAGGACGATGAATCAAAAGTAAAAACCCGGCAAAATACTTCCGGGGTAAGAAGAACTGCCACCCGGGAAAACCGTTCAAACTCTGCTGTAAAATCAGCTAAACCGGCAGTGAATAGAAAGAACGGTTCCGCAACCAGGGAAAGAAAAGTTTATCAGGAAAAGCAACAATATAGAAATCAGCAGCCGGCATCGGTACAGCGAAGAAAACCTGAAACAAACCGTTCCAGCTTAAGAAATGCACCTGCTGGTAACCGTAGGGAAAGCTTTCGTCAAAACGATTCGCAACGATACAATTCACCGCAAAGAGCAGCAGTTTCACCTCGCGCCAGAAAAGAATATAACAGTAAACTTTACCGGGTAGATACAAGAGACAGCCGTTATGTACCGGCCAAAAATTTTAAGGGGAATAAAAACCACTGGAATGCCGGTTATGCAAAGCACCATGTTCATTACAAAAATCATAATGAAAATTTCTATAGAAATTACAATTACAGGAAGCACCTGCACTGGGATCACAACTGGGAAACTTATCGCTGGAATGTAAACAGCTGGAGGGAATATTATAGCGGATATCATCCCTACTCTTACAGATTTCATAAGCATTATTATTTCCACCCCGTTTATGGTCATGTTGTCAGAAAATTCGGTGCGAAGCCCGATTACTTTGTTCACAATCGTGTTCGCTACTATAATTACAACGGACATTTCTTCAGGCATTTTCCGGGTGTTGGTTATGTATTGGCAGATATGCCGTTTGGGCTGGTATTCCACAAGTTGCCCCGCTATGCCGAAAGAGTGTATATAAACGGATACCTATACTTTAGGGTAGGCAACCTGTTTTTTGAAAAAAATCCGCACGGTTTTGCTCTTATTCACTATCCTGAAAGGTATTATGCACTTGAAACAGATTTTTACAATGGTGGTTATTATCGCGAAATTGATTTTTATATCTACCGTTGATTCATTTATTTAACTTCTTCTTAAAAAAACCGTCCAGGAATTTAATCCCTGACGGTTTCTTTTTTGCAATATTCACTCCGCATAAAGAAAAAAAAGTTAGTTACAGGGCATATCTTCACCATACCCGGGCCTGACTAAACTCAATGTAAATTCAATTCAGAACGGTTCAGGAACGTCGAATGTATCAATCTTAATAGTAGCAAAACAGAAGGAACAAATCTCAAAAGGTCAGCATTTCACAAGCAGGAAACAACCTATGGAGCATCTGATAATAAAACAGTTAATCAGGTTTGATATGCCTTCACCTTCTAACCCTAAACTGTTAATGCCTGTGAGGGAAAACTTAAGGTTTGCAGATGCTCTTCCGGCCATTTAAAAACAGGCAATGAAGAACAATGCAATAAAGACCCTGTTTTTAATGTAAAAAGTGTTTCAATTCTAATTTTTTTAACTCATTTTTGCTATTTTTAATATTCCTATTAATGCATTAAAAAAATGAGCATAAATCTTAAACGCGACCAGGTTCCGCCGGAACAGGCTGAAAACTGGGTACTGAATATAAACGAAGAAGAAAAATTAACCTTTAACTTGTTTGTACCTCCAATAATAATCCAGAAAGAAACTTATAAATTCCTGGCAGGGGAAAACGAGAACAGGCTGAGAATTTATTTGGGGCTGGAAGCAGACAAAAAAGACGACAAGCATGTTTTATGCGCCTATGCTGTTTCTTCTTTTTTACTGGGAAGCGGTGATGTATTCAGAGATTACGAAAACCCGGTAGTGAAACTGGAGCCGGAAAATAAAAACTATTCGGCCAATACTGCTGAGGTAATAGAAAACATCAGGCGTTATCAGCAGTGGCGTATTGGTGAACTTGATGCTGAAAATGAATGGGCCAGGTTTCGTAAGTTTATTTATCCCAAGGCATACCTGCTCAGCAGGTATGAAATGCATGAAATTTTCAATATCCAAAATAAACCGGAGGCTCAAATTGGCTTTGGAATATCGAAATTGATGAATGCATTGATTTATCCCGAAGTAAAAGAAAACCGGGATTCAAAGGACCAGGAAATGGTGTTTGATTTTTGTGATCCTTGTCCTCCAAATTGTGACGAATCAAGTATTTTTAATTCCAAATAATGCCAATCTGGAAATATTTTTGGTTTTTTTCATTTCTTCCATTCATAAGCGGCACTTTATTTTTTCGTAAACTAAATACCAGCCATCGGTTTTTATATTTTTTTGCAGTAACTGGGGTAGTTACTGAAATAATAGCCAGTTATCTGAGAACATACACAGATATAAAAAATAATATGCCCCTGGGACATATCTATATTTCATTGTCCTTTGTTTTTATTGCCATCTTTTATTTACATGAATTAAAAGGGTATATATATAAGAAAGCAATTACAGGAGTTATTATTTTATTTGAGGTGTTTAGTATTGTCAATATAATCTTTTTTCAAAGTTATTATGATTATCCAAGTGCAACAGGAGCCACCAGTGCATTGTTCCTGGTTGTGTTTTCCATTCTGCTGTTTTCAAAAATAATGACAGAGGGCAAGATCAAAATCCTTTCGCAATCGTCACTCATTTGGATCAATACCGCAGTACTCATCTATTATTCCGGAAATTTTTTCTTTTATATTCTCTTCAATCTTATACTTGAATTTTCAGTGGATTTTATAAATATAACTCTTAACTTTTTCAAAATCCTTTATGCCCTATTTTATTGCCTGCTTGCAGTAGGCTTTTGGAAAGCAGGAACAATGCAGGCAAGGGAATAGTTATTGGTAGACTTCCTCCTCACTTTGGTAACCTTCAGAAATAACTGTTAGTTTAAGATTTCCCTTATTTACCAGAATTCCATTATGGAATACAGTTGGCACAAGGCAAGCACCGTTACTTACAGTTTGAAAAGTATTTTCGCATTCACCGGTGCGGGCGATTTTCATAGCAAGTGATGCTGTTGTAGCGGCTAATTTTTCGTATGGCTTATAAATTGTGGAAGTCTGATACCCCGAAACGATTTCATGCAGATTTCTCAGGTCGGCATCCATACCTGCCACCTTAACTTTACCCTCTTTCCCTGCTTCACGCAATGCCCTTATAATACCAAAGGCAATAGCATCATTTCCGGCCAGTATGGCATCCAGTTCATCGGTTTGTTGCAAAAGCTGCTTAATATGGTAATACCCTTCCTCTTCTTCCCACCTTTCAGTAAAAACATTATAAACAACTTTTATGTCACCTCTTTCAACCAGGGGTTGTAACACGTTCATCTGCCCCAGGTATAAAAACTGACTGTTGTTATCGTTAAGGGCTCCTCCGATAAGCGCATAATTTCCTTTAGGTTGCAATGTGGTAAGGTACTCGGCCTGAAGTTTGCCAATTTCTACATTATCGGTTGATACGTAAAAATCGAGCTTACAGTTCTTAATTAACCGGTCATAAGAAATTACCTTTACATTTTTAGCATGGGCATTCTCAACAATTTGTGCGGCTGCAAACTGGTCAACAGGCACAACAACCAATAAATCAACCCCATTGGAAAGCAGTTCGTTAGCCTGTTTTAATTGTTTCTCCAGGTCATTATCGGCAATACGAACCTCTACAGTTCCTCCTAATTCCTCCACTTTTTGTACAAAAAAGTTACGGTCGTTTTCCCAACGTTCCTTGTCAAGAGCGTGCATCAAAAAACCAATTTTAATCTCCTCCTTTTTTGAACAGCTATTCAACAGGAACAATGTCAGAAAAACAAGTGAAATGGTTTTTACAAAATAATTCATAACATTGGATTCAAGTTTTACTTTACTTCCGTTTACGAATTAAAGTTGATTTGGGTTTAACATAGCGTAATAAATTATCGGATGAATCGATATTTCATCCCAAACTCAGGAAATGTTTATCAAAACACCATTATTTCCTCATAAAGCTTTTGAATGGGGAGTCCCATTACATTATAAAATGAACCTTCAATGTGCGATATTCCTATGTAACCTATCCACTCCTGGATGCCATAGGCCCCGGCTTTATCATAAGGCCGAAAGGAATTAATGTAATAATTTATTTCCTCCTCGCTCAAATGCTTAAACTGTACATTTGTTGTTGCATGAAACGATTTTTGCTTGTTTACTGACGTGAGGCAAACACCTGATATAACCTGGTGTTCCCTGCCGCTAAGCATTCGAAGCAGATTTTGAGCATCTTTCTGATTTTCCGGTTTACCAATTACCTTATTTTCCAGAAAAACTATGGTATCGGCAGTAATCAACAAATCACAACTTTTTAGGTCATTTATAAAAGTGCGTGCTTTTAATTCAGCAAGATAAACCGGTATTTGTGCGGGTAGCAATCCTTCAGGAAATATTTCCTCCACCTCTTTCGTCTGGATTTGAAAGTCAATACCAAGCGCGTGAAGCAACTGCTGCCGGCGGGGCGATTTAGAGGCAAGGATGTAATTATATTTTGGAAACCAATTCATTCAATTTGCTTTTTTTATGAGCATCTCTTCTGTAAACCACTTGCCCTGTACCCGCAATGTTTGTTCTATAACATCGCGCACACATCCTTTACCACCTTTTTTAGGAGATATATATTTTGACACGGCTTTAATTTCTGAAACGGCATCACGCGGGCAAACCGGCATGCCTACCTGTAACATAACTTTATAATCGACGAGGTCATCGCCCATAAACATTACATTTTCTTTGTCTATTCCGGTTTTAGCCAAAAAATCGGACAGTGCTCTGGTTTTATCTGAAACATTATTGTAAAAGTGTTCAACGCCAAGTCTTTCGTACCGATAACGAACATGTTCAATAAAACTTCCTGTAATAACAGCTACAGGATATCCAAAATCAATGGCATTTTTAATAGCAAATCCATCTTTCACATTTGCTGTTCGTATAGGCTCTCCCTGTTCATTCAAAGGAGAAACATCTTTCGATAAGACACCATCAAGGTCAAAAACAAAAGCTTTGATTTTTTTTAAATCATCCTTAAAAAAAGTCATTAATATAAATGTTTATGATAATTGTATATACTCTCAGAGATTTCCCGGTACATCACCCTTAATTCCGGAAAGGAACGCAGTGCTTCTAAATGAGCCCCAATAATATTCTCATCAAACCTTACTGCCGGGCCTGTCTGTGCTTTTTGAGGCGCTGTATTCATAACCTTCAACGCAGTTTCCATAATAAGCGGCTGAATCATTTGAAAGGGAATATCTTTTGATTCCAGTAAATCAGAAGCTACTGTATAAAAGTGATTCACAAAGTTGCAGGCAAATACTGCAGCAATGTGAAGAAATAATCTTTTCCCGGAATCGAGCACTGTAACATTTTCTGAAATACGCTGTGCAAGCTGCAAAAGCATGATTTCATTCTCTTTCGAACCGGCTTCCACGAAAACAGGAATTGTTTTAAAATTAACTTCCCTGAATTTTGAAAAAGTCTGCAGGGGATAAAAAACTCCTGTATTGTCAGAAAACTTTTCAAGCGCAGAAAGCGGCAGGCTGCCGGAACAATGCACCACGAGCCGGTTTTGAAAATCTACCTTTGTAAGAACTTCATCAATAACCGAATCCTTCAGCGCCACGAAATAAATATCAGCATCCTCTACTATTTTTTCCGGTAATAAAGTGTGACGGGCCTGAAGCTTTTGAGCCAACTCTTTTGCTGAAGATTCAGTACGGCTGTATACCTGTACTATTGAGCACCCCTGTTCCTGTAATGCCAAAGAAAGCTGGGTGGCAAGATTTCCCGCTCCAATAAAAACAATACGCTGGCTCATAACTTTTCTAAAAAGATTCAAAAGTAATGAGCCGGCGGCAATGTTCCAACTTATTTCTGTGTATTTGCTTGCTGTAATCTTTTATTCACAACATCCCAGTTAACAACATTCCAGAAATTATCAACGTAATCAGCCCTTCTGTTTTGGTATTTAAGGTAATAGGCATGTTCCCATACATCAAGGCCCAACAAAGGAGTTCCCTTTTCATCGGCTACATCCATCAGGGGATTATCCTGATTCGGGGTTGAAGTAACGAACAACTTTCCCTGATCATCAACAGCAAGCCATGCCCATCCACTGCCAAACCGGCTTTTTGCAGCTGAAGAAAATTCTTCTTTAAATGCATCAACCGAATCGAAATCTTTTTCAATTGCCTTGCGCAAATCATTAGGAATTTGATGCTGAGAAGGAGTCATATTTTCCCAAAAAAGAGTATGATTGTAATAGCCTCCACCATTATTTCTAACGGTTTCCGATTCTTTGCTGATCGATTTGAAAATATCTTCCATAGGGGTTTCTTCAAGTTTTGTACCTTCAACAGCCTTAATAAAGTTATTGTAATAACCTTGATGATGCTTTGTGTAATGCAATTCCATGGTTTGAGCATCAATGAATGGTTCCAGAGCATTGAATTCATATTCCAGATCAGGAAATTCGTGTCCATTAAATTTTTGTATACCTGGCACAAATGATGTTACGGTTCCAAAAACAAGTACTGCCAACGTTGCAGCTCCAATAGTTGAAATAAAGTTTCTTCCTTTCATGTCTTTTTGTCTTTTTTTTATAAATATTTTACATCCCAAACAAAGTAGATACTAAAAAGTTCGTACCACCTTAACTTTACTTCTGTTCAGAAAATAAATTTATAAAGGTTAAAAGGTTCTCTTAATACAAAAAAAATTATTGTGCAAGTTTGACTTCTTAGCCTCATACATAACTGAAGGAAGTTTCAACAGTTCTCTTAAATATGGAATTTCTAACAAATAGATAACTTAAAGGAAAAATTCTTTTTCACCTTAGAAAAGGAAACGAAAATGATAAACTAATTTATTTGTTCAACAGCGGTATTTTTCATTTGGGGGGAGGAATTGCGAAGGAAAAAACTATAAAAGAAAGTAAAAAAGGAAAGTCCCATATGGGTTTCCAGATTGGCATCTCCAAAATTGGCAAAGGCATATGTAAACAGAAATAAAATCAAAACATAATTATTACGATGTCCCAGTTTGAAAACAGGAAAAAGAATTGCAATTATAATCCAGGTCAGCCCAACTATTCCAAACTTCACAAGGTAATTCAAATACTGGTTATGCGATGATGCACGACTTTCCTTTGCCAACAAAGTATTCATTTGATCAAAAGCTTCATTGTATTTTATCATCCAATTACCTGTGCCTATACCAAAAACAGGCTTATCTTCAATGAGTCTAAACGAAGCTTTGACATATTCAATCCGCTGAGCCAAAGTTTTTTCATTAGGATCGCCAGTCCTCTTATAGTAATCGATTTCCCAAATGGTTTCATATATGCGGGGATAGATGGAGAAGGCATGATTTTCAAACTTATAATTTGTTACTCCTTTCTGCACTAACTCAATATCTTCAGGAGTCAGCTTGCTTACACCAACACTGTCTTTACGATACCCTTTACTGGTAAGATACCGTATAAGTGTGCTTCCTAGGATGTATCCGTTTATATCGTCATCGTATTTGATGCTGCAACGTTTATTCCATTCCTGTCGGAGTTCTTGTTCACATATATAAACATATACTAAGTTTCCATTTTCACGTAACCCCTGATTAAAATCGTGATGGTAAGGATTTCCCGATGGGGTATATAATTCAACATCTGAAGGATTAATTTCTTCAAAATCATAATAATCATTTATAACTGAACCAACAAAAACAGAAGGGAAAAGAAGGACAAAAGCAAGAGCAACAGTAAGTACAATTTTACTCTTTATATTTTTTGTTCGTATAACTACTATAATCAGGAAGACAAATGATACTCCTATGAAAGCTAAAATTCCAACCAAAGATTTTAAAAGAACCAGGAAAAAAACCAACCAACCCAATAAAATCCAACATATAATTGCACTAATTTTCACAGGGATTCTGCTTCTGCTATATATAAACCATGAAAGCAGAATAACAGACAAAATAACCTGAAGAGAAAACCGGATATGAGATATGATACTTAGCGAGCGGAAATCAGCAACCTGGGAATACCGGTTCACAGCAATGTTCCCGATAAAAATAAAACTTGCCACTGTAACAGAAAGTATAAAAACAAATAAAACAATGTATATACGTTTATCACTAAGCCTTGGTGATAAAAACATTGCAAGAGGAACGACTGCCCAAAAAATGGTCTTTTTCAGTTCATACAATGCAAAAGGGAAATCGGAAGTAAAAATTGTTCCAATAAGGTAAACAAGAAAAATTGAAACAGGGTATAAAACAACTTTTGAAGTATGCCATTTAACAGCAGGATGCTTCCATGATTGTAAAATTAAGGCTTGAAATAAAAGCAATCCTGAGGCAATACTAACCAATGCTTCTGAAAAAGGAAAAACAGATGCAGCAAATATTAAAGTCAGAAAAAAAGCATTTTCTCTGTATTTATTGAGCAGTTCAGTTTTTACTATCATCATTTCCAGAAACGTTTCACTGAAAGAACGGGAAAAATAAATAATAATTATTGTAAGCAGGGGGAAATAAATAAAAAAGCCCATGCTCCGCAGAACATGGGCTTTGGATAAATCCGGCAGCGGCCTACTCTCCCACTTTTACGCAGTACCATCGGCGCTGGCGGGCT
>JAWLCL010000014.1:0-133323 GCA_041687255.1 Mariniphaga sp. | reverse complement strand
CTTTGTTTTGTTATATATTTATGAATCAAGAACTTAAATATAATCAAAGTCTTGCTTTTTTACAAAAAAAGGTGATATTTTTACATCGAACTCACGTTATTTAATTCATCATCAACATAAACAGCCGGTTTCATTTCCGGATTTTCCGGATCAATGTAGAAACAATCTTTCAGCTGAATTTTTACATCATTACTACCTGTTCTGACTTCAAATTTGTAGTCTGTTTTAAAAAATGGAGTTCCGTTAGCATTCTTTCGGATATCCTTTTTATCCTGCTTCAGAAATGAAACAGCTTCATTCTGCCCAATTTGTTTTGTTTCATATTCAACCCACTGGCAATTTGCCATTTGTACCATAAAAAGACACAGTACTATAATCCCAATTTTTTTCATTACAATAAGTTTTAGAAATTCTCAAATGGTTTCATTATTTAAATACGAAAGCACCGTTAAATTCATCGAGATACTTATTGAATTTCAATACACTCTGATCGGTCATCAGAAAATAGAGATATACCTCGAGTCCATCTTTTCCTATTACAGTACCTTTCCCCCTGGTGAATTTTTCTTTAAACACATTTCCTCTAAAGTTCAGTGGATAACTAACCATGGCAGCAGCATTAAACATATTTCCTGCTTTTTTTGATGGATACCGGGTAAGCATAGGGTATAATTCAAGTGCATCCAGCGCTGACGCTCCGCTGAATGGCTTACCATACCTGAAATCATGTTTTATTCGCCCAAAATAGATGTGGTTAAATATTTCTAACTGCACACTATCATTTGAAATCCGTCCAAAGTTGTTTCCATTACGTCCGGGAGTGATGTATGCTAAAACAATACATTCCTGATCGTTATGTTCAAAAGTTGCTGAAATCATCCCAAAAAGGGCATTAAAAAATGTATTCCCCTGGGATGGTTTTACACCATATTGTTGCGCAATATCAGGAAGAGGAAACTCATCAGTAATTTCAGCCGGATATACCTTTTCACGGTTATCAGTTATCGTATAAGAAGCCGGAATATTTAAAGAAATACCTGCGGATTTTGCTTCTTTCTCCAAAATTGTTGTTTGAGCTTCGAGGGTTAAAGCCCCAAAAATTAAAAATAGTGGGATGAGTAAAATTATCTTTTTCATAATATCAGTGATTTTTTTGAAATAATAATCCGCATAATTAAGCATTGCTGCTTGAAACAGAAGGAGGATTCAACCTCGGGTGGTGAATATTTTACGTTTTTATGCTGAATTGGTTTATTTTGTGAACGAATGTAGAAATAAAAAAAAATACTTCCCAAAAAATGGTTGTACAACATGTTTTTAATCGGTTGCATAAGGCCTAAGGAGTATGCTTTATTGATAATTAAATAAGGTTTCACAGGAAGAAAAACATAAATTCACTTTAACAATTTAATCATCATCAGAAATCGAAGGTCATGCCTATTAAAAAACTCAACAGCAGTTGCCCAACCCTGGTTTATATAATATTTCGTCCCAACAGGACTTTGGAATTGCTCCTTATCTACTTTCTACCCATATGGTATCCCTGGCGGGACAATTCCATCAGGAACTTAATGAGGGTAGAATCACACCGGAATAACCCTCATTGCCTTGTATCATCTCCTGTATGGATGGCATCCCTGCCACAATAAAGGATACGGTTTTATTTCTTTGTCAGGCTAACGGATAAAAGAAGGGATGTCCCCTTCCCCGGAAACCGGAGTTCATGCCTCCTAAAAACCTTATTTCCAACTCCTAAACCTTAGTAACAAGGCTACAAACCCAAACCGGTATAACCTCATTACCTTATTTATAAGGATGCAACAGCAAAACCCCAACCCTGGTTATATAACATTTCGTCCTGACGGATATTTGGAATTGCTCCTCAACTCACTTTCTACCCATATGTTGTACCTGACGGGACATTTCCGCCAGGAACTTGATGTTGGTAGAATCACAAGGCACAACCTAATAACCTTAATTAATAAATTGACCTATCTTTAAAGGATAACATCCCTGCCGCAGTAAAGGATACAGCTTATTTTCATTGAAGGGCTCTCTGATGAAAGAAGGGTTGTCCTCCTTCCCTGGAAATTCTGATTATATTTAATGCAATATGTGTTTCACAGATTATGGTTCCTATCAATTTACTATACAGTAGATTTTTACCGGTAAAAGCTTTATAAACTTTTTTATCTTTCTTAGGGTTAGTATATTTGAATAAAATAAGATTTATAGCCATGCATGCATTCAGAAAAATTGTAGACGTTAAGGATAATACCCTTAAAATAGATTTACCGGAAGGTTTTAACGCTGACAGGGTGGAAGTTATCATCCTGTCGCTGGACGAAAAAGGGAAGAAAAAAAGAGTTGCTGCCCTTCGGGGCAAATTAAACCTTTCAGATAAGCAATACAACGATTTTCAGGAAGATGTTAAAAACTCCCGTGAAGGATGGGAAAAGATTATTTAATTGATACTAATATCGTTATTGATTATCTGGCAAATAAATTGTCTGATAAAGCCAATGAGCTTATTGACAGCATTGATTCTAAAATATCTGTAATTACCAGGATGGAGCTTTTAGCATGGCCAGGGGCTAATACTAAGCAAACATTTATACTTAAAGAATATATCAGTGCATCTCAGGTATTTGCACTTGATGAACCTACAATATTAATGGCCATTGAAATCCGTAAAGCTTATAAAGTCAAACTACCCGATGCCATAATAACAGCTACTGCACTAGTAAATAAACTAATAATCCTTACCCGCAATACAAAAGATTTTAATAAAATTGAAGGGCTAAGTGTAATCAATCCGCACGATATATAGAATACACCTTTCACATTAATTATCTTTTGTTTCTCAATATGCAAAGTAAAATCAGATAGTGCGTGAAGGATTTCTTCATTTAATATTCATCCACCGGTACAACCCATTCATCACCTTTAAATGCAGGCTCATCATCTTTTAGTTTCCCACACGACACTACCGTCCTACTTTTGAACCATGAAAACAATTAAAACAACCAATTTTAAAAATTAAAGTCATGAAAACAAAAGTAATTTTATTAATCGTTTTGGCAGTTATTCTTGCATTAAGCGTTGACGCACAGGAAAACGAAAAGCGCTTCGGTTTTGAATTCAGCCCCGGAGTATCAATGGCCACACAGAAACTGGGCGGCACCACCCTGAACCCGGGCTTTGGTTTTGAAGGGATTTTCCACTACCGGTTCATGCCGCACCTGGGAGTTTACGGTGGCTGGGGATGGAACCGCTTTGGAGCTGAAGAATCGTTCGCAGGCGACGATGTATGTTTCGAAGAAACCGGATATGTGCTGGGGCTTCAGTTCAAAAAACCTTTTGGTGAATCAAACTTATCGTGGTACCTGAGGGGCGGCGCATTGTATGCCCATATTGAAACCGAAAACAGCGACGGGGAGGTATTTAACGATACCGGCCACGGATGGGGATGGCAGCTTGCCGCAGGACTCGACATCGGCCTTGGCAACAACTGGAGCCTTACCCCCGGTTTGAAGTTCAATGCCCTTACCCGCGACACCGATTTTGACGGGATAGCCAAAGAGTTCAATCACAACTATGCGTCCCTCAGGGTTGGTATCCTTAAAAGGTTTTAAAAGGTGCAACTGTTAAAAAAGGCAGGAAGGTAAAATGTTACCTCCTGTCTTTTTCTGTTTCAAATGTTATGATGCTGCTTCTAAATGCAAGTTTCAGGTTTTAATGACAGGCAGCACCTGCACGATTCCGGCTAAAGAATAACGGCAGCATGCATTTCAATCAAATGGTCACCGGCTTAAATCAGAAATATAAAATTATCTTTGATGACAAACAGGCAGATAAATATGTACCTTAAAAGGATTCACCGGCTGTTCCCCTTCAGCAGGCTGCTGAAAATGCTTGCCGGGCTTGCATTTATAATTCAGCTGGGAATCGTCCTGTACAACCATTACAGCGGGTATCACATGCTGTCCGGTTTTGAATATTTTTTATGGCGCCTGTTGCGGGGGATAATCATAAGCCTGATAGCAGCATTCCTTCTTGCCTACCCAAATCTTTACATGATATCACGTCTGAACAAAACAGCCCCCTGGGGAAGGAAAAACTTTAAACGCATTATTATTCAGATGTTGTTTGCTGTTTCATATGCAGTGGTTTTATCAATCATTGTTACTTCCCTTGTTCATTGGATACAGCCCTACCGGGAACAGTTTTCAGGCGTGCTGGTCAGCAATGCCTTGATTTATGCTGTAGCCAACCTGTTCATGATGGCAATCCTTGAAGGATGGATATTCTTTGCCGAAAGCCGAAAGGCCGAACTGAGGGCCAGGTCCCTGCAGGAGGAACTTTCGCAGATAAAATTTGAAGTATTGAAAAGCCAGATAAACCCTCACTTCATGTTCAACAGCCTGAATGTTTTGTCGGGTCTCATAAACAAAGATGCAGCCAAAGCCCAGCAGTTTATCGATGAATTCTCGCACATCTACCGCTATGTTCTGGAAACCATTGAACAGCCTGTGGCAACCCTTGAAAAAGAGCTCGATTTTATGCGTTCATACCTGTTTCTGCAGCAAATCCGGTACGGCGATGACCTGTCGTATTCGGTAAATATTCCTGCCCGGCTAATGAAGCTGGTCTTGCCTCCCCTCTCCCTCCAGGTGGTGCTTGAAAACGCCATCAAGCACAACATCATAAATGAATCCAGGCCACTGAAAATAGAAGTGTACAGCGAAAGCCATTACCTGATGGTAAAGAATGTTATCCAGCCAAAAATAACAATGGGAACTTCAACCGGTCTGGGACTGAAAAACCTTACAAAACGCTATGCCCTGATAAGCACTGAAGAACCGGTTTTTTCGGTGGAAACAAATCATTACCTTGCAAAACTTCCGTTAATAGATGTTGAAAATGATGAACGTACTGATTATCGAAGATGAAAAGCTTGCGGCTGAAAAACTGGAATCAATGCTGCAGGAAACAGGTTTGGAGATTAATGTACTTGCCAAACTGGGCTCAGTCAGAGAGTCGGTAAAATGGCTGCTTCAGAATACGGCCGATCTTATATTTCTGGACATACAGCTCTCCGACGGCATCAGTTTCAGCGTTTTTGAACAGGTTGCTGTTTCAACACCCGTCATTTTCACAACAGCTTACGACCAGTATGCCATTAAAGCATTTGAACTGAACAGTATCGATTACCTGCTAAAACCAATTCGAAAGAGCGATTTGACCGACAGCCTGCAAAAATACCGGAACCTTAAATCGTCCTTTGGCATCGATTTCGATGCACTACTGGCCCAGATGCAGGGGCGCCAGCCGGAGTTCAGAAAACGATTCCTGATTCAAATTGGCGAGAAAATAAAAAAAGTGGAAGTAAAAGAGATAGCCTACTTTTATGTGCTCGATAAAGGCTGCTATCTGCGTACATTCCAGGGGAACAATTACCTGGTTGATTACACCCTCGATAAACTGGAAACAATAGTTGACCCTTCAGTTTTCTTCCGCATAAACCGGAAGTACCTGGTAAACATGGAAGCCATTTCAAATATGGTCGCCTACTCAAGGGGCCGGGTAAAACTGGAACTGAAACCCAAAGCAGATGATGAATTCGATACCATTGTCAGCATCGATCGTTCTGCCGGTTTTAAAAAATGGCTGAACAGCTGAATGCCTGCACCGGTGAATTCGGGGATTAGTTCAGCTCCTGAATTAAACCGGCTTTTCATCAAACATCAGGTTCAACCTTTAAAAAACCACCATTAACTGCTGCATTTATCCCTTCAGCCCCTTTTTTTATGCTGCCGTTTTCAACAACGGTAATTTTGCAAAGCAACAACAACAGAAAACCTGTTGCTGTGCATCAATTCATTTATTCATAAACAATAAAAAACAATGATCATGAAACTAAAAAGAATCAGATTGACACTCGTTGTGCTGCTTGTGTGTGCAGCAACAGTCGTTTATGGCCGGAGTACCTCAAGAGACCGGAAAGCGGAAAAAGTTTTTAACGAATACATTTCAGCAATCGGGGGTAAAGCAGCAGTGGAAGGGCTTCATAACCTGGTGAGCCAATCGGAATTAATGTTCCTCGAATCGGGAATGACAATCGACAGGGAAATGACTGAAACCCGTATGAACTGCTATTACATCAAAGTGTCCTCACCCCAAATCGGTGAAATAACCCGGGGATACGACGGTAAAACCTGCTGGGAATACCGGCAGGAAACTGTCAGGAAAATTGCTGGTGAGGAAAAAAAGAGCTTTCTGAATTCATCCTCCATGTTACGGTTTGCCGAATGGGAAAAGCACCTGGTTGATTATTCATATGCAGGGTTGGTGAATATAGAGGGAAAGAAGATGCATAAAATTGACGTTACCACATGTTTCGGCATTAGTGAAACATGGTACTTCAACGAAAGCAACGGGCAAATTGCCCGATTGGAAGAACCCCTAGATTCGCCTGAAGGCCCGGCAACTGTGGTGAACACTTTTGATGACTACAGGGAGGTGAACGGGATAAAGCTGCCGTTTGCGCAAATTATAACCATGCCCGGGCAAACCCGAAAAATAGCTTATGCCCACATTTTGCCGAACCAAGAAATTGATGATACACTTTTCAGGGAGCCGGAAAGCAACTGAAAGGTCGTATAAAAGTGTAACCGGCACAAAATTAAAAGCGCATTAAATTCGTAGTTAATTCGTGGTTAATTCGTGGTTAATTCGATAAATCGCGAGTTTAATCCGAATTAACTGCGAATAAAATACGAATAAATCCTTAAGCAAGCTTCGATATACCATGGATTTTGTGGAGGGCGGCCATGAGTTCAACAGCCATATGACAGGAACAGAAGGGGTATGGGATAAGAATAACAAAGTATCCCACAGTATTATTTCTAAAAGGTTAAGGTGCAGTCCTGCTGATACTTGTTCAGTGAGTGCCCTGAAAATCTATTTCCCGGGATGAATGATGAACCATACAACCCCTGGGGTAAAACAAGTAACATAAAGTTTTACCGCCATAATCATTTCAGGGAGCAATAGTTTACATTATTGGCTGTACTGGCGTTGAGCTATTTTGTAGTAGGATTTGTACCACTCAACGAACCTGCCGATTCCCTTTTCCAAAGGGGTGTCGGGATGATAACCAAAATCTTTTTCAAGATCGCTGACATCGGCATAGGTTTTATAGACATCACCCGGCTGCATTTGCTTGAATTCCTTTACAGCTTCTTTTCCCAGGGCTTTCTCAATGGTTTCAATAAAGTCCATAAGCTTTACGGGAGAAGAGTTGCCAATATTATAAACCCGGTACGGAGGCTGATTATCCGGAACACCTTTTAATACATTTACGATTCCTTCCACAATGTCATCGATGTAGGTAAAATCGCGGTACAAATCGCCCCGATTAAAGACCTGTATCGGGCGTCCTTCAACAATAGCCTTTGTAAAAAGGAAATAAGCCATATCGGGCCTGCCCCAGGGACCGTATACCGTAAAGAACCGCAATCCTGTAGTTGGAAGTCCGCATAAATGGCTGTAGGTATGTGCCATCAGCTCATTGCTCTTTTTTGAGGCAGCATACAGGCTTATGGGATTGTCAACCGGATCGGAAGTTGACAGCGGCATTTTTTTGCTGTTGCCGTAAACACTTGAAGAACTGGCATAAACCAGGTGCTTAATCTTATGCAATTTACTTGCCTCCAAAATATTCATGAATCCCACAATGTTGCTGCTTATATAAGCATGAGGATTTTCAATGCTGTAACGGACACCGGCTTGTGCTGCAAGGTTGCATACTGCATCAAACTTTTCGGTTTCAAACAAGTTGTATAATGCATCTCTGTCTTCAAGATTCATCCTGATAAATGAATACCCGGCATTAATTGAGCTAACTGTTTTTATCTTCCAGTTAACTGCTTCATTTGAAATTCCGGCCTCATTCAAACGTGCAAATTTAAGATCAGTGGAATAATAATCGTTGATGTTATCCAATCCAACAACTTCATGACCTTGTTCAATCAATTTACCTGCAAGATGAAATCCGACAAATCCTGCAGTACCTGTTACCAATATCTTCATTTAGGCTTTATTTAAAGGGAAAATTTGATTTTCTTCAAGATATTCAACAATACTTGTAAGATTCAGTTCATTGTTCTCCGGATTAAAAATCAGCCTGGCATCATCAGGTTCATGGTATTCCAGGTCCACACCCGGCAGGTTATAGACTTCACCGCGGTCTGCTTTTTCGTAGAGCTCCGGCTTATTGTTCCTGCAATATTCAAGCGAAGCCTTCATGTAAAACAAATGAAAACGTTCATCCCCTATTATTTCAGCTATTTGCCTGCGCAACGATTCATTTCTTGAAATAAATGAAGCGATAACAATGATTCCCTGGTCGTTGAGAATTTTGCAGATATGGGCTACCCTGCGCAGGTTCTCAGCCCTGTCGGCCGGAGAATAATCCAGTTCGCGGTTAAGTCCGGACCGCACAGAACTTCCGTCCAGCAAAACCACAGTAGCCCCCATATCAAAAAGCTTTTTCTCCAGGCTAAAGGCCAATTCATTTTTCCCGGAACCATGAAGCCCTGTAAACCAAAGGGTTTCTCCTTGCTGCCTGTATTTTTGCTGACGATTCTCGGTCTGTATCAATGATTTCCCCAGCCGGATGTTTTCTTTATCCACATCGGTAATCCTGGAAGGCAGATCCTTACTTTCCAGTTTATCGAGGATCATACCTACAGCCACAGTATTGTTCGTAACCGGATGAATCAGTACAAAGGCGCCTGTATTTTTATTCTTCTTATACGGATCGAAAAACAAGGTTTTGGCAGTTGTAATCACTCCGCGGCCAATTTCGTTGAGGGTAAGTTTTTCGACTTCCGATCGTTGAAGGGTATTTACATCCACTTTATACCGCATAAAGTCGATACGTGAACGGGTTGTATTGGAAGTATGCTTCATAAAATACTGCACGGAAAGGTCCATTGGTTCCTCATCCATCCATACCAGCATGGCTTCAAAATGCCGCTCCATGCGTGGCAGGTTATCCGGATTTACGAGCATTTCGCCACGGGAGATGTCAATTTCATCTTCCAGTACAAGCGTTACCGATTGTGGCGGGAAAGCCTTTTTCAGTTCACCGTCGTACGTGGGAATGCTTTTTACTTTCGATTGTTTCCTGGAGGGAAGCGCCATAACGCTGTCACCGGGGCGGATGATTCCTGAAACCAGTTTTCCGGCAAAGCCCCTGAAATCTTTATCCGGGCGCAGCACGTACTGCACAGGAAACCTGAAATCGTCGTAATTACGGTCGCTGCTGATGTGTACCGTTTCGAGGAATTCAAGCAATGATTTCCCATGGTACCAGGGCGTTTTTGGCGATACTTCAACCACGTTATCCCCTTTGAGTGCCGACAGCGGAATAAACTCAACATCAGGAATGTCGAGCTGGGTAATGAAATTCTTATAGTCATCGCAAATGGAATCAAACACTTCCTGGCTAAAATTCACCAGGTCCATTTTATTTACAGCCAGCACCACATGCTTAATTCCAAGCAGTGACACGAGAAAGGTATGACGTTTTGTTTGGGTAATTACACCCTTTGTGGCATCGATAAGAATAATTGCCAGGTTGGCGGTTGAGCCGCCGGTAATCATGTTCCGGGTATACTGTTCATGCCCGGGAGTATCGGCAATAATAAATTTACGGTTAGCTGTTGAAAAATAGCGGTAAGCCACATCGATTGTAATTCCCTGTTCTCGTTCGGCTTTCAATCCGTCCAGCAGCAAGGCATAGTCGATGTCTTCGCCTGCATGTCCCATTCGTTTGCTGTCGCGTTCCAAGGCAGCCAGCTGGTCTTCATACAGCAATTTGCTGTCGAACATCAGCCTCCCGATAAGTGTCGATTTGCCATCGTCAACTGATCCTGCTGTCAGCAACCGAAGCAGGTCTTTTTTCTGATCCTGGTCAAGAAACGCTTTTATATCGAGATTGGATGATGATGGTGCAGTCATTTTGTTTTTGTTCTTATTGTTGAATTAGTAACTGTTGTAAGATTTTTGCTTCAGAACTGCTTTCCCGACAAAGGATGGTCACAGATTACAAACTCTTTGGCAGGCAAAGCTGTTAATCTTTTTATTAAAAATATCCCTCTCTTTTTTTCTGTTCCATGCTGGCATCCTGATCGAAATCAATGACCCGGGTTGTGCGTTCCGATACCGTAACAGTCATCATCTCCTCCACTATTTTTTCGATGGTATCGGCTTCCGACGCCACGGCACCTGTAAGTGGATAGCACCCCAGGGTACGGAACCTTACTTTTCTCATCTGCACTTTATCTGCAAGTTCTTTGGGCATTCGTTCATCGTCGGCCATTATAAGGTTACCATCCATCTCAACAATGGGGCGTTCCTTAGCAAAATAAAGCGGTACAATGGGAATTTTTTCAAGCCTGATGTACTGCCAAATATCGAGTTCCGTCCAGTTACTCAATGGAAAAACACGTATGGATTCACCTTTGTGAACCCTGGCATTGTAAATATCCCATAATTCAGGACGCTGGTTCTTTGGGTCCCACTGGTGAAACTTGTCGCGGAATGAGAATATGCGTTCCTTGGCGCGCGATTTCTCCTCGTCACGTCGTGCTCCCCCGAAAGCTGCGTCAAACTTGTATTTGCTGAGCCCTTCAAGCAGAGCCTGGGTTTTCATAGTGTCGGTATGTACTTTGCTGCCATGGGTAAACGGTCCAATGCCGCTTTCAAATCCTTGTTTATTGTAATGCACAATAAGGTTCCACCCTTTTTCCTTCGCATAGCGATCACGAAACTCCACCATCTCTCTGAATTTCCATTTGGAATCGATGTGCATAAGCGGGAAAGGGACCTTCCCCGGATAAAAAGCTTTTTCAGCAAGCCTTACCATTACCGATGAGTCTTTACCAATGGAGTAAAGCATTACCGGATTTTCAAATTCTGCCGCTACCTCCCTGATAATATGGATGGCTTCGGCTTCCAACTCACGCAGGTTTGTTAAACTGTATTCCTTCATCAATGCATCAATATTAATTTAAGCATGGTAATCCGTATTCATCAAAAAAGAACTTTACAGACGAAGTGGCAAATATAATATATTTACCGGGAGTAACCGGAAATGTTGCCTGCAGTGCTCAACAGTAAACATTAATTAAACAAGGTTTTTCTTTCTGACTCCGGCTGGAAGAGTTAAATTTACTGGCCTTAAAAGAAAAAAAAAGACCGGGAAGATGCAGTTGTAGTTATGAAATTATCAGAATAGAATAAGGAATAAGAAATCAGTTACTGCATCTGTCCCGGTCAGTTTATCTTTAAGTTTTAATAACTAAATCTGTTCAAAATCTTCAATCTGGTTGAATGCATATTGATAGTTCATTGGAACAATCTCGTTATACTCCTCTATTGTAGCGTTCGACAAGCATGCTTCAATAATTCGTCGCCCAGTCTTATACAAATCTTCCTTCAGGTATTTTTGCAATTCATTCCTAAAGAATTCCTGGAGTATTTCAGCGCCGGCATCGTATCCTTCAGTTCCAACTTCAATCTGATTGTAAACTTTCAGAAAACGAGTAGGAATTTTTGAGCTTTCAATAGTCAGGTAATTTAATTCATACCCCAGCAACGGACATCTTGCCGGCTGGTACTGATCCTCACGAAGCTTTGCTTCTCCGCGGCGTGTTAAATATTCACGCATCAGCAGCTGAGGCTTAAATCCAACCTGCCATACTCCAATGTTCTGGTTGGGCACAAGCGTAAACAAGGTACGTGGCGTTTTTATGATCTGGTCGAGCAACAAATTGGCATGCGTTATCCTTTTGCCTGTGGCAAACGGCCAGTATGAACCAACTCCTTCACTCTGCATCGCTCCTGTTCCCACAATACTTGGATTGTTATGTCCCCTGGGTGATACAAGTCGCCAGAGCCATGCCAGTGCAGGAGGCAATATATGAAACAGACCGGCTATTCCATAAGTAGGATTTTCCTTTGAGCAGATAGGCGTTCTTAATCCAAAACTCCTGATATCGGCTGATACGGGTTTATTTACAGCATTCTTTATGATATCACGAGGCAGAATCACCCTTGGATTCGGGCATTTTTTACCCGGCTCATCTTCGATATGATCCCAGATGAGTGCTGTAGAATTAGGCACCGTATCAATATTAAGGAAAAGCAAAGGATTTTCCGGCTTAATGGTTATTTCCTCAAGATGCGGGTCATCACCGTATCCGTTTACACTATCCACCCTGACAAACCATGCATTTTCAGCATCCAGTATCTGGAGTTTTCCATTGTTCTTCTGATAGGAAGGATGGCAAAAAGCCATATCATCGGCTATTGACCTGAACGAACAGAACCGGGGAATACTTATAAACCTTTCCTCCTGAGTGATGGTGTTCCTGCCGATAAGCACCCTTCCATCGGTTTCCCTTACAATGTGCTGGTGCATTTCACTTTTCCCACCTCCGCTGGCACCTTCATGCATAAAGGTCTTAACATTGTCGTAAGGACTGATGGATTGCACGGCCGAGCAGTGTGCAGTAATCCATCCTTCTTTTTCCCCCTGGGAAAGCAGTACACCGTAAAGGCCTTTTTTTGCACTGGGCCCCGGATAAAGGTTATAGGAAAACAACTCATGGATATTAGCCCTGCGGTTATGCACCACTACCTGCTTCCCTTCAAAATGCGTGTGCCTGAAAACCGGTGCTACAAAAATCGCTGACTTAACTTCTGTATTGTCCTTCAACTCCTCCACAGCAATAATTTGCTGCAGCATTGATAATCCCATGGCAAAAAAGGCTGCGTTGGCAGGAGCTATTGCAATACCAACCGAACCAATATTTTCTCTTCCGGCAAAATAAAAGAAACAAGCCAAATCCTGCTGTTTCAGCCATTCGTAGGTTTCATTTTCCAACGAAGAAAAATCATATCCGTATTTTTCACTGAACCTTACCTTGTCGGAGGGTAAATTATCGGCAACTGCCATGGTTCCCGGATCTCTCCTGCGCATGTAAGCCTCAGTATAGTTAGCCGAAATACCATTTTTCACCCGGTGTATAATTGCTTCAGTATATTCTCCCTTCCCGGGAATATCATATTTAACATGAAATTCCGGGTTATCCTTGCCATTTGTAGCTGCATCAGCCAACTCCAAAGTAGTATTAAAAACAGTTAAACTTTTACATTCCTGCAACACTGTTTTCACATTATCAGGCAAGTGAATATTTCTATCTTCTAACACATTAAATAACTTGTTCATAATCATTAATATAAATTATAAATACTACTTAAAGTAATATACAATGCAAATATATCTTTGTTTGATAATTTTCGTAAGTTTTCCATTCATACAATTAAGTAGAAATGAAAAAATTAATGTACACTTAATTTCCGGTTACATGTTTTCAGGAGGAGTAACAATTAACACGAACTGAGAATTGCTTTTGGAAAGGTTCTTAACGAAATGAGGTCTGCCGGAATTGAAATAAAAGCTGTCATTTTTCTCCAGAATATATTTTTTATCATCAAGCAGGAATTCCAATTTTCCTTTTATCAGAAAACAAAACTCCTGTCCCGGATGGTTTTTCATTATTCCGCGGGATTCGGCACCCGGTTCAAGGTCAATAAGAAAGGTGTCCATTTGTTTGCCGTTACCATGATTAGACAATAAATACAATGAAGCTCCCGACTCATTTCTTTCCACAAAACTTTTTTCATCAAACTTTACCAGGGGGTTATTGGTAAGCACCTCATTCTCGCCTATCAATTCACCAACAGAAGTATAGAGATTATCGGCAATTGTTTTTAAAGTTACAATGGATGGAAAGGCCTTTGCTTTTTCAATTTGGGATAAAGCGCTGGAACTGATTCCAACTTTTGCAGCAAGTTCATTTAACTGCATACGCAAGCTTTCTCTTTTTCTTTTGATCCTTTCACCTAAAAGTTTCATAATGACTGTTCTTGAATGCAAAAGTAGCGATTAATTTAAATATCGGCAGTAAAAATTGAAGTATGGTTTAAATTATTAAGTAATACTTATCAGAAACTCCAAAAGTAAGGAATCAGCAGCAGTGAAAGAAGAAAGGCAATTATATTCAAAGGAAGGCCGATTTTGAGGTAATCGGTAAACTTATAATTCCCGATGGCCTGTACAATAAGGTTAGTTTGGTAGCCTATAGGCGTAGCAAAACTTGCTGAAGCAGCTATGGCAATTGTTACAAAAAATGGTTTAGGATCCAGGTTAAGCTGCTGTGCAGCAGCCAGTGCAATTGGGAAGACCAAAGCGGCGGCGGCATTATTGGTAATAACCTCAGTGGCAAGGGCAGTAACAATATACAGCGCAGCCATAATACCCACCGGGCCAAAACTTCTCGAAAAATTGATTGTTGTACGCGCCAGCGATTCAGCAGCACCTGAATTTTGCATTGCCTTACTTATGGCAAACGCGCAGGCAATTGTTATCAGAACATCCCAGCTGATAGCTTTGGTGTATTTTTGATGAGGCATTATCTTCAGCCAGATAAGCAGCACAGCCGCCAGTATTGAAAAGAAAAACATATCGAAGTTAAGGCCTGCAGGTGATTCAAAATAGCGCCCTACAGTAGCTCCGGTTATCATTGCCAGCAGGATTATAAAGGCCAGCCATTTTTTCCAAAAAGTTCCGGTAGTACGGTAATCCCGGATATAAGAAGTCAGGTAGAATATTTTTGAATCGCCCCAGTTCTGGATAAAGCTGTCGGAGGTTAACAGCACCAGGTTGTCGCCGGATTTAAGCTTCAGTTTATTGATGTTCGATGTAATGCGTTCTCCATTGCGATGAATGGCCAGCACCACTGCCTGGTAATGCTGGTAAAAATTGAATTCTGGTATAGTTTGCCCCACACCAGGAAACCTTGGAGAGATAACAGCTTCATATTGCTTCAGTTTTTCCTTTGGAACGCCTTTAATTAAATCCATTCCTTTCAGTCGGATATTGTCGTTGGTCAATATGTAATTCAATCTGTCGGATTTTCCGGCCAGCAACAACTTATCGCCGGGAAAAATTTTAAACACACCTTTCTTTGTTTCTATTACATTTCCCTCACGTTCAATGCATCTTATCAGGAGCTTATTAAGTTCCTTCAAACGTCCGTTTTTAATTTCCAATCCTGCAAGATTGCTGTTTTCTGTTACAGTTACATCATAATAATAATCTTTTAACGCTGCTGAACTTTTAGTGTTAAGCAGGATTTTTTTTCCCGGAAGCAGTTTATTTCCAGCCAGTGACACATATACTACACCAACAATGGCTATAAACAAACCTACTTTCCCCAGCTCAAACATGCTAAAACCAGGATACCCGTTTTCGATTATCAGTCCATGCACCACTAAATTGGTTGAAGTGCCTATAAGAGTGCACATGCCCCCAAAAATAGTGGCATAAGAGAGAGGGATAAGAAACTTTTTATAAGAAAGATTTAGCTTTTCGGACCACCGTTTAACAATAGGGGCAAAAATTATTACCACAGGAGTGTTGTTAAGAAATGCCGAGAGCAGTGAAACCGGAAACATGATTCGTGGAATCAAAAACACCAGCTTTCCCCTTTTCCGCGGCAGATAGGTTTGGGCCAGGCGGTTCAATACTCCTGATTGCCTGACTCCTTCGCTGACCAAAAAAAGCACGGCTATGGTAAGCATTCCCTTATTTGAAAATCCATCCAATAATTCCTTGTCGGAAATAATGCCTGTTGACATCAACACAACGGCAGCCGTGAAAAAAATAAGCCCCGGACGCATCACCTCTTTGGCAAGCGCAACAATGGTTAACAGCACCACTGCAAGCACAATATATCCTTCGAGGGTTAACAATGCATTATTGTATTATACAGGCGAATCATACCTTTAATTGCTGATTTTTAAGCGGTCAAAACTAAATATAAAAATGCATCTGTCAAAAAAAGGGTGAAATTTTATATGCATAAATTTACGGCTCAATACCCGGGATGAAACCAATTCCTTTAACTGACGATCCTTAAATACCCTTTTCCTTCCCTGAACGGGAGCATAAACCAAAAGGTTGTGCCCTTGCCGGGTGTTGATTCCAGCTGGAGTTCTCCACCCAGCAGCTGAATATAATGCTGAGCAATTGGCAAACCGATGCCCGAACCGGAAGTAATGTCATTTATCTCGTTTCTTACACGGTAAAACCGGCTGAAGATGTTCATCAGTTCTTCCTTCGGTATCCCGATACCGGTATCGGAAACATAAAATTTAACTTCCTCATTGCGCATCATCTCATATCCGAGGTGTATTTCCCCCCGGGTTGTATATTTAACTGCATTATCGACCAATATATAAAGCGACTCCATCAGTAGGCGCCGGTCGGTGACAAAACCAAACGCAGTATTGGGAACATCAATGTTCAAATTCATTTTAACCTGCCGCCCATCGGGTATGAGAGCTTTATAGTGGTTATAGACATCTCTTGTCAGGGAATTAACCAGGCAGAAATTCATATTGAGTTCAATGGCATTGGTTTCAATTTTTGAAAGGTGGATGGTATTGTCAATCATGTTCAAAAGCTGAGTGCCATTTTGAGTGATGGCATCAGCAAGTTCAGTGCGTTCTGCTATTCCCAGCCCACCCTCTGCCAGCATGCGGGTAAAATTTGTAATAATGTTGAGAGGAGTCCTGATTTCATGCGATAAATTTGCAAGAAATGCCGATTTAAGCCGGTCGCTTTCCTCTGCTTTTATTTTTGCTTTTTCCAGATTAAATTCAGCTGTTTTTCGGCGGGTAATGTCCCTGGATACAGAGATTACTGACCGGGCTGTTAATTTGGCAAGACGCATTTCAAACATGTAGGTTCCATTGGGTGTATTCAACGAATACTCTATGGCTTCAATGGTGTTGTTCTTTAAGCTGTTTCCTATACAGCTCATAATTTTTTCGGCCATATTCTCAGGAAAGCCAACATCGAAAATTGTACTTCCTATAATGTTTGCATCTTCAACCTTAAACAGGTCATTTTCTTTGACTACAAAATCTTCATAAGTTCCATCCTTACCTATAACAAAAAACATGTCGGGAATAGCTTCCAGCAGAACCTTATAGCGTTTTTTGCTGTTTTCCAGCTCCTCGAGTTTCTTTTTGGCTTTTGTAATATCCTCCAGAATTACAAAAAAGGTGTTCAGTCCCGGCTTTAAAACATGAACTTTTAACCAAAGCTCAAGGTTCGTGACATGAAACTCCTTTATTCGGTTATTATCAAACAGTAATAATTTATTCAGATCGAACCGGTCACCCAGCACCAGATTAAATATGTAATTGGCTTCCTGATTCTTAACCTCATGAAGATTAATTTTAAAAGCCGACTCAAAAGCATTGTTAACTTTTTCAATCTGCAGGTTTAAAACATTACCCTGCTCATCGCGAATGGCTTTTATTTCCACAACAGGAAAAGTAGTATCCCTAACCACTTTTGATATGCTTTGTTTTGTTGCGTTAAGTGAATCGTTTAAATTTTCGGCAACCAAACTGAACTTTCTTCGCACAAGGAAGCCTCCGGCAGAAATAAAAAGGTATGCAACAACAGGATGTGGAATAACAAATGAGGGGCCTGCAAAGTAGCCCAATAACTGACCGGATTTTAAAAGCTGAAATAAAAGGGTGACAAGCGCTAAAATGGAATATAAGATTATCTTACTTTCAGAATTTGAATAGTAAAACAGGAAAAATGCCCCTGCAAGCAACAGGCCAACCGATTGATAAATGGTATTGGTAAGATCAGGGTGTAGTGAGAAGTCGGATATATAATAAGCATATACAAACAAAGGAATGGCAAAGGCAGTGTTCAATGCACAGTTTATTTTTCTGTTCACAGTACAGGTAATGCCTAAGAGGGAAACCAGCACCAATCCTGCATCACACAGCAGGCAATGACTGCTTCCAAAACCCAGAAGCCGAAAAAGAAAATGTATGAATGCAGCAAGAAATAGCATTACCAGTGGAACCAGTAATTCTAAAAGTCTTTGCTTCTCCGAATGGTTGATTTCCGGCCACAGCTTTTCTGTAATGGTATGGTAAATCGGTTTGTTCAACGCCATAAAAATATAGATAATGGCTTAATAACAGTAAGATTTTTTAAAAAATCGAATTTACAAAGTTCTTTTAATTTTCAAGCATTGAACCATGATTTTTGTAATCAGTCACAAATAAATGAAAACAGCATCTGTTTGGAATTAAACTTTTTAACGTTAAATATTTGTCTTCCTGATTTTTGTTATGATTTTGGTCACTCCTGTTTTTTAGTTTTGCATCAAATGAATTTAAAAACGAGTAAGATGGCAAAAGGATTTTTTAATGTACCCGTTGCTAAGAATGAGCCGGTTTTGAGTTATGCTCCCGGCAGTCGTGAACGAAAAGAAGTGCAGGCTATGCTGAATGACCTGCGCTCGAAAGAGGTTGATTTGCCAATGGTCATCGGAGGCAAAGAAGTATTTACTGACAGAAAAGTAAGGATGTTTCCGCCTCACGAAATTGAACATACATTGGGCTACTATAATCAGGGAGATGCCAGCCATGTGGAGATGGCTATCGACTCCGCCCTGAGCGCCAGAGAAAAATGGGCAAATCTTTCGTGGCAGCACCGTGCATCCATTTTTTTAAAAGCTGCAGATTTAATTGCCGGGCCATACCGTGCTAAAATTAATGCCGCATCGATGTTAGGTCAGTCAAAGAACATCTATCAGGCTGAAATTGATGCCGCCTGTGAACTGGCAGACTTTTACCGGTTCGGCGTAAAAGCCATGACCGATATTTACAAGATGCAGCCAGAATCGGCACCCGGAATATGGAATTACAATGAATTCCGTCCACTTGAAGGGTTCGTGTTTGCCCTTACTCCCTTTAACTTTACATCCATTGCCGGAAATCTTCCTGTAGCGCCTGCCCTTATGGGTAACGTAGCCGTCTGGAAGCCATCGAAATCGGCAGTGTATTCAGCGGGGGTAATTATGGAAGTACTGCATGAAGCCGGTCTTCCCGATGGTGTCATTAATCTTGTTTTTGCTTCAGGACCCGTTGTGGCCGATGTGGTTCTGACCCATCCCGATTTTGCAGGCATTCATTTCACAGGCTCAACAGCTGTTTTTCAGGACATCTGGAAAACAATAGGCAACAATATTCATAAGTACAAAACCTACCCGCGCATTGTAGGAGAAACCGGAGGTAAAGATTTCATAATTGCCGATAATACTGTAAATACGACTCAACTGGCAACGGCCATTGTAAGGGGCGCTTTTGAATACCAGGGACAGAAATGCTCGGCTGCTTCAAGAGTTTATGTGCCGGAGAGCATATGGCCTAAGCTTAAAGAGGAGTTGGGCGAAATGCTGAAAACCGTTAAAATGGGTCCGCCGGAAGATTTTACCAATTTCGTTAATGCAGTTATCGATGAATCGTCATTCGATAAGCTGAAAGGATTCATTGATCAGGCTCGTCAGGATAAAGATGCAGAGGTGATTTTTGGAGGTACCTGCGACAAATCGAAAGGGTATTTCATTGAACCGACTGTTATACATGCCAAGGTTCCCAATTATATTACCATGCAGGAAGAGTTGTTTGGACCTGTGCTTACCATCTATGTATACCCCGATGAAAAACTTGATGAAACTCTTGACATTCTGGATAAAACATCAATATACGCCCTTACCGGAGCTGTGTTTTCACAAGACAGATACACTATTGAAAAGATAACCAAGCGGCTGGAAAATTCTGCAGGCAATTTCTATATAAACGATAAACCTACCGGAGCAGTGGTTGGCCAACAACCTTTCGGTGGAGCCCGCGGATCAGGAACGAACGATAAAGCAGGTTCACTCTTTAATTTCCTGCGATGGGTATCTGTTCGCACAATTAAGGAAAACCTGGTGCCACCAACAGATTACATGTATCCTAACTTTTTACCAGACCAGGAATAGTTAGTTAACGCCGTCATGTTCATAAAAAGAGGAGTGAAATGTTTCATTCCTCTTTTTACTTATAACCCAAAGTTGTACTTTTATGCCCAAACAATTATGGTATGGGAAATAACTCGCACATAAAAAAGACCGCTTTTAAAGTTATGAAGAACAAATACTTTATAGCAACGGTTTTATTTACTGCCTGGATTGTTTTTTTTGATGAAAACAGCTTTGTTTCCCGCCATAAAAACAACCAACGGCTCGAAGAGCTTCTTCATCAGAAAGAATATTACATAAACCGGATTCAGGAGGACAAGGAAAAACTTCAGGATTTAAATGCCGGTAAAAATGAACTGGAGAAATTTGCCCGGGAACATTATTTCATGAGCAAACCCGATGAGGATATTTTTATTGTAATAGAAGAGTAATATACCCCGATTGCAAAAAGTCGCATAGTTTTTGTATAAAGTAATTTCAACTGTTTGATGGCTGCTTGAAAATTTTTATATTGCCATAACTATGAATGACAATTTAGACATATTTAAAATACAAACAAATAACGTAGCACCACAAAAAGGAAGAGTATTAATTGCAGAACCCTTTTTGCCGGGCAGTTATTTTAATCGTTCGGTTATTCTTTTGGTAGCATACAGCGACAAAGGAGCAGTAGGTTTCATTCTGAACAAAAAGGTTGATCTGGCCATTCATGATATACTTCCCGGGTTTCCTGCCTTTGATGGGGATGTGTATCTGGGAGGACCTGTTTCAACCGATTCGGTTTATTTTATTCACAAACTCGGAAAAACCCTGCCGGGAAGCATTCAGGTAATGGATAATCTTTTTTGGGGAGGCGATTTTGAGGTTCTTAAACAGCTCATACTCGAAGGAAGGATAAACCCTGCCGACATCCGGTTTTTTGTTGGATATTCAGGATGGGACTCCGGACAGCTGGAAAGGGAAATCAAGGAAGATTCATGGCTGGTGAATGATGTGGATGAAGAAATGATTATGCAAAAATTACATCCTGCCTCCTGGGCCGAATTTGTAAAGAAAGTGGGGCATCGCTATACACTGTGGGAGAATTTCCCCGAAAACCCTGCTATGAATTAATTACCGCCCGGTTGTTATAATCCCCTTATTTCAGTCACAGCAAATGGGAGGAAGCCATTCTTTTTAGCAGTGCGTTTAATTCTTCAGCAATCCTGGCTGAAAAATAATGAATGTACCGCTGCTTATCAATTCCCATTACCCACTGGATTCCTTTCGACTCTGAAGCACAGAAAATTTCATCGGCCTCAAAAATCTCTTCCTGTGACAAAAAAGGTGCTTCTGTTGTTTTAAGACCAATATTTGCTGCGGCTTTTAGCAATGAAAGCCGAAGGGCATTTTCATGACAGCCTGACAGATAAGAGGGTGTCTTTAGTTCATTCCCCGCTATAATAAAGAAATTGCTGAAGGCACTTTCACATACTGAACGCTTTTCATTTAAAATGATGGCCTGCTGTACAGGTGTATTCTTAAATTCGGAAAGAGCTGCCTGCCAAAGAATTTCATTATAAAACGGCCACCGGTTCATCGTGTTTGGGGTATATTTTTTATGTGATGAAAAAGCCGCCAAAACACCTTCTTCATTAAACGGAAAAGTAAAATCGGCAAATGTGGAACTACTCACCAGTGTATGAACTGAATCTTCGCCGGCATTAATCTGAAGCATCAGGTAACCCGATCGATAAAACCTGTTTTTATTAAGCATCCGCTTGACCAATCGAAACAATTCCCTTTGATTTTCATATTCTCCAGGGAAAGGAATTCCCATTATTTCAGCCTGCCGCTTCAACAGGTTTAAATTCTCCTGAAAAAGAGGAATGCCTCCGTAACCGTACCATACCTTCTGATAAAGATGTGTCCCTTTACTGAAATGGATTTCGGGTATGTTATAATTGATCCTTTCAATAATTTTCCCATCAGCGATAATAAATCTCATGCTGCAAAAATACGGATATGATTTATCCTGCAAAGTAGCGAAAAACTTTGCTTCATGAAAATTCCCACGGTGGTTTTATGTGGCAGGGCATATCAGTTAAACCGTAATATAAACCAATGCATGAGTGACAGCATCAGTTATTTCTCAGAGCATGTATTAAATCACCTTTCGACATTTTACTGCGTCCTTTAATGCCAACCTGCCGTGCCTTGTCCATCAACTCTTTCTTTGTACGTTCCTCATAACTGTCGGCATGACCGCCTTTTTTACCTGCCTTATCGGTATTAGCTATACGCGCTGCTTTTTGCTTGCTGTAGCCACGCTCTTTCAACTTTTCATACTGTTTTTCATTCTTAATGCGCGATGATGTGTTTTTATCTGGCATAAACTTAATTTTTAATTTATCTACAGTAATATCCCACAAGTATCAATCGTCATACTGCCCCTGTTTTACTTTATTCATAAATGTTGAAATCAGCTCCGAACCATCCACTCCAAAAGAATCGACCACTGTTCCCTTAACTCCTGAGTCGGTTTCCAGCACATATAAAATGCTCATGTCAGCCGGATCAGATGTGCCTTCAAAGCGGTGAAATTCTACCAGTTTTACCTGTGAAGGCTCAAAATGTTCTTCCCCGGTTTCAATAAGTTCTCCTTGATCATTCACTCTGAAATTATGTGAAAAGCCTCTAACTTTTAAATCTTCAATGGCTCCTGATAATGTATTATATTGATTGTTCATTTTTGAAAAAATTAGATAACAGTTATTTCTAATACTCATGGAGAAAAAATCACGCCAGAATTTAACTGCATCCTTTTCTTCCTGAAATCCTCATTAAAAGGCTTCTTAAGCAGGTATAAAATGCATCAGTGGGGAAATATTGTGGATTATATCCACATTGTTTAATTGAAATTGAAACCGGAAATCCACGTACAGGAATTATTTATCCGGTTATTAATTTTTTTCTTCCTGCAAAATGAACGAAATAAGTTACTCCAATTGCCTTTCAAAAACAGCTTTAACAAAATAAGAAGGTAAATTAAAGCAAAAAAAGGTTGCCTCAAAACTGAAGCAACCTGTTCCTGGTCTACAAATTAAAAACGGCAGGCCTGTAAGCCGGGTTCTGTCATACTCCTTTGCATCATAAGACACTTGGAGTACCCCTTATCATTTATCTTGTTCCATCATCTCTGATGAAATCGCTGCAGCCTACCCCTCCTGACATCCGGTGTGCATCCGGAAACAAAGCGGACAACTTTGCTGCGCTGCAACAGCTGCGCAATCAGGATATATTTGGCTTTGCAACCCGTGAGGCGTACGGCTGGCTGTGTTACCACAACCACCGGTGGGCTTTTACCCCACCTTTTCACCCGTTCCTGTCTGCCAAAAAGCAGGCAGGTGGTTATTTTCTGTTACACTGCTATCCCCTTTAGGAGATCTTCCCGTTAGGAAGCACGGCGCCCTACGTTGCCCGGACTTTCCTCTCCCGGTTTGCACCGGGAGCGATAAAGCAGCCTGCCGGGTGCAAAAATAATACTTTTTATTCCAATTCTACAACCTTCACTGTCAATATGCAGTCTTTAACTCCGGAACTATTTTTTCCTGAGAATTACCATAGTTGCCCCATAACCATATTCCTTAAAGGAAGCATCCTGAAAAAGGTATTTTGGAAACTTCGATTTTAGCAAACGTGCAACCTCCTGTTTCAACACCCCCTGCCCTACTCCATGAATAAACACGATCCGTTTGGCACGCATTTGAATTGCCGAACGCATTTCGTTCTCCACCTTCTCCATCTGAATGTCAAGTATTTCCTTGTTGCTCAAACCTGCTGAATTGTCTATCAGTTCGTGAATATGCAAATCAACTTCTATAATATCCTCCTGCCGGGGCTTTGGCGGAACCTGGGCCGGCGCCTTTTTCTCCTTTGCTTTTACTACTTTTTTGAAATCTTCTTCTGTCAGCTTGTCCAGTTCTGCATTAAGAACATTCTCTGTAATCTGGTAAACCAATGCATTCTTTCTAAAGAAGGAGTTTGGCTGAAAGCTTTTCTCTTTATAGAATTTCACAGGATTAACCCTGACATTTTTGGAAACAGAGGGATGCTGCTCCTTTTCTTTATCCCGGAAATATATCAATTGGATATAATAATCAGGTAATTCAGACAAATCATCAGGACCAAGAGTTTCCAGCTCTTCTTTCGAGTTGGGCTGGAGTGTTCCATGATGTACAGTATGATATGTATCTTCTTTGAAATGTGCATACCTGTACATCACTGTAAAATTGCTGTCATTTACCAGGTATAAATCAATATCGCCACCTACAGGATTGGCCGAATCATAAGGAACTATGCAGAAATAAAAATCAGGAGAATCTTTACCCGACATTACAACACCTTTCGGCTTTTCCTCTTTCACGGGCTTAGGTGCCTCTGCAACAGCAGGCTTTTCAACAACTGCTCCTCCCTTGTTAAGGGAGGGATCGTCAACATTTAACAGCATCGATACCGGATAAGGTACCTCAAAACCGTCTTCATTTTCAACATTCACCATGTTCTTGCCTATAAAGCCGGTAACCGTTCCTCCTCCTACATCATTTATAAATTTTACCCTGTCGCCAACTTTTATCATCATTTAAATTTTTATGCAAAAGTACTATTTTTTTATCCAATCATTTTTTGGTTTACTTTTGCAGCTTTATTAAAATTACAAGCTTTGTCAGAGTTCAAAAAAATAAAGATCAGCGAATATACATACAACCTTCCGGAAGAAAGGATTGCCAAATATCCGTTACCCGAGCGTGACCACTCCAGCCTGTTGGTTTGGAGAAAGGGAGAAATAGAAAAGGATGTATTTAAAAACATCAGCAATCATTTGCCTCCCGCCTCCATGCTTGTTTTCAACAACACCCGCGTAATACATGCACGTTTGTTTTTCAGAAAAGAAACCGGGGCAAAAATAGAGGTATTTTGTCTCGAACCGGCACATCCATCCGACTACCAGCTTGCATTTCAGCAAAAAGACAAAGTAGTTTGGAAGTGCATGGTAGGCAACGCAAAAAAATGGAAAGACGAAGAATTGATACGGCAATTCAAAATCAGAGGCAAAACAGTTGAATTAAGGGCAATAAAGACGGACAGGGAAAACAACTCATTTTTAGTTGAGTTTCACTGGACTTCCGGATTTACTTTTGCTGAAGTAATTGAAGAAGCGGGCATACTTCCCATACCTCCTTACCTGCACAGGGAGACAGAACCCAATGATGAAAAAACTTACCAAACCGTATACGCCAAAAACGACGGCTCAGTGGCAGCGCCAACTGCCGGATTGCATTTTACCGGGAAGGTTATGGCAAACCTTTCTGAAAAGGACATTGCATTGCAGGAGATCACCCTACACGTGGGAGCCGGAACTTTTCAGCCGGTGAAATCCGATACCATAGAAGGTCATTCCATGCACCACGAGACGGTAATTATTCCCCGGCACTTTATTGAAGAACTGATAAACAATCCCCGCAAAATAATTGCCGTGGGCACTACTTCGGTACGTTCGCTTGAAAGCCTTTACTGGCTGGGCATTAAGTTAACTGACAGAAATATATCTCCTGAAAACATAGAAATCGGACAGTGGGAACCTTATAATAATGAAGCTGGAATCAGTGTCACGTCATCACTTGAAAACATCATTGAATTTCTCAACCGCCATAAGCTTGATTCAATCCGGTTTTCAACGCAAATTATAATTGTGCCGGGATACCGATTCAGGCTGGTGCAAGGGATGATAACCAACTTTCATCAGCCGCAAAGCACACTGCTGCTTCTTATTGGCGCCTTTTTAGGGACCGACTGGAAGAAGGTGTATGAATTTGCCCTGAGCAATAATTTCCGGTTCCTGAGCTATGGCGACAGCAACCTCTACCTGAAGTAAAACAAAGTTAGTGGTGTTGCTAAATCTAACGGTTGGAATTTTCATAACTGTTCCAGGCAGAAGTGATTTTCTCCATCAATAAATGCCTGTTTATGGGTTTGGTAACGTAATCGGAAAACGATTTCTTCAAACGCTCCACATCAGGAGGCAAGGCATAAGCTGTTTGAGCAATTACAGGCAGTGCAGGCTTAAACCGCCTGATTTCCTCCAGCGCTTCATACCCGTTCATTTCAGGCATTTTTATATCCATTAACACCAGGTTGATGTTTTCATTTGCCTTGCACAATTCCACAGCCTCCCTTCCGTTCACCGCCCGCAACAGCCTGAAATTATAGGATGATAACATCTGGTTAAGTAAAAACCAGTTAATATCTTCATCTTCAGCCACCAGAATTATATTCTCTCCGGCATTCCCTTTTACTTTTCCAGGTGCAGATTTTGGGGCTCTTTCTTTTACTTCAGGTACCTGCAGCGGGAAATGCAATGTAAATTCAGTTCCTTTACCATGTTCCGATTTTATTTTAATTCCACCTCCCATCAACTCCACATAAGCTTTTACAATGGCAAGACCAAGGCCTGAACCACTGCTTAGATTTTTATTCCTGTCTTCAACCTGACGAAACCGATCAAAAATAACATCATGATTTTTTGTTTCAATTCCTATTCCGGTATCCCTCACGAAAAAGGACAGCTGTGACTGTTCATTTAAAAAACACCCAATGCTGACCTCACCTTCATGCGTAAACTTAAATGCATTATTTATCAAATTGATAAGTATCTGCTTCAGTTTCACTTCATCTGTTATTATTTCTTCGGGGATTTCTTCCGGAAGCTTCTCCAGGTTAAACTCAATATTTTTGGCAGCCGGAATTAAAAATTTCAATGAATTGTACAATTCCTGAAGGAAACTTTCAAGATGCACCGTTTTAGTTTTTAACTCCACCTGTCCCGATTCAATATGTGAAATTTCAATGATGTCATTTATAATGGAAAGCAGGTATTCTCCGCTACTCCTAACAATTTGAATATACTGTGCCCGTTGTTCACCGGAAAGGTCATCCATCTCGAGCAAATCGGTAAAACCGATAATGGCATTCATCGGCGTGCGGATTTCATGGGAAAGATTGGCCAAAAAAGCCGACTTTAAACGATCACTTTCTTCAGCTTTCTCCTTGGCTTTAATCAATTCGCTATTTTGCTCCTTGAATTTACGGGTCAGCTTTGAATACTTGTTTAACTGATTTTGTAACTGTTTTTGCTTTAACAACAGATCCCTGCTGAATTTTCGCTCTGCACCATACAGCTTTGCCTTTGCCATCCGGTTTTCCATGTTGTTCTTTTGGGCTGCCAAAATAAGGCCAAGCAAAATGGTGCCGGGTATATAAATTACCATTACAGGCAAAGCAATCGTCGACAGTGTCGAAGCTATTTGTTCCGGTGGCAATAAAAACACAGAGCCGAGCATCGCCACATGAACAACCACACCCAGCATGAGTAATTCAACCTTCATGTTTTTACGCTGCCAGTCCTTGCGCAGCTTTCCCCATAAAATCCCTATAATCCCAGAAAACAGGATAACATTTACCCCCATCCACATGCCGTCACCTCCCATAAAAAAGCGGACGCCGGCTGATACAGCCATTGCAATAACTGTAGGTATTGCCCCAAAAAATAAACCAGAAATGGCCAACATCACCGAGCGGGCATCAAACACCAGTCCGGGCATCATTTTCCATGGGGTGAACATAAGCACTACTCCTATGCCTCCAATTACAAAACCGGTAAATATTTTGGAGTATAGACTTCGGGGATTGTCGTTACGCAGCCAGAAATTCTCATACAGCATAGCAAAAGCCATGAGGATTGCTATATTCTGTATCAGGCCTATTACAATGGGCTCATACATGTCTTAAATATTATTGCCTTCAAAAAATCGCTTTGCCAATATACATTTTTTTACCAATATTATTCAGCTTCCGGAAATTTGATAAGTTATTTATTAACTTTCACATTACTAAAACTGTTTGTTTTTAATTGTATAGTGTAGAATTCGCATGTCCCTATAGCCTATGGAATCATAACCAACAATGGGTGTGTCCTATTGCTCATGCACATTTCAAATTATGAACCGAAGCCTTACAAAACATTCACTCATTTTTACCATCTTTACATTCAGGAAATAAAATATACATATGGAAAAATTGGAACAACTTAACCCGCAGCCTCTGTTCAGTTATTTTGAAAGCATTTGCAAAGTGCCCCGGCCATCAAAGAAAGAGGAAAAAATCAGGAAATTCCTGCTTGATTTTGCCAAAGAAAATAACCTTGCTGCAAAAACCGATGATATAGGTAACGTTTTAATTTCCAAACCTGCCGTACCCGGAAAAGAAAATGCACCAACAGTAATTTTGCAGACCCACATGGATATGGTTTGTGAGAAAAACAGCGATAAGGCCTTCAATTTCGAAACCGACCCTATTGAGCCTGTTATTACCGACGGCTGGGTTAAGGCTAACGGAACCACACTGGGCGCTGATTGCGGCATTGGAATAGCTGCGCAAATGGCTGTTTTGACTGCAAATGACATTAAGCACGGTCCGTTGGAATGCCTGATAACAGTGGATGAGGAAACAGGACTTACCGGTGCATTTGCCCTGAAGCCCGGATTTATGACCGGCGACATCTTATTGAACCTGGACTCGGAAGATGAAGGTGAAATTTTTATCGGCTGTGCAGGAGGTATCGACACCCTTGCTACTTTTACATACAATCAAACTGCCTCCCCTGAAAATTCGACAGCCCTCCGGCTTTCTGTTGCCGGACTTCAGGGCGGCCATTCGGGCGACGACATCCATAAAAATCGCGGAAATGCAATTAAAATTCTAACACGTTTCTTATGGAAAGCTGCCCGCGAATACCCGGTTCAACTGGCAGATTTTGATGGCGGAAACCTTCGCAATGCTATTGCCCGCGAAGCATCAACAGTAATTGTGATACCTGAAAACCAGATGGAGCAATTAACGGAAGCTTTTCAACAATTCGAAAAAGAGATGGATTTTGAGTTTGAAAAAAATGAACCCAACTTAAAATTAAAAGTTGAAAAAGTGCCTTCTCCCGGCTCTGTAGTTGACAGCGCTACGCAAAATAACCTTTTAAATGCCCTATATGCCTGCCCTCATGGAATTTTAGAAATGAGCTCCCGCATGGAAGGCATGGTGGAAACCTCCACCAATCTGGCTTCAGTGAAATTTAAAGACAAGAATAAAATAGTTATCACCACCAGCCAGCGCAGTGAACTGGAAAGCCGGAAACACTATGCTGCTGAAATGGTCAATGCTGTGTTTGCACTTGCCGGCGCCGATGTGGAACATTCCGACGGCTATCCGGGCTGGACACCCAATCCCGATTCCAATGTACTGGAAACAACAGTAGCTTCCTACAAAAAGCTATTCGGTAATAAACCCGTGGTACGCTCCATCCATGCAGGGCTTGAATGTGGTTTGTTCCTTGAGAAATATCCGCACCTTGATATGGTGTCGTTTGGCCCGACAATTAAGGGAGCCCATTCACCCGATGAGCGTCTGGATATTGAAACCACGGAAAAGTTCTGGAAACATTTGGTGGATGTTCTTGAAACGATTGAAGGATAGGATTAAAAAAAATAGAACTCAAAAAACCTGAAACTCTGCTATGAATATTAAAACCATCAAACTGCTCCCATTGCTTTTACTGTTGTCCGCTATTGCAGTATCACAAAATTCAGAGCGATCAGTATTCCATGCAAACCAGGGCAGCAATAACCAGTGGCATATCCATCGTGACAATCATAGGGCACTTTATCGCGTAATTACAAACGAATCATTTAAACAATTGGATGAACGAGCAGAAAACATAGCAGAGTTAGATACAGAGGATGAATGGAAAGCCTACCGGGAAAAGGTAAGAAAGGTACTCTGCCAGCCGCTTGAAAAATTTACAAAAACTCCACTTAATGCCCGGACAACAGGAATATTGGAACGTGAAACCTTTTCTGTTGAAAAGGTACTTTTTGAATCGCACCCCGGATTTTATGTAACCGCCGGGTTGTTTCTTCCCAAAGAAAGACAGCAGCCGGCACCCGCAATCATCTATTGTTGCGGTCATACCGAATTGGGGTTCCGCAGTGAAACCTATCAGCAGGTAATCATAAACCTGGTCAGCAAGGGATTTGTAGTTCTTGCATTTGACCCTTTGGGGCAGGGTGAACGGTTGCAGTATGTTGATCCGGAAACAGGAAAATCGAAGATTGGAGGCCCTACAAAGGAGCACTCTTATGCAGGCATACAGACACTGATTACTGGAACTTCACTTACCGACTACTTTATCTGGGATGGCATCCGTGCAGTTGATTACCTGGAAACACGACCCGAAGTGGATATGACCCGCATCGGTATTACAGGCCGCTCAGGAGGTGGAACGCAGACTGCAATGATTGCTGCCTGTGATGAACGGATTTACGCCGCTGCACCCGAAAACTATATTACCAGTTTTAAACGGCTGCTGCAATCGATTGGCCCGCAGGATGCCGAACAAAACCCATACAAAGCTATCGCCAAAGGATTCGATCATCCCGATTTTCTCCACACCAGGGCACCAAAACCCACCCTTCTGCTTACAACTACCAACGATTTTTTCAGCATCCAGGGAGCCAGGGAAACATTTACTGAAGCAAAAAAATCGTTCACTGCCTTTGGTAAGCCTGAAAACATTCAAATGACTGAAGATTATGCAGGACATCAGTCAACCAAAAACAACCGGGAATCGCTCTATGCATTTTTCCAAAACCATTTAAACCTTCCGGGCGAATCAACCGACTATGCTGTCACTCCCTTTTCCATTAAAGAGTTGTGGGTAACACCAACCGGACAGGTGGCAACATCTTTTGAGAATGAAACCATTTTCAACCTGAATAAGAAATATTTTCCGGGGAAAAGTTTTACCGGAAACAATCTGCCGGAACAAGTGGCAGAAACATCAGGCATAGACGGGGAAAGAAAATTAACTGCCGCGGTTTATACCGGCAATTTTTTCGAAAATGATGTAGAGGTCGAAAGATATTTCCTCGAAAATGATAAAAGTGATTATGCACTCCCTGTTTATATTCTGCAAAGGGAAAACAGCAATCCGGAAAAACTGGTTGTATGGCTTCATCCCGAAGGCAAGGAAAAAGTCATGGAGGAGCCGTTACTGAATAAGGTACTTGCCGCAGGTTATACAATAATATCAGCTGACCTTCCGGGAACAGGAGAACTGCATGACCCTATATTCAGCGGAGATGGAACTGTCATGGGGGTATCGTTTAACTATACATTTGGGGCCAACCTGGCAGGGAAAAGCATTCCGGGCATACAGGCTGAAGCAATTGATTTGCTGATGCAGTTTATTGCACAGGAAAGCCGGTTCAGTAGTGCAACAAAAACTGCAATAATACAAGGACTTGCAGCCTCACCCTTTCTTCATTTTGAAGTACTCAACAAGAAATTCGCAAAAGCAACATTCATGAATTTCCCTGAACCGGCTATTAACCTTGTGGAGAATATGTATTTTAATCCTGAGGATGCCTTTTATGTGGTACCTGGCAGCCTGCCTCATTTCGATTTGTCAGACCTGGCAAATCATCTGCAGAAATCAGGAACAAAAATAAGTATGACCAAAAATACTTCTGATTTTGACGTTGAGTAAAAACAAGATTGACTATTAAACCAATTGTATCATGGGCTGTATAGGAAAGTAATTAATATTTCCTGCTGCAGTTATATCTTCCACGTAATAAATATATTGTCTGAGGCATTTTTCATAATCTCATTTTTGTAAATTTGGCTAATTAAAACAAGGTTATGAAGTGAAACAGAGATTATACATAGATACTTCAGTTTATGGTGGATATTTCGATGATGAATTCGCTGAACATACTAAACCTTTATTTGACAGACTGAAGAATAATGAATTTACAATATTATTTTCATCTATTACTCAGGAAGAACTAAACAATGCTCCTGAAAGAGTTATAAACTTTGTAAAAGGATTAGAATCGAGAATGACTGAATTTCTTGATGTAACAAATGAAGCAACAGAATTGGCAAATCAGTATATTGAAGACGGAGTTGTAGGACAATCTTGTTTTACCGATTGTTTACATATAGCTTTGGCGACAATAAGCAAAGCTGATTATTTAATAAGCTGGAACTTTAAACATATAGTAAACGTTGACCGTATAAGAGGATATAATTCCATAAATGTAAAAAGAGGTTATAAGCAACTGGAAATACGGTCACCCAGAGAATTTGTAAAATATGAAAACGATTAATAAAACAACAGAAAAAAAGTTCGATGCAGTTAAATTTATGCGGGAACAACGTAATAAATTAAGTAATAAGCTGACGCAAATGTCCAGAGAAGAAATTGTTGAATACTTTAAAAAAAGAAAAACAGAAACGACAACAAAACCTGGTGCATAACGTGTAAAATTAACAAATAAGTACGTAACCCTTCATCAACTTCAGAAGTCGCAACAAAATTTACGAGACAGTTACTATATAAACGAGAATGAATATTAGTTAACTTCAGTTATTCCATGTTATGCTCCTATTTGTAAAGCATAGTATTTCATTACAGAAATAATCCACCTAATAATTTGCAGCCGTACCATAATTTTTTTAAATGAATAATTCCACGTCAAGACTGGAAAGCCAGTCCATTAAAAAAAGAATAATAATGTTAGATGTCCAAAATCCGGCTGCCTATTATTTATAGACCGATAAAAGTACAATGAAAACTTGTTACTGCCTCAAAACTGAAAACATGCATCTGCTCCTTAAAAAGGCAGTGCCCTGTCTTTCACAGAATTGTAGCCCAGTTCAAACAGCTCATTGGCATGGCTAAGGCTTAATATGTCGTAGTTATCGATACCTTCAGGCTCGATGTACAGGGAGGAGTATTTATGAACTTCGGTCATGTTGGCATTCACGCCCATATAAAAAGTACGTGAGGCAATATGTATTAGGTTTTTAATCCTATCCCGCGGATTCAGCGGTGTTATATTAATGCTGATAATGTTTTGACAGTCGTTCTTAACAGGCTCCACCGGAATATTATCCACCAGTCCGCCATCAACATACAGATGCCCGTTGAGTTTAACAGGTGAAAACAGTACCGGAATGGAAGCCGAAGCAAGGCATGTTAAACCTATGGGGCCGGAATTCAGGTATTCGGCTTTACCGGTATTCAGGTTGGCCACTGAAACAAAAAACGGTAGCGGTAATTCTTCGATGTTGTCAAAAGGAATGGTTTTTTGAATAATTTCCTTCAGTCCGTTGAGCTTAAGCAACCCATCGGCAGGAAATTGCAGATTGGTATATTTAAAAAACCAACCTTTATGAAATATCTTCATTATTTCTTCGGGCTTCATACCTGCAGCGATGAATGCCCCTACAATTGCTCCCACGCTAGTACCGGAAATCACATCGAAGGTTACTCCCCGCTCATACAAAGCCGTAATAACTCCCAGGTGGGCAAATCCCCTGGTTCCACCCCCGCTTAACACCAAACCTGTTTTATATTTTTTCATGTCTGAAAAGTCCCTGCACCTTTGAAGTGAAAAATAATGCCCTGAATTTCTTTTCTGTCAAGGCCTTTCATTCACAGGTCCATTAGCAGCCGTAAAAATACGATAACCCTGCAAGATTTGAAATTAATGAACCGGTAATTGTTCATTAACTGAAAATAATGACATCCTGATAAAACCCCGTATGACAGCTAAAACCCTGCCGATAAACTTTCTCCGGCGCGGGTAACAATGTCAGGTTTAGTATCGCTACCAACTGCTGGTGCTTTAGTTTCTAAAGAAAACCACTTCGACATCAGCATTTCATTGCCTGGATCGTTCTTATGGACAAATATATTTTTGCGGTTATTGTATATATAGTCGTTTTTATACAAATCAATATTGGCAGTAATGTCGTGAAGTGCGATTATTACCAGGTCCACCTCGGCATTTGTTGTTGTCGGATGCAGCGACCAACGAACCCAACCCGGCTTTTCTGATAAATCGCCATGATTTATTTTGTCGGTAATCTCCTGCGACTGCTCATAAGTCACTTCCAACAGGAAATGGCCGTAGGTACCTGCACATGCGCAGCCGCCACGGGTCTGGATGCCGTATTTATCGTTCAGCAACTGAACAATAAGGTTATAATGAATCCCTTCAATATAGAAGGAGATCACCCCCAGCCTGTCGCGCACATGGTCGGCCAGAATTTTTACGCCGGGAACTGTTTCCAGGCCCGAAAAAGCACGGCTGAGCAGCTCCTTTTCCCGTTGCCTGATGTTCGCCACTCCCATCTGCTCTTTCAGTTCAAAGGCCAGTGCCGCCTTTATCGACTGCAGAAAACCGGGCGTACCGCCATCTTCGCGTGCTTCAATGTCGTCCACATATTTATACTTACCCCACCGGTTGGTCCAGTCGACTGTTCCCCCACCGGGGTTATCAGGAGCCTGGTTCTTATACATCGAAGCATCAAAAATTAGCACACCCGGAGAACCGGGTCCGCCGAGAAACTTATGAGGTGAAAGCAAAACAGCGTCCAGTTTTTCAAGGAGGTCGTCAGGATGCATATTAATATCATCATAGGGCGCCGAAGCAGCAAAATCGATAAAGCATAAACCGCCGTATTCGTGCATAATGCGCGCCAGATCATGGTACGGCGTACGCACACCGGTCACATTCGAACATGCCGTAAAAGAACCCATTTTAAACGGCCGGTCCTTATATTTCTCCAAAGCTATTCGCAGGTTTTCAGGCTTTACAAGCAGGTTTTCATCCGGCTCAACAATCACCACCTCGGCATTTGTTTCGTACCACGATGTCTGATTGGAATGGTGCTCCATGTGGGTAATGAAAACCACCGGACGCTCACGTTCCTGCATGCACTTTGAATTGGAAAGCCTGCCGCAGTATTTCAAGCCCAATATGCGCTGAAATTTATTTATTACTGAGGTCATTCCCGAACCCGCAGTAATAATTATATCGTTAGGGCCTGCATTAACATGCTTTTTTATGATCTCATGCGAATGATGATAGGCCCGGGTCATTAGCAAACCTGTTGTACTGGTCTCGGTATGGGTGTTGCCCACAAATGGCCCGAATTCATAAATCAGCTTCTCTTCAATTGATTGGTACAAACGTCCGCTGGCAATCCAGTCGGCATACACAATTTTTTGAGGGCCAAAAGCAGTTTTATACTCCTGGTCTATACCGGTAATGTTTTTTCTAAAATTGCTGAAATATGCTTCAAGCTGCCCCATTTTCATTTGTCAGGTATAATTTTCTGCAAATTAAGCCGCTTTTGCGTTAACATTAACTATCATTTATCAGTTTTTTGTGACAAATAGTCATAATAACCGCTTGGCACAACGTTTGACTTCCGGGAACAAACATTTAAATAAGTATCATTTAAAACCGGAAAAATATGCAAACAGGAAAAATTGGCGTAACCAGTGAAAATCTGTTCCCCATCATTAAGAAGTTTCTTTATTCCGATCACGACATCTTCCTGCGGGAGATTGTCTCAAATGCAGTCGATGCCACTCAAAAACTGAGAACTCTGGCATCGAAAGGGGAATACAAGGGAGATATCACCGAACTGAAAGTGAAGGTAAAACTTGACAAGGATGCCAAAACCCTTACTGTTTCCGATAACGGAATCGGAATGACAGCAGAAGAAATTGAAAAATACATCAATCAGATTGCCTTTTCGGGCGCCAACGAGTTTTTGGAAAAGTATAAAAACGATGCCAATGCCATCATCGGCCATTTCGGACTGGGCTTTTACAGCTCGTTCATGGTTTCGAAAAAGGTGGAAATCATTACCAAATCATACCAGGAAGGCGCTCAGCCTGTAAAATGGAGCTGCGACGGAACCCCTGAATACAGCATCTCCGATACCGAAAAGGAAGATGTTGGTACCGACATTGTAATGCATATCAACAGCGACTCAGAGGAATTCCTCGATGAAAACAAAATCTCGGAAATACTTGAAAAATACTGCAAGTTTCTGCCTGTACCAGTCCTTTTCGGCAAGAAAAAAGAATGGAAAGAAGGCAAAGAGGTAGAAACCGGTGAAGACAACCAGATAAACGATACCGAACCCACCTGGACGAAAACACCTGCCGATTTAAAAGATGAAGACTACAAAAGTTTCTACCGCAGGCTTTATCCTATGGCCGATGAACCGCTGTTTAACATTCACCTGAACGTGGATTATCCGTTTAACCTGACCGGCATCCTTTATTTCCCGAAAATAAAAAGCAATTTTGAGGTTCAAAAGAATAAAATTCAGCTTTACAGCAACCAGGTGTTTGTTACCGACTCGGTTGAAGGTATCGTACCGGAATTCCTGACCCTGCTGCACGGAGTTATCGATTCTCCCGATATCCCGCTGAATGTATCGCGCTCATACCTGCAAAGCGATTCTAACGTCAAGAAAATAAGCAGCCACATCTCCAAAAAAGTGGCCGATCGTCTGAGCGAAATATTCAAGGACAATCGCGACGAATTCGAGAAAAAATGGAACGACCTGAAAATTTTTATCGAATACGGTATGCTTACCGATGAGAAGTTCTATGAAAGGGCCATGAAGTTTTTCCTGTTCAAAAACACTGAAGACAAGTCCTTCACATTTGAAGAATATGAAAAACTGGTTAAAGATTCACAGACCGATAAAGATAAAAAGCTGATATACCTGTATACCACAAACAAGGAAGAACAGTATACTTTTGTGGAAGAAGCACGCAGCAAAGGATACGATGTGCTGGTTCTGGATGATGTACTGGCGCCACATCTTATAAGCCAGTTCGAACAGAAACACAGCGACAGGCAGTTTGTGCGCGTTGATTCAGATGTGGTTGAAAACCTCATCAAAAAAGATGATTCAGATGCAAAAGAACTTTCCTGGGAAGAAAAACAGGAACTCTCACCGGTATTCCAGGCGGTATGCCCTGAAAACAACAGCCATTCATTCATCATCGACTTCAAGGAACTGGGTGAATCAGCAAGTCCTATGGTAATCACCCGCAGCGAATGGATGCGCAGGATGAAAGACATGAGCCAGATGCAGGGCGGCATGAACTTCTACGGCGACATGCCCGATAGCCTGAACCTGGTGGTGAACACATCCCATCCGCTGGTAAAAAAAGTACTGGAAGCAAAAGACAAGAAGCTGGGTACCGACCTTGAAAAGCTGGGATCCAACATCCAGGCAAAAAAAGCTGAGATAAGCGAACTGGAAAAAGCAAAGGAAGGCAAGAAAGAAGAAGAAGTTCCGCAGGCCGACAAAGAAAAGCTCGACAGTCTGAACAACGAACTGGTGAAGCTGGAAGAAAACAAGAGGGAAAAACTTACCGGGTTTGGTAAGAAAAATAAACTCGCCAAACAACTGGTTGACCTGGCATTGCTTGCCAACGGCATGTTAAAAGGCGCCGACCTCGATAAATTTGTAAAACGCAGCGTCGACCTGATAAAATAACCGGCAACCCATATCTGCAGGTACAGTTCAGTGCCGGTTGAGAATATACGCCATTGACAAGTAAGCCGCCTCAATAAATATTTTGAGGCGGTTTTTTTTATGCTTTTAGCTGCACCTACGAGAACTGCTTTATTGATTTTTTTGTCGTTTCAAAATGATACACAGACCATACCTTCGCCTGATTAAATTCGCGATTACATGGTCATGGTATGGTTATGATATGCCGATCCTCCTGCCGGGAAAATTACATTCCCCTCTCCTTAAAACTCCATCCGCGGAAGAAAAAAGTCCCTTGGGGGACTTTATATGGGTAGCAAAGAAAAACAAAGTTCTTTTTTTAGCGTCCCAATAGGGACACAATACAACCCGCGTCCATTATGTTTTATAAACAAATCAATGATGTCGCGTCCCGGTGGGACGCCAGGAAGTGTAATAAATATCTTTTCTACCCATATTAAGTTCCTATGGAACTTTTAGCCAGTTGCAAGGCATCTGTCAGAAGATAAGTTCCGGGAATACGAAAAACAACAGATGTAATCAACCCACAAAATCACTCAGATAGGCAAAACGTTCAGTCAGCTTTCCGTCTTTTGTTATGGAGGCCCTTTCAATAATACCATCGGAATCTTCTCCAATCAGTGATGGGAATACTTTATCGATGAGGGTTCTTCCAAAATCGGCAGAAGCATCTTTAGGAAGTTCATTGGGAAGGTTATCCACCGCCTGCACGGTAATGTTGGCTACCGATGAGAAAGGAGGTTCAATTTCCCCGGAATCCGGATTAAAATCGTAGAAGGGTTCCTCAATGGTAGCTGCCCGTTTTGTCGAGGGAATAGAACCTTCAATGTCGCAGGTGATGTCAGAAACAACATGAATCTGAAAATCCTCCCGCTTCATGTCTTCAGGAGTAAACAATAACGGCGCTTGCGGGTCCCAATATGCAGCAGCAATAAGTAAATCGGTTGATTTGGCAAAAGGAGTGAACGCGTTTTCATACAGTTCAGGATGATTAAAGAAATGCATCAGGCCAAATTCACTTCCGTCTTTTCTCTGCACATAATGTTGTGGCAACAATTGGGTATATACAGGAAAAGCAGGTTTATCAATTTTAAGGTACTGCTCAGGATCGAGTTTCTGAATTCTCATAAATTCGAGCAGTTCAACCACACCTGCTGCAACCCTGCCATCACCGGTAAGGGCAATTTTTACTGCCGGAAGATTAATTTGAGTAAGTTGCTGCAGCATTTCACCCATCCCGTCGCACTGCCAGGCAGGTTTTAAATTGAAGATGCGGTAATGTAACCCCAAAGCCCTGATTCCGTTGTATGCACCTACCAAACCAGCATAGCGGCCAAATCCTATTATTCGGAAACCGTCTTTATCGGTCAGAACTTCATAATCGACAAGCTGTATATTCTGGCGGATAATTGTTCGCAGCAGTTCACGGTTGTACTCCTGCTTTTTGATGGTATGTGAAAAGAAAAAGTAAATTTTTCCGGGCAGGAGTTCTTCCGAAGGTACCTCTTTCACTCCAAGCAATACATCGCATTCCTGCAGATCATCCTGAACGGTAATTCCTTTTTCAAGATAATCCTCATCACTGAAACACCTTACCGGACCGGGCTGAACAATGACTTTTACATCAGGATAAGTTTCCTGAACTTCCACACATTGTTCAGGGGTTAAAGGGACTCTCCTGTCGAGGGGAATTTTTCCTTCTCTTAAAATACCAATCTTCATTTTCTTAAAACTATTTTTTCATTAAAGATAACCGCCACCGGCCTGATTCAGCAGACCGGTATTGAAAATTGAATAACTGCCGGCAGAGGTTTGGAAAAATACGGGTATATTTAACATTAATGCTCTCCTGCTGCTATTAATTATAAACACCTGAAAAGCTATCATGTTGAAAGTTAGCACAACTTAAATTCATTCTAAGCAATTTATTATCAATATTTGCAATTACAAACAGAGGAAAATGGCAACAAAAATATTATTCCGGTTTCATGTGCTTATGTTTTTGTCGCTGCTGGTTTCATGCGTTCAGAAAAACAATCAGCAGGAACCGGCCGGTGACTTTTCGGGGTCGGCCAGCTGCATCCAGTGCCACGAAAAGTTTTATGAGCTTTGGTCAACCTCACATCATGGTAAAGCCATGCAACCCGTTAACCGCTCCTTTTTTGAAACGGAAGAGGTACTTTCAAGTGAATCGTTTTTGATTGAAGGAAAGAATTACCGGATTCACATCAACGACAGTTTAATGACAATGATTGAAACCGAAGCAGGTAACACGAAAGAATATGCGGTTACCCTGGCCCTGGGAGGAAAGAATGTTTTCTATTTTCTGACTCCTATGGAGAAAGGAAAGCTTCAGACCATACCATTGGCTTACGATGTGCGTACGAAAAAGTGGTACAACAATCCCGAATCGGCTGTTCGTCATTTTCCCGAGGGTACTGCCGATGAAGCCCTGCCCTGGCGCGACCGAATGTACACCTTTAACACCTCATGCTACAGTTGCCATGTAAGCCAGTTGGCCACTAATTTCGACCTCGCATCCGATTCATATCACACCACCTGGAAAGAACCGGGCATCAACTGCGAAACCTGCCACGGCCCCAGTGCCGAACATGTGCGGGTGTGCATGGAAGCGGGGGAAGGCAATGTTCCCGATGACCTGAAAATAATAAGCACCAGCGTGTTTACACCTGAACAGCATAATGCATCGTGCGCTCCGTGCCATGCAAAAATGCAGCCCATAACTGCCTCCTTTATGCCCGGGAACAGGTATTTCGACAATTATACATTAACCACGCTTGAAAATGCAGATTTCTATCCCGATGGACGTGACCTGGGTGAAAACTATACCTACACCACCTGGATGATGAATGAGTGCATGCAAAACAGCGATTTGCACTGCGTAACCTGCCATACTTCCAGCGGACGCGACCGTTTTGCTGACAACCCGAATCAGGCCTGTATCTCGTGTCATCGCACCAATGTGGAGAATGTAGCCGAACATTCGATGCACCCTGCCGGCAGTGAAGGTGCCGTTTGCATCAACTGCCACATGCCTAAAACCGAATTCGGCAGAATGGTTCGCAGCGACCATTCCTTCAGGCCTCCCATGCCGGAAGCAACAATTCAGTTTGGCTCACCCAATGCCTGCAACATCTGCCACACCGATAAGTCGCCCGAATGGGCAAACCAACAGGTCAAAAAACGGACTGGCAACAACTACCAGGACGAAACACTTTACTGGGCGCAGCTGATAAAGGAAGCCCGCAATCAAGAATGGAAAAGACTGGATGAAATGCTCGACATCATCGGCAATAAGGAGGTAAATGAAGTTGTGGTTACTTCTTTCCTGAGGTTACTGGCCAATTGCCCCGACAATAAAAAGTGGGATCCTGTAATTGGTGCACTGAACCATAAATCGCCTTTGGTACGCGCAGCTGCTGCATCAACGTTAACCGGAAATACATCAGCGAAAGCGAAACAAGCACTGGTTGTTGCAGCCGGCGACGATTACCGGCTGGTGCGCATTTCGGCAGCCCAGTCGCTTGCCGGCTTTGTTGATTCACAATTCTCTGCAGCTGAATCCCAGACGGTGGCAGAGGCAACCGATGAATATATGAACTCGCTGGTTACCCGCCCCGACGACTGGAGCTCGCATTACAATGAAGGCATCTTTCACCAGAACCGCGGTGATGTGAACGAAGCTTTGGAATCGTATGAAACAGCCGCACGATTATATCCCGAATCGTTGATGCCACTCATAAACAGCAGTGTTCTCTATTCCTATACAGGAAATCCGTTGAAGGCGGAAGAGAACCTGAAAAAAGCAGTTGCAATCGATCCTGCAGGAGAAGCCGCCAACCTGAACCTCGGACTGCTGCTTGCCGAGCAGGGAAGAATGCAGGAAGCCGAAAGTGCATTGAAAGCTGCTCTTAACGCTAACCCACAGCAGGCAGTGGCTGCTTATAACCTGAGTGTCATCAGTGCACAACGAAGCCTGGAGGAGGCAGTTCAATATGCCACAATTGCAGCGGAAGCAAACAGTGAAGAACCTAAATACAGCTGGACCCTGGCATATTACCAGTATCAGCAAAACCAAAGGGACGAGGCGGTAAAAACTCTGAAAAAAACAATTGCCATTCATCCGCTTTACCTTAATGCGGTAAGCTTACTGGCCGATATTTATATGCGGGAGGGCAACACCAAACAACTGAAGGTTCTTTACGAGCAAACGCTGAAAACACAGGGGCTTGCGGAACAGGATAAAATAGCCATCCGGCAGGCATTGCAGGCTTTGGGAAATATGTGAATAAAGAAGAAGTAAACAATCCCTTTGATTGCCCGGAAAATTTATAGGAAGTGTTGTCTGCGGCGCACATGTTTCATCATATAACATCGTTTTTTCCTCGCCGCAAGCTGTCCCCACTATGAAACCGTCATTGCTCCGTCAGCTGACGGACCCGCCTGCTTAAATAATAAGCTGTAAGTATAATATAGCATTTACCTCTATCTGAGTAAAAACCTTCGCATATTACAGGCGGGGGTGCGGCAATCTGTACCGATTGGCAGCGGCCATTAATGATGTGTAAATTTGGATGTGCTAGTTTGTACAGATTGCTTTGCTCCATGCGATTGCAAAGGTTCTTTACAACAATGATGCTGTGGTAGCTGATGGGAAAGCCTGTTTTTAAATGACAACCCGCGCGCAATGACGGCTTTGAGGTTTCGTACGACAGGAGTTGGTCAGCCAGGCGGAGCCGTCGGACAGAAAGGTAATTCTGATGTATTCCATTGGGAAAAGTAACCTTTAGCTACAATTTGAAAACCGATAAAAGTTATTCATTTTGAAATTCGGTTGAATACCGAGGTAAAATTTAGTAGCCGGCAGAATAGCCCACAAACACAACCTAATTACCTTATAAATTGGAGTAATTATTATACATCTCATTATCGGAAAACAAAAAAACATGCAAATAAGGCAATAAGGTTTGGGTTGAAAATCTATCGGTCTGGCTACTAAGGTGAACATATAAAATAAGGTTTTCAGGAAACTATGGATATGTTTAAGCACAATGAAAAACTGTCATTTCAGGTCGTTCTCATCCTGAACATTTATATCTTTAATCCGTTTTTCCAGAAAAATTAAAAATCATGCTTACAATTATTGCACCGGCAAAGACGCTGGATTTTGAATCTAAACCTGTAACACAAGAATATACCCTTCCGGAGTTGCTTGACGAATCGGAAAAGCTTGTTGAAAAGCTCCGCAAAATGAAGCCGGGCAAGCTTTCACAGCTGATGAATGTTTCTTCGTCACTGGCCGATTTAAACTACCATCGCTACCAATCGTGGCATCGACCTTTTTCACCCGAAAATGCCAAACAGGCTGTGCTGGCATTCAACGGTGATGTATATGCCGGCCTGGATGCCCCCTCCCTCCCGGTAGATAAGCTGAAAACAGCCCAGCAGAAACTGCGCATATTGTCCGGGTTGTATGGGGTGTTGCGTCCGCTGGATCTTATGCAGCCTTACCGGCTTGAGATGGGAACTCCCATAAGTATTGGCCGGAAAAAGGATTTGTATGCTTTCTGGGGCGATAAAATCACGAAAACGATACAACAAGCCATCGATGAATCGGGCAGCAGGATTCTTGTCAATCTGGCATCGAACGAATACTACAAGAGTATCGACAGTAAGAAGCTGGATGCCGAAATCATTGCACCTGTTTTCAAAGACATGAAAAACGGCGAATACAAAATCATTTCATTTTTTGCCAAGAAGGCACGTGGATTAATGACGCGATTTATTCTTGAAAACGGGATAGAGAATCCGGAAGATTTGCAGGCCTTTGATGCTGACGGATACAATTATAACCCCAGGCTTTCGAAACCCGGCAAACCGGCATTTACAAGAGGATAATGGTGGAGCGGATTCCAATCCGCTCATTCTCTTAGGTGGAGCGGATTCCGATTCGCTCATTCTCTTAGGTGGAGCAGATTCCGATCTGCTCATTCTCTTAGGTGGAGCAGATTCCGATCTGCTCATTCTCTTAGGTGGAACGGATTCCGATCCGCTCATTCTCTTTTTACCTTCAAACAAAAATTTAAACCAACAGTTACCACAAATTAATCAGCGGTTCGGAAACCGCTGCACCCATCTTAATTAGCAATCCGGCCCTGACATCTATTCAGAACATTTTACCAGGTGTAACAGTTTCCGGGCCAGTCTTCCCTATTCTTTACCAGGCCTGCTATAACAGGATTATTCAAAGTATTTTCGGCTTGCCAAACCGCACCTTTTCGGTTTTCTATTTTATTAATCTGATTGGCAGAAAACCGTTTTACCGAATTCATGATATCCTGCAAATAAACCAATTTATCTTTTTCATCTTTTTCAAACACACGAAACACCCAGTGTACATGATTAGGCATAATACAAAAAGCATAATTTTCCAGCTTTTTGCCATTCCAGAAAAGCAAGGTTTCTTTAACTGCGTGTAAGTTTTCAGGTCTCGAAAGATTAATTTTTGGGTTTTTATCGATGGCTAGTAACTCATCATAAGCTTTTATATATTTTTTCCGAAGATAATAATAATGCTTTTTCAGTTCGGGTAGCCCTGGTTCGAGTGGCAAGGTTTTCAAGCCGCTCATTCTGGGTGGAGCGCTCTCCGAATCGCTCATTATTTTATTCAGCGGATCGGCATCATAACTCTTAATTCGCAGCCTCAGTGTTTTTATTTCATCACTGTACCGTTTCAATGCTTTTTTGGGAACTGCATCTTTCAAACTCCATGTAATAAAATAAGCTTGCCCGGGTTGCTGAAAATGAGGCAATAAATGACGGTAGAATTCTTTTGGCATGGGTGTTTTTATATGCAAATTATAAAAATTCCAGAGAAATCTAAACGGACAGGGTGATTATTTTAGGAGGACATGATTTCCAGATTATGTATTATGGATGGAGTGAGTTATAACGAAGAGATCACTAAAAGTATGATCGGGGCAATTTCTTAATCAGCGGTTCGGAAACCGCTGCACCCACCCACTGCTGTCACCGCTTCCGGATACGGGTGGAGCAGATTCCGATCTGCTCATTCTCTTAGGTGGAGCAGATTCCGATCTGCTCATTCTCTTAGGTGGAGCAGATTCCAATCTGCTCATTCTCTTAGGTGGAACGGATTCCAATCTGCTCATTCTCTTAGGTGGAACGGATTCCAATCCGCTCATTCTCTTTTTACCTTCAAACAAAAATTTAAACCAACAGTTACCACAAATTAATCAGCAGTTCGGAAACCGCTGCACCCGGATACTCCTACCCCAGCAACTTATCGGCCATGGCATCAGCTAAACTCAGCAAATGCTCCTTGTTCTGCTTGCGCAATGCACCTTTTTCCTCTACAGGGTCATAAACCAGTTCCCATTTAATGTTTTCGGCAAACACCTTCAGGTTCTTCACCCCTCCTCCGTTCCATAGAAAGTTTCCAAAAATGCCCAGGTAATGGTCTTTTGGCGCCATGTGCTCTATTGTCGACAACAGGATTTCCACATTGGGGAACATGGAATTGTTGTAGGCAGGACTACCGACTATGAAACCTTTATATTTGAATACGTCGTTTATTATATAGGAAGCATGGGTTTTTGAAGCATCATAAACCCGTATGTTCTTAATTCCGCGTTCAGCCAGACGACGTGCGATTACTTCTGCCATTTTCTGGGTATTGCCGTACATTGAACCGTATACAATTACCACACCGGTATCGAGGTCGTAGGAACTCCACTTGTTGTACCGGGTAAGTACCCAGTCGAGATTGCTGCGCCAAACCGGCCCATGGGTGGCGGCAATCATTTTTATATCGAGCGGCGCCAGCTTCTTAATCGCCCGCTGCGTGTGAGCGCAATATTTGCCAACAATGTTGGTAAAATAGCGCATCACTTCAATTTCATAAAAATCGAGGTTGATTTCATCGTCGAAAATGCCACCGTCGAGCGTACCGTAACTTCCGAATGCATCGCCCGAGAACAGTATCTTGTTGGTTTCTTCATAGGTCACCATGGTTTCCGGCCAGTGTACCATGGGAATAGTCTGGAACTGCAGGCGGTGCTTGCCCAACTCCAAAACAAAATCATCATGCACCACCAGCACGTTCTCAGGCTCCTTGTAAAAGGATTCCACGAAGGCAAATGTCTTCTTGTTTCCAACTAAAGTAATCTCCGGGTATTTCTGTATAATGGCCTTCAGGGCGCCCGAATGATCGGGTTCCATATGGTTTATCATCAGGTAATCAATCTTGCGGTTGCCAATTATTTCCTCAATGCTGTCGATGTATTCATCGATGAATGATCGTTCCACTGTGTCGATAAGGGCAATCTTTTCGTCAACAACCAGGTATGAATTGTAGGAAATCCCGTGAGGTATCGGCCAGATATTTTCAAACAGGTGCGTACGCCGGTCGTTGTACCCTAAAAAATAAATGTCTTCCGAAAGATTTACATATTGCATAATTCTTGTTTTAATGTTCAGGTTGCGAATTTAACGATTTTAAAACGATTGAAATAGTTTAATAAATCTAAAAAAGGAAACACTAAATTTGTTTTATCTTTAATCGTTGTTTTATTTGCAGTGAATGGATAAAAAAGAATACATATTATCTGTTGTTAAGAAAAGAATTCGGACTGTAGATCCAAATGCCCATATACTGCTGTTTGGTTCGCGGGCCAGAAATGATGCAGGCCCTGATTCGGACTGGGATTTTTTAATCCTCACCGATTTTAAGGTTGACAGAGTTCTCCGAAACAGGATTTATGATGAGCTTTTCGAAACAGAACTGGAAACTGATCAGGTGCTTACCGGGATCATTCAAAATAAAGATCAATGGGAGGAATATTCAGATACTCCGATTTGCAGGAATATTTCCCGGGAAGGAATAGAAATATGAATCAAAGTGAAAAATAAAATAAAGTCAATTTAAAAATCACAATTATTTACAATTAGGAGATAGTATATGGCCATCAACAAAAATAGCCGTCTGATGACCTTTCCCCGGGTGGGAAAGTTTATAATTATATTTTTTGCCATTGCCTTTGTACTGGCGGCATTGCGCGGATACCAGCTTTACCTGTACATTTTCAATGAAAATGTAAAAACCGGGCAGGCGCTGATAATTCCGGAGGGAGCCACCTACAGTCGGGTGGTAGATTCGCTGGAAATAAATGACATGCTGCTCAATTACAAGGCTTTTAACTGGGTTTCCAAAAAAAAGAACTACCCTGAAGCTGTAAAGCCGGGAAGATACCTCCTTCGGGAAGGAATGAACACAAATGAAATTGTTAACAAGCTCAGGGCCGGGGAGCAGGACCCGGTAGATGTTACCTTCAACAATGCACGGTTTAAGGAAGATATGGCAGGAAAAGTAAGCCGCTACATACAGGCCGATTCACTTGCCATTCTTGAGCTGTTTAACGACACGGCAAGAATCAGGGAATGGGGTTTCACCCCCGAAACCTTTAAGGCCATGTTCATTCCCAACACCTATGAATTTTACTGGACCACCAATGCCGATGGTTTTGTCCAACGCATGCACAAGGAATTTAACCGGTTTTGGAATGAAAGCCGCCGTGAAAAGGCTGAGGCAATCGGGTTAACTCCCGTTGAAGTTACTACCCTGGCCTCTATCGTACAGGAGGAAACAGCCCGAAACGATGAACTGAAACGTGTGGCAGGGCTTTACATTAACCGGCTGAAGCGTGGCATGCCCCTGCAGGCCGACCCTACCGTCAAGTATGCAGTGGGCGATTTCTCCCTGCGCCGTGTACTGAATGTGCACCTGGAAACAGATTCACCCTACAATACTTATATATATCCGGGTTTACCTCCCGGCCCTATTAACTTCCCCGAGGTATCGGCCATTGAAGCCGTTTTAAACCCTGAAGAACATAAATTCCTTTACATGGTTGCCCGGGAAGATTTTTCAGGATATCATAATTTTGCCGCCACGCTTGCCGAACACAACCGCAATGCACGAAAGTACCGTGCTGCTCTGGATAAGCTTAAAATTTATAAGTAAAAGTTTAACCCGGCTATATATCCTTCAGCATCTTTATGAATATTTCCGGGGTTAATACAACCAGTTTACTCCTTGAATAATCTTTGATATTTCGGGTTACGATGAATTCAACAGATTTTGATGCTTCAGCAGCGTAATTTTGCAATGCATCTTCAAAATCTTTAAATTCTGAATTTAATGCCTGTATAAATATTTGATTATCCACTGGAAATACTTCAATGAAAAAAAGCAGCAGATTCATTTTTTTTATCACCTTTTTATGTTCTGCTTTTTGCCGAAGTAAGTAATATAGATTACTGCCGGTTACCGGTGTTATGAATCCTTTAATTTTTCCAGTCTCACAAAGAGATAAAACTTGTGCAGAATGCACTGAAAAAGGTAATCTGTCGAATAATACATCCAAAAGGACATCCGTATCAATCAGGATTTTTTTCACTATCAATGTGTTTTTTTCTTAATGCCTCCGATAACGCTTTTTTATAATCATATTCAGCAGGAGCATTAAAAGAACCTCTTAGTGATTTTGTTATTGGAGCTTCATCTGGATATTTTTCCGGATCTTCGGCAGTGATTGCTTTTAAGTATATTTCAACAATATCCGATAAGCTGCGTCCTTTGTTGCGGGCAAATTTTTTTGCCCGCTCAATAACCTTCTGTTCTATGGTTAATGTAAGTTTTGTATTCATGATAAAACGATATCCGGTTAATTGTAAAATTAATAAAATAACGCAACACGTGCAAATTCCTTTTAGAAGACACGTGCCTCCTTATACACAATTCACTTCCCTTTCAAGCTCCACTCCAAATTTATCAAAAACTGACTGTCTGATTTTTTCCGAGAAATCATAAATCTCCTTTCCGGTAGCCCCTCCATAATTAACAAGCACCAGGGCCTGTTTTTCATGAACGCCAACATTTCCTTCCCGATATCCTTTGAGTCCGGTTTTTTCGATAAGCCAGCCTGCAGCCAGTTTGGCTTTGCCGTCATCTGTGGAGTAAACCGGAACATCAGGCCATACACCTCTGATTTTTTCCGCGGTACCGGTTTCTACAACAGGATTCTTGAAAAAGCTCCCTGCGTTTCCAAGTTCTTCGACTTCCGGAAGCTTTGATGAACGGATACCGATTACTGCCTGCCTGATGTTGTGGAGATTTACTTCACCCAAAGCATTCACCTTCTCTTCGACCTGCCCGTAGTTCAGCCTGAATTCCGGGAATTTCTCCAGCCGGAAAACCACAGAAGTGATAATGACCCGGTTTTTCAGCTCCCGCTTGAACAGGCTGTCGCGGTATCCAAACCCGCATTCTTTTGCTGAAAATTCGACCTGCACTTTTTGCTGCAAATCATATCCCCGCACCAACTCTATGACTTCGCTCACCTCCTGCCCGTAGGCACCAATATTTTGCACCGGGGCAGCTCCCACCCTTCCCGGTATCAGCGAGAGGTTTTCTACGCCGCCAAGCCGGTAATCGACGCTGTATTTTACAAAATCGTCCCATACCTCCCCTGCCCCGACTTCAAGCCAGACATTCTGGCGGTCTTCCCGTACCTTGCCAATTCCGGGAACATTGGGATGCAAAATCAACCCCTCAAATTCGTTCAGGAACAAAACATTGCTGCCTCCTCCTAACACAAACAGCGGCAGGTTTTTCCACGTTTCATTGGCATTTACAAATATATCCAGATCCTCGGGTTCGGTAAATTCAAAAAAATATCGTGCAGAAGCTTCAACACCAAATGAATTGTATGACTTTAAGGGATGGTTTTCAGAAAAACGGATCATGTGCAAAATTTTCGGCAAAGATAATTGAATCTGTTGAATGAAGAGAGCAGAAAAGTTCATTCAGTATTTATACCAGGTGCCTAGCTTGCAATGACTAAGCAGAAATAAGAACATTTTCCCGTTTTAAAAACCGGCGCTAAAACTTACCTTTGTGCCCGTATGAATAACTGGGATGTAATAGTAGTTGGAGCGGGGCCGGCAGGATTGCTGGCTGCCGGGCGTGCTGCCGGTCAGGGGGCACGGGTTTTGGTTTTGGAAAAAATGCGCTCTGAAGGGCGCAAACTTTTAATTACCGGCAAGGGCAGGTGCAACATAACCAATAATGCTTCCCCGGCAGAATTCATTAAACATGTGTTTCCCGACGGCCGCTTTCTGCGCAATGCCTTTTCTCATTTTTATTCGAAAGACATTATTGAGCTGCTTGAAAAGCATGGCGTTGAATCCACTTTGGAGCGTGGCGGACGGTATTTCCCGGCCAGCAACAAATCGCTTGATGTGCTGCGTGCGTTGCAGAAATGGGTGAATGAACAGAAGGTGGAAATCCGCTGCGGACAGCGCGTTGAAGAGTTCATCGTGGAAAACGGAACAATCGGGGGAGTAAAAACATTAACTGAAACATATTATGCGCCGAGAGTGGTGCTGGCAACGGGCGGCAAATCGTACCCGGCAACCGGCTCAACCGGCGATGGCTATGAGCTGGCAAAAAGTGTGGGCCATACGGTTGTTAAACCCATACCGGCACTTGTACCACTTGAAACCAACGGAGATATTGCCCAGCGGCTGCAGGGATTAAACCTTAAGAATGTAAAAGCTGTGATATGGGTCGACGGGAAAAAAGCAGGTGAGGCTTTTGGCGAAATGCTGTTCACCCACTTCGGCTTATCGGGGCCAATTATCCTTACCTTAAGCCGCATTGCAGTGGCAGCTTTGCAAAACAACAGCAAGGTGGAGGTAACCATCGACTTAAAACCGGCGCTTGACGAACAGAAGCTGGACAACCGGCTGCTCCGCGATTTAAATGAGCACGGAAAAAAACAACTGTCAAACATCTTTCGCAATTGGCTTCCTGCTTCCATGATTCCTGTTTTTATTGAAGAACTGAAACTCGACCCGGAGAAAATGTGCCACCAGGTTTCCTCAAACGAACGGAAACAAATCAGGCATATGATGAAAAACCTGCGCTTTGAAGTTCTAAAAAACCGCTCCTTTAAAGAAGCGATAATTACGGCCGGAGGTATCGCTACAAAAGAGATTTCTCCAAAAACCATGGAATCGAGGCGGATTAAAGGGCTCTTTTTTGCCGGCGAACTGATTGATGTGGATGCGGAAACCGGAGGGTACAACCTGCAGATAGCCTGGTCGACCGGCTGGCTTGCGGGCAGCTCTGCTTCCCACAAACCCGTTTAACTGCTGTAGACACTATTTTATTTATTTTCTACTTCTTCTATTCGTGAGGATCCTTTCAGTACAATAGTGACAGGGATTAAGGAAAAACCAAGTTTATGACTACAAACCAGTTCCATTGAGCACTTTGATATTGAATAAAGAAATACCTTTAGAGGGATAAAAGATATTGTAATTTAATTTCACAAAATAAGGGCATCAGGTAACAGCAATGGAATCGGTAATAAAACAAATCAGAAACGACCTGCTCAATCAGTGTGATGAAAAAACAAGGCAATCGGGCAAACGCTTCTTTAAGGAAGAAATAAAAGCATACGGAGTAAAAACAAATTTGGTAAGTAAAATAGCCAAAGCCTATTTTAAAGAGGTAAAGCATTTAGAGAAAGCAGAAATCTTTTCACTTTGTGAACTGCTCTGGCAATCGGGCTACCTGGAAGAATCATTCATTGCCTGCGAATGGTCATACTCTTTGCGTAATAGATATGAACCGGCCGATTTTGAGGAATTTAAAAGCTGGATGAACAGGTATGTCACCAACTGGGCATCGTGTGATACCTTTTGCAACCATACCATTGGAGCATTTATTGAAATGTATCCCGGCTATATAGTCCGGCTGAAAGAGTGGACACAGTCTGACAACCGGTGGATGCGCCGGGGAGCTGCCGTTTCATTAATCGTTCCGGTAAGGAAAGGGAACTTTCTTAATGAAGTGTTTGAAATTGCAGATGCCTTGTTATCAGATAAAGAAGACCTGGTACAAAAAGGTTACGGGTGGATGCTGAAAGTAGCCAGCCAGGCACATCAAAGAGAGGTTTATGATTATGTGGTGAATCGAAAACAGGAAATGCCCCGGACCGCCCTTCGCTATGCACTGGAAAAGATGCCGGTGGAGATGCGTAAAGAGGCTATGAAAAAAGGCTGAAATTGGGAGTGGTACCAAACAAAAAAAATAATCCTACCTTTAATTTTCAAAAGATTTTTAAATAACAAACAAGCATAAAGGAAAGGATATGGCCACAAACCAACCGCTTGCAGAACGATTGCGGCCCCGGTATCTTGACGACTACATCGGCCAGGAACATCTTGTTGGCAGGAACGCCGTTCTGCGCAGAATGATTGAATCGGGAAACCTCTCATCGCTTATTCTGTGGGGGCCCCCGGGAGTAGGTAAAACCACCCTGGCAAAGATCATCGCCAACACTTTGGAACGGCCTTTTCACACCCTCAGCGCAGTAAGTTCAGGGGTGAAGGATGTACGTGAGGTGATAGAGAAAGCCAAAAAGCAACAGTTCTTCAATAAGCCCAACCCCATCCTGTTCATCGATGAAATCCACCGCTTCAGCAAATCGCAGCAGGATTCGCTCCTTGGTGCTGTGGAAGACGGAACCATAACTCTCATTGGCGCCACCACCGAAAATCCGTCGTTTGAAGTTATTTCTCCCCTGCTCTCCCGCTGCCAGGTATATATTCTCGAACCGCTCTGTAAAGCAGGTCTTTTAAAGCTTGTTGAAAACGCCGTCAGTAAGGATGTGGAGCTGAAGAATAAAGAGATAATTTTAAAAGAAGATACCGCCCTGCTCCGTTTCTCGGGAGGGGATGCCCGCAAACTGCTGAATGTGCTGGAACTGGTGGTTCTGTCAGAAAACGGAAATACGATAGAGATTACCGACGATAAGGTGACTGCCCTGTTGCAAAAGAATTTGTCGATGTACGACAAGCAGGGGGAAATGCATTACGACATTATTTCAGCCTTTATAAAAAGTGTGCGGGGAAGCGATCCCGATGCGGCTGTTTACTGGCTGGCCCGTATGATAGAAGGTGGTGAAGATGTAAAGTTTATTGCCCGCAGGCTGTTAATCCTGGCTGTGGAAGACATCGGACTCGCTAATCCCAATGCCCTGCTGCTCGCACAAAGCACCTTTGATGCTGTTCACCAGATTGGCTATCCCGAAGCACGGATTGTGCTCTCGGAATGCACCATATACCTTGCTACCTGCCCCAAAAGCAATTCTGCATATATGGCTATTGATGAAGCACTGGCCCTGGTGCGAAAAACAGGTAATCTGCCCGTACCACTGCACCTGCGAAATGCCCCTACCAAATTAATGAAGGAAATCGGGTATGGTAAGGATTATAAATATGCCCACTCTTATGAAGGCAATTTTGCAGAGCAGGAATTCCTTCCTGGGGAAATCCTTAACCAACGGTTCTACAAACCCGGCAAAAACCAGCAGGAAATGAAAATACTGGAACGGCTGCAAAAATGGTGGGGAAAAAGATTTGGAGGAAAATAAAAACTGTTGCTGCTTAATTTGTTATAGAAGTTAAAAATTGCCGGTAAAAAAAATCATTTATTACAGGAACAGCTATGATAGAACAACTCGAAATAACATTGCCAAAATTTAAAAGAGGATATCACCTGATAACCTCTCTTATTGAAAAACAGCTGCCTCCCCTGCCGGAAAAGGGGTTGATGCACATCCTGGTAAAGCATACATCAGCAGGCATTACAATCAATGAGAATGCTGATCCATCGGTACGTACCGATTTTGAGTCGTTCATCAACAAAATGATTCCTGAAGACGATCCGGTTTTTATCCACACCTATGAGGGCAGTGACGATATGCCTGCCCATCTGAAGTCATCGGTTATCGGTTCCGAAATAACAATTCCGGTTACCGGCCACAGGCTTAACCTCGGCACCTGGCAAGGGATTTATTTTTGCGAATTCCGGAATTATGGGGGCACAAGGAGAATTGTAATTACAGTCTATTCATAAAAAGCACCTGAAATTTTTTTGGATGTTTAGCTTTTAACATCAAAAAGCCCTCTATAAAAATCCTAAAACATATCATTTCAGGGAGGGGTTTATACTTGCAAAACAGGTAGGAAATAAGAATAACCTGAGATATATTGTTTTTTCGGTAATTAAAAAACACTATTTTGCCCCCTGAAAAAACCAGATAACAATATGCAAAGAAAATTACTGCTGGGGGTTGAGGCCATTGGTCAGGCTGCCGTAGATGCCGGAATATCGGGAGTGTACGCTTATCCCGGAACACCATCAACAGAGATAACGGAATACATTCAGGAAAATTCAACAGCGGTGGAGCGTAAAATTCACCGCGAATGGTCGGCGAATGAAAAAACTGCCCTTGAAGCCGCTTTGGGAATGTCGTATGCCGGCAAAAGGGTAATGTCGTGCATGAAACATGTGGGGCTGAATGTAGCAGCCGATGTTTTTATGAATATGGCAATTACAGGTATCAATGGCGGACTGGTGGTTACAGTCGCCGACGATCCATCTCAACATTCGTCGCAGAATGAGCAGGACTCGCGCTTTTACGGCAAGTTTGCCATGATTCCCGTATTCGAACCTTCCAGTCAGCAGGAGGCTTATGACATGACTTACGAAGCTTTTGCCTTCTCTGAAAAAACAGGTCTTCCCGTTATGATGCGCATTCCCACCCGACTGGCACATTCACGTGCGGGAGTAGTAGCAAGACCATTACTGGATGAGAACAAACTTCAATTACCTGAAAACCCTATGCAGTTTATGCTGCTCCCGGCATATGGAAGAAAATATTACCAGAACCTTCTCGACAAACAAAGTTGGCTGACGCAACTTTCAGAAGAATCAACCTTTAATGTTTATCTTGAAGGAGAAGATAAAAGCCTGGGGATTGTATGCTGCGGAATAGCATACAACTATCTTATGGAAAATTATCCGGAGGGAAATTGCCCTTATCCGATAGTAAAAATTGCCCAGTATCCTGTGCCCGAAAAGCTGCTTCGAAAACTTGAGAACGATTGCGATGAACTGCTGATTGCAGAAGAAGGGTACCCGCTTGTGGAAGAACAGCTGACTGACTTTTTCGGAAAAGGAACCAGAATACGTGGCAGGTTGAATGGTGCCCTACCAAGAAAAGGCGAACTTAACCCCGACCATCTTGCCAAAGCATTGGGAAAAGAATTGCAGGAATCCCTCAAGATGCCTGAAAATGTGGCGGGCAGACCACCATCCTTATGTGCGGGTTGCGGTCATCAGGATACTTACCTGGCATTGAACGAAGTCATTGCCGATCTGGGAACAGGAAGGGTGTTCTCCGATATTGGCTGCTATACACTCGGTGCATTGCCCCCCTACAACACCATCAACACTTGTGTAGATATGGGAGCTTCAATAACAATGGCCAAGGGAGCAGCCGATGCAGGCCTTTCACCTGTGTTCGCCGTTATTGGTGACTCCACCTTTACCCACTCGGGAATCACAGGATTGCTTGATTGCGTGGTGGAAAAAACAAACGTAAACATCCTGATTGTAGACAATGAAACAGTGGCCATGACCGGCGGACAGAATTCCTCTGCAAAAGGGAGAATCGAGAAAATATGTGAAGGTATAGGCGTTGAGCCTGAACACACCCGGTTTTTTGTGCCGCTTAAGAAGAACCACGATCAGATTGTGCAAATTATACGTGAAGAGATAGAGTACAATGGGGTTTCAGTTATCATCGGACGCCGTGAATGTGTACAACGGATAGCAAAAACTAAAAAACTGAACAAAGCAAAACAACAGGCATAATATGAAAACAGACATCATACTTGCAGGGGTTGGCGGACAGGGAATATTATCCATTGCCGCATCGTTGGGCGCTGCTGCCCTGAATGAAAACTATCATCTGAAACAGGCCGAAACACATGGCATGAGCCAGCGCGGAGGCGCTGTTGTGTCGCACCTGCGCATTGCCGATCATCCCATCTTCTCCGATTTGATTCCTCTGCAACATGCCGACATTATACTCTCGGTGGAACCTATGGAATCGCTGCGCTACCTACCCTACCTTTCGCCCAAAGGAAGTTTGGTTACCAATACTGCCGAGTTTGTAAATATACCGGATTATCCTGAACTGGAGGAAACATTTACGGAGCTTGCAAATAAAGTAAACATCATCCGTATTGATGCCGACCGTATTGCTAAGGAAACAGGTAATCCAAAAGCTTCAAACATGGTAATGCTCGGAGCGGCTTCGCCTTTTATTGCCATCCATGATGACATTATTATCAAAGGCATTGAAACCATATTCAAAGCCAAAGGTGAAAAGATTGTGGAGATGAACATTGAAGCATTTAAGGCAGGCAGGGCATTTACTTTGAGTAAAAGCCAGTAACATTCAATTAAATAAGAACGTCACATCGGGCTACTTTACGATTAAAAAAGATGTACATTTAGCCTTAACTCTATTTTGTTTAAGATGAATATCGTTGTTTAGCAGTAAAATGAAAAAATTACTTTCCATACTGGTTCTTTTTAACCTCATTGTACTGGGCACTTCCTGCATTTCTGTCAAAAAGAATTATTTAGGAAATAAAAATACAGCTCAATTCGATACTCAGGAAATTTTTACGGATGAAAGGTTTCCCAATGTGGTTGTAGCTATGGACGGAAGTGTGGTTGCTACCTGGGGCAGCAAACATATAAGAGCGCGAAGAAGTGAGGATGGAGGAAAAACCTGGGGGCCTGAAATAACTGTTGCCAACCCGGGGTTCCAGGGTGGCGGAGTCATAGTGGATGAAAGCTCCGGAGACATCCTTATGTTTGTGGAGGAAGGACATCCGCCGGCACCGCTGACCATATACAGGAGCAGGGACAATGGTAGAACATGGGTGCCAGAGAAAGCAGTTATAAAACCCAACAGCCTGGGGCATATTCCCTCCATGCATATGAATGAACACGGAATTACCCTTGCTCACGGCAAGCATAAAGGAAGGCTCATCCGTCCCTCACGCTATTATGGTAAGGGAAACGATCGCCCATTTTGGGATAGTCATTATACCAATGCCATTTTCAGTGATGATGGCGGCAAAACATGGCAGGCCAGCGAACCTTTTCCTGCATATGGAACAGGCGAGGCAGCAATAGCAGAACTGGAAGACGGAACTTTATACTACAACTCACGCCGGCATAAATCGACTGACGGTTTAAATCCGCGCATGAGGTATATTGCCATGAGCCGTGACGGCGGTGAAACCTGGAAAAACTTATCGGTAAGCAATGAATTGCCTGATGGCGCTCAGCATACCGACTATGGTTTAATGGCAGGTTTGGTCAGGCTTCCTGTTGAAGGGCACGATATTCTTATCTTCAGCAACATCGATGTGCCGGCAAATAAACCCGACGAGGAGGTTCCTTTTGAGTTGCGAACTTCCCGCCGGCTGAATGGTACAGTGTGGGCCAGTTTCGACGGTGGAAAAAGTTGGCCGGTAAAGCGGGTGGTGGATGAAGGCAGCTTTGCCTATTCTTCACTGGCTGCAGGAAGAAAAGACACTCCCTCTGAAGGTTTTATTTACCTGATGTATGAAAGTGAAGGAGGAGCAAAAATGGCCCGGTTTAATCTGTCATGGCTCACCGGGGAAAATGACTGGAAGAAATTCATTCCCTAAAAAGCAGACATTTCTTCATATTATCTCATTTTTAAATATCTTTAAGGCATAACCAATGAAATGCCTTTAAGGATGAAAAGAAGAAACTTTATAAAAACCACCGGTGTAATAACTGCCGGAGCCGGCCTTGCAGGATCAGTTACAGCCGGAAACCTTTTCGATTCAACAACAAATAAACTGCCCCGCTGGAAAGGATTTAATTTGCTCGATTACTTTTCACCCCGCGAAGGAGGTGGGCGTTCGATTACCACCGACGATGATTTAAAATGGATGGCTGACTGGGGATTTGATTTTGTCAGGCTCCCAATGGCTTATCCGCGGTACATTACTTTTGACCCTTCTAAAGACATCACTCCCGATGATGTTATGAACTTCAATGAAAAGGAACTGGACAAAATACAGTCGCTGGTTGAGCGGGCCAACAAGTACGGATTACACATGAGCCTTAACTTACACCGAGCGCCCGGTTTTTGCGTAAATGCCGGATTCAACGAACCCTATAACCTGTGGAAGGATGCAGAAGCCCAGGAAGCATTTTATCAACACTGGAGCATGTGGGCCAAACGATTTAAGCATCTGTCACCTGAACAGGTAAGTTTCGACCTGGTAAATGAACCCTGCACACGCGAAGATATGAACGACCAGCATTCAAAACGAGATGCCATTCCGGGGCAGCTGTACAGGGAAGTTGCAAAAAAGGCGATGGAGACCATTCGCCTGCATAACCCAAATCACATGGTAATAGCCGATGGGAATAATGTAGGCAGCGATGTGATTCCGGAAATATTCGACCTGGAAATTGGCCAAAGCTGCAGGGGATATTACCCGCACTACATCTCACACTACCGGGCTTCCTGGGTATTTAAAAATCCGGATGATGCTCCGAATCCTGTATGGCCGGGCGTTATTGATGGTAAGAGTTTCAGCAAAAAGAATCTTGAAGAATTTTATCAACCATGGATAGACGCCGTAAAACAAGGAGTTGGGGTACATTGCGGCGAGTGCGGATGCTACAGGGAAACACCGCATGAAGTGTTCCTGTCGTGGTTTGGCGATGTACTCGATGTATTGACACCGCACGGCATTGGATATGCCCTGTGGAATTTCCGCGGTGATTTCGGCATTATGGATTCGGGAAGAAAAGATGTACAATATGAAGACTGGTATGGGCATAAGCTGGACAGAAAGCTACTGAACTTGCTCATGAAATATTGATCTGACGTTTACTGAAAGTTTTAATATCAAATGCTTCTGCATCATATAAAGTGACAAACAAATGTTAGTCACACATGGATATAAAAATTTCTCTAAAATGCAATTGCACAATGAGCTTTTAAACATCGCGATGCTAAAAAAATAAATTATTGATTGTAAAACATTAAATTTTTACACAAAACTTTAACACAGTTAAACATTAATAACCGACAGCTATGAAAAAACTATTGATGTCACTCATATTTGTTTTAGCAGTTGTCCTGTGTAATGGTCAGCAACAGGATAATTTTGCTCCAAATTATGATGAAAGTAAAATTCCCGGCTATAAGATTCCTGATCCCCTGACTTCATTTAGCGGCAAAAAGATTAAAAACAGCCGCCAGTGGGAAAAAGTACGCCGTCCGGAATTGCTGGAGTTTTTTGCAAACAATGTTTATGGAAACGTTCCGGGAAACCTTAACATTTCGAATTGGGAAATAGTTGAACAAAGCGACAATGCACTCAATGGCAAAGCACGTCGCAGGCAGGTGGATGTTGTATTCAGCGAAAACGGGAAAAAGCTCTCTTTCAACATTCTTATTTACCTGCCAAAGAATGTTGTTAAGGCGCCGCTGTTTCTGGGTTACAATTTTTATGGAAACCACACAGTTTACAGCGATGAAAACATCCTTATCTCTGATGCCTGGGGCCGTAACAATGAATCAAAAGGTATTACAGAACATCGTTTAACCGAAAATGGCCGGGGAGTCAGCACTGACAGCTGGCAGGTTGAAAAAATAATTAATGCAGGTTATGGTCTGGCTACTATTTATTATGGTGATGTAGATCCGGATAAAGATGATTTTACTGACGGCATTCATCCTTTTTTCTATGGTGAGAACCAACAGCAACCTGCAGCTGATGAATGGGGCTCCATAGCTGCCTGGGCATGGGGATTAAGCCGTGCAATGGATTACCTGGAGCAGGATGATGATGTAGATGCATCGAAAGTAATAGTGTTTGGCCATTCACGTTTGGGTAAAACTTCGCTTTGGGCAGGCGTCACTGATGAACGGTTTGCAGGGGTTATATCCAATAATTCAGGTTGTGGCGGTGCAGCATTATCAAAACGAAAGATAGGTGAAACGGTTCGCCGCATCAACAGTTCGTTCCCGCACTGGTTTGCCGATAATTTCCTAAAGTATAACGACAATGAAAAACAACTTCCTGCAGACCAGCATGAACTCCTTGCACTTATTGCTCCACGTCCTGTTTATGTGGCAAGCGCAGAAGAAGATTTATGGGCCGATCCCAGGGGAGAATTTCTGGCAGCTTATTATGCTACTCCTGTTTACGAACTTTACGATAAAAAGGGCATTGCAGCAAAGGAAATGCCCGGCCTGAATCAACCCCTGCACAATACCGTGGCATACCATATACGTCCGGGAGGACACGGCGTAAAGGCATACGACTGGACCCAATACATCCGGTGGGCCGATAAACATGTCGTTAATAAGACTGCATATGAACCCAAAACAAAAGTTTCCATAGACGGGGAAAAATTTCTTATCAACGGGAAACCTACATTTCAGAGAAGAGTATGGGAAGGAATATCCGTTGAGGGACTGCTGCCAAACTCACGGATGGTGCAGGGCGTATTCGACGACTTAAATCCTGAAACGGCGGATAAATGGAAATATCCCGATACCGGAAAATGGGATCCTGAAAGGAATACAAACGAATTTATTAAAGCCATGCCTGAATGGAGAAAGCATGGCCTGCTGGCATTTACAATAAATTTCCAGGGTGGAAGCCCCGAAGGTTATTCGAAATCGCAACCCTGGGAAAACAATGCCTTTGAGCCCGACGGAACGCTGCGCAAAACCTACGCTGACCGCATGAAGCGCATCGTTAAAAAAGCCGATGATTTGGGAATGGTGGTTATCCTTGGCATCTTTTATTTTGGACAGGATGAACGTCTGCAGGATGAAAATGCAGTGATTGCTGCAGTTGATAACACTGTAGACTGGATACAGCAAAACGGTTTCACCAACATCATTGTTGAAGTAGCCAATGAAAGCGACAACAGGGGTTATCAACAAAACATCATAACAAAGGAAAGAATCCACGAACTGATTTTGCACATTAAAAAGAAAGCTCCCGAACTGCTTGTTTCAACAAGTTTTAACGGAGGCTCCATACCTCCCGACAAAGTGGTGGAAGTTTCCGATTTTGTTCTGATTCACGGAAATGGAGTACATGATCCGGAACGTATCACAAAAATGGTGGAAACGGTACGGTCACTTCCCTCCTACCGGCCTATGCCCATTGTGTTTAATGAAGACGACCACTTCGATTTCGATAAACCGGTGAATAATTTCGCAAATGCCACCAGAGCCTATGCTTCATGGGGGTATTTTGATTTCAGGATGAAAAATGAAGGTTACAATGACGGATATCAAAGTGTGCCGGTAAACTGGGAGATCAGCTCTGAACGTAAACTTGCATTCTTCAGTAAAGTAAAAGAAATATTTATGGACTGAACCTGAATAGCAATGCATCTGATATAGATGCAGCATCGCCTTATTTTGGAGGTACATCTTTCGGAAATTTTATGAGTTACAAAAATCAGTGACTGAATATTTATAAACCTGCATTATTCAATTCACCTGTTTTACCAATCTTTGTAAGAATATTTTTACAAGCAGGTCAGTAAAATTAAACAGTACCTGTTTAGAATAGATTTTTCAGCAACGCAATCAAATGATAATAAAAGTCCAACATAAAACACACCAGACTACTGCTGTTTATAACCAAAAGTTTATTCAAAGCAGTTAAATCATTTATAAATCACCGGCAAAATGATGTTAAGAATAAAATATACGGATAATTTATAGATTCGAAGATGAGTATTTCTTATTTTTATAAAATGTTGATTCTATTGCTTAATTAAAATTTTCACTTGCAGATATTTAAAGCAAAAACAGCTTTATAATAGGGCGCAACAAAACTGATTTCGAAAAATTAATTGTACATACCAATATTAATAATCATGAAAACTATTTTTTATTTTCTTATTCTTATTGCAGCTTTTTCCTCCTGCAACAACACCGACACTGAATCGCACAGCTTATTTAACGGAACCAATCTGGAAGGGTGGCATGTTGATGTACCTGCAATGGACAACAACCCCGATACTGTTAATCCATTTATCGTGCGCGACGGCATGCTGGTAAGCCTTGGCACACCGGGAGGACACTTAATTACTGATTCTATTTACCAGGATTACCGGCTCGAAGTTGAATACCGCTTTCCGGGAGAACCGGGTAACTGCGGGGTGCTTGTGCATGCCTCAACACCCAGGGCTTTATACGGAATGTTCCCACAATCGGTTGAAGTACAGATGATGCATGAAAATGCAGGCGATTTCTGGTGCATTGTGGAAGATATCACTGTACCCAATATGGTGGAACGACGGGGCTCTGAAGAAGAATGGGGAATCACTGAAGGGAAAGCAAGAAGAATAAGGAATCTTACGGAAAACTCTGAAAATCCTTTGGGAGAATGGAATACCATGGTCATAGAATGCGTTGAAGATAAAGTAAAAGTATGGGTGAACGATGATATGGTAAACTACGGCTACGACTGCACTGCCCAGAAAGGACAAATAGCCGTGCAGGCGGAAGGGTCAGAAGTGGAGTTTCGGAAACTCCTCTTAACACCAATTTCAGAAATCACTGAAACGGACGTCCCTGAACTATAAATAAAAAAAAAACTATGAACAAGTGCAGGCTTCCCGTTTCCAATTCAGCATCATGCACTATTAAAGAATCTAAAAGATTAAATAAAAATCCATAATCAAAACACCTAAAAATGAAAGCATTGACGTACATTTTTTTAGCATTCCTAATTTTACCCCTGAACCTAATCGCTCAGAATAAAGTGAAAGTAGAAGGGGAGCTAAAACAATGGCATAAAGTTACCCTTGTAATCGATGGCCCCAATACTTCGGAATGGGCCAGGGAAAACCCTTTCCTTGACTACCGGTTGGAAGCTACCTTCACCAACGGGAATAAAAGCCATACCGTTCCGGGGTTCTATGCAGCCGACGGAAATGCTGCTGAGTCATCAGCTGATGAGGGCAGTATCTGGAAAATAAGGTTCCGCCCGGATGCTACAGGACAATGGAACTACAACATTTCATTCCGCAAGGGAAAAGATATTGTAGTGAATGAGAATGTGAATGTTGGAGAAGCGGTCGCAACGGATGGGACAACAGGAAGTTTTACCATATCCCCCTCTGATAAAAAAGGATTTGATTTCAGGTCAAAAGGACGAATTGTAAACGGAGGTAAAGGTTATTTTCAATTCCAGGATTCAGATGAAATCTGGATTAAAAATGGCGCCGACAGCCCGGAGAATTTTTTGGCCTATGCCGATTTCGATCAAACTACCCGTTACAGTCTGAAAACAGAAGTACGCGAAGGAGAGGCCGATCCTAAAAAAGATTTACATAAATATGAGCCTCATGTGACCGACTGGAAAGAAGGCAATCCAACCTGGCAAAACGGCAAGGGCAAAGGGATGATTGGTGCTTTAAACTACCTGCATTCAAAAGGAGTAAATTCTGTATACATGCTTACAATGAACATCCTGGGCGATGGCAAAGATGTGTGGCCCTATAATGACCATAATGAACGGTACAGGTTCGACTGCAGCAAGCTCGACCAGTGGGAAATTGTTTTCGATTACATGGAGCAACTGGGCATGATGAATCATTTTGTGCTGCAGGAAACAGAAAATGAAACCCTGCTCGACAACGGTTTTACTGATGTTCAACGCATGGTGTACCTGCGGGAACTTATTGCCCGTTTCGGACACCACCTGGCGGTAACCTGGAATATGGGAGAAGAAAATGGGCCGGCCAACTGGACCCCCATCGGCCAGACACATCCGCAAAAAGAAGCTATGGCAAACTACCTGAAACAAACAAACCCATATCCGAATATAGTTGTGGTGCATACCCACGCCAACGACGAACACCAGGATGAGTACCTTACCCCTTTTCTGGGATTCGAAAATTTCGACGGGCCTTCGATGCAAATTGGAAATCCGTCGCGTATTAACCAGCGGATTAACAAATGGGTGAATGAGTCGGAAGAAGCAGGGGATCGCTGGCTGGTTAACCTCGATGAATTAGGCCCGCACTGGAAAGGGGTTATGCCCGATTCGCACGATGCCGGTCATGATACTGTACGTGCAGAGGCTCTTTGGGGAGCTTTAATGGCCGGAGCAGCGGGCGTGGAATGGTATTTCGGTTACCGCTACCCCCACAACGACCTTGGGCTGGAAGATTTCCGCAGCCGCGATAACTGGTGGGAGCAGTCAACCATAGCTACACAATTCATAAGCCGGTTGCCTGTTGAGAAAATGAAAAGTGCCAACAAGCTGTTAAACCAATCCAATGCATGGTGTATTGCAAACCCAGGGGAAGTATACACAATCTATTTTCCGGCCGGAACAAAAGAATACCTGCTGGACCTCAAATCTGAAAAATCCTTCTCTGTCATGTGGTTCAATCCCCGCACCGGTGGAGAATTAATGGATGGCAGCCGGAAAAGCATCAAAGGCACCGGTTTTATAAGCCTTGGCACCCCACCCTCTGATCCTGAAAAGGACTGGGTAGTTCTTGTGCAGTAATAATAAAAACACCCATAAAAAAACTGCCTCATTACTGAGGCAGTTTTTGTTATATCAGGTCTAACTTTACTGTTTATTAGTATCCGGGATTCTGAACTAAGTTAGAGTTTGCATCCAGAGCCGATTGTGGAATCGGGAACAGCAAACGTATTTCGCTGGTTTGTGGTTTCCATCCGGGTATTGGATCCAGAAAAGTGCCAAAACGGATCATATCCTGACGGGCTGAAATTTCCCAGGCAAGCTCAAAGCGTCTCTCATTATATATATCTTCAAGAGTTACGCTGTCCAGCAATTTGCTTTCATCGTCAAACGCCCTGCGGCGCAATGCATTCACCAAACGGGTAGCTTCCTCATTGTCTTGCCCAAGACGTACGAGTGCTTCTGCTTTCATCAGGTAAACATCTGCCAGCCGGAATATGGCCATATCGTTCTCCATATCGCCATTCAAGCCGCTTTCAAATTCCCATTTGGCAACACGTGCACCTTCTTCCTGTTCTACCTGTCCCCAGCCATCTTCATCGATGTTGTATTTAATCTCGATATCAACAGTATGGATTAATGGACGGCCATGAGCGGTAATCAGAACTGAACCATCGGTATCGTGCATCGGACCGGTTAAAAATGACCATTCAACCCTTTTATCGGCCTCATCGTAAGCCTTTACAAACTCAGGCATGGCACTGATGCCGTTCCAGGTTCCTACATTCAGGTTCAACGGAATTGGATCGAGGTAATGCAGCGTTCTTTTATGAATATGGTTGCCGCCATCAGCAGTGCTGAACACAATCGGGAAAATAATTTCCTTTGAGTTCTGGTTCTGAACCACGAAGCTGGCCTTAAAGTTGGGCTCAATAACATACCCCAGGTCCATTACAACATTACATGCATCAACAACCTCCTGCATTTTGGCACCGCCGCCAGGATTCCAGACTTCTGCATTCAGGTACATTTTTGCCAGGAGGGTATAAACCACACCTTTGGTAATTTTGCCATAGCTTGCCGGTGTAACATCATCTCTTACTATGTCTTTAATGGCATTTAATTCACTCAGTACAAAATTATACACATCGGCCCTGGAACTGGTTGATGGCAAAGAAGTATCGCCAAAATCGGTAACAATAGGCACGTTTCCGTAATAATCGAGCAACATGTAATACCAGAAGGCTCTTACGCCTCTGATTTCTGCAAGAATCTGCTCTTTATTTTCGATGCTTTCATTTTCATCGATCATTGCATAAATCCTGTTACAACTTGAAACACTTCCCATAGCTGAGTTATATGAATCACGTACCAGGCTGGTATTGGGAGACCAGGTGTGCAGGCGCATTTCCTTAAACTGTCCGCCGTCCCACCAGTCACCCCCTTTGCGGGTAGGTGTGATGGCCATATCGGCTGAACATTCACTTAAAAGAAAATAGTTGCCGGGAAAAACCCCTTTAAGGGTTCTGTATATCGGAGCAATAAGGGCATTTATCTGCGCCTCTTTCTGTCCAAACTCCTCTACAGGAAGTTTGTCAAATACTTCTTCGTCAAGATTGGTGCAGCCATTGAAAAATATCGACAATGAAAAGACGAAGATGAGCGATAATATTTTTGTTCGTTTCATAATCATATTAAATTAAAAATTAAAAACTAAGGTTTACACCCAACGAAATAATTCTCGATTTAGGATAGTATTCCCGTCCTTCAACACCCGGGTCCAGACCACCCATATTAACTTCGGGATCAAGTCCTGTATAGTTAGTGATGGTAAAGAGGTTCTGTCCGGTAACATATACTCTGAGTTTATGCAATGCCCCCATATTGGAAACATCAAAGTTGTAACCCAGGCTGGCATTATCTAGTCTGAGGAAAGATCCCTTCTCAATGTAGAAGCTTGAATATTTAGGATTATCGGCCAATCCAATAGTCAGAGCATCTTGTAAAACATTTGCTCCGGGGAGCCATTGGGTTGTAGCATACGACATTTTTGAGAAGTTAAGCAGGTCATTGCCGTAAACACCACGGAAGAAGAAATTCAATTCCCAGTTTCCTGCTGTAATAATATTTGAAAAACCATATGTTAACTTAGGCTGTGCAGAACCGATATATGTACGGTCATCATTTGTCAGACCTTCCTGGCCATCTATCATATCATCAAAAATATACATGCCATCTTCATCCAATCCGTAGCTTCGCCAACCATAAAAGGTTCCTACCTCATAACCTTCCTCAATAATATGGGTTGTATTTTGCGAGCCACCACGAATCCATGCATCCCCAACTTTTATTGAACTTGTTTCAAACTCCTCGTTCGAAAGGTCGGTTATTTCATTCTTATTGTGTGAAGCATTAATTGTAGCTGTCCATCTGAAATTGTTATTCCGGATGATATCGCCACCTAATACCACTTCAACACCTTTATTAGACATAGAACCCACATTAGCAAGCATATCCGGATAAAGGTACGGAGGAACAGGAACCTGGTAAGTATAAAGCAGGTCCTTGGTTTCTTTGTTGTAGTATTCAATTGTACCATTTATGCGGCTATTGTTAAAGTTAAAATCGAGTCCAATATTGAACATGGATGTTTCCTCCCATTTTAAATTGGGGTTGGCATTCTGACTGATCTGATAAGCCCTGTACCATTTCCCGTTGTCGTAGTACTGACCGGAAGTTCCATAAAGCTGCAGCGATTTGTAAGGATCGATACCATCCTGGTTACCTGAAATACCGTAACCTACCCTCAACTTTAAATCGTCGAGTGCAGAAACCCCTTGCAGGAACGATTCTTCATTAATGCGCCATGCAGCAGAAACAGAAGGGAACATTGCCCACTTGTGATTTGCTCCGAACTTGGAAGAACCATCACGACGGACAGTGGCTGTAAGGATGTACTTCATCATATAATTGTAGCTTGCCCTTCCGAAGAATGATACCAGCTTGTTCATGTTTGCTCCCGACCACACATCAGACGGACGCAGGTTTTCACCTGCCTGCAAATTGTTGTATTCAAAGAAATCGGTCACAAACTGACGGTTCTGAGAACCTGAATTTTGATAATAGATATCTTCATACGAATAACCACCCAATAAGGTGAGTTTATGATCGCCCATCGTTCTTTCGTAATTTAACGTAGTCTCCAGCAGTTGCTTATCGCGGGTCCAATTCGTTCTTTGAGCATAGCCCTGGTCATTCCGGCCTCTTTCCGTTTCTGAATGATAATATAATCCCCAATCATTCATTTCCCTTTCCTTGTGCAAACGAATCCCTGCAGTAAACCCATCAACAATAGTCAATTCTGCAAAAACATTCCCAAACAACAAGCTGTACTTGTTCAAACGTTTATTGTATTGCTGGTTTCTGACCGGATTCCCCTGGTCATATTCCTGTGTATCGAACCAGGTGCCATCATCATTTTTAACAGGCGCCACTGGAATCATATTATAGGCAAGCACAAAGTTGCGTCCGTCGGTAGGTGAATTCTCATTAATTGTCATAGCCCCGGTAAAGGTAATATTCAACCTGTCGTCCAATGCGCGTTGATTAAATGTGAGGCGGCCATTATAGCGTTCCATAAAGTTGTCACGCATAACACCTTCCTGGTCGAGGTAGTTGATTGAAGCACGATAGCTGCTGCTTTTACCACCTCCCGACAAAGAGATGTTATGGTTCTGGCTGATGCCGGTCCTCATAATTTCATCAAACCAGTCGGTATTGGCACCCCGGTCGAGACCTTCGGTATTAATGTTATTGGCCGATGCATAATCGCGCCATTCCTGTGCAGTAAGTACATCAGGCACGTTGGTAACATTGGCCATGGCAACATACCCGTCGTATTCAACAATGCTCTGATCGAAGCGACCGCTTTTGGTTGTTACAAGAATAACACCGCTGGCTGAACGCGAACCATAAATGGCAGCGGCAGAGGCATCTTTGAGGATACTGATTGACTCGATGTCATGTGGTGCAACGGATGACAGGCTAAGCCCGGGAACACCATCAATTACAACAAAAGGCTGGCTGCTGCCTGTTAATGATGAGGTACCTCTCAAACGAATGGTTTGCCCGCTGGTAACGTCACCGCTTCCATTGGTGATTGATAGTCCGGCAACTTTTCCCTTAAGCAGGTCAACAGCATTTTGCGTCAAACCCTGGTTGAATTCCCGTTCGGAAATATTGCTTACCGAACCAGAAACCTCCCGGCGCTGCTGCGTGCCGTACCCAATGGCAACCACTTCTTCAATGCCAATTGTTTCCTGTTCCAATGTAACATTAATTGAAGATCGGTTTTCCACCTGTATTTCCTGCGGCCGCATACCTACAAATGAATATACCAGAGTAGCATCCGAAGGAACATTCCCAAGAGAGTAGTTTCCTTCAGTATCGGTAATGGTACCGTTGGTAGTCCCCTGTACAACGATCGTAACTCCGGGCAAAGGCATACCCGATTCATCGGTGACATTACCCGTTACAGTCCGTTGTTGTGCTCCGGCATTGAACGCAAATGCCAGAAAAGCAATAAATAGAAAACAGGGCATTAACCCCTTTTTAATTTTCCTTTTCATAGATTACTGATTATTAATTAGAAATAAAAATTATAATTGATTATGTTTCTGAGAGAATGCTGAACAGCATCAAGTTTGAAGATTTTATTCATCGTTTCAATTGTTTTATTAGTTAAATAGCCGGGGTTAAAGTTAAATCTTCTTAAATTAATATCCAACTGATTTAAAATTTATGAATGCAATACGTGTGCAGAATATTGATGACGCACCAGAACAGGCAGCATCAATGGTATTGGTAGTTTACTGAACACCAAAAGAGAAGTAAAATTTCAGTTAATTGTATAGGTAGCATTAATTCATCCAAAAAATATTTTTAAGCAGCTATTTTTCACAAACAAAAAACACCTGAAGTAATTTTTAGCTCCAGGTGTTTTTTGAAGTGAAGAAGATATATTTATCAAAAGGCTAACGAACGAAATAAACAGGAATCATTTTTGATGATAACTCCTCCTCATTTAATCTTTCATCGGCAGAAACAAAAACCTAAAAAGCAATGAAGTGGTAAACAAATTATTATAATCTGACCGGCTCGACGCCACGAAAAGTAATTTCTACCGGCTTGATCTTTCCTTCCTCGTCAAATTCCATTTTATCGATGCAAGTCACCCGGTGGTGGGGAGAAGTTTCAGTAAGCGGGCGCCGGTGATAAACAATGTACCACTCGTCGGTACCGGGAACATTCAGCACCGAATGATGCCCTGCTCCGGTAGCCACCTGCGGATCCTGCTGCAGAACCGTACCGATACGTTCAAATGGTCCGAACGGACTGTCGGAAATGGCATAAGCCACTTTATAGTTGGGGCCTGTCCAGCCGCCTTCCGACCACATAAAATAATACTTGCCGTTGCGGATAAACATTATTGGACCTTCCACATATCCCTCAGGAGTAACTTCCTTGTACATTTCTCCATCCGGAAGTGGTTCCAGTCCGGTAAAATCATCATTAAGCTTAACTAAATTACAATGGCGCCAGCCGCCGTAAAACATATAGTAACTTCCGTCGGAATCGCGGAATATATACTGGTCGATAGGCTGCGCACCATTTATTATGTCATTAATAAGGGGTTTACCCAGTAAATCGGTATAAGGCCCCTGGGGTTGGTCGGCAACCGAAACACCAATACCGCCCACTTCGCCTTCATGCACATCGTTGGCTGCAAAAAAGAAGTAATACTTTCCATCTTTCTCAATCACACCGGGAGCCCACATGGCACGGTTTGCCCATTTCACTTCTGCCGTATCAATTATGCTTTCATGTTTGGTCCAGTTCACCAAATCGGGAGAGGAAAAACAGTCGAAATGAACCTGTTTTTCGTAGGGGGCAGAAAAGGTTGGAAATATCCAGTACCGGTCGCCGTATACAATCACCTCCGGGTCGGCATACCATCCTTCAAAAACCGGATTGCCCGACCATACCGGAAAATCATTGTTGTATGCTGCCTCAAGATAGCCTGCATTGTTGAGCAAAGCAGCTGCTTCAATAAGCATAGCTCCACTCGACTGTATCGTCAAATCCACTGTTCCCTCAGGTTTTTCTTTCCAATAGGGCCCATAGAGCATCTGTTGCTTGTCGGTACCTTGCTGCCACAATGTTTCAGCATTGTGAAATAAAAATTCGATGTACCGGTCTTTCTTTTCCGCATCAAGGGCATGGTTTTGAATAAGCTGCGTGAAATACCGGATAAAAACTCCTTTAAACAGCCCCCCATCACCGCCTCCCTCACTTTTAAGAATAGAATTATCGGGGCCGGTTAAATGTTCAAGCGTATAGTCTGTTGCTTTGATGGCATCCTGTAAATAGGCTGAATCGTTGGTAAGGGTAAACAGTTCAACTGCTGCTCCAATAAAAGTTCCCTGGTTATAAGTAAATATCCAGTCCTTGTTTATTTTCAGTCCATCCTCAGTTTCTTTAATGTTGTCCCAGATGGCTCCTGACTGTTCATCAAAAAGTGTTTCCCGCTCCCAGTGATATATTTTTTTTGCCCATTCAAGGTCTTCGAAATCTTTTCCTTCCCTGAACAACCGGGCAGCCAGTATTGCCGCCGGCCCGTTTGAGCAGGCATTTTTACCAAACGGGTCTTCCTTTTCCCACATCAACCCGCCGCCGGCATTGTCGTTCCAGTGTGCTTTAATATCGTCCCAGACCACCTCTGCTGACTGTAAGAATTTTTCATCGCCTGTAAGCTGATAAGCCCTCAGCATAGCCAGTCCATTCCATTCCATATCATCAATGTAGCGGTTCAAAAAGTTACCTCCATTTTTTACAGGTACTCCCTCATACCAACTGTGAATATAAGGCAGGTAAAAACTATCGCCCGAACGTGCATAAGCATCCAGCAACACATCAAGGGCATGTGCCTGTGGCCAGTAATGGAAATCGGTCTTACTGCCGTCGTTGCCGTAGTTAAAGTACTTTTCATCTTCATTCCAGTAATTTTCAACAAAGGCACGACTGCTGCTGTCGGCTCTGGCGCTCCAGTCAACATTTACCTGTTCGGTAGTTTTATTACAGCTAAAAAAAGTAATTCCAATAAAAATAAAAAGGGAAAAAGTTAATGATCTCATTTTTTATAGTTGGTTATTTTGTTCAAATATAAAAAAGAAACCATCATTTTTAGGTTCGGCACCTTATTTATAAAGCAATAACAGAGCAAATGGTGCCACTCATTATATCAACCGTTCTCAGGACGAATGACTAATATTTTAGAAATTATCTTATTAACTTAGTTTTATCATACGATGTTAAATCTGCCTTAATTCAATAAGATTTTCTTTACATAAAGGTCTTTAATGACTTTTAAAACCAGTTATACCTTTAGCTTTCCGGTAACCCATCTCTGCATGATCATATCCTTTGGAGCAGAATAAATGAATTCTTAAACTCCCTAAATTAAATAGCGTCACCTGAATATTCAGGCAACGCTATTAATTATTGTTTCTATTCTTTTTAGAAAGCTGCTTTTAGCAGAAAGTGCTCTAAAATTTTAATACCCCTCGTTCTGCGTCAAATTGGGATTTCGTTGTATCTCATTTTCTGAAATGGGGAACAACAGATGCCGTTCCTGAAAGGTTTGGCCCCAGACTGTTGTATGTCCTATAACGTCAACAAATTCAATTTCACCTGAATTTTCACCTGCCGGAACCGGGAACATCCGGGTACGCTGAACATCGGACCAGATTTCATATTCAAGAACAAACTCACGAATACGTTCCTTCCATACCTCACGCACAAAATCATCAACAGAAAGTCCCGACAATTGGGCAACGATTTCACTGCGTGGAGTTTCCCAGTAAGCCCTCGAGCGGACATCGGCCAGGTACCCTATCGCTTCATCTGTAACTCCTTCAGAACGGGCAATTGCTTCAGCTGCTATCAGCAATACTTCGGCATACCGGTATACCACCATATCCTTACCGTTTTGTCCTGTTTCAAATAATGCTTCATCATTGTGCCACAGGTAAGGGGCTGTAGTGAAATTTTGAGTGACTTCCTGTCCCTCGTCCATATATGTTAAGGAAGAATGAAAGAATTGTTTCTCCTGGATACGAAGATCGTTTTCTTCATCAAACATCCATAACAACTCCTCTACCGGGCCGTAGGCATTGTTTGTGATGGAATAGGCAAAAATGCCCCAGGAAGTAGCGACATTGGGATAAGTAATTGCAGGTTGCCAGTAATTTTCAGAAATGCTTACATCGTATTCAATCACATAAATGTATGCATCAGAAACGTCCGACGTACGCAATACGTTATATGCACTCCGGCTAAGATCAGCGCCGTGTTCAATCAACGAAAGACTACCGCTGTTAATGACCTCTCTGGCAGCATTGGCTGCATCGGCATAGTGGTCTTCCTGAACAGGGTAACCACTTACATTCAAATAAACATCAGCCAGAAGTGTAGCTGCCGATGATTTTGTAATTCTGTACCCGTTTTCTGGCATTGGCAGGTGTTCCAGGCCTCCCTGGTTCACGGCAAACTCAAGATCGGCAATTATCTGGTCGTAAACTTGTGAAGATGGGGTGCGTTCAACATACAGCCCTTCCAATGAAGAATAAGGTTCAAGTATTAACGGAACATCCCCAAAAGTTTTCACCAGGTAAAAATAATTAAAAGCCCTGAAGAACCTGGCCTCAGCTTCCAGCTGGCTTATTTCAGCCTCAGTAAGGTCGGGAGTTTCTGCAATATTGTTAATGGCAAAATTCGCCCTGGAAATAGCCAAATAGCATGCATCCCATGCACCATCGAAATAGCCGGCCAAATTACTTGCATTTAAGGTCAGGTTCTGGGCATGTTGAACATGCATTTCCTGTCCCTTATATTCATTATCGAAATAGCCCGACATATAACCACCCAGCATAACACGGCTGCCGGCATATACCCCAGTACTGTAAAATGTAGGTGCCCCGGTGCGATAAAGAATATTCACAGCATTATAGGCATGAGAAGGATAGCTGAAAAACTGGTCCATACTCATTTCGCTTCTTGGTTCCTCCGCAAGAAAATCGGTACAGGAGGTAAAAAAGCCAAGAACAATTATTATTGTTAATATTTTTTTCATTGTTATAGTATTTTAGTTCTTTATTAAAACTTAACATTCACACCAAAGGTAACAGTAGTAGGCTTTGGATACTGAAAGAAGAAAATATTCTGTCCCCACTGGTCACCCCCCCAGGAAGTGGCTTCAGGGTCGTATCCTTTAAAATCATCCGAATGAATTACAAACAGGTTTTCGGCACTGATGTACATCCGTAACCCCTTCAATCCGTAATTTTCCAATGTACTGCTTCTAAAATTATAACCCAATGAAAACAGGTTACCTCTTAAATAAGAACCGTCAACAACCCAGTGGTCATCCACTTCTGAGTTCTGACCACTCAGTGAAGCATTCCTTATTTGCTGCACCATTGTGTTTTGGTTTTCTTCGGTCCACCCCTGATAAAGTATTGTGGCCAAACCATTTGCATAACCTGTTCTGTCTTCTGTTGAATGCAGGAACTGCTGCATGATTTCTACACCATAAGTAAACTGAAGGTCAATCAATAAGTCGAAATTACGGTAGTTCAGGCGGTTTATAAAGCTGCCGGTAAAATCAGGCAATCCTTTTCCAATAATTTCCCTTTCAGCACTTCTTTTGGCTACACCGGGAACAGCACCTACTTCGGCAGCTTCGGCAGCCTCGTCAGTGCCCCAGGTACCCAAACGGCGATATCCATAAAAAGAGCCTAAGGATTCACCCACACTGAGAATGGTTTGGCTTCCTGAAACCCACCAAGGTCCGGGGAATATATCTTCGTCATTTTCCCCTAATGCCTCAATCCTGTTTTTATTGAAGTTCATGGTAAAATTGGTTTCCCATTGAAAATCATTTCTCCTCACATTTTGAGTGCTTATCAATAAATCAATACCCCTGTTGGATACTGAGCCAATGTTATCGGTTACAGATGTGAAACCGGTGGAATGTGGCACAGGCCTGCCCAAAAGCAAGTCGGTTGTAAGCTTGTAGTAGTAATCTGCCTCTATAGTAACTCTTTGATCAAGAGCTGTTAAGTTGAAACCCGCATTTAATTGTGATGATTTCTCCCATTCCAGACCCGGATTTGGCAGACGTGTAACTACGTTATAATTTTGCCTCTCTCCGTTTAACAGAACTGTTCCGCCCGACATTGTTGCCAGTGAACTGTATGTTCCCAATTCAGTACTTCCGGTAATTCCGTAGCTTGCACGAAGCTTCAAATGATTAATTAACGAAACATCCTGCATGAAATCTTCATTTGAGATGGTCCATCCCAGTCCTGCTGATGGGAAAAATCCATATTTATTATCTTCACCGAAACGGGACGATCCATCAGCCCTGGCGGTCAGCGTCGCCATGAACCGGTCCTGATAGGAGTATCCAAAACGGAAAAAGTAAGAGTTCATTGACCATCTTTCGTAATACGATCCCGGTGCACTGGGGTTACTGGCTGCACCTATGTTGTTGTACCTGAAAAAATCGTCAGAGAATCCTGAAACATTAATTGTATTTTGTCTGTAAACCCTCTCCTGCCAACTCATCCCCAATACTGAGTTAATCCGGTGGTCACCAAAGTTCTCACTGTAAGTAAGGTAGGTTTCCTCCTGCCAGTAATTGGTTTCGTAATCGTTCACGTTGGCCCAGGCATTGGGATATGATATATTTATTAAATCTTTGGGGCTGTACTCCCGGTTTTGCTGAATCGAATTATCGATACCGAATTGGGTTTTCAATTCAAGTGTAGGAAGAATATGAAAAGTTAAAGCAAAGTTCCCGAATATCTTGGTACGGTCTCTCAGCCTTTCCTGGGTGGTTAATACATGAACAGGATTAGCCATTCCCTCCAGTGCAAAATTACTGGTGCTTGAACTGTTGCTCCAACTGTCGTCGGGAAATTTCACCGGCATAATGGGAACCATTTCAATCATCGAACGGCGGGGCATCTGGTGTCCTCCCCCTTCTTCTATTTCATTTTCCCAAACCTTGTTTACCATCAGATTGGCACCAAACTCCAGCCACTCCTTAGGTTGAACATCGTAGGCTATTTTTGCGTTTGCACGTTTCATCCATGAATTCAGCATGATGCCTTCGCTGTCGGTATAATTTAAAAAGGCTCCTACAGATGAATTTTCACTTCCCTGCTGGAAAGATAACTGGTGGTTGTGCGAAAAGGCAGTTCTTGTAGCTTCGTCCTGCCAGTCGGTATCGTATAAAGGATTTCCCTGTGAATCGAACAGCCGTTCATCGGTAAAATCAATGGTGGGTTCTTCTCCCGGCTCATAATCACTGTATTTTGGAGCGTTCTCATAACCTCTTTGTATAACTTCAAGCCACTCTTCAGCATTTAACAAGTCCATTTTCTTACGAATCTTGCCAACGCTCATGTATGCGTCATAACTAACTGTAACTTCTCCGGAGGCGGCCCCTCTGCGTGTAGTTATCAATATAACTCCATTGGCTCCTCTGGCTCCGTAAATTGCAGCTGAAGATGCATCTTTTAAAACCTCAATCCGTTCTATGTCGTTAGGGTTTACAAGATTAAAGTTCTCCATCACCACGCCGTCAACTACATACAACGGACTGGTGGAAGTTAAAATGGAGTTCATACCCCGAATAACTACCCTGGTGCTGCCGGTTGGAGAACCTGAGTTTGCAAAAATATTAACCCCGGCAACCTTACCTTTCAAACCCTGCAGAGCATTGAATGAAGGGCGTTCCAGAATCTCTTCAGAACTGACAACTCCCACAGACCCCGTTACATCCGAACGACGCTGAACACCATAACCTACAGCTATCACTTCTTCGAGTCCGATTACATCCGGCTCCATCTGAACATCTATGGTACTCCTTCCTGATATCTCCTCGGTGCGGGTCTGCATCCCTATAAAGGAGAATTGCAATACTTCTGCTCCCTCCGGTACATTTACCGTATAGTAACCGTTCTCGTTGGTTACTGTACCCTCCGTGGTTCCTTCCACCAATACCGTTACTCCCGGCAATGCCAGGTCATCGGGATCGGTTACTCTGCCGGTTATTGTCCGTTGCTGCGCTTGCAGCGCAGTGGAAAAAACAAATAATAACACCAGCATTAAGCAGGGTAATACCCTTCTTTTTCTATGCATCTGTTTCATAGATATTGATTTTAATGAATAAATAATTATATGTATTACATCCGAAAAATTTTTATTTTAAGGGTTTTTAACGTTCTCTCCAATTACGATCAACAAAATGAATACAATTTGGTTTTCTGCTCTACAGCATGGTACCACCTGCTCACAGCTAAAACTCACCCTATAACACTGATTAACTAGTATTTAAAAAAATTTAATAATTCATGTTAATAATAGAAAAATTTTCAAATTGCTTTAGAAAAGAAAATTCCGCTGAAGAATTATATAATCAAACTGCAGGTTTTGACAACTGAATATTTTTCATCAATGTAAATATTTACATGTTGTTATCAATAAAAACAAACATCTGTAACCTCTGTAGCGCCAATAGAGCAATACCTGAAACGGATTGAGGCGGTGAATACATCAAATTTCCAAAAACCAGGATTTATTAGTGGTTTTTTACAGAATAAAAACCACAAACCCTGATGGAGCATATGAATGAGGAAAAGTATATGCATCTCGTTACATTTTACATTGATAAAAGAACGGAAAGCTGCAATAGCATCTGAAAACGTGGTTCCATACCAGTTTTCGGGTGTCTGTTATCCAATACGATGTTCATATATACACCGTACCTTCGCCTAATTAAATTCGCGTTTATTAGGCGTTGCTATGGTTTTAGTGTGCATAAAAGAAGATTTTGACTTTTTCAGTCTTTCTTTTTTTTGTTTTCTGAAAAAAAAAGCGCCACCAGTAACTGGTGACGCTCTACTAACAGTTAAAAATTAACTTTAGTTGGTTGAAGTATTCCCCTGGTTAGGTACCAATAAAGGGTTAGCATTAAGCGCCCTAGATGGAATCGGAAAAATGGTTTTATCGTTTGCATCAGCGGCTTTGTCCCACCATTCGTTACCAAACCTGTTCCAGCGAATCAAATCGGTGCGGCGGTGCCTTTCACCAATGAATTCTCTTCCAAGTTCATCAACAAATTCATCGTCGGTCAAGCGGTCGATATTACTAACATAGCTGTTCTGCGGCCATGCAGCAGCAGTAAAGTTACGTTCGCGCACTGCATCGAGCAGTTCGGCTGCACCCTGTGTGTCGCCATTGCGGAATTTAACTTCAGCAAGCGCATAATACATTTCAGCTAAACGGATTTCAGTAGCAGAATTGTTCTGGAACATATTATGAGTCATCGGTAACCATGGGAATTTGATGAACCTTACGCCACTGTTTTCCTCACCGGTAGTCACCTGCGAACCATCGGCCCAGCGTCCGTTTGGTTTTTCCGAGAAGCGTCCAACCTGGTCCACAAAATTGAGAGGTTGTCCATTGTATTCTTCAGTTCCAAGCACCATTTGGGTACTGTCGAAACCAAATCCTTTTTCATAATCGAAATAATACTGCTGGCCAATCAGAAAGAAACCTTCGTATCCTCCATTTGTATCAGTAGTACGGAAAGGCTGCTTACGTTTGTCGCCATCGGCGAATTTTTCGTAAGGTTTACCCAGTTTGTAAGGATAGATATCTCCTTCCAGGTCGCGTGAAGGCGAAAGGGTGATACCGTTCCAGCCACCCCAGTCGTTATCGAGTGAATAACGCTGTTGATAGTGCATCATGGCATTGTACATCCAGCCAAATTCGTAGATGTTTTTGGCATGCGGGAATTCCATGATGTTTTCGGGCGAACGGTAACCGTTGATTCCTGAGCGGAACGGACCGCGGTAATCGGCATCAATCTGGTAATCGCCGTATTGACCATCGATAATTGCCTGCGCGTACTGAGCAGCTTCATTGTATTTTGGTGTTCCTGTCCAAACTTCAGCATTCATGTAAAGGCGCACCAGCAATGCAGCAGCACCTCCCTGGTCCCAGCGTCCGGCACGACCATTTTTAGGCAGGCCGGGTAATGCTTCCTTGAGTTCTTTCTCAATGAAATTGAAAACTTCCTGCCCACTTGACTGGCCAACAACCTGACCAACCTCCTCAACCACAGGAATTTCCCGGAAGAAATCAATCAAGAACAGGTAGAACCATGCACGAAGGGTTCTCATTTCACCGATGTGCTGAGCTTTGTCGGCTTCAGTCAATCCTAATGCAGGATAATCGAGATTAGTAAAGTCTTCAATGAACTGGTTACATTGGGTAATTCCCTGGTAGGGCCCAATCCATGCACCATAAACAACACCTTCGTTGTCGGTCCATTCGTGGCGGTGCATACGCACCCACTGACCACCATCCCAGCCGTGCTTTCCTTTCTGAGCCCACACAAACTGGTCGGCTGTAAGTTCCTGGGCAATCCAGCGATCACCATCCCATCCGCACCAGTGACCATGTTCGTAAGGCCTTACCAGTGCAGCAATTACAGAATTTTTATCCTGATAATAGGTATCGGTAGTCAGGGTATCAAATACCTCCTCATCCAGATTGGTACAGGATGGAGCTGCCATTATCAAAAAGAGCAGCAGATATAATAACTTATTTTTGTTCATATTTCTTTTCTTAAAGTTTTAAATTCATTCGCTTAAAAAGTTATCTGAACACCAAGGGTATAATTCCGGGTGATCGGATAAACATCAAGGCTTTGAATACCCGGTTCCAAACCTGAAATGCTAACAGTTGTCGGATCCAGACCTGAATAATTGGTTAAGGTGAACACATTTTTCACGGTACCATAAAGTCTCAGGTTTTTGATGTACTGGTTTGAAAACTCAGGAGTCCATCCCAGGGTCAGGTTATCGAGTTTCAGGAAATCACCGCTTTCAAGGAAATAGTCAGTAATTACTTTACCCGACTTGATGTGACCGTTGCGTTCGTATGCATCGGTAAGCAGGTTCACTCCGGGTTCAGCAACCAGACCATAATACATTTGGTAGAGATTCAGGATTTCGTAATCGAAACGGCCCCTGAAGTAAAGCATCAAATCGAAGCTCCCGAAGGTGAAGTTATTGCCCCATGATAATTCCATACGCGGGGCACCATTGCCCAGATAAGTTTTATCATCATCGTTGGCTTCAGAAGAGGCAATAATTTTTTCAGTACCTTCTTCTCCTCCACGCCATACCAGAATTCTTCCTTCTTCATCAACACCGGCATATTTATAGCCGTAAAAACTGCCAATTTCAATACCGTCTTCCAGTCGCTGAGCAGGTCCGGGGTTACCTGGCGAAGGCAACCAGTAACGTTCCATGTAACCTTTTGTAAAGGTATCGTTTGAGAACTTATCGAGTTTTGATTTAATGTAAGAAGCAGTTACACTTGTTGAGTAAGAAAAATTGTTTGTGCGGACTGCATTCCAGTTTACCATCAGCTCAACACCACGGGCGCTGGTTGTACCCACATTGGTAAAGATCTGGTCGTGAAGATAAGGTGGAACAGGTGCATCGTAATTTGAGATAACATCTTTTCCCTGACGGATAAATCCGTCGACACTACCAGAAAGGCTGTTATTAAACAACTCGAAGTCAAGACCCAGGTTATATGAGATTTGTTTCTCCCACCTGAGGTTCGGGTTGGGGTTGTTGGCCGGGCCATAAACCTGAATCCATTCACCTTCATCGTTTTGCCATCTTCCGTAGCCGGTGTAGCGGGCAAGTGACGCATAGCGACCAAATCCTGAACGGCCGGTTTCACCATACGAAACCCTTAATTTCAAATCATCAACAGCAGCAACATCTTCAAGGAAAGGCATTCTTGAAAGCCTCCATGCAGCCGATGCTGCAGGGAACATCCCCCATTTGTTGTCTTTACCAAATTTTGAGTTACCTTCGTAACGCATCGATGCAGTCAGCAGGATCAAATCATTGTATGAGTAATTGGCCCTTCCGAAGAATGCAATTGTTTTTTCCTTGCTTCTCCATGAATCCATACCCAAACGACCTTCTTCACGGTTCCATTCACCTGCACTCAGGTTGTTGTAACGGAAAGCATCGGAAATGAAATCCATATTTTCAGCCCAAAATCCATGGTTGTTAAATTCCTGGTAAGAATATCCACCCATTAATTTTAAGAAGTTTCTTCCGAATTCAGCTGAATAGTTACCTATCCACTCCAGGGTATAATCTTCCCATACTTCACTCTGCAAGCGTGCACGGCCGGTACGCATATTATCTACCGACTCTTTTGCCTTGGAAGTGTAATATTGCCTGCCATGCATGTGCTGACGCTGACGGGCCAGTTTAACTTCACTGTTAAGGTTACGAAGCAAATTGAACTTTACGTTAAAGTCAATGATTGAGTACTCGCGATCGGCTCCGTTTTCACGTTCCATAAGTTCCTGAACAGGATTATAGGTAGCATAACCATACATCCTGTAGTATCCCGACGGATCATTTTCATCGTAAACCGGGATTGTAGGATTCAGTTTTACAGCCTGCTGAAAAACACCATAGTTGGTATATTCTTCAGCTGCATCTTTATACGACAGGTTTCCACTTAATTCAAGGAACCCGTCAAGAGCTTTCTGTGAGAAACTGGCACGAATACCTGTTTCCTGGCGTTCAGAAGCAATATCGATGGCCGATTTTTCGCGATAGTTGGCTGATATACGAAACACAGTATTTTCGTTACCCCCTGAAGCAGAAATGTGGTGGTTCTGACCAAAGTTATCTTTGCGGAGCAGCTCATCATACCAGTCGGTGCGTGCACCTCTGTCAACGTCAATTCCTTTTTCCAGGAATGTTTCAGCCGACAGGATGTCAGGTCTGTTGGCTACCACATCGTGATCGATATAGCTGTCATAGGTAACAACAACTTCACCCGATTTACCGCGTTTTGTTTCAACAAGAATAACCCCGTTGGCGGCCCTTGAACCGTAAATTGCAGCAGCTGAACCGTCTTTAAGAACGGTCATTGAAGCTATATCCTGCTGTGCAATATTACGAAGGTTCCCGCCGGGAACACCATCAATAATGATCAGTGGTCCGTTGCCTGCATCAATTGACGAGGCGCCGCGGATTTGTACATCAGTGCTGCGGTTTGGATCGGCAGCGGCAGGATTAGAAATCGATACCCCCGACACTTTACCGTCAAGCATCTGCAGCGGGCTGTTAACGGCACCCTGCAGCAGGTCTTTTTCCGATACGCTGGATACAGCGCTGGTAAGGTCCCTGCGTTGCACTGAACCGTAACCAACAACAACAACCTCATCCACACCAATTGTTTCATCTTCAAGTGTTACATCAATGGTGGTGCGTCCGTCTAATGCAACTTCCTGTGTGGTCATACCAACAAATGAAAACTGAAGCACTTCAGCATTTGCAGGCACAACCAGTGAAAAATCACCATCTGCATTTGTTACTGTTCCCTGAGTTGTTCCTTTAACAACAACAGTTACCCCGGGCAAGGGCTGGTTACGGGAATCGGTCACCGTACCGGAAACTGTCCTTTGCTGGGCAAAAGCCCCTGTGGCAAAAATTGAAAAAAGGACCAACATTAAAAAGGGCAATAACCCTCTCTTTCCATGTTTTTCTTTCATAGATAATCTAATTTTGATAAAAAAATAATTATTACTTAGCGTGTGATAAGAGGTTATTGGTTTCCTAAAATTTCCTCATACTTTTTTCTCCCTCATTTATTTTATTTCACTCCTCATTGCAAGAGCCGAAAATATTTAAAAATTTAATCCTGTACAAGGTATGCTCAGCTCATTAACAAATGATAAAAAATTTAACATCTAACCTAACTTTTATAATTATTTGAAAAATAGAGAGTAGTTATTAAAATTTTTGATCATTATTAAACATTATTTAAAACATGTTGTACAACATGTTTTTACTTGTTTGTCAATTACAAAAAATTTTTAAATGACCTAAGCTTAAATACAACAGCAGTCTCATGCAGTTCGGAAAATTAACTTTCAGGAACAAAAAAAATTCCGGGAATCAACTTCTTATAAAGTAATTCCCGGAATTAAAAACTTGTTGCTTACACTAATATCTGCTTCTTACCTGAACTTATTATCCATCCTGACAAACCGATAAGTTGCTTTTCCATCATTGGTATTCTTAAACAGGAGCCCAGTTCGTATGGCTGCACCCCACTGCGGCAGATATTGACCATCGATTCCAGGTTCAGGTGTTGAACCAAATGGTATCCACTCCTCTCCATTCGTTGAATAGAAAAACTTATAGTACCGTCCATTTTCAGCCTCAAGGCGGAAAGTCAGATTTTTGCTGCGTCCGATTTTCTTTTCAGCAACCTTTTCTTTAAGGCCATTGTTTATGGAAAATAGGACCAGGTTATTTCCTTCAATCGTAAGAGCAAGTATATTTTTCTGATTACCATAGATGCAGATTCCGCTTTCCACATCCTTACCCTGATGCACTCCGGCCTCGAAGGTAAAGTTGCCTGTTTTAGGACTGATGCCGGTAAACACATAACCTTCCTCGTCGGACGATAATTCCAGGCGACCACGCCGGATATTTCTTCCAGGTTTTTCCTTATTCAGGTCCCATTGCCAGAGTTCAGGATTCTTATCCGATGAAAAATTATCGTGGTAAACCTCGTCGCGTATTTGAACTGTATTTTTGAAAGGCACCGGTGCTTTTTCAGATGCATATGTTCCATTTTTAAATCGTGGCCAGCCGGTACTATCATCCCAAATCATTTCATCGAGCATTCCCTGGCGGCCGATGTATTCGAAATCAGTTGCGTGGTAGGAATGATACATATAGAAATAGCGGTTGTCGGGTGTCGTTACAAGTGTTCCATGACCGGTACAAAGCCACTGACCTCCGCCTTCAAGAATAGGATCGGGAAGTTGCTCCCAGCCGCTTCTCAGATTTTTGGAGCGGGCAACCAGCACGCGGTAGTCGCAACGGTTATCGCAGCATCCTCCGTTGGAATAAAGCATGTAATACATTCCATCTTTTTTAAAGATGCACTGCCCCTCGTCGCCGTGGCCATTCCATCCGGCACTGTAATCCGTCACCGAAAAATGCTCCCCTGTAAGTGACAATTCATCCAGGTTCAGTTCCGACCCCAATATCTCAATGGGCCTGTCGGGGTTTAAGCCGTATGCTTTCCAAAAAATATAAAACTTATTATCATCATCCTGAAAAACAAATGCATCAATAGCCTCATTTCCCCATTCAATAAGTATTCCATGGTCAGTAAAGCCATCTTCTATATTTTTTGTTGTGGCTACACCGATGCAGGATATGCGATCGCCTTTTCGTTTTGCCGCATAAAAAGCATAAAAAGTTTCATTATGATAAAATAGTTCAGGAGCCCAAAAACTGTCGGAGGTCCATTCCGGTCTTTCGCTGAAAATGGCGCCGGTTTGCTTCCAGTTTACCAAATCTGTTGATTCATAAATTGGATAATGCGGGGCAAAGTCGGAGGTAGTACCTGCAGCATAATATTTGTCACCTGCTCTGATAATTGTAGGATCTGGAAAATCTCCGGGGATAACCGGGTTTTCATAGTAATTCATTTTTCCCGCCTGCTGGGCAAATATGCCCATGGAATTTATCAATAAAATAAACAGAAAAAATACATATTGCTTCATTATCAATGTTATTAAATTACAATCCGGATGTTGTTGGCCCGTGAACTACAAGTTTGCCGTCGTCTGTTACCTCCATACGATCGATAAATACCACCCTGTTTTTACCGGTTTCTGAAGTATATCCGTGGTACACACACAGCATTTCTTGCCCATCGGGTGACCAGGTAATGGAATTATGCCCGGTGCCGGTTACAACCCCTCCCTGTTCAACATTCTTTTGAAGTACGGGATTATTCTCAGCTTTTATAAAAGGCCCTAATGGGTTTTCAGCAGTGGCATAACCAACAGCATAATTTTGCCCTCCATAAAAGTTGGCAGAATACATCATATAATAGACATCATCCTTTTTAAAAATATAGGAGCCTTCAGTCCAGCGTCGGTTTACTTCCCCCGACGTAACAGAACGACTCTCCCACTCTGCCTGTTTGTCGTCCAATTTAACCGGCGGGCGGAGCAACAATTGCGGTTCACCAATCACCCCCGAGAAATCGGGTTCCATTTCAACACCGTAAATCCAGCTCTCCTCGATTTCATCAAACATCCCTTCATTACGTGCCCATTCTGCCAATTCGCTTTCTACCGGGTGTTTATAACATGCCCGGGAATAGTACAGGTAAACCCGGCCGTTTTCAATTAACAGATTGGCATCTATTATGGGATATCCGGGATCGAAAATGGGCCGATTGTAGAGATCGGTATATGGCCCGGTCGGCTCGTCAGAAACAGCCACTCCAATTTTGAAATTTTCAAGTTCATTGGTGGGGTTTTCACGCCAGTCGGCACTGTAGAACAGGTAAAACTTACCATTATGCTCATAAAGTTCCGGAGCCCAGAAATTAGCTACACACCATGAGGTATCTGTATTTCCCTGATAGATTCGGCCTGCATCCTCCCATTCTTTTAAATCAGTTGATGTATACATCATAAAACCGTCTTTGACACCACCCGTACCTACCATATAATACATTCCATCCGATGCTTTCAAAATATACGGATCGCCAAACTCAACGGGTAGCGGATTGTTTAACTGCAACTCCTGATTATTTTTCCCGCAACGGATCAGAAATACAGCAGCAAATATTAAGATTAATACGTGTTTTGATTTCATTTTTGATTTGTTTATTTATAATTCAAATAAGTATCGTTTATTTTTATGTTATATAATTTTACGGTTTCAAACCCAAAACGGGGAATATGCAAATTTGATTCTGATTCGCCATTCATGTACTTTTCAGTTTCGACAAATGAAACTTCGTTTCCGCTTAAATCAACCAATGATATGTCATCATATTTGCAGTTCCACCTAACCTTATGATTTGTCTTTGCAGAAGTATTATAAAAGCGGATAATCAAATTTTTTCCTTCTATTACTGTTGATGAAATATGAAGTCCGTTATTGTCGGTTTCCAGCAACGACCATTCTGACGGAGTAGTTTCATCATCAATAAACCGTCCCAAAAGAGGTTCATTCCAGGCCTGGCTTGCAGTTTCTACTTCTGCTTGTTCCCAGTTGCCGGTATGCGGCAGAAGAGCATATCGTATGTGTGTAAGTTCATGAATTTTGTAGTCTCTTCCCCACAAGGCTTTTCCAACATACTGGACGGTCAGCCCCAACGGTAATTCTTCACTTTGCAAATAACTTGTGGTATGATCAGTGAATAAGGCCACACCATAATCATTGGCAGAATTCGTTGCATCCACCCAATTCAGTATGACATTGTGTTTAATACTGTCCCAGCTTGAGTATAGAGTGTTTTCCAGACTGCTTTCACATACATCAAAAGGAGCATTCTTAAACAATCTTGCTCCTATGCCTTTAAGCGGAAATTGCAGATGCAGTTTATATTTATCGTTATAAAAGGCTTTTCTGCGATTTTCGGCTTTATAATTTTTACTGTTATCAAACTCTCCGATTCCAGGTTGCCCGTTCCAGTCGATCTTCAGTTCACAATCGATCAGAGGGCTGTTTTTGCGAAACCAAATATGCTGAGAAAAAGCATTCCCTGCGATTTGATTTTCCACCTTTACCAAAATAAACAGTTGACCATCTTCAACAATTTCAACATTAGCCTGTGATTCAGATCCCATATAAAACCGTCCATCATTATAAAAATAACCGCGCAGGTTATTTAAAAACTTTCCTTCTTCAACCAATTCCTTACCTCCGGCTTTATGGTCAACAAGGCTGGTAATTGTACCTCCTCTATTGGGATCAATAATTGCCGTATAATATCCGGTTTCAATTTTAATACGGCCATCAGTGAGCTTTCTGAAGCTTTCAGTCAACTCTTCATCCCTGCCTTGCCTGAATTCAAATGTTGCGTACCCCATTGCAGGAACAGAAGCTTCAAAATACAGAACCTGTTCCCCGGTACTCAGGACAGAAAATTGAGATGCTACTTTTTCTCCTAAACTGTTAAATACACTCCAGTTCTTGTCCGACAGATAAGTGGGCAAAGAAACCCTTACCAAATCTTTCCGGCTCTTTCCAAATGTATTAAAAACCCTGATTGATTTAGAGTTGGCACCCTGTCGGCCTGAAAACATTTTTACAGATTTATCTTCAGCAAACTTTACTGAAGCATCTGTCCATTGAGAAACTTTATCGGCCCATGTTTCACCGGGTTTTCCATTATAAGGAACTATCCAGCAGTCGTGATGCTGAGCCAGCATAAGTGTTCTCCAGGCTTCATCAAACCCGGAGGCAGGCCATTTTTCGCCGTTTAGAAGGTAGTCGAAAGTTGCCATTTTCTCCGCAGCAATCAACTTATTTTCATTTTCACGAACTTTTTGTGCAATTTTTTGCAGCACCTGAGCCCCCCAGACTAAACCCGGTTTAACATCCTCCTGCGAAAACTTCCAGTCATCGGCTTTCACTTTATCTTTTATCATTTCAATGTAACCGGTCCACGTAACATATTTAGTAGGTTGATATTCATTTCCCCATGGACCGCCGTTCCAACCTGCATCCTGGAAAGTCATCCCCACAGGATATTTAATTCCGTTTTCGAAACAGGTTTCAATAAATTCCTCAGAGTTGGTCCATGAAGCCGTTTGCCATGTGGATTCATCGGATAACCTTTCACAGGCATATCGGGGAACAGCCGGCATTGATGTGCCATCGGGGCCAATCCATTTAACCAAATCTTTACCGTACCCGGAGGTATAGCCTCCCCAGCACGTGTTTGGGTTTCGAAGCACTGCATATTTAAAACCAAATCCTTTGAGAATTTGCGGTAAACTGCTTGTGAAACAAGGTTCTTCTGCCGAATAGGTATGAAAAGTTACCTCAGGAAAATGTTCCTTTGTTTTGGCTATTCCATAACTGAACTGACGTATGATACTTTCACCTGAAATATTATAACTGTAGGGCTGGGCATAGGCAGGATTAACAAATTCTATGCGGCCAAATCTTCCCTCTTCTTCATAATACTTTCTGAAAATTGAAAAGTTTACTGAATCTTTAACCCTCACCGTATCCCATGTTTCAGGTTCAATTTCAAGATTTATTTTCCATTGGGGGTTTTCTTTCAGTTTTTCAACCATAAATCCGGCCTGCCACATGGGATAATGCCCGTAAATCCCACCATGATATCCGTCAGCAAACCAGGCTACCTGCGACAATGCCGAATTGCTGAACGATAAAAGCAGTGTCAAAATCAATATACATAGATTCGTTTTATAAATCTTCATTTCTTGAACTACACAGTTTAATCTCCGGTTGTAAAAATATCATACGACAATAATAACAATGATTTTGAATAACAGGCACTAAAATCGTTAACCTAATCTTTAAATTCCGGCACTTTGTTTACAGCAGCCGGTGTACTACCATTCACATAAGGCCAGCCGTTTTGCCACTGAACTTCATCGAGCATCAACACCCTTCCCTGAGGCTTGTCTTTATCAACAGCATGGTAAAAAATCCAGTTATTACCGGCATCGTCTTCAACAATTTCAGAATTATGCCCGGTTCCAACAAACCTTTCGTTACCTTTTATTACTACTTCATGACGGTTATCCATCATACTCTGGTGAATCTTATTTTTATAAGGCCCGAAAAGACTGTCGGAACGTCCCACAACCGTTGTATAGGTACTGTTTATCCCTTCGCAGCAGGAACCAATGGATGCAAACATGTAATACCGGTCATCCTTTTTATGAATATACACTCCTTCGTATGCTGTTCCGGCCACCTGCTGTTTTTCGGCACCGGGTTTTACCGACAATCCGTCGCTTGTCATTTCAATAACATAAATCCCCCTGAAACTTCCCCAAAACAGGTAGTGCTTTCCATTTTCTTCAATATAAAACGGGTCGATAGAGTTTTGGACGCCTATTTCGTTACTTCGAAAAAGTTTTCCATGATCAGTGAACGGACCTTCAGGCGAATCGCTGGTTGCCACACCAATGCCGCAAGTCCATTCGCCACCCCATACCGACATCGAGTAATAAAGAACATACTGACCATTGATAAAATTAATATCGGGCGCCCATAATCCTCCCCTGGGTTCAAAATCGGGGCGGGTTTCATTGGTGAAGGCAGTCCCTGTAAATTCCCAGTTAATCAAATCCTTCGATTTATGTATTGGTGTATTCCGGATATCTTCGGTGGCATACAGATAAAAATAACCGTTCTCTGCTTTTACTATTGTCGGGTCGGGAAGGCTTTTTGAAACCACCGGGTTGGAATAGGTTTCATCCGATACACCATCATTTTCCACCTCCGGTGGAGTTTTCGCACATGCAACTGCAACCTGAACTATTAATAAATAAATTACAAGTAAATTTTTCATTATTGTTTTTCTTTTTATTTTTTCTGTCCGATTTTTTTTACTCCGTTAGTTTTTCTGCCTGTTGTTGTTTTGATGCATTTAATCACTCACAGGTGCATATTTTCAGGATGAAAAGACTAAAAATATCATTCATGATTAATAAATCGTATTTCCCATGACTTAATGTTTACACTTTTGTAACCGGCTGCCTGTTAATTCTCTTTTAATGATATTTGTAACCACGATTGAGGTGAATCAGGATGGGAATTAACAATGTATTCGGTATAATCTTCTCCACTGCCGGTTTTTTCAGCCAGTCCAATAGTAAATAACATATCCGGTGATTGATTTATATTTCCAAAAGTAAAAGGTATTACCAGCTCAAGCTGATATCCTTCATTTTCCTTGATTTTTATTTCAGCGGCCACACCTTCAGCTTTTATATTCTTCCATTCGTCGTTTTTCTTTGCATAAGTAATAACATCACCTTTATGACTGCATACTACTTTATATGCTGCGTGTGCTGAATTTTCAGGACTATTTGCCGCAGGCGCGAAGTATAAAACCACACCATCACTGTTTTGTGGATTTTCAGAGTCGTATATTAACTTTCCATCGTTCACTGTTGCGCAAAAATAGAGGTTTTGAGCATCGAAGCCTAATGCAGCAGAAAGATTTGTTTCGCTTCTGCTTCCAATAAAAATTGGTAATTCCTCATTCCATTCATTAATAACACCATCCACAGAAACTGTTTTTTGAGAAATTATCAATTCGGGAATAATTTTTCCCTTAATAATCCAGACTTCCACACCGGGGCTTCTAAAACTTGTGCTTGCAGCGGCAACAATCGTTCTCTCATCCCATAATGAAATGGAGTTCCATTTCGCTTCTTTGTTTAACGGCACATCGAAGGGACGGGTTAGTTTATTAAAATTCCGTCCGCTTTTATCCCCAATAGCCACTTCCATGGTCGACATTTCCCAGTTGGAAGTGCGTTGTGAAGTTGTTTGATAAGACATTACAACTTCGCCCGAAGGCACCCGCATAAGATAAGGAGCCCCGGCATATACATTTTCCGGCAGACTGTCCTTCAGGGCATATTCCCTGTTCTTTGAATCTGCATATACGGGAGTATCCCAGTTTTTTGAAACAGTAGTCCGGACAATATAAGGCTTGAACGGCTCTACATTGTTATCTTCAATAGCAACCAGTATTTCTTCATCCACAAGCAGCGGTGCAGGCATTCCATCGCGCTTACCCTTCCTAAAGCTGACAGTTTTCACCTTTTCATCCCATGTAATGCCGTTATCGCCGGAGGACATCATTGAAATCTCCTGTTCATTTGAATGTGTATAAGGAGCTTCATTGGCAAAATAAACCTGCAGTTCTCCTCCGGGCAACTGCAGAAATGCCGGTTCCCAGCACCCATCGGTAAAGCGTGGCTCAGCCTCGTAAATAATCCGGCTCTTACTCCATGTTTCTCCGTTATCGGTGCTCCGCTTCACTGCGATGGAGAACGGAGCAATTTCATTCTTCACCGGACGGTAATTACATGCTGCCACAAGATCTCCGTTCTGAAGCTGGTACAATTCAGGATTGGCTGCACGTATATCGGTGGCCTCGCCTGCAGCATTTGCATATTGTTTTTGTTCAAACACAACCACAGGTCCTTCCCAGGTAACACCATTGTCGCGGCTGCATAACATTTCCACTTCCCTTCCCGTCTCGTAAACGGCTAAAACAGTTCCGTCGGCCAGTCGACGTACTCTGGGATAACCTGCCCACGAAAGTTTACGGTTGCCTAAAGGTGCCAGTTTTTGCATAGAGCTGTAATCCCAGGCTATCCGGATGCCACCTTCAATTGAATCTTTTTTCGTAATGTAATCCCCGGCACAAATGCTGCCCGATTCGATTAACAACGCGACAAACAGGAAGAGTATATTCAAGAATGGTTTCATTTTACATTTTCATTTTTTTAATCTGCATGCAAGAATACCCGGTATCGATTTAAAGGAAAGTTACTGACGCACCTAAATTTTTTATTTAACAATCAGAAAGTTGTTTCAAGTTTATTTTTGAAATGTTTCTTTTTACTGTCCTTCCACCAATACCGGAGTAAAAAAGTCTTTATCTACCTTTATGATCTCTTCCTCACCAACTTTTTCAAACGAAACGGTTCCGATATGCATGTGACGCGGGTGTATATTCTTTGTGCTGTTATGTGCATGAAAAACAATGCGGAGGTTTCCTTGCTTATCGGTAAAGAGAGCACTGTGCCCAACTCCGACCAGGTCACCGGGCTTCTGCCAAACAGGATTTTTCTCATATTTTTTCCAGGGGCCTGTAACTTTTTCTGCTGTTACAAAGCCAATTCCATAAAAAGGACTTTCATAACTGTTGGCTGAATATGTCATAAAATATTTACCATTGTGTTTTATCACAAAAGGACCTTCATTGACCCTCGGCCACACCTCTTCCCATTCCTGCGAAACATTGATGCATTTATGCATTGTGCCGGGTTTGATATCAATAAGGTTTTCCTCAAGCTCAGCCACCCAGATATTTAATCCGTCGTTAAACCGGTCGAAAAACAAATAAGGGGTTCCATCATCATCAATAAATAATGAATTATCGATAGCCTTCTCTGTTTCTATCATTGGCTTTTTATCTTCCTGTGTAAAGGGACCTAATGGCGAATTACTTGTTGCTACGCTAATATGTTCATCGGCTGAGAAATACATGTAGAATGTACCATTTACATGATAAACCTCGGGAGCCCAGAACCAACGTTCCCCCCAAACATCGTCCTTATGAAGTGCCAGACCATCCTTTACCCCAACAGGTCCCTGCCAGGTATATAAATCGTCCGATACATATACTTCAATGCCATCAGCACCATGGGTGCCATATGCATAATACTTGTCTTCATAGAGAACGATGAATGGATCACCAAAAGGAACTTTTTGTTGGTTCTCCCTGTTTTCCAAATCACTTGCCGTGCAGTTAAAGCCGGCAACAAACGGCAGCATGTAAATAATGCCTGACAAAATAAATTTTCCGATTGCGTTCATAATATAAATTTACAGTTCAACGATTAATGGATGATTGCTTAACTCCAGCAAAATGTTATCGGTATTATAAAATGTCTGAACAGGTGATTTGCCTGCAGTTGGTTTATAAATGTTCACTTCCCGGTATTTCTTATCAAGCTCCACCCTCACATTATCTGTTCCTCCCCTAAAACGTTCACCCCATATAACCAGGTAAAATTTTCCGTTGCTCTTCTGCAGCAATAAATCATGCACTGTTTCGGGCTGATCGGAAATTTCATACCTCATATTTCCTGTTTTTTTAAAAGGTTCATCATCATCAAGGATGGAAGTAAAATTATGCAGGTAATGAGCTGCCTGTTTGGGAGCATAATTCATTTTAAACATGGCATACGCTTCATGAGCAGGTTCATTTGACCGGGTCCGAAGCAGATAAATGGATGTATACTTCCAGCCCCGTTTAAATTGCGACAGGTACAAATTCAAGAACAATCTTGCCTGAACTTCTTCGGTAACAAATTCATTCACAGCTATGCCGGTTTCGGTAGTTACACGCGGCAGGTTTAGCAGTTCCTTTTCTGAATATCCACTGAATTTATTCCTCCATGTTTTTCCATAGTTGCCGTAGAGTCCATCCACCGGGCAATCGGGACCGGGATCAGCGCTGCGCCATGTTTGGTTATTATGCAATCCCGGCCATGAAGGATGAGTGATGTAGTTGTGACAATTTGCAAAATCGGCAAACCTTGTGCCGGCAGGCATAATCGTTCCTGCACCTTCGGGGACGATAAGAAATTGCAATCCTGCGTTATCGGTTTGAGCTCCGTTTTCAGAAATGCTCCAAACGGGGTAATCTTTCAACACCGAATCATTTTTTACAGCCTGATACAAATCACGCTGAAGCTTTGCCACCGGCACCCATGATTTGTATTCGCCCCCCTGTTCCCCTTCATAGGTAATTCCCCAATTATTTGGTTCATTATTTCCTTCAATGGCTAACAAAGCTCCGGCAAGGGCAAGTTCACGCGACTCCTTTATCAGCCTGCTGATATTGGTTCCACCACTTAGCAACCCGTAAACAATTCTTACGCCCGTTTCATTGTGAAGCCTTATCATATCTTCAGTGGATATCCCATCCTCCAAACCGCAGCGAATGAAACGGAGGCCTGTATATTTCATGGAGGCAATAGTACCTTCGATTGCTTCCCCCCTTCCGGTAATGCTGGAACAAACTCCCATACTGTTAAGAAAATCATATGCGCTCCGGGCCCGGTTTTCTTTTATGGACGGAAAAAAAGCTACACTTCTTAAACTTACAGAAAGCAAAAAAATAAGTAATGTTTTATTCAGATATTTTTTCATCTCGTTTTATAATCCGCCAACAGGAAAAGCAGCTGTTGTTTTCATTGTTTGCCGGTAATTAAAAATGCCTCAAAAACATAATTTGTATCCAAGGCATACCTAAAATTAGTTTTCACCAGGTTTCTTTCACCTCCGGGAATGCAGAAATCCTTAACCGTGCTGCACCCATTGGAATCAAAGTAATGTCTTCAACCGGTTCTGATGTTTTTACAGGATATTTTGGAAGAACATCAACCAGTCCGTATTGGTCAATTCCCCAGGAAGGAATCTGCCTGCCTCTTGCTTTGAGTTCTATGGGGGTATTTTCAGCACTGAACGGATAATTATCAGCCGGCCACTCAATGTTAATAACAGTAAACGAAGCTGCCGGATTGTTTAATCCGGCAGTTCATTTAACTATTTTTGAAAAAAGTTACTAATTTCCTGATTAACTTTTCTTATGCGGTCTTCTTCGAGCTTGATTACCTTTCTGTCGTAAGTAATCAATCCGTTTACCTCCGACTCCACATCTGTTGTCTGTGTATAAACAGCACCTGAGTAGCCATTAGGTATCAATTCTTTAAGCCTTTCAGCCATTTTAATATAAGCATCGGTAGCTTCTTCTGAAGTTTTATATTGCACATATCCCCAGTTGCGGCCTGTTTCCCACAAGTGATCTTCTTTTACCAAACCAATGCCACCATATTCGCCAAGAACATTTACACGTTCAGAATGGTACAATCCCATCACCGGATCCGGATAATTATGCATATCAAGGATATCACCCACTTCATAATGGTTCCCACCACTGGCAGGGTTCACAAGACGTGATGGGTCGTAATTTTTTGTCCATTCTGTGATTTCTTCGGTTTTGAACTGCCCCCAGGCTTCATTGAATGGCACCCAAACAACTACGCTGGGATTGGAATAGGTTAAATCCATAATTTCTTTCCACTCCTGACGGAAATTCTCTTCCGACTCAGCGCTTCTTTCCAGTTCTTTACCATTAAAATAGTTACGCATTTGCCACTGTGGCGAACGATCGCCGTTGGGCATATCCTGCCAAACGAGGATACCTTCACGGTCGCAATGGTAGTACCAACGTGCAGGCTCAACCTTCACATGCTTGCGAATCATGTTAAAACCAAAATCCTTTGTCTTTTTGATGTCGTACAAGAGCGCCTCGTCGGTGGGTGCGGTGTACAGGCCATCAGGCCACCAACCCTGGTCGAGCGGACCAAAATGAAAGTAGTCTTCATTGTTCAGCTGCATGCGAACCACTCCGTTTTCATCACGGGCTGTTGATATTTTACGCATTCCAAAATAGCTGTCAACTTTGTCAAGTTCTTTTCCTCCACGTACAACTGCTACTTCCATATCGTACAAAAACGGTGATTCGGGGCTCCACAGTTTAGCATCAGCAACAGGAACGAGAACTTCCTGTCCGGCAACCGCTTTACCTGTGCTTATAACTTTTCCGTTTTCCAGCACTCTAACTTCAATAATATCGGTAGGGTTTCCTCCCTCAGTGGCCGCCATAACAGAAACATTTCCGCCATCGATGTTTGGAACAGTTTTCAGATGGGTAATATAAGTTTTCTCAACCGGCTCCATCCATACTGTTTGCCAGATGCCGCTCACCGGAGTATACCAGATGCCGTGAGGACGTTCCACCTGTTTGCCTCTGGGATTAAAACCTTTATCCGTTGGGTCCCAAACCTTCACGACAAGTTTCTGTTCCCCTTTTGTCAAAAAAGGAGTAATATCGAAACTAAACGGAGCATATCCCCCCTGGTGAGCTCCCGCTTTAATGTCATTCACCCACACATCAGCTTTCCAGTCAACGGCTCCAAAATTCAATACAACATTTTTATTCTTCCAGCCTGAAGGAACAGTGAACGTACGCTGATACCACAAGTCTTTATCCTCGCCCAATAATTTCTGCACTCCCGAGAGGCTTGATTCAACGGGATAAGGAACAAGAATTTTTCCGTCAAACGAAGAAGGGGTGCTGCTGTTGCGATCAACAATTGCATAATCCCACAATCCATTCAGGTTAACCCACTGTTCGCGTTCCATCTGCGGACGCGGATATTCAGGAAGAGGATTTTCGGGATTAATTTCTTCAGCCCAGGGCGTTTTAATCTTGTCGCCTACCGGCTGCCAGTTCTGTGCTGCCGCAACTGCAAACAGTCCGGCAAGGAAAATCGATAAAAAGGTTTTCTTCATAATAACGTTGTTTTTATAATTGAATTGAAATGATTTTAATTTTCAGTTTTAGAAAACATATCGTACAGTTACTCCTCCAGCATTTTAATAAAATAACCGCCTACCACCGAACGTGCCTTAAAATTCATACGTTTGGCATTCTCTGTATCGTACCAGTCAGTCATCGGAACCCGGTCGGGAGTTTCGGTTACGAACAGGTGCAAAGGATCGATAAACCGGCTGAAAGTAGCTTGATCGTCAGCCAGGGTGGCGGTCCAAACTACCCAGTCCGACTTTGTATAAGTCCGCCTGTTATCAAGAGGCAATCCGTATTTATTCTGACGGGTTAAATAGTAGGCCACTTCCTTCTGCCTCACTTCTTCAGGAAAGATTTCCCACCCCAGCAATTTATCCCACACAAGGTTGTATTTCTGGCTCCAGGTACCGGGCTTGTCAAAGGTCAGCCGGTAATGATCTCCGTCGTCAGCCATCTGCATCCATTCGCGGGCCATGTTTTTGGCTTCCTGAGTATATTTTTCAGCAATGTCATTTTTCCCCAACATCCCGGCAAGATAACCATAACCTGCTATTCCCATAATAGCTTTGGCCGATAAATTTATATTGTGGGCGAAATGGCCTGCAAAATCATCGGTGCAAAGCTGTTCTTCCGGGTCAAGTCCATTCTCGAGCAAATAACTGGCCCAGGTTGTCAGGCTTTCCCAATGTTTTTCTGCATAATCCGCATTCCCTTCATAATGAGCAATGGCCGCAGCAAGTATCAACATGTTTCCACTTTCTTCCACCGGCATATCGCCACCATAAGTTTGCCCGTTGGCTAACGGATAAGTACCTACATCATGTGCGGCGAAAGGCTTGGTCCATTTCCCGCTCTCGGTATAGTAGAAGATAGGATTGAGCATTCCTTTCAGAAGCTCAGGATTATACTTCAGGTACAAAGGAGCTGAAGGATAGGTGACATCAACGGTTCCAATAGAGCCGTTGCTGTTGTTCTCTTTCGAGAAGAATAAAATGTTGCCTTCCTTATCCGTGACCAGCTTATGGGCAGCAATTGACTGACGGAATGCCAGCACACACAAATCGGCATAATTTTTACCCCCTTTGCTGACAGCCTCACTCCACAGCTGATTGTCGAAGGCACTACACCTGGTCATAATATCACTATATCCGCTAACAGCTGCATTCAATGCATCAGCTATTGTCACTGAACCATCTTTTGTCCACCAAGCTTTCAGATTATCTCCAAAATACTGAATGGATTCCACATCATCATAACCAACCAGTAAGTAACCACCCGAAGGCTGTGACGACACTTCTCCCATATTTTCAACAAATGCCATAGCCGGCATCTTCTTATTCATTACGACTGTAGTTTCACCTTTGCAGGCAGGAAGCGTTCCGTTTGAAACAAAGGATTCTTTGGAATCAAAATAATCACCCACAGCCAATGACTTTGTGCTGCCAGTTTCCGCCGCCAGGTAAAAATATCCCCAGTCAATTCTTACATCATCTCCCCTCTTTTCCAACACAGGTTGTTCAGTCGTTCCGGCTTTCAGGTAATTAACATTGCCTGCAGAACCCGCATTTACCTGCACCTCCTGGCTGATTTCGTTCACTGCCCACTGTGGCGTTCCTTCGATATAAACCTGCACATCGTGTGCATTGCCGTCATTTGAAACCACTTCCCAGGTAATGTAATTCACCGGACGGGAAAGCAAATCCAAATCATCGGGCAACAAAGGAGCGACAAATGAAACCTGCAAATCAACCGGTCCGCATGTAAAGTTATAGCGGGTTTGAGTTGCCGACAAAGCTACACTGTTTTGCACTGCAGTTTGTGTAAATTGTTCTCCTCGGTCATTTTCCTGGAATAAGCCAAAGTCGACGTACCCCCCTCCGGTGCGGTTATGACAGTGTGCGGCAATTACATTCGGTCCATCTTCAACAAGCAAATTCCTGTCAATTTTAAGTACCACGTTTTCGTGCCATTCATATTCAGTCTTTACCAGTTGCCTGCCGTTCAGGTACAGTTCAAATATGTCGTCGTGGGAATAGATTAAGTACACATCACCTTCTTTAAGTTCCGGCATATCAAACGCTCTTCTCACCCATATATCTTCAGTATCCCAGCGGGTAGCCAGTGAAGGCATTCCCCGTGTTCCAAATGCAGCATTCCCGGTTTTCCAGTTTTTGGCGTTAAAGTTTACCTGTTCCCATCCCTGACGAGGTTCTTCAAACGTATACTGCCCCTGCCAGGGTTCATTCTTAGCCATTGGCAAAACAGGGTTCCAGGGAATTTCTTCCACCCCCATAAAACGATAAACCTGCCCGTCTACTCTTACGGCTCCCAACAAACCATGAGTTTTTTCAGTCCAGTGCTTTACAGTCGATTCGTACAACTTGTCGGACATCGACCAGGCACTGGTATAAGGGTCAATAGTAACAAGAGGATAAGCCGGAGCTCTTAATTCAGTGGATGCACCCTCTGTTGTCCTGTCGGAATTACATGAAGCAAACAGGACAAACATTCCAACAAAAAGTAAAGAATTAAGGTTAACAAAAAATTTAAGAAAATATTTTTTTAAAGTCATATGTTGATGGTACTTTTTATGAAAGCGAAATTGTTAATATCAATTGTTTTTCAGAAAAACAATAAGTTTATTTAAATCATGAATATTTTTAAGATCGAGGTTTTCTGATTTTAGGTAACTCCTTATTTCATGCTTTGGAAATGAAAACAATTTACTTATTTCACGAATATTATTTACACTTTTTATTTCATTTTCTATCACAACAAAAAAAGAATTTTCAGGCATAAGTTGAAAATCTCCGGAAATATTCAGCTCATAAATCTGCCCGCTAGAAATAACAGAACTGTAGTTATCTATGGCATTAGTCTGAGAAGTGCCATAGCCTGTTGATTTACCAACATTAAGTAATGTATGCTTATGTCGAACAAATATCCTGGCCGGATCTGTGGAATGTTGTTCCAAAAAATAGTTTTTATAAGGGATAAATGTACTACTATTTATATAAATGGTATCGATGGTCTCAGTCATATCTAATGCAAGATACTGACCGTTTTCGAAAAATACCATTTCTTCCGTCACTGTATTGTAGTTTAACCCGATGGATTTTTTCAGGCCTGTTTTATACACGATGATAGCATCTGAGAATTCAGAAAACAGGTAATGTTCAGTATCATTTTGTGCATATGAAGCATTTAACTCCCAAAATGAAAGGAAGAGAAACACGATCACTTTATTAAACATTAAAATTTTCACACCAACTGATTTGAAAAAATTACCCACCACTGTTAATTAGAAAGGACAACAGACGCCGGATTAAAATCCGACGTCTGTTTTTAGTTGATTTAAGTTTACTATTTAACTTTTTGTATTGACGAATAAATTGCTTCTCTACCCTGCACTTTTACTCCCACACGGGCATTCAAAAGTACAGAATTCATTACATTAGGATTCAGTTCCAGAGTCATTGTAATCTGACCTGTGCCGGGATTGGTGACATCTGCTCTTGCAATCTGAGCCGATTCATCAACAAAAGAAGTTTTATTAACAACCAAAACTGCTCTTTCAATTGGCTGGCTACCTGCAATCTGGTTCACATCAAAGGTAGCGGTGAGAACATTACCATTGAGGCTAAAGTTTTCATTGGAAATTGTGTAGAATGGTGTAACAGAATACTCTACATAAGTTTCTCCTTTTACTGTAAAATGAATTGTATCCTGTGAACTAACCCAGGGGCCGTTACCATTGCGAGACACCAACTTATAATCACCATCAAAAAGTGATGCACTGAATGAACCATCCTGAGTTACATATACAGGAATTGAGGTGTAAAGCTCATATCCATCCTGCCAGAGTTCAAGCTGCACTGCATTTCCGGTTCCTCTAACCCCTACAGGGGCACCTTCGTATACAACATTTCCGGTAAGTGTTGATTTTGGCGGTTCAAAATTATCAAAGCCACAACCTGCAACAAAAAGCAATGTTACAAGAAGGATTAAATTGTTTATATACAGTTTCATAACAATTATTCGATTTAAAGTTTATTGATAAGGGTTTTTAACCAGATTTGGATTCCTGTTAATCCAATCCTGATCAAGGAAATTATAATAGTTTCTCATTTGAAAGAAACGAGGATACACGCTCATATGCGCCACCTGTTTATCAAAAACCCACTTTCCATCTTCCGGATGACCAGGTTCGTTCACTTTATAGGGGAACAATGCATAATGTGTAGCCTGAGGATCGCCTTCGATACCATTCCAAATCAAATGAGCTTTTCTCCAGCGTTTCAAATCCCAATACCGGTGGTTTTCAAAAGCGAATTCAACCCTTCTTTCCTGCATGATATCATTAAGGGTAACTGTTTCCAAAGGCTGAATACCGGCTCTCTCCCTCACCTGATTAATAAAAGTTACTGCTTCCGGTCTTCCCAGTTCCATAGCAGCTTCAGCAGCAATCAATAAAATTTCAGCATACCTGAAGTTAACAAACCACATTTCGCTGCCCCTGCCACGTGTTCCGGCACCCACTGTTTCATCCAGAAATTTACGGATGTTAAACCCGGTTTTGTTGACATTCATGTCGTTTGTTGTTGTGGGACCATTCTCATGAGTAATTGTATTTCCGTTTTCATCTTCTGAACCAATACCACCTACCTCATTTTTCCATGCTCCATTCTCAAGATATTTTCTTCCAGCCTGAAAAGTTATTACATTGCCTTTAAACACAGAGCCTGGATAAATAACCGTACCATACAACCTGGGATCTTTATTTGCAAAAATATCTTTTGCATTTTCATAAAAGATGTATTCTCCGTTTTCGTCAGTTGCATTCAGTTCACCATTTCTGTCATCCACATATTCAAATGCTTCAACGAGGTTCAGAATAGGAGTGATTATCGTACCATCCATATCTTCCCTAACTGAACGAGGGATATTGCGGGTTGTAAATTGATGAGCATTTCCGGGATACTTATAGTCAGTTGACCACATTACCTCATTATTATTATCCTTTACACTGGTAGCTTCATAAAAATTCAGTCCTTTATCGGGATTATTATTATAAAGTTCATAGCCACTTTCGGCAATTATTTTCTGACTTGTTTCCAGTGCAATTGTATAGTATTGCTGAGCTTTATCTGCGGAAATACCTACTTCACCTCCAGCAGTTCTTATAGGATCTCCTAACTGGTTATTGTATTTGGCAATCGAGCCGGCATAAATAGCGGCTCTTGCTTTGAGGGCCAATGCGGTCCATGCATTTACCCTGGCAGCGTTAGGCGTATGCTCCTTGTTCATCAAACCGGCAATCTCAGTACACTCGTTGATTACATAGTCATATATTTCAGCTTCTGTAGAGCGGGGTAACTGCATAGGTGTAATATCCATGCCCTGGTTATATCCAAACACCTCATCACCCACAATGGGCATACCACCTAAGGTACGGGCCATATTAAAATACGTCCATGCACGTAAAAACCTTGCTTCACCTTCTACCTGATTTCTGTCCTGAGGGTCCATGTGGTCTGCTGATTCAGAACGCACACCGGCCAGAAACTGATTGATGTGACGAATCAACCCATAATCGTACACTCTCCAGTGTCCATTTCCAAAGTCCCTGGTATAATCAGGTCCTCCATTGGAGTTATTGGCTTCATCCAGATAAATGTACTGCCAGTCGTTATTGATATGCTGTCCCCACTTAACCCGATTGTAATAGTTCGCCAGTACCGACTGAATCATATTCCCGTCACTGAAAACATCGTTGTTTGTAAGAATATTGTCCGGTTCCTGTTCCAGATAATCATTGCAGCCTATTGTCATAGTGCAGCCCAGGAAAAATAAAATCAAATATTTAAAATATCTTTTCATTGTTCTATCCTTTTTAGAATGTAACATTAACACCAACACTTATTACCCTGTTTGTGGGATATACGACACCCGACTCGGAGCTGATTTCAGGATCAATTCCATCCAGGTTATCGATAGAAAATATGTTTTGTCCCATTACATAAGCACGTGCACGTGTCATACCTGCTTTCTGTACCAGACTTTTTGGAATGTTGTATCCGAATTCAATATTCCTCAACTTAATGTACTGACCGTTATATTTCCAGAAGCTGCTGTTGCGGTAATTTGCATGCCCTCCGTTTCCAACGATAAGTGTAGGGTATTTCCCGGGAATAAGCTCACTGTCGGGATCGGTAATGTCCGACAAACGCCACTGATTCTCCATATAAAACTGTGGATTGTTGCCACCATCATGAAATGGATTCCTTGATTCCCAGTTTTGCTGATAAGTATATCCTGAAGCCCCCATAAAATCGAAAGCCAGATCAAAATTTCTCCATTCACCATAAAGGTTGATACCGAAGTTAAGAATCGGAGTGGAACCTTGTCTGAACCCAATTGGGCGTTCATCCATGCCATTTATCATTCCGTCACCATTTTCATCTTTATAGATGATGTCACCGGGTCGCAACGTGCGGTTTCCTTGTCCGTCATTATCAACGGGATGATTTGCAATCTCTTCCCATGTCTGGAACTGACCAACAGCTTCATACCCCCAATTTACATAAGCATACCGTTCATTTATTGAATTTCTGTACACGTGCCATGAGTTTCCAAACCTTGGTTTATACTGATGCCAGTCATACATTCTTGCATAAGTAAAATTACCCCCGATTGAATATTTAAAGTCACGTTCGCGGTTGTTGTACTTTAAGTACCCATCCATTCCCCGGTGAACATCTGAATTTAAATTTTCATTGGGCAAAGAGAAGCCGGCTTCAGCAGGAATCAGCACGTCATATCTAGCAGCAGGCAAACCATCGCGTTGACGCCTGAAATAGTCGATACTACCCATAAGTTTGTTCTCAAACAATCCAAAGTCGATACCCACATCCAGAATTTTTGCCTTCAGCCAGGTAATACTGGTTACTGGCAATCCGCGTGGCTGAGTACCTATGTAGTAGGTATTATCTAAAACCGCACCTCCATTTCTGTAGTTATAACCGGTCATATAACCAAAAGCGCTATATCCGCCAACATTATCATCTCCAAGCAGACCATATGACCCGCGAACTTTGAAATCGCTAAAGATATTTAAAACCGGAATCGAACTCCAGAATCCTTCCTGAGACATTCTCCACCCCAGGGAAGCAGATGGAAAGAATCCCCAACGATCATTTGGAGGAAATTTCCAGGAACCATCATACCTGGCAGAAAAATCAAACAGGTATTTCTGAGCATAATTATAGTTCAATCTTCCAACATAACCTATCCGTGCCTGTGTATTTTTACCATCATCGTTAAAAGTATCCATCGATTGGTAATCTATCAGTCGCAATGCATTTGATTCAGGTCTTGAGTGAATCCAAAAACCTGGGGTATGCCTCAGATAAGTTTCCGCAGCTGCAACTGCAGAAATATTATGATCGTTAAACGAATTTTTATAATCAAGCTGTCCCTGGGTCATTATTTCTTCTACCTGTCGCACATCCCTTTCTCTCCAGGGATTGTCCATACTGAAAATTACAGGATATGAATCGGTTTCCTCATCATAACCATACAATTTGTATGTGTATTCATGGTTATCCATCCATTTGCTGGCATAATAATAGCCAAACACACCTTTGGCAGTAAGACCTTTTGCCAACTCGTACTCCATGTTGTAGTTTAACTGGATTACTTTCCATTCTTCCTGATATGTACCCGACAGTTCATAGTTAAGCATGGCAAAGTTGGTTTCATTTAATGCCGATGTTTTAGTAGGATATTTAGGATTATCATTGGCAAAAGGCCGGGCAGTAGGCAGGTTCCGGTATATAGCAAACAATGCCTGCCAGGTATCGTCACCGCCTGGAACGCCAGGATTTTTACGTCTTTCAATCCTTCCATTCATCGAACCCCCGATTTTAAGTTTGTCAGTTATATCGGCATCAATATTAAACTGAACATTCGTACGGTAAAAACCACCATAGTTCTGAATAATTGATTCCTGTGCAAAATTACTTATGGACAAGTAATAATTAATTCTTTCAGAACCACCGGTAGTGTTCACACCAATATAATTCTGGGGAGATGTTCTTAATATGTAATCGTGCCAGTCGAAAGAACGATATCCTTTTTCAGTGCCTTGCTGCCATTTTTCCAGGTCTTCCTCTGTGTATCTAGGACTTGGATTGCGGGTAATGGCGTCAGACTGAATATAGCTGGAAACGTATGTTCCTATATCAGCAGGTTCAGGAAACTTGAACATATCCTGCCATCCATAATAGGCATTCACATTCACACTGTTGGTTTCGCCCCTCCGACCTTTTTTGGTAGTAACAACAACTACTCCGTTTGCTGCTCTCACACCATAAATAGCAGCCGATGCATCTTTTAGAACTGAAATACTTTCAATATCGTTAAAATCGATGTTGTTAAACTGACCTTCATCTTTTTGCACTCCGTCAATCACGTAAAGCGGTGTGCCCATGTTCCTGATTTGAATGCTGGCACCCCTACCGGGTCTTCCATCGGTTTGTCTGCTATTAACACCGGCAACCTTACCGGCAATTGCACCGGAAGTTGTGGGAGCCTGCGACCTCTGGATGTCTTCTGAAACAGCGCTTGAGATTGCACCTGTTAAAGTTTCCCTTCTCTGAACACCATACCCGATTGCCACTACTTCTTCAATACCAATTGTTTCTTCTTCCAATACTGCATTAATTGTCGTTTGGGAACCAATTGGTGCCTCAAAAGTGCGCATTCCTACGAATGAAAACTGAAGTACTGAAGCATCGGCCGGTATGGCCAGGCGATAATTACCTTCTGAGTCAGTAATAGTTCCAATAGTGGTACCTTTTACAACCACAGTTACTCCCGGAAGAGGTTGACTATTCGTATCCGTTACTTTACCCGTTACCGTTTTCTGCTGGTCCGCTTTAGAACTCGCCGGAGCATCAGCTTCCAATTGTGCCGGATACAAAATGATATGCCTGTCATGAACGGCAAATTTCACACCCGTTCCGGCAAATAATGTATTTAGTGATTCGTCAATTGACTTTTCATGCAGGTCAATGGAAACCTGCCTTTCCAAATCAATAAACCCAGGACTGTAAGCAAACCGGAATTCCGATTGCCCTTCAATGGCATCTAACACCTCCGACACCTTTGCCTTACGCAATTCCAGTGTAAGCTTCGTTGAATTACTGTAGGTACTGGCAGTAACCTGCGTCAGCCCAATCACTAAGAATAAAAACGTAAGTTTCAAATACTTAAAACTCTTGTTCCAAAACTGCCTGACCGGCAGACAGAAAGAAAGGTATTTTCTTTCTTTAATTTGGATTTTCTTCATAATTTTACAATGATTAGTTGAACAATTATATATTTACCATTTATCCGATGGTAAGTATTTAGCCGGGAATGTGGCCGCATTCCCGGTTTTTTTACTCACCTTACGGTTTCTCTCATCTTTTTTTTATCAGCTTTTATAGTTATTGTATCTTCTTTTTGCTCTGCTTTCACCGGAGTTATTTTTTCCATCAGTTTTATTACCTCTTCAAGCGATTCGTTTTGAATTGTAAAGGTGTAGGTCAGCCGTTTCACCTCCGGATCCAGTTCAAATTTCTGATTGTACCGCTTTTCAAGCCGCTTCACAACTTCTTCAATAGGGAGATTATATATATTTACAATACCTTCCCGCCAGGAAGTGTAGCGAAAGGTATTTACTTCGCTGGTAGAATACTGGCTGTTTTGCACATCAATTTTTATCCGTTCTCCCGGTGTCAAAGCATGAAACGCTTTATTCATTTTTTCATTTAAAAGTTCCACCTTTCCCTCTTCAAGCACCACTTCAACAGAATTTTCAGGGCCATATGCATTTACATTAAAACGGGTACCGAGAACTTTTACACTTATATCACCGCAACTGACCACCATTGGCATTGTTTCATCCGTAGCAGCATTAAAATAGGCTTCCCCTGTTAGCAGTATGTTCCTGTTTTCGGTCGAAAATAAATTGCTGTATGAAATCCTGGATCCTGAATTCAACCAAACCTGTGAACCGTCGGGAAGTTCTATTTTTGAGACCTGACCATTTTCAGTTACAACAGTAGTGTAAATTTCAGAAGCAGGTTGTGGGCGGTTTAAAAGATAAAAACTTATGCTACCGACACTGAAAAGAAAAAAGAAGATGGCAGCTACCCTAAAAAGGACCTGAATCCTGTTAGATTTCTGCCATCTGTTAAAACTTCTCTGCCACAGCTGTGCCTGAAGCCGGTTCCAGCTTTCCTCGCCACCACCGGGAAACTGTCCTTGCTCCAGGTTATTTTTCCAGTTTAATTTATGCCTGTTAAAGACCAGGCGGTTTTCCTTATCACGTAACCATTCCAGCAACTGTTTTTGTTCAGTTTCTGAAGCATGACCTTCCAAATACTTCCGAATAATCTTTTCCATATATTCTGTTCTGTCAGAAGTACAATTTTTTTAATAAAAACCCTACCCTTCCGAAGCAGGAATTTTAACAAAATTTTAACCCTTACATCAAAATATTTATTCTTACCACTGATAATAAAGGCGCTACCAGAGCTTTCTATTAAAAAAAGTTTTTTAACATTCCTTTACAGTAATCATTGCTGAAAACGATTAAAACAATTAAAATCAAACTTGACTGTCAGTTTCAGTTCATATAGGGGTAATAATTACGACATACCAAATTCGGAAATTTGCGAATTTAATCCGACTTTGGTATGGTGTTGGTATGCATTTGGAAGGCACTTAACACTACTTTAAATCGAACTTCAATGGGGCAGGATTCCTGTGAAGTTAACAGGAACTTAATTTTGTAAAAGGAAGAAAAAGACTTTTATGAACGAATAATTAAGAGCCCATTCCCCGCACCAAAGCATGCTCATTTAAGCAATGAGTAACCTTTTAAGAACTTCATCAAAACTGTATACGTGAAATATGCAAACCGGAAAATGTTTTGTAATAAAACAACCTCACATTAAGAAGAGCAGTGTAAGTATCAATAAAAAAACAGTAGGGTTTTTCATTCTTATTTGATCTTCTATTAAAATTTTTGCTTTGGAAATGTGCTTTTCAACTGTTTTCAAACTGATACCCATCGATTTTGCCACATCCTTTTGTTTTATGCCTTGTAATTTGCACTGAACAAATACACTTTTCATTTTTTCCGGTAAACTGTTAACAGCATCATGAAATGAATCCCAAAGGATTTCTTCAAGCTTTTCTTCTTCTTTTTTAATCAAATCAAGCTGATATAAATGCTGTAACTCCGAGTATTTCAGCTTTTCGAAGGGTATGGATTCCATTTTCAATTGCTTTGCCTTTAAATGGTTCAGGCAACGATTTCTCAAGATGACGAATACCAGGCTTTCAATGTTCTTTCCCGAATCGATTGAAGTACGTTTCTCCCAAAGTTTAATAAAGCAATCCTGAATGATATCCTCTACTTCATTTTCATCAGACACGATAAGTTTGCAGTACCCTTTCAGACGAGGATAAAGTACCCGAAAAACTTCCTGGAAAGCTTCCGGACTCCCTTTTTTAAGGCCTAATTTAGTTTTTAAGCTGAACATTTAAAAATCTACGTCTGACAAACAGTTTGATTTATTGCAGCCACGAAATTAATTTTTTTTCTTAATTCAAGAAGTTAATTATTCAGTGCAGGATATAAAAGAAACATGGAGATTAACAATCATCATAAAGGATGAAAGGTAACATTCACTTGAAGTAAATAAAAAATTTAATTGTGTAAAAATCAGTTTCCTTTACCATGAGCAGCCATACACTAAAGTCTCTGAATGGGTATTGATTTTCAGGAATTCCGGAAGTGGTTTATCCGAAAATTCGGACTATTTATTTTTAGATCCGGTTTTTGATTCAGCAGCTTTTATCCATGGTTTGCCTGTTGCCGATAAGTATTCCGATTTATTCCAGCCATTCATAAGGGAAGGATGAATATTATCAGGTTTGAAAAAGAAAACTTCCTGCCCCGGGCTGTGCATAAATTCGAGGCCGGTAGTGCGGCACATTGCTTTTATAGCGGCAGGATTGGGTACCCACCAGTTAGTAGGATCGCCCATGAATTTATTTTCAATAAATGCCATAGAAGGCCATCCCTTACGAAGCATGATTTCACGGTTTTCGAAATTAAAATCATCGATAATCTCATGCTCTTCATTTTCCAGCAGGCTGAGGGTCTGGAAAACCAATGTTTTCTTAACTTTTTGAGCAATCGTATCAAGAGCCAGGAGCGGATAGCGAAGATGATAAAACACGCCTAAAAAAAGAACGATATCGAACTGCCAATCTTTATTTGCCAGATCGTATACCTGCATGCGGTGAAAATCGATGCGGTGAGACACATCAAAAACACCGGCTACCCATTTTGCCTGCTTCAGGTAATGAGGGTCAATATCAACAGCTGTAACCTGTGCACCCCGAATTGCGCACTCAACAGAATAAAACCCGGCATTACAGCCAATATCGAGCACACTATACCCGGTCATATCCTGGGGTAGATGAGGAGCAATTACTTCCCATTTAAAGGATGGAAAATCACCCAGCGGATGATTGGGAGCAGTCGTTTCGCCTCCTGGTAAATGGATGTTGTGAAACCAGGGAGAAAGCTTATCAATTGTATCGGTTATCTTATTATCAGGCATTCCTAATTTATATTATACATCAACAGGTGGTTATAATTAAATTACCAGTCCTTTCATTTTTAACTGACTGACATATTCTTCCAGTTCTTCAGCTCTTTTTATTCCGGTATGCGATTCCAGCGCCCGCTTTCTTGCCTTTTCGCCAATTGCCGTTCTTTCCTCTTCTGAAATTCCCTGCAGATAACTATGGGTATCCGACGGGGATTGGGCAATAAGTATTTCGCTGTCGATGGTAAAGAAGTCGTTTAAACCTTCCCAGTAATCGCTTATAACCGGCACACCGCATGCTGCGGCCTCAAACAACCTGACACTTGGCGCATACCCCATCCTGATCATATCCTTACGTGTTATGTTCAGGGTAAACCGCTGTTCGTTGTAAAACTTCCGGTGTTCAGCGGGAGGAAGGTGATCAATACGTCTGACGTTCACCGGCCACTCAACCGAAGCAGGATATTGTGGGCCGGCAACCACAAAACGGCCTTCGGGCCATTTGGCTGCAGCATCAATAAGCAGCTTTTTCAGCGGAGGCTGGCGGTCATCGCTGTAGGTACCCAGGTAACCAAGGTCGTACTTTTCAGGTACCTGTTCAGGATAATATAAATCGGGATCAACCGAGCAATAAAGGGGCAAAGCCCTTGGGGAACCATATTTTGAAGTAAACATTTCAAGTACCGGACCTCCGGCAAATGATAAATACAAATCATACAGGGGTATCAATTCGGGATGGATGTATTCATAATCTTTGTTTTCAAGCTTAGCAATTGTCACAGGAGTATCAATGTCGTAAAAAGCAGTAATTCCCCCCGCATTTTCAACTACCCATTTTCCAACCTCCACTCCCTGGGGGACAAATGACCCCACTATTACCACATCGGCCTTTTGGATCTCTTCCTTGTAATTGATTTGCAATTCAGATACCGACGAATACAAAGAAACTTTGCAGTACTCAAACCGGTCGCCGTCGCGCTGATTGGCATACCAGGGCACATCTCTTTCCAGGAAATGAACCGAATGGCCCCTTTTTTGAAGTCCTTTTACAAGACTCCGGTAAGTAGTTGCATGGCCATTCCCCCATGACGAGGTAATGGAAAGTCCTAATATTAATATCTTCATTCCGCTATTCTTTTTCTTATTTATTGGTTTGTTGCAAAAGTTTTCATGCCAAGCAATATTTCATCGATCAGCTGCGCTCTTTTCTCGTAGGTATGTTCAGCCAGAACTCTCTCCATAGCAGCTTTGCCGGTTTTTTTTGCTTCTTCTTCGTCGAGCAGCTTCAGCAACGATACTACTTCATCACCTGTATGAGCCACCCATATTTCAGATCCGGGATTAAAGAAGGTATCAATTCCCTCCCAAAAATCGGTGATAATACATGCTCCTGCACCGGCAGCCTCAAACACTCTTGTGGCAGGAGAAAATCCATAGTCGGCCATGCTCTGCCTGCTGATGTTTAACACAGCCCTGGGAGAAGAATTAAATGCATTGTGCTGATGTGTATAAACATGTCCTGTATAATTAATGTTATCAGGCAACGGCAGAGAGCCCCAGCCGCTTCCGCCCAGTAGAAACTTCTTTTCCGGCATTTTTTCTGCTACACTGATAAAGAATTCCTTCACACGTTGTTCCCTGTCGGGCAACCGGTTTCCAAGAAAGGCCAGATCGCACTGATATTCGGGTTCGGCAGTTACCGGAAAGTGTGTTTCAGGATCAAGGGCATTGTAAATAGGTATACATCGGCGGGCATTTAGTGACTTATAAGCATTTACAACAGGAGTGCCGCCTCCATATGTAAAAATATAATCGTACTGCGGGATTAAACTCCTGAATTCATTTTCGGGATCGGAAAATATGGAATCGAGTGTGGCCGGTGCATCTACATCCCAAAATACAATTGTTTGATCATTTTTCTTAACCTCAGTCAACGCTTTTTCCAGGAACTTATCATAAACACCTACTCCACTTGCCTTAATCAGGATATTTGAATTTCCTGCCTCTTGAACAGCTTTTTCAACCGCAGCCCGGTTGTTTTCGTAAACTACCGATTTAGCCCAGGGAGGATTGGGCATATCAATATGATTTTGCCTGTCGAAGGCATCCGGTTCATAAAAGGTAACATCATACCCCAACCGGTAAAGGTATTTTATGATTCCACGATAATAAGTTGCTGCTCCATTCCAGTAAGATGAAACCAGGCTGGACCCAAAAAAAGCAATTGTCGGTTTTATGTTGTTCATGTCGTTCAATTTTTTAATACATATTACAATGCTGATGTGATTTTCATGTTTCAAGCCGTTTGCTTCTTCTTATTCCCGGTTCTTTTCAGCATATCAAAAAATTCATTGGCCCTGTGGTTGCAGGTATGGCGGTTAACTATTGTTTTCAGTGCATGTTTAACCAAAGAACCGGCCACTTTAGAATCGTTCATCAGGGTTTGCATATGCTGCTTCATCTCCTCGCCACTGTTAGCCAGCAGGTAGTCTTTTCCGGGGGTAAACATTTTTTCACTGTCGTGCCAGGTTGAACAGATAAGGGGAATACCGCATGCCATAGCCTCAAAAGGACGAATGGTGGGTATTCCGGGCAGGCTCATAACATAAGGTCTGCGCGGCACATGAACTGTCATCCTGAATTTTGAAAGCACCTCAGGCACTTCATGGTTTGGAAGCCACCCTCTGTATTCGATATTGGCTTTTTCCAACAGGCTGACCGCATATTTGGGATATCTTACTCCATAAAACACAGCCTTCAGATTCAATTCCTCCACCGGTTCTATAATATATTCCAGCAATTCGTCGGTTCGTTCATTGTCGCCCCAGTTTCCTATCCATACAACATCTCCCTCCTTTTCCCTGTCCGGCATGGGAGTAAAAACTGAAGTGTCGGCGGCTTCATGCCAGGTCATTACATTTTCTGCCCATTTTTCCTTCTCATAAATCTGCTTCAACACCTGACCAAAAACCAGTGCACCATCGTAATGCTGCAAGTCAAATTTTACCATTTCCTCAGGTTTAGTGACTGCCCGGTGATGCGTATCATGAAAAAACAAACGAAAATGATTGTTCACTGAACGGTATTTGCCTATTTTTTTAATCAGTGCCGGGTCGTTCCACTCATGAACGATAACCACATCAGCATCGTACAATACCTCTTCAGGTTCAAAATCTTCCAGGTTGTAAAATACAGGAAAATGCATCGGGAACCTTTGATTGAAATCATGCAATACCCCTACCCCCTCGTGATTGAGCAAATTCCTCAGGCTCCAGCCAAGAGACGGCTCATAAACAGAAACCTCGTGCCCCTGTCTTCTGAAAGCGCTTAATATTCCCCTCAGGAAATGAGCATTGCCATGATTCCAGTCGGAAACTATAGAATGATAGAACAAGTATATTTTCATTTCGCTATATTTTTAATTTCAATTTGTATGATGAAGGTTTGTCGTAAATGAATTCCAAATGTGTTATATTTTCATTTCCTTATCCATTGACAATCCATTATTTATCTTTTAATGGTGTAACAATTTTCGCTTGTAATTTTCCATATTGCTGTACAACTTAAAATATTTCTCCAGCATTTTTTCTTCGGTGTAATTCTCAATAGCATGATTGTATGCCTTGTTAGCCATGTGGTTCAAATGCCAATCATTATCCAACAGTTCGTTGATAGTTCGCGCCAGCTGACCTGCATCATCGGTACCGGTATATATCATTGCATCATCCCAGATTTCTTTCATTGAAGGGATGTTTCCTCCGACCAATACACAGCCGGAAAAGGCAGCTTCAAGAAAAGAGTAGCCAAACGGTTCATATTTTACAGGCAATGCATACACCCATGATTTTGACAGCCACCCGGATATCTGCCGGGGAGACAGTTGCCCTAGTAAATTAACATTGGAGGGCAACGAAACCGTTTCATCGGAATTAACTTTACCGGCAATGTAAACCGGATAATCAATATCCCGGGCAGCTTCAATCAACAACCGGATGTTTTTTGCTTCATCCCATAGCCTTCCCATACTGAAAACAATTTTCTCCTTTCTGCCCCTTTTAAAACTCTTAAACTTTCTGCCGTTATAAATCAACTTTTTATTTCGGAAAGGACCGTATTTCTTTTCGGCTACATTCAACATGAAATTGCTGGGTGCAGTAATAAAACCGGCCGATTGAATCCCGGCTTTAACATGTTTCCTGTATTCGTTCCATGAATCGGGAGCTTGTTCATTTTTCACAGCTTCCCACCATGACAGGACACAGGAATGTATTGTCATTATAACCGGAACGTTCCAGTCGAGGCAACCTAATGTGTAGGAATTAAGGTGAATAATATCGGGATCTACCAGTTCCTTAAACCACAAGAGCCACTGCCCGGTGGCATATACATTTTCCCACGGATTCTCCATCCATTCCTGCTTGGCTTTAAAATGCCGGTATGATATACCTGAAAGCTCTTTTTTCTGGAGAGAAGTCAGCGGCTCTCCTATTACAGCCAACACAACTTCAGCACCTGATTTTTCGAGACCTCTGGCCAAATCGGTAGCAAAAGTCCATACTCCTCCAATGTTATCGGTGGTCATTAATATCTTCATGTGTCAGAAGTTCTTCCGTAAATTTTATCAATGATTTCCGCTACGTATAAATAACTGCTTATTTCCTCATCAAAGGCTGAAGCTTGCTGCAGGTTTTCGGCCCAGGCGATTAAAGCTCTGCCACCCCAGTCATCGGGGGGTGAACTGAATACCTTTTTTGAAGTGCCGTGACAAATGGAAGCTTCAAAATCGTAAAATGAGCCGGCGGTATTTTCAAAAATAGCGGCAGCTTTAGGTCCATAAAAGGCTGCTTTAATCTCGGCATCCTTACCGGCAGGTAAATTCCAGCTGCAGGTCAACCTGATGGTGGCTCCCGAAAGGGTTTCCATCTGCACCAGGGCAAAGTCCTCACTTGCAGCAGAAGAATCATATATTTTCTTTCCCCCGGAATAAAGATTTGCTTCAACATGTTTTATTTCCGGAAAATCCATTATCCACAGGGCAAGATCCACAAGGTGGATACCCAAATCGATAACACAACCTCCTCCCGAAAGCTTAGGATTGTAAAACCATTCTTTATCAGGTCCGTATGCATTATGAAAAACCAGGTCGGCCGCATACAACTCTCCAAGTTCATTCTTCTGCACCAGGTCTTTTATTTTTTTCATGCCATCAGTAAACCGGTACGACATGTCCACTCCCAAAAGCTTATTTGCGCTGCGGGCCGCATTAATGATTTCCCGGCTTTCATCTGCTGTGCGGGCCAAAGGTTTCTGGCAGAAAACTGCGATTCCGTTATTCAGCGCCTCTAGGCATTGACTGTAATGCAAAGCATTAGGTGTAGCAATAACAATTCCATCGGGACGGTCGGTAATTAAATTATCGAGAGTAACGTATATTTTTGCATCAACAGCAGTTTCTTTAGCTCTTTTGGCATTTTCAGATGTAGTATCGCAAATTCCCGTAGCAGTGCAAATATCCTTTTCAAGCAAGGCTTTCATCCGGTTCAGCCCTATCCATCCTGTTCCAACAAATGCAATCTGTGGTTTTGTGCGGGTTTTTAATAATGTTGCTTCTGTCATTGTTTTTCAATTTATGAGTATAGAATTACTCCTTTAAGAAAGCCTTCAGGTTTTTGATGAAGCATTTCAAAGGCACGATTGATATCGTCAATGCCAAAACTGTGGGTAATCAACTCATGGGGCCGTAAAATGCCTTCCTGTGTTTTCCGGATGGCTTCCTTTAACCCATCAATATAGACCTGCGGGTTACGTTCATGAGCATTTATTACATCTATTGCCTTCCAGTTCCACTGCTGCATTTTGATGCTTCGCATTCCGTCCTGGTGGTAACCGGCAATAATTAGTTTACCGTATTCGGATATGATTTCAGTAGCCAAATCCAGAGAACGTTGGGCACCTGTGGCCTCAATAACCCTTTGCACTCCTTCGGGAGCCAGTTCTTTTATTTTTTTTGCCACTTCCCATATTTCACCAAACTTCACAAGGTAATCGGCACCTGACTTTTCAGCAAATTCAAGGGAGGATTTTCGTTGAGAAACGGCTATAACATCAGCTCCGGCTGCTTTTAACAATTGTATAAGCAGGCAGCCAATAAAGCCGCTGCCAATAACAACCACAGCCTGACCTGCTTTTATATCGGAACGGTTTAATATGTTAACAGCGCAAGCTAATGGCTCACCCGGAAAGGGGCTGTTGTTAAAATCTGAAGGCAACTTAACAACATTCGATTTGTCGATCTTATCGTATTCCGCGTAAGCATGGTAAGACAAAACAGCCACCCGGTCACCACGGGAAAAATCATCGACTCCTTCACCGGTCAGTTCAACAGTTCCATATCCTTCATGTCCCGGTGCACCGGGTTCAAATGGATAGTTAAACCACGGCCTTCCCTCCCAAACGGGCAGATTGGAAATGCAAACCCCTGTACCATTAAGTTTTACCAAAACCTCATCCTTTTCCGGTTCAGGCACAGGTGTATCAATAATATCAATGTGTTTGGGTGATGATATCACAGATGCTTTCATGCTATTATAACTGTTTGTTATCAATGGTATAATATGAAACTTGTATGCAAATTTTCTTTATCAGCAGCTGGTGCAACTTGCAGCTCATGCTCAATTCTTAAATGTGTTATTTAAAAATTGGCTGTCTTTCGGATGTATTTTGTGCAAATGATTTTATTTCCCGATTATTTTCGCGTAACCAGTTGTAAAGTTTTTCAACTCCATCTTTACAGGAAACTTCAGGTAACCAACCGGTTGCTTTGCTAAATTTGGAAAAATCGGAAACATAATATTTTTGATCTCCCTGTCGCCAGTCTTCAAAAGACACCCGTATCCTTTCATCCAAAAATTCCTCCAACATCTTTATCAGTTCCTGTAAACTGACCACATTTCCGGGGCCTCCTCCCATATTAAACACTTCTCCTTTTAAATCGCCGATATTTTCCCATGTGGCCTCAAAAGCATCAATGAGATCTTCGACATACAGAATATCTCTCACCTGCATTCCATCGCCATAAAGGGTTATCTTTCCGCCTTTCAGTGCTTTCAGGATGAAATGAGCCACCCATCCCTGGTCTTCAGTGCCAAACTGGTGGGGACCATAAATACAACTCATTCTGAAAACCACATTTCTCAACCCATAGGTACGCGCATAATCGAGGATATATTGATCTGCCGATCCTTTTGAACTGCCATAGGGGCTGTGAAAATCGAGGCTACGATATTCGCCGATACCGGATTTTTCCAGCGCAGAATCAACAGGATAATATCGGGTGGAATTTCTGCGTATCTCTATATCATCCAGATTACCATAAACTTTATTCGTTGAAGTAAATATCAGTGAAGGCCGGTGTTTCGACTTTCGGATTGCTTCAAGCAGATTAATGGTACCTTTCAGGTTAACATCAAAATCAAATACCGGGTCAATCAAGCTGGTGGTAACCGCAACCTGGGCAGCCAGATGAAAAACATGCGAGGCTTCCTCAACAGCTTTCTCCAATGCAAGGTGATCCCTGACGTCTGCCACCATTACACCAATATTTTTATGCCGCGACACAAGCCACTCCAGGTTCTGTTCCACTCCCGGACGTGAAAGATTATCATACACCGCAACATTATGTCCTTTTTCAAGTAGCCGGTTGGCAAGATTTGTCCCAATAAAACCGGCGCCACCGGTAATAAGAACACTCTTTTTATTTTTGTTTTTGCCCGGTTTTCTGTCGTATGCCATCCAGGCACTTTTCCTGATATTTTTTATTCCCCCGTTGGCCCATAGCCGGTAAAGCAACTTTTCCCGGCCATCCTCGCACAATAATCCAAAATGGTACTCGCGTTCATCCATATGAAATCCATCAACAGTAGGCCTGTACTGCGACAGATCTCTGAGAGAATACCAGTAAACCCGGTTTGTCGGAACATTCAATAACCTGAGGAATTTATCCAACTGCACTTTTTCATCGTATCGCCATGTAGAGTATCCGGTTTCCGTTATCCATATTTCCTCTGACAGGTTTCGCTGTTTTAGAATCTCTTTCAGTTCAATAATGCTGGTTTCCCATCCTTTCCAGTGCGAATCAAAAACATCGGGAAATCCATGAATGCCAATTACATCAATAAATTCCAGCGCCCCTTTATCGGCAATGTGTTTTAACCATCCCGGGTCAATGGGGCTCATGCCGCCCAATACCGTTTTTTTCCCCAATTGCCTGGCCCAGTATGATGCCATACGGATCATTTTGGTGAATGTTTCCCACGATTCATCAAGCAGATAATCATATTCACTCCGGTTATTCGGTTCATTCCATAATTCAACGTAATCAAAATGATTTCCATATTTTTTGATTACAGTATCTAAAAAATCAGCATAGCCTTTAGGATTTTTAGGTGGAGCAGATGACTTTTCTGCTACAGCAACAGAGGGAGGAGTATACAAAAAACATGGAAGTATTTCAAAATATTTAGAAAGGAAAGGAATCAGCCAATCGTACCATTCTTCACCGTCAGCGGTAAAATAATCGGCCCATGAAAATCCCGTGCGAAGATGAGTAACACCAAGTGCTTTCAACTCAGCAACTGTTGATTCAACATGCTCATAATCGTTTATATGAAACCATTCCAATATACCAACCTGCGGCTCCGGCGAATGGTTGTTTTTTCGATTTCTTCCATTGCCGTTTTCATAAACATCATTCATGACTTATACTTTTCGTCCATATTTTTATATTGCCAAACCTCTTTTTTCAAGTTCTTTCCCGGCAAAATCAACTTTGTCGTTTGCCTCCTGTCCTTTGAGCCATTGGACCAATTCTGCCAGACCATCTTTAAAATTCACTTGAGGATGATATCCTAAAATTTTTTCTGCACGTGTAATATCAGCAAAGCAATGACGAATGTCTCCAGCCCTGTATTTTCCTGTCAGGGAAGGCCGGATATGTTTCTTTCCCATCACTTCGGCAAGGCTTTCTGCAATGTAACTTACCGAATAGGAATTACCGCTGCCAATATTAAAGACCATTCCGTTTCCCTTTTGAGTTTCGCCGGCAAGTTTCAGAGCATTTACCACATCCTTTACATGAACAAAGTCCCTCTTCTGTTCGCCATCCTCAAAAATTACGGGAGGCTTTTCGTTCATATAACGTGATGCAAAAATTGCAAGCACTCCGGTATAGGGATTTGACAATGCCTGCCGGGTTCCATAAACATTAAAAAACCTCAGGGCAACCACAGGTATATTATAGGCTCTTCCTATAAGCAGACACATTTGTTCCTGGTCGTATTTTGAAAGCGCATAAATGGAACCCAGGACCGGTGGCTTACTTTCATTTGTAGGAACAGGCACTAAAGCATTATTATCTTCATCGTGCAATTCCCAGTTTCCTTTTCTTAAATCCGAAAGATTCCTTTCATGCCCCGGAACATTTTCATTTCTGCTGTTCCTGTACATCCCTTCTCCATAGACGCTCATGCTGGAAGCTACTACCAGTTTTTCCACCGGGTTTTCAACCAATGCCTCAAGAAGGGTGGCTGTTCCCATATTGTTAACATCGGTGTAACGGGCGATCTCATACATACTTTGGCCAACACCCACATTAGCTGCCAGATGGTATACCTGGTCGATTCCCTGCAGAGCCTTCTTAACTGCTGTTTTATCGCGTACATCGCCTTTTATAAGTTCCACATCGGAATGCAAATAAGCAGGCCTTGAACAGTCAGGTCCGTGAACCTGCTCACTTAAATTATCCAGCACCCTGACTGTATGACCGTCTTGTATAAATAAATCGCATAAATGAGACCCTATGAAACCTGCGCCTCCGGTGATTAACATTTCTTTCCGCATAAAAAGTAATATTGTATTACAGATGAGTCTTTTTTACTACAACCGTACCATATGTTTAATTTTACAATAATGCATTATAAACAATTAACAGTGAAACATATATAACCTTAAGTCATTTGATGCCGGTATGTGGAAAAAAGCCACAAATTGAGAAGCTGCACCTCAATCCGGACACTATTTCAACAACTACAACATTTGACCTGCCGGACGTATGGTGATGTTGTTAATTACGGTTCCTTTTTTCTGATTCAGTATAAATACTATGGCATCGGCAATTTCGCTTGAATCAATTGCTCCATAGCCAATACTTTCGACGGAATGGGCTCCTGATAACATATTATCAAAAAACGGTGTATCAACAACTCCGGGAGAAATAACAGTCACACCTATATCAGGCATTTCTTCCAGCCGTAAAGTTTCGGCAACTGTATCCAGGGCACTTTTTGTAGCAGCATAAACACCACCATAGGAATGTGGCCGGGCAGAGGAAACAGAGGATAAAAAGATAACATTCCCCACCTTCATAAACGGAAGAACTGCCCTTATAATTCGTAAAGTTCCGCAAAGATTTACATTGATAACTTTTACCCATTTTTCAGGATCACCTTCCCGCAGCTTTTCATGTATTCCGATACCTGAATTCAATACCAGAACCTCCGGTTCGCCCAATTGCATAATAAGGTTACTTAATTCATCAACATGTTCAGGCACGGAAATATCACAATTCAAATAATGGTAATTGTTTGAATAACTCTCCTTCTGGGGTTGTATATCGGCATTTACAACACGATAATTATCCTGCAATAAACGCGTACATACAGCACTTCCTATACCCGAGCTTCCTCCTGTAACAATGGCCAACGGCATTTTTTTCATAACAATGTTTTTTTTAATCAGAAAAAGAAGCCGTTGCAAATTCTTTTCCACTCTGCTGCCGGTTTAGTTGCTGTTAACTCATTTCCGATGGAATGGTTTTTGAAATCAGGATTAGCCTCCAAATTTGTAACACTAAAAATTACAGTTATGTCAGAATCGAAAACAACAACAAATCACCAGGAGATACAGACCTGGGTGGAACAGCGGGGTGGACAGCCGGCCGTTGTAAGAGGAACAGAAGAAAATGAAAGTGCAGAAGGAATGCTTCGCATCCGGTTTTCGGATGAAAGTTCTGATGACTTGAAAGCTATAGGCTGGGATAAGTTTTTCCAAACCTTTGAAGAAAAAAAACTTGCTTTCCTCTACCAGGACAAAACCAGTGACAACAAGGAAAGCAGGTTCTTTAAATTTGTAAACCGCTGATTATGGTTATTACAATAGTATTACTTCCCCATTTTTTAATGTTTCTGTATATCTGTTGAAAAGGGTGAACATTTAATAATGTTTGCCCTTTTCGATTGATTTAAACGTTCTTTTCTCTTTGTTTTATAAAATCTTATCTATTTTTATCTGCCAATATTCATCGGAAATTGAATAAAACCGAATAATAAAAAATTAATTCAATGCAGATTGGAACAAAGCCATCCTACTATGTGTGCAAATAATTTAAATTGAAATATAAAATGATGAACAAATTCATTCCTTTAATTCTAATTGTAACATTGATGTTTTCCCTATCCTCTTGTAATAATGAACCGGCTACCGATTTAACAGAAACCAGCTTTATTCCTGTTCCGACATCTGTCACTGCGATGGGTGGTTCAGTTCGTATCGATGAATCAACGGTAATTTATTTTGAAGATGGAAAACAAGGTTTGCAGCAAACTGCAGAATACCTTTCAGAAGCTCTTTCACGTATCACCGGTACTTCTTATCAGACAGAGGCAGTTATGCAATTGCCAAAGGAAGGAATTTATCTTTCATTATCCGGTGAAGATCAAAGTTTGGGAAATGAAGGGTATATACTAACATTCGGCAACCAACTTGTTTCAATTGATGCCAATGGAGTTGCCGGCAGCTTTTACGGCATTCAAACGTTACTTCAAGCCATACCTCTTGAAGTAGAAGCAGATCAGCCACTACAAATAGCCACAGGTACCGTACGCGATTTCCCTGAATACGGATATCGGGGGGCAATGCTTGATGTGTCGCGGCATTTCTTTGAAGTAGAAGATGTTAAACGGTTCATTGATTTTCTGGCTATGTACAAAATGAATGCTTTACACCTGCACCTGTCGGATGACCAGGGCTGGAGGATTGAAATCAAATCGTGGCCTAAATTAACAGAAATAGGCGGCAGCAGTGAAGTTGGCGGCGGAGAAGGTGGATATTATACACAGGAAGAGTTTACCGACCTTGTAAACTATGCCAGGGACCGGCATATAACTATCGTTCCTGAGATTGATATGCCCGGCCATACCAATGCTGCACTGGCGTCTTATCCGGAACTTAACTGCGACGGCAAAGCAACTGAGCTTTACTCTGGTATAGAAGTAGGGTTCAGCACGTTATGCACCAGAAAGGAAATTACCTACCAGTTTGTTGATGATGTTGTACGTGAAATTTCAGGTTTGATTCCCGGCCCTTTTTTCCACATTGGAGGGGATGAATCGCATGTTACGGCGCATGACGATTATGTTTATTTTGTGAATCGGGTGCAGAAGATTGTCGATTCTCACGGCAAAAGAGTTATTGGCTGGGATGAGATTGCCAATGCAGAGCTTATTGATAACGCAGTAGTTCAGTTTTGGGCCGATGTAAAAAATACCACCATGGGGGTAGAGCAAGGTGCAAAAGTGATTATGTCTCCGGCAAAAAAAGCGTACCTCGATATGAAATACGATTCTACAACAAATCTGGGTCTGAATTGGGCAGGCTATATTGAGGTAGATACAGCATATGCCTGGAATCCGGCAACATACGTACAGGGTATTACGAAAGAAAACATCCTGGGAATTGAGGCTGCACTGTGGACCGAAACCATTACCAATATTGACGAACTGGAATATATGGTATTTCCACGACTCCCGGGATATGCTGAAATCGGATGGTCGTCCCCTGAATTAAGAAACTGGGATGAATATAAATACAGGCTGGCACAGCATGGTAAACGATTTGAAGCCATGGATATTAACTTTTACCGTTCAGAACTGGTACCATGGCCCTAAAAAGAGAACAATATACTTGCTGTTGCTTTAAAATTCCCCACATATGTGAATAATTTTCCCCATTTCATTTTTTATGCAGGGATAAACACCAGAACAATTAACAGCACACAACTAACTGAAAAACAATGCTTTTAAAACAAAATGCTGCTTAACTTCAAAAGTAAAGCAGCATTTTGTGCATTTTTTGTTTTCCCTTTCCTGACCGATACATCTGTTTGAATGATTATAGGGTTATGTGCCTTGAAAATGCTTTTCTGGACACATAAAATGATTATATACAGATAGTATGAAAAAGGTATGGACTTGGGTGCTGATAATTGTAATAATACTGGTGGCTATTCGAATAGCTTTGCCGTTTGTTGCAGAAAATTACGCCAATGATGCCTTACAAAATATGGAAGGATATTACGGTTCTTTGAAAGACATCGACATTAATCTGTTCAGAGGAGCTTATATAATAGAAGAACTTCTTATTATAGATAAATCAAATGCTATAGAGGTACCATTCATGAGTATACAGGCTGTTGACATTTCGGTTGAATGGGGAGCTTTATTTGATGGTGCCATAGTAGGGAAAATAATATTGAAAAATCCCGTAATAAATTTTGCCATAGATGAAGAAGCAAAGCAGGAAGGTACGGAAGCCAACTGGCAGGAAGTAATAAAGGAGTTGCTTCCAATCAGAATTAACAGCTTTGAAATTAATAATGGCAGCATTACTTATTATGATTTCACAACAAAACCTGAAGTTGAAGTATATGTTGATAATCTGAATTTAGTAATGACCAACCTTACAAATATCGAATCGAAAGAAGACACATTACCGTCTTACGTTTCAGCAACAGGTTATACACTGGGAAACGGAAAATTAGAAGTAAATGCCGGATTTAATGCGCTGAAGGAAATACCTGATCTTGATCTGACATTAAATCTTGAACAAGTGAATATGCCTGCATTAAATGACTTTGTAAGAGCTTTTGCCAGTCTGGATGTTGAACAGGGGATATTTAACCTGTATTCAGAAATAGTTATTGATGATGCCCTTCTTAGCGGATACGTGAGACCGGTTCTGGAGAATCTGGAAATTTTAGATTGGGAAGAAGAGAAAGGCGGCTTTTTAAATAAATTATGGGAAGCCGTTGCCGGAGGCGTCAGAGCAATATTCGAGAACCCTTCGGAAGAACAGGTTGCCACCCAAACTCCTCTTAAGGGAAACCTGAACCAGATGGACCTTGATGCAGGCATATGGCCCACCATTTGGGGACTTTTTAAAAATGCCTTTGTAGAAGCATTTAGTAAACAAACAGAAGATGCAATAGAATTTCCACTAAAGGAATGAAAGCGAATAAAGTAATGAAGCAAATCAATTTAGTAACAATTAAAATGAACAAAGATGAAAAAATCGATTTTTAGTTTAATGGCAGCAATCTTATTGCTGTTTGCCGCTCCGGCTTTCGCAACGGAAGAAAAAACAACTACTGAAGCTGAAACCACTGAAGCTGTAGCTGAAATAGCTGCCGAAGTTAAAGTCATGGTAGACCGGCTTGGAGAAATTAAAGCAATGGATTTCTCTGAATTAAGCAAGTCGGAAAAAAAGGAACTGAGAAAAGAAGTTCGGACTATAGGTAAGGAACTCAAAGCTTACAGTAAAGCAGACTCTGAAGCAAGGGCCAATGCAGAGGCCACCGCTCAAGGTTCACAAACCGGAATATACATCTCCGGAAGTGCTATTATCATTATCCTTCTGTTATTGCTCTTGCTCTAAAATAACGAATAACCCTTCTGTATTTAGTAATGAATCTCCAACTGCCGCACATCAGCGGCAGTTGGCCAGATTCATTATATAAAAGACTGTATTAATGATAACATTAAACTACAGTCGGGCTTATTCATTCAATATATTCAATACAGTCAATTCCTCGAAACTGAACAACTCTTTTTCCGGGTTGAAATTCCGGGGATGGTATTCATCTGTTTTACCCTTTACAACTATCTTCAACACTTTTGGATGAATATAATATTTCCGGCATACAGTTACCGTATTGTTTAGTTCTCTGGCAACAAGCTGAACGAGTGTAGTTTCAAACTTCTTCCTGGGATTTTCCTCACAGATTCGCCTTGCAAGCTGTTCAAATTTCACTGTTAACACTGTTCCGCCCCAGGTCCTGAAATCTTTGGATGAGATTTCAGCACCTGATACCTCACGAAGGTATTCATTGATATCGGATGAATCAAGAGGGACATATTTGTTATCTTCTTTGTACCTGAAAAGTTCATGACCAGGCAGTTCAGAACATTGCTTAAGCTGCTTTTTAAGTGTGGGATGATTGATTTCCACTTTCATTTCTTTGCCGCTCTTAGCCTTAAATTGCAAAATCAATCCGTTTTCATCTTCCTTTAGGTGTTTTCTTCTGAGTGTTGTAAGGCCGAATGTATCGTTCATTTTCTGATACATGCGGTTTCCCACGCGCAGGTAGGATTCCTCCATCAATTTGATGGCAAGGGCAGTAATCTTTTTTTTGCTCCACGTTCTTTTACGCAAATCATTTTTTACCTGCTGTCGTATTAGAGGAAGTTTCTCACCAAAACCTTTAAGGTTTTCATATTTCCGTCGGCTCAGATGCTCTACCCAAAATTTGTGATAAATATATTGTTTACGACCTTTTGAATCACGCCCCGTAGCCTGAATATGCCCACGGGGTTTCCTGCAAATCCATACATCGTTCCAATCGGGAGGAATTACAAGGTTTATGATGCGCTCTAAGACTTTTTCATCAGTAATTTCATTGCCATCCTTGCCGACATAAATAAATTCAGGATGCTCTCCTGAACGAATGTATCCCTCCATATTGTCGTTCACATATACAAGTGAACCAGGAATCTGCTCCTTTGCCATTGCCGACCGTTATGTTCAGTAAAGTGTGATACTAATAAAGATTCAGGTTTTAAAGCCTTTCACTGCTTCTTTAATTTTGAAAATTCTTCAACAATCGTCCTGTTGAATGCTTCCAAATCGCCTGGATTGCGTGATGTTATTAAACCGTTATCAACTACCACCTCTTCATCAACCCAATGAGCACCTGCATTCTGCAGGTCTTTTTTAATTGAAAAGAAAGAAGTTAACTTTTTACCCTTAACCACCTCAGCTTCAATCAGCATTTGCGGCCCATGGCAGATGGAAGCAACAGTTTTATTTTTACGGAAAAAAGAGGATACAAATCCAACGGCATTTTCTTCCCGCCTTAATTTATCAGGATTAATCACACCTCCCGGAATAAGCAATGCATCATAATTGTTCTCATCAGCATCATCAACAATAACATCTACTTCAATTTCACGGCTCCAATTGCCATGGTTCCATGCTTTTATTTTTCCATTTTCAGGTGCTATAACATCTACCTGCGCTCCATTTTCTTCAAGCGCCTTTTTAGGCTCAAACAGTTCGGCCTCTTCAAAGCCATTTGTAGCCAAAATGGCTACTTTTATTCCTTTAAGTTTTTCCATAATTTATTATTTGAATGTGTTACATGGGTAAACAACCGCAGTGCTTTGCCGCCTTACTCTGTATATAACCCGTTTAACTGATGGATTGCGACTTTTATCAGATGCTCCTGTTCTTTCAATATATTCTGAATATATTCCGGCACTTCCTGATTCGCATGCACCCCTGCATAAACCTCCACAGCTCTTTTCTCACCATCCATTGCTTCCTCTATTATTTTGTCTTTGGAATCACTGGTGAATGCTGACTTTGCCACTAACCAGGTACGGTGAAAAAATCCTTTCGATGTACCGGATCCATCCAGTTCAATGCCCAGTTTCAATGCTTCATTTTTGATTTCTTCAATAAACCCTTTACGTTGCTGTGATAACCGGAGAAACAATGTTTTAATGCTTTCATCCTGTATTTCACCAGCAGCAGTTTCATATCCTTCTACTCCGTCGTTACAAACATTAACAATATCCTGTAAAGCGCTTCTTAATTTTTCTTTGTCCATTTTCTAATTAATTTTTCAAAGTTATTCCTGAAATTCAACTAAGTGGTACTAAAAAATCCTGCCAGAAAGTTTTAAAAATCAATACATAAATCTACTTTTCTGATTTCAAACCAATTAATGCTACGATTATCAAAAACGTTCATTTTGTTTTTCTTAATTCACTTATTGCATATGGGGAATGTGTGTACAAAATTCCTCAGGTTTCAAAACAAGTCCACAAAGAACAGGAAAAATCAATATTTAGCTTTCTCCAGGCAATTAATAGCTGTAAAGAGGTAATAGTAATGGTAGCTTATGTTTTTAATAAACTGAGTTCTTCGGGTTCTGATGGAAATTATCCTTATTTTCAAGTTCTATTCCGGTGGCATAATTTTTTCAGATAAATAATGAATTCAGAAATTTGCTATGAATAAAGATTTTTTGATTAAAACTGCCAGTATTATATTTATCATATCGGCTTTTATTTTCTTTCTAATTATAGCCCGGAATATTTTAATTCCGTTGGCATTTGGAGGCTTATTTGCCTACCTGCTTTATCCTTTTGCCTGGCGGCTCGAAAGAATTGGATTACATCGTTCTTTTTCCATACTCATAGTTATCCTGATAGCGCTGGCAATGTTTGCTTCTGTAAGTTTCTTTTTTGCCGTTCAGATTTCGAACATACAAATTGACCTGAATGAGATAAAAGAAAAATTTGTTGAACAAACGGGCTCACCTGAGGAAGCAATTGAAGAAAAATTCGGTGTGAATATGAGAACGATGGACTATTACCTCGATTCCTTTTTCAATAGTTTAGTCTCCGGAGATGACGGTAATGCAAGCATATTTTCAACAACCGCTAATACAATATTCCTAATAGGTATATTGCCGGTTTTCATATTCTTTCTCTTATTCTACCGGACCAAAACAGCTTATTTTATCTTTCGGGTGGTGGGCAGGCGAAGAAAGAAAAAAGCAGTGAAAATATTGAGAGACATAACTACCGTTACAACAAAATACCTGGGAGGATTAATTGGTGTGGTGCTAATACTGGCAGTATTAAATTCAACAGGGCTTATAATTATTGGTGTACCGCATGCAATAGTGTTGGGAGTAGCTGCCGCCATTCTAAACCTTATTCCTTATTTTGGAACCCTTCTGGGAGCACTGATACCTCTGTTTTATGTGCTCATTTCAATGGACGATCCATTTGGCACAGCTTTAAAAGTAGTTATAATGTTCATTATCGTCCAGTTCCTGGAAAACAACATTATTACTCCAAACGTAGTTGGAGGTAATGTAAGGCTGAATGCCCTGACGGTAATTTTAGGTCTTTTGATTGGAAACCTGGTTTGGGGATTACCCGGAATGCTGGTAGTAATACCCTTTATTGCTGTTTTGAAAATTATAATGAAGAATATTGAAGCCCTTCACCCCTATGCCTATTTACTCAGCAGCAAAGGATTGGGGAAACATAAGATAAATTACTCAAAACCTATGCACACAATGATTCAAAAATTAAAAAGGAACAGGAATAAAAACAATGGAAGAAAATTATGATACACATTTAAAAGCTTTTTTTCCAGTTTCATAGTTGCTATGAGATTTCCGGCGCATGGTATATCAATAATCCAGTTGTTTAACCCGAACCGGATACCAAATCCAATTCCACTTTTATGCCAAGTGTTATTGCTACCATATCTGATTTTTGATACTGTACTTTTTCCTGATATGTCCTCTGCAGGAACCTTTTGCTTCACTACCAAAAAAATTTCATCAACAAAAAGATTCCTGCAACACTCCCCTTCTAAATGAAAAAGTTCAACAACAAAGCCCTGAGTTTAATTGTTAATTTTTAGCATCAAACACACGATTAATGGAAAAGGTCAATTATATAAAGTTGCTTTCATTTAGCAATGATAAATCTTTATTCCGGGAGGAATTAATCAAGATTGTTAATTCCCTGGATAAAGAAAAAAGATTTGACCTGTTGACATACTGTTATAAACATTTTTCCGATAAATTTCCTGATGTATTACTGGAGGTTTTTTACCCCCAGAAAAATTCCGATGACATTATAAATGCATCAGACAATGTTTTGGATCAGCGGTATAATATGGAGATTAAAGGTTCTGCTCAAGGTGAGACAAAATAATTTATTTTCTATATTCTTATTAGTATCATAAATAACCAATTTTTCACCTCCGGGGAACCAGCTGGCTGTATACCAGGCGATATTCTTCCAAAATCCTGCCCTTTTCATCTATAAGCCTGAAAGTAACTACTGGCTCGTCTCCCGTGGAATCGAAAGTAAATTCACCGAAAGCTATAACATCTGTTCCATGATATCCGAAAAGTTGGTTTGAAGTATCAGCGGCCATGGCATCCGGACCGGGAACGCCACCAAGTGATGCTGCTTCAAATTCGTACAAAGTAAAACCTGAAGGCCTTGGGATAGCAAATGCGCGTGCACCGTGGCGGTCGCCACTCAGCAACAGAACACCCGGTATATTTTCTGTTTCAATAAATTTAAATATTTCTTCCCTCCCCGATGTATCCCAGGTTCCCCAGGAATCTTTTCCTTTGGACACATAATCGGACCACATGGTACCGCTAGAGATAATCTTGAATTGTGCGGTGGAACTTTTTAAAGTTTCTTTTAACCATTCCTGCTGCTCCCGGCCCAGGTAAGAACTGTATTCCCCTCTTTCAGCAACATTGCGGCATGAACGGGTATCCAGCATTATCAGTTCCACCGGACCTATACGTGAGCTGAAATAAATCCCCTCCGCTTCATTGTCCGGGATGTTCCAATTTTGCTGCCACACAGCACGAAGTGCTTTTTGGTCGGCTGCGGCAAAGCGCCCGGGTATTCCGCTGAGGTCGTTGTTCAGGTAATCGTGGTCATCCCAACAGGCATAAAGCGGTACATTGGCCGCAAGCCTCTGCCAGGCCTTTGAAACATCGCGGAGCAAATAATCCGATCGGTGCATGCTGATGTTGTTTTCCCTGTCATCCACTGCAATATCGCCCAGAAGCATCATAGCCTGAGGCTTCCGCTTCAGAATCTGATTAACAAGGTTTGGATTGTGCAAGCCAATCTTATGAAAGCAGGAGCCAAAAGCCACGCGCACTACACAATTATCATCAGCCGGGGGTGCTGTTTTAAACCTGCCCTCTGCCACCTTTTGATTTTGGGCATAGACAAAATAATCATATTCGGTATCAGGCGATAATCCATCAAGTATAATCCTTTTTTCAACACCCGGCTGAACCGGTCCCGCCGGAAATGATTTCTCCACACTCCCATCCTGCCTTGCAAGTTTAATCTCCAAAGGGATATTATCTGAAGGCCGCAGCCACACGATAACGCTGTTATCGGCCAGGTTACCCAGCATGGGGCCTCCCATTAATACAACACCGTGCTTCCGTGCCGCCTTTATTATCAGGGGATGAGTAAAATTGGCATCTGTTGTTTCAGAAAAAACATACCGTGCATCGATAAAAAACTGCCTGGTATTTTCATCCAAACCGCCGTAACTGTCAAGTAAACGTGTATCAACTTCCAGGTCCCCGATATGGGCTTCAGGAAGCGTAACCTCATGCCGCCTCGGAATAACATCTCCCGACTGGCTGAAACCATTGCAATAAGCAATACTCATGGCAAGCAGTAAACCTAAACGAAGAAGCACATAATTACATTTCATTTATAAGGCTTTTTAGTACCTGAATAATAGATGTTAAACCTCAAATTTAATCATTTAATAATTGAATATAATTTGGTTGAGATGAGGGATAAATATTCCATTGCAAGCCTTTTAGTTATCCGGAACATTTCTTTACAAGAGAAAAATTCAGTTTACCTCCTTTAAAAACATAACTGTATATTGCCCTGCCTGCAACATGGCCATCCTCATAATAAGCTATCAGACAATCTCTGCCCAACAGCTGAACGCGTGTAATTCTCATCTGCCCTCCCAGTACCGGTTCTGCAGGTATTAATCCAGGCTGTTGCTTTAACGAATTTACAATATAATCCTTTGGGTTCTTAATTCCTGCTTCAAGGAGGTGTTTTCCTTCTGTATTGTTATCAAACCAGAAATTCTGCTCATTTTGTAACGAATCAATTTTATTTTCCAGCTGATGATTCATCCGGACAAGGCTGTCAATAGAGGTTTTCAGATCTTCAATCTGTACAACGGATGCAGCCTTTTCTGAATCATTAATACAACCTGTCAGCAGGAGGACCAGAAAATACCATAATGTTTGCTTCATATTATTAAAGATGAAAGTTTCAAAAGGAATAACATATAAATCAAATGTTGTTGTTCAAAATTCTTTACTCTGCCTCACAATAAAGTTGAACCAATTATTTACTGTTTTCATTCACCAATGAAATGCCGTATATTGCTTTTAATCCCTTTATTGGCGGTTGTTTGATATGTATTTTAATCAGGATATCTGCCCTATTTTGTCAGCAAGCATATTTTTGCTTTTTATCAACCATTGCAATCAGTTGTAAAACTTACATTCGGACTTTCCCTCATTTTTAAATCAAAATATCGATCAGTTGGAGGAAATGGTAAGCTCCAAACACAAACCTTTTCCAGCGACAACATAAACTCCATCCATAATAGCCGAAGTTTGTTATTTTTTGAAATATCGAGGTAACTGAAGTCGTTGTCTGAACATAACAAAGAAAGAAGATTCACATTATTTGAAACATCTATCATTTCAAGCTGTGTTTCCCTGCAATCAAGTGTTTCAAGTTCGGGGTTATTGGAAATGTCAAGCGAGACCAGGGGATTATAGCCGCAAAATAAATCCTTTAATTTCGTATTTTGAGTAACATCTACGGAAGTAATCTGATTGAGCATACAATCAAGTAATTTTAATTCATGATTATTAGAAACATCCAATGAGGTCAGGTTGCAATTCTGGCAACGCAATTCTTCCAATTGTATGTTATTGCTTACATCAATTGATGGCAGCATCATCGAATTTAAAAACAGAACCTTTAGATACTGATTTTGTGACAAATCAAGTTCTTCTATTCCTGTACCTTTACAAGTTAAATTTTCAAGAAGAGGATAGTTTGCAGGTTCAAGGTTACGAATGGCATCACCACCATTTAAGTATTTTAACCGGGGACCATCCGGGAAATCGACGGCTCCTGACAGCAAGCGATTTCCTGCCATATTCAAAAATTCAAGATTTGTATTATTGATGATATTCAATTGCTGCAAGTTCATGTTAACAGCTATGTTTAGATATTTTAAAGACAAATTACCGGATAAATCAAGTTGTTTTAAGTTATTGTGCTCACATTGTAATTTCTCAAGATTCGGACAAGATGAAATTTCGATTAATTCCAGTTTATTTTCAGTGCAATTAATTTCTTTTAACTCATAATTTTCCCCAAAAATCAACCCAACAAGTTCATTTTTGCTGCATTCGACAGTTTTCAATACATTGTTTTGAGTACAATCGAGGTATCTTATTTTATTATTTTTGCAGTAAAGTTCTTCTAAAGCCGCATTTCCGGAAAGGTCGAGAACAACTAAAGGATTATATTCAATTTCCAGTTTTTTCAGCAATTTGTTTGCCGATAAATCCACAATCTTTAGGTGATTATGAGAACAGGTAAGTACTTCCAGGTTAATGAAATCCTCTATCCCTGATAAATCGGTGATACTGTCATAATCAAGCTCAAGTATTGTAACAGCGGCAGCCTCTTCAGGACTGATTATACTGTCATTGTCACTGTCAATACCTTTATCAATTAATGCATGCAGAAATTTGTTGTCATTAATATTCACAGTGGGTTCCGGCTCAATCTCATCATGACAACTCCAAAAGAGTATCATTATAAATGATATAAGCAAAGTTTTGTTAGAAGCATTCATTAGTTTTCAGTTTGGTATTTTTGCTAAAGTTAACGAGTTAACAATAAAAATCAAAGATTTTTATTGGATTATCTTATTTGTAAGCAGGAATCGATTACATGCAGCACAGTGTTAGATTAATTTTTCCATCGTATTCATTTAAACCTGCTTAGCAGACCCGCTGCATTATGTTGCTTAACATTTACAACAGTCACTTACTGCTTTACAGCACATTTGGGCACAACAGGTTTAATCGGTTAACAAAAAAAGTAGCATCAGCTTAAAGATTTTAATTCCGGGCTATTTTGCTTTTCTTTTTGGAACAAAACAGATATATCCGGTTATTTTCATTCATTATTTCTTTGATTTTGTTTGTGCGGTGTTAAAGAAAGAAGAATGATTTCATGCCTAAAACCATTCTTCTATTAAACATTAACGATTTAACCCGGTTTTATCCGGGTTATTATCAATATCCACATGCCTTAATTTACCCTACCCGGAAATACAATATTTTTTAAAATTAATTAAAATGCATCCCCTGTTCTTCTCCGTACCTTCGCCTGACCAAATTCAATGTAAACTCAATTAAACATGACGAAAGTACCTTCCGGGTAAGGACGATAACTGACGGATTCCAGTATAAAAATTTCACTAAAGAATAGAATTAAAACAGGTCAACAGGATGTCAACAAAAAAAGATGGTATCACAGGAGTGGCACCATCTTTTTCTGCAGTATACTAAGGGTAAATGTCAATAGGTATAACTCATGAAGGCCACCTTTTTGGAATCGGGGCTCCAGGAGGGAACATTAATAGTTCCCTGCCCTCCGTAGAGGAAGGCAACTGATTTGACTTCCCCTCCGTCAGCCGGCATAAGCCGCAGCATTACGCGCTGGTTATGCGGATGAGAACCTGCCGGCACTTCAGGAAGATAAGAAATCATAATGAGCCACTTTCCATCGGGTGATGGATGGGCAAACCAGTTCTGGTATTCATCATCGGTTACCTGCTCCTGTTCCGTACCATCGGGTTTCATACGCCAGATTTCCATACTTCCGGTACGCACGGAGTTGAAATAGATGTATTTTCCGTCGGGAGAATATTCAGGTCCGTCATCCAGTCCTTCGGCTGTAGTCAGGCGTATCTCCTCTCCTCCCTCGGCGGGTATTTTGTAGACATCGTAATTTCCGTTTCTCTCGGCACAGTAGGTATGCCATTTATCGTCGGGTGACCAGCCGTGCCAGTATGATGGCCCTTTAGGTGTTACCCGTTCGGGTGTACCTCCTTTAACCGGCACTGTGTATATAATGGATTTGCTCTGCCCGTTTACTTCTGTATGATGACTAATGGCCAGTGTTTTCCCGTCGAATGAAATTCCGTGGTCATTGTTATTTGAAGTGGCAAAACCGGTGTTGATTTCCTCCGGTTTCTTCTTTTTCAAATCGAACCTGTACAATTTCCCGCCGGAATTGTAAACCAAAAACTTTCCGTTTCGCGACCAGTTGGGCGCTTCAATATGCGTATCGGTTTCATAAATAACTTCCCGGTTGCCGGTTTCAATATCCAGAATTTCCATCCGGCTGGGTGAGGGTTTTTGGTAGCCGTCGACTCCTTCCGGCGCCGGCTTCTCAATGCGCACATTCCAAAACCGGGCTTTTTCAAGTACCTCTTCATTGTGCGAACTGACAAACATTCCGGCAAAAACCGATTCTCCTGTTTTCAGTGTAATTTTACCTACTTCCTTCAATGGTTCTCCTCCTTTGGAAATCCGGAATATGAACTCATTTCCTTTCCGCTCCACCTGCACAAATTCAGGTGCCTTTGTCTCAGAGGGAATTTCCATTGTTTCGCCCCCGTTGCTTTTACGGTACTGTAATGAAGTAAGTCCGTCGCCATGAACGGCACCATCCATATAAACGGCATCCTCTGCCTTTGTATCCCTGATCATCAATCCCATTTTGCGGTGAGGGTCAGTTCCCTCGCCCGAAAATTCCATGTTGGCAGAAAATATAAAATCACCTTCCACCTCCTGCGAAACAAAATAAAACTCATCGCGTTCGAACCAGATGTTGTACCCTGCTCCCTGCAAGCTAAACTGCTGGTTCTTCTTATCAAACGTATAATCACCATTTAGTTTGGGATTTCCAATATCTTCTCCCGAAAATTTGTCAAACATCTGCTGTGCCTGTATTGAACCAAACGACAATAGAATTAAAGCAGTAAACATTCCTATATTTTTCATAATTGCTGTAAATTTGAAAATTATCCCCGAAGATATCTTTCTTTTTCTAAACTGCAACAATATTTCTTACACCAATATACGGACTGCTGATTGTGTCAAAAGCAGGATAATTAAAGCAAGAACTATTTACTTTTAAATTGCATTGATTTTTTCCGACAGCTTATAAATGTGTGATTCTTTCATGTCTTTAGCAGTTTAGGCAGAAACTCCGCTGCCCAAAACTTATTTTACAAAATTTTTACTGATGAAGCAATCACCGGCACCCTTTTACGGAACAAAGAATAAAAAAACTTCTTTAAATTGATTCTCTTAGAATTAAGGAAGTTGGAAGAACCTTTTTTATTCTGTGCCTGGTTTTAGCAAATCCTGCGGCAAGCAGGCCCAT